>CAWHJC010000001.1:0-6978 GCA_963829565.1 uncultured Actinomycetota bacterium
ACAGGGGCACTGGTGACCGCAACGGACGTGCGCCGCGTCGTCGGCGCCGACCTGGCCCGGATCGCCGAGCTGGATCCCGTCGTCATGGCGTTCGAGGAGGTGTTCGCCGAACAGGTCACCGCCGCCGCGGAGGCTCTGGACGGCGAGACCGTTCCCTACGGGGACCGTCGACGCCGCCGTCCCCGACCGCGGCAACCGGAAGCGGCCTGCTCCACGGGCTCACGGTGGGCATCAAGGACATCTTCGAACTCGCCGGCCGGACGCCGGGCAACGGGAACCGGCCCGTCTTCGAGATGACGGACCGGGACACACCCGCGGCCGACGCACAGCTCGTGCGGGCCCTCCGCGACGCCGGGGCGCTCGTGGTCGGGACGACGAAGCTCACCGAACTGTGCTGGTACCACCCGACCGTCACGCGCAACCCGCACGACCTGGCCTGCACTCCGGGAGGCTCCTCCAGCGGGTCGGCCGCGGCGGTGGCCGCGGGCATGGTCCGCGCGGCCGTGGGCAGCCAGACCAACGGCTCGGTGGTCCGCCCGGCGAGCTACTGCGGGGTCTTCGGGTTCAAGCCGAGCTTCGGCCGGGTGGACACGAGCGGGATGACCAGGATCAGCCTCTCGTTCGACCACCCCGGGTTCTTCGCCCGCGACGTGCCGACCCTCGTCGCGGTGACCGCGGCCGCCGGCGGTTTCCGGCTGCCGACGGGCACCGAGCGCCTGGTCGTCGGCGTCGTCGACCTGACCGGCTTCGACGACATCGAGCCCGAGGTGCGGGCGGTGCACGAGCAGTACGGAGACGCTGCTCCGCGACGCCGGGCACACCGTGGTGGACGCCCGGCTGCCGGAACTGCTGGCACCGGAGACGTTCGACGCGTTCTTCGGGGTGTTCGCGCCGGAGCTGTTCAGCCTGCACCGCGACCTGCTCTCCCCCGAGATCGCCGCGCGGCTCAGTGCCGAGACCCTCGAGATCCTCCGCCGCGGTGCGGACACGAGCGGCAGCCGGCGGCGGGCCGCCGAGCAGGCGTGCGCCGACCTGCGTGCGCGGGTGGACCAGCGCTTCGGCGACTGCGATGTGCTGGTGCTGCCCGCCGCGACCTCGTCCGCGCCCCGGGGGCTGGGGAGCACCGGCTCGCCTGCGGTGTCGACGCTGTCGAGCCTGACCGGGGTGCCGGTGGCCGCGATCCCGGCGGGGCTCGGCGCATCGGGCCGGCCGGTGGGCATGCAGGTGTGGGGGCGCGTGGGGGCCGACGAGCTGCTGCTCTCGGCGCTCCCCCACCTGCCGTCCCGGATCGTCGCCCCGCGCCTGTCCTCGGCCGTGCGCTGACCGGCTCCGCCGCGTCCGGCTCGCACGGGAACCGGTGGCCCTCGGCACGGACCTACCAGGGCTGGTCGTTCCGGACTGTCCGGATGGCAGCCGTATCGCGTCAGTGCATGATTCCGGCGTGACTGATCACCCGACCGGCACCGCGCCCACGACCGTCCATCGAACCGCGGCGGCCCGGTCGTACCAGGGGCACAACGTCCACGCCGCTCCCGGCGTGCACGAATACGCGGTGGAGCTGGCGAGGGCGGCACTTCCCGAGGGGGGCCGCGTCCTGGAGGTGGGCGCCGGCTGCGGCGCTCTCGCCCTCCGGCTCCGCGACGCGGGGCTCGACGTCGTCCCGACCGATCTGGAGCCGCCGCACGACTGGATCTTCCGGCTCGATCTCGACAATCCCGAGCTGACCGACGAACTGCGCGGCCCCTTCGACCTGGTCGTCTGCGTCGAGACCCTGGAGCACGTCGAGAACCCGCGGGGGGTGCTCCGCTCGATCCGGTCGCTGCTCCGGCCGGGCGACCGGCTGCTCCTCAGCACGCCGAACATCGGGCACCCGCACTCCCGGCTGAAGATGTTCCTCCGCGGCGCCCCGTACCTCTTCGGGCCGAAGCACTACTACCAGCCCGGGCACATCTCGATGCTGCCCGACTGGATGCTGGTGGAGCACGTGCGCCTGTCCGGGTTCGACTCCATCGAGGTGACCCTGGCCGGCGACACGGAGTACCACGGCCTCCGCCAGCTGGCGCACCGGATCGAGACCGCCCTCCTGTGGGCGATCGGCCTGCGGCCGCGGGCACACCGCGGCGAGGGGATCTGCACGTTCCTCATCGCGACCGCCGTCTGACGGCCGGCGCGTGCACAGCGTTCCTGTGAACGTCCACCCCTGCTGCCGCAAGCCCGGGCTCGCGCCCGTGCGGTGTCGTCGCCGGCGCCCGCTAGCGTCGGCGGCATGAGCGCGCCCGACACCCTGCCCGGCTATCGCCGTCCGTCCCAGCTGGTCCAGGACAAGGTGATCGACCGGATCGACCGCCACTGCCGCGCGTTCATCGAGCTCTCCCCCTGGGCGACGCTGGCCACCGCCGACGCCGACGGCTTCCCCGACGTCTCCCCCCGCGGCGGCGAGCAGGGCTTCGTCAAGGTGCTCGACGAGCACCGGCTGGCGCTGCCGGACCGCCAGGGGAACAACCGCGTCGACAGCCTGCGGAACGTGGTGGTCAACCCGCGCGTGGCACTGATGTTCCTGGTCCCGGGCATCGAGGAGACGCTGCGGGTCTTCGGGACGGCGTCCATCGTCGACCCCGACGACCTCGAGGTGGACCTCACCGAGTTCGGCAAGGCACCGCGCTCGGTGCTGGTCGTGGACGTGCAGCGGGCCTACTTCCAGTGCGCCAAGTCGCTCATGCGGTCGGGCCTGTGGCAGCCCGACCAGTGGCCGGGGCGCGGCGACTTCGCGCCGATCGGCGCAGGTCTTCCGCGACCACTGCAAGCTGCCGGCGCCGCTCCCGCCCGACGACGTCATGCGCGCGGACCTCGCCCTGGAGCTCTGACCGGCGACCGCCACTCGGTCAGCCGGTCTCGGACGCCGGCGACTCCCCCGACGGTGACCTGGCGTCTCCCTCACCCCTGCGGCGCGGGCGGGACCGGCGGTGCGCGGCGGCGGTGACGCTGCGGACGCCCGGTCGGCGTGGGCGTCTCCGCCCTGGCCCGCCGACGCGACATGCGGAGCGGCACCAGCACTCCCCCGGCCACCACCCCGGCCACCGCCAGCCACGGCAGGAGGACGCCGAGGACGACGACGACCGCGCCCACGGCCGTGACCAGGGCCCGCCATCCGGTGCCGAGCCCGTCGAAGAAACCGTCCGGTCCGCCGGCCGGCGCCACGCCGAACGGCTCGAGGTGCACGCTGAGCGTCGACAGCTCCACCTGGTCGGCCAGCAGCGCCCGCTGGGACTGCAGCGACTCCAGATTCTCCTGCCGCTCGGAGAGGGCCTTCTCGGCCGCCAGCAGGGCCTCGGTGGTCGGCAGCGCCGTCGATCAGGGCCTGCAGCCGCGCGACCGAGCTGCTCAGGGCCGAGATCCGCGCATCCAGGTCGACCGCTGTGGCGGTCACGTCGGAGTCGGACACCGACACGCTCGCGACGTCGCCCAGATCCTTCAGGTCGGCCAGCACGCCGGTCAGCTCGTCCGCCGGCACCCGCACCACGAGATCGGCGTAGGCGCCCTCGATCCGGTTCTCGCCGGCCCCGGCCTGCTCGGTGCGCTCGTCGACCCGCCCGCCGACGGACTCGACCAGCTCGCTGACCTGCTGGGCGCCCTCGGCGGGGTCCTCGACGGCGAGATAGGCCGTGGCGGTCGTGACCACCTGCCGGTCGGCGTCGGCGCGCTCGGGCGCACCCCCGGCATCCCCCGGGGCGGCGGGCTCGATCATGGGCCCGCCCCCGCCGCCACCGACCGCCTCGTCACTGGACGAGTCGGACCCACCCGAGCAGCCGACGAGCAGCGCCAGGACCAGCGCCAGGACTGCCGTGCCGAGGGAGCGCCTCATGGGCCGGACGGTAGGCCCGCGATCGGGCCGCCGACCAGCGTCGATGCCCAATCGTGACGCCGGTCGGCGAGGCGTGCAGTGGTGCGACGGACGAGTCGGCCTGTACGCCGGGTTCTGTCCACGGGTGCCTTGCGGCCTCCCGATGGGCGGTCATCCATCTAGGCCTGCCGTTGCCGGCAGGCTCGAGCGGTCTACCCGCAGGCTCGGGCGGGCCGCCCTCGAACGCCTGCGCAGGACGACGGCGAACCGCCGTCCCTTTTGACCTTGCTCCGGGTGGGGTTTACCGAGCCACACCGGTCACCCGGTGTGCGGTGGTCTCTTACACCGCCGTTTCACCCTTACCAGTGCGAAGCGCTGGCGGTCTGTTTTCTGTGGCACTGTCCCGCGGGTCACCCCGGGTCGCTGTTAACGACCACCCTGCCCTGTGGAGCCCGGACGTTCCTCGGCGACGGGTCTCCCCCGCCGACGCGACCGCCCAGCCGACTCGTCCGTCGTACCGGCCAGTCTACGGACACGCCGGCCGCGAATGCGCAGGTCGCGCGATCGGGCGGGCCAGACGTTCCCGTCGCCCTCCTCCGGCCACGATCGAGGAGCCGGACCGAGCCAGGGTGTCGCCTGCCGGGGTCCTGTTCGACGACCTTCCGTTGACAGCGCGCCCGGGCGGGCCACGATGGGTGCGACCCTGGCAGTTCCCACGACGAGCTGGTGATGCACGTGACACGCCGATCCCCCGGCCTTCCGCGACGCCAGCGGCTTCCGTTCGCTCTGACCCTGATCGCGGCGCTGCTGGTCGCCACGGCCTGCGGCGGGGGCTCGACCGGCGTCGACGACGCCCGCAGCCCAGGAGTCCTCGCACGCCCCGCGACGACGCCGTCACCGGCCGCCGAACCGAGCCCGGCACCGTCGTCCACCCCGGCAGCGGCCGGCATCGCCATCACGACCGCCGGCCAGCGACTTCGGCACCATGCTGTTCGACCAGCCCGGTCAGGCCATCTACCTGTTCGACAAGGAGACGGCGGGGCGACCTGACTGCTACGGGGACTGCGCGGCCGCCTGGCCCCCGGTCCTGACGACCGGGAGCCCCGAGGCGACGGGCGACGTCCGGGCAGATCTCCTGGGCACCGTCCCACGCGACGACGGCTCCACGCAGGTGACCTACGCCGGGCACCCGCTCTACTACTACGCGCACGAGGCCCCGGGCCAGGTCCTCTGCCACGACGTGGTCGAGTTCGGCGGTCGCTGGCTGGTCGTCACCCCGGAGGGCACCGCCGCTGCGTGAGAGGAACCGACGTGCCGGGTGGGGGTTCCCCGCTGACACGACCGCTCAGTCGACTCGTCCGTCGGGACCCCGTCCTGGGGACACTGGTTCCGAGCACGCACGTCCGCCTCGCGGGGGCGTTACGGTGCCGACCATGACGGAGCCATCGTCGGCCGACGGTCCCCAGCGGAGCACCCTCGTCGCCGTGGGCATCGGCATTCCTGGTCGGCGTCGTGCTGGTGCTCGGCGTGGTCTTCGACATGGGCCTGCTCGAGATCAGCGTGGTCCTGCTGCCGATCGTGGGCATCGCGGCACTGGCCCTCCTCGGCCTGCTGTGGGCCCAGCGGCGCGGCCACCTGGACTGCGGGCTCAGCCCCAGAAGAGCCGGAAGCCGACGCGGCGCCGTCCGTCCTCGGTCATCGTCGACATGTCGATGACCTGCTGTGCCTGCTCCTCGACCGAGACCTCGGACAGCAGCTCCAGGTACCGGCGGTGCTCCGCGAGAGACGCGACCGCCTTCTCGACCGTCGTCGCTGACGTCCACCTCGTGCGGCGGGTCCACCATGTCCTGCACGGCGATGTACTGCACGCCCGTCCACCGCGGCTCGGTCAGGTCCGGGAAGATCCACTCGTTGCCCGCGTCCGCGACGGCGTCCAGGACGCGACTGGCCGAGCGCCTGGTGGTCGGCGGAGTTCAGGTAGGCCGGCGACACCCCCGGCGGGGTCCAGGTGGCGCCGAAGTAGCCGGTGACGACGAGCTCCGGCCGGTGCCGCCGGATGGCCGCGGCGATGTCCCGGCGCAGCTCGGGCCCCTGCACGAGGACGCCGTCCCGGTGGTCGAGGAACTCCACCTCGGTCACGCCGACGACGGCCGCCGACCGCCGCTCCTCCTCTTCCCGCAGCGGGCCGGCGGTCTCCGGCGGCACCCCCTCCATCCCGGCCTCCCCGCGGGTGGCCAGCAGGTAGTGGACCTCCTTGCCGGCCGCGGTCCAGACGGCGACGGCGGCCGCGATGCCGTACTCGATGTCGTCGGGGTGCGCGGCGACCACGAGGGCGCGCTGCCAGTCGTCGGGCATCGGCTTCACAGGCATGGCGCGCAGTCTGCCCCGCCGGTCACCTCTCGGCGATGGTCAGCAGCACGGCGGCCAGGTCCGCGGGTTCGCTGATCATCGGGTCGTGGCCGGTGGCCAGCTCGACCACCTCCCAGCCGGGCTGGCTGCGCACCAGCTGCCGCGACGGCTCGATGGTGGGCAGCGCGGGCTCCGTGCAGTCGACGAAGGTGCGCGGCCGGGCGGCCCAGCGTGCGACGTCGAAGTGCAGCGGGTCGTCGTAGACGCCGGCCGGCTGCGGGGTCTGGCGCCGCTCCACCCAGTCGGCATCGGCGCCGGTGAGCCCGAACGCCGACGGGCGGCGGCGGCGGGCAGGAAGCCGTGCCGCGCGATGGCCGCGCGCCGGTCGGCCTGGACCTCGGGCGGGTTGCGGGTCGACCACGCCTCCCCGGGCAGCGGCACGATCGCGTCCACGTACACGAGCCGGCCGACCTCGTCGCCCAGCCGGTCGGCGGCGCCGGTGACCACGAGCCCGCCGTAGCTGTGCCCCACGAGGACGGCGTCGTGAGCACTCCTCGGCCCGCATCGCGGTGACCACGTCCTCGACGTGGGTGTCCAGCGTGATCTCCGGCGAGAACTGGTGCGCCCGCTCCCCCAGCCCGCTCAGCGTCACGGGGATGACGCGGTGCCCGGCCAGCCACAGCAGCGGCACCACCCGCCGCCAGCACCACGAGCCGTGCCACGCGCCGTGCACCAGCACGATGTCGGCCATCTCAGGTCCTCGCCCTGCCCGGCTTCCGCATCCGGTC
>CAWHJC010000002.1:0-20049 GCA_963829565.1 uncultured Actinomycetota bacterium
CAGCGTAGTGGCGCGAGCCCAGCCGGCCGGGAGGTGCGGCTCCGCGGCTATGCCCCGGACTCGCAGTTCAGCACCACGTCGTCCCCCGGCCCGCTGCTGCAGGAGTCGTTGTTGGTGCCCGGCGGGAACGGCAGCTCCGGGGGCGGCGGGAACGGGTTGTCACCGTCGAGGAGGTCGTCGCCGGGTCCGCCGCTGATCGTGTCACTACCGAAGTTGCCGAACAGCGTGTCGTTGCCGGGGCCGCCTGACACCGTGTCGTCGAGCGGACCCGCAAACACCGTGTCGTCGTCCGGGCCGCCCGCGATGATGTCGATGCCGCCGAAGCCGATGATCTCGTCATCGCCGAGACCGCCCTCGAGCGTGTCGTCGCCGCCGAGACCTGCGAGCGTGTCGTCGCCGGGGCCCCCGACGAGCGTGTCATCGTTCGCCCCGTTCGACGGGATGAACGGTGGGGCGTCGACGCCATCACCGATGAGCACGTCGTCGCCCGTACCGCCGTCCAGGTAGTCATCGCCGCCCTCGCCGCAGACGATGTCATCGCCGCCGCCGGCCAGGATGGTGTCCGCGCCCGAGCTGCCTACGATGACGTCCTCACCACTCGTGCCGACGATCAGGCCTGCTCCGATGATCGTCGCCGGGACCTCCTCGTTCGGCGGCCCGCAAAGCGGGACCTCCGCGTGCGCGACGCCTATCAGTTGCGTGCCGAGCAGTGCGACCGCACCTGCGACGGCCATGGTGACCCTGTTCATGCCCACTCCCTCCCGGTCGCGGCGTCGACGTGATCCGTGTCAGCGGACCACGCCCCCCGGCGCCGGTTCCTCGCCATGACAGCACCGCCTGCCGACGTTGGCGATACCGAAGTCGTGACGGGACGGGCACGCTGCGGCACCAGGCCGCCGGCACTCAGGGTCGGGTGAGGGCATCGTGCCCGGGGATGAGCGCGTTCGGTGCGATATCGACCTCCAGCAGGTGCTTGCCGAGCAGCTCCGGCTCGGGCAGCTCGACCGGGTAGACGCCGTCGAAGCAGGCCCGGCAGAGGTTCTCCGTCGGCTGCTCGGTGGCGGCGACCAGACCTTCGAGCGAGATGTAGGCGAGCGAGTCGGCGTCGATCGACGCGCGGATCTCGTCGACAGCCAGCCCGTTGGCGATCAGCTCCGCCGGCGAGGCGAAGTCGATGCCGTAGAAGCACGGCCACTTCACCGGCGGCGACGAGATGCGGACGTGCACCTCGGCGGCCCCGGCCTCGCGCAGCATCCGCACCAGCGCGCGCTGGGTGTTGCCGCGCACGATCGAGTCGTCGACGACGACCAGCCGCTGGCCGGCGATGACCTCGCGCAGCGGGTTGAGCTTGAGCCGGATGCCGAGCTGGCGGATGGTCTGGGACGGCTGGATGAAGGTGCGCCCGACGTAGGAGTTCTTGACCAGGCCGAGGCCGTACGGGATGCCGCTGAACCCTGCGAGTAGCCGACCGCGGCCGGTGTGCCGGACTCGGGGACGGGGATGACCAGGTCGGCCTCCGCCGGCGCCTCCTCGGCCAGCCGCCGGCCGACCTCGACCCGGGTCGCGTGCACCGAGCGGCCGGCGATGCGGGTGTCGGG
Source organism: uncultured Actinomycetota bacterium (assembly GCA_963829565.1). Taxonomy (GTDB): domain Bacteria; phylum Actinomycetota; class Actinomycetes; order JACCUZ01; family JACCUZ01; genus CAWHJC01. Next base: position 1,599 of record CAWHJC010000002.1, read on the forward strand.
CCGGGCCAGGTAGACGTACTCGAAGAGGCAGCCCTTGGGCTCGGCCGGCGGCGAAGCGCTGGGTGCGCAGACCGTGCTCGTCGATCGCGACCAGCTCGCCCGGCTCGATCTCGCGGACCTGGGCGGCGCCGACGATGTCCAGGGCGGCGGTCTCGCTGGCGACGACCCAGCCGCGCTCGAGCCGGCCGAGCACCAGCGGGCGGATCCCCTGCGGGTCGCGAGCGGCGTAGAGCGTCGTCTCGTCCATGAAGACCAGCGAGAAGGCGCCGCGCAGCTGGGGCAGCACCTCGCAGCGCGGCCTCCTCGAGGGACAGGTCGGGGTAGGACGCGAGCAGCGCCGTGACGATCTCCGTGTCGGTGGTGCTGTGCAGGGCGCCGCCGTGCCCGCGCATCCCCTCGCGCCAGCGCCGGGTCTCGTCGGCGGTGGGGGCCGCGCCGTCGTAGGGCAGCTGGCCGCTCTCGGCCGCGAGCTTCTCGACGAGGTCGAGCAGCTCGCGCGTGTTGGTCAGGTTGCCGTTGTGGCCCAGCGCGATCGACCCGGCCGCGGTCGACCGGAACGTCGGCTGGGCGTTCTCCCACACGCTGGAGCCGGTGGTGGAGTAGCGGGTGTGGCCGATCGCGAGGTGGCCGCGCAGCGAGCTGAGGTGGCCCTCGTCGAAGACCTGCGCGACCAGGCCCATGTCCTTGTAGACCAGGATCTGCGAGCCGTTGCTCACCGCGATGCCGGCCGACTCCTGGCCGCGGTGCTGCAGCGCGTAGAGGCCGAAGTAGGTCAGCTTGGCGACCTCGGTCTCGGCGCCGGCGCCGTCGGCGGACCAGACGCCGAAGACCCCGCAGGCGTCCTGCGGGCCCTTCTCGCCGGGAATCAGGTCGTGTCCGAGCCGACCGTCGCCACGTGGCACGGGCGCCAGTCTACGGGGGCGCGGCCCGGCTGCCCGACCGGCTCGCCGGACGCGGTCGCGGCTGGCACGGTCACCGCCTGCGGGGCTCCAGCACGACGGCGACCAGGCCGCCGAGCAGCGCGCCGAGCCCGCCCAGCAGCAGCCCGAGGTAGAAGAACAGCAGGACCGGTCGTCGACCGCGTCGGCGCGCACGGCGACGACGACGACCGTGACCGCCAGTCCGACCAGCGCGCCGGTCAGCAGGAAGCGCAGGTACCGCGGGCGGCGGCGGGGGTGCCTGGCACCCGACGATGCTAGGTGGACCCCGGACGCGAGGGGATCGGGCCTTCTCCGGCCCGCCTCGCCCTCACGATCATGGACGGGGCGGCGTGCGGGCTGCGTGCACCGGCCGCCGCCTCGGTCAGGGCAGCGGGATGGTCGACACGGTGAACGGGTCGGGCGGTCTGCCCGGCGGCGCGCTCGCCGAACTGGCTGTTCACCACCAGCAGCCGGCCGCGGGCGAGGGCGGCGGTCGTCGGGTCGTTGAACGTCGGTCGCTGGTCAGGCTGATCACGGTGCCGCTGGTCAGGTCGCCGGACAGCATGATCTCGACGATCCGCGCATCGCCGGTCTGCGCGCTCGACGGCGTAGAGCGTCCGGCCACGCAGGACGAGACCGTCGCCATTGACGAGAGCGCCGCCGAGGTCGATCGGGCTGACGTCCCCCGTCGGCCAGCTCGACGCGGAACAGCTTCCGGGTGTTGGACTGGGCCAGCACGAGGTACTGGCCGTCGGGCGTTGCCGCGATGCCGTTGACGTTGAAGCCGGGCAGGTACTGCAGCGGCGTGCCGTCGAACTCGAGGAAGACCTCCAGCGTCTCGACGCCGTCGGTGGCGTAGTCGTCCGGCCCGATCCGGTAGAGCACCGGCCGGATCGAGTCGGTGACGTAGACGCTGCCGTCCGGCGCGACGACGGCGTCGTTGAGGAAGGTCGGGTTCTCGTCGCCCGCCGGCGCAGGGTCGACGAGGAAGGAGCCGACCAGCTCGCTGCTGTCGAGGTCGTAGACGAAGAACCGGCCGGTGGCGCCGCCGGCGACGAACAGGAAGCCGTCGGAGGCCTTGAGCCCGATCGCAGAGGTCCGCCCGTCCTGTCCGCCGGCGAGGAACGGCGTCGCCGTCGGCCCGCCGAGGTCGCCCCGGTAGATCGTGCCGTCGGTCGTGCTGCCGACGTAGAAGAAGTGGCTGTCGGTGGCCATGCCTTCGGGGAAGACGGCGTCGGCGGCCGCGCCGACCGGGTCGATGAGGTACGAGCTGGGCACTGGCGCAGCGACCGTGGGGGTGGCGAGCCCGAGGATGAGAGCGGAGGTTGCCGTGGCTGTGAGAAGGGACTTGCGCATCGCCCTGCCTCCAGATGAACGGAAATATCCCCCCGTAATACGGCGATGAGAGGCGCAGGGATTCACCGTTCGTCCGTCAGATTCGGCCGCCCGCGGGGTCGGAGGAGATCCGCTGCGCGAGCCACACCGGCACCAGCGAGAGCACGACCAGGATCGCCGCCACGACGTTGACGATCGGGGCCTGGTTGGGCCGGGCCAGGTTGTTGAAGATCCACAGCGGCAGGGTCTGGACGCTGGCGCTGGCGGTGAAGGTCGTGACGATGATCTCGTCGAAGGACAGCGCGAACGCCAGCAGGCCGCCGGCGACCAGCGCCGAGCGTACGGCCGGGAAGGTCACGTGCCGGAACGTCGTGAACACGTCGGCGCCGAGGTCCATCGACGCCTCCTCCAGCGACCCGCCGGTCCGGCGCAGCCGGGCCAGCACGTTGTTGTAGACGACGACGACGCAGAAGGTCGCGTGACCGACGACGACGGTGAAGAGCCCGAACTCCACACCGAGCGGCTGCAGCGACGTGTTGATCGCGTTGGACAGGGCGATGCCGGTCACGATGCCCGGCAGCGCGATCGGCAGCACGATCAGGATCGACACCGACTCGCGGCCGAAGAACCGGTAGCGGGCAACGGCGAACGCGGCCATCGAGCCGAGGACGAGCGCGATCGCGGTGGCGCCGAGCCCGGCGCGGACCGAGTCCACAGCGCCTCCCGGGCGCCCGCGTTGTCCCACGCGCGGCGCCACCAGTCGACGGTGAGGCCGGACGGCGGCCAGCCGAACGTACGGTCGGTGTTGAACGACGAGATCAGGACGACGACCAGCGGGACGTAGACGAACGCCAGCCCGAGCGCCATGACGGCTGCGAGAGCGGCCCGCGCGCCGCGCGACAGGATCACAAGTTGTCCAGGGCGCCGGTGCGGCGGACCGCGAGCAGGAAGACGACCATGATCACGACGGGCACGCCGGCGAGCGCCGCGGCGAGCGGCAGGTTGTTCGCCGCGCCGGCGTTGCCCTGGATCAGGTTGCCGATCAGCTGGCTCTTGCCGCCGACGATCTGCACCGCGATGTAGTCGCCGAGGCTGAGCGAGAACGTGAAGATGGCGCCGGCGACCACCGCCGGGAACGCCAGCGGCAGCACCACCGACCGCACGGTGCGACCGGCCTTGCGCCCCGAGGTCGCGAGGACGCCTCGAGCATCGAGTCGGGCAGCCGTTCGAGGCCCGCGTAGATCGGCAGGACCATGAAGGGCAGCCAGAGGTACGTGAGGACGATCACCGTCGCCGTCAGCCCGAAGCCCGGGCCGCTGAGCCCGACCGGGTCGAGGGCCCAGTTGACGACACCGTCGCCGGCGAGCATCGCCCGCCAGGCAAAGGCCTTCACCAGGTAGCTCGCCCAGAGCGGCGTGAGCAGCAGGACCACGAGCACGCGCCGGGTGCGCAGCGACACGACCTTGGCCATGAAGAGCGCAATCGGGAACGCGAGCACCGCGCAGATGACGGTGACCGCCGCGGCGACCCCGATCGTGCGCAGCGTCACCGTGCGGTAGGTGCCGGACGTGACGATGGCGCGGATGTTGTCGAGCGTCGGCTCCCGGACCACCTCGCCGGTGAAGTCGTCGGTGGTCCAGAACGCCGACACCAGCAGCATGGCGAGCGCGCCGAGGTAGACGACGACGAGCACGACCATCGGGCCGACGAGCAGGAGCGCCAGCCGGAGCAGCGGGTGGCGATGCAGGACGCCCGACAGCCGCCGTCGTGGCGACGGCTGCCGGGGGTCCTGACCGCTCGATCCGCGGGCTCAGTCGGATGCGACTAGCCCTTGATCTCCTGCCATGCCGTGGTCCAGTCGCCGTAGTCCTTGCACTGGACGTCCGTCCGGTCGTCGAGGCACTGGGTGATCGGCGTGGTCCAGTACCAGACCTGGTCGAAGTAGGCCTCGTCCTCGGCGTGGAACGTGTCGCAGTGGCTCTTGTCGGCCGTCTCCGCGCACGCCTTCTCGTTGGCCGGCGCCTCACCGAACCACTCGGCGACCTGCGCGTTCGCCTCGGCGAGATGATGTGGTCCATCCACAGGTAGGCGCAGGTCTTGTGCTCGCTCTTCGCCGACACCATCCAGGTGTCCGACCAGCCGGTCGCACCCTCGCTGGGCAGCACGGCGTCGACCTTCGCCTTGTCCAGCTGGGCGAGGTTCACGATGATCTGCCACGTCGTGCCGATCACCGAGTCACCGTTCTTGAACGCCTGGATCTCCTTGGTGTAGTCGGACCAGTACTCCCCGATGTGCTCGTTCTGCGCCTTGAGCAGGTCGACGGCGGCCGTGAACTGCTCGTCGTCGAGCGCGTACGGGTTCTTGATGCCCAGGTCGGGCTGGGTCGCCATCAGGTAGAGCGCCGCGTCGGCGATGTAGATCGGCGAGTCGTACGCGGTCACGTTGCCGCTGTAGGTCGACGCGTCGTCGAACACCGCGCCCCACGAGTCGGGAGCTGGGCTCACCTCGTCGGTGCGGTACATCAGCAGGTTGGCGCCGCGGCCGTGCGGGATGCCGTAGGCGACGCCGGCGACGCTGTTCCATGGCTGCATCTTCAGCGCGTCGAAGACATCGACGTAGTTGGGCACCAGGTCGAGGTTGACCGGCTCGACGTCACCGGACGCGATCAGTCGCAGCGACGCATCGCCGGACGCCGACACGACGTCGTACTGCCCTGTCTTCATCAGGCTGACCATGTCGTCGGAGGTCGGCGCGGTCTTCACGTTGACCTCGCAGCCGGTCTCCTCCTCGAACGGGGTGACCCAGTCGACGGCAGGGTCGGTCGTCCCGTCCTCGGCGTAGCCGGCCCAGGCCACGATGTTCAGCTCGCCCTCCGGCTCGCCGAGCTCGGTGAGCGCCTTCAAGTCCGGCGGGGTGAAGGCCTGCGCGGTCGCGCTGGTGTCGTCGCTGGCGTCGGTCGAGTCGTCGCCGGCGTCATCACCTCCGCAGGCCGACAGCGCGAGCAGCGCCGCGGCCGTCACGGCGAGCAGCTTGGTCCGGGTCATGTCCTGCCTCCCTCTGTGGTCGCGCCCCGCACGCGGTAGACGTTGTCCTTCGCAAAGCCCAACCTGACCCGGCTGCCCCGCAGGGCGGCGAGCTCGGCCGAGTCGATCCCCGTGTTCTGTCGCAGGGCCACCAGCTCCGGCCCGGCATCGAGGCGCACGACGAACCGCGTCGACGGGCCGGCGTACACCACCGCGCGCACCTCGCCGTCCGCGGCGACGAGGCCGTCCAGGCCCTGGCCCGGCTCCCGCGCGTCGACGAGCGTGATCTTCTCCGGTCGGACGCTGAACGTGCCCTCCGTCCCGAGCAGCTGGATCGCGGCGGCCCCGTCGATGAGGTTCGACGTGCCGACGAAGCCCGCGACGAAGGCGGTCGCCGGGTGCTCGTAGATCTCCGCGGGGGTCCCGACCTGCTCGATGCGGCCGTTGTTGAAGACGGCGATCCGGTCGCTCATGGTCAGCGCCTCGTCCTGGTCGTGCGTGACGAAGAGGAACGTCATGCCGACCTCGCGCTGGATGGCCTTGAGCTCCACCTGCATCTGCTCGCGCAGCTTGAGGTCGAGGGCGCCCAGCGGCTCGTCGAGCAGCAGCACCTTCGGCTCGTTCACCAGGGCGCGCGCCAGAGCGACGCGCTGGCGCTGTCCGCCCGACAGCTCGCCAGGACGCCGGTCGTCCATTCCCTCCAGACGCATGGTGGCCAGGGCGGCGCGGGCGCGCTCGCGGCGGCGCGCCTTGGCGACACCCTTCACCATCAGGCCGTACGCGACGTTCTCGAGCACGTTCATGTGCGGGAAGAGCGCGTAGTCCTGGAAGACGGTGTTCACGTCGCGGTCGAACGGCGGGTCCCGGGTGACGTCGCGGCCGCCGAGGTGCACCCGGCCGGCCGTGGGCGCCTCGAAGCCGGCGATCATCCGCAGCACGGTCGTCTTGCCCGAGCCGGACGGGCCGAGCATCGCGAAGAACTCGCCGTCCTGGATCTCGAGATCGACCGAGTCGACGGCCACCACGCCCCCGGCCGCAAAGACCTTGCGGAGCCCGACGAGGCGTACCGCAGCCTCGCTCACGCACACCTCCGGGGGAACGATCTTCTGCTCGGGCACGCTAGCGCCCCAGGACCCCGGAGACCACGGATTCCGTCGCCTGTTGGACAGATCGTGTCTGAAACCGCAGCCCTGGGCGTGACATAGCGGTCTTTCGCGTCGGTACCGTCACCTCACGCGACCGGGGCCGTTGGTCACCGTGGGCCACGACACGACTCGTGTGGGTGGCCGGCACCGACCGCGAAATGGGGTTCATCGCATGCGACGTCCGAGCACCCGGCCCATCCGGGTCGCCACGGCGGTCGGAGCACTCGCCACCGCCGCGCTCACCGCCCTGGCCACGACCGGCCCGCCGGCAGCCGCCGCGGCAGCCGGCACCTCCGACGCCCTGGGGCGCTACATCGTGGTGCTCGACGAGGGCACCGATGCGGCATCGGTCGCCGCGGAGCACGCCAACAGCCTCGGGGTGGTGACCGGGCACGTGTACTCGAGCGCCCTGGACGGCTACGCAGCGCAGATGCCGGCTGCGGTCGCCGGGCTGGTCGCGGCCGACCCGCGCGTCGCGTACGTCCAGGTCGACCGCACGGTCAGCGCCACCGCACAGACGACCCCGACCGGCGTCGACCGCGCGGACGTGGAGCTCAGCCCGACCGCCGCCATCGACGGCTCGGACCAGCGGGTCGACGTGGATGTCGCGGTCATCGACACCGGCGTGGACCTCGACCACCCGGACCTCAACGTCAACCGGGCCGGTGCCAAGAACTGCGCGCTCGCGCTGAGCGCCGACGACGACAACGGCCACGGGTCGCACGTCGCCGGCACCATCGGAGCGCTCGACAACGCGGCCGGAGTGGTCGGCGTCGCGCCGGGTGCACGCATCTGGCCGGTGAAGGTGCTCAACGCGGCCGGCATCGGGTTCACCTCCGACATCGTGTGCGGCATCGACTACGTGACGGCCAACGCCGCCTCCATCGAGGTGGCCAACATGAGCCTCGGCGGCGGCGGTTCGGACGACGGCAACTGCGGCCGCACCGACGGCGACGCCGAGCACGAGGCCATCTGCGCGTCCGTCGCGGCCGGCGTCACCTACGCCGTCGCGGCGGGGAACGACTCGGCGGACGCGGCTCAGTCCGCGCCGGCGGCGTACGACGAGGTCATCACCGTGAGCGCGCTGTCGGACTTCAACGGCAAGGCCGGCGGGGGTGCGCCGTCCACCTGCCGGGCCGATGTCGACGACACGTTCGCCGACTACTCGAACTACGGTTCGGACGTCGACCTGATCGCGCCGGGGACCTGCATCCTGTCGACCTGGATGAACGGTGGCTACAACACCATCTCCGGCACCTCGATGGCCTCACCGCACGTCGCCGGTGGTGCCGCGCTCTACGCTGCCACCCACCCGACGGCCACGCCGGCGCAGGTGAAGTCGGCGCTGCAGTCGGCCGGGACGCTCGACTGGAACGACAGCGACGACCCGGACAGCACCAAGGAGCGGCTGCTCAACGTCGCCGGCTTCTGATTCCAACCGGTTCGCTCACCTGACACAGCGGTCCCCGCGTCCTCCCTGAGGCGCGGGGGACCGCTGCGTCAGGGGCCGCGGGTGCCGACGTCGAGGACGGTGCGGGCGGCGAGACGGATGCGCCAGGTCGACGCGGTACGCCCGAACTCGACCGTCACTGCCAGCGAGTCGGTCCGGTGGTTGACCCAGCCGGTGAACGTGCCGTAGCAGACGCCGGTGCACGCGTAGTCGCGCACCGGCAGCCGCATCCCGTCGGCCAGCGCGCGGACCGTGGGCATCCCCTTGTCGTTGGCGCCGACGCCGAACAACGGCTGGTGGAACGTTACGACCAGCCACGGATCCAGGCGGCGCACGAGGTCGCGCAGAGCCACGGACTCGGGCTCGGACAGCGGCGCCGGACCGGACCAGGTGCTGCCACGGCTCGAGCTGTGCCAGCGGTAGGGGAAGTTGCGGTTGAGGTCGACCCCGTGGGCGTTGGTGCGGGTGTCGCGGGCGGTGCCGTCGGGGTTGACGGTCCGGGCCAGCCAGAGGTCGAGGTCGGGCGGCAGGTCGGCCCTGTCCAGCAGACGGCGCACCACGCGCATGCCGGCCCGCTCGTCGCCGTGGATGCTACCGATGACGAGGACCCGGCGGGTCGCGCCCTCGTGACCGCGGTGCACGACGGTGATCGGACGGTCCATGACCGACGTACCGACGACCTCGCGAGTCGTGAGCGGGGCCTCGGCCGACGCCGCGGGCGACGCGCCGAGAGGAGCGGCGAGGGCAAGGACAGCGAGGACCGTGGTGGTTCGTCGGACGGTCACCCCGCTGAGTCGGCTCACCCGGTCAGGGTGTCAGACGAGCGGGAGAAAGGCGGACAGATCGGCCCGCTCGCCGCTCGATCGGACGAGTCCGGCACCGACCGCGTCCGCCCAGGACGTGCCGCCGGTGGCGAGCGAGACCCAGGTCATCGGGTCGGTCTCGACGACGTTGGGCGGCGTGCCGCGGGTGTGGCGGGGCCCCTCCACGCACTGGACGGCGCCGTAGGGCGGCACGCGGATCTCGACGGACCGGCCGGGTGCGCGCTCGGCGATCTCCTCCAGCAGGAACCGGACGGCGTCGCGCACATCGGTCGGCTCCATGGTGTGCGCCTGGAGGACCCGGGCGAGAGCGGCTCGCCCGACGGCGGGCTCGGTGCGTCGACGGGCCGGCACAGCGCGACCCTAGCCACAGCTGCATGATCAACTCGGCGGTGATCATGCAGCTGTGGTTATCGCCCCGAAAAACTGCAGGTCAGCGCCCCCGCCCCACCCCGTTGATCATGCAGCTGTGGTTGCCAGCCACTACTGCATGATCACCGCCTGCTCGCGGCTAGAAGGTGTCCACGTTGAGCAGGCGCTCCTTGGTGGGGTCAGGGTCGTCCGCGTCGTTCCAGTCGAGCGTCCCGGCCGACTGCAGCGCCGACTTCACGGCGGCCGGCGATGCGCCGACGTGAGTGGACAGGTACAGCGCGGCAGCCCCTGCGACGTGCGGGGACGCCATCGAGGTGCCCGAGATGGTCTTGTACCCGCCGCCCTTCCAGGTGGAGTTGATGCAGACGCCCGGCGCGATCAGGTCGACGTCGCTGCCGAAGTTGCTGAAGTCGGCGAAGGTGTCGTCGACGTCGGACCGGCAGGTCGCCGCTGCCCCACCACCGGGCAGGCCGTTGAAGTCCGCGAGGGCGCTCACGGTGATGACCTCGTCGTACGCGGCCGGCACGTGGTTGCGCGCGTCATCCGACTCGTTGCCCGCTGCCACGGCGTACGTCACGCCGGCGGCGGTCGAGCGGCAGATCGCCTGGTGCAGTGCGTCGCCGCTGGTGCACGAGCTGTCGGAGCCGCTGCCGCCGAGACTCATGTTGGCTACCCCGATGCCCAGGGCTGTCTTGTTGGCCGTGACCCAGTCGATGCCGCAGACGATGCTCGACCATGATCCGGAGCCGGCGTTGTTGAGCACGCGGACCGAGTAGATCGGCACGCCGGGAGCCACCCCGACGACGCCGTCCCCGTTGTCGCGGGCACCGATGGTGCCGGCCACGTGCGTGCCGTGCCCGTTGCCGTCGTTGTAGCTCTTGCCGGTCGAGCAGTTCTTGCCGCCCACGATGTTGAGGTCCGGATGTGGGCCGGACCCCGTGTCGATCACCGCGACAGCGGGAGCGCCGACCGAGCCGCTGCCGTCGCCCGAGACGGCCGAGCTGAGCTCACCATCGATGCGGTTGATGCCGGTCGGCACCGTCTGGGCGTCGATGGACACCACGCGGTCCGCGGAGACGTAGGCGACCCGTGGGTCGCTGCGCAGCGCGTCGAGCCGGGCCGCCGGGACCCTGGCCGCGTAGCCCTGCAGCGCCGCCCGGTAGACGTGGGACACCTCGGCGCCGTAGCGCTGGCGCATGCCCCCGAGCGACCGCATCGGAGTCCACGCCGTCGTGCAGGACGACGATCACCGCCTCGGCCGGGCCTGCCGACTGGGCCGGCAGGGCCGGGGACGCGACCACGCCGCCGACGGCGAGGGTCAGGACGATGAGAAGGCTGCGACGCATGGGCTGCTCCGAGGCTGCGCGAACGTGTGTTCGGGACCGGATGCTGACATCCAGGACGGACCAGCGCAAGGAGCCGTTCGGGTCGGATGTGCGGCCATCCGGGCGGCGCGGGCTACGCTGCTCGACGCGTCGCACCCCGGGTCCGCCCGGGTCGCGGCTCATGCGGGCGTAGCTCAACCGGCTAGAGCGCCACCCTTCCAGGGTGGAGGTGTTGGTTCGCGACCAGCCGCCCGCTCCACGGCACGACCATTTCTGCATGATCAACGCGGGAAGTGAGGCGGCGGGGCGGCGGCGGGAAGGGCGGCGGGGCGGCCGGGTGGGTGGTTTTCCGGCGTACGGCAGGCAGGCACCGCCCTGCGCTCCTAGCCTGACCGTCATGGTGGGGGTTGCCCAGCAGAGCTACAGCTACCTGCGTCCGTCCGCGCTGGTCGACGACGGCCGCGGCCGAGCGCTGCACCTGGAGACCTCGGGCGGCAGCACCCCGGCCGGGCTGGCCGAGCACCCCCGGTTCTTCGCCGGGTTCCTGGCCGAGCCCGAGCAGGGCGCCAAGGGCGCTGCTCTCCGTCGCCGCCGTCGCGCGGGCCCGCTACTACGTGCCGATGACCTCCCAGCGGCTGCAGGAGATCCTCGACCCGGTGGTCACGAGCAACGGCGACCGGCTGCGGTTCGAGTCGTTCTCGGGGTGCTGCGGCGTCTACGCCCGGCTCGACGTGCTGTCCGGCGGGCTGGACGGCGACCTGATGGACCGCGGCACCACCAACGTCGACGTCAACCTGCCGCTGCGCGACGCGCTCGCCCGCGTCGGTGGCGGCGAGCCGCTGCACCTCGCCGTCGGCGCCGACGACGTGACCGTCACGACGCTGGACGACTCGGTCGTGGAGCGCAAGGTCGCGCTGCCCCGGCGGTGGCTGCGCGGGTTCGCCGAGGTGCAGGCCAGTGCCTCGGCCATGGACCTGCGCGCCGAGATCGACGCCGTCGAGGCGCGCCGGTTCCTGCGCTCGCTGCCGAAGGGCAGCAACCGCGGGGCGCTGTGGGCGGTGCCGGCCGGCCGCAGCCTTCGGGTCACCACCCGCCCGGTGCCGGGTGCGGTCTGCCTTGCCGGGCCGGAACGGCTGGAGAACCTCCTGCCGCTGCTGCGCTTCGCGACGCACCTCCGCGTCTACGGCCCGGTCGTGGGGCCGGGTGCGCCGCCGGTGCCCAGTGTCTGGGAGCTGGTGCTGCGCGATGCCCGGCTCAGTCTCACGCTGTCGCCGGACCTGTCCCGCGGGTTCTCCGGCGAGGGCGGGGTCCTCGACGCGCTGGCCGCCGACTCGACCTCCGACGACGCCGACCTGGTGTCGGCCGTGCTGGCCTGGGAGCCGCGCGTCGAGGTGGACCTGATCGCCGAGCGCTCCGGGCTCGCGGCCGACCGGGTGCGCCGTGCGCTCGCCCAGCTCGGCACCGCCGGACAGGTCGGCTACGACGTCGCCGAGGCGGCCTACTTCCACCGCGAGCTGCCCTACGACGCCTCGGCGGTCGAGGGCATGAACCCCCGGCTGCGCAACGCCCGCGCGCTCGTCGACAGCGGGGCGGTCACCGTGGACGGCGACCTGGTGGTAGTGCGCGTCGACGACCACGTGCAGCACGTCCGCCTCAGCCCTGACGGTGCGACCTGCACCTGCCAGTGGTGGGCGAAGTACGCCGGCAGCCGTGGTCCGTGCAAGCACGTGCTCGCCGCCCAGATCGTCGCCGGCGAGAGGGATGGTGCGGTGCCTTCCGAGCGTACGCAGGAAAGGTTGCCGTGACCGCTGCCGCCGACGCCCTGACCCGGGCGGCACTCGCCGGCGACCTCGGCCGGGTCCGGGACCTGCTGCGCGACCTGGACGAGATCCAGCGCCGGGCCCTCCGGCCGGAGCTGAAGAGCGTGACCACCGAGCTGCGCCGCACCGGCCGGCTCTGGGAGCACCTGCGCAGCTACGACGCGCTCGGGCTGGCCACTCTGGGGTGCACGGCAGGTGCCGCGACCACGGCGACCCATATCGCGAAGTGGTGGAAGTGGGGACCGACGAGGGACGCGCCGCTCGTCGACGTGCTGCTTGACCGTGACCCCGCCTGGCTGCCGGAGCTGCTCGACCGGCTCGCCGGCGAGGCCCTGGAGAACGACGCCTGGAACGGGCACTGGCACGTGGTCGAGGACCTCCGCTCGAGGCTGGGTGCCCCCCGCCCTCGGACGCCGGCCTACCTGCGGGGGCTGGTCGCCGACCTGACCCTGGACCACCGCAAGACGACCGACCCGGTGCGCCGGCCGCTGCTGGCCGAGATCTGCGCCGACGAGGAGCTCGTGGGCATGGTCCCGCTGATGCTGGAGCTGGCCGACGCTCCCGGGCTCGCCGCGGAGTGGATCAGTGTGTTCGACCCGCAGTCTCGCCGACAGGAGGTCGTCCAGCGGGCGCCCGACGACACCTGGCCGGGCGTCGTGCGGGGGCTGTGCGAGCAGGGACGGCTGGACCGGGGCGCCGCGATCGACGCGTGCCTGCGCATCCTGCTGCGCACCGAGGCAAAGGGCGCGACGCCGCCGCATCTCACGATCCTCACGAGCCTCGAGGCCACACCGCAGGAGGTGGCCTCGCGGCGGTCGTACGTCCAGCTCGCCGGCGACGGGACCGGCCCCTGTGCGAAGCACGCACAGCGCGCGCTCCGGGCGGCATGGGACGCCGGGCTGATCGACGCGGAGACCCTGCTGGACGCGAGCCGCATGGTGCTCGCCAGGCCGGAGAAAGGGCTGGTGACGTCCCAGCTCTCCTGGCTGGACAGGATGGCGAAGGGCGCCGGTGACGCGCCTGACGACGTACTCCTCGTCGTCGCCGACGCCTTCGGCCACGAGCGGACCGACGTGCAGGAGCGCGCGCTCGCAGTCGTCGGCAAGCACCTCGGACGGGCGTCCCCCGCGACCGTCGCAGAGCTGGTCGCCGCTGCCGCCGCCCTGGCGCCCTCGCTTCGCGGCCGGGCCGGGGAGGTCCTCGGGACGCCGCTGGAGCCCGACGGCGACGACGGTGGGGCGCCCCCGTCGGTCCCCGCGGGGCAGGCCGGGTCCTGGCCGACGCCGGCCGCCACGGTGGGCCTCCTCGCCGAGACCTGCGCGGCGCTCATCGAACGGCTGGACGACCCGGCGCTGCTGGAGTCGGTGCTCGCCGGGTTCGCCCGCCTGCGCAACACCGACCGACGGGCCTTCGACGCGGCCATGGCCCCGGTGCGCCACCGGCTCACCCCGGCCGCGGTGAACCCGGAGAGCTTCAGCGCGATCAACATCGAGCTGTTCGCCATGTCGCCGCAGGCCAAGCTGCTGCGGATGGTCCTGCTCGAACCGCCGCCTCCGCCGGCGAAGCGGCGGGGGCTGCGCGGGCTGTTCGCGCGGTCCCGCCACGTCTACGCCCACGCGCTGCCCAACCCGCCCCTGTCCCCGACCGGGGTCTCCGTTCAGCGGATGCGCGAGGTGGCCGCCCGCATCCTGGGCGGCGAGTCGGGCGATCTCCTCGCCGTCCCGACCGAGGCCACCGGGCTGATCGACCCGGGTGTCCTGGTCGCGCGGGTGTCCCGCCTCGAGGCCGAGGGCCGTGAGCCGTGGCCGGCCGACCTCCAGCAGGCCCTGCTGCGGCTCCCGAGGTCCGTCGACCCCGCAGTCCTGGTCGACGCGGACCGTCTCGCGTCCCCGGCCGGGCTCGCGCTGGCCGCCAGGCTGCGCGGCGGTCATGAGGACCCAGTCTCCCGGCCGGTGGTGGACCGCATCGTGCCGAGGAACCGGTGGATGTGGCCGTCGCACCCGCAGGGCGAGGTCGCGCTGGTCGCCCTGGACGGTCCGCTCCTCGACCCTCGCGACATCGCCAGCCTGGCGCTGGGCCTGCCGGACCCGCACCAGCGGGCCGGCCAGCTGACCCGGGACGTGGTCGTCCGCGGCATGGGGCACTGGCCGACAACGCTCCCAGCGCACCCGGAGGTCGTGGCTGCGCACGCCCTCCTGGCACTCTGCGACCTGCCGATCGCAGCCGGCCTCGCGCCCGGTCGCGACCTGCTCGCCGCGCTCCCTGCCATGGACGGACCGCACGGCCCCGCCGTCGGGCTGGCCGTCGCCAACGCGCTGACCGCCACCGACGCCGGCGACCGCACGGCCGGCATCGACGCCGTCGTGGGGATGGCCGCTCGCGGCGTGGACGGCGGCCCGACCGGACAGGCGGTGCTCCTGCTCCGGCGCGGCGGCGAGCTCAAGCTGGGCCGGGTCGCCGGCTCCCTCAGCGACGCACTGCGGGCCGGCCCCGCGGCGGCCACGTTCGTGTGGCGGCTGACGCAGTCCGCGCTGCCGGCACTGCTGGAGCAGGACACGCGGGACACCCACAGGGTCCTGGCGGTCGCCGCCGACGCCGCCGCCCTGGTCCGGGCCCGCGGCGCGCTCGCCGGCCTCGATCGGGTCACCCAGCGCGGCGGCTCCAGCCGCCTGGTCGCCGAGGCCAAGCGCCTCGAGCGCGTCCTCACCGGCTGACCAACCATCCCTGCATGCTCAATACCCCAGGTGCCATATCTGCATGATCAATACCCCCGTTGATCATGCAGAGATGGTCGCGGCGCCACATCGCCGCAGGTCAGACCCCCCACCACACCGCGTTGATCATGCAGAAATGGTTGTGAGCCATCTCTGCATGATCAACGCGGAAAGGTGGGGTGTGGGCGTGGTCAGGCGAACAGGGCGGGGAGGGTGGCCTCGTGGGCAGTCCGGAGCTCACGCAGCGGCACAGAGAACAGCCCGTCCACGGTGAGCGAGTCGCCGCCGGTCGTGCCCAGGCGGGTCACCGGCACGCCGTACGTCGCCGCAGCTGACTCGAGGTCCCCCACCCGGTCGGGGCGCACCGCCACCACCGCCCGGGCGACCGACTCGGTGAACAGCGCGACGAACGGGTCACCACCCGCGACCGCATCGACCGACACGGCGCCCCGACGCCGCGGCGCAGCACCATCTCGACCAGCGCCTGCGCCAGCCCGCCGTCGGAGAGGTCGTGCGCGGCGTCACCAGCCCGTCGCGGCAGCGGCCGCGATCAGCGACCCCAGCGCCTGCTCGGCGGCGAGGTCGACCGCCGGCGGCAGCCCGCCGAGGTGGCCGTGCACGGCGTGCGCCCACTCCGAGCCGCCGAGCTCGTCGCGGGTCTCGCCGAGCAGCAGACGACCTCGTCCGGCGCCGCGAACCCGATCGGCGTCCGGCGGCGACGTCGTCGATCACGCCGAGCACGCCGACGACCGGCGTCGGGTGGATCGCCACGTCGCCGGTCTGGTTGTAGAAGCTGACGTTGCCGCCGGTCACCGGCACGCCGAGCTCGAGGCAGGCGTCGGCCAGCCCGCGGGTCGCCTCGGCGAACTGCCACATCACGTCCGGGTCCTCGGGCGAGCCGAAGTTCAGGCAGTTGGTGACGGCCAGCGGCTTGGCGCCGGTGGCGGCGACGTTGCGGTAGGCCTCGGCCAGCGCGAGCTGCGCGCCGGCGTACGGGTCGAGCTTGGCGAAGCGGCCGTTGCCGTCGGTGGCGAGCGCGACGCCGAGGCCGGTCGACTCGTCGACGCGGACCACGCCGGCGTCCTCGGGCTGGGCGAGCACGGTGTTGCCGAGCACGTAGCGGTCGTACTGGTCGGTGACCCACGACTTCGACGCGAGGTTCGGCGAGGCGACCAGCGCAGCAGCGTGGCGCGCAGCTCGTCGCCGGTCGACGGCCGCGGCAGCGACGTCGGCGTCGTCGGCCTGCAGCGCGTCCTGCCAGGCCGGCCGGGCGTACGGGCCGCTCGTAGACCGGCCCCTCGTGCGCGACGGTCCGCGGCGGCACGTCGACGATGGGCTCGCCGTGCCAGTCGATGGTGAGCCGGCCGGTGTCGTTGACCTCGCCGATGACGGTCGCCACGACGTCCCACCTGTCGCAGATCGCCAGGAACGCGTCGAGCTTGCCCGGCTCGACGACGGCGCACATGCGCTCCTGCGACTCGCTCATCAGGATCTCCTCGGGGCGAGCGAGGAGTCGCGCAGCGGCACCCGGTCGAGCTAGACGTGCATGCCGCCGTCGCCGTCGACGCCAGCTCGGAGGTCGCGCAGGACAGGCCGGCGCCGCCGAGGTCCTGGATGCCGACGACGAGGTCGTCCGCGAAGATCTCGAGGCAGCACTCGATGAGCACCTTCTCCATGAACGGGTCGCCGACCTGCACCGCGGGCCGCTTGGTCGGGCCGGTGTCGTCGAACGTCTCGGACGCCAGCACCGAGACGCCGCCGATGCCGTCGCCGCCGGTGCGTGGCGCCGAACAGCACGACGCGGTTGCCGGGGCCGGACGCGTGCGCCGAGCTTGATGTCCTCGTGCCGCATCACGCCGACGCACAGCGCGTTGACGAGCGGGTTGCCGGCGTACGACGGGTCGAAGACGACCTCGCCGCCGATGTTCGGCAGCCCGAGGCAGTTGCCGTAGCCGCCGATGCCCGCGACGACGCCGGGCAGCACCCGCCGGGTGTCCGCGGCGTCGGCCGGGCCGAACCGCAGCGGGTCCATGACCGCGACCGGCCGCGCGCCCATCGACATGATGTCGCGCACGATGCCGCCGACGCCGGTGGCCGCGCCCTGGTAGGGCTCGACGTACGACGGGTGGTTGTGCGACTCGACCTTGAAGGTGACCGCCTAGCCCTGGCCGATGTCGACGACACCGGCGTTCTCGCCGATGCCGACGAGCAGCGCGTCGGTCTGTCGGGGCCTTCTCGCCGAACTGCCGCAGGTGCACCTTGCGACGACTTGTAGGAGCAGTGCTCGCTCCACATCACGGAGTACATCGCGAGCTCGGACGACGTCGGCCGGCGGCCGAGGATCTCGCGGATCCGCTCGTACTCGTCCTGCTTCAGCCCGAGCTCGCGGTAGGGCTGCTCGGCCTCCGGCGTGGCCTCGGCGTGCTTGACGGTGTCGAGAGGCCACTCATGCCGACCAGCTGCGTCAGCACCGAGGTGAAGAACCCCAGCCCGTCGGTGGTCGGCCCGGTCAGCGTCCTCGACGGCGTGCTCGGGGTGCGGCATCAGGCCGACCACGTTGCCGGCTTCGTTGCGTGATGCCGGCGATGTCGCGGTAGGACCCGTTGGGGTTGACGCCGAGCGTACCGCGCGACGACGCGGCCCTCGCCCTCGAGCTCGTCGAGCGTCGCTCGTCGGCGACGTAGCCGCCCTCGCCGTTCTTCAGCGGTACGACGATCTCCTGCCCGGCCGCGTAGCCGAGGTCCAGGCCGTCGACGCGTTCTCGATCGCAGCCGCTGGTCCCGGCAGATGAACTTGCGGTGGTCGTTGCGGATCAGCGCGCCGGGCAGCAGGTGCGACTCGCACAGGATCTGGAAGCCGTTGCAGATGCCGAGCACCGGCAGGCCGCCCTGGGCGGCGTCGATGAGCGGCGCCATGACCGGCGAGAAGCGGGCGATCGCCCCGCAGCGCAGGTAGTCGCCGTAGGAGAAGCCGCCGGGCAGCACGACGGCGTCGACGCCGTGCAGGTCCGCGTCGCCGTGCCAGAGCGCGACCGGGTCGCCGCCGGCGAGCCGGACCGCGCGGGCGGCGTCGCCGTCGTCGAGGGAGCCGGGGAAGGTGACGACCCCGACCCTCACGGCCTCCGCGCTCCTCGACGCGCACGGTGAAGTCCTCGATCACCGGGTTGGCCAGCAGCGTCTCGGCGGCATCGCGGATCTGGCGAGCCGCTCCTCGGTCACGGCGCCGTCGACCTCGAGCTCGAAGCGCTTGCCCTGGCGGACCCCGGTGATCCCGTCGAAGCCGAGCCGGGGCAGCGCCTGCGCGACGGCCTTGCCCTGCGGGTCGAGGATCTCGGGCTTGAGCATGACGTCGACGACGACGCGGGCCATCCGGCACTCCTGCGGGCTCGGCGGTGGGTCGTGGGGTGGCGATCGGCGGTGCGCCTCAGCCTATCCGGCGGCAATCCGGCGGGCCTGCCATGATCGGAGACGGAACGCGGTGTCTAGGGCGACGATGGCCAAACCCGCTGGCTGGTAACCGTCGTCGG
>CAWHJC010000003.1:0-374426 GCA_963829565.1 uncultured Actinomycetota bacterium
GCCCCTCGGCCGGTTACGTTCTGTCCGACTCCGGCACGCGCCGCGTGACCCGGACATCCCGTTCCGGCGGCGCCGCCGCCCATATTCCTGGAGACTGCCGCCCATGCGCAGAACCCGCACAACGTTCCTCGGCGCCATCGTCGCCCTGCTCGTCGCGCTCGTCTCCCTGGCCACGGGCACCGCATCCGGTGCCGAGAGCCGGGGCGTCGAGACCCACCCCGCTGCAACCACCGAGGCCGCCCAGGACCGGGTCACGGCCTACTGGACGGCCGACCGGATGCGCGAGGCCGTGCCCGCCAAGGCACCGTCAGCGGCCAATGCGTCGTCCTCGGCCGTGGCGAAGGGACAGCCGGTCGTCGTGCCGCGGGCCAAGCCGGGCGGTGGCACGAACTTCGACCCGAAGGTCGTGGCCACGACGGGCAAGGTGTTCTTCACCATGGGCGGCACGAACTACGTCTGCTCGGGTGCGGCCACGAACAGCACCAACGGCTCGGTCGTGACCACAGCCGGTCACTGCGTGAACGAAGGCCCGGGCGCCTACGCGACCAACTTCGCGTTCGTCCCGGCGTACAACAACGGCACCCGGCCGTACGGCACGTGGACCGCCCGGACGCTCGTGACCACAACCCAGTGGGCGCAGCAGGGCAACATCAACTACGACGGCGGCTTCGCGGTCATGAACACCGTGGGCGGCGCGACCCTGACGAACACCGTCGGTGGCCAGGGGATCGGCTTCAACCTGGCCCGTGGACTGACCTACAACGCCTACGGATACCCGGCGGCCGGCAGGTTCAACGGCCAGACCCTGAAGTCGTGCACCGGCACCGCCACCGACGACCCGTACGGCACGCAGAGCCAGGGCATCCCGTGCAACATGACGGGTGGCTCGAGCGGTGGGCCGTGGCTGATCAACAACTCGACGATCAACTCGGTCAACAGCTTCGGCTACCAGGGCGTTCGCAACGTGATGTTCGGGCCGTACTTCGGCAGCGCCATCCAGTCGGCCTACAGCACCGCGGCGACCGGCTAGCCGTGCGCCGGCTGGTGTCGGCCATGAGCCGCCTGGCGCGCGTGCTGCGCCGTGGTGCCGCCGACACCGGCCCGGCGTCGGGTGAGGTGGCCGTCCATGACGTGACCACCCCTCCCGACGCCGTCACGGAGTACTGGACCGACGAGCGGATCCGGGCGGCCCGGCCGCGGGAGCAGCGGCTGGACCCCCCGCCCGACCGCTAGGTCCGGACCGGGCCAGGCACGGCGGACCGGGCCTCGGGCAGCTCGACCACGGCGGGCGGCGCGACCTCGCCCGCCGACTCCCGGATGCCGTGCCGCTCCCAGAACCCGGCCATCGGGGCGGGGGCCCACCAGTTCCAGCGACCGAGGAGGCGCATCGTCGCCGGCACCAGCAGCGCCCGGACGATCGTCGCGTCCACCAGGATGGCGATGATCATCCCGATCCCGATCATCTTGATGAAGACGATGCCGGACGTCGAGAAGGCGCCGATGACGACGACGAGCAGCAGCGCGGCGCTGGTGATGATCCGCCCCGTGCGCTGCAGCCCGGCGGCGACCGCCGCGCTGTTGTCGTGCGTGCGGTCCCACTCCTCCCGCACGCGCGACAGCAGGAAGACCTCGTAGTCCATCGAGAGCCCGAAAGCCATGGCCAGCATCAGGATCGGCTGGGTGGCCTCGATCGCCCCGGTCGAGGTGAAGCCGAGCCAGGACGACAGGTGACCGTCCTGGAAGATCCACACCAGGGCGCCGAACGACGCGGACAGCGACAGCACGTTCATCGCGACCGCCTTGAGCGGCAGCACCACAGACCCGAAGGCCAGGAACAGCAGGACGAGGGTCACGCCGACAACGAACAGGCCCATCCACGGCAGCGTCGACCCCAGGCTGGACAGCAGGTCGCGCAGGTCGGCAGCCCGGCCGCCGACGAGCACCTCGGCGCCCTCCGGTGCGGGCAGCGCGCGGATCTCGCCGACCAGGTCGCGCGCCTCCGCCGAGATCCCCTCGAGCGAGTGCCGCACGGTGAGCAGGGCGGTGCCGTCCCGCTCCCCCGACGCCTCCACCGAGACCACTCCCGGCAGCTCGCGCACGTCGGCGGCGAAGCCGTCCAGGGCAGCCCGGTCGGCCGCGTCGATCGCGCCGTCGGCGAAGGTGACCACCGGGTCGATGGTCGTCGTGCCGCCGCCGGGGAAGTCGGTGAGCAGCGTCTCGGAGACGACCCGGCTCTCGGTGCCGGCCGGCAGCGCACGGTGGTCGACGCCGCCGAACTCCACCCGCAGGAACGGCAGCCCAGCGAGCAGCAGCAACGGGACGATCACGGCCACGAACGCGACCGGACGGCGCATCACCGACCTCGCCAGCCGGTACCAGGCACCCTGGTGCGTCGCCGGCGTAGCCTCCGGACGCCTGCGCAGGAAGGGGATGCGCAGCGAGTCGACCCGGTGCCCGAGCACCGCGAGCAGCGCGGGGAGGACGGTCAGCGCGCCGACCATCGCCACCAGCACCGCGGCCATGCCGCCGAAGCCCATGGAGCGCAGGAACACCTGCGGGAAGAACAGCAACGACGCCAACGAGATCGCCACCGTGATGCCGGAGAACGCGACGGTGCGGCCGGCCGTCGCCATGGTGCGCACCAGCGCCTGCTCGGTCGTCCGTCCTGCGTGCAGCTCCTCACGGAACCGGCTGATGACGAACAGCGCGTAGTCGATCGCCAGTCCGAGCCCGAGCATCGTCACGATGTTCACCGCGAAGATCGACACGTCGGTGGCCAGCGACAGCAGCCGCAGCATCGTGAACGAGCCGAGGATCGCGAGCCCGCCGACAGCCAGCGGAAGGCTGGCCGCGGTCAGGCCGCCGAAGACGACCACGAGCAGCAGCAGCACGATCGGCAGCGAGATCTGCTCGGCACGGGCGATGTCCTCGCTGACCTGCCCGGTGATGTCGCTCGCGATGGCCTTGCTGCCGCCCAGCTCGACGGACAGCCCATCCGGGGCGTCGCGCAGCGTCGGCTCGAGCTCCTCGTACGCCGTCATCTGGTCGTCCTCGTCGTCCGCGACGAGGTGCACCACGGCGTACGTCGCCGCGCCGTCGTCCGAGACGAGGGCTGCCCCGCGCGGACCCGCCGACCAGGTGGTCGTCACCCGGTCGACCAGCGCGGACGGCAAGCCGGCCAGGTGCTCCTCGACCGCGGCCCGGACCGCCGGGGTGTCGACCGGCGCTCCGTCGGCCCGGTAGAGGACGACCACGTCGGCCTCGTCGCGCCCGACGGTCTGCTCGACCCGGGTCAGTGCCTTGGCCGACTCGCTGTCCGGGTCCTCGAACCCGCTGGACACCATCTCGGCGAACACGCCGGTGCCCCAGCCGCCGCCGACGGCGAGGAACAGGCCGGCCAGCGCGAGGACCCAGCGGCGGCGGCGGTACGTCAGGTGTCCCAACCGGTCGAACATGACGGTCTCCCCTATGATGTAAACGTCGGTTGTCGTAGTGAACGATGTTTACTATGCTGACGATGTTCACAACTGTCAAGGGGGTTCATCATGCCGGAACCGGACGTCGCCGCCATTGCCTCGACCCGGCGCGAGCGGGTCCGCGACGCCACCGTGCAGGAGATCAAGGACACCGCCCGGTCGCTGCTGGTCGAGCAAGGCCCGGACGCGCTGACCCTGCGGGCGATCGCGCGCAGCATGGGGATGACCGCCCCGGCGCTGTACCGCTACTTCGCCAGCCACGAGGAGGTCGTGGCGGCACTCTGCGCGGACGTGCTCGACGAGATCACGGGGCGCCTGGAGTCGGCCCGGGACGGCGCTCCGGCCGACGAGCCGGTGGAGCGGCTGATGGCCGCCTGCCGGGAGTTCCGCCGGTGGTCGCTGTCGCACCCGCGCGAGTTCCAGCTGACCTTCGCCTCCGGTCCGCAGGCCACCGACGGCCCACCAGTGGCCCACCAGGAGCCGGGGACCGACCTCTCGTTCGGAGCCGTCTTCCTCGGGATCTTCGTGGAGATCTGGAACCGGCAGCCGTTCCAGGTGCCCCCGGACACCGCGCTGCCACCGGCCTTGACCCGGCAGCTGCAGACCTTCATCGAGCGCACCGCCACGCCCCTGCCGCCCGGGGTGCTGGTGGCGTACCTGAGCGGCTGGGTCCGGCTCTACGGTGCAGTCACCATCGAGGTCTTCGGCCACCTCGGCTTCGCGCTCGAGGACGCCGAGGGCCTGTTCGAGGCGATGCTCGCGGACATGCGGCGCGGCCTGACGACGCCACCTGCGGGCTGACGCACGACGCCACCTGCTGGCTGAGCTCCTCGGGTCAAGTTCAGTCCCGGCGGAGCCGACGTCTCTGCCATGACCGACCTCTCGCGGCACGCCCCGGACAAGGAGCTCGACCTCGACGGGGTCGCGGCGATGGCCCGGGTCGACCAGGCCACCGTGGCAGCGGCGGTGCGTGACCGGTCGCTGCGCGCCACCCAGCGACAGGGGCAGTGGGTCGTCCTGGTCGCCGACGTGCGGCGCTGGCTGTCCAAGCGCTGACCGCGGCTCAACCGAGCGCCGCCACGACTCTGTTCTGCGGATTTCGTCGCCTCACGCGCCTTTCGCGCCAGATTCCGTCGCAGTATCGTGCTGCCATGACTGACTCCATCGCCCCCGAGACCGGCGGCCCCGCGCTGACCCAGGAGCGCCGCCTGGTCACCGAGGTGCCCGGCCCCCGCTCGCGCGCGCTGATGGCTCGACGGGACGCCGCCGTGGCCGCCGGGCTGTCGACCACGCTGCCGGTCTTCGTCGACCGGGCCGGCGGTGGCGTGCTCGTCGACGTCGACGGCAACTCGCTGATCGACTTCGGCTCCGGGATCGCCGTCGTGAGCGTCGGCAACTCCGCCGACCGCGTGGTGCGCAACGTGCGGGACCAGGTCGCGCGGTTCACCCACACCTGCTTCATGGTCACGCCGTACGAGGGCTACGTCGAAGTCTGCGAGGCGCTCAACCGCCTGACGCCCGGCGACCACGAGAAGCGCTCTGCGTTGTTCAACTCGGGCGCCGAGGCCGTGGAGAACGCGGTCAAGATCGCCCGTGCCCACACCCGGCGCCAGGCAGTCGTCGTGTTCGACCACGGCTACCACGGGCGCACCAACCTCACGATGGCCCTGACCGCCAAGAGCATGCCCTACAAGCACTCCTTCGGGCCTTTCGCTCCCGAGGTCTACCGGTTCCCGATGTCCTACCCGTTCCGCGACCCCGCGGGGATGACTGGCGCCGAGGCCGCCGCCCGCGCGCTGGGCCTCGTCGAGAAGCAGGTGGGCGCAGACCAGGTGGCCGCCGTCGTCATCGAGCCGGTGCAGGGCGAGGGTGGCTTCGTGGTGCCGGCACCGGGCTTCCTGCCCGCCCTGGCCGCCTGGTGCACCGCCAACGGGGCGGTGCTCGTGGCCGACGAGATCCAGACCGGCTTCTGCCGTACCGGTGACTGGTTCGCCTGCGACCACGAGTCGGTGGTCCCGGACCTGGTGACCACGGCCAAGGGCATCGCGGGTGGGCTGCCGCTGGCGGCGGTGACCGGGCGGGCCGACGTGATGGACGCGGCGCACGTCGGCGGACTCGGCGGGACCTACGGCGGGAACCCGGTGGCCTGCGCCGCGGCGCTCGGTGCGATCGAGACGATGGAGGTCGACGACCTCGCCGGGCGCGCTCGTCGGATCGGCGAGGTGATGACCGGCCGCCTGCGCGACATGGCCGCGACCTACGCCGTCATCGGTGACGTACGCGGGCGGGGCGCCATGGTGGCCGTCGAGCTGACCCGACCCGGGACGCTGGAGCCGGACGCCGCGACCACGGCAGCCGTCGCCAGTGCTTGTCACGCCGACGGCCTCGTCGTCCTGACCTGCGGGACGTACGGCAACGTGCTCCGCTTCCTGCCGCCGCTGGTGACGCCGGACCACCTGGTCGACGAAGGACTGGGGATCATCGAGAAGGCGTTCGCCGCGGCACAGTAAGCGGCTCGTGGCAGCCGGGGCGGTGCGTACGCATCATGCCCGCAGCCCGGGAACTGCCGATTCGTAGGGTGTGTCACCTCTGAGTCTCGTCGACCCTGCTGCTGCCCCGGCTGCGACCGGGGGCTCCAGGCTGCAGCGGGCACTCGCTCACGGCGACCCACAGATCGCCTTCCAGCCGATCATGGACCTGGCCACCGGGTCCGTCACCGCGTACGAGGGCCTGGCCCGGTTCCCGGCACTGCCCGGCCTGCCGGTCGACCAGGTCTTCCGGCTGGCCCGCCGCGAGGGCTGCGGGCACGAGCTGGAGATGCTGGCGGTCAAGCGGGCGCTCGAGCAGGGTCTGCACCGCCCGGCGGGCACCCTGCTGTCACTGAACCTCAGCCCGTCCGTCCTCTGCCGTCCCGACCTGCTCGACCGGCTCCCCCACGACCTCGACGGCGTGCAGGTCGAGATCACCGAGCACGAGCTGGTGGACGACCGGCCGACCTTCATGGCGTCGCTGGCCGCGCTGCGGCGTCGCGGCGCGCGGATCGCTGTGGACGACGTCGGCGAGGGCTACGCCGGGCTCCAGCAGGTGATGGCCGTGGGTCCCGACGTGCTGAAGGTCGACCGCGCGCTGGTCACCGGCGTGCAGCACCAACCCGCTCTGGCGGCCCTCCTGGAGGCGATCGTGCGCTTCGCGGCGCGGACCGGCGCGCAGGTCTGCGCCGAGGGCATCGAGGAGGCCGAGGAGCTGTCGGTGCTGGCCGACCTCGACGTGGCCCACGGCCAAGGCTGGTTCATCGGCCGCCCCGGTCCCGGTTTCGCAGCCGCCTCTCCAGCCAGCCGACGGGTCTGCGAGCGGGCGATGGCCCAAGCGGTGGCCGTCGGCGACGAGCGGGATCCGCGCGATCTTGTCCCGGCGCTGATGCGGGTGTCCTCCGCCACCTGCCTCAGCGAGCTGGCCCGCGCCCTGACCCACATCGCCCCGGCCGTCGGGGCGGACGGAGTCGAGCTGTCCTACCTGGACGCGACCGGGTCCTTCGTCGAGGCGGTGCTCGACACGGCCACCGTGTTCAAGGGGGTGCGCTACTACCTCGCCGACCTGCCGCTGACCAGACGCGTGCTGGCCGACGACGTCGCCGCCCAGGTCGTGCTGGGCGACGCCGGGGCCGACCCGGGTGAGTCGGAGTGGATGCGCGCGGACGGCGTCGGCTCGCTGCTGATGGTTCCGGTGCGCTCCCGCGGCGAGGTCGTCGGCCTCTTCGAGTGCCACCTGCGCCGCCCGACGCCGTGGCGGCGCAGCCAGATCAGGGCGGCCCGCACGGTCGCCGCCCTCTCGGGTCCGGTGCTGGACAACCTGCTGCGCACCAACCCCCCGGGGCAGGGCAGCTAGCCGCCCTCGCGCATGCCCCATGGCGAGCCGTAGGCGGTCACGTCACTGCCGTGGAGCGTCGAGGGGACCGGGCGGTCGCCGGCCGTGATGGTGATGGGAGTGTCCGCCTGCCCGGGCTGGGAGTCGCGGCCTGCGGTTCTTGCCGCATCTCTGGGATGACTTCATGCCGGTGGACGTCTGCCCCCGCGAACGACTGGATGATGGCGACCATCGGCAAGGCAAGGACTGCGCCGACGGGGCCAAGGATGGCTGCCCCGGCGAGGGCCGCTCCGAACCCTACCGCTGGATGGACCTTGAGAGCGTGCCGACCCAGCCGTGGCGAGATGAGGTAGTTCTCGATCTGCTGATACACGACGATTAAGCCAACCACCAATACCGCGGTGCGGAGGTCCTGGGTCAACGCAACGAGAATCGGCAGGAATGCCGCAATGAAGGTGCCGATCGTCGGGATGAACTGCGACATCACCCCGACCCAGAGCCCGAGGGCTAGGGCGCTCGGCAGACCCGCGGACTGGAAGAACAGCGAGTGCACGGTGGTCGACAGCACGGCCAGCACGATGCGGTAGTTGAAGTATGCGGAAGTCCGGTCGATCGCGATGTCAGAGAGACGCATCAACTCCCGTTGCCGATTCGCTGGCATGAAGGTGCAGAGCCAGTGCCGAAACCTCGGACCGTCGACGGTGAGGTAGTACGTGAACAGGGCCACGGAAAGGGTCTGAAACAGCAGGCCGAGTACCGATGTACTCACGCCGACGACATTGCCGGCGAACTGTCCTCCAAAGCGTGCGATCACGCTATCGGGGCCGGTCAGCGGGGCCGTCACGTCCTCGTACGACAGATGGGTCTGGAACCTCTCGTCGACGAGTCTGGCGGCGTCGCGGGAGTACACCGGGAGCTGGTCGATCAGCGAGGTCACCTGCCGGACGACGAGTTGCCCCATGAGCCAGACGAAGGTGGCGACGACCGTCAGGGCCGCAACGAAGACCGCCGCGGTCGCGGTGGAGCGCCGCCACCCGCGACGTGCCAGCCGGTTCACCGGCGCCTCGAGCGCGCAGCTCAGGAAGAAGCTGATCAGGACGAGGATGAATAGTCCTCGCAGACTGGTCAGCAGGTGCACGAGCGACAGCAGGCCGACAACGATGAGGGTCGAGGTGAACACGGCTCTGGCCAGCCAGGGCGGCTGCCGGCGCAGAGCGGCCCACGGGCGTGTTCTCTGCCCAGCCGCTATGGCGCGAGGTTGACCGGCGACCCTGTTGCCGAGGGCAGTCATCTGACTCTCCCAACCCTTTGATTGATGATATCGTCACTCATGATGTTCTCGTCGTCAAGAGGTGATTGAGGAAATCCTCAGTCTTGCGTGGTGTAATGAGATCGTCGTCAGTTCTGACTGAACCGCAGTAAAGGAGTGACCATGAGTGCCGTCGGAGCCGTGGCCCCGTCCCGGCTTGAGCGTCGCAAGGCGCGCACACGTGCGGCGTTGATCAAGGCTGCCCAGTCGTTCATCGCGGCGGGCCGGGTAGGCGCCCCGATACTCGAGATCACTCAGGCCGCGGACGTGGGGATGGGCTCCTTCTACAACCACTTTGAGACCAAGGACGAGCTGTTCGCGGCTGCGGTCGAGGACGCGCTGGACCAGCTCGGCGCGCTACTGGACCGGCTGACCGAGGGGATTAACGACCCGGCGGTGGTCCTTGCTCAGAGCTTCCGGCTGACGGGCCGGTTCCACCGACGGGAGCCCGAGCTGAGCAAGGTGCTGCTCCAGCACGGCCTGCAACTGATCAGCGCGGACGCTGGACTCGGGCCTCGCGCTCGACGCGACATCAGGGCCGGAACTGAAGCCGGTCGCTTCAAGGTCGAGGACGTCGACCTTGCCCTGGCCGTCGTCGCCGGAAGTGCCCTCTGTCTCGGCCAGCTGCTACACGAACAACCGAAGCGCAACGACGCCGACGCAACTGACCGAGTGACCGAGGCTGTGCTACGCACGCTCGGCCTCACGCCTCGGGAGGCTCGCCGGATCTGCTCGCTGCCCTTGCCCGACCCGCCTACCGATTCCCGGCCGACGTGATGCGACGTCCTGACGGACGGCGTCCATCCGGGCCGCAGGTGCCCGAGCCGCGCGCAACGACGCCAGAGTCCGGGTCAGCCGTGGCTGACCCGGACTCTGGCGAGGTTGCGATCAGGCGACCAGTTGCTCCGCCTGCTTGCCGACCTGGCGCAGGGTGAAGGCGGCGAAGATCTCTCTCACCCCGCGGCAGATGGCCCACACTCCGACCAGGCTGAGCAGTGTCACCAGCGAGTGCTCCCATGAACGCGCCGCCCACACGCCCAGCACGAGCTCGGCGATGCCCAGCAGCAGCCCAGTCCACCACCACGGCAGCTTGGGCCCGGCCAGCGCGCTGACCAAGTGGACGATGCCAAAGGCGATCAGGTACCACGCGACCAGGATG
Organism: uncultured Actinomycetota bacterium; assembly: GCA_963829565.1. Lineage (GTDB taxonomy): Bacteria > Actinomycetota > Actinomycetes > JACCUZ01 > JACCUZ01 > CAWHJC01. The sequence goes on from CAWHJC010000003.1 coordinate 9,809, forward strand.
GACGCGACGTAGAGCGTCATGCCCGGCCAGGCCAGTGCGACGATGCCGGCGGCTATCCCGAGGACTCCGCCGAGGATGGACAGCCAGCGCATCGTGGGTACCCGGCTGGCGACGATGAGCTGGGTGATGCCGCCGCCCAGGAACGCGACGCCCACGAACGCGGCCACCGCGGCCAGGCTGTCCACCCGATAGGACAGCACGAACGTGCCGAACCAGATCCACATGGCGCCGAGGGGCAGGAACCACCACCAGACCGCAGATACTTCCCGGGCGCCGGCCCGGACGGTGTCGGCGACAGGGTCAAGGGTCTTCATGTCAGTCGTCATTGCAGTAATCCTTTCGGTGATGCCGCGGGGCAAGGGTCAACCGTTCGTGCCCGCCGCGGCCTGAATGCGGGGATGGGGATCGGGGGCCGCACGGCCCTCAGGCTGCTTCGGTTACGCGTTGGCTGCCGCCTTGGCGAGCTTCTCGGCGTTGTCGCGGGCGTGGACCGCGTCGAGCATGACGAGCTGGGCGTTCTCGACCGCCCAATCGGCGAAGTCGAGGGCCGCCGCCGCCTCGTCCTCAGCCCAGTCCGCGTCAGTGGCGGCGACCTTGGCGTCCATCTGGTGGGTGCGCATCGCGATGTTTTCCTTGACGTCGCTCAGCTTGGTCACGGCGTCAGCCTTCACCTGCGCCCACTTCGTGTGTGCGCGGTCGCCGGCCTCGGAGACCTCCTGCAGTGCGCCATGCACTGACTGGTCCAGCTCGGCCTGGGCCCGGTCGATCCGCACTCTGAGCTGTGCATCCGACTCGGCCGCGGCGGCCTCCACCGCCGACTTGGCGGCAGCGACGCGCTGCTGCAGACCATCCAGCCGCTCGTCGAAGTCCGTGTGCTGCGTCATGTCCATCTACCTCCATGAGATGCCTGCCAGACCGTGTGTCTCGCAGTACTGACGATATCGTCATTCATGACTGCCCAGTTGTCAAGTGCCTTGCAAGACAGATTTGACGAAACCCTCAGTTATTCCGACGGAGCCAATTGGACATCGCTGGCGGGAGGGGCGCCTGGGTGGGAGCGAGGGTGCTGGACCGATCGCGCAGGGGGACGGCGAGGGATCGACCGCCGCGACCGCAGTCGTCAACCTGCCCTCCACGGAGCGCGATCAGTGCTGCTCCGTCACCCTCCCTCGCGCATGCCCCACGGCGAGCCGTAGGCGGTCAACAGGTCGAGGAAGGGCACCGCGTCGAACGCCTCGGGGCCGAGGACGCCGCTCGCCCCTGCCACGTCCCGGACGACAGCAGCTCCAGGGCGACCACCGGGTTCACCGCCGTCTGCCAGACGACCGCCTGCGAGCCGTACTCCGCCATCGACCACTCGTTGTCGACGACGTGGTACAGGTACACCGACCGGTCGACTCCGTCCTTGCGGCCGGTGACCCAGGTGCCCGCGCAGGTCTTTCCCCGCATCCGGTCGCCGAGCGTCGCCGGGTCGGGCAGGCAGGCTGCGACCACGTCACGGGGCGACACCTCGACGCCGCCCACCCGGACCCGGTCGGTGCGGTCGAGGCCGACCTTGTGCAGCACCTCGCAGGACGGTGATGAACTCCTCGCCGAGCCCGTACTTGAAGGTGACCCGCTTCGCGTCCACCCAGCGCGGGATCAGCAGCACCTCCTCGTGCTCCACGTTGACGCACTCGACCGGGCCGATGCCCTCGGGGAAGTCGAACACCTCGGGCTCGGAGAACGGCGCCGTCGTGAACCACCCGCGATCCTTCTCCCAGACCACCGGTGGGTTGAGGCACTCCTCGATCGTCGTCCAGATGCTGAAGGACGGGGCGAACGAGAAGCCGTCCACCTCGAGGTTCGCGCCGTCACGGACGCCGATCTCGTCGATCTCGTCGAAGAGGTGGTCGGCGGCGTACCGCGCGAACACGTCGGAGAGCCCGGGCTCGACGCCGATGCCCGCGAGGCAGAGCCGACCAGCCGCCTCCCAGTCCCCGGCCTTGGCGAACTGCTCGTCGCCGAGCTTGACCCCGGTGTTCTCGTGCGGGCTCTGCGGGTGCGGACGAGACAGGGACATCGCCATGTCGAGGTAGTCGACGCCGGCTGCGAACGCACCGTCGAAGATCGGCATGACGAACCGCGGGTCGACAGCGTTCAGGACGTGGGTGATCCGGTGCTCACGGCAGAGGACGGCGACGGCGTCGGCCGACGAGGCGTCGACCTGCGCCGCCACGAACCGCCCGTCGGCGGCGTGCGGCTCGACGGCACGCTGCGCCCGGCGTACGTCGTAGTCCGCCACCACCATGACCTCGAAGAAGTCCCGCCGGGCGGCGATGCCGACCGCTGCCGACCCGACACCCCCTGCTCCCACGACCAGGACGCGCATCGACACCTAGCTCTCCTCCTCGGGACGGGACTCCAGCAGCGGCCGGCGGGGGTCCCAGCGCGGGTCGCGGCGACGTGCCGCGATGCCGGAGAGCACCTCCAGCACCACCCGGTTCGCGAGCGCGGCCGTGACGTCGGCATGGTCGTACGGCGGCGAGACCTCGACCACGTCCACCCCGACGACCGGCAGCTCGAGGCCGACCCGGCGGACGGCGTCGAGGAGCTGGCGGGCGCTGATCCCGCCTGGCTCGGGTGTCCCGGTGCCGGGCGCATGGCCCGGATCGACGACGTCGATGTCGACCGACAGGAACACGCCGTCGCAGTCGTCGACCGCGGTGACGAACGCCTCGTCCAGGCAGGTGTCCAGGCCGCGGTGGCCGATCTCTGTCATCTCGTAGGACCGCATCCGCTGGGCGGCCATCCAGTCCAGCGTCTCGGGTCCCGGCCAGTAGCCCCGGAGCCCGATCTGCAGGAACCGGTCGCCTCGTGCGGCGCCCGACTCGATCAGCCGGCGCATAGGCTGCCCGTGGCCGTACAGCGAGCCGAACTCGATGTCCCCGGTGTCGGCATGGGCGTCGAAGTGCACGACGGAGACCCGCCCGGCGCCGTGGTGCCGGGCGACCCCCGTGACATCGGCGAGGGTGATCGAGTGGTCGCCGCCCAGGACGACCGGGATGGCACCGGCCGTCGCGACCGTGGCCACCGCCTCGGTCAACGCCGCCAGTGAGCGTTCGATGTGGCCGGGCGCCATCTCGACGTCGCCGGCGTCGAGGACCCGCAGGTCCTGCAGCGGGTCGACCCGCAGCGCGAGGTGCGGTCGAGACCCGTCGTGGGGCAGGTAGTCGGTGGACCGGATGGCCTGCGGCCCGAACCGGGTGCCGGGACGGTGCGACGTCCCGCCGTCGAAGGGGGCGCCGACCACCACGACGTCGGCCCCCGCGATGCTCGCCGGGTCGCCCAGGTCGCACCGGTCGACGCCGAGGAAGGTGATGTCGGGGCCGAACATCGGTCCGTAGCGCGTCACGGGGCTCCTTTCTTCATGAGTCGAAGCCCAGGCCGATGGCGTCCAGGGTCCGCAGCCACGGTCCCCGGCGACCCTCGCGGGCGTCCGCGCGCGCGACGGCCCGCCGGGTGAGCTCGATACCGGCCCAGCGGACCGGCTCCGGCGGGAACGGGAGCGGCTTGCGCCGCACCATCTGCAAGCGGGTGAGCTCGGTGTCGTGGCCGGCCAGCAGGTCGAGCGCCACCTGCGCGCCGAACCGGCTGGCGCCGACACCCAGCCCGGTGTAGCCGAGCGAGTAGGCGACCCGGCCGCCCATGGCGCGGCCCCAGAACGCGGAGAACCGCGAGCAGGTGTCGATGACGCCGCCCCATGCATGGGTGAACCGCAGCCCCTCGAGCTGCGGGAAGGTCTCGGCGAAGTGCTCCGCGAGGCGGAGGAAGGTCTCCGGGTTGCGGTCCAGCCGGTCGTCGACCCGCCCGCCGTAGTGGTAGACCGCGTCGTAGCCGCCCCAGAGGACCCGGTCGTCGTCGGTCAGCCGGTAGTAGTGGAAGAGGTTGCCCGCGTCCGCCATCCCGTGACGCCCGCTCCAGCCGATCGACCGACGCTGCGACGCGGACAGCGGCTCGGTGACGAGCGCGTAGTCCCAGACCGGCACCACGTAGGAGCGCAGCCGGCGCAGCAGCGGGTGGAAGGCGTTGGTGGCCAGCACGACCTGGCGGGCGCGCAGCTCGCCGTAGGCCGTGGTCAGCGCGACGGCGGAGCCGTGCCGACCGAGCGACACCACCGGCGAGTTCTCGTGCATCCGCACGCCGGCCCGCAGGCAGGCGTCACGCAGGCCGCGGGCCAGCCGCGCCGGGTCGACCATCGCGACGCCGTCGCGGTCGAGGACCCCGCCGAGGTACGTCGGGGAGGCGACCCGGTCGCGCACCTCGTCCTGGCCCAGCCACTCCAGCGACCCGCCGACCGACCGGGCCAGGGCCGGGAGGTCGCGCAGCTCGGCGACCTGCCATGGCGCCGTCGCCACCGTGATCTCGCCGGTGCGCTCCCACGAGCAGTCGATCCCGTGGTCGGCGACCGTCTTCTCGATGGCGTCGAGGTTCTCCCGGCCCAGCCGCTCGAGGGTCGCCATCTCGCCCGGGAAGCGGCCGAGGCCGTTGCGCAGGCCGTGAGTCAGGCTGGACGGAGCAGAAGCCGCCGTTGCGCCCGGAGGCGGCCCAGCCCGCGCTGCGTGCCTCGAGGACGACGACGTCCCGGCCCGGGTCGCGGGTCTTGGCCGACAACGCGGCCCACAGCCCGGTGTAGCCGGCGCCGACGATGGCGAGGTCGGCCGTGGCCGGCCCCGCGAGGGCCGCCTGGTCGTCGGGTGCCGGACCGTCGAGCCAGTACGGCACGTGGCGCACGTCGGTCAGGGCCGCGGCCGCGGCGGACCGGCCGCCCGCGTCCGGGGCGGGCACGGTCAGGTCTTCCGGCGGCCGACGATGAGCTGGCCGAGGACGACGGCGGCGAGAGCCAGGAAGAACATCGCCGACGCGATCACGTTGGCCTGGGCGGGGATGCCGCGCAGCGACGACACCCAGATGAACTTGGGGAAGGTGTTCACGTCGCCGGAGTTGAAGTTCGTGATGATGAAGTCGTCGAAGGACAGTGAGAACGCCAGCAGGGCGCCGGCCATGATCCCCGGCGCGACGAGTGGCAGCGTGATGCGCCGGAACGTCTGCATCTCGTCCGCGTAGAGGTCCATCGCGGCCTGCTCCAGCCGCGGGTCGAGGCTCGCCAGTCGTGCCTTCACGGTGACGATGACGAAGCTGATGCAGAACATGACGTGGGCGATCACGATCGTGTTGGTCCCGAGCGAGACACCCATGTTCAGGAACAGCGCGAGCAGGGAGGCACCGAGGACGATCTCGGGCGTCGCCATCGGGAGGAAGATGGTCAGGTTGGTCGCGGTGCGACCACGGAACCGGTGCCTGGCGAGAGCGAACGCGACCATCGTCCCGAGAACGGTCGCGATGGCGGTCGCCACCAGGCCGATCTTGACGCTGTTGACGAGCGCCGGGCAGACGTCGGGAGCCGCGCAGGGGGCAGCCCACTTGTCCGTCGTGAACCCGCGCCAGTTGAGGTTGGACTTGCCCGAGTCGTTGAACGAGTAGGCGAAGGTGTAGATCACGGGGACGAACAGGTAGGCGAAGGCCAGCACGGCGTAGATCCGCACGGCGTTGCGGGACAGCCAGCGCGAGCTGCGCGTCGCGAGGCCGGCCCTGGTCGGCCTGGCGGGTGCTGGGGCTCCGGCCGTGGCGCTCATACCAGCTCCTCCGTCCCGGCCCGCCGGATGTAGAACGCGACCAGCACCAGGATCGACGCCATCAGCGTGACGGAGAGCACGGCCGCCGTCGGGTAGTCGACCACCTTGAGGAAGCGCGCGTCGATGACGTTGCCCACCATCGTGGTGTTGCGGTTGCCGAGCAGGGCGGCGTTGATGTAGTCACCGGCGGCCGGGATGAAGGTCAGCAGCGTGCCGGCGACGACACCGGGGAGGGACAGCGGGAAGGTCACCTTCCGCAGCGCGGTGAGCCCGTTGGCGTAGAGGTCGCCGGCGGCCTCGATCAGGCGCGGGTCGACCCGCTCCAGCGAGGCGTAGATCGGCAGGATCATGAACGGCAGGAAGTTGTACGTGATGCCGATCACCACGGCGGGCGCCGAGTTGATGATGTGGGTCTGCGGCCCGATCAGGTGCAGGAACCGCATCGCGTCGGCCACCCACGCGTCGTCGGCGAGGATCTGCTTCCAGGCGATCGTGCGCAGCAGGAAGCTGACGAAGAACGGCGCGACGACGAGCACCAGGAGCACGTTGCGCCACCGGCCCGCCTTGAACGCGATCGCGTACGCCAGCGGGTAGGAGATGGCCAGAGCCAGCAGCGTGGCGATCAGCGCGTAGAGGAACGACCGGCCGAACACGACGGCGTACTCGTCGAGCGTGTCGACGTAGTTGGCGAAGCGGAACGTCTGGGTGTAGACGCCGATCTCGGCACCCTCGGGACGGGTCTGGGTCGACGTCGAGAGCAGCGTGAAGAGCGGCACCACGAAGAAGACCGCCAGCCAGGCCATGCCCGGCAGCAGCAGGAGGTAGGGCGTCGTACGACGGCTGCCCGCCCGTCCTCGTGCGGCGCGGCGGGCGGCCGTCGGCTCCGAGCTGGCGCTCCCCGACGCCGATGCCCTGGACTGCGCTCATCGGCCCGACCGCGCTAACCGACCGGCACGGGCTCGACGCCCTCGTCGTGCTCGACGCCCGCGGTCGCGTCGGCGCTGCCGTCGAGCCCGAAGGTGTGAGCCGGGTCCCACTGCAGGTCGACCAGGGTGCCGGGCGGCACGACCCCACCGACCCCGAGGTTCTGCGCGAACACCATCAGCTCCTGGCCCCAGGGCATCCGGACGAGGTACTGCGTGCTGACCCCGGTGAAGCTCGCATCCGTCACCACGCCCCCGCGCAGCACGTTCTGCTCGCCGTCGGGCTCCTGTCCACCGGGCTTCCGCTCGCCCTCATCGGCGTCGGCCCGGTTGAGCCGGATCTTCTCGGGCCGCACGCCGATCAGCAGGTCGGCGTCCCCGCTGTTGCGCCGGTCGACGGGCATGGCGAGCCGGTGTCCCTGGACGTCGAGCAGCAGGTCCGCGCCCTGGCTGCCGGTCACGGCGGCGTGGATGAGGTTGGACTGGCCGAGGAAGTTCGCGGCGAACGTCGTCGCCGGGGACTCGTAGAGCTCGCCCGGCCCGCCCTGCTGCTCGATGCGCCCCTGGTTCATGACCGCGATCGTGTCGGCCATGGTCATGGCCTCCTCCTGGTCGTGGGTCACGTGGACGAACGTCAGCCCGACCTCGGTCTGGATGCGCTTGAGCTCCACCTGCATCTGCCGCCGCAGCTTGAGGTCCAGCGCGCCGAGCGGCTCGTCGAGCAGGAGGACAGCGGGACGGTTGACGATCGCCCGGGCGAGGGCGACCCGCTGCTGCTGGCCACCGGAGAGCTGGGCCGGCTTGCGCCGGGCCATCGCGGCGAGCTCGACCAGCTCGAGGGCCTCCTCGACCTGTCGGCGGACGTCCTTCGCGCCGCGCCGCCGCAGCCCGAACGCGACGTTCTCGAAGATGTCGAGGTGCGGGAACAGCGCGTAGGACTGGAAGACGGTGTTCACCGGCCGCTTGTAGGGCTTGGCGAACGTGACGTCGTCGTCGCCGATGTGGATGGAGCCCTCCGTCGGCTCCTCGAGGCCGGCGACCATCCGCAGCGTCGTCGTCTTGCCGCAGCCCGACGGCCCGAGCAGGGCGAAGAACGACCCTGACGGGATCGTCAGGGAGAGGTCGTCGACCGCGACGAACCCGCCGAAGCGTTTCGTGACGTGGTCGAGCCGCAGGTCGCGGCCTCCCGATGAGGACCGGTCCGCGACCTGACCGCCAGTGCTCATCAGTTGCCGATCACCTGCTGGAAGGCCTCGTTGAACGTGATCTCCTCGTCCGGGCTCAGGGCGCGGAACACCTTGACCTTGGCGAGGTCCTCCTCGGTCGGGAAGATCAGCGGGCTGTCCGCGAGCGACGGGTCGAGCTTCTCCATCTCCTCCTTCGCACCGTCGACCGGGCAGATGTAGTTCACGTAGGCAGCGACCTCGGCCGCGATCACCGGGTCGTAGTAGAAGTCGAAGAGCTTCTCGGCGTTGGCCTTGTGCGGCGAGGCGATCGGGACCATCAGGTTGTCCGACCACAGCGTCCCACCCTCCTCGGGCAGGGTGAACGTGTAGTTGGGGTCCTCCTCCTCGAACTGCGCGAGCAGGATGTCGCCCGACCAGCCGATGCTCGCGATGGCGTTGCCGCTTCTCAGGTCCTCGACGTAGGAGTTCCCCTTCACCTGCCGGATCTGGCCCGAGTCGACGTGCTTCTGCAGCTCGTCGAGGGCGGCCATGAACTCGTCCTCGGTGAAGTCGCCGGAGATGTCGACGCCCTGGCTGAGCATGATGAGCCCCACCGTGTCGCGCATCTCGCTGAGCACGACGACCTTGCCCTTGAGCTCGGGCGCCCACAGGTCCTGGAGGCTGACCAGCTCCTTGCCGACCTTGTCCTTGCGGTAGCCGATGCCGGCGTAGCCGCTCTGCCAGGTGAGGGAGTGCTCGCGGCCCGGGTCGAAGTCGACGTCCTGCAGCTTGGCGTTGAGGTTGGCGGCGTTGGGGATGTTGCCCTTGTCCAGCTTCTGGACGTAGCCCTGCCGGATCATCCGGCCGGCCATCCAGTCGGTGAAGACGACCACGTCCTTGCCGATGTCGTCGCCGTTCTTCAGCTGGCCCTGGATCTTGGCGTAGTACGAGTCGTTGTCGTCGATGTCGGCGGCGTAGTTGACCTCGATGCCGCTCTCCTCCTGGAACTTCTCCAGCGTCGGGTAGACCGTCTTGCCGCCCTCCTCGGCCTCGTCGATGTAGAAGGGCCAGTTGGCCCAGCGCACGACCTTCTCGGTCGCCGACTTGTCCTTGACCGTCGCCTCGGCTTGGCCGTCGTCCCGGTCTCGTCGTCGCCCGTCCCGCAGGCCGCGAGCGCCGCGGCGACCCCGACGCCGCCGGCGCCGCGCAGCAGGGCCCGCCGGGACAGCTGCGACCGTGACGACCTGCTGGAACCGCGGGTCCTGATGAAGTGAGCTCATGCCTGGACTCTCCTGTCGGATGGGGTCTCGGTGCGGGCGTCCTGCGCGAAGACGGTCCGGTGCCAGTCCTTGCGGGCGGCGCCCGTCCCGTCGTACATCACGTGCTTGACGACGGTGTAGTCGTCGAACGAGTAGGACGACATGTCCTTCCCGAACCCCGAGGCACGGTAGCCGCCGTGCGGCATCTCACTGATGATGGGGATGTGGTCGTTGACCCACACGCAGCCCGCCCGCAGCTCGCGGGTGGCTCGCAGTGAGCGGACCACGTCGCGGGTCCAGGCCGACGCGGCCAGGCCGTACGGTGTGTCGTTGGCGAGCCGGAGCCCCTCGTCGTCCCCGTCGAAGGGGAGGACCACGAGGACCGGGCCGAAGACCTCGTCCTGGACGATCTCGGAGTCCTGCGCCGCGTCCACGACGAGGGTGGGCTCGTAGTAGGCCCCGCGGGCCAGGGCGCCTCCCGGCACGGCTCCCCCTCTCACGACCTTGGCGCCTGCAGCGCGCGCTCGGTCGACGAAGCCCGCCACATGCTCCTGCTGCCGTCGGGACACGAGCGGGCCCTGGTCGGTCCGCTCGTCCAACGGCTCACCGAGAACGACCGTGCCCATGACGTCCGCCACGCCCGCGACGAAGGCGTCGTAGAGCGGGCGCTGGACGTAGGCCCGGGTGGCCGCCGTGCAGTCCTGACCGGTGTTGATGAGCGCGCCCGCGACGGCTCCCTGGACCGCCGCGTCCAGATCCGCGTCGTCGAACACCAGGAACGGCGCCTTGCCGCCGAGCTCGAGGTGCACCCGCTTCGGTCCGCCCGGCGACTGGGCCGCGACGCTCATCACCCGCCGGCCCACGGCGGACGAGCCGGTGAACGAGACCATGTCCACGTCGGGGTGGGCCAGCAGCGCCTCGCCGGCGACCTGCCCCGCGCCGCAGACGATGTTGACCACCCCGTCGGGGACCCCGGCCTCGTGCGCGGCCTCGGCGAACATCAGGGCGGTCAGCGGGGTGAGCTCCGCGGGCTTGAGCACGATCGTGTTGCCCGCGGCGATGGCCGGGAGGACCTTCCAGGCCGCCATCTGCAGCGGGTAGTTCCAGGGGGCGATCGAGCCGACGACGCCGATCGCCTCGCGGCGCACGTAGGACGTGTGGTCGCCGGAGTACTCCCCCGCGGCCTTCCCCTCGAGGTGGCGGGCGGTGCCGGCGAAGAAGCTGACGTTGTCGATCGTGCCGGGCACGTCGAAGCCGGTGGAGAGCCGGATCGGCTTGCCGGTCTGGCGGGTCTCGGTCCGGGCCAGCTCCTCGGCGCGGGACTCGAGGACGACCGCCATCCGGGTCAGCGCGGCCGAGCGCTCCACGGGAGGGGCTGACGACCACGCGGGGAAGGCGTCCCGGGCCGCGCGGACCGCCGCGTCGACGTCCGAGGCGTCGGCGAGCTGGACCTGCTCGACCGTCTCACCGGTCGACGGATCGGTGACGTCGAAGGTCTCCGCCGAGCTTCCCAGACGGCGGCGACCGGCGATGAGCTGGTGCACGCGGGTGTTCTCCTCCGTCGCACGGTCGCAGGATGCGGGGCCGATCCTGTCAGAGCAAGGGGGGTCGGACAAGCGATTCCGTCGCCCATCTCGATCGTGGCGACGAAATCGTTACCGGCCGCCGTCCGACCCGAAGGTGCGGCGCCCGCCCAGCCAGGTGCCCAGCACCTGCAGGCCCGGCCAGTGCACCGGGTCGGTGACGAACGGGTCGCCGTCCAGGGCGACCAGGTCGGCCCGGCGGCCGAGGGTCACCGATCCCCAGGACCGCTCCTCGAAGGCCTGGTAGGCGACCCCGGCGGTGTAGGCCGACAGGGCGGCCGCGGGTGGTAGCCGCTCGCCGGGGACCCATCCGCCGGGCGGGTCGCCGACCGTCGTCTGGCGGGTGACGGCCACCGGGAGCCCGTCCAGCGGGCGGTGCGAGCTCACCGGCCAGTCGCTGCCCATCGACAGCGCTGCTCCGGACCGCAGCAGCGTGGCCATCGGGTACTGGCGGCCGCCGCGAGCTGCGCCGATCCGCGGCAGCGTCAGCTCGGTCTGCAGCGGGTCGAGCTGGGTCCACAGCGGCTCGAAGTTGGCGATGACACCGAGGGCCGCGAACCGCGGCAGGTCCGCAGGGTCGACCAGCTGGGTGTGGGCGATGACCGGCCGGCGGTCGCGCGGCCCGTTGACGGCCGCGACGTGCTGCACCGCGTCCAGTGCCGTCCGGACGCCGCGTCGCCGATGGCGTGGATGTGCAGCTGGAAGCCGTCGGCGTCGAACGCGGCGGCAGCCGCCGCCAGCTCCGCCGGGTCCCACACCGGCAGCCCGCAGGGGTGTCGCCGGTCGCCGGGGCGGTCGTCGTACGGCGCGAGCAGGGCCGCCGTTCCCGCCTCCAGCACGCCGTCGGCGAAGAACTTCACGGTCCGCACGGACACCTCCCCCGACACCGGCGACGCCAGCGCCCGCGCCCGCGCGTCGACGAAGTCCGCCCGCTGGCCGGGCCAGTCGCCCGGCTCGGCCCGGAGCGCGACGTTCACCCGCACCGAGAGCCCGCCGGCCTCGGCGACGGCGAGGTAGGCACCGACGTCCGCCGGCGCCAGAGCCGCCTCCTGCGCCCAGGTCACCCCGGCCGAGGCGAGAAGCGCCGTCGCCCGCTCGACCGCACGCTCCCGGTCGGCGGCGGTCGGCTCGGGAGCATGGCGGAGCACGAGGTCCATGGCGGTCCACTCGACGAGCGTGCCCAGCGGCGTGCCGTCCGGGCGCCGGGCGACCGAGCCGGCAGCCGGGTCCGGGGTCGTCGCGTCCACCCCCGCCCGCGCGAGGGCGATGCTGTTGGCCCAGACGCAGTGGTGGTCGCTGGACTGCAGCACGACCGGACGGTCCGGCACCGCGTCGTCCAGCCAGCGGGCGTCGAAGAGCCCGTCGCGGACCAGCGTCGGCTCGTACGGTCCGCCCTGGATCCACTCCTCGTCCGGGTGCTCGCCGGCGTACGCCGGACGATCTCGACGACCTCGGCCACCGATGTCGCGTCCCGGACGGGCGGCCCGGCCAGCTCGACACCTCCCCACAGCGGGTGCACGTGCCCGTCGCCGAAGCCGGGCAGCACGGCGCCGACGTCGACCGACTTCGCGCGCCGACCCGGCCAGGGCCAACGCGTCCTCGTCGAGCGCGACGACGACGCCGGCGCGCACCGCGACGGCGCGGGCTAGCGGGGCGAGCGGGTCGCCGGTGCGGACCTTCCCGCGCAGGACCAGGTCGGCGGGCATCGGTCCGTCGGCCGCGTCGTGACGGTCAGGACTCGATGTTGGACATCACGTGCTTGATGCGCGTGTAGTCCTCGAAGCCGTACATCGAGAGGTCCTTGCCGTAGCCGGAGTGCTTGAAGCCGCCGTGCGGCATCTCCGCGACCAGCGGGATGTGGGTGTTGATCCAGACGCAGCCGAAGTCGAGCCGCTTGGCCATCCGCATCGCCCGGCCGTGGTTGCTGGTCCACACCGACGACGCAAGCCCGTAGCGCACGCCGTTGGCCCAGCGGACCGCCTCGTCCTCGTCGGTGAACCGCTGCACGGTGATGACGGGACCGAAGATCTCGTCCTGCACCATCTCGTCGTCCTGCTGAAGGCCGGACACGACGGTGGCCTCGTGGAAGAAGCCGTCGGCAAGGTCTCCCCCGACCCGGTGGCCACCGGCGGCGACCGACGCGTGTTCCGGGGCGCGGGAGAGCATGCCCATCACCCGGTCGATCTGGTTGGCGTTGTTCAGCGGGCCGTAGAGCACGTCCTCGTCGTCGGAGAGTCCCGTCTTCGCGCTGTCCTTCGCCTGAGCGGCCAGCGCCGCGACGAAGTCGTCGTGGATGCCGGGGGACGCGAGCACCCGGGTCGCAGCCGTGCAGTCCTGCCCGGCGTTGAAGTACCCCGCGACCGCGATCGCCTCGGCGGCGGCGTCCAGGTCGGCGTCGTCGAAGACGACCACCGGCGCCTTGCCGCCGAGCTCGAGGTGGACCTTCTTCAGGTCGGTCGCGGCGGTTCCCGCGACCTCCATGCCGGCCCGCACCGACCCGGTGATCGAGACCATCTGCGGGATCGGGTGCTGCACCAGGGCACGGCCGGTGTCACGGTCGCCGGTCACCACGTTGAAGACCCCGGGCGGCAGGAACTCCGCCATGATCTCGGCCATCAGCAGCGTCGAGACCGGCGTGGTGTCCGACGGCTTGAGCACCACCGTGTTGCCGGCGGCGATGGCCGGTGCCCACTTCCAGACCGCCATCATCATCGGGTAGTTCCACGGCGTGACCTGCGCGCAGACCCCGATCGGCTCGCGGCGGACGTAGGACGTGTGGCCGGCCATGTACTCCCCCGCCGACCGGCCCTCAAGGACCCGGGCCGCCCCGGCGAAGAACCGGATCTGGTCGACCATCGGCGGGATCTCCTCGGAGAGGGTCAGCCCGCGCGGCTTGCCGGTGTTGCGGACCTCCGCGTCGACCATCTCGTCCGCCCGGGACTCGATCGCGTCGGCGATCCGGATCAGGGCCTTCTGCCGGTCGCTCGGCGTGCTGTCCCGCCAGCCCTCGAACGCGGTCGCCGCCGCCTGGACGGCCGCGTCGACGTCGGCGGCGGAGGACAGCGGTGCCTGGGCGAAGACCTGTCCGGTGCTCGGGTCCACCAGGTCCGCCGTCCGGCCGTCGGCGGTGTCGGCGGGCGCGCCGTTGACGAAGTTGGACAACGTGTCCGGTACGCGGGGCTGGGCGTCGGGGGTCACTGGAGGCTCCTGCCGTCGAGGGGTACGTCGGCGAGAGTAGCCGCCACGGGGTGCTTCTCAACAGTTGCGACCGGTGCAGACGACAGATTCAGCAAATTCGAGGCCGCTTGACCACGGAATCACTTGCCAACGCCGGGCCGAGCCGACAGGATCGAGCCCATGGCGGGCAGGGAGCGCACCAGCGGATTCGTCCTCGACGACGTCTCCAAGGCGATCATCGAGCAGCTCCAGGAGGACGGCCGGCGGGCCTACGCCACCATCGGCAAGGCGGTCGGCCTGTCCGAGGCGGCGGTGCGCCAGCGGGTCCAGCGGCTGCTCGACGCCGGCGTCATGCAGATCGTCGCCGTGACCGATCCGCTCCAGGTCGGCTTCCCCCGTCAGGCCATGATCGGCATCAACTGCGAGGGCGACGTCGAGCTGGTGGCCGAGAAGATCGCCGACATGGCGGAGGTCGACTACGTCGTCATCACCGCCGGCGGCTTCGACCTGCTCGTCGAGGTGGTCTGCGAGGACGACGACCACCTGCTCGACCTGATCAGCAAGCGCATCCGCGCCGTCCCGTCGGTGCGCACGACCGAGACCTTCGTCTACCTCAAGCTGCGCAAGCAGCTCTACAACTGGGGAACCCGATGACCCTGTCCACCCAGACCGTCGCCACCGAGTCCGGTGCCCTGGCCGCGACGGCCAGGGACCACCTGTGGATGCACTTCACCCGGATGTCCGCCTACCAGCAGGCCGACGTGCCCGTGATCGTGCGCGGCGAGGGCCCCTACATCTGGGACGACAAGGGGCGGCGCTACCTGGACGGGCTCGCCGGGCTGTTCGTCGTGCAGGCCGGCCACGGCCGGCAGGAGCTCGCCGACGCGGCGGCGAAGCAGGCCGCCGAGCTGGCCTTCTTCCCGCTGTGGTCCTACGCCCACCCCAAGGCCGTCGAGCTGGCGGCGCGCATCGCCGACCTCGCGCCCGGCGACCTCAACCGGGTGTTCTTCACCACGGGTGGCGGCGAGGCCGTGGAGAGCGCCTGGAAGGTCGCCAAGCAGTACTTCAAGCTCACCGGCAAGCCGATGAAGCACAAGGTGATCAGCCGCAACGTCGCCTACCACGGGACACCGCAGGGCGCCCTGTCCATCACCGGCATCCCCGCCGCCAAGGCGATGTTCGAGCCGCTGGTGCCCGGTGCGCACAAGGTCCCGAACACCAACTTCTACCGGGCTCCCGAGCACGGCGACGACCTCGAGGCGTTCGGTCAGTGGGCCGCGAACCGGATCGAGGAGGCCATCGAGTTCGAGGGCCCCGAGACGGTCGCCGCCGTGTTCCTCGAGCCGGTGCAGAACAGCGGCGGCTGCTTCCCGCCGCCCCCCGGCTACTTCCAGCGGGTCCGCGAGATCTGCGACCGCCACGACGTCCTGCTCGTCTCCGACGAGGTGATCTGCGCGTTCGGCCGGCTCGGTCACTACTTCGGCGCCGACCGGTTCGGCTACCAGCCCGACATCATCACCTGCGCGAAGGGCATGACCTCCGGCTACTCCCCCATCGGCGCGATGATCGCGAGCGACCGGATCATGGAGCCGTTCCTGCAGGGGAACGCGAGCTTCGCCCACGGCTACACGTTCGGCGGTCACCCCGTCTCGGCGGCGGTCGCGCTGGCCAACCTCGACATCTTCGAGCGCGAGAAGCTCAACCAGCACGTGCTCGACACCGGGCCGGACTTCCGTCGGACGCTGGAGAAGCTGAACGACCTGCCGATCGTCGGCGACGTGCGCGGCGACGGGTTCTTCTACGGCATCGAGATGGTCAAGGACAAGGACACCCGCGAGACCTTCGACGACGACGAGTCGGAGCGGCTGCTGCGCGGCTTCCTGTCCAAGGCGCTCTTCGAGGCCGGCCTCTACTGCCGCGCCGACGACCGCGGCGACCCGGTCATCCAGCTGTCGCCGCCGCTCATCTGCGACCAGTCGCACTTCGACGAGATGGAGCAGATCCTGCGCTCCGTCCTGACCGAGGCCTGGTCCCGCCTGTGACCGCATCCCTGTCCACTCGGCAATGATCACGTGCCCGTGATCATTGCCCCTCGACAGCGGTGAATTCACCGCGGTCGGGGGCTGTTCGCGGCGGTAGGGCGGCCGCTGACGGCGAGGGGCCCCGCGGCGGTCGGGCGGCCGCCGACGGCGGTCGGGCCGACGGCGGGCGCACCACGGTCCGGCGGCTGCCGGAGAAGCAGGTCGCCGACCGCGCGGTGCTCGACGCGGTGCTCGACGCCGGGCGGGTGGCGCACGTGGCGGTCACGGACGGCTCCGGACAGCCGTACGTCCTGCCGGTCGCCCATGCCCGCGACGGCGACGTCGTGCTGTTCCACGGCTCGACCGGCAGCCGGCTCTTCCGCACGCTGGCCGACGGGGCGCCGACCTGCCTCACGGTCACCCTGCTCGACGGGCTGGTCGTCGCGCGCTCGGTGTTCGAGTCGTCCATGCACTACCGCAGCGCGATGGTTCTCGGCACGGCGGCCGCCGTGCGACGGCGGGGCCAAGCTCGCCGCGCTCGAGCGCATCAGCGAGCACCTGCTGCCCGGCCGGTGGGCAGATGCCCGGCAGCCCGAACACGAAGGAGCTCGCGGCGACGCTGGTCCTCTCGCTGCCGCTGGACGAGTGGTCGGTGAAGGTCAGCGACGGGCCGCCCGACGACGCGGCCGAGGACCTGGACCTTCCGGTGTGGGCCGGTGTGGTGCCGCTGCACGAGTCCTTGGGCGAGCCGGTCCCGGCCCCGGACCTGCGGGGTGACAGACCCGTCCCGGCGTACGTCGCCGGCTGGTCGCGCCGGTGACGACCGACCCACGCGCGCTGTCCCTCTGGCACGACACCGCCGGCGAGGACTGGACTCCCCGGCCGGCCCTCCCCGGCGACCGGGACGCCGACGTGGCCGTCGTCGGCGCCGGCTACACGGGCCTGTGGACGGCCTACTACCTGCTGCGCGCCGACCCGACCCTGCGCGTCGTCGTCCTGGAGCGCGAGGTCGCGGGGTTCGGGGCCAGCGGCCGCAACGGCGGCTGGTGCTCGGCGCAGTTCCCCGCCTCAGCGCCTGGCTGGCCCGCCGCTACGGGAGGACCGCCGCCGTGGCGCAGCTGCGCGCCATGCAGCGCAGCATCGACGAGGTCGGCGCCGCCGCCCGGCGCGAGGGCATCGACTGCCACTGGGCCAAGGGCGGCACGGTCACGGTCGCGCGGACACCGGTGCAGCTCGAGCGGGCCCGCGCCGAGGTCGCCGAGGCGCGCCGCTGGGGATTCGGCGAGGACGACCTGTCCCTCCTCGGCGCCGACGAGGCCAGCCGCCGGCTCGGCGCGACGGGCGTCCTCGGGGCTACCTACACCCCGCACTGCGCGGCGATCCATCCGGCCCGCCTGGTGCGCGGGCTGGCCCGAGCCGTCGAGCGGCTGGGCGGCGTGGTGCACGAGCAGACGCGCGGTGACGCGGATCGACCCGCAGCTAGTGACCACGACGCGCGGACGGCGTGCGCGCCGACGTCGTGGTGCGCGCGACGGAGGGCTACACGGCGGGGCTGCCGGGGATGCGGCGCGAGGTCGCGCCGGTCTACTCGCTGATGGTGGCGACCGAGCCGCTGCCCGACGAGGCATGGGAGCGCATCGGGCTGGGCGAGCGGGAGACGTTCACCGACCACCGGCACCTCATCGTGTACGGGCAACGCACAGCCGACGGCCGGCATGGCGTTCGGCGGCCGTGGTGCGCGCCGTACCACTTCGGCTCGTCGGTCCGCGCGGAGTTCGACCGCGAGCCGGCGACGTTCGACGCGCTGCGGCTGGTGCTCGCCGACCTGCTGCCGGCGACGCGCGACGCCGCGCTCACCCACTCGTGGGGCGGGCCGCTGGGCATCGCCCGGGACTGGTGCGCGTCGGTCGGCCTGGACCGGGCCACCGGGATCGCCTGGGCCGGCGGCTACGTCGGCGACGGGGTGTCGACGACGAACCTCGCCGGACGCACGGTGACCGACCTCGTGCTCGGCCGCACCTCAGAGCTGACCGGGCTGCCGTGGGTGAACCACCGGTCACGCCGGTGGGAGCCCGAGCCGTTGCGCTGGCTGGGCGTCACGGCCGCACTGGCGGCGATGACGACGGCCGACGGCGCCGAGGCGCGCTCGGGCCGGCCGGCCCGTCGTGCGGCCTTCGTCAACCGGCTGCTCGGTCACTGACCGAGCGGTCGGCGACCGGATCACCCACCGGATAGGCGAGGTCGCCCAGCCAGGACAGGTCGGCCGTCTCGGTGGCGATCACCGTCCGCGAGTCGGGACCGGCCGGGTCGGCCAGGTCCATCAGGAGGGTGACCGGCACTCGTGCTGCAAGGGCGGCCATGACCGGGTGGACGTGCTGGTTCGCTACCACACCTGACGTGTCGACCCGCCGCACACCTCGGCTGATCACCCGAGCGGGTGATCATCGCGCCGACCGACCGGCCCCACCCTGAGGCCAGGCTCAGGGTCCGGCCAGGGTCGCCCTCGGGTTGGTCACGGATGTGCCTGTCGGTGGTGCGCGGCAGCCTGGACACGTGCCCGCCGAGACGTCGACCGCGCGCCCGACCGCCGGGCGCGAGCTGACCCTCCTCGCGCTGCTCTATCTCGCCTACAGCGCGGCCCGTCTCGTCGCCGACCCCGACCTCACGACGGCCACTGCCAACGCGCACTCCCTGCTCCGTCTCGAGGGCGACCTGTCCCTCGACGTCGAGCGGCCGGTCAACGCCGTGCTGGCCGCGCTGCCCGGCACTCGCCCTCGCGAGCAGCTACTGGTACTCCCTGCTCCACTACGTGGTGACGCCGGCGGTGCTGCTCTGGGTCTACCGGAGCCATCCCGATCGCTACCGGCCCGCGCGCAACGCCCTCGTGCTCGGGTCGGCCCTCGGCATCGTCGGCTTCGCCCTGCTGCCCGGTGGCGCCCCCGCGCATGCTGCCGGGCTACGTCGACACCCTTGCGGCCACCTCGGACCATGGCTGGTGGGGTGCGGACGCCAGCGCGCCCCGCGGGCTGGGCAGCCTCACGCAACGAGCTCGCGGCGATGCCCTCGCTGCACGTCGGCTGGGCGCTGTGGTGCGCGGCGGTGGTGCTGCTGTGCACGTCGCGTCGCTGGGTGCGGGTGCTCGCCGTCGCCTACCCGGTCGCCACCACGGTGGTGGTGGTGGCCACGGCCAACCACTACCTGCTCGACGCGGTGGCCGGCGCCGTCGTCATCGGCGCCGGCGCGCTGCTCGCCCGAGCGACCGCTGCGGCTGCCACGGCTGCGGCTGCGACGATGGACGGGTGGCCTACCGGATCTGCTTCGTGTGCAGCGGCAACATCTGCCGGTCACCGATGGCCGAGGCCGTGATGCGACGGCTGGTCGACGACCGCGGCCTCACGGGCCAGGTGGAGGTCGACTCGGCGGGCACGGGCGCCTGGCACGTCGGTGACGGCGCCGACCGGCGCGCCGTCTCGACGCTCCGCGGCGCCGGCTACGACGGGTCGGCCCACCGCGCCCGAGCGTTCGAACGCCGCTGGTTCGCCGATCGGGACCTGGTGGTCGCCCTGGACGGTGGCCACCTCCGGGAGCTGCACGCGCTCGCGAGCGACGACGGCGAGCGGGCCAAGGTGCGGCTCCTGCGCGGCTTCACCGGCGACGGCGCCGACCTCGACGTGGCCGACCCCTACTACGGCGACGCCGCGGACTTCGCGACGGTCCTCGACCAGGTCGAGCAGGGCTGCCGCGCGATCCTCGACCAGCTGGTGCGCGACGGTGTCGTCGAGCCGGCCTGACGCGCCCGTTCACCAAGACGCGGCCCGGCGCACCGCCCGGCTTCTTCGCCGCGGAGGCAGCCGGGCTGGCCTGGCTCGCCGACGCGGGTGGGGTCCGGGTCGCGGTCCCCCTCGAGGTGACCGGGACGGGCATCGTCCTTCCGTACGTCCGAGAGGTGCCCGCGACGCCCGCCCACGCCGAGCTGTTCGGTCGGGCCCTGGCCGCCACCCACCGCGCCGGCGCGCCGCACCACGGCTGCCCGCCGGCCGGCTGGGAGGGCGACGGCTTCATCGCGACGCTGCCGCTGCCCCACTCAGCCACGACCCGCTGCCCGGTGGCTGGGGCGCGTTCTACGCCCGGTTGCGGCTGGAGCCGTACGCCGGTGCATCGGCCCGCGACGGCATGGACGTCATCCGGCGGGTGTGCGAGCGCCTGGAGTCCGGAGACGAGGCGCTGACCGGTCCCCTCGAGCCGCCCTCGCGGCTGCACGGCGACCTGTGGTCGGGCAACGTGCTGTGGAGCCCCGACGGGGTCGTCCTGGTCGACCCGGCGGCGCACGGCGGGCACCGCGAGACCGACCTGGCGATGCTCGCGCTGTTCGGCCTGCCGCACCTCGACCGAGTGCTCGCGGCCTACGACGAGGCCCATCCGCTGGCGGAGGGCTGGCGGGACCGGGTTGGGCTGCACCAGCTGCACCCGCTGCTGGTGCACGCGACGCTGTTCGGCGGCGGCTACGCCGCTCGAGCCGTCGAGGTCGCCCGCCGCTACACCTGACCCCCCCACCACCCCCCAACCCGCGGTGATCATGCAGTAGTGGTTGTGCGGGACTACCGTGCCTCACGGGGAGGGCGCATGGTGACCGCACGTTCGGCGGAGAGCAGGGTGGCCGCAGCCCGGCCGGTGGGCGTCTGGCTGCTGCTGGTGGGTGCCGCCGTCGCCGCTGCCACCGGTGCCTACGCCGGGCTGCACGAGCCGGCGGGTCGGCCCCTGACGACGCTCGGCTTCTCCGGTGTCCTGCAGATGAAGGCCTGGCTGACCTCGGCGGCGGCCCTGCTGCTCCTCGTCCAGCTCACGACCGCCCTGTGGATGTGGGGACGGCTGCCCGGCGCGGGTCGTGCGCCGGCGTGGGCCGCCGTCGCGCACCGCTGGTCCGGCACCGCCGCGTTCGTCCTCACCCTCCCGGTCGCGTTCCACTGCATCTGGTCGCTGGGGTTCGGCTCGGACAGCACCCGGGTTCTCGTGCACGGCCTGGCCGGCTGCCTGTTCTACGGCGCGTACGCCGCGAAGATGCTCGGCCTGCGGGTGAGAGGACTGCCGGGCTGGGGCCTGCCGCTTCTCGGCGGCACCGTCCTCACGTCCCTGGTCCTGGTCTGGCTGACCTCGGCGCTGTGGTTCTTCACCCGTTCCGGCATCCCCCTGACCTGAGGAGGCACCCGTGTCGGCACCGGATCGTCGCTCCGTGCTGCGCGGGGCAGCAGTGGTGGGCGTCGCCGGGGTCGCCGGGTTCGTCGTGGCGCGCAACAGCGACGCCGCGAGGGAGCTCGCCGCCGGCGACGCCGCGAACGCCTACGGGGCGGCCGCACCGGCAGCCGCGGACGACCCGGTGGCCGAGCTGACCGACGTACCGTCCGGAGGTGGTCTGGTCGTGGGTGACGTGGTCATCACCCGCGACGGGGACACCGTGCACGCGTTCTCGGCGACCTGCACGCACCAGGGCTGCCTCGTCTCGGACGTGACGGGCGGCGAGATCCACTGCCCCTGCCACGGCAGCGCCTTCGACGCGACCACCGGCGAGGTCGTGGCCGGCCCGGCGACCGCCCCCCTGCCGACCGTCGGGGTCGAAGTGCGCGACGGCGCGGTCTTCCGGACGGACGGTGCCTGACGTGCGCTGGCGCTCGCTCCCCACCCTGATCTGGCTGGCCGCTCTCGGGTTCGCGCTCGGCGCCCTGGTCGCCCTCTCCTAGCAGCGCCAGCCGTCGCGCGTCAGCGCGGCGCCCGCAGCGTCGGGCGCAGGGTGTCCAGCACCGACGGGTCCTCGATGGTCGAGGGCACCGGCTCGTCCCTGCCGTCGGCGATGGCCCGCAGCGAGCGGCGCAGGATCTTCCCGGACCTGGTCTTCGGCAACGCCGCGACGACGTCGACCTGCTTGAAGGACGCGACCGCGCCGATCTCGTCCCGCACGCGGGCGACCAGCTCGGCCCGCAGGTCGTCCGGGTCGATGTCGGCGCCGGCCTTGAGCACGACCAGCCCGCGCGGCACCTGTCCCTTCAGGTCGTCGTGGACGCCGATGACGCAGCACTCGGCGACCGCGGGGTGGCCGGCGACCACGGCCTCCATCGATCCGGTGGACAGCCGGTGCCCCGCGACGTTGATGACGTCGTCGGTGCGGCCCATGACGTAGAGGTATCCGTCTTCGTCGACGTACCCGCCGTCGCCGGTGAGGTAGTAGCCGGGAAAGGCCGAGAGGTACGACGCCACGAACCGCTCGTCGTCGTTCCACAGCGTCTGCAGCGCACCCGGAGGCAGCGGCAGCCGGATGCAGATCGCTCCTTCCGTACCCGACCCGACCTCGTTCCCCGCGGGGTCGAGGACCCGCACGTCCCAGCCCGGCACCGGGACCGTCGGCGAACCCGGCTTGATCGGCATCGGCTCCAGACCGCGCATGTTCGCCGCGATCGGCCAGCCGGTCTCCGTCTGCCACCAGTGGTCGACCACCGGGATCCCGAGGCCGTCCGTCGCCCACTGCCACGTGTCGGGGTCCAGCCGCTCGCCGGCGAGGAACAGGGTCGAGAGCGACGACAGGTCGCGGCCGGCGCGCAGGGCGCCGTCCGGGTCCTCCTTCTTGACCGCCCGGATCGCCGTGGGTGCGGTGAACAGCGCCTGCACGGCGTACTCCTCGACGACCCGCCAGAACGCGCCGGCGTCCGGCGTGCCCACCGGCTTGCCCTCGTAGAGGACCGTCGTCGCGCCCACGAGCAGCGGCGCGTAGACGATGTAGGAGTGGCCGACCACCCAGCCCACGTCGGAGGCGGTCCACCAGACGTCGCCCGGACCGATGCCGTAGACGTTGAGCATGCTCCAGATCAACGCCACGGCGTGACCCGCCGTTGTCGCGCACGACGCCCTTCGGCCGGGCCGTCGTGCCGGAGGTGTACAGGACGTACAAGGGGTCCGAACCCCCGACGGGCACGCACTCGGCCGGCTGCGCGGTCGCCACCAGCTCCCGCCAGTCGATGTCGCGAGGGGCCGTCAGCGCCGCCTCGGCCTGCGGCCGCTGCAGCAGCACGACGTGGTCGGGCCGGTGGGTCGCTAGCTCCAGAGCGCGGTCCAGCAACGGCTTGTACTCGACGACCCGGGACACCTCGATCCCGCACGACGCGGTGACCACCACCTTCGGGCGCCGCGTCGTCGAGCCGCACGGCCAGCTCCTGGGCGGCGAAGCCGCCGAAGACCACCGAGTGGACCGCGCCGAGCCGTGCGCAGGCCAGCATCGCCACGACGGCCTCGGGGACCATCGGCAGGTAGATGACGACCCGGTCTCCCTTGCCGACACCCAGCGAGGCGAGAGCCCCGGCGAAGGTGGCCGTCTCGTCGAGGAGCTGGGCGTAGGTGTACGTGCGCTTGGTGCCGGTCACCGGGCTGTCGTAGACGAGCGCGAGACGGTCCCCGTCGCCGGACGCGACATGGCGGTCGAGCGCGTTCTCGCAGGTGTTCAGGCTCCCGTCGGGGAACCAGCGGTAGAACGGGGCCTCGCTGTCGTCGAGGACGGTCGTCGGCGGCGTACGCCAGGAGACCTGCCGGGCCGCCTCTGCCCAGAAGCCGTCGGGGTCGGAGAGGCTCGCCGCGAACGCGGAGGCGTAGTCACCCATGCCCAGCATCCTGTCCCGGGGAGGGTGACGGACGCTAGGGCGTCGCCGTCCCGGCCGGTGGGCGGTGCGCGTCGTCGGAGACGGCCCTGCTGCGGAGGACCAGCAGGTGCTCGACGACCCGGTCGAGGACGTCGTCGACGGCGTCCTCCCGGTAGCCGCCCCGCTGCGGTCGGAAGGCGACCGCCCGGACCTCCTCGACGTCGAGGTGCGCCTCGTTGTCCAGCGCGGTCACCAGGCGGTCGACGAAGTCGTCGACGCCGTCGATGTCGTAGCCGCGGCGGAAGCCGCCGGCGCGCGGGAAGCGCTGCATGTACGGCGCGGCGAGCTCGCCCTTGAGAACCGCCGCCTCGCCGGCGGGGTCGGCCTTGCCGCGGCGGCCGGCCGACAGGCTCTGCACGACGAGGACCCGCTCCTCCAGCGCGTCCAGGGCCGCGTCGACGGCGGCCGGCAGGTAGCCGCCGTGCACCATCTCGAACCCGGCCTGCCGGATGTCCGCGGCAGTCGGCATCGGCGACATGCCGCTGAACGAGATCTCGACGTTGTTGACGAAGGTGTCGACCTGACGGCGGTGGTAGCCCTTGCGCAGCCGGCTGACGCGCGGGTAGCGCTGGTGCTTCACGGGGACACCGCGGCCAGCTGGCCGCACGCACCGTCGATCTCGCGCCCACGGGTGTCGCGAACGGTTGTCGGGATGCCGTGGGCCCGCAGCCGCTCGACGAACGTCCGCTCCACCCGGGGGTCGCTCGCCGTCCACTTCGAGCCGGGCGTGGGGTTGAGCGGGATGGGGTTCACGTGGACCCAGCCGCGCCCCCGCCGGTTGAGCTCGGTGCCGAGGAGGTCGGCCCGCCAGGCCTGGTCGTTGATGTCGCGGATGAGGGCGTACTCGATGCTCACCCGGCGACCGGTCCGGTCGAAGTAGCGCCGCGCGGCGTCCAGGACCTCGGCGACCTTCCAGCGGGTGTTGACCGGGACCAGCGTGTCGCGCAGCTCGTCGTCGGGAGCGTGCAGCGACACGGCGAGAGTCACGGTGAAGCCCTCGTCGGTCAGCCGGTCCATCGCGGGAACGAGTCCCACCGTCGAGACCGTGACGTTGCGCTGCGAGATCCCGAGCCCGTCGGGCACCGGCTCGGTGAGGCGCCGGACCGCGCCCACGACTGCCCGGTAGTTGGCGAGCGGCTCCCCCATGCCCATGAAGACGACGTTGGAGACGCGTCCGGTACCCCCGGCCAGCTCGCCGCTGCGCAGCCACCTGGCACCCGCGACGACCTGGTCGACGATCTCGCCGGCAGACATGTTGCGGGTCAGCCCGGCCTGACCGGTCGCGCAGAACGGGCAGTTCATGCCGCAGCCCGCCTGCGACGAGACGCACATCGTGACCCGGCCGGGGTAGCGCATCAGGACGCTCTCGACGGTCGCGCCGTCGAAGAGGCGCCACACCGTCTTGCGGGTCAGGCCGCCGTCGCAGTCGAGGTGCCGCACCGGGGTCAGCAACGGTGGGAGCAGCGCCTCGCCGAGCCGGGCCCTCGACGCCGCGGGTACGTCGGTCATCTGCTGCGGGTCGTCGAGCAGGTGGTCGAAGTAGTGGGTGGAGAGCTGACCGGCCCGGAACGGCCGCTCGCCGAGATCTGCCACGACCGCCCGGCGCTCGTCGGGGCTGAGGTCGGCGAGGTGGCGCGGCGGCTTGGCACGGCGCGGTGCTGCGAAGGTGAGCTGTCCGGCAACCGGCATGGTGTCGTCCAGTCTCTCAGGCGGGGACGAGCCAGGACAGCAGCAGGTAGGTCACCGGCGCCGCGAGCAGCAGGGAGTCCAGCCGGTCCATCAGCCCGCCGTGGCCGGGCAGCAGGCTGCCCATGTCCTTGATGCCGAGGTCGCGCTTGATCATCGACTCGCCGAGGTCGCCGAGCGTCGCGGCGGTCATGACGGCGAGGCCGATCACGATCCCCTCCCAGACCTGGCCGTCGACGAGCAGTCGTCAGCAGCACGGCACCGCCCGCTGCGCTGAACACCGCCGAGCCGGCGAAGCCCTCCCAGGACTTCTTCGGGCTGACGCTCGGCGCCATCGGGTGGCGGCCGAACAGCACCCCGGCGGCGTACCCGCCGACGTCGCTGAGCACGGTGAGCAGGATGAAGATCACGACCCGGTTGGCCCCGTCGTCGGCCCGCAGCAGGAGCGCCGCGAAGCCGGCGAGGAACGGCACGTACATCGTGACGAAGACGCCGCGCGGTGACGTCGCGCACGTAGCCCTTGGGGTTCTCCGGAAGGCGCCAGAGCAGCGTCGCCAGCAGGGTCAGGGTGAGCGCGACCAGCATCGGCTCGCTGCCCCCGGCGTACGCCGCGACGAGGACCGCGACAGCCCCGACGACGACCGGGACCAGCGGGACCCGGACCCGGTCCGCGTGCAGGGCGTTGCCGAGCTCCCACAGGGCGAGCACCACCGCGGCGGCGACCACGGCCAGGAAGGCCGGCTTCCACACGTACAGCGAGATGAGGATCAGCGCGCCGAGCGCCAGGCCGACCCCCACGGCGGCGGGCAGGTTGCGACCGGCCCGGCTGCGCCGCTCGGGCGGCGGGACCGGCTCCATCGGGACCGGCTCGAGGGGAGGAGTTCTCCCGGTCCTGCGGGTCGGTGGACTGGTCGGTGTTCATCGTCGGGTCACGGGCGTCGAGCAGCCTCAGACCTCGAGGAGCTCGGCCTCCTTGTGCTTGAGCAGCTCGTCGACCGAGGCGACGTGGCGCTGGGTGACCTTCTCCAGCTCCTTCTCGGCCCGGGCGACGTCGTCCTCGCCGGCCTCGCCGTTCTTCGCCAGCCCGTCGAGCTCGTCCTTGGCGTGCCGGCGGACGTTGCGGATCGAGATCTTGGCGTCCTCGGCCTTGCGGTGCGCGACCTTGATGAACTCCTTGCGGCGCTCCTCGGTCAGCTGCGGGAACGCGATGCGGATGAGGGCGCCGTCGTTGGTCGGGTTGACGCCGAGGTCGGAGTCGCGGATGGCCTTCTCGATGGCCTCCATCGCGCCCTTGTCGAACGGCGTCAGCGTGAGCATCCGCGCGTCGATGACGTGGAACGACGCGAGCTGGTTGACCGGCGTCGGCGCGCCGTAGTAGTCGACCATGATCTTGGAGAACATCGCCGGGTTGGCCCGGCCGGTGCGGATCGTGGTGAAGTCCTCCCTCGCGACGGAGACGGCCTTCTCCATCTTCTCCTCGGCCTCGAAGAGGGTCTCGTCGATCACGTGGGTCTCCGTGTCAGTCGGTGGTGGGTCTGGCGGTCCGTCGCGCCGGGATCAGGCGTCCATCCCGATGAAGGTGCCGATCTTCTCACCGTGCACCGCACGGGCGATGTTGCCCTCGTCGGTGAGGTTGAAGACGACGATCGGGAGCTCGTTGTCCCGGCACAGGCTGATGGCGGTCGCGTCGGCCACCTTCAGCCCCCGGGACAGGAACTCGTCGTAGGACAGCTGGTCGAAGCGGACGGCCGCCGGGTTGGACTTCGGGTCGGAGTCGTAGACGCCGTCGACGCCCTTCTTGCCCATCAGCAGGACCTCGGCGCCGATCTCCAGCGCCCGCTGGGCCGCGACGGTGTCGGTCGAGAAGTAGGGCATGCCGGCGCCGGCGCCGAAGATGACGACGCGGCCCTTCTCCAGGTGGCGGATGGCCCGGCGGGGGATGTAGGGCTCGGCGACCTGGCCCATCGTGATGGCGGTCTGCACCCGGGTCTCGACGCCCTGCTTCTCCAGGAAGTCCTGCAGCGCCAGGCAGTTCATGACCGTGCCGAGCATGCCCATGTAGTCGGCGCGGGCCCGGTCCATGCCGCGCTGGGAGAGCTCGGCGCCGCGGAAGAAGTTGCCGCCGCCGACGACGATCGCGACCTGCACGCCCTTGCGCACGACGTCCGCGATCTGGCGGGCCATCGTCCCGACGACGTCGGGGTCGACGCCGACCTGCCCACCGCCGAAGACCTCACCGGAGAGCTTGAGGACGACGCGCCGGTAGGCACCTGCCTGCCCAGGATCCTGCACGTCGCGGCCTCCTCGTTGTGGCGTCTGGTCTCCCGGCAGTCTGCCAGCAGCCGCGAGGGCCGCTGCCAGCCTGCCCGGCCGGTCAGCTGCCGCCGACCTCGAAGCGGGCGAAGCGCAGGACGCTGACCCCGGCCTCGTCGAGCACGCCCTTGACCGTCTTCTTGCTGTCCTGCACCGAGGGCTGCTCCAGCAGAGCGACGTCCTTGAAGAAGCCGTTGACGCGGCCCTCGACGATCTTGGGCAGCGCCTGCTCCGGCTTGCCCTCCTCGCGGGCGGTCGCCTCGGCGATGCGGCGCTCGTTCTCGACCACGTCGGCCGGCACCTCGTCCCGCGTGACGTACTGCGGGCGCATGGCCGCGATCTGCATCGCCGCGCCGCGCGCGGCACTCGAGGTCGTCGCCCTCGAACTCCACGAGCACGCCGACCTGCGGTGGCAGGTCCGCGGCGCGCTTGTGCATGTACGAGGCCACCTGGCGCCCCTCCGCGCCGAGCACCGCCACACCGGTCAGCTCGAGCTTCTCGCCGATCACGGCGGCGACGGCCGCGATGTTCTCGGCGACGGTCCGGCCGTCGGCCAGCGTCTCGCCGAGCAGGGTCTCGCGGTCACCGGTGCCCGTCTTGGCGGCGTGGGCGACGATGTCCGCGGCGAGCTGCTGGAACTGCTCGTTCTTCGCGACGAAGTCGGTCTCGCAGTTGAGCTGGATCATCGCGCCCTCGGCCGCGGCGACCAGGCCGTTGGTCGCCGTGCGCTCCGCGCCCCGCTCCTTGACCTTGGTCTCGCCCTTGATGCGCAGGGCCTCGACGGCCTTGTCGAAGTCGCCGTCGGTCTCCTCGAGCGCCTTCTTCGCGGCCATCATGCCCGCGCCGGTGGCGTCCCGGAGCTTCTTGACCTCAGCGGCGGTGATGTTCGCCATCTCTCGCTCTCTTCGATGTGTCAGGTGGGTCGGACGAGGTGGTGTCAGGCCTGCTCGTCCGGCGGGTGCCGAGGGCTCGGCCGCGGGGGCCTCCGCCGAGTCTCGGCCGCGGGGCCTCAGCCGGCGTCTCGACGGGCCGTCGCCGGGGCCGCGGTCGGTGCGCTGCGGCTGTCGGTGCGCCGCGGTGTCGGTCGCAGCGCTGGCGGTGGCCGGGGCCTCCGCGCCGGCCCCCTCGAGCGCCTCGCCGGCGGCCGGAGCGGCGTGCCCTGGGCGGCCTGACCCTGGAGCAGCTCCTGCTCCCAGGCTCGGCCAGCGGCTCGTCGGTGGCGAGCTGACCGTCGGCGGGCTTCTCGTCACCGTCCGGCGAGGCGCGCACCCGGGCCATCAGGCCGTCGGCCACCGCGTCGGCGATCACGCGGGTCAGCAGCGTGACGGAGCGGATCGCGTCGTCGTTGCCCGGGATCTTGTAGTCGACCTCGTCGGGGTCGCAGTTGGTGTCGAGGATCGCGACGACCGGGATGTGCAGCTTGCGGGCCTCGCCGACGGCGATGTGCTCCTTCTTGGTGTCGATGATCCACACCGCGCTCGGCACGCGGGACATGTCGCGGATGCCGCCGAGGGTCTTCTCGAGCTTGTCCTTCTCGCGCTGGAGGACGAGGAGCTCCTTCTTGGTCATGCCCGAGCCGGGCACGTCGTCGAAGTCGAGCTGCTCGAGCTCCTTGAGGCGCTGGAGCCGCCCGTGCACGGTCTGGAAGTTGGTGAGCATGCCGCCCAGCCAGCGCTGGTTGACGTAGGGCATGCCGACGCGGGTCGCCTGCTCGGCGATCGCCTCCTGGGCCTGCTTCTTGGTGCCGACGAACATCACCGAGCCGCCGTGGGCGACGGTCTCCTTGATGAACTCGTAGGCGCGGTCGATGTAGGACAGCGACTGCTGCAGGTCGATGATGTAGATGCCGTTGCGCTCGGTGAAGATGAAGCGCTTCATCTTCGGGTTCCAGCGCCGGGTCTGGTGCCCGAAGTGCACGCCGCTCTCGAGCAGCTGCTTCATGGAGACGACCTGGTTCGTGGCAGCGTTTGCCATCGGTCTTGCCCTTCTCGCGCCGGCGGCCCGCTCCGCGAGCGGCCCGGCGACTGTCGGTTCCTCGCGGTCGGCCGGTCGGCCACCGCTCCTGACGCCCGCGGGCGCGCTCGCCGCCTGACGCCCCACCGGGGGACGGCCGGGCGGACCGTGAGCGCGCCCCCGCCGGTGGACGGACGTGGCGGTGTGCGGGCGTGCGAAGTCGACCCGACGGGCGGGTCGCTGGGGCGAGTGTACGCCGGGCTCGCTCCGAGCCGGAAATCCCCGAAAATCCCGGGGCCCCGCGCGGCGTCCACAGGACCGCCGCCGGGTCCGCCTCGTCCACATCCTCCCCGCAGCCCCGTCTGTCCGGCCGGCCGAGGGCATCACGCTGGCTGGCATGACATGGCGGGTGCTGCCGGCTCTGGCGCTGGGCGTGGCGTCGGCCTTCGGGCTGGCGACCGGCACCCCGGATGCGGTCGCCCAGCCCGGGGGCTGGCAGTGGCCGCTCCAGCCGCAGCCCCGCGTGGTCGGCCGGCTTCGAGGCGCCGCCGGGCCCGTACGCGCGCCGGGCACCGCGGCGTTGACCTCGCGGCCGGGGTGGGGCAGCCGGTGCTCGCGGCCGGACCGGGCGTGGTGGCCTTCGCCGGCCCGGTGGCCGGGCGTCCGGTGGTCAGCGTGGTCCACCCGGACGGGCTCCGCACGACGTACGAGCCGGTGGTCGCCGTGGTCCGGGCCGGTGACCGGGTGGGCGCCGGCGCCGTGCTCGGGGCCGTGAGCGCGGCCCCCGGCCACTGCCTGCCGGCCACCTGCCTGCACTGGGGCCTGCGGCGCGGCGAGATCTACCTCGACCCGCTGGGCCTGGTGGGCGCTGCGCCGGTGCGGCTGCTGCCGGTGTGGACGGATCAGGCCTGGCCGGACGGCCTGTGGCCCGAGCCGGGCGGCCTGTGGGAGCGCGGGCCGCTGCTGGTCGCGGACCGGCTCAGAGCAGGGAGGGCAGGTCCTCGGCGAGCCGGCGGTAGTCGCCGGGGGCGTTGTAGGCCTGGGCGGAGAGCCGGACGAAGCCGCGACCCGCCCAGGTGGTGACGGCGACCTCCACCGCCGCCCGCTCGGCGATCCGGTCCTGGAGGGCGGCTGCGTCGGCGACGTGGTCGCGACCCCGTCGGGCAGCGGGACCAGCTGCATGCTGACGGCCGGGTCGCGCGGCAGGTCCGCCGGCGCGACGCCGAGCGAGGCGGCGACCTCGAGCTGGCCGGCGACGGCGAGCTCGACGTTGTGCCGGCGCAGCCGGTCCAGGCCGAGGTGCTCCAGCAGGCGCAGCGCCCGCGGCGCCGACAGCCAGGCGGTGAGGTCGTGGGTCCCGATGTCGCTGAACGCGCCGGGGAAGCCGTCCTCCTCGCGCCACGACGCGACGAGCGGAAGCAGGAGGTGCCGCCACCGGTCGCCGGCGTGCAGGACGGCAGTGCCGCGCGGCGCGCAGCCCCACTTGTGCAGGTTGCCGATCCAGAAGTCGGCGCCGAGCCGGTCCAGGTCGAGCGCGAGCATCCCCGGCGCGTGGGCGCCGTCGACCAGGACGGCCACGCCGCGCGACTGCAGAGCCGGGATCAGACCGACCGAGCGGCATCCGCCGCGCGGTCGGGGAGGTGACCTGGTCGAGGATCACGAGCCGGGTGCCGGGGTGCACCGCGGCGAGCACCGCGTCCGCGACGGCGCGTCCGTCGTCCTCCAGCGGGACGTGGACCGTGTCCAGCCGGGCGCCGGCGTCGCCGGTCCGGCGGGTCGCGGCGATCCGGACCGCCCCGTAGGCGTGGTCGGTGACGAGCACCGCGTCGCCGGGCTCCAGCGGGAAGCAGGCGAGCACGGTGCTCGCTGCGGTCGTCGCGTTGTGCACGAAGGCGACGGATCCGGGCGCGGCGCCGAGGAAGTCGGCCACCTCCGCCCGGGCCTCGTCCAGCGCCTGCGGGAGCTCGCGGTTGAAGAACCGCACCGGGTTGCTCTCCATCCGCATCCGCCAGGACTGCTGCTCCTCGAGCACCGGTGTCGGCACCGCGCCGTACGACCCGTGGTTGAGGTGCGCGACGGTCGGCTCGAGCGGCCACATGGCCCGCACCTCGGGCCAGTCGTCGCCCCACAGCGGGTTGGTGTGGTCGCCCGGGCCGAGGGCGGATGGCTCGGCAGGCATGCGGCCAGCCTATGGGCGGCGGCCGGACGGACCTGGCATGGTCGTTTCCGTGGACGGGTCTGGTCGCTGGCGGCGGCCGTCGGTGACGCGGCCGGTGCGCTCGGCATCGCCTGCGCGACGCTCACCGTCCTGGTCACCGGGCCGGCCGGCGTCGAGCGCCTCCGGCGGGGCGTGGTGGCCGCGGGCAGCGTGGCGGGGAGCTGCCGGCGTACCACCCGAGCCGGCTGACCCACCTGGGCGACGCCCGCCAGGTCGTGGTGGTGACCTCCCGGCGGTGGTCCAGCAACCGGGCGACCCTGCGCGCCTACGAGCGGTCCGCGGACGGCGTCGTGGGACGGGTCCTGCGACGCCGGCCGGGTCTGGATCGGCCACAACGGCTTCGTCCCCGCCGACCGGCGCCGCCAGAGCACCTCGACCACGCCGGCAGGGACGTTCGGGCTGCCCCGCGCCTTCGGGACCTGGGGCGACCCGGGCACCGCGCTGCCCTACCGGCAGGTGGACGCGGACGACTGGTGGCCCTACGACCCCCGGGACCCGGCGACCTACAACGTCTGGCAGCCACGCCGGTCGGCCGCCTCGGACTGGCGGACCAGCTGGGCGGAGGACCTGTCGTCCTTCGGGCGGCAGTACCGCCAGGTGGCGGTGGTGGACTACAACCTGCCGTCCGGGGTGCACCGCACCGGCGGCGAGTGGGTGGCCCGGGAGCCGGCTGACACCTCCCGCGGCGGGGGGATCTTCCTGCACGTCAGAAGCGGGCCGCCGAGGACCGGACGACCGCCGGGTGCGTGGCGATGCCGCAGCCGAGGATGCGCTGGCTGCTGCGCTGGCTCGACCCGGCGGCGGCGCCGGTCGTGGTGATGGGCCCGCGGTCGGCGATCAGCCGGATGTGAGCAGCCGGGGTGCTCGGACCTAGCCGTCGGCCAGCTTCCCGCGCAGCTGCAGGACGGCCTTGGTGTGCATCTGGCAGATCCGGCTCTCGGTGACCCCGAGCACCTGACCGATCTCGGCCAGGGTGAGCCCCTCGTAGTAGTAGAGCGTCACGACGATCTTCTCCCGCTCGGGCAGCGTGTTGATCGCCTTGGCGAGCAGGAACTTCGTCTCCTCGGACTCGAAGGCCAGGACCGGGTCCTCCGCCTTGGTGTCCTCGAGGGTGTCGACCAGGCTGAGCTTGTCGCCCTTCTCGCCACCCACGCTGAGCAGCTCGTCGAGCGCCACCACGTTGACGAACGACACCTGGCTGAAGATCGGGTGCAGGTCCTCGAGCTTGATGCCCATCTCGGCGGCGACCTCGGCCTCGGTGGGGGTGCGGTGCAGCTCGCCCTCCAGCCTGGCGTACGCCTTCTCGACCTCGCGCGCCTTGTAGCGCACCGAGCGCGGGATCCAGTCGATCGCCCGCAGCTCGTCGATGATCGCGCCGCGGATGCGGCTGATCGCGTAGGTCTCGAACTTGATGGCCCGCTCGAGGTCGAACTTCTCGATCGCGTCGATCAGGCCGAAGATGCCGTACGACACGAGGTCGGCCTGCTCGATGTTGGGCGGCAGGCCCACACCGACCCGGCCGGCGACGTACTTCACCAGCGGGGAGTAGTGCAGGATCAGGCGCTCGCGCAGGGGCGGGTCGGCGGTCTTCTTGTACTGCTGCCACAGCTCGCGCAGAGCCGCCTCGGCGGCGCTCTTCTCCGTTGCCGGGTCGTCGACGGACACGTCTCGCTCGGTCACGGCGCCCACTCCCCCGGCCGGCGTGGCGGCGGAGCCGTCACGCCCGTGGGTGCGCTTGGTCATACGTTGCCTTCAGCCTCTCGACGGACACATGGGTGTAGATCTGGGTCGTGGCGAGCGTAGCGTGGCCGAGCAGCTCCTGAACGGATCTCAGGTCGGCTCCACCTTCCAGCAGGTGCGTGGCAGCCGAATGGCGGAGGCCGTGGGGGCCGAGGTCAGGGGCACCCGGGACGTGGGCCACCAGCTCGTGGACCGCCCGCCGGACGGTGCGGGGGTCGACCCGGCGCCCACGGGCCCCCAGGAACAGGGCCGGGCCGCTTGCGGGCGTGGCCAGGGCCGGCCGGCCGCGGGCGAGCCACCCGTCGACCGCCTGCAGGGCGGGCACCCCGACCGGCACCGTCCTCTCCTTGGCGCCCTTGCCCAGCACCCGGAGCACCCGCCGTCCGTGGTCGACGTCGTCCACGTCGAGCCCGCAGAGCTCGCCGACCCGGATCCCGCTCGCGTAGAGCACCTCGAGCACCGCGAGGTCCCGCAGCCGGACCGGGCTGTCGTCGTCCGCGGCCAGGCCGGCCACGTGCAGGAGGGCGTCCGCCTCGTCCCGGCGCAGCACCCCGGGCAGGGTCCGGCCGCTGCGCGGCGTGGCCAGCAGGGCACCGGGGTCGGTCGCGAGGCGGCCCTGCCGGTGCGCCCAGGCCGTGAACGCCCGGGCAGCCGCCGCCCGCCGTCCCAGCGTCGCCCGGGCCATCCCCCGGGTCGCCTGGCCGGCCAGCCAGCTGCGAAGCACCCGCAGGTCGAGCCCCTCGAGCCGGTCATGGCCCATCCGGTGGGCGTGCTCGAGCAGGGTGGCGACGTCGCCGCGGTAGGCCCGGACCGAGTGCCCCGACAGGCCCCTCTCGGACCGCAGGTGGCGGACGAACTCCTCGAGCGCGGCCACCAGCTCGACCGGGAGCCCGGGGTCGCCCGCTAAGGGCTCCCCCGCCACCTCCGGCGCCCTGCCCACGGGCTCACGGTGACCCGCGGGAGGGCCGGTGGCAAGCACCGCCGCGCCACGGGCCGCGTCGCTACCGGTCGGCCGCCCGTCGCCAGGCGCCGTCGCGGCTCTCGGCCAGGCCGGCGGCGGCGAGGACTCGCGAGCGCGCGCAGGACGGTCGGCGGGTCCAGCCCGGCGAGCCGGCCCACGGCGTCCGGGGCCGCCCAGCGGCGCAGCGGCAGGGCCTCGCGCACCCGCAGCGTGGTCGGGTCGAGCTCGTCGTGCGGGCGCCGCTCGCCCCGGCGCGCGTCGGCGGCGTCGCCGCCCAGCTCCCCGACGATGTCGACCACGTCGGACGCGTCGGTGACGAGGGACGCGCCGGCCACCCGCACCAGCTCGTGACAGCCGGCCGAGCTGGCCGAGGTGACCGGCCCGGGCACCGCCATCACCGGGCGCGAGAGGCCCTCAGCGTGGCCTGCCGTGTTGCGGGCGCCGCTGCGTACCGCGGCCTCGACGACCACCGTCCCACGGGTGAGAGCGGCGATGACCCGGTTGCGGTCCAGGAACCTGCCTCGGGTCGGCCGGGCACCCGGCGGCAGCTCGGACACCAGGGCCCCCGACTCGCCGATGGCCGCGAACAGGCGGTGGTGGGCGGCCGGGTAGGCCACGTCCACCCCGCAGGCGAGCACCGCGACCGTCGTAGCGTCGACGGCCATCGCACCGCGGTGCGCAGCGGCATCGATGCCGAACGCGCCACCGGACACCACGGTCCATCCGCGGTCGCCGAGGCCGGCCGCCAGCTCGGCCGCCACGTGCTCGCCGTACGGCGTGCAGGCCCGCGCCCCGACGACCGCCACCGACCGGGCCGTGATGCGGGCGAGGTCCGATGCGCCGGCTGCCCAGAGCAGGAGCGGCCGCGCGGCGCCCAGGTCGTCGAGCTGGGTCGGCCACTCGTCGTCGCCCGGCAAGACGACCCGTGCGCCGGCCCCGGCCGCCACCTCGAGGTCGGAATCGATGTCGAGCCGCTCGAGACGTGACCGGTAGTGCGGGGTGCGGCGCCCGGCCAGGCTCCCGTCCCGGACCCGGGCCAGCGTCTCGTCGGCTCCCAGGGCGAGCACTGCTGCCCCCATCGCCTCGTCCCCGGGCTCGGCCAGCCGGCTCAGTGCCACCCGCGCCCGCACGTCGGGGTCGGCCATCCGAACGTACGCCGGGACCGCACCCACCATGCCGCCCATGCCGGTCACGCCGCCCTCCGCCGCGACCCGCGGCAGTCCAGGGCCACCCGTACGTCGCCGGCATCGGGCCGGTCCCGGCCGGCCAGGTCGGCGAGCGTCCAGGCCACCCGGACGACGCGGTCGACGCCGCGGGCGGTGAGCTGACCGAGGTCCAGGGCCCGCTCCGCCTCGGCCACGACCTCCCACGGCAGACGCCACCGTCGGCGCAGCACGTGCCCCGGAACCTCGGCGTTGACCCGCCACGGGGTGCCGGCCAGCCTCGCTGCCATCCGCTCCCGTGCTGCGACGACCCGGGCGGCGACCGCTGCCGTGCCCTCCGCCCCGGCGGGGTCGCCGCGCAGGTCGGCCCGGGAGGCGGCGAGCATCTCGATCCGCAGGTCCACCCGGTCCAGCAGGGGACCGGACAGCCGCCCGAGGTAGCGGATGCGGGCCATCGGCGTGCAGCTGCAGGCTGCGCCACGCTCGACGGCGAGCCCGCACGGGCACGGGTTGGCGGCGAGCACCAGCTGGAACCGGGCCGGGAAGCACACCTGGGACGCCAGCCGGGACACCGTGATCTCGCCCGACTCCAGCGGCTCGCGCAGGGCGTCGAGCACCCCCGGCGCGAACTCCGGCGCCTCGTCCAGGAACAGCACCCCCCGGTGGGCCAGCGACGCGGCTCCCGGCCGGACGTGCGACGAGCCGCCACCGACGATGGCCGGCACCGACGCGGTGTGGTGCGGCGCCTGGAACGGCGGCGTCCGTCAGCAGCGGCACCCGGCCCGACACCGAGTCCGCGCAGGGTGCCGGCCACCGAGTGGACCGTCGTCACCTCCAGGGCGGACTCGCGGTCCAGCGGGGGCAGCAGCCCCGGGAGACGCTCGGCGAGCATCGTCTTGCCCGCGCCCGGGGGACCCAGCATCAGCAGGTGGTGGCCGCCGGCCGCCGCCACCTCGAGCAGGTAGCGCGCGGTCGCCTGCCCCAGCACGTCGGCCAGGTCGGGGGTGTGCGGATCGTCCTCGACCACGGCGTCGTCGGTGGCGGTGGTCTCGCCCTCGTGACCCTCCGGCGGCTCCTCGCCGCGAGCCCGAGCGACCAGAGCCGTCAGCGAGGCGACCCCGGTGACCCGGATCCCCGGCACGAGCGACGCCTCGGCCGCGTTCCCCGACGGCACGATCACGCTCTCCACGCCCCCGCGGGCCGCCGCGGCGACGGCCGGGAGCACGCCCCGCACCGGGCGGACCCGACCGTCCAGCCCGAGCTCCCCGACCAGCACCGCCCGGTCGAAGACCCCGAGCGGGACCTCCTCCTGCGCGGCGAGGATCGCGGCAGCGATGGCCAGGTCGAAGCTCGACCCGCGCTTTGGGCAGGCTGGCCGGCGAGAGGTTCACGGTGACCCGCTTGGTGGCCGGCCAGTGCTGGCCGCTGTTGACCATCGCGGCCCGGACCCGGTCGCGCGACTCGGCGAGCGAGGCGTCCGGCAGCCCGACCAGGCTGTAGGACGGGACGCCCGTCCCCAGGTCGGCCTCCACCTCCACCAGATGTCCCTCCACCCCGACCAGTGCCACGCCGCGCGTCCGGGCGAGCGGCACTCAGACCACCCCTCGCACGTGCTCGACCTGCGCCGGGCCGCGGCGCGGCCGCAGCACCCCGACCAGGTCGATGCGGATGTCGGGCAGGTGCAGCCCGCGCTCGTGGGTCCACGCCGCGGCGAGCCGCCGCAGCCGCGCGGCCTTGCGCGCCGTCACCGCCTCCAGCGGCGAGCCGAACCCCGTCGACGTGCGGGTCTTGACCTCGCAGAACACCAGGACGTCGCCGTCGCGCGCGACGATGTCGATCTCGCCGGCCGGGCAGCGCCAGTTGCGGTCCAGGATCACCATGCCCACCGATGCCAGGTGGGCCGCCAGCAATGCGCTCGCCGTAGGCCCCCACCGCGTCCTTGACCTGCACCGCACACCTCCGCGCACCGGGTAGGCGCCGCCCGGGACGCCGGGTCCCAGGCTGGCCCGCCGACCGGCGAGCGGAGCGGCGAGACGGTCGGGTTGTGGACAGACGGCAGACAGGTCGCCCTGCTGTGGACGACCGTGCGGCGGTCTACGGCTCGGGCAGCTCGACGGAGAGCTCGCTGCGCGAGAGCTCCTCGACGTTGACGTCCTTGAAGGTCAGCACCCGCACGTTCTTCACGAACCGCGCCTGGCGGT
This sequence comes from uncultured Actinomycetota bacterium, assembly GCA_963829565.1. Lineage (GTDB taxonomy): Bacteria > Actinomycetota > Actinomycetes > JACCUZ01 > JACCUZ01 > CAWHJC01. The sequence goes on from CAWHJC010000003.1 coordinate 47,527, forward strand.
ACATGTCCCAGACCCAGGCGTCGGCCATCGTGACCTCGAAGTAGACCTCGCCGCCGTCGGTGCTGCGCGGGGTCACCTCGACGTGGTTGGTCAGGTAGAAGCGGCGCTCGGTCTCGACGACGTAGGAGAACAGGCCGACGACGTCGCGGTACTCCCGGTAGAGCTGCAGCTCCATCTCGGTCTCGTACTTCTCCAGGTCCTCGGCACTCATCCGACCAGCACCTCCTCGCCCGCCACCTCGACGGCCCCGTCCTCGAGCAGTCGCCAGCCTCGCCGGCAGCCTCCTCGAGCCGCGCCAGCGTACGAACCGGCACCCGGTCGTCCGGGCCGTCCCGCAGCACCCGGCGGGCGACGTTGACGTAGGAGAACCGGTGCTCCGCGCACGGTCCGTGCTCGTCGAGCGCCGCGTTGTGCACCGGCGTGATGTAGCCCTTGTGGCCGAGGAAGTCGTACGTCGGCCAGTGCTCGTGCAGCCGCGCCATGATCCGGTCCCGGGTCACCTTGGCCACGACCGACGCTGCCGCGATCGACGCGCTGACCCGGTCGCCCTTCCACACCGCGAGCCCCGGCGCCGGCAGCCCCCGGATCGGGAACCCGTCGGTCAGCACGTAGGCCGGGGTGACGTCGAGCCGGGCCAGCGCCCGGCGCATGCCCTCGACGTTGCAGACGTGCAGCCCGATCCGGTCGACCTCGCCGGCCGGGATCACGACGACCGACCACGCCGCGGCCCGGCGGACGACCTCGTCGTACACCCGCTCCCGGGCCGCGGGGGTGAGCAGCTTGGAGTCGGCGAGGCCGGGCACCTGACCGCGCCGGCCGGTGGGGAGCACGACGGCCGCGACGACCAGCGGGCCCGCGCAGGCGCCGCGCCCCGCCTCGTCGGCGCCGGCGACCGGCGTGAGCCCGGCCCGCTCGAGGGCGCGCTCGTAGGCCCACAGGCCGCCTTCCCGGCGTACGACGAACCGCTGCCGGACCTGCATCACGCCTCCACGACGACGGGCTGGGCGGGTGGTCCGTCGCGCAGCAGGTCGTCGAGGTGGCGGGCCAGGGTGCTCGGGTAGACGGTCTCCGGGCGTGGCGCGCAGCTCGTCGAGCGTCCACCAGCGGTGCCACAGCACGACGCGCTGCTCGAGGTCGGTGAAGCCCGACGTGTCGACCTCCCAGGCCGGCACCCGGGCCACGAAGTAGGTCTCGTGCTGCTGGACCGACTCGCCCTCGAAGTCGAAGCCGGCTCTCCCGGGTCCAGACCGGCGGGCCGAGCTCGACATCGGCACAGCCGGTCTCCTCACGGAGCTCGCGCCGTGCCGCGTCGGTCAGTGACTCGCCGTCCTCGACCCCGCCGCCCGGGGTGAACCAGAACCGCACGTCGGGGACATGCGGGTCGACGCCGCAGAACAGCAGCAGCCGGTCGTCGCCGTCGAGCAGCAGCACGCGCGCCGCGCGCCGCCCGGCGTCGATCCCACTGGTCCCGCTCGGCTGCTCCACCACGCCAGCGAGCCTACGACGGCCGTGCCCGGATCAGCGCGGGGACGCGGCCAGTTCGGGCTGGTCGAACGTGTCGGGCTCGCGGAGCAGCCTGGCCCCGGTCCAGCGGCCAGACGATCGTGAACGCCCGGCCGATGACGTCGTCGACCGGGACGAAGCCCGCTCCGGGCTGCGACTGTGGGCCCGGCTGTCCTCGGAGACCGACCGGTGGTCGCCCATGACCCACAGCTGGCCCTCGGGGACCTTCACCGAGAACTTCTCCAGCGAGGGCTCGTCGCCGGGGAAGAGGTAGGGCTCGTCGAGCGGGACGCCGTTGACGGTGACGCGCCTTGTCGTCGCAGCAGGCGACCGTGTCGCCGCCGACGCCGATGACCCGCTTGATCAGGTCCTCCTCGCCGACCGCCGGCGCGAGCCCGACGAAGACCAGCCCGTCGCGCAGCGCCCCGAGGACGCCGTCCCGCTCGGCCACCTCCGGGCCGTGCAGCCAGCCGCCGGGATCGTGGAAGACCACGACGTCGCCGCGATGGATCTCGTCGGACTTGTCCGCCAGCTTGTTGACGAGCACCCGGTCGTTGACCAGGAGCGTGTTCTCCATCGACCCGGAGGGGATGTAGAACGCCTGCACGAGGAACGTCTTGATGAGCACCGAGATGACCAGTGCGGTGATCACGATGCCGGGCAGCTCGCGCAGGAACGACTTCTTCTTCTTCCCCGGCGGCGTGCGCGTGACGGGCGCCGGCGGCAGCGGGGCAGCGCCTTCCGCCGCACCGTCACCTGCGGCTGCGGTGCGGCGGCCGCGTGTCGTCCGTCGTCATCGTGTCCGTCCTCCGTCCCCGAGCGTCACGTGGGTGTACGAGTTGGACACGTGCCGCGGGCGACGAGCGTACGTCGCCGCCGGCGCTCGCATCATGGCAGCCCACCGAGGCGCCCGGACGGCCAGACGATGCCGATCACCCGGCCGATGACGTCGCCCGCGGGCACGGTCCCGCCGCCCGGCGCCCCCAGGTGCGCCCGGGAGTCGGGGGAGTCCGAGCGGTGGTCTCCCATCACCCAGAGCCGCCCGTCGGGCACCACGATGTCGAATCGCAGCTCGGAGGGGTCGTCGCCCGGGAAGAGGTACGGCTCGTCCAGGGGCACGCCGTCGACCGTCAGCCGGCCCTTGTCGTCGCAGCAGGGGACCCGGTCGCCGGCGATGCCGATCACCCGCTTCACGTAGTCGGTCTCCTCCGCCCCGGTGAAGCCGAAGGTGAGGGTGCGGACCAGCCAGTCCCGCACCCCGCGTTCCCGCGCGCCGGGGACCGCCCCGAACGTGTCGGTGCCGTCGAAGACGACGACGTCTCCCCGGTCCACGGGCCCGAACCGGTAGCTGAGCTGGTCGACGAGGATGCGGTCGCCGACGTGCAGGGTCTCTCCATCGACCCGGACGGGATCGAGAAGGGCGTGATCACGAAGCCCCGGACGAGCAGCGCCGTCAGGACGACGACGAGAAGGACACGGACGACGCGCAGAACGCCGCGACCGGCGCCGCGGACGAGATGGCGTGACCGGCCGACCCGCCGGCGACTGCCCCGTGGACTCCGGTGCCTCACCAGGTGGCCGCGCTCAGCGGGCGGCAGGCCTGCTGTCGCGGCGCTCCTTGATCTTCGCGGCCTTGCCGCGCAGGTCGCGCAGGTAGTAGAGCTTCGCGCGGCGGACGTCGCCGCGGGTGACGACCTCGATCTTGTCGATGACCGGGGTGTGCACCGGGAAGGTGCGCTCCACGCCGACACCGAAGCTCACCTTGCGGACCGTGAAGGTCTCGCGGACGCCGGCGCCCTGGCGGCGGATGACGACGCCCTGGAAGACCTGGATGCGGGAGCGGGTCCCCTCGACGACCTTGACGTGGACCTTGAGGGTGTCGCCGGGACGGAAGTCGGGGATGTCCGAGCGCTGCGAGGCGGCGTCGAGGGCGTCCAGCGTCTGCATCGGGGTCTCTTCTCTCGCGGTGCCACAGGTCACCCACGGTGTGGGGTGGAGTTGTGTCGTGCCGTCGCGCTCCGGTCCGTGCTGTCGCGCCCTCCCTGTGGCAGGGGCGCTGGCGGTGCGGAGCAGTTGGTCAGTCTGCCACAGGCCCGGTGACGCGGGCCAATCGCTCCGTCCGCCGCCCGGGAGCCAGCCCAGGTCGGCGAGCACGGCGAGGTCCCGGTCGTCCAGAGCAGCCCGGTCCAGGCGCTCGACCAGGTCGGGGCGGCGCGCCGCGGTACGCCGCAAGCGACTCGTCGCGCCGCCAGCGGGCGACGCGCGCGTGGTCGCCGGAGAGCAGGACCTCCGGGACGTCGCGGCCGCGCCAGGACGCCGGCTTGGTGTAGCCCGGGGCCTCCAGGAGCCCGCCCGACGTCTCGCTGTGCGACTCGTCCACCAGCGACTCGGCGTTGCCGATGACACCGGGCAGCAGCCGGGCGACCGCCTCGACGACGGCCAGGACGGCGACCTCGCCGCCGTTGAGGACGTAGTCGCCGAGCGAGACCTCGTCGACCCGGCCGCGGCTCGCCGCCTCGTCGAGGACCCGGGCATCGATGCCTTCGTACCGCCCGCACGCGAAGACCAGCCACGGCTCGGCGGCCAGGTCGTGCGCCATGGGCCTGGGTGAACGGCGCGCCGCCGGGCGTGGGGACCACGATCCGCGGCGGGACCCCGGCCGCACCCTCGGCGCAGACCGCGTCGAGCGCGTCGCCCCACGGCTCGGGGCGCATCAGCATGCCCGGCCCGCCGCCGTACGGCGAGTCGTCGACGGTGCGGTGCCGGTCGGTGGTCCAGGTGCGCAGGTCGTGGACGCGCAGGTCGAGCAGGCCGTCCTCGATCGCGCGGCCGATCAGCGAGAGCCGCAGCGGCGCCAGGTAGTCGGGGAAGATCGTGACGACGTCGAGCCGCACGTCAGCCCGCCGCCGGACCGACGTCGGGCCCGTCAGTGGGGAGGTCCTCCAGCAGGCCCGGCGGCGGGTCGACCAGGACCTCGCCGCCGTCGAGGTCGACCGACGGCACCATCGCGGCGACGAACGGGACCAGGACCTCGGTGCCGTCCGGGCGGCGGACACTCGAGCACGTCCTGGCCCGGGAGGTGCAGCACCTCGGCCAGCTCGCCGACCGGCTCACCCTCGACGGTGCGGACGCGGAGACCGACCAGCTGGTGGTCGTAGAACTCGTCGGGGTCCTCGGGCCGCTCGGCGGGGTCGACCTCGGCGACGAGCAGGACGCCTCTCAGGCGCTCGGCCGCACCGCGGTCGTCGTGCCCCTCGAAGTGCAGCAGGAGGCGGCCGGAGTGGACCCGGCCGTCGCGGATCGTCAGCGGGCCGGCCGCGGGCGGGTCGGTCCGCACCGTCGACCCCGGGGCCAGCCGGCCCTCCGGGTCGTCGGTGCGGACATCGACCGAGACGTAGCCCTTGATCCCGTGCGGCCGCCCGATCCGGCCGACGACGACCTCCATGCGTGACGTGCCGGTCGCGATCAGCGCTCGTCGACGTCGAGGAAGTCGACGCGCACGCCGCGGCCCGGGGTCAGGGCCCCGACGACGGTCCGCAGCGCCTTGGCGGTGCGCCCCGCCCGGCCGATCACCTTGCCGAGGTCGTCGGGGTGCACCCGGACCTCGAGCGTGCGACCGCGACGGGTGGTGCGGTCCCGGACCGAGACGTCGTCCGGGTGCTCGACGATGCCGCGCACCAGGTGCTCGAGTGCCTCGTCGAGCACGGTCAGCCCTTGTCCTCGGCGGTGGCCTCGGTCGAGGTCTCGGCTGATCGGTCGAGGTCTCGGCGGCCGGAGTGTCGGTGGCGGCCGGGGCGTCAGCGGCAGGGGCGTCAGCGGCAGGAGCCTCGGTCTTCGGCTCCTCGGTGACCGTGGCCTCGGCCGCGGCCGGCTGGTCGGTGGAGGCGGCCTGCTCCACGGGTGCGGCGGCCGTCTTCTTGGCAGCCTTCTTGCGCGGCGTGGTGGCGCCGTCCTTGGCGCTAGCCGCGCCGGCGGCGTCCTTGGCGGCTGTCTCGAAGATCGCCTTCTTGTCGGCCTTCGGCTCGGCGACCCGCAGTGTGCCCTCCTGGCCGGGCAGGCCCTTGAACTTCTGCCAGTCGCCGGTGATCTTCAGGATGGCCGCAACCGGCTCGGTCGGCTGCGCGCCGACCCCGAGCCAGTACTGCGCGCGCTCCGAGTCGACCTGGATGAGCGAGGGCTCCTGGGTGGGGTGGTACTTGCCGATCTCCTCGATCGCCCGCCCGTCGCGCTTGGTGCGCGAGTCGGCGACGACGATGCGGTAGTACGGCGCACGGATCTTGCCCATGCGCATCAGCTTGATCTTGACAGCCACGGGTGTGGGACTCCTGAGTCAGGTGGTGGCCGACCTGCGCCCGCGTGGGGTGCGGAGCCCGGTCCGGCCGGAGTGGACACGACGGACGACGGTGAGAGGGGCCGCGAACGCCGGGTTCAGCGGCTCATCATGCCAGACCGGAAGCCACCCGCCGAATCCCGCACCTCCCAAGATCCACTGTGCGCCGACACACCACCTCAACGGCGTGTCTGGTGCAGAAGCGCACAGTTGATGGTGGGGGTCTGATGGTGGGTCAGCTGACGACGCGGCCGCGCAGCAGCACCAGGCGCGGCTGGGCCAGGACGCGCAGGTCGGCGCGCGGGTCGGTGTCGTACGCCACCAGGTCGGCCGACATGCCGGCCTCGAGCCCAGGCCGGCCGAGCCAGTCCCGGGCAGCCCACGAGCCGGCCGCCAGCGCCGCCTCGGTGGTCATGCCGACCTTCTCGTGCAGCGCCAGCACCTCGCGGCCGATCAGGCCGTGCGGGAGCACTCCCCCCGCGTCGGTGCCGGCGTAGACCGCGACGCCGGCCTCCACGGCCGCGCGGAGGGTGGTGTCGCAGCGGGCGTGCAGCGCGCGCATGTGGGCGGCGTAGGTGGGGAACTTCCCGGCGGCCTGCTCCGCGTACGTCGGGAAGTTGTCCAGCTGGACCCTCGTCGGGACCAGCGCCGTGCCACGGCGGGCCATCTCGCCCACGACGTCGTCGGTGAGACCGGTCCCGTGCTCGATGCAGTCGATGCCGGCGGCGACCAGCTCGGCGACGGACTGCTCGCCGAAGCAGTGCGCCGTCACGCGGACCCCGAGCTCGTGCGCCCGCGCGATCGCGGCTGCCGCCGCATCGGCCGGCCAGCACGGCGTCAGGTCGCCCGCCTCGCGGTCGATCCAGTCCCCCACGAGCTTGACCCAGCCGTCACCGCGAGCCGCCTGCCGCTCGACCTCCGCGACCAGCTGGTCCGGCTCGATCTCCTCGCCGTAGTTGCGGATGTAGCGCCTCGTACGGGCGATGTGCCGACCGGCCCGGACGATCCGCGGCAGGTCGGGCCGCTCGTCGATCCAGTGCGTGTCGACCGGCACGCCCGCGTCGCGCAGCAGGAGGGCGCCGGCAGCTCGCTCAGCGAGCGCCTGCGCCTCGGTGGTCGAGCTCGTCCACCCCACCGTGCTCGTCGAGGCCGACGTGGCAGTGGGCGTCGACCAGGCCGGGGACGACCCAGCCGCGGTCGAGGACCGTCTCGGCGCCGGGCACCGGGTCCTCGCGCAGCAGACCGCGGTCGTCCACCCAGAGGTCGCGCTGCTCGCCGCCGGGCAGCACGCCGCCGCGCAGGTGCAGGGGCTGGACGGTCACCGCTGGCCGGGTGGCAGCAGCCCCTTGAGCTCCTCGGGCAGCTCGAAGTCCTCGGGCAGGTCGGGCAGTCGGGCTCGCCGGCCGCGCGCGCCGCCTGCTGCCTCTGCTCCAGCGCCCGCTTGGCCGGGTTGCCCGACCGGCCGCCCTTCACCTTGCGCTTGGGGGACTGGGTCTTGCCCTTGGACTTCTTGCCGATCCCCATCCCCGGCATCCCGGGCATCCCCGGCATCCCGCCACCGGCGGCCAGCTGGCGCATCATCTTCTGCGCGTCGGTGAACCGCTCGACCAGACCGTTGACGTCGGCGACGGTGCGCCCGGACCCGCGGGCGATGCGCTGCCGGCGAGAGGCGTTGAGGATCTTGTGGTTGCGCCGCTCCTCCGGGGTCATCGACTTGATGATCGCGGTGGTCCGGTCCACCTCGCGCTCGTCGATGTTCTCGATCTGCTCGCGCATCGCGCCCATGCCCGGGAGCATGCCGAGCAGCTTGGACATCGAGCCCATCTTCCGGACGCTCTCCATCTGCGCCAGGAAGTCCTCGAACGTGAAGTCCTCGCCCCGGCCGAACTTGCCGGCCATCTCCTCGGCCTGGTCCTTGTCGAAGGCCTTCTCGGCCTGCTCGATGAGGGTCAGGACGTCGCCCATCCCGAGGATGCGCGAGGCCATCCGGTCGGGGTGGAAGGTGTCGAAGTCGTCGACCTTCTCCCCGGCGCTGGCGAACATCACCTGGCGGCCGGTGACCTTCGCCACCGAGAGCGCCGCGCCGCCGCGGGCGTCGCCGTCGAGCTTGGTCAGCACCACCCCGTCGAAGCCGACACCGTCGAGGAAGGCCTGCGCGGTCGTCACGGCGTCCTGGCCGATCATCGCGTCGACGACGAACAGCGTCTCGTCCGGCTGGACCGCGTCGCGGATGTCCGCGGCCTGCTGCATCAGCTCGCTGTCGATGCCGAGCCGGCCGGCGGTGTCGACCACGATGACGTCGTGCATCTTGGCGCGCGCGTGCTCCACGGCACGGCGGGCGACGTCGACCGGGTCGCCGACACCGTTGCCGGGCTCGGGCGCGAACACGGGCACGTTGGCGCGGTCGCCGACCACCTGCAGCTGGGTGACCGCGTTGGGGCGCTGGAGGTCCGCCGCCACCAGCAACGGGGCATGGCCCTGGCTCTTGAGCCAGAAGCCGAGCTTGCCGGCCAGCGTCGTCTTGCCGGAACCCTGCAGCCCGGCGAGCATGATCACCGTCGGCGGGTTCTTGGCGAACCGCAGCCGCCGGGTCTCGCCGCCCAGGATGCCGACGAGCTCCTCGTTGACGATCTTGACGATCTGCTGGGCCGGGTTGAGCGCCTGGTGCACCTCGGCGCCACGAGCGCGCTCCCGTACGGCCGCGATGAAGTCCTTGACGACCGGCAGCGCGACGTCCGCCTCGAGCAGCGCGACCCGGATCTCGCGCGTCGTGGCGTCGAGGTCGGCGTCGGTGAGCTTGCCCTTGCCGCGCAGGTTCTTGAACGTGGCGGCGAGACGGTCGGAGAGGGTGGCGAACACGCGAGTCCTCGGCAGAGACGGCACCGGACGGCCGAGGCCGGTCCGGACGGTGGGCGGTCCCGGTCCAGCCTAGTAGGAGCGCCGACCGTCAGCTCGCGGCGTCGGTGAGCAGCCGCACCACCTCGCGGGCGGCACCGTCCTCGAGCGGCTGCCCCCCGGCGTCCTGCAGGTAGAACACGTCGACCGCCTCGGCACCCAGCGTCACCACGCGCGCGCCGCGGACGCTGATCCCCATCAGCGCGAGCGCGCGGCCGAGCCGGTAGAGCAGCCCGGGCCGGTCCGCGGCGCGGACCTCCACGACGGTCGCGGACTCCGACGCCCCGTCGACCAGGTCGACGCGCGGTGCCGCCGGCGCCACGGCGGGCTGCCGGAGGCTCGCGTCGCGGGCGACCAGCCGCGCCGTGACGTCGAGGTCGCCGCCGAGCGCCCGGGCGATGTCGGTACGCAGGGCCACCGCCCGCGGCTCGTGGTCCCGGTCGGGCACGACCGTCCAGACGTCGAGCGCCATGCCGTCCTCGGTGCGCACCTGCGCGGACCGCACCGACAGACGGTGCAGGGCCAGCACGCCGGCGATGGTCGAGAACAGCCCGGTGCGGTCGGGCGCTGCCACGGTCACCGTCCAGGTGATGGCCTCGTCCGGCTCTGCGACCACCTCCAGGCGGCCACCGGCCACCAGGTCGGCCTGAGCGGGGGTCAGCGGGGGTGGGGGCGGCATCGGTTGCCCGCCCAGTCGCAGCCCCACCCGACGTACGAGCTCGTCCACCAGTCCTGCCTTCCAGTCACTCCACGCCGCGGGGCCGGTCGCCCTCGCGTCGGCCCGCGTCAGGGCGTCCAGCAGCTCGAGCGCTGCGTGGTCCGGGACGACCTCGGCGACGGCGTCCACCGTCGCGGGGTCCTCCAGGTCGCGCCGGGTCGCCGTCTCGACCAGCAGCAGGTGGTGGCGCACCAGCAGGGTCAGGGTCGCGACGTCCTCGGGTGGGTAGCCCAGCCGCGTCCCCACCGCGGTCGCCAGCGGTGCCCCGGCCTCGCTGTGGTCGACCCCTTCGGACTCCGACCCCTTGCCGATGTCGTGCAGCAGGGCGCCGAGCAGCAGCAGGTCGGGCCGGGCCACCTCGCGGACCAGCGGTGCGGCGCGGACCGCGGCCTCGAGCAGGTGCCGGTCCACGCTGAACCGGTGCACGGCGTTGCGCTGCGGCCGGTGCCGCACCAGGTCCCACTCCGGCAGCAGCCGGGACACCAGCCCGGCCTGGTCGAGGGCCTCCCACACCGGCACGAGCTGCGGGCCGGACCCCAGCAGGTCGACGAGGAGCTGGCGGGCGCTGTCCGGCCACGGCTGCGGAACCGGCGGCGCGTCGGCCGTCAACCGGTCCACGGAGCTCGTCGACAGGGGGAGGCCGCTGCGGGCGGCGCGGGCGGCCATCCGCAGCACGAGCAGGGGGTCCGACCGCGGGTCCGCCTGCGCCGTGAGGACCGCCTCGCCGTCATGCTCGGCGAGCCCGGGACCGAGCAGCCGCAGCACCGGCTTGCGTCCTCGCACGAACCGGGACCGTTGCGGCCTGGTCGCCTGCAGCGCCCGGCGCCACGTGACGTCGGCCGCGTGCGTCACCGCCGCCGCCGACCCGCCCACCGCGCGGAGCAGGGCGTCGGCGTCGCGAAGACCGAGGACCTCGGCCACCTGGTCCTGCTCCTGCAGGAGCAGGACGTTGGTCGCGCGGCCGGTGACGAGGTGCAGGGCATCGCGTACGTCGGCAAGCTGGCGAACTGCCGCGTCCACGTCCCGGTGCGGACGGTCGGCGACCCACGAAGCCGCCACCGCCCGCAGCGAGACGAGGTCGCGCAGGCCGCCGCGGCCTTCCTTGAGGTCGGGCTCGACGTCGTGGCGCAGGTCGCCGGCCCGTGCGCCCCGCTCGTCCCAGGCCTCGCGCAGCTCGGGCAGCCGGCGCCGGGCCGCGGCCCGCCAGTCGGCGAGGACGCTCGAGCGCAGCCGTCCGACGAGGCCCGGCTCGCCGGCGACCTGTCGCGCGTCGAGGAGGCCCAGCAGCACGGCGAGGTCCTTGCTCGCCAGCCGCCGGGCCTCGTCGAACGTCCGCACGCTGTGGTCGAGCCGCACGCCGCTGTCCCAGACCGGGTACCAGATCTTGTCGGCCAGGGCGGCGATGCCCGGCAGGTCGTCGCGGTCCGCGTGCAGGAGCAGCAGGTCGAGGTCGCTGCCCGCGGACAGCTCGCCGCGCCCGTACCCTCCGACCGCGACGAGGGCGACCTTGCCGGGTGCCACCCCCGACGAGTCGCACGCCTCGGCGAACACCTGACGGAGCCAGGAGTCGGTCAGCGCCGCGAGGTTGCGCCGCCGACCGACTCCCGGAGAGCTCTCCGACAGCAGCACCCGTCGCCGTGTCGGGTAGGTGGAAACGGTCAGAGGGCATCAAGGCCACGGTCACCCGTACGGACCCGGACCACGGTGTCGACCGGGACGCTCCAGACCTTGCCGTCCCCGATCCGACCCGTCTGGGCGCTCTTCACCACCACCTCGATGACGTCCTCGACATCAGCGTCGTCCACGAGGACCTCGACCCGCACCTTGGGCACCAGGTCGACGGTGTACTCCGCGCCCCGGTAGACCTCGGTGTGGCCGCGCTGACGGCCGTAGCCGCTGGCCTCCGTCACCGTGATGCCGTGGACCCCGAACGACTCGAGCGCGGTCTTGACCTCGTCGAGCTTGAAGGGCTTGATGACTGCCGTCACGAGCTTCATGCGTCCACCTTCTCCTTGGTCGTGGCCGACGAGGTGGCCCGGTAGCCGCCACCGGTCACCGCTCCGAGCTCGTACGCCGACTCGGCGTGCACCGTCAGGTCGACGCCGGTGATCTCCGCCTCGTCGTCCACCCGGAAGCCGATCGTCTTCTCGATGGCGAGACCGATGACGTAGGCCGCGACGAAGGAGAACGTCATCACGGCGCCCGCAGCCACGGCCTGCCGCCAGAGCTGGTCGACCCCGCCGCCGTAGAGCAGACCGTCGACACCGGCGGGTGCCTTGGCGGTCGCGATCACGCCGATCATCAGGGTGCCGACGACACCGCCGACCAGGTGCACGCCCACGACGTCGAGCGAGTCGTCGTAGCCGAAGCGGTACTTGAGCCCGACAGCGAGAGCGCAGAGCACGCCTGCCACGGCACCGACGACGATCGCTCCGACCGGGTTGACCGCCGAGCAGGCCGGGGTGATGGCGACCAGGCCGGCGACGACGCCGGACGCCGCGCCGAGGGAGGTGGCGTGGCCGTCGCGCAGCCGCTCGGTGGCGAGCCAGGCGAGGGCGGCGGCGGCCGTCGCGGCCAGCGTGTTGATCCACGCGACGGCCGCGATGTCCCCGGCGCCGAGCGCCGAGCCGGCGTTGAAGCCGAACCAGCCGAACCACAGGAGTCCGGCACCGGCCATGACCAGCGTCAGGTTGTGCGGGCGGATCGGCTCCTTGCCGAACCCGATCCGCTTGCCGAGCACCAGCGCGAGGGCGAGACCGGCGGCGCCGGCGTTGATGTGCACCGCGGTGCCACCGGCGAAGTCGACGGCCTTGAGGTCGTTGGCGATCCAGCCGCCGACCTCGGCGGTGTAGCCGTCGAACGCGAAGACCCAGTGCGCGACCGGGAAGTAGACGATCGTCGCCCAGACGCCGGCGAAGACCAGCCACGACCCGAAGCGGGCGCGGTCGGCGATCGCACCGCTGACGAGGGCGACGGTGATGATGGCGAACACGGCCTGGAAGCCGACGAACGCCATCGGCGGGATGCCGGCCGCCTCACCCGCGACGCCGCCCAGCGGGTCGGCGGAGAGCAGGCCTTCGAGACCGACGAAGTCGAGGTTGCCCACCAGGCCACCCCCCACGTCGTCGCCGAAGGCGAGCGAGTAGCCGTAGAACACCCAGAGGACGGTGATGAGCCCCAGAGCGCCGAAGCTCATCATCATCATGTTGAGGACGCTCTTGGCGCGGACCATGCCCCCGTAGAACAGGGCCAGGCCCGGCGTCATGAGCAGCACGAGCGCAGCGCTCGTGAGGACCCAGGCTGTGTCGCCTGAACTCGGTGTCACGGGAATGCCTCCTAGACGGGACGGGAACCTGTCCAGAAGGTTGGTGTGGCGCAGTTACCGCGGCGGGCGCGCCAGGTTTCGCGCATGTGACGTTTCCGCCGCCTTCGTTACGCGCGGGTAACGCCGCGCTGGCAGGTCCGGATCACGAGACGGCCGGTGAGCGGGTCAGCTCGTCCCCGATCCGCAGCACCTCCGCCACCAGGCCGTCGACGTCCGACTCGGCGGTGCGGGGGTTGATGAAGCACGGCCGGATGGCCACCCTGCCCCGGACGAGGGTCGGACTCGGGACGTAGGGCGTCTCGGCGTGCAGCCGCCGCACCAGGGCGCGGTTCAGACCGTCCAGGTCGGGATGGTCGGGCTCGGTGCCGACGTACCGGAACGAGCAGATCGACAGCTGCGCGTCGCTGCACAGCTCGAGCGAGGGCTCGGCCCGCACCTGCTCGGCGACCCGGCGGGCGAAGTCGTTGTGGCGCACGACGCGAGCCCGCAGCCCGTCGAGCCCGATCTCGTGCAGAGCGGCCCACACGACCATCCCGCGTGCGGGAGCGGACAGGTCGAGGCTCCAGTCGTGGTAGGGCAGTCCCATCGCGGCCCACGGCGAGTCGGTGGCCGTGACGGAGTCGAAGGCGCCTTCCACGTAGTCGCTCGGCTCACCGGTGAAGGCGCGCCCCAGCACCGCCCGGTCCCGGACGTAGGTCGCGCCGATCCCCGTCGGCACGCACAGCCACTTGTGGGCGTCGACGACCCACGACTCGGCTCTCTCGACGCCGACATAGCGGTCCGCGAGCCGTTCGTCGAGGCGACCGAAGAGCCCGTAGGCGCCGTCCACGTGCAGCCAGGTGTCGTACTGCGCGGCGACGTCGGCCAGCGCGGCGATGTCGTCGATCGCCCCGGTGTTGGTCGTGCCGGCGACCGCCACGACGGCAATGGGCACGACTCCGGCCGCGACGTCGGCCTCGACCGTGCTGCGCAGCGCGGCGACGTCGACCTGCTGCCGGTCGTCCACCGGGACCAGCGTGACGCCGGACCTCCCGAGTCCGAGGACGCCCGCGGACTTGAGCATGCAGTGGTGCATCTCGACGCTGCCGTAGATGCGCCCTTGCGGGAGGCCGCGCAGCCCGTCGCGGGCCGGGTCGTGGCCGAGCCGCTCGTACGCCCGCTGGCGGGCCGCGCCGAGAGCGAGCAGGTTGGCGACAGAACCGCTGCTGGAGAACACGCCCTGCACACCGGCCGGCAGCTCGCAGGTCTCGGCCAGCCAGCGAAGGGCGACCTCCTCGAGCAGGTTGCCGGTGTGGCCGAGGTAGCGCTGGGTGCCGGCGAAGGTCGCCGCGAGTCGCGCGATGGCGGGGACCACGGCGGACCCGGTGGTGATCCAGCCCCAGAAGCCGGGCGAGGTCATGCGCATCGCGTCGGGGATCACGGTGTCGCCGAGGGCCGTGAGCGTCGCCTCCGCGCCGGCACCCTGTCGGGGAAGGGGTCGGTCGAGCACCGGCCGCCAGGGGGCGTCCGGGCCGGCCACGCTCCCCGTCGCAGGTGCCTTCAGGTGCTCCTCGAGGGCCGGGAGGACGAGCGCGAGGGCGTCCGCCAGCCCGGTCGTGCGGGCGGCGTCAGCGTGGCTGGTCAGGCTGTGGCTGTTCAGGCTGGTCACGGAGTCAGCGTGCCAGCGACGACCGACAGCGACCAGGGGTCAGTCGCCGAGCAGGGCGTCGACGAAGACCTCCGGCTCGAACGGGGCCAGGTCGTCCGGACCCTCGCCCAGGCCGACCAGCTTGACCGGCACCCCGAGCTCCCGCTGCACCGCGACGACGATGCCACCCTTCGCCGTCCCGTCGAGCTTCGTCAGCACGATGCCCGTCACGTCGACCACGTCGGCGAACACCCGGGCCTGGACGAGGCCGTTCTGACCAGTGGTGGCGTCCAGGACGAGGAGCACCTCGTCGATCGGGCCGTGCTTCTCGATGACCCGCTTGACCTTCCCGAGCTCGTCCATCAGCCCGACCTTGTTCTGCAGTCGGCCCGCGGTGTCGACGACGACCACGTCGTAGTCACCGTCGGCGCCCTGCTGCACGGCGTCGAACGCCACGCTGGCCGGGTCGCCCGCCTCGGGCCCGCGGACGACCGGTGCGCCGACCCGCTCGCCCCAGGTCTGCAGCTGGTCGGCGGCGGCTGCGCGGAAGGTGTCGGCTGCGCCCAGCAGGACGGTCCGTCCCTCCGCGACGAGGACCCGGGCGAGCTTCCCGACGGTCGTCGTCTTGCCGGTGCCGTTGACGCCCACGACGAGCACCACGGCCGGCCGGCCCGCCGGTGCCCTCGGTGCGCAGAGAGCGGTCGAGGTCCGGACCGACGAGGCTCAGCAGCTCCTCGCGCAGCAGCGCGCGGGTCCGCTCGGCACCCGCGCCGGACTGGACCCGCTCGCGCAGGCGCGCCACCAGCTCCTCGGTGGGCCCGACGCCGACGTCGGCGGTCAGCAGGACCTCCTCGACCTCCTCCCAGGTTGCGTCGTCCAGGGTGTCGCGGGAGAGGAGCGCCAGCAGCCCGCGGCCCAGCGAGCGCTGCGAGCCGCCGAGGCGTGCCCGCAGCCGGGCCAGGCGCCCGGCGACCGGCTCGGGGGTCTCGACGGTCGGCTCGACCGGAGCGCGGCGGCGCGACGATCGAGACGTCGCCGCTCGGGATGTCGACGCGCTCGGTGCTGGGTTCGGTGAGCGGCGGCAACGAGGGCTTGCGCGGCCGGCGCAGCAGCGAGGTCGCGCCCACCGCGAGCACGACGACGGCGAGTACCGCGATGACGATGACGAGCGTGAGGGTGTTCATCACGACCAGTGTCCCAGGGGCCGCCGACGGCCTGGGACGGTGTGCCGGGCGAGGGTGGCCGGGTCAGCCGCGGCCGGCGGTCACCAGCATCCGCGCGCCGCGGCGGAGCATCTGCTCGACCCGTTCGAACCGGGCGGACATGGCCCGGGACTTCTCCGGCGTCGAGAGCACGCCCAGCGGCGGCGACTCCCCCGGGTCGACCCGGTCGGCGACCGAGGAGACCGCGTCGGTGATCCGCTCGGAGTGGGGCACCGGGACCCGGCGACCGCGGTAGGGGTAGGCGACGAAGCCGACGACGAGGAGCGCGACGAGGCCGAGCAGGACATGGGTGGTCAGCAGTGCGGTCACGGTAGGGGCGCCTTCCCGAGGACGGATCGGACGAAACGTCACGATCAGCGTACGGGGCCAGCGCGGGCCGACGTTCCCGCCGGTCACGGCGGCGTGTCGCGGTGCTCCGTCAGACGGGTTCCGGCTCGCGCATCCGCTGGCCGATGACCGTCGTGATGCCGTCGCCGCGCATCGAGACGCCGTACAGCGCGTCGGCGACCTCCATCGTCCGCTTCTGGTGGGTGATCACGATGAGCTGGCTGGCCTCCCGCAGCTCCTCCAGGATCGCGATCAGGCGGCCGAGGTTGGTGTCGTCGAGCGCCGCCTCGACCTCGTCCATCACGTAGAACGGGCTCGGCCGGGCCCGGAAGATGGCCACCAGCAGCGCGACCGCCGTGAGCGAGCGCTCACCGCCGGAGAGCAGCGAGAGCCGCTTCACCTTCTTGCCGGGGGGCCGGGCCTCGACCTCGATGCCGCTCGTCAGCATGTCGCCGGGATCGGTCAGCACCAGCCGCCCCTCGCCGCCAGGGAAGAGCCGGGCGAAGACGCCCTCGAACTCCCGCGCCGTGTCGTGGAACGCCGCCGTGAAGACCTGCTCCACCCGCTCGTCGACCTCGCGGATGATGTCCAGCAGGTCGCGCCGGGTGGCCTTGAGGTCCTCGAGCTGCTCGGCGAGGAACTGGTGGCGCTCCTCCAGCGCGGCGAACTCCTCGAGGGCGAGCGGGTTGACCCGCCCCAGCAGGGCCATCGAGCGCTCGCCGGCGCGCAGCCGCTTCTCCTGCTCCGCGCGGACGAACGGTCTCGGGTCGGGCTCGACCTCGCGCTGCTCGTCCGGCGCCGGTGGCGAGGGCGGGACCAGCCGGTGCGGGCCGTACTCCTCGGTCAAGCGCCTCCGGGTCGACCCCGTGGTCCTCGAGCGCCTTCTGCTCCAGCGCCTCGATCCGCAGCCGCTGCTCGGCGCGGGCCACCTCGTCGCGGTGGACGCTGTCGGTGAGCCGTTCCAGGTCCGCCGAGAGCTCACGGGTGCGCACGCGCAGTGCGGCGAGCTCCGCGTCGCGATCCCGGCGGGCCTGCTCGGCGGCATCCCTGCCCTCGGCCGCTCTCGCCAGCGAGTGCTCCAGGTGGCCCAGCGTGACCTGAGCGGCCAGCGCCACGTCGCGCGCGACCGCGGCCTCCACGGCCCGCCGCTCGCGGCGGGCCACGGCCCGCGCGCGGGACTCCCGCTCCTGCGCGGCCGCCCTGCGCGAGGGCGTCCGCCCGGCCGGCCAGGCCACGGGCCCGCTCCTCGCCGGTCCGCACCGCGAGCCGGGACTCCATCTCGACCGCGCGTCCGGCCCGCGCCCGATCCTCCAGCTCGTCGCGCAGGCTGGTGTCCGGGTCGCCGTCGTCGGGCGCCTCCTGCGCCGACCGCAGCCGCTCCTCGAGGTCGGCCAGCGCCACCCGGTCGTTCTCCAGCGCCTCCCGGGCCGCCGCGATGGACCGGTCGAGCCGGTCGGCCTCGCCCCGTGCGGCGCGGGCCTGGGCCCCGAGCTGGCCGAGCTGCTCGGCGACCGCCGACATCCGGGCGTCGGACTCGTGCAGCCGGTCCAGCGCCGTCTGGACGTCGCGTGCGGCGCGGGCCTGCTCCTCGGCCGCCGCCTGGATCGCGAACCGGACGCGGTCGATCCGGTGACCGGCCTCGACCAGCCGTGCCTGCGCCTCGTCGACGGCGGCCTGCACCTCGAGCAGCGTCGGCGTGCTCGCCGACCCGCCGGAGGCGTGGTCCCGCGCCAGCACGTCCCCGGCGCGGGTCACAGCGACGAGCCGCGGGTCGGACGACACGGCGGCGCGCGCGGCCTCGAGGTCGTCGACGACGACGATGCCGGCGAGCAGCCGGACGACCGCCGGGCGCAGCGCGTCCGGCGCCGTCACCAGGTCCAGCGCCGCCCGCGCGCCGTCGGGGACGGCCGGCGAGGGCGTCGACGCGTACATGAGCTCGGTGCCGACGAGCAGGTCGACCCGGCCGGCGTCGTCGTCCTTGAGCAGCCGGATAGCCGCCTCGGCGGCACCCAGGTCGGCGACGGCCACCGCGTCGGCCGCGGACCCCAACGCGGCGGCGACCGCGGCCTCGTGGCCCGGCTCGACGGTGAGCAGCGCCGCGACCGATCCCAGCACGCCGGAGAGCCGGTCGGTCGCCGCGAGCAGCGTCCCGGTGCCGTCCTTGCGGGCCAGCCCCATCTCCAGGGCGTCCTTGCGGGCCACCAGCGCCGCCCGCTCGCGCTCGGCCTCCCGCTCCTCGTCGCGCAGAGCAGAGACCTGGTCGTCCGCCGCTGCCAGCCGCAGGGCCGCCTCCTCGTGGGCGACGTCGAGGTCTTCCTCCCCCGCGTCGAGCCCCGCCACCTGGGTCTCCAGCGCCGTGAACTCGGCCTGAGCCCGGGCCGCCCGCTCGCGCGCCTCGTCGAGCGCGGGCGTGAGCCGGCCGTTCTCGGCCTCCCCCGCCTCGACCCGGCTGCGCGCCGCGGCCACCTGCCCGGAGAGCCGGGCCAGGCCTTCCCGGCGGTCGGCGGCGGCGCGCAGGGCTGCGGCGACCCGCTGCTGCTCCTCGGCGAGGGCCTCCTCCGCCTGCTGGCGGGCCGCGACGGCCCCGCTCAGCGTCTCGCGGTCTGCCTCGACCGCCCGCTCGATCTCCTGCTCCTCCGCGCGTACCTGCTCGGCCTGACGCTCGAGGTCCTCGGGGTCCGAGAGCTGGCTGGCCGGTCGGTGCTCGTCCGGCTCGGCGGCCAGGTGGCGGACCCGCTCGGCGGCGAGCCCGCCGGTCCCGCGGAACCGCTCGCGCAGCGAGGACAGTCGGTACCAGGTCTCCTGTGCCAGCGCGAGCGTCGGTGCCTCGGTCGCCGCGACCTGCTCGAGCTCGGCCTCGCGCGTCGACGCGTCGGCGAGCCGGGCCTCGACCTCGGCGCGACGCGCGCGCAGGGCGGTCTCGTCCGCGACCTCGGCCTGCAGCGTCGCTGTCATCTGGACCAGGTCGTCAGCCAGCAGCCGGAGCCTGGCGTCGCGCACGTCGGACTGGATCACCGCCGCCCGCCGCGCGACCTCGGCCTGGCGCCCGAGCGGCTTGAGCTGGCGGCGGAGCTCCACCGTCAGGTCCTGGACCCGGGTCAGGTTGGCCTGCATCGCGTCGAGCTTGCGAAGCGCCTTCTCCTTGCGCTTGCGGTGCTTGAGGACGCCGGCGGCCTCCTCGATGAACCCCCGCCGCTCCTCCGGGCCGGCCGACAGGACGGTGTCGAGCTGTCCCTGTCCGACGATGACGTGCATCTCCCGGCCGATACCGGAGTCCGACAGGAGCTCCTGGACGTCGAGGAGCCGGCAGGGCTGGCCGTTGATGGCGTACTCCGAGCCGCCGCTGCGGAACATGATCCGCGAGATCGTGACCTCGGCGTAGTCGATCGGCAGCGCGCCGTCGGTGTTGTCGATCGTGAGGCTCACCTCGGCGCGCCCCAGCGGCGCCCTGCCGGCCGCCCCCTCCTTGCCGGCGGTGCCGGCGAAGATCACGTCCTCCATCTTCCCGCCGCGCAGGGTCTTCGCCCCCTGCTCGCCCAGCACCCAGGCTATGGCGTCCACGACGTTGGACTTCCCGGACCCGTTGGGGCCCACGACGCACGTGATGCCGGGCTCGAAGTGGAAGGTCGTCGCCGACGCGAAGGACTTGAAGCCCTTGAGGGTGAGGCTCTTCAGGTGCACGCGGGGAATCTCCTCGCGCCCCGCGACCTCGGGACCCTGGCCACGCGGGTGGCTGGGCGGGTGCGTCGGGACGTACGTCGGGCGGGGAAGGCCGGGGCCAGCCTACCCGGACCCGCAGCCGTGGCCCGCCCTCGGCGCGCCGCCGCGGGACGGCCTGCGGGTCAGGTCCGGACGGGCACCAGGCGCCGTCGCCGCAGCACCGCCAGGCCGGCCAGGCCGGCCAGGCCCAGCGCGAGCAGGGTCGTCGACGGCTCCGGACCACCGAGCGACCCGATCGGGCCGAGCGACCCGAGCAGCGGAGTCGAGGTGCTGGAGCCCGGCAGGTCGACGGTGTAGACGTCCAGGCCGCGCACGGCGTCGACGGTGTAGACGATGTTGGTCTTCCCGGCGCCCGCGACGCCGTTCTTGTTCCGCTGCGGGACCCAGTAGGCGTCCCACACCTCGGAGAGCCCGCTCGCGACGTAGCCGTACTCCTTGATGTCCCTGGCGTCGCGGACGTCGAGCAGCCGCAAGCCACCCTCGTAGAACCCGGCGGCGACGATGCCGGAGGGGTGGTAGTCGAACCAGTGCGCCGAGCAGAAGGCCATCTGCGGCGCCGACACGCCCTCGCCGAGGTCGACGGGGTTGATCCGGTCCAACGGCGTGATGGTGCCTGCCGTGCCGTCCAGGCTGCCGACCTGCCAGGTCTGGAAGCTGCCCGCGGTCGCGCAGTCGGTGTTCTCGTAGTCCTCCTCGGTCACGAGCAGGACGTTGCCGTTGGCGACGCTCGGCGCCTGGCCTCCGGCGAACCGCGCGGCGTTCGGCCGGTAGGAGTTGTGGTGGATGAAGTCGTTCCACGGGCCCTGGACGCCGTGCTCGTCCGTGGTCGCGACGACCCGCGGAGCCGTCGGGTCGCTGACGTCAAAGACTGCGCTCCCGCCGGAACCGGTGTGCACGCCGTACCCGGCGTCGTCGAAGTTCCACTTGTGGCCGGCACCGCTGGTGAAGACCGGGTTCGGCCCGCCGGCAGGCGACGAGAAGGGCTGGGTGCCGGCGAGGGCCGGGTCCGAGTCGACCTCGCGCGGGTTGTCGAGGTCGGTCAGGTCGACGATGGAGAACTTCCCGTTGCGGCCGGCGGTGTAGACGTACTGGCAGTCGGTCTCGCGGATGCAGCTCACCGTGTGGGTGTTCGTGGTCGTGGCGAGGCGCGAGCGGATGTGGGGGTTCGCCGGGTCGGTGACGTCGACGAGCATGACCTCGTTGGTGCGGCCGATGTGGTCGGGCTGCGACGGCGCCACCTCGACGGTGTCGACCCCGACGAGGACGAACCGGTTCGTGACGCCGTCGACCTTCTTCTCGCCGTAGTTCATCGCCTCGTTCTCGAACACGATGTTGGGCAGCACGCCGGCGATGGTCGGTGCCACCGGGTCCGAGACGTCATAGACCGTGATGCTGTCGGTGCTCGACACGTAGAAGTACGGGGCCGACCTGGCGAAGATGCCGGAGATGGCGGCCGTGTCCGGGACGTTGGTCACGAAGCGGACGTTGGGGCTCGAGATGACCGGGACGCTCACGCCGTCGGTGAACTGCTGGCGCTTGGTCGAGGTGGTCGACTGGCCGTTCTCGTGAGCAGCGGCTGGCGGGCCGGCCAGCGCGCCGACGGCTAGCACGGCGGCGGTGGCCGCCAGCGCGCGCGGCACGCGGGTCGTGAGGAACCTGGGCACGTGCCGGACCTCCCGGTAGGGGGCTTGCGGGGCATCGACGTGACCAACGATCGGGTGAGACGTACGTCACGAAGGTGCGTCCCGGCAGGGTGCCACCAGATCGCGCAAAGATGCAAAACCGCCACAATACGGTCATGTACCGCCACACGGGGTGACCGGCGTGCCCAGGCTCGACGGACGGGAACGCGCTCCGGACAGACGGACGGGACGCCGTTCCCGGCGTCCCGTCAGAGTGGTGGAACCTGCGTGGCTGCTGCGCTCAGGCCAGCGCCGGCTCCTTGGTGACCTCGAGCGAGATCAGCTGTGCGTCGGCGCGGGTGGACAGCGCGTCGTTCTCAGCGCGAAGCCTGACGATCTCCGCCTCCAGGCTGCGTACTCGCTCGTGCAGACGCCGCACCTCCATCACCGTCCGGGGGTCCTGACCACCGACATGACCGATGAGAGCCTTCGCCATGCGCGATCCTCCACCTGCTTCTGGGTCCCGCGGGAGGGCGGGGTGAGTTGTACCTGCGGGCCGCACGTCGCCGGGAGCGGGTGTTCGGCACCGGGTCCAGACGCAACGTGGGGGTTTCCAGGGTCGCACCGGTCGGGCAGGGGGTCAATAGGTCACGTCTTGATCACGATGGAGCCTGCGCCGAACGGGTGAGACGATCCGGCGCGAAGCCGGTCACAGCGGACAGACCGGCGATTCCGCCGACTCCTCAGCCGCAGACGCAGACCAGCGCGGCGGTCTCCGGGAGGTCCCCCTCCCGCCCCACCAGCCACGCCCGCCCCGGACGGTACGGCGACCACTCCCGCACCCGGTCGGGGGCTCCCGGCGAGCCCTCGGTGACCATCCGGACCGAGCCGTCCAGGTCGTCGACCAGACCGGCCTCCCGGTCCAACCCGTCGGTGCCGGCGACGAGCAGCGCCGTCTCCCCTCCGGCCGCCACCCGGGCCAGCGACTCCCGATCCGGACCGGCCAGCCGGCGGACGGCCAGCAGCCCCTGCCGGGACCGTCCGGAGAGCTTGTCGAACGTGAACGTCCAGCCGTCCGGAGCCGCCACCTCGCGCAGCAGCACGTCGTCGCGCGTCACGCTGACGACGCTGAGCAGGCAGCCCGGTCCCGGGCAGTCGCCGACCGACGTGAGCAGCCAGTCGTCGGTCACAGCGAGCAGACGCCGCACGGTCCCGACCATCCGGAGCGCGGGACCGGCCCCGGCCTCGACCTGCCGGGCCGGCCAGGCCAGCGCCAGCTCCTGCTCGGTGGCCCCGGCGGTCACGCGGCTCAGCAGCAGGGTCCGGATGCCCGACACCGGGTAGAGGGCCTCCGCGGTCCAGCCGGCCGACGGGTCCAGGCCCGGGTACGGAGCGGCATCGGTCACGGCGCCGGTCGCGACCTCCACCTCGACGACGCCACCTCCGCGCATCACGAGGACCCGGCCGAGCCGCCTCGACGCCGCGACGACGCGTTGCGCCCGGCCGATCGGGACCCAGTCCTCCTCGCCGCCCGGGTCGACCCGGAGCAGCAGGCCGCGATGGGTAGCCACCAGCCTGGTCCGGCCGGAGCTCGTCAGCACGGGGACCAGACCCTCGCCGCCCAGCATCGATCCGCGCGGCAGGCGCGGCCCCTGGGACCAGTCGTCCTGGCCTGCCAGGACGAGGTGGTCGTCGACCTGAGCCACCAGGCGGGCTCTCGGCGCCCCGGTGGGATCCGGAGCGTCAGAGCGGTCCGGGCCCGGGGGGTCGGCGGAGAGCAGGCCGCTGCTCGCGAGGGCGAACAGCGCCAGTCCACCGGCGATCACCGCCGCGCCGATGCGCACACCCCGACCGGACCGTCCCTCCGGTCCTCTGTCGCGGCCACGCTCGAGGACCCCCTGCTCGACGATGTCGTCGCCGGCGGCGCGGTCCTCAGGCATGCGCGTTCCGCGGCCGGGGCTGGCAGCGCGGGCAGCGGAAGGACGACCGGTTCATGAAGTGTTCGCGCACCACCAGCGCGCCGCACCGGCGGCACGGCAGGCCGGTCCGGCCGTACACCGCGAGCTCGCGGTCGAAGTAGCCGCTCTTGCCGTTGACGTCGACGTAGAGGGAGTCGAACGACGTCCCGCCCTGCTCGAGGGCCTCGACCATCACCGCCCGGGCGGCCGCCAGCACAGCAGCGCTGCGGGC
Organism: uncultured Actinomycetota bacterium; assembly: GCA_963829565.1. Classification (GTDB taxonomy): domain Bacteria; phylum Actinomycetota; class Actinomycetes; order JACCUZ01; family JACCUZ01; genus CAWHJC01. The sequence continues at coordinate 71,007 of CAWHJC010000003.1, forward strand.
TCTGGTCATGGTGTGGGTCGGTCGCGCCCAGTGCAGCCGGGCCCGCCACAGCGCCTCGTCGGCGTAGATGTTCCCGACCCCGCTGACCAGCGTCTGGTCCAGCAGGGCGCGTTTGAGCCCGGTGCGCCGCCTCCGCAGCGACGCTGCGAAGACCTCGTCGTCGAAGTGCTCGTCCATCGGGTCCCGGGCGATGTGCGCCACGGGCAGCGGCAACCCGGCGGCATCGGTGTCGACGAGCGCGAGGCCCCCGAAGGTGCGCTGGTCGACGAAGCGCAGGTCGTGGCCGCCGTCGGCGAACGTGACCCGGACCCGCAGGTGCAGCTCGTCCGGCGCCTCCCGCGGCCGGACCAGCAGCTGCCCGCTCATGCCGAGGTGGGCCAGGACCGCTTCCCCGGCGACGTCTCCGTGGCCCGGCGCGACATCGATCCAGAGGTACTTGCCGCGGCGCGCGACGCCGGTCAGCGTCCGCCCGGCCAGACGTGCTGAGAAGTCGGCCGGACCCGCGACGTGCCGCCGGGTCGCGCGCGGGTGGTGGACCTCGACCGTCTCGACGGTCCGACCGGCGACCCAGCGCTGGAGGCCGCGCCGGACGACCTCTACCTCGGGGAGCTCGGGCATGGGCCTAGGCCGGCGCCGTCACGCGCCGCCGACCGTCGGGTCCCCGTCGCTGCCGTCGCCGGCCACGCCGCCGTCCGCCAGCTCCCCGCGCAGACGCCGCCAGGCGGTGGCCGCGGCCTCCTGCTCGGCTTCCTTCTTGCTCCGCCCCTGCCCCTGTCCGTAGTCCTCGCCGGACACTCGCGCGACGGCGGTGAACACCTTCTGGTGGTCGGGGCCGATCTCGGTGACGTCGTACTCGGGGACGCCCATCGAGGCAGTCGCGGTCAGCTCCTGAAGGCTGGTCTTCCAGTCCAGGCCGGCGCCCATGGTGGCCGCCTGCTCGATGAGCGGGTCGAACAGCCTGTGCACGAGGCCAGCGGCGGGCCCGAGGCCGCGGTCGATGTAGGCGGCGCCCAGCACCGCCTCGAGGGTGTCGGCGAGGATCGAGGACTTGTCCCGACCACCCGTGGTCTCCTCGCCGCGGCCCAGGCGGACGTAGTCCCCCAGCCGCAGCGCACGTCCGACGTCAGCGAGAGCACGCATGTTGACGACGGCCGCCCGCAGCTTGGCCAGCTGGCCCTCCGGCAGCTCAGGATGGCTGCGGTACAGCGTGTCGGTGACGACCAGGCCGAGCACCGAGTCGCCGAGGAACTCGAGGCGCTCGTTGGTCGGCAGGTTGCCGTTCTCGTAGGCGAACGACCGGTGGGTGAGCGACCGCTCGAGGAGGTCCCGCGAGATCGTGACGTCCAGCAGTGCGCAGAGCTCGGCGTGCCAGTCGCCCGACGGTGCCGCCTCCGCGCTCACGCTGCCCGGCCGCTCAGACGTCGAGGACGTCGCGGTCGTTGTACGTGCCGCAGGTCGGGCAGGCCACGTGAGCCAGCTTGGGCTCGCGGCACCGCTTGCAGGGCGCCAGGGGCGCGGCGGTCGTCTTCCAGTTCGCCCGTCGCGACCGGGTGTTGCTGCGCGACATCTTCCGCTTCGGGACGGCCACGGCTGTTGTCTCCTCGTTGGTCTTCGGTCGTGCGGTTCAGGTGCGGTGGGCGGGTCGTACGTCAGTCGTGCAGCTGGCGCAGCGCGGCCCACCGGGGGTCGACCGCCTCGTGCCGGTGCCCCGGGTCGTCGGCCAGGTGCACCCCGCACTCGGAGCACAGACCCGGGCAGTCGTCCCGGCACAGCGGCTGGAGCGGCAGCGCCAGCACCACCGCGTCCCGCAGCGCCGGCTCGAGGTCGAGCAGGTCACCGTCGAGACGAGGCAGCTCGTCCTCGTCGGCGTCGTCCGAGCTCTCGCGGCGGGCCTCCTGCTCACGACCCGGATGGGTCCAGAGCTCCTGGAGGTCGACCACGATCGCGCGGCTGACCGGGTCGAGGCAGCGTACGCATTCGCCGGACACGGTGCCTGTCACCGTCCCGGAGACGAGAACGCCCTCCACGACCGACTCGAGCCGAAGGTCCAGCTCGAGCGCCGACCCCTCCGGCACGCCGAGCACGTCGACGCCGAGGTGGGCCGGTGCCGGAACAGACAGGGAGAGCGGGCGCATCGACCCCGGTCGTCGTCCCAGCTCGCGTGTGTCGAGCACGAGGGGCGAGCGGGGGTCGAGGCGGTGGGCCGTTCTCCTGGTCTCTTCGGGCATGCTCACATCGGGATCGGGGCGGGCTCGGGCCCCGGACGGGACCCGGACAGGCTACCTGACCGCACGCCGAGCGCCCAAAGAGTCGCTGGTCAGCGCTGGTCGGTGTCCTCGCCCAGCGGGTGTCCCCGGTCCGCGAGCGCCCCGTCGTCCCAGTCCTCCTGCGGCGCGCGGCCGCCGAGCTTCTCCCGGCCGCGGTTCACGGCGCCCAGCGTCTTCTCTAGGACGACCTCGAAGTTGGCCAGCTTGGTGTCGACGTAGTCGTCGACCTCGTTCCGCATGGTCCGGGCCTCGTCGAGGGCCTCGGCACGGATGCGCTCGGCCTGCCGGCGCGCCTCACTGACCACCTCGGTCTCGGACGTCATCGCCAGGCGCTGCTCCTCGGCGAGCCCGATCAGCCGCTGTGCCTCCCGCCGGCCCTCGTCGACCACGCTCTCCCGGTCGTCCAGCAGCATCCGGGCGTGCCGGAACTCCTCCGGCAGCAGGGTCCGGATCTCCTCGAGCAGCCCCAGGACCTCGCCACGGTTGACGACGCACGACGCCGACATCGGCATCGAGCGGGCCTGCTCGACGATCGCGGTGAGCTCGTCGAGCTTCTCGTGCACGTCCACGGGCGGTCGTCTCCTGATGAGGGCTGGTCAGGCCGGCCAGTCCGGGATGCCGGTCAGGTCGTCGTCTCGAGTCGCTCGCGCAGCCGACCGAGCACCGGCTCGGGAACCAGCCCCGAGACGTCCCCGCCCCACTTCGCGACCTCCTTCACGAGACTAGAGGAGAGGAAGGAGTACTCGGGGTTCGTGGCGACGAACAGCGTCTCGACGCCGGTCAGCCGGTTGTTCATCTGGGCCATCTGCAGCTCGTAGTCGAAGTCGCTGACCGCGCGCAGGCCCTTCACCACCACGGGGATGTCGCGAGCCCGGCAGTAGTCCACGAGCAAGCCCTGGAACGAGTCGACCACGACGTTGCCCAGCCCGGCGGTGACCTCTTGCAGCATCGCGATGCGGTCTCCCACCTCGAAGAGTCCGGTCTTCGACGTGTTGACCAGGACCCCGACCGTCACCTCGTCGTAGAGCCGGCTCGCCCGCTCGATGACGTCGAGGTGGCCGTTGGTCACGGGGTCGAAGGATCCCGGGCAGACGCAGCGCCGCACGGTCACTCTCCAGCGGTCTCGGGGGGCTCAGGCTGATCGGCGGCGCGACCGTACCAAAGCGTCGCCTCGCCGTAGCGCCGGGAGCGCAGCCGCGCGGATCCCGGGCGGCCACGCCCACTCGCCGCCCCGGGTGGCCCGCTCCACCGCGACGAGGGCTCGGGTGGCGAGCCAACCGTTCGCGACGGCCGCCCCCAGCACGGCGCGCAGGTCGTCGTCGGGCAGCTCGTAGGGCGGGTCCAGGAAGAAGACGTCGTACGCGGGGCTGGTCGCCGCGCGGCCAACCATCCGCTCCACCCGCCCGGACACGACCTGCGCGCCGGGCAGTGCGACGAGCGCGACGTTCTCCCGCAGGGTGCGGACCGCCCGCTGGTCGGACTCGACGAGCAGGCAGTGCGCCGCGCCACGGCTGAGCGCCTCGATGCCCACCGCGCCCGACCCTGCGTACAGGTCCGCGACCCGGCGCCCGGCGAGGGAGCCCAGCTCCGACTCCAGGGTCGAGAACAGTGCCTCCCGGGTCCGGTCGGCGGTCGGCCGGGTCGCTCGCCCGGGCGGGACGGCCAGCCGGCGCCCCCGCGCCGCCCCGGCGACGACTCTGGTCACGGCTCAGGCCTTCTCGAGGTAGTCGGACCGCTCGTCGGCGAGCAGCGCGTCGACGGCGTGCCGGAGCTCGGCGTTGGCGAACAGGTGCGGGTCCCGTTCGACCAGAGCGGTGGCGTCCTCGCGGGCCGCCACGATGACCGGCTCGTCCCGGAGCACGGAGAGCAGCCGGAGGCTGGACCGCCGGCCGGACTGGGTGGCCCCCAGGACGTCGCCCTCACGGCGGGTCTCCAGGTCGACGCGGGACAGCTCGAAACCGTCCTGGGTGGCCGCGACGGCGGCGAGACGGTCGCGCGCCGGCGTACCGGCCTCGGTGTCCGTGACCAGCAGGCACAGCCCCGGGGCGGCCCCCCGGCCGACCCGGCCGCGCAGCTGGTGGAGCTGGGACACGCCGAACCGGTCGGCGTCGAGGACCACCATCGCGGTGGCGTTGGGCACGTCCACGCCGACCTCGATGACGGTCGTCGCCACCAGCACGTCCACCGCGCCGGCAGCGAACCTGCTCATCACGTCGTCCTTCGCCTCCGAGGGCATCCGCCCGTGGAGCATCTCGACCCGCAGGCCGGCCAACGGTCCCTCGGCCAGCGAGGGCGCCACCTCCAGGACCGACACCGCGGGTCGCAGCGCGGGTTCGGTCTCCGGGTCGGGCACGACCTGCAGGTCCGGTCCGTCAGCGGGTTCCTCTCCGTCGTCGTCCGACCCGTCGACCTGGCCGATCCGCGGGCACACGACGTAGGCCTGGTGCCCGGCCGCCACCTCCTCGCGGACGCGCTCCCATGCCCGGTCGAGGAAGTGCGGCTTCTCCCCCACCGGCACGAGGTGGGAGGTGATCGGTGTGCGGCCGGCCGGGAGCTCGGTCAGGGTAGAGACGTCGAGGTCGCCGAACACGGTCATGGCCACCGTCCGCGGGATCGGCGTGGCCGTCATCACCAGGACGTGCGGCGGGACCGCTGCCTTGGCCCGCAGTGCGTCGCGCTGCTCCACGCCGAACCGGTGCTGCTCGTCGACGACGACCAGCCCGAGGTCGAAGAAGTCGACCGCATCCTGGATGAGGGCGTGGGTGCCGATCACGATGCCGGCCTCCCCCGACGCCACCTCGAGCAGTGCGCGGCGCCGCGCGGCCGTGCTCTGCGACCCGGTGAGCAGCACGACACGGGTGCCGTCTTCCGACCCACCGAGCAGGCCGCGCTCGGCCAGCGGCCCGAGCATCGCGGTGACCGACCGGTGGTGCTGCTGGGCGAGCACCTCGGTGGGCGCGAGCAGAGCGGCCTGGCCACCGCTGTCGACGACGGTGAGCATCGCCCGCAGGGCGACAACCGTCTTCCCGGAGCCCACCTCGCCCTGGAGCAGCCGGTGCATCGGGCGGGTGCGCGCCAGGTCGGTGGCGATCTCGCCGGCGACCTCGTGCTGGCCGTCGGTCAGCCGGAACGGCAGCCGCGCGTCGAAGGCCGTGACCAGTCCGTCGTCGGCCGGGACGCGGGGGGTGGCCGGCAGCCCGGCGGCCTCGGCGCGGCGGCGGGCCAGCACGACCTGGAGCAGGAAGGCCTCGTCGAAGCGCAGCCGCTGCTGGGCCCGCCGGACGTCGGACCGGTCGCCCGGCCGGTGGACGAGCCGCAGCGCCGCACTGAGCGGCAGCAGCCCGCGGTGCTCCCGGACGGCGTCGGGCAGCGGGTCCGGCACGGCGTCGACGAGGTCCAGCACCGTCGCGACGCTCTTCTCGACCTGCCAGGAGGCGAGCTTCGCCGACGCCGGGTAGACCGGCTGCAGGGCGCCGGCGAACGAGTCGCCGTCGCCGACGTGGACCTCGGGGTTGGTGAGCGACCGCCGTCCGCGGAAGACGCTCGACCTTGCCGGCGAAGAGCGCCTCGGTGCCGGCCGGGAGCCGGTCGGCGAGCCAGTGCTTGTTGAAGAACGTGAGGGTCAGCTTGGTCCGGCCGTCCGTGACGACCACGTCGAGCTTGTGCAGCTTGGGCCGGATCCGATGGCCGCTCGCGGACACCACGGTCGCCTGGATGGTGACCTGCTCGCCCGGTCGGAGGCTGGTGAGGTCGGTCAGCTCGCCCCGCTCGTAGTAGCGACGCGGGTAGTGGCGGAGCAGGTCCTCGACGGTGTGGACGCCGAGCCGGGCCCCGAGCTCCTTGGCGGTGCGGTCGCCGACGACCGAGCGCACCGGGGCGGTCAGCTCGACCACGTCACTCCACCCCGAGCAGCAGCGGGTAGCGCGGCTGGCCCCCGTCGTAGACGACGGTGTCGACCTCGGGCCGGGTGCGGCGCAGGTGGCCGACGACGGCGTCGGCGAGCTCCCGCGCGACGGCACCCTCCGCCTGCCCGGTCACCAGCGTGACGAGCTCGCCGCCGCCGCCGAGCATCCGGTCGACGACCGTGCAGGCGACGTCCGAGAGGTCGGCACCGATCACCGCGAAGTCGCCGTCCACGATCCCGAGCACGTCGCCGACGCGGCACACGCCGGCCATCGTCACCGCCTCGCGGGCAGCGACGGTGACCCCGCCGTGGCGGCAGTGCCCGGCCGCCGCCGTCATCGCCACCACGTCGTCCTCGAAGCGCCGGTCGGCGTCGTGCACGGCCAGCGCCGCGATCGCCTGCACGCTCGCACGGGTGGGGATGACCGCGACCCGCAGTCCCTCGTCGCGCGCCTTGCCGGCGGCTGCCTCGGCGACGGCCAGGCTGTCGGCGTCGTTGGGCAGCACCACCAGGTCCCTCGCCCGGGCCGCCCGCAGCCCGGCGAGCAGCTCCGCCGTGGAGGCCCGCCGGCCGGGGCCGCCGCGCACGACAGTGGCACCGGCCGCCTCGAACAGCGCGCCCAGGCCCTCGCCGGCCACGACCGAGACCACGCCGCGGCTGTCGTCGGGGAGGCGGCCCACGGCCGACCGCGCGGCGTCCGCGAAGTGCGTCACCCGGATCCGGTACGGCCGGCCCGCTTCGACACCCGCCTCGACGGCGGCTCCGACGTCGTTGACGTGCACGTGGACGTTCCACGTGGGCTCCGAGCCCACGACGACCAGGGAGTCGCCGAGAGGGGCCAGCCTCGCCCGCAACGCCGGCACCGCGTCGCCGGGGGCGTCGAGCAGGAACATCACCTCGTACGCGGGACCGGGACCCTCGTCGCCGGCACCGGCCGGCTCGGTGCTGCCCGCGCCGCGGTCCGTCGCCTGCACGTGCACCTCCACCGGCTCGGGGACCGCACCGGTCACCACCGAGACCAGGGCGTCCATCAGGACGCAGACGCCACGGCCGCCGGCATCGACGACGCCCGCCCGGCGCAGCGTCTCGAGCTGCTCGGGGGTGCGGGCCAGCGCGGCGCGAGCACCGGCCGCCGCCCGCGTCACCACCCCGGCGAGCCCGTCCGCGGCGCCGTCGGCCACCTGGGCGGCGCGGGCGGCCTCCCGGGCCACGGTGAGCATCGTCCCCTCGACGGGCTGGGCGACGGCGGCGTACGCCGCGTCCGCGGCCAGGGTCAGAGCTCGGGCCACTCCGTCCGGCCCGACCGGCCCGGCCTCGTCCGCCACCGCATCGGCGAGGCCGCGGACCATCTGGCTCAGGATGACCCCCGAGTTGCCCCGGGCGCCGAGCAGCGCCCCGTGGGCCAGCGCCGAGAGGGCTTCGCCGGGCGTCGCACCGCCCGAGAGGCCGGCCTCGCTCAGGGCGTCCACCGCCGCCGCGACCGTGAGGTGCAGGTTGGTCCCCGTGTCGCCGTCGGGCACCGGGTAGACGTTGAGCTCGTCGATCTCCTCCCGGGCCTCCTCGAGCGCGTCGCGGCCGGCCCGGGCCCACCGCTCGACGGCTTCCGCGTCCAGCGCCCGCAGCGGGGCGGGCGGGGCGGTGGGGGCCGCGGGGCTCATGCTGGGTCTCCCGTGGTGGTCGCTGCTGGCGGGTGGCGGTGTGGCCGCGTGGCCGCAGGCTAGTCGCAGGGCCGGACGCGGGCCCGGCTCGGTTGGCGCCCCGGCGCGCCGGTCGGTTACCCTTCTGCGGTTGCCCGGGGCAGTGTGAGCACGGCTCGGGCCGCCCTCAACCGTCCCACCACTCTTGGAGATCACCCGTGGCTGCCACCTGCGACGTCTGCGGCAAGGGTCCGGGCTTCGGGCACAGCATCTCGCACTCGCACCGGCGCACCAAGCGCCGCTTCAACCCGAACATCCAGACCGTGCGCGCGATGGTGGGCAAGACCCCCAAGCGGCTCAACGTGTGCACCTCCTGCCTGAAGGCAGGCAAGGTCAGCCGCTAGAACGACCGCCAGCCGCCTGACCCCTGCCACGGCGTGCCGTCCACGACGACGGCCTCCCCGGCGTCGACCCGGCCGATGACGCTCCACGCCATCGGCAGGTCGACGTCCGCGGGGAAGGTGGCGACGAGGGCGTGGTCCTCGCCGCCGGTGAGCAGCCACTGCATCGGGTCTGCGTTCAGCGCCCTGGCCGTGTCCTGGAACTCCTGCGGCACGTGGAAGGCGCTGGACTCGACGCGCACGCAGACCCCGCTGGCCCGGGCCAGGTGACCGAGGTCGGACACCAGGCCGTCGCTGACGTCCACCATCGCGGTGGCACCCAGCGCGGCGGCGCGAGGACCCTCGTCGTACGGCGGCACCGGCCGGCGGTGGGCGTCGGTGAGGGCCCGCGGGGAGCGGAAGCCGCGGGAGAGCACCGCGAAGCCTGCGGCGGACCACCCGAGCCGGCCGGCGACGGCGACCAGGTCACCGGGCCGGGCGCCGGCACGGGTCACGGGGTCGCGGCCCTGCAGATCGCCCAGGGCGGTCACGCTCACGGTGATGGCGTCCGCTCGCACCACGTCGCCGCCCGCGACGGCGGCGCCGGCACGTTCCGCCTCCTGGCCGAGGCCGTCGGCGAAGTCCATCGCCCACTGCACGTCGAGGTCCGGCGGGACCGCGAGCCCGACGAGCAGGGCCGTCGGTACGGCGCCCATCGCCGCGACGTCGGCGAGGCTGGCCGCGGCCGCGCGCACCCCGACGTCGACGCCGCTCGACCAGTCCCGCTTGAAGTGGCGGCCCTCGACGAGGACGTCGACCGTGGCGACGACCCTGCCGTCCGGCGCGGCGACGAGTGCGGCGTCGTCACCCGGGCCGAGCAGCAGCGCGTCGGTGCTGCCGAGCCGAGCGGTGACCGCCTCGATGAGGCCGAGCTCACCGAGCTCGCCGACGGTGCCGCGCGTCGTGCTGCCGGACATCGCCACTTCCCTTTCCGGTAGGTTCGCTCGCGAGCGACGCCCCCCGGCGGCGCACGCGACCGCCAGACTCTACGTAAGGAAGGGGCCCTCGATGGTCGTCCAGGCCTACATCCTGATCCAGACCGAGGTCGGCAAGGCCGCTCAGGTGGCTCGCGAGATCGCGGACGTCAAAGGCGTCACCATGGCAGAGGACGTCACCGGCCCGTACGACGTGATCGTCCGCGCCGAGGCCCGCAACGTCGACGAGCTGGGCAAGCTCGTGGTCGCCAAGGTCCAGGGCGTGGACGGCATCACCCGCACCCTCACCTGCCCGGTCGTCCACCTCTGACGCTGCGCGTCACCGCCGCGGTCGCGCTCGGCACGGCGCTCGCCGTCCTGGCCGGCTGCTCGGCCGACCCCGCTGTGCGGGTGTCGCCGCCGACCGGCCCGGGCACGGGGTGCGAGCGCCTGCACCATGCACTCCCCGCCTCGCTGGACGGCGCCGGCTCGCGCGACGTGACCCCGTCGTCCACCCGCACGGCGGCCTGGGGTGACCCCGCCGTGGTGCTCCGCTGCGGGGTCGCCCGGCCGGCGGGGCTAACCGGCTCGGAGGTCGTCGAGGTCGAGCGGGTCGAGTGGCTGGTGGCCGAGGGCCGGCGGGCGTACGTCTTCACCACCACCGGCCGGACGACGTACGTCCAGCTGCGCGTCCCCCGGTCCACGCCGCGCGACCGCGCCACCTCGCCGCTCGTCGACCTGGCCCCCGCCGTGCGGCGCTGGATCCGGCGGGTCTGACGCCGGTTAGCGGAGGCCGGCGGGCTTGGCCAGCGCGGTCTGCACCAGCCGGTCGACCAGTGCCGGGTAGTCCAGGCCCGTGGCGTCCCACATCAGCGGGAACATCGAGACGGGCGTGAAGCCCGGCATCGTGTTCACCTCGTTGACGAGCACCGAGCCGTCGCCCGGTGACGAAGAAGTCGACCCGTGCCAGGCCCTCGCAGGCCAGCGACGTCGAACGCCCGGCAGGCGAGGTCCTGCACCTCGGCGACGACGTCGTCGGGCAGGTCCGCGGGCACGATCAGGTCGGTGCCCTCGTCCGGCAGGTACTTCGCCGCGAAGTCGTAGAACTCGTGACCACCCCCGACGACGACCTCCCCGGGCACGCTGGCCTCGGGCGGTGCGCCGTCGAGCCCCTCGAGCACACCGCACTCGATCTCGCGGCCCGAGAACGGCTGCCTCGACGACGACTCGCGGGTCGTGCGACCGAGCCGTTTCGATCGCGTCGTCGAGCTCGCCGGGGACACGGACCTTGGTGATCCCGACGCTCGAACCGGCCCGCGCGGGCTTGACGAAGACCGGGTAGCCCAGCCCCGCCACCGTCTCGCGCACGGCAGCCTTGTCGGTGGCCCAGGCCCGCGGCGTCACCACGGCGTACGGCCCGACCGGCAGGCCGGCCCCCTGCAGCAGCGTCTTCGCGTGGCCCTTGTCCATGGCGGCCGCGGAGGCGAACACGCCGGAGCCGACGTACGGCACTCCGGCGAGCTCGAGGAGCCCCTGCAGGGTTCCGTCCTCGCCGTACGGGCCGTGCAGCAGCGGCAGGACGACATCGACCTCGCCGAGCTCCTCCGGCATCTTTCCCGGCTCGTAGACGGCGAGCCCGCGATGCGTCGGGTCACCGGAGAGCACGACGGCGCTGCGCCGTCGTCCGGCGACCTCGGGCACGGTCGCCGCCGGTGACGGCCGGCCGCTGCGGGTCGTCGGCGGCGAGCACCCAACGGCCCTCGCGCGAGATGCCGACCGGGACGACGTCGTAGCGGTCGCGGTCGATCGCGGCCAGGACGCTGCCGGCCGAGACGCAGGACACCGCGTGCTCCGTGCTCCGGCCACCGAAGACGACGGCGACGCGGGCTCGGCGTGGCTGCTGGTCGGGGCCGCTGGCGTCAGCAGTCTGGTCGGTCATCGCGGTCGACCCTACCGACGGCCCACCGGACCGGGATACTCGCTGCCATGACCGCCGCCGGGCACCCGACCCGCCGTCCCGCACCCGGCTCTCGCCTGCCACGGTCGCCGTCTCGGCGGGCCGGCCACCCAGGCAGCCCGACGGGCCGCTGAACCCGCCCCTGGTGATGGCGTCGACCTACCACGCCGGCGGCGAGGTCGGCTACGGCAGGTACGGCAACCCCACGTGGGAGATGCTCGAGACCGCCGTCGGCGCGCTCGAGGGTGGCGTGGCCACCTCCTTCGCGTCCGGGATGGCGGCCGTCGCCGCGGTGGTCGACCTGGTGCCCGACGGTGGCGTCGTCGTCGCCGGGCCCCGGCTCGTACTACGGCACGCTCTCGTTGCTCGCCCGCCTCGAGGAGCGCGGCCGGCTGACGGTGCGCCGCGTCGACTTGACCGATCAGGTCGCCAGCGCCGAGGCGATGCAGGGCAGCGACCTGTGCTGGGCGGAGAGCCCCACCAACCCGCTGCTGCAGCTCGTCGACCTCGAGCGGCTTGCCGAGCAGACAACGGCGGCGGGCGTGGTGCTCGCGGTCGACAACACCTTCGCCACGCCGATCCTGCAGCGCCCGCTCGAGACCGGTGCCGACGTGGTGGTGCACAGCGCCACGAAGTACCTCTCCGGCCACTCCGACCTGCTGCTCGGCGTCGCCGTGGCGGGCGACGTCGGCGTGGCCGACCGCCTGGTGGAGGTGCGCAGCCGCCAGGGGTCGGTGCCCGGGACGGTGGAGGCGTGGCTCGCGCTGCGCGGGCTGCGCACGCTGCACCTGCGCGTCGAACGGGCCCAGGCCAACGCGACCGAGCTCGCGGCCAGGCTGCGCGACCACCCGAGGGTCGAGCGGGTCCACTACCCGGGGCTGGGTGCCGTCGTCAGCATCGAGCTGCGCGGCGACGTGGCGGCCAGCGGACGCCGTCACGACGGCCACGGTGCTGTGGGTGCACGCGACGAGCCTCGGCGGCGTCGAGTCCAGCCTCGAGCGCCGGCGGAAGTGGCCCGGCGAGAGCCGGGACGTCCCCGAGACGCTGCTCCGGCTGTCGGTCGGCGTCGAGGACGTCGAGGACCTCTGGGCCGACCTCGTGGACGCCCTCGGCACCCTCCCGCTGTCCGGGTCCTAGTCGCTCTCGGCCTTCGCACTGCGGCTCATGATGCGCCTCACGATCTCCGCCGGCGGCAGCCCGTCGTGGACGGCGGCCACGACGTGCTCGACGATCGGCATGTCGACGTGGTGGGCACGAGCCAGCGCCAGGATCGACTCCGCCGACTTGACGCCCTCAGCCGTCTGCCGGGTGGCCGCCACCACCTCCTCGAGCGTCATGCCGCGGCCGAGGTTCTCGCCGAAGGTCCGGTTGCGCGACAGGGGCGACATGCAGGTGGCGACGAGGTCGCCGACACCGGCGAGACCGGCGAAGGTCGCCGCGTCCGAGCCCTGGGCCAGCCCGAGGCGGGTGATCTCGGCCAGCCCGCGGGTGATGATCGACGCCTGCGAGTTGTCGCCCATGCCCATGCCCTTGGCCATCCCGACCGCGAGGGCGATGACGTTCTTCACCGCTCCCCCGAGCTCGACCCCGACGACGTCGGTGTTCGTGTAGGGCCGGAAGTAGGGCGTGAGGCAGACCTGCTGCAGCTTCTCCGCCACCGCCTCGTCGACGCACGCCACGACGCTGGCCGCCGGCTGCCGCTGGGCGATCTCCTTGGCCAGGTTGGGGCCCGAGACGACCGCGATGCGCTCCGGTCCCGCGCCGGTCGTCTCGGCGATGACCTCGCTCATCCGTCGGGTCGTGCCGAGCTCGATGCCCTTCATCAGGCTCACCAGGACGCAGCCGTCGGGCAGCAGCGGCGCCCAGCCGGACAGGTTGCCGCGCAAGGTCTGTGACGGCACGGCCAGCACCACGACCTCGGCGCGCTGCAGCGCCTGCTCCGGGTCGGCGGTCGCCACGATCGCCTCGGGCAGCGCGATGCCGGGGAGGTAGTCGGCGTTCTCGTGCGCCCGGTTGATGGCCTCGGCGGCCTCGGCCCGCCGGCCCCAGAGCGTGACCTCGGCGCCCGCATCGGCGAGGACCATGGAGAACGCGGTGCCCCACGAGCCGTTGCCGAGCACCGCCACGCGCGTCATCCGGCTCTCCTGACGTCGTTGCTCAGGCCGCTCACGCGGACCTCCTGTCGGCGCCGCCGTCCCGGCCGGGGTCGCCGGTCCGAGGCAGGCCGGCCTGCTTGGGGTCGAAGCGTACGGCGGGAGCCTTCTCGCCGCGGATCTGCTCGAGGAGATCGGTGATCGCAGCCATGATCCGCTCGGTCACCTCCCGCAGCAGCTCCGCGTCGACCGGCCGCCCCACCACGTCGGCCAGGTCGACCGGCGGACCGGCCCGGACGTGCATCGTCCGGCGGGGCAACAGCTTCGGCCGCTTGGTGTACGGCGGCAGGATCTCCTGCGGGCCCCACTGGGCCACCGGGATGACCGGGGCCCCGGTCTCCAGCGCGACGCGCGCCGCTCCCGTCTTGCCCACCATCGGCCAGAGGCCGGGGTCGCGGGTGAGCGTGGCCTCTGGGTAGATCGCGACCAGCTCACCGTCCCTGACGGCGGCGACCGCGGCGGCGTAGGCGAGCGATGCGCTCCCGGACTCCCGGTAGACCGGGATCTGCTTCGCACCGCGCACGACCATGCCTACGAACGGGACCTTGAACACCGAGTCCTTGGCCAGGAACCGCGGCAGCCGCCCGTTGTCGTAGACGAAATGGGCAAAGGTAAGCGGGTCGACGTGCGACACGTGGTTCACCACGACCACGGCGCCGCCGTCCGGGACGTGCTCGGTGCCTCGCCAGTCGCGCCTGGTCAGCAGCATCAACGGCGGCCGCAGCACGACGACGGCGAAGCGGTACCAGAATCCGTGCCGGCCACGGCGCTCCCGTTGCCTCGACCGCTCGCGCCTCACTCTGGTCCCTTCTCCGCCGGTGCGCGACAGTCTCCCGTCCTGGCGAGCAGGCTGTCGAGCGCGCTGCCGCGATGTCGAACTGAGGCCTGGCGGGCCTGGCAGGATCCAGGGGTGCCCGGCGCTGCGGACCGTTGGTGCCTGATCGTGCCCGTCAAGCGGCTGGCCGCGGCCAAGACCCGGTTGGGTCCGCCGTTCGACGGGTCACGGGGCGCCCTGGCCCTGGCCTTCGCCCTCGACACCACCGTCGCCGCCCTCGCCTGCCCCGACGTGCTGGCCGTGGTCGTCGTCACCGACGACCCGACGGCGGCCCAGCGGCTCGCGGCAGTCGGTGCCGAGGTGGTCGGCGACGAGCCGGACGCCGGACTCAACCCGGCGCTCGAGCACGGTGCGACCGTCGCCCGCCGGTCCTACCCGGCCTGCGGCGCGGGAGCACTGTCGGCCGACCTGCCGGCCCTGCGAGCCGACGAGCTGGCCGCGGCACTCACGGCGGCCGGGGCCCATCGTCGGTCCTTCGTCCGCGACGCCGAGGGCAGCGGCACGACCCTGGTGCTCGCGCGCCCCGACGAGCGCCTGCGGCCCGCCTTCGGCCCGTCCTCGGCCGCCCGGCACGCCGCCGCCGGCTACGTCGAGCTCGCCGGTGAGGGCCTCGGCTCGGTCCGCCAGGACGTGGACACGGTCGCCGACATGGAGCGCGCCCGCCGACATCGGCGTGGGTCCGCACACGAGGGCGCTGCTCCTCGACATCCAGTGAGCATCGGATAGGTTCTGCGTCCGTGCAGGCGACCGTGCGCAGGTTCGACGCCGAGACCCGCTCCGGCACCGTGGTCCTGGACGACGGGGTGGAGCTGCCCTTCGACGCGCCGGCGTTCGACGCCGGGGGGATCCGGCTCCTGCGGGTGGGGCAGCGGGTGCGCATCGAGGTGAGCGCGGACGACGCTGCCGGCCGCGAGGTCACCTTCCTCACCATCGCGACTCTTCCCGGCCTGCCGGCTGCGCCCTGACGACGGACGGCCCGGCCGCCCTGGGGCGACCGGGCCGTGCAGTGCAGACCGTCAGCGCTTGCGGGCCGTCGTCTTCTTGGCGGTCGTCTTCCTCGCCGTCGTCTTCTTGGCGGTCGTCTTGCGGGCCGTCGACTTCTTGGCCGGCGCCGACTTCTTGGCCGGCGCCTTCTTGGCGGTCGCCTTCTTGGCCGGCGCCTTCTTGGCCGGCGCCTTGGTCGCGCCGGCGGCCGAGCGGGCCGCACTGGCGGCGACCTTCGGCAGCTTCTTGGCGCCGCTGACGACGTCCTTGAAGCTCTGGCCCGGCTTGAACTTCGGCACCGTCGTCTTCTTGATCTTGACGGCCTCGCCGGTGCGCGGGTTGCGACCCGTGCGTGCCGGGCGGGCGACCTTCTCGAAGACACCGAAGCCGGTGATGGCCACCTTCTCGCCCGACGCCACGGCACGCGTCACGGTGTCGATGACGGCCTCGACGGCGTCGGTCGCGGCCTTCTTGCTACCGAGCTGGACGGACAGCCTGTCGATCAGCTGAGCCTTGTTCACTGTGGAAACCCCTTGGGAGTGTCTGCGGATGTCGAGCGGTCACTCGATTCGAGGCGACGTTAGGCGTTCATCGGTTACTAGACAAACACCGGGAGGCTGAATTCCCGTTGTGTCGCAAAGGCGTCTCGCCTGACGAGCGGTCCGGCACCCGCTCTCGTCAAGCAGTCGTGGGCATCCACCGTGGCCGCCGTGACTCGAAGTCGGCCACCGCGTCGCCGTGCCGAAGGGTCAGGTCGACGTCGTCGAGACCCTCCATCAGCCGCCACCTCGTGTAGTCGTCGATGTCGAAGCCGGCGCTCTCGCCGGCCCAGGTCACGGTGCGCGACTCCAGGTCCACGGTCACCTCCGTGGCCGGATCGGCCTCGACGGCGTCCCAGATGCGCTCGACGTCGGACTGCTCGACGCAGGCCGTGACCAGCCCGCCCTTCCCGGCGTTGCCCCGGAAGATGTCGGCGAACCTGGAGGACAGGACGACCCGGAACCCGTGGTCGTGCAACGCCCACACGGCGTGCTCGCGCGAGGACCCGGTCCCGAAGTCCGGCCCGGCGACGAGCACCGACGCACCGGCCGCCTCGGGGCGGTTCAGCACGAAGTCGGGGTCGTTGCGCCACGCGGCGAACAAGCCGTCCTCGAAACCCGTACGCGTCACCCGCTTGAGGTAGACCGCCGGGATGATCTGGTCGGTGTCGACGTTGGACCGACGCAGCGCGACCGCACGTCCGGTGTGACTGGTGACCGGGTGCATGGCTCAGCCCTCCTCTCCGGCGGTGGCGGGGTGGTCGAGGTCGGCCGGGCTCGCCAGCCGGCCGACAACGGCGGTGGCTGCGGCGACGAGCGGTGAGACCAGGTGCGTACGCCCGCCCTTGCCCTGTCGTCCTTCGAAGTTGCGGTTGGAGGTCGACGCGCTGCGCTCCCCCGGAGCCAGCTGGTCGGGGTTCATGCCCAGGCACATCGAGCACCCGGCGTGACGCCACTCGGCGCCGGCCTCCTTGAACACGACGTCGAGGCCCTCCTCCTCGGCGGCCAGCCGCACCCGGGCCGAGCCCGGCACGACGAGCATCCGCACGCCGTCCGCGACCCTGCGGCCGCGCACCACCTCGGCTGCCGCGCGAAGGTCCTCGATCCGGCCGTTGGTGCAGGAGCCGAGGAACACCGTGTCCACCGCGATGTCCCGCAGCGGGGTGCCCGGCTCGAGACCCATGTAGTCGAGGGCGCGCCGGGCCGCAGTCCGGGCGCTCTCGTCGTCGAAGGACGCGGGATCCGGGACCGACGCGGACAGCGGCAGGCCCTGGGCAGGGTTGGTGCCCCACGTGACGTACGGCGTGATGGCCGCCGCGTCGAGCACCACCTCGTGGTCGAACGTCGCGTCGTCGTCGCTGCGCAGGGACCGCCAGGCGGCGACGGCAGCCTCCCAGTCCTCGCCGCTGGGAGCCCGCGGACGGTCGCGGAGATAGGCGAACGTCGTGTCGTCCGGCGCCACCATGCCGGCCCGGGCACCCGCCTCGATCGACATGTTGCAGATCGTCATCCGCGCTTCGACGGACAGCCCTCGGATCGCCGACCCGCGGTACTCCAGGACGTAGCCCTGGCCGCCGCCGGTTCCGATCTCGGCGATCACGGCGAGGATCAGGTCCTTGGCCGAGACGCCCGGCCCGAGCTCCCCCTCGACGGTGACCGCCATGGTGCGGAACGGCTTCAGGGGCAGGGTCTGGGTGGCCAGGACGTGCTCGACCTCGCTGGTCCCGATGCCGAACGCGAGCGCGCCGAAGGCGCCGTGCGTCGACGTGTGCGAGTCACCGCAGACCACTGTCATGCCGGGCTGGGTGAGCCCGAGCTGCGGACCGACGACGTGCACGATGCCCTGTTCCGCGTCGCCCAGCGAGTAGATGGGGACGCCGAAGTCGGCACAGTTCCGGCGCAGGGTGTCGACCTGGGTCCGCGAGACGGGGTCGGCGATCGGGCTCTCGATGTCGAGCGTCGGGACGTTGTGGTCCTCGGTCGCGAGGGTGAGGTCGGGGCGGCGAACCCGGCGCCCGCTCAGCCGCAGCCCGTCGAACGCCTGGGGGCTGGTCACCTCGTGCACGAGGTGGAGGTCGATGTAGAGCAGGTCGGGCTCACCGGCCGCGCGCCGCACGACGTGGGATTCCCAGACCTTCTCGGCCAACGTTCCGGCCACGAGTTTCTCTCCCTGGACTTGCGTCTCAGGCTATGAGACTAGAGTATCGGTACATGGACAACAGTAGCGGAGTCGGCGTCCTGGACAAGGCCGCCATCGTGCTGGGTGCGCTCGAGGCCGGCCCGGCCAGCCTGGCCGCCCTCGTGCAGGCGACCGGTCTGGCGCGCCCGACGGCGCACCGGCTGGCCACGGCGCTGGAGCACCACCGCCTCGTCGGCCGCGACCTGCAGGGTCGCTTCGTTCTCGGGCCGCGGCTGCGGGAGCTCGCGACCGCGGCAGGTGAGGACCGCCTGCTCGAGGCGGCCAACCCAGTGCTCGCCCGGCTCCGTGACATCACCGGCGAGAGCGCGCAGCTCTACCGCCGGCAGGGCGACAGCCGGGTGTGCGTGGCCGGGGCCGAGCGGCTGACCGGCCTGCGGGACACGGTCCCGGTCGGCGCCACCCTGACGATGAAGGCGGGGTCCGCCGCCCAGATCCTGCTCGCCTGGGAGGAGCCCGACCGGCTGCACCGCGGGCTGCGCGAGGCCCGCTTCACCGCGACCGCGCTGTCCGCGGTCCGGCGCCGGGGCTGGGCGCAGAGCGTCGGGGAGCGAGAGCCGGGAGTGGCCTCGGTCTCCGCACCCGTCCGGGGCCCGGCGGGCCGGGTGGTGGCCGCCGTGTCGGTGTCCGGCCCGATCGAGCGACTGACCCGCCAGCCCGGCCGGCTGCACGCCCAGATCGTCTGCGCGGCGGCGGCCAAGCTCAGCGAGGTCCTCCTGCAGGGCCAGCAGCAGGGGCAGCAGGGACAGCAGGCGCAGCCGACGGCCCAGGGACACATGCAGCCCGCCTGACAACGCCTAGGCCCCGGTCAGGCCGGCGAGAACCGGACCTGGCCCTTGCCGCCGCGCTTCGCGGCGTACATGGCGTCGTCGGCGCTGCGCAGCAGCGCGTCGTGGTCGTCTGCGTCAGTGGCGACATGGATGCCGATGCTGGCCGACACCGGGACGTCGCCGGCCGCTGTCTGCACCGGCGCGGTGAACGCTGCACGAACCCGCCTGCCGATCCGGGCCGCCTGGTCCGAGTCCGCGAGCTCCTCCAGGAGCACGACGTACTCGTCCCCGCCGTAGCGCGCCAACGTGTCGCACTCACGCACCCGCTCCTGCAGTCGGCGAGCGACCTCGACCAGCACTTCGTCCCCGACCTCGTGGCCGAACTCGTCGTTGATCCCCTTGAACCCGTCGAGGTCGACGAACACCGCCGCCACGCCGGGGCTCCGTCGGGCGCGCATCGACAGCGCGTGCTCGACACGGTCGCGAAGCAGACGCCGGTTCGGTAGCCCGGTGAGCGGGTCGAACAACGCGGCCTGGCGGAGGTCTTCCTCGAGCCGCCGCTGCGCGGTGATGTCCTGGACGCAGAGGACGCGACCGATCAGCTCGCCGTGCTCGTCGCGCAAGAGAGACAGTGTGATGCGCGCCGGGAACTCGGTGCCGTCCCGGCGGAGCCGGGTCACCTCCCCGCGACCGATACCGTGCTCGAGCGCTGCGGCGATGATCGGCTGGACGTCGGCCGCAAGGTCCTGGGTCCGGTAGAACCCGCTCATGTGCGCCCCGGTCAGCTCCTCGACCGTGCTCGCGTGCTGTTCGGCGAAGGTCGGGTTGACGTACTGGAACCAGCCGTCGTTGTCGGACACCACGACGCCCTCACCGACCTGCTCGGCGACCCGGGACAGCATCCGCAGCCGGGCCAGGTCGCTCACCGGCTCGCGCGGACCGGGACGTCGGTCAGGCGGGCGCGGCACTGGTGTGGGGACGGCCATGCTCACCTCTCACGGCCATCGGCGTTGCCGCGTCGAGACGTGCGGCCGAGGCTAGCGCAGAGGCCCAGATCGCGGCGATCTGGGCCTTTGCGTGGTAGCCCCGACGGGATTCGAACCCGCGCTACCGCCTTGAGAGGGCGGCGTGCTAGGCCGCTACACAACGGGGCCACGATGCTGCGACGCGCTGCGTCGCCGGTGAAGCGCTGGGGTACCAGGACTCGAACCTAGACTAGCTGAACCAGAATCAGCCGGGCTGCCAATTACCCCATACCCCAAGGGTTCTCGCCTCCCGCTGGCGGCGGGGTGGGCGGGCGCGCACCAGGATAGCCGACCTCGCGCGGGCCGGACAAAGCGCCGTACGCGGGGGCGCGGCGCACCTCGACGCGCCACCGCGCGGCCAGTCGGTCCACGACGACCGCGAACGCGATCATCATCGCGACGTCGAGCGCCGCGAACTGCCATTCGAGCGTCGAGGCCGTCAGCGAGTCCTCGAGCGACCCGGTGGCGGCGGTGAAGGCAAGGCTCACCAGGTTGTTGACGATGTGCAGAGCCACCGGGGCCTCGAGGCCACCCGTGCGCCAAGCGAGCCACGAGGCGACGACCCCGAACGCCAGGCGGTCCCCGAAGAGCCACGTGTCCTGGGTGCCGTGGGCCAAGGCGAACAGCAGTGCGCTCACGGCGCCGGCGACGACCGTCCCGACCTCAGGCCGGGAGAACAAGGAGGCCACACCCTGGCTCAGGTACCCACGGAAGCCCACCTCCTCCGCCGCCGCCTGCAGCGGCGTGGTGAGCAGGATCACGGCGAGCAGCGCGACCAGCGTCGGGGCGCTGGGGGTCTCGATCTCCTGTGCGGCGTCCCCCGGCAGCAGGAAGCTCGCGCCGAAGAACACGACAACGACGAGGGTGGCGACACCAAGAAAGCGAGCGAGGAGGCCCCACCGCGGCCGCCCCACCACCGACGCGAGCCAGCCGACCCGCTCACGGTGCACGACCATCACCGACAGCGCGGCGGCCGGCACCATCATGGTGATGACGAGGTTGTTGGCCAGCAGGCCGATCGGCGAGTCAGGGCTCAGGGACTCGTCGGAGAACGGGTCGGCCGACCCACCTGTCAGCCAGTCGAGGACCAGTGCGCCAAGGATGACCACGACCGCGCCGGACACCAGCGTCACCGCCGCCAGCAGGAGTCCCAGCACTGGCTTCCACCAGCGGTGGCGCGGCCCGCGCAGCAGCTGTGGGTAGCGCTCACTCCCGACCGTGGCGACGTCCGTGGGCGCCACCCGACTACGCCCCGGCGGAGCGCGAGGGCAGCGCGCAGCCGGCCGAGGGAGCGCTCGGGACCCAGCAGCTCGAGCGACTCGAAGAGCGGCGGTGACACCCGCCGTCCGGTCACCGCGACGCGCACCGGTCCGAAGGCGAGCTTGGGCTTCAGTCCCAGCCCGTCGACGAGCGATGCCCGCAGCGTCGCCTCGATCGCCGCGGTCTCCCAGGTGCCGAGCGCCTCCAGCGCCGCGATGCTCGCGGTCAGGACGGGCACGGCGTCGGCGGTGAGCACCTTCTGGGCGTCCTCGGGATCGACCGCGAAGGCGGCTTCGTCGACCAGCAGGAACGCCAGCATCCCCTCCGCCTCGGAGAGGACCTGCATCCGCTCGTTGACCAGCGGGGTAGCCGCAAGCACCGTGGACCGCTGATCGGCGGTGGGCTCGGCGGGCAGCACGCCGGACCGAGACAGGTGCTCGACGATGCGACCCGCGAGGTCGACGACCGACAGCTCGCGCACGTAGTGGCCGTTGAGCCAGGCCAGCTTGTCCAGGTCGAAGACCGGGCCCACCGTGTTGACCCGGGCCCAGTCGAACGACGCGACCATGTCGTCGAACGAGAAGACCTCCTCCCCGTCAGGCTGCGAGTAGCCCATCAGCGCGAGGAAGTTGACCAGTGCCTCGGGCAGGTAGCCCTGCTCCCGGAACCAGGTGAGCCGCGCGGCCGGGTTCTTGCGCTTGGAGATCTTCGACTTGTCGGCGTTGCGCAGCAGCGGCATGTGCGCGAAGGCGGGTCGCTCCCAGCCGAGCCAGTCGTAGAGCAGCACGTGCTTGGGCGTCGAGGAGATCCACTCCTCGCCGCGCACGACATGGGTGATGGCCATCTCGTGGTCGTCGACGACGTTGGCGAGGTGGTACGTCGGGAAGCCGTCCGCCTTCACGATCACCTGGTCGTCGGGACGCGGTGCCTTGACCTCGCCGCGGATCACGTCGTCGAACACCAGCGGGACGTCGTCCGGGATGAGCATCCGCACGACGGGCTGCTCGCTGAACCCGGGCAAGGACGCACGCTCCTCGCGGCTCATGCCCATGGCAGAGCCGGTCGTAGCCGGTCGGCAGCTTGGCCTTCTGCTGCTCCTCGCGCATCTGCGCCAGCCGCTCGGTCGAGCACCAGCAGTAGTAGGCGTGACCGTCGGCGAGCAGCCGGTCGACGTGCACCTGGTAGGTGGCCGACCGCTCGGACTGGCGGTAGGGCGCGTACGGCCCACCCACGTCGGGACCCTCGTCCCAGTCCAGTCCCAGCCAGTGCAACATGTCGAAGACCTGCTGCTCGCTGTCGGCGACGTACCGCGCGCGGTCGGTGTCCTCGACCCGCAGGACGAACTCGCCGCCGCGCGACCGGGCGAAGGCGAGGTTGAACAACGACATGTAGGCGGTTCCGACGTGCGGGTCCCCGGTCGGGGACGGTGCCACCCGAACCCGCACCGGGCCGGTCGTGGCATCCGTCGGGATCTCAGCCACGGGCCACCACCGAGTTCGTCAGGGTGCCGATCTCCTCGATGGTCACGCTGACCTGGTCGCCGACGGCCAGCGGTCCGACGCCCGCCGGGGTACCGGTGAGGATCACGTCGCCGGGCAGCAGCGTCATGGCCTGGCTGACGTGCGCGACCAGGGCATCGACGCCACGCAGCATCTGCGACGTGCGGCCGGCCTGGCGCAGCTCACCGTTGACGGTGGTCGTCACGGCCAGGTCGGAGGGGTCGATGCCGGTCGTGACCCACGGCCCGAGCGGGCAGAAGGTGTCGAACCCCTTGGCCCGCCCCCACTGCTTCTCGGTCTTCTGCAGGTCTCTCGCCGTGACGTCGTTGGCGCAGGTGAAACCCAGCACGACGTCGGCGACCCGCTCCGGCGGCACCTCGCGGCACAGCCGGGAGATCACGACCGCCAGCTCACCCTCGAAGTGCACGTCCTCGGAGACACCGACGGGGTACTGCACCTGGTCGCCGGGGCCGACGACGGATGTCGAGGGCTTGAGGAACACGACCGGCGGGTCGGCGAGGGAGACCTCGGCGCCCATCTCGGCCGCGTGCTCGGCGTAGTTGCGACCGAACGCCACGACCTTGCTGGGGAGCACCGGGGCGAGGAGCCGGACATCGGCGAGCGGCGTCGGCTCACCCACCACCTGGAAGGGGGCGAAGGGGTGTCCCTCGACCCGCCGGACCACGAGCTCGTCCTGGTTCTCGCCCTCCACTACTCCGAAAGATGCGCCGTCTCCTGTGGTGTACCTCGCGATCCGCACCCCAGGAGGTTACTTGCGGCGCAGGTGCGGGTACCCACGCGGTCGCGGGGCGGACTCGGTCGTCGGCTGCGCGCCGCGGCTGAGAGGCGTACCGGGCTGGACCCGCCGACCAGCCGGGCCGTCACAGCAGCCCCAGCTGGCGAGCGGCGCCCACGACGTTGCCCTTGGTCCTGTACAGGTCGATCGCCGTCAGCCGGTGCTGCCGCGCATGGGACCTGTCGCCGAGCACGGTGGCGGCCTCGGCGCAGGCGACGTGGATCGTCGCACGGTTCGACAGAACTTCCCGGGGCAGCAGCGTCGTCCCTCTGTCCGTATGGAGCTCCGCCGCGGCCCGGTCCCCGTCGAGCGCGGCCAGCCACGCCGAGGCTGCGTTCGCCAGCGCATGGGTCATCACGTCCTCGGCGGACCCTGACCGCAGGGCCAGTCCCACCTGTGCACGGGCAGCGTCGACCCGGCCCAGGTGCAGCAAGGCGAGGGCATGCATGGCAGCGTCCGTCGAGAGCCTCCCCTGGTCGCCGCTGGCTTCGGTTTCGCGGCAGACCTGGTCGAGGAGCCGGGCCGCCTCCGGCCAGTTCTCGACATCGACCTCCGCGCAGGCGCGCACGTAGGTCACGAGCTGGTGCAGAGTTCCTCCGACCTCGCCCGCAACCCGCTCCGCGAGCTCGCGAGCATCTCTCGCCTCCCCCTCACGCCCCAGCAGGGCAGCGAACCATCCGAGGTAGGAGGCAGGGATCACCCGAGCGGTGCGGTGATCGGCCGCTTCGAGAGCTCGGCGGCACGCGACCAGACCGTCGGCTGCTGGGCAGTCCCCGAACATCAACGCCGACAGAACCTCCTGCTGATGGAACCGCGCCGCCCGGTATCGTCCGGCGAGCTCCGCGTGGGCCCCTGCAAGCTCGAACTCTCGGGCACTGTCCGCGTGGCGGGCTCCTACGTTGGCAACGTCCGCGAGTGCCTCGTGCGCGACCGAGAGGCCGATGTGGTGGTCAGCTGCCGAGAACACCCGCAGCCCTTCGTGAGCCGCTTGACGCAAGGCCGCCAGGGATCCCGCGGGGTGGGTCAGCAGGCGGACCTGCCCCTCGAGGATGCCTGCCAGGGCGGACCAGATCGGGTCTCCCGCCTCCTCCGCGGCGGATCTCACGCTGCGGGCAAGGTCAACGGCTCCGCTGAGGTTCGACCCGGTGCGCGACCACGCGCTTGCCAGGTCAATCTGGCGCGTCCAGCGTTGCGGTCCGTCGTCGGTCCGGAGGCGCTCGGCGCGCTCGAACAGCCCAATGGCCGCCCGGTCGTCCACGAACACCAGGCTGTCGGCGGCCGCCGCGAGGCGGTCGGCGGCCGCGCGACCCACCCTGCAGGCGGCGTCGTCGATGGCACCGAGCTCTGCGCGCAGGAGGTAGGCGGCCTCCAGGTGACTCCCGACGAAGTCGTCGACTGGCTGGCCGTAGTTTTTCGTGTCCAGCCATCGCGCGAACTTCTCGTGCAGGTCGGCTCGCACTGCCTTGCGCAAGCGTCCGTACGAGGCGTCGTGGATCAGGACGTGCCCGAACTGCAGCGCGTCCTGCCCCGGCAGGTCCGACCTGACGGGACATACGAGCCCCGTGCGGACCAACGACGTGAGCTGGGCCGACACCATGTCCATGGGCACCGTTGAGAGCGCTGCGACCGCAGCGGGGTAAAAGACCTGACCCATGACCGACGCCGCACCCAGGAGAGCCCGCTCCTGTGCGCTGAGCCTGTCGAGACGGGCTGCCAGGACGGCGCTGATGGTGGGCGGAACGCTCAGGGAGGTCAGGTCACCGGCGAGCACCCACCCATCGCCGTCAGTGAGCAGCACGCCGTCCTCGACCAACATCATCACTAGCTGCTCGACGAACAACGGGTTACCGCCGGCTGCCTCCAGCAGCTGGGCGACGGCTCCGTCAGGGATCGCTCCGCCGAGAAGCGCCGCGGCAAGGCCGGCCACCTCGGCGTCGACCAGCGGCTCGAGCGCAGCGGTGATGGCCGCGTCGACCCCAGCACCCCAGTCGGGATGATCGTCCAGCAGCTCGGGCCGGGCGAAGACCGCGACCAGAACCGGGCCTGCCCGGCGGCGCGCGCACACGGCCTCCAGCAGAGCCACGAACCCCGGCTCGGCCCAGTGCAAGTCGTCGATGACGAAGACCACCGGCCGGTCGCTCGACATCGCGGACAACAGCGTGGAGACGGCCCATGCGGTGTCCTCGGGAGGCCCCGGGGCGCCGCCCAGCCCGGCGAGCGGCGCGATCCGCTCCACCACGTCTGATGCGTCAGGGAGGTCGCCGAGCAACTTGGCCAAGGCGTCATGGGCCGACGGCACGGTTTCGGACCCCGACAGGCCCGCCGCCTGCCGGACAGCCTCGACGAGCGGCCAGTAGGTTACGCCCTCCCCGTAGGAGAGGCACCGCCCACGCAGCACGGTGGACTCGTGCTCCACGTTCGACACGAGCTCTGCGGCCAGCCGGGACTTTCCCATGCCGGCCGGCCCGAGCACGGTCACCAAAGCGAGCGTCCCGTGAGCCACGGCACGGTCGAACGCCAGCCGGAGAAGTGCGAGCTCCCGGGACCGCCCGATCATCGGCGCGCTCGCCGGGCGGTCACCGACCAGGTCTCGGACGCCGAGCAGCCGGTATGCGTGGACCGGCTCGTCGATGCCCTTCAGCAGCAGGCCAGGGCGGCTCTCGACGTCGACCCGCGCGCGCACGAGCCGATGGCAGCCTGGTCCGATCAGGCACTCGCCAGGTCCGGCGATCTGCTCCAGGCGAGCGGCGGTGTTGACACCCAGCCCCGTCGTGAACGTGCTGCCCCGGGCCGGGTCGCCGACCACTGCCTCACCGGTCTCGATGCCGAGCCGGACCAAGAGGCGCTCGCCGTGGGTCGCCTGCACCTCCCGGTCGACCGCCTCGACTGCGGCGAGGATGTCCACTGCGGCGCGGCAGGCGCGCAGCGCGTCGTCCTCGTGCGCCGCGGGCACGCCGAAGACCGCCATCACGGCGTCACCGACGAACTTGTCCACGGTCCCGCCATGCCGGGACACGACCGCACTGACTGCGGAGAAGTACCTCTCGATCACGCCGCGCATGGCCTCAGCGTCGAGTCGACGGCCGAGACGGGTCGACCCCGTCAGGTCGCAGAACAGGGCCGTGACCGTCTTGCGCACCTCGCCGGCGGGCTCCGACGAGGCCGTGGGCGCCCCGCACGAGGGACAGAACCGGGCGCCCCGCGGAAGCCCGCCCCCGCACTGTCGACACGTCACCACATCGGTGGTCACGCCGCCGACAGTAGACGCGCGCGGAGGACCGGGCGCCTCGGCTTTGCCGACCGCACTCCGCCGCTCAGCCGGCGCGGTGACGCAGCAGGCCGTAGGTGACGGCGTCGAGCAGGGCCTCCCAGGACGCCTCGATGATGTTCGGGTGGACGCCGACGGTCTCCCATGACGTCTCGCCGTCGCTGGTCTCCACGAGCACGCGGGTGACGGCGTCGGTCCCGTGTGCGGCGTCGACGATCCGGACCCGGTAGTCGATCAGCTCGAGCTTCGCGAGCTCCGGATAGGCCTTGCCGAGGGCGGTCCGCAGGGCGTGGTCGAGGGCGTTGACCGGACCGTTGCCCTCCCCCACCGCGACCAGTCGCTCGCCGCCGGCCCGGACCTTGACGGTCGCCTCGGCGGCCGCCGTTCCGTCGCCGTGCGCATCGACGATGACCCGCCACGACTCCACGTCGAAGAAGTCGGGAGCGGCACCCTCGACCTCGGTGCGCAGCAGCAGCTCGAACGACGCATCAGCGGCCTCGAACGTGTAGCCCTGGCTCTCCATCTTCTTGACCTTGTCGGTGATCCGGGTGAGCAGCTCCGTGTTGCCCGCCAGGTCGTAGCCGAGCTCGCGGCCCTTGAGCTCGATCGATGCACGGCCGGCCATGTCGGAGACAAGCATCCGCATGTCGTTCCCCACCGACTCCGGGTGCTCGTGCTGGTAGAGCATGGGGTCGATGCGCACGGCGCTCGCGTGCAGCCCCGCCTTGTGCGCGAACGCCGAGGCGCCGACGTACGGCTGACGCGAGTACGGCGGGACGTTGGCCAGCTCGGACACCGCGTGGGCGATCCGGGTCGCCTCGCGCAGGGCGCCCGACGGCAGGACCCGCCGCTCGCGCTTGAGCTCGAGGTTGGCCACCACCGTGAGGATGTCGGCGTTCCCGGTGCGCTCGCCGTAGCCGTTGAGCGTCCCCTGCACGTGGGTCGCCCCTGCGTCGACGGCGGCCAGCGAGTTGGCCACCGCGCATCCCGCGTCGTTGTGGCAGTGGATGCCCAGCCGGGCCGAGGTCGCCTCGCGCACGGCGTGCACGACGTCGGCGACCTCGTCGGGCAGCCGCCCTCCGTTGGTGTCGCACAGGACGGCCACATCGGCCCCGGCCTCCATCGCGACGCGCAGCACCTCCAGCGCGTACGACGGGTTGCTCGCGTACCCGTCGAAGAAGTGCTCGGCGTCCAGGAAGACGCGCCGGCCCTCGTCCCTCAGGTGGCCGACCGTGTCGCGAACCATCGCGAGGTTCTCCTCGAGAGTGGTACGCAGGGCGAGCTCGACGTGCCGGTCATGGCTCTTGGCCACCAACGTCACGACGGGCGCCGCGGAGTCACGCAGGGCGGCCACCAGGGGGTCGTCGGCGGCCTTCGCACCGGGTCGGCGGGTCGCGCCGAACGCGGCGAGCTGCGCGTGCCTCAGGTCGAGCTCGGTCCGAGCCCGCCGGAAGAACTCCGTGTCCTTGGGGTTGCTGCCCGGCCAGCCGCCCTCGATGAACCCCACGCCCAGCTCGTCGAGGTGGGCTGCGACAGCCAGCTTGTCGGCGACGGAGAACGCGAGGCCCTCCTGCTGGGCGCCGTCGCGCAGGGTCGTGTCGTAGACATGAAAGGCATCGGAGCGGCCCACCTCGTCGATGGCGTCGTGCTGGCCAGTCATGGCTGTCCCCTCAAACAAAAAGACCCCCCGCGGTCGCGGGAGGTCTGCGCGTCGGCCGGCTCTTGTCGGGCGCCGGCGGGCGCGCTCAGGTCGTAATGCAGGCGTTCATTGCTCCCGAGAGTGCCACCGCGCGCCCACGGAGCGGAACCACCGTCCCACCATCCGGACCGGACGCCGGCTTCCCGGAGTCGGATGGCGGGACGTCCTGGGTCAGGCGGGGCCGTCGTCGTAGACGGGCAGCGCCCGGACGGCGTCCGGCGGGAGGGTCAGGCCGTCCTCGGTGCCGGGGTTCACGGCGAGCCAGAGGTCGTCGGAGGGCCAGTTCGCCGCCAGCTCGGAGGCGGAGACGGAGACGGCGTCATCGATGTCCGGTGCGGCGGCGGCCATGGTCGCCTCCGAGGTGAAGACCGGCACGTAGGACGTGCCGTCCTGCTCGATCACCGGCAGCGAGATCGAGCCGTCGGGAGCGGCTCCGTCCTGGCCGGCTGCCTGGGGCACCACGACGTCGCTGGCGGCGACCGCACGCATCACGGCATCGGTGTCACCCGCCGCCATCCCGGCGGCGATAGCCGACTCGGTCTGCTGGGCGGGCTGGCTGCCGTTGGGGCTCGGCACGGTCATCGGGATTCTCCTCGGGGGAGGGGTGGTGGGACCCCTCCACCCTGACGGTTCGACGCGAGGATCGGGCAAATCCCCAGGTCACAGGTGGTCAGGAGCCTGAGCCCTCAGACCACCCGCTGCATCCAGCCGTGCGGGTCGCGGAGCGGTCCCCTGCTGGATCCCGAGCAGGGACTCACGGACCTTCATCGTGACCGCGCCGGGCTGCCCGTCGGCCACCTCGAAGCTGCCTCCTGCGTGCTTGACCTGGCCGACCGGCGTGACGACGGCCGCCGTGCCGCACGCGAACACCTCGGTGATGGTCCCGTCGGCAGCACCGCGCTCCCACTCCTCGGTCGAGATCCGCCGCTCCTCGACCTCGAGGCCGAGGTCCTTGCCCAGGGTGAGGATCGAGTCCCGGGTCACGCCGGGGAGCAGTGTCCCGGTCAGCGCCGGGGTGACGAGACGGCCGTCGGCGAACACGAAGTACAGGTTCATCCCGCCCATCTCCTCGACGTAGCGGTGCTCGATCGCGTCGAGCCAGACGACCTGGTCGCAGCCCTGCTCCGCAGCCTGCGCCTGCGCGACGAGCGAGGCCGCGTAGTTGCCGGCGCACTTCGCCTCGCCGGTCCCGCCGGGCGCCGCGCGCACGTACTCCGTCGAGAGCCACACCGACACCGGCCGCACCCCACCGGGGAAGTAGGTGCCGGCGGGGGAGGCGAAGAGCAGGTAGCGGTAGGTCAACGACGGCCGCACGCCGAGGAACGGGTCGGTGGCGAACATCAGCGGCCGCAGGTAGAGCGACTCGCCGGATCGCTGCGGCACCCAGTCGCGGTCGGCCCTGACCAGGGCGCGGACGGACTCGAGGAACAGCTCGTCCGGCAGCTCGGCCATGGCCAGCCGCCGCGCCGAGCGTCGGAAGCGGGCCGCGTTCTGCTCCGGCCGGAACAGCGCGACCGACCCGTCGGGCTGGTGGTAGGCCTTGAGCCCTTCGAAGATCGCCTGGCCGTAGTGCAGGACCGACGTCGCCGGGTCGAGGACGAGCGGCTGGTACGCGGTGAGGCGGGCGTCGTGCCACCCCTCGTCGCCTGACCAGTCGGCGCTCACCATGTGGTCGGTGAACACCTGGCCGAAGCCGGGGTCCTGGAGCAGGCCGGCGCGCTCCTCGGCACTGCGCGGGGAGCTCGACGGGGCGAGCTCGATCGTCAGGTCACTCGGCATGGGCAGACGGTAGCCGACCTCAGCGCAGGTACTCCAGGACGGCCTGGCCGACCTCGCGGGTCCCCCTGGGCGCCGGCCCGCGCGCGGCCAGGTCCCGCGCGACGGCGCTGCTCGACGCGCGACGCCGCGTCGGGCAGCCCGATGTGCTCCAGCAGCAGTGCCACGGACAGCACGGTTGCGGTGGGGTCCGCGATCCCTCGCCCGGCGATGTCCGGCGCGCTGCCGTGGACCGGCTCGAACATCGACGGGTTGGTCCGGCTCACGTCGAGGTTCCCGCTCGCGGCGAGCCCGATGCCACCGGTCACCGCGGCCGCCAGGTCGGTGACGATGTCACCGAAGAGGTTGTCCGTCACCACGACGTCGAAGCGGCCGGGGTCGGTGACCAGGAAGATCGAGGCAGCGTCGACGTGCAGGTAGTCGGTGGTGACGTCCGGGAAGTCGGCGCCGACCGCGGCGACCGTCCGGGCCCACAGGTCACCGGCGTGGACCAGCACGTTGGTCTTGTGCACCAGGGTGAGGTGACGTCGGGGCCGGTTCATGGCCCGGGCGAAGGCGTCCCGGACCACCCGCTCGACGCCGTACGAGGTGTTGACGCTGACCTCGGTCGCGATCTCGTGCGGCGTGCCGCGCCGGACCACTCCCCCGTTGCCGACGTACGGGCCTTCGGTGCCCTCCCGGACCACCACGAAGTCGATGTCCTGCGGGCCACGGCCGGCCAGCGGCGACGTCACCCCCGGGTAGAGCCTCGCCGGGCGCAGGTTCACGTGGTGGTCGAGCTCGAACCTCAGCCGCAGGAGCAGGCCGCGCTCGAGGACGCCGCTGGGCACCGACGGGTCGCCCACGGCACCGAGCAGGATCGCGTCGTGGCCGCGCAGCTCGTCGAGCACGGAGTCCGGCAGCGTCTCTCCGGTCTCGTGCCACCGCCGGGCACCGAGGTCGTACTCCGTGGCCGCCAGCTTCACGTCGTCGCCGAGAACGGCCTCGAGGACTCGCAGTCCCTCCGACACGACCTCCGGGCCGATGCCGTCGCCGGGCACCACGGCGAGCCGGAGGGTCGAAGGGCTGGTCTGCACGCTCAGTGGCCGGTCTCGCCGCCGTTGTCGCGCCGGTCCATGGCTTCCTGCACGGCGTGCTGGACGGCCTGCACGGCGTCGGCGTGGTCGCGCCGCTCGCTCGGGCTGCTGGGGTGGTGGTGCTTCATGACGGATCCTCTGCGTTCGCGTTCCGAGGCGGGCCAGCGCCGGACTCCGCGACGGGGAGCCGGCCCTTGCTAGCGGGCCCCGCCGCGGCAGCGAAGTACGAGGAGAACGCGTCGCATGATCTTCCGACCGTACGTCGGGACGGCGCACCTGTCTCGGCCCTCGGCGGACTGTTCCGGATACTGGACAGAACTAGTCGGTGAGGTCGGCCTGGCGGGCCGTCGCGGCGCCGATCTCGGCGACGATCTCGTCCAGCACCGACCCGGGGATGGCCCCGTCGACCGTCATGGCTACCAGGGCGTGGCCACCCTTGCGGTCGCGGCTGACCTGCATCCCCGCGATGTTCACGCCCGCCTCGCCGAGGATGCGCCCCACGGCGCCGACGATCCCCGGTCGGTCGTCGTAGCGGAACACGGCCATGTGGTCGGAGAGCGTGACCTCGATGTCGAAGCCGTCGATCTCGACGAGCTTCTCCACCTGACGCTGCCCGGTCAGTGTGCCGGACACCGACACCTGGGTGCCGTCGGCGAGGGTGCCCCGCAGGGTGAGGAGGTTGCGGTAGTCGGGAGAGTCGGCGTCCGTGCTGAGCCGCACCCCGACGCCGCGCTCGGACGCCAGCAGCGGCGCATTGACGTAGGAGACCGGGTCCTCGACCACGTCGGTGAACAGCCCCTTGAGGGCGGCTAGCTCGAGCACCCGGACGTCGTGGGCGGTGATCTCGCCGCGCACCTCCACGTCGAGCTGGGACGGCACCGTCCCGGCCAGCGCCGTGAAGAACCGCCCCAGCTTCTCGGCGAGGGGGATGCCGGGCCGGACCTCCTCGGCGATGACGCCGCCCTGGACGTTGACCGCGTCGGGGACCAGCTCACCGGCCAGCGCCAGGCGCACGGAGCGCGCGACGGCGACACCGGCCTTCTCCTGGGCCTCGTCCGTGCTGGCCCCGAGATGCGGTGTGGCGACGACCGACTCGAACTCGAAGAGCGGCGAGTCGATGCACGGCTCCTTGGCGTAGACGTCAAGCCCGGCGCCGGCGACCCGGCCCTCCTTGATGGCGGCGGCCAGCGCGTCCTCGTCGACGATGCCGCCGCGGGCGGCGTTGACGAGGATCAGGGACGGCTTGACGAGGGACAGCTGCTCGTGGCCGATGATGCCGACCGTCTCGGCGGTCTTCGGCAGGTGGACGGAGATGACGTCGCTGGTGCGCAGCAGCTCGTCCAGCCCGACCAGGCGGACGCCCATCTGGGCGGCCCGCCCGGCGGCGACGAACGGGTCGTAGGCGATGACGTGCATCCCGAACGCGGAGAGCCGCTGGGCGACCAGGGCTCCGATCCGTCCGAGCCCCACGATGCCGGCCGTCTTCTCGTAGAGCTCGACGCCGGAGTACTTGCTGCGCTTCCACTCCCCCTGCTTGAGAGCCGCGTTGGCCGGCGCGATGTTCCGGGCCGCCGCGAGCAGCAGGCCGACCGCGAGCTCGGCGGCGCTGACGATGTTGGACTGCGGGGCGTTGACGACCATGACGCCGGCCTGGGTCGCCGCCTTGACGTCGACGTTGTCCAGGCCGACGCCGGCGCGCGCCACGACCTTGAGCCGTCGGGCAGCGTTGAACACCTCGGCGTCCACGGCCGTCGCGCTGCGGATCAGCAGGGCGTCGACGTCGGCGACCGCCGACAGCAGCGCGGCCCGGTCGGTCCCGTCGACGTAGCGCACATCGAAGTCAGGGCCGAGGGCGTCGATCGTCGCGGGCGAGAGCTCCTCGGCGATGAGCACGACGGGCTGAGTCACCCGCTCATGCTAACCAGTCCTTGTGAACGGGTTCACGAGCGTTCCACGGGCTGGTCGTCAGTCGTCCTCGCCGATCCAGCTCATCATCGGCCGCAGCGTTCGACCGGTCTGCTCCACCGGGTGCTCGGTGTTCTCCTGGAAGTAGCGCTTGTAGTTGGTCAGCCCGCTGTCGTACTCCTGCATCCATTCCCGCGCGAAGGACCCGTCGGTTATCTCACCGAGGATCTTCTTCATCTCGGCCTTGGTCTCCTTGGTGACCAGGCGCGGTCCCCGGGTGTAGCCGCCGTACTCGGCGGTCTCGGACACCGACCAGTACATCTTCGAGATACCGCCCTCGTACATCAGGTCGACGATGAGCTTGACCTCGTGGAGGCACTCGAAGTAGGCCACCTCCGGCTGGTAGCCCGCCTCGATGAGGGTCTCGAAGCCGGCCTTGATCAGCTCGGAGAGGCCACCGCAGAGGACGGCTTGCTCGCCGAACAGGTCGGTCTCCGTCTCCTCGGTGAAGGTGGTCTTGATCGCGCCGGCCCGGGTGCCGCCGATGGCCTTTGCGTAGGACTTGACCAGGTCCCAGGCGCCGCCCGACGCGTCCTGCTCGACCGCGACCAGCACCGGCACGCCGCGCCCGTCGACGAACTGTCGGCGGACCAGGTGGCCGGGTCCCTTGGGGGCGACCATGCAGACGTCGACGTTCCCCGGCGGCTTGACCAGGTCGAAGCGGATGTTGAGCCCGTGGCCGAAGAACAGGGCATCGCCGTCGACGAGGTTCGGCTCGATCGCCTCCTTGTAGAGGCTGCGCTGGATCGGGTCCGGTGCGAGCACCATCACCAGGTCGGCCTCCTCGCAGGCCTCGAAGGGAGTCACGACGCGCAGTCCCTCGGCGTCGGCCCGCTCGCGGCTCTTGGACCCGTCGGGCAGCCCGACCCGGACGTCGACGCCGGAGTCTCGCAGCGACAGCGCGTGAGCGTGGCCCTGGCTGCCGTAGCCCAGCACCGCCACGTTGCGCCCCTGGATGACGGACAGGTCGGCGTCGTCGTCGTAGTACAGCTCGGCCACGGTCTCTTCTCCTCGAATGGTTCTGGTTGTGGTTGACGCTGGGCTAGCGGGCGATGGGCGTCACAGCCGCGGGGCGAGACGACCGGTCGGTGATCGAGCGGGGCCCACGCCCCATGGCGACCATGCCCGACTGCACGAGCTCGCGGATGCCGTACGGCTCGAGGACGCGCAGCAGCGCGTCCAGCTTGTCGGCGTTGCCGGTGGCCTCGATCGTGACGGCGTCCGGCGCGACGTCGACGACCTTCGCGCGGAACAGCTGCACGGTCTCCAGCACGTGCGAGCGGGTCGCCCTGTCGGCGGCGACCTTCACCAGCAGCAGCTCCCGTTGGACGGCGACGACCGGGTCCAGCTCGACGATCTTGAGCACCTCGATCAGCTTGTTCAGCTGCTTGGTGACCTGCTCGAGCGGCAGCTCCTCGACGTTGACCACGATGGTCATCCGGGACACGTCGTCGTGCTCGGTCGGCCCGACCGCGAGCGAGTCGATGTTGAAGCCACGGCGGGAGAACAGCCCGGCGATGCGCGCGAGCACGCCCGGCTTGTTCTCGACCAGGACAGACAGTGTGTGCCTGCTCATTCTCGGGTCTCCCCCGGCTCGGTGTCCCACTGCGGGGCCATGTCACGGGCCACCTGGATCTCGTCGTTGCTCGTGCCGGCCGGGACCATCGGCCACACCATCGCGTCCTGGTGGACGGTGAAGTCGACGACGACCGGGCGGTCGTCGATGGCCATCGCGCGGTCGATCGTGGCGTCGACTTCCTCCGCCTTCTCGCAGCGCAGCCCGACGCAGCCGTAGGCCTCCGCCAGCTTCACGAAGTCCGGGATGTGCTCCACCTTCGAGCCTGCTGCCGCGGCCGACCGGCCGGCACCGCCGAGGTCGGTGTTGGAGTAGCGCTCGTTGTAGAACAGCGTCTGCCACTGGCGGACCATGCCGAGACTTCCGTTGTTGATGATCGCCACCTTGATGGGGATGTCGTTGATGGCGCAGGTCGCGAGCTCCTGGTTGGTCATCTGGAAGCAGCCGTCGCCGTCGATCGCCCAGACGGTCGCGTCCGGCCGGCCGACCTTGGCGCCCATCGCCGCCGGCACGGCGTAGCCCATCGTGCCGAGCCCGCCGGAGTTCAGCCAGGTGGCCGGGTTCTCGTAGGAGATGAACTGCGCGGCCCACATCTGGTGCTGGCCGACTCCGGCAACGTAGAGCGCCTCCGGCCCTGCGATCTTGCCGAGCCGCTCGATGACGTACTGCGGCGCGAGCGACCCGTCGGCCGGTCGCTCGTAGCCCAGTGGGTAGGTGGCACGCCACGTGTCGACCTGGGCCCACCAGCCCTCGTAGTCGCCGTGGCGCCCGGCGGCGTGCTCGGCCTGCACCGCGGCAACCAGCTCGGTGATGACCTCCCGGGCGTCCCCGACGATCGGCACGTCCGCGGTGCGGTTCTTGGAGATCTCGGCCGGGTCGATATCGGCGTGGATCACCTTCGCGTCAGGGGCGAAGCTCGACAGCTTGCCGGTCACCCGGTCGTCGAACCGGGCGCCCAGGGAGATGAGGAGGTCCGACTTCTGCAGCGCGGTCACGGCGGCGACGGTCCCGTGCATTCCCGGCATCCCGAGGTGCTGTCGGTGGCTGTCGGGGAACAGCCCACGGGCCATCAGGGTGGTGACGACTGGGATGCCGGTGAGCTCCGCGAGGACCCGCAGCTCGGCCCACGCCCGCGCCTTGAGGACACCGCCGCCGACGTAGAGCACCGGCTGGCGCGACTGCGTGATCAGGCGCGCAGCCTCCCGGATCTGCTTGCCGTGGGGCCGGGTTACGGGGTGGTAGCCCGGCAGGTCGATCGAGGTCGGCCAGGTGAACGTAGTCCGGGCCTGCAGGGCGTCCTTCGCGACGTCGACCAGCACCGGGCCGGGGCGGCCGGTCGACGCGATGTGGAAAGCCTCGGCGATGGTGCGCGGGATCTCTGCCGGGTCGGTGACGAGGTAGTTGTGCTTGGTGATCGGCAGCGTGATGCCCCGGATGTCCGCCTCCTGGAAGGCGTCGGTGCCGATCGACGCACTGGGCACCTGACCCGGTGATGGCCACGATCGGGACGCTGTCCATGTAGGCGTCGGCGATGGGCGTCACCAGGTTGGTCGCGCCGGGCCCGCTGGTGGCCATGCACACGCCGACCCGGCCGGTGGCCTGGGCGTAGCCCTCGGCGGCGTGCCCGGCGCCCTGCTCGTGGCGGACCAGCACGTGCCGGATCGCCGTCGAGTCCATCAGCGGGTCGTAGAGCGGCAGGATCGCCCCGCCCGGGATGCCGAAGACCGTGTCGACCCCGGCAGCCTCCAGCGAGCGGACGAGACTCTGCGCTCCGGTGACCTGCTCGGGCTGCGCTGGCATCGCGGGACCTCTCGGATTCGGTGGGGAGCCAACAAAAAACCCCTCCGGTCCAGTCTGGACTCGTGAGGGGTTGCGCGCCTGGCTGAGGTCAGCCGGCGCGCAGGCGAAGTACGAGGGACGGCTGCGGGTGCATGGCGTCACGCTCGCCGGTGCCGCGTCCCGATGTCAACGGTTTCGAGACGGGCGTCCCAGGATCCGGACCGGACCGAGTAGTCCGGAACCGGCCGGGACAGGACAGGTCCCCGGCAGGTCACCCGACCGGCCCATAGGGGCTGCCACGGACCGCATCCGAAAACTAAAGGGAAGGTAAAGG
This sequence comes from uncultured Actinomycetota bacterium, assembly GCA_963829565.1. GTDB lineage: Bacteria > Actinomycetota > Actinomycetes > JACCUZ01 > JACCUZ01 > CAWHJC01. The sequence continues at coordinate 107,657 of CAWHJC010000003.1, forward strand.
GGAGGTGGAGCCATGCCCGCCGAGGAGACGCCGGCTCGGTGGCAGCGCCGGGCCGCTTGGGCGAGGACGATCCGGGTGACCGTGTTCTGCGCCCCCGTCCTGGCCTCGTTCGTGGCCGCCTGGGCGGTCCGCGAGGCGCTGCCGCCGGCCGCCGGCCTGACCGCGCGCGCGCTCCAGCTCGCCGTGCTCGTCGCCGTGTCGACGCTCGTGCTGCTGCTCGTGGACCGGCTGGGCAGACGCGCCCTCCCCCTCGTCACGCTGCTCGACCTCAGCATGCTGTTCCCGGACCGCGCACCGTCACGGGTGAAGGTGGCTCGCGACGCGATTCAGGAAGCGGCCCATCGAGGAGCAGCTGGCCCGCGTCCGAGACGCCGGCGCCGACCCCGGCGCGGTCGCCCGCGAGATCCTGACGCTGGTGGCGGCCCTGAGCCAGCACGACCGGCCGACCCGCGGGCACGCCGAGCGCGTCCGGATGTTCACCGACCTGCTCGCCGACGCAGATGAAGATCCCGGCACGGGACCGTGACCTCCTGCGATGGGTGGCGATCCTGCACGACATCGGAAAGCTCAAGGTGCCGGCGACCCTGCTGAACAAGCCGGGCAAGCCGACCGAGCACGAGTGGGAGCTGCTCAAGGCCCACCCCGGTCACGGCGCGGACATGGCGGAGGCGCTGCTCCCATGGCTTGGCGAATGGGGCGACGTCATCGTGCAGCACCACGAGAGGTACGACGGGACGGGGTACCCGACCGGCCTCTCCGGGTCGAAGATCAGCCTGGGCGCACGCATCGTCTCGGTGGCCGACGCGTACGACGTCATGACCGCCGCTCGGGCCTACAAGCGGCCGGTCTCCCGCGCCGCCGCGCTGGCCGAGCTGGTGAAGTTCTCCGGCAGCCAGTTCGACCCGATGGTCGTCCGCGCGATGGTTGCCGTCGGTGCCCCACGGCTGCGCCGCGCCCAGGGGCTGGTGGCCTGGCTGGCCGACCTGCCGCTGGTGGCGACCGGGTCGGTGCCCGCGGCGACCGTCGCCCGGGTGGTGGGGGCCGGAGCGCTCGCTACCGGCGCGGTCACCGGCGGGATGGTGGTGGAGGACGCCCTCCCACAGCCACCGACAGGCATCGTGGCGGAGCGGGCGGTGTCCCAGGGCGCGCCGGACCGATCCGGGGCGGCCGGTCGCGCCGGCGACGGCCCTGCAGTCGAGAGCGCTGCGGCCGACCGCGCGGCCACATCCCTTCGGCCGGATTCGTCGCCGACGCCCCAGGCGACCGACGCCTCACCCACGGCAGCGGGAGCCTCCTCGAGGGCACCGGCGACGCGCGGCCCCGGCGACGAAGACGGGTCCGCGCCGGAGCCAGCCGGGTCGACCTCCACCGACCGCTCGGGCGAGGTCGCGCCCTCGGATGCCGCGACCAGCACCGCGCCGACCCCTGCGCCGGCCACCACGGGCGGCACCGGGAAGTCGTCGGGTGGCACGCTCACGGACACCGTGGGCACGGCGACGGACACCGTCGACGGTGCGGTCGGCACCGTGACCGGCACGGTCGACGACGTGCTCACCGACCCGGTCGGCACGGTGGACGGCGTCGTCAGCGACCCGGTCGGGACGGTTACCGACACGCTGGACAAGCTGCTCGGTGGGAGCAGTCACGACGCCGTCGAGCCCACGCCGTGGCACCGGCGGCGGGCCGCTGCGACGAGGGCTCTCACCGGGTTGCCTGCTCGAAGCTGGCACTCGCCTCGGCGGTCTGCTCGGCCACTCGACGACGTCAGGTCCGCCAGCGGTTCCCCGATCACGACGACACTCACCCGCAGACGGCACCCTGCGCGGCCGAGCCCACCAGCCGGACGTACTTCCCGAGGACCCCACCGCGGGCCGGCTGGTCGAGCGGCTTCCAGCCTGCTCGGCGCGAGGCCAGCTCGCCGTCGGCGACCAGCAGGTCGAGCCGCTTGGCGGCGACGTCGAGCCGGACCCGGTCCCCGTCCTGGACGAGCGCGATCGGGCCGGCGTCGACGGCCTCCGGCGCGACGTGCCCGACGCAGAGACCGGTGGTGCCGCCGGAGAACCGGCCGTCGGTGAGCAGGAGGACGTCCTTGCCGAGCCCGGCGCCCTTGATGGCGCCGGTGATGGCCAGCATCTCGCGCATCCCGGGACCGCCCTTGGGGCCCTCGTAGCGGATGACCACCACGTCGCCCGCGACGATCGTGCCGTCCTCCAGGGCGTCCATCGCCGCGCGCTCGCCGTCGAAGACCCGCGCGGTGCCCTCGAACACGTCGGCGTCGAAGCCGGCGGACTTCACGACCGCCCCGTCCGGTGCCAACGAGCCGCGCAGGATGGTGATGCCGCCGCTGCGGTGGATCGGCTCGGCCATCGCGCGCACGACCTTGCCGTCGACGTCCGGCGGGTCGATGTCGGCGAGGTTCTCGGCCATCGTCCGGCCGGTGACGGTGAGGACGTCGCCGTGCAGCAGACCGGCGTCGAGCAGGGCCCGCATCACGACCGGCACGCCGCCCACCCGGTCGACGTCGGTCATGACGAACTGGCCGAAGGGCTTGACGTCGGCGAGGTGCGGGACCCGGGAGCCGATCCGGTCGAAGTCGTCGATGCTCAGCGGGACCTCGGCCTCGTGGGCGATGGCCAGCAGGTGCAGGACCGCGTTGGTGGAGCCGCCGAACGCCATGACCACCGCGATCGCGTTCTCGAACGCCTCGAGGGTCATCACGTCACGCGCGGTGATGCCGCGGCGGAGCATCTCGACGACCGCCTCGCCGGACCGTCGCGCGAAGCCGTCGCGGCGCCGGTCGGTCGCCGGCGGGGCGGCCGAGCCCGGCAGCGACATGCCGAGAGCCTCGGCGGCCGACGCCATCGTGTTCGCGGTGTACATGCCGCCGCAGGCGCCCTCCCCAGGGCAGATCGCCCGCTCGATGGCGTCCACGTCCTCGCGGCTCATCAGCCCGCGGGCGCAGGCGCCGACCGCCTCGAAGGCGTCGATGATCGTGACCTGCTTCTCGGTGCCGTCCGACATCCTCGCGATGCCGGGCAGGATCGACCCGGCGTAGAGGAACACCGAAGCCAGGTCGAGCCGGGCGGCGGCCATCAGCATGCCCGGGCAGGGACTTGTCGCAGCCGGCGAGCAGGACCGAGCCGTCGAGGCGCTCGGCCTGCATCACCACCTCGACCGAGTCGGCGATCACCTCGCGGGACACCAGGGAGAAGTGCATGCCCTCGTGCCCCATCGCGATGCCGTCGGAGACCGAGATGGTGCCGAACTCGAGCGGGTAGCCGCCGGCGGCGTGCACGCCGTCCTTGGCGGACTGCGCAAGCCGCTGCAGCGACAGGTTGCAGGGGGTGATCTCGTTCCAGCTCGACGCGACCCCGATCTGCGGCTTGGCGAAGTCGTCGTCGCCCATGCCGACCGCCCGCAGCATGCCCCGGGCCGCCGTCTTCTCCAGCCCGTCGGTGACGTCGCGGCTGCGTGGCTTGATGTCCGGTGCGTCGCTCACGATCACGACCCTATGGCTCAAGTGGGTGGCAGGTTCCTCGCAAGCGGCCCGTGGCCCACTCGTGGGTGGGGCTGGCACCACTCGGCACTGCGGCCAGCGCCCTCGATCCACCGACTGCCGGGAAGGAACCTTGCGCCATGGCACTGCACGAGCTCGCCGCCCGGAGGGCGGGACCCGCCCCCGCCGGGCCGCGTTCCCCTGCGGCCTGGCGCGAGCTGCTGCTGCTCGTCCTGCTGTACGTCGGGTACAGCGCCGCCCGGATGATCGGCGACGCCGACCTGGGCACGGCGACGGCGCACGCCGAGGCGCTCCTGGACGTCGAGCGCTTCCTGCACATCGACGTCGAGAGGTGGGCGAACCGGACACTTCACGACGTACCTCTCCTGGCCGTCCTCGCGAGCTACTGGTACGCCGCCCTCCACTACCTCGTCACCCCGGCCGTGCTGTTCTACGCCTACCGCTCGGCGCCGCACGTCTACCGGCGGGCGCGCAACACCCTGGTGGCCGGCAGCGCCCTCGGGCTGGTCGGCTTCACGCTGCTCCCGATGGCGCCGCCCCGGATGCTCCCCGGCTACATCGACACGCTCTCCGCCACGTCCGGCAGCGGATGGTGGGGATCGGACGCGAGCGCCCCGAAGGGCCTCGGCGCGATGACGAACGAGCTCGCGGCCATGCCCTCCCTGCACGTCGGCTGGGCCCTGTGGTCCACCTGGGTCGTCCTGATGCTGACCCGGAGCCCCCGGGTGCGCCGGCTGGCCGTCACCTACTCCGTGGTCACCACGGTGGTCGTCGTCGCGACCGCCAACCACTACCTGCTCGACGCGGTCGCTGGACTCGCCGTGATGGCCGTGGGGCACCGGGTCGCCACGCGCTGGGCCGACCGGGGCGAGCGCCGCGCCGCCCTGAGTCCACGGCCAGCAGGTCGTCGCGACCCGGCTGCGGACGAGTCCTACCCAGGAGCACTGACCCCTCTGGGTCGAGCAGCGTGACCTCTGCGCCGCGGCAGGTCAGTAGTCGGCGGTGATGACGTTGGTCAGCGGCTCCCCGGCGACGTACCGGACGATCTGATCCTGGACCAGCTGCATCGCGCGTGGGATGAACGCCGTGGTGTTGCCTCCGACGTGCGGGCTCACCAGGACGCCCGGGCAGGACCAGAGCGGGTGGTCCTTGGGCAGCGGCTCCGGGTCGGTGACGTCGAGGGCGGCCCGCAGCCGTCCCGAGGTGACCTCGGCCATCAGGTCGTCGGTACGCACGACAGGTCCGCGCGACACGTTCACCAGCAGGGCACCGTCCCGCATCCGGGCCAGGAAGCCGGCATCGACCATCCCACGCGTCTCGTCGGTCATCGGCACGGTCAGCACCACGACGTCGGCCTGCGGCAGCAGCGCCCGGGAGCGCCTCGAACGGCTCGACCCCGTCGCGTGCCCTGCGGGCCACGCGGCGGACGTCGCACTCGAAGCCGGCCAGCCGGCGCTCGACGGCTGCCCCCACCGAGCCGTAGCCGACGATGAGCACCGTGCGGTCGGCGAGGGCGTCGCGCCGGCCTCCGCCCCACCAGCCGCTCAGCCCGTCGCGCACGAAGTCGGGGATCCCGCGCAGGCTGGCCAGTGTCAGTGTCACCGCCAGCTCCGCGGTCGACGCGTCGTGCACGCCCCGGGCGTTGCACAGCGTGACGCCGTCGGGCATCAGGGGCCGCACGTCGTCGACGCCTGCGGTCAGCGTCTGGACCACCCGCAGGGTCGGCATCCGCGACGACAACCGGGCCGGAGCGGAGCCGAACATGTACGGCAGGACGTAGAGCTCGACCTCACCGATGGTCGCAGGCGGGTCGCCCTCGCCGGTGTAGACGTCGACGTCCACGCCTCCCGGCAGGTCCAGGGCAGCCGGCCAGTCCGCGTACGGCAGCCAGACCCTCATCCCTCGGACGCCTCGATCGCGCGGCACCGGGTGAGGTACCGCCCCCAGTCCCAGTCGCGCAGGAACGCGCCGGCCGCCTCGTGCCCGGCGAGGAGGAGCTGCTCCTGCTGCTCGTCGCTGATCCCGAAGTCGACCGGGGAGACGCCGGAGGTGTCGACGAACACGCTGCGGGCCTGGACGCACGGGTCGTGGATGTGCTGGGCGTCGCAGGCCTCGAGCATCGTCTCCACAAGCGACAGCGCCAGCGACACGGTGCCGCGTACCTCGGTCGTCTGGACCCTGCCGTCCGGGCGCATCGACAGCCGGACACCGAACGTCGGCCACCGGGGCGGGCGCCCGTCCGTCCGGTCGAAGACGGCGACCGGGAAGTTCGACAGCACGCCCCCGTCGACGAGGGTGGACACCGAGCCGGGACCACCCGCGACCCCCGGAGAGCGCAAGGTGACCGGCTCGAAGAAGAACGGGATCGAGGCGGAGGCACGGACCGCGTCGGCGACCTCCTGCTCGTCCGGGTCGAGCCCGTAGAGCGCGTAGTCCCATGGCAGCCGGACGAACCGGTGCCGCGAGACGTCGCTGGCGGTGACCAGCAGGGAGTAGCGCTGGTCGGCGGGCAGCGAGCTGTCGTCGTCCTCAGCCCGGAGGTCGCCGAACGTCCGGACGCCGAGGTCGGCCAGGGCACCGCGGATCCACGACCGGAGGTAGTCCCCCTCGAAGACGCCACCGTCGAACGCCAGCGACAACCCGTCGACGACCCGCGCGAGCGGCCCGGCCACCCGCCCGACAGGGCCCCGGTCGCGCAACCGCGGGTAGTGCAGGGTGCGTGCGACGTCCTCGAGCCGCTCCAGCGGCTCGCCCGCCTTCTGCAGTGCCACGAGGAACGCCGCCACGACCGCGCCGGCCGACGTGCCCGCGACGCGGGGGAAGGAGTAGCCAGCCCGGGCCATCGTCGCGACCGCACCCGCCAGCCCGATGCCCTTGACGCCGCCTCCCTCGAGGACGAGGTCGGCACGACGCGACTCCATGGCCCGACCCTAACGATCTCGTCACCGTCGACGCCGCGGGTGGCGTCCGGTGTCCCGGCACGGGAGGCTCGGCGGAATGTCACCCGTGTCCCGCGCCGCCACCGTGCTCGCCCTGCTGCTGGCCCTGGCCGCCTGCAGCGGGGACGACCCGGGCGACGGCGGCGCCCGCGGCACACCGTCCGACCGGCCGAGCTCGTCCTCGCCCGACAGCGACACGACGGCGGCGGCACCCGCCACCCCGGTGGCCCGGGCCAGGGTCGATGCGGTCGTCGCCGGTGACCTCGAGGTGCCGTGGGGGTTGGCCTTCCTGCCCGACGGGTCGGCACTGGTCAGCGAGCGGGACACGGAGATCGTGCGGCTGGTGACACCGAGCCGCGAGGTCCGCGGCGTCGGACGGGTCGAGGGCGTGGACGGCGTGGGCGAGGGCGGCCTCCTCGGGCTCGCGGTCTCTCCGGAGTACGCCGAGGACAGCACCGTCTTCGCGTACTTCACGTCGGGCTCGGAGAACGTCGTGGCCCGGATGACCTACGACGGGCAGGGCCTCTCCGGGCAGCGGACGATCCTCGACGGCATCCCGGCCGGGCCGATCCACAACGGCGGCCGGATCGCGTTCGGGCCGGACGGCTACCTGTACGTCGGCACCGGCGAGTCCGGCAACACCGGGCTCTCCCAGGACCGCGGCTCACTCGGGGGGAAGATCCTTCGGATCACACCCGACGGCGACCCCGCACCCGGCAACCCGTTCGACGGGTCACCCGTCTACAGCCTGGGCCACCGCAACGTGCAGGGCCTGGCCTGGGACGCGCGCGGGCAGCTGTGGGCCGCGGAGTTCGGCCAGAACACCTGGGACGAGCTGAACCGGATCGAGCCGGGCGGCAACTACGGATGGCCACAGGTCGAGGGACGGTCGGGTGACGACCGGTTCATCAACCCGGTGCGCCAGTGGTCGACCGATGTGGCGTCGCCCAGCGGCATCGCGGTCGCGGCGGACTCGGTGTTCATGGCCGGGCTCCGCGGCGAGCGGTTGTGGCAGATCCCGATCCCGGACGGCAAGGCCGGCCGGCCACGGGCGATGCTGCGCGACGACTACGGCCGGCTGCGCACGGTCGCAGTCGCCCCCGACGGCTCGCTGTGGCTGAGCACGAGCAACCGCGACGGGCGGGGGAACCCGCGGGGGAACGACGACCGGATCCTCCGGCTCACCGTCGAGCCAGCGGGGTCGTGATGGCCGCACTGGACTTCTGGGTCGGTGACTGGGACGCGAGGTGGGCGGGTGGCAGCGGGCGCAACCGGGTCACCCGGGACCTCGGTGGCCGGGTGATCGTCGAGCGGTTCGAGGTGGCCGGTGACGAGCCCTTCGCGGGGATGAGCCTGAGCGTGCACGACCCGACATCCGGGCAGTGGCGGCAGACCTGGGCCGACTCCAGCGGCGGCTACTGGGCCTTCGTCGGCGGCCCGCAACCCGACGGCACCTTCGTCTTCGCGACCCCGGGACCGGTTGACGCGGAGCAGGTGCTCAAGCGCATGGTCTTCTCCGACATCCGGGACGACTCCTTCGCCTGGCGCTGGGAGTTCTCCCCGGACGGCGCGGCATGGGAGCTGCGCTGGGCGATCAGCTACACCCGCCGTTGAGGCCTCGTGGCACCAGGTCCCCTGAGATACGTCACGTGACGCGATAGGTCACCCAGCGGAGCAGGAGGTCGCCAGCTGGGCTCGTACCGGACGACCGTGACCTTCGCGTACTCGTGGTCCGCGAGGTGCACCGCCAGGACAGCTCCCGGCGGCAGGTCCGCGGGCGACAGCGGAGGGTTGGCGTCGCCCTGCGGTAGGACGCCGCGGCGAGCTGCGCCGGGGTCACGTCGGCGAACCGCGCGTCGGCGAGCACGACCGCCCCGAGCGTCGTCTCGTCGAAGATGAACAGCAGCTGAGCCGAACCGTTCCAGGCCAGCTGGCTCGACGAAGCAGGCCCACGACCCGACCCGACTGGAGATCGAGACCAGTCGTCGGGTCCGCCAACCGCGTCTCGCCTTGGGAGAGGACGCCGTCTGAGAGGGCAGGGCCGGTCGACACCGAGGCCGTCGGCGGGCTCGGCGATCCGCCGGTCGAGACACCGACCGGCTGTGGTGCTGGGATCCGTGTCGGTGGCCCAGGGGCGGCTCAGCAGGACGGCGACGAGCACGACGAGCAGGCCGAGCACCGAGGCGCCCGCGGCGGCCAGCGCGGTCCGGCCGCGAAGTCGGCGCCCATGGCGTGCTCCGGCCCGGCGAGGGTGCCGGATCACTGCGCGACGCCGGCAGGTCCGGCCCGGTGCGCGGGCTCTTCGCGATGTACAGCTCCCCCTGGAGGTTCCCGATCATGCTCGGTGTCTGATCGGGCGTCGCCTCGCGCACGATGCGGAAGACGTAGTCGTACAGCTCGTCGACCGAGACCCGACCGTCACCGTCGAGGTCCGCGTCACCGGTCCGGAGCCCGTCGAGGACTGCCCTGGTGAACAAGGACGGTGTGCCGCTGCCGGAGACCGATCCGCTGTCCGTCTCGAAGGCGTACTCCATCGCGGTCGACGCGGTGACGACGGCACGACCGCGGCCCTCGAAACGCTCCTGGATGTCGACCGTCTCGCTGGCCCGGGGCACCATCCCCCGCGCGAACGCGCCGCTGTAGCAGCAGTCGAGCAGCAGGACGATCTTCCGGGACCTGCTCTGGTCCATCCGCTCGTTGACGAACACGGACGAGATCCCCGTGGCCGCCAGGCGGTTGAGCTTGGTGCTCGTGCTCGCGAAGTAGAGCCGGCCGCTGTCGTCCTTGATGCCGTGACACGAGAGGTAGAGCAGCAGGAGGTCGTCGCGGAGCCGGTCGTCGAAGAACGCCTCGATCTCCTCGGTGACGAGATGTGCGGCCTGGTTGACGAGGGTCCGCACCTGGAAACCGCCGATCGCCGGGTCGGCCAGCGTCGTCGCGAGCGCCTCGGCCTCCTTGGCCGGCCCCCGGAGCTGCCGCAGCGCGGGATCGTCGTAGCGGTCGCTCGCGACGATCAGCGCGAAGGACCCCGACATCAGGGAAGCACCGGATCGGTCTCAGCCGGCATCGACCGGCGCCGCATGGCGGGCGAGCCAGGCATCGACGAGGCGGCGCTGCTCCTCGTCCGTGGCGCCGGTGAGCTTCAGCGTGTCGCCGCCCATCTGGATCTCGACCTGCCGTCGGCTGTCCCGGCTCAGCCAGCTCTGGACGGCAGCGACCACGTGCCCCAGCGCGGAGGACTTCGCGAGGGTGAGGATCAGTCCCCCGATGGCAAGGACGTCGACCGCCTTGGTCCCGTCCGGCGCGGGGCCGGACCGGGCGAGGTCGACAGCGTCGACATCCAGCTCGAGCAGCTCCTGCCGCAGCTGCGCCGTCAGCTCGGCAACCTCCTCGACGTCCGCGTCCGAGCCGGCGCCGACCTGAACACGCACCCGTTCTGCTGCATCTCCCATCCCGACATCGTGCTCCGCGACGGGGCGGAGGGCCACTCCCCGCGCCGGGACGCGAGGACGCGCCGGCAGCCGTCCGTAGAGTGCCGGTGTGGTGAGCCCGGGGCCGGTCGCGCTGGTCGGCAGCGGCGAGTACCTCCCGGTCATGGAGCCGCTGGAGCGTCGGCTGCTGGACGGCCGCCCGCCACGCTTCGTCCAGCTCGCCACCGCCGCGGCGCCGGAAGGCGTCACGTCCCTCGCCCGGTGGCACGAGCTGGGCCGAGCGTCGGCCGAGCGGCTCGGCGTCCAGCAGGTCGTGGTGCCTGTCGTCGACCGGATCAGCGCCGATGACGCGGAGCTCGCCGCACTCATCGACGGTGCGGGCCTGGTTTACCTCTCCGGCGGCAACCCGCCGTTCCTCGCCCGGACCCTGCGCGGCACCCGGGTCTGGAACGCGATCGAGGCCGCCTGGCTGGGCGGAGCCGCGCTGGCCGGCTGCAGCGCCGGCGCGATGGCCCTCACCGGCCAGGTGCCCGACCTGCGGCACCCGCTGCGCGACGCGGAGCCGGGGCTGGGCGCGGTGCCGCGGCTGAGCGTGCTGCCCCACTTCGACCGGTTCGCGGGGCGGCTGCCCGACCTCGTCCTGACCCGGCTGTCCAACCCCCCGGACGGCGTCACCGCGGTCGGGATCGACGAGGACACCGCGCTGGTCGGGGGGCCTGACGACTGGGAGGTCGTGGGGCGCCAGTCCGTCTGGCTGCTCGGCGCGGACGGCCGGCACGAGCACCCGGCGGGCAGCGTGCTGCAGCTCCCGACCGGCGCGCTCGCACGCCTGAGCGGCCATCCGTGCGACGAGCCGCCGACACATGTGCGACGGCTGAGGCGCAGGGGGCGCCGGAGCTGCCACCCCCGTCACCGCTGCATCAGTCGTGTCGGGGGGTCAGAGACCGGACAGTGTTCAGCTAAGGCGGTCCAGCATCTGCTCAGCCGGTCGGCGAGAAGCCTGACTTCTCGACCGCGGCGGCGCAGACGGCCTCGTCCTGCGCCCCCGTGCCGCCGCTGGCGCCGACCGCCCCGAGCAGGGTGCCGTCGCGGTAGACCGGGACAGCACCGGTCTGCGGCGTGTAGCGACCGTGCGTCATGGCCGTCAGCGCGGTCGAGAAGTTCGGCAGGCCCTCCGCCTTCTGCTTCTGCGCGTCGCTGGGCTGCCCGTAGGCCGCCGCGGTCCAGGCCTTGCCCTGTGCCACGTCGGCGCTGATCCACGGCGCGCCGTCCATGCGGGCGAACGCGACCAGGTGGCCGCCCGGGTCCATGACGGCGAAGGACATCGGGACACCGAGGTCCTCGGCGCCGGCCCGGGCGTTGGCCAGGATGCCGTTGGATTCGTCAAGAGTGAGCATGTCCGGGTCCTGCCCCGCGACACGGGGGACGGAAACGTCAGGTGCAGCGTTCGACGACGAGCTCGCGGACCCGCGCCGCGTCGGCCTTCCCGCCGGTCGCCTTCATCACGGCGCCGACGATGGCCCCGGCGGCGGCGACCTTGCCGCCGCGGATCTTCTCGGCCACGTCCGGGTTGGCGGCGAGCGCCTCGTCCACGGCGGTGACCAGCGCGCCGTCGTCGCTCACGACCGCCAGCTCGCGCGCGGCGACGACCTCGTCGGGCTCGCCTTCGCCGGCCAGGACGCCCTCGATGACCTGCCGCGCCAGCTTGTCGTTGAGGGTGCCGTCCGCGACCAGGGCGACCATCCTCGCCACCTGGGCGGGGGTCATCGGCAGCGAGGCCACGTCGATGCCGCGCTCGTTGGCGTGCCGGGCCAGCTCGCCCGTCCACCACTTGCGGGCCGCGTCCTGCGGCGCGCCGGCGGCGACCGTCTCCTCCACGAGGTCGAGCGCGCCGGCGTTGACCAGCGACTGCATCTCGAAGTCGGTCAGCGCCCACTCGGCCTGCAGCTCGCGACGCCGCTCCCAGGGCGGCGGCGGCAGCTCGGCCCGCAGGCGCTCGACCCAGGCGGGGTCCGGCGCGACGGGCACGAGATCCGGCTCCGGGAAGTAGCGGTAGTCCTCGGCCTGCTCCTTGGACCGGCCAGGCGTCGTGACACCGGTGTCCTCGTGCCAGTGCCGGGTCTCCTGCACCACGCGCTGCCCGGCGGCCAGCCGCGCTGCCTGCCGCGAGATCTCGTGGCGCACCGCACGTTCGACCGAGCGCAGCGAGTTGACGTTCTTGGTCTCCGACCGGGTGCCCAGCGGGTCGGCCGGGACTCCGCCGCAGCGAGACGTTGGCGTCGCAGCGGAGGGAGCCCTGCTCCATGCGTACGTCGGAGACGCCGAGGTTGCGCATCACCTCGCGCAGGGCCGTGACGTAGGCGCGGGCCACCTCGGGCGCCAGCGCGCCGGTGCCCTCGACCGGCCGGGTGACGATCTCGATCAACGGGATGCCGGCCCGGTTGTAGTCGACCAGGGAGTAGTCGGCGCCGTGGATGCGACCGGTCGACCCGCCGACGTGCAGCGACTTCCCGGTGTCCTCCTCCATGTGGACCCGCTCGATCTCGACCCGGACCGTGCGCGTGCCGTCTGCCGTCGGGACCTCGACGTCGAGGTGCCCGTCGATGCAGATCGGCTCGTCGTACTGCGAGGTCTGGAAGTTCTTCGGCATGTCCGGGTAGAAGTAGTTCTTCCGCGCGAAGCGGCACCACGGCGCGATGTCGCAGCCGAGCGCCAGCCCCACGCGGACCGTCGACTCCACCGCCACCGCGTTGAGCACCGGCAGCGCCCCCGGCAGCCCGAGGCAGGTCGGGCACACCTGGCTGTTGGGAGCGGCGCCGAACGTCGGTCGAGCAGCCGCAGAACATCTTCGAGGCCGTGCCGAGCTCGACGTGCACCTCGAGCCCGATGACCGGGTCGAAGGCCGCTACCGCCTCGTCGTAGTCCATCAGCTCCGGCGCGAGCGCGGACCCTGCCGTCATGCCTCGTCCTCGCCCCGGCGGAGTCGCCGGATGATGATGATCGTGCCGGTGACCAGGACGACGGCGTTGAGCACGGCGTCGACGAGCTCCAGGCGGTCGCCGTCCTCACGCGCCTGCCGGAGCCGGGACAGGGCGGTCCGGCCGGCCATCACAGTGCTCACGAACGTGATGACGGACTTGATGTTCTTCACAGCACTGCCTCCGTGGTGGCCGGGATCTCGGGTGCCTCGTCGATGAGCAGGTGGCCCCATCGGTCGGCCAGGGCGCCCTCGAGCGCGGCGCCCACGCGGTAGAGCCGCTCGTCGGCGAGCGGCGGCGCGATGACCTGGAAGCCCGACCGGCAGGCCGTCCTCGGGGGCCAGTCCGGCCGGCACCGACATCGACGCGTTGCCGGCCAGGTTCGACGGGATCGTGCACAGGTCGGCGAGGTACATCGCGAGCGGGTCGTCCACCCGCTCGCCGAGCCGGAACGCCGTCGTCGGGGTCGTCGGCGACACCAGCACGTCGGCCTGCTCGAAGGCGCGCTCGAAGTCGCGCACGATCAGCGTCCGGACCTTCTGGGCCTGCCCGTAGTAGGCGTCGTAGTAGCCGCTGGACAGCGCGTAGGTGCCCGAGCATGATGCGCCGCTTCGACCTCCGGGCCGAAGCCCGCGTCGCGGGTGAGCGCCATGACGTCCTCGGCGCTGGCCTGCGCCGTCGTCGCCGACCCGCAGCCCGTAGCGCATCCCGTCGAAGCGGGCCAGGTTGGACGATGCCTCGCTCGGCAGGATCAGGTAGTAGGCCGGCAGCGCGTAGTCGAAGCGCGGGGCAGTCGACCTCGACGACCGTCGCGCCGAGCCCCTCGAGCAGCGCCACCGACTCGTGGAACGCGCTGCTCCACACCCGCCTGGTAGCCCTCGCCGGAGAACTGCCGGACGACACCGATGCGCATGCCGCGCACGTCGGCCGGCCGGGCCGCCGCGACCACGTCCGGGACGGACTGGTCGATCGAGGTGGAGTCGAGCGGGTCGTGACCGGCGATGACGGAGTGCAGCAGCGCCGCGTCGAGGACGGTGCGGGCGCAGGGACCGGCCTGGTCGAGCGAGGACGCGAGAGCGACCAGTCCGTAGCGCGACACGCCGCCGTAGGTCGGCTTGACGCCGACCGTCCCGGTGACGGCCGCCGGCTGGCGGATCGAGCCGCCGGTGTCGGTGCCCACCGCGAGCGGGGCCTCGAACGCCGCGACCGCGGCGGCGGAGCCGCCGCCGGACCCTCCCGGGATGCGGTCGAGGTCCCACGGGTTGTGGGTCGGCCCGAACGCCGAGTGCTCGGTCGAGGACCCCATGGCGAACTCGTCCATGTTGGTCTTGCCGAGCACCACCAGGCCGGCCTCGCGCACGCCGGCGGGCCACCGTGGCGTCGTACGGCGGGACGCCACCCCTCCAGGATGCGGGACCCGCAGGTGGTCGGCATGCCCTTGGTGGCGATGACGTCCTTGAGCGCGAGCGGTACGCCGGCGAGCGGACCGAGCCGGTCGCCCGCGGCGCGCTGAGCATCGACCCGGCGGGCGGTCTCGCGGGCGGCGTCCTCGTCGACGTGCAGGAACGCGTGCACGGCCGGGTCGACCGCCGCGGATGCGGGCCAGATGGGCGTCGGTGACCTCCACGGCGCTGGCCTCGCCGCTCGCGATGACCTCCGCCGTCTCGGCCGCGGTCAGCCGGGTCAGGTCGCTCATGCCTCCTCGCCCAGGATGCGCGGGACGCGGAACCGGCCGTCCTCCGCTGCTGGCGCGCCCGACAGCGCCTCGCTCTGGGTCAGTCCCGGACGCACCTCGTCGGGCCGGGTGACGTTGGTCAGCGGCAGCGCGTGCGACGTCGGCGGGACGTCGTCGGTGTCGAGGTCACCGATGCGCGAGATCGCCACCAGGATCGCGTCGAGCTGGCCACCGAACCGGTCGAGCTCGTCCTCGTCGAGTGCGAGGCGGGCGAGCCGGGCCAGGTGCGCCACCTCGTCACGGGTGATCGCGGCACCGGTGTCGGACATCCGGCCATCCTAGGCGGGGGCGGACGGCACCTGGGCCACCGCCCGAGCGGCGTCCGGACCGCTCTCGAGCAGGACCCGGAAGCCGGCCTCGTCGAGCACCGGGACGCCGAGCTGGACCGCCTTGTCGTGCTTGGTCCCGGGGTTCTCGCCGACGACGACGAAGTCCGTCTTCTTCGACACCGAGCCGGCTGCTCGCCCCCCGCGGGCCTGGACGGCCTGCGGTGGCCTGGTCGCGGGAGAACTCCTCGAGCGAGCCGGTGACGACGACCGTGAGGCCTTCGAGCGGGCGCGGACCCTCGTCGGTGCCGCTCCTCGGCGAGCCGGACGCCACCGGCCGCGCCACTTCTCGACGATCGCCCGGTGCCAGTCGACGGCGAACCACTCGCGCAGCGCCTCGGCGATGGTCGGCCCGACCCCGTCGACCGCGGGCCAGGCGCTCCGCGTCGGCGGCGAAGACCGCGTCGACGTCGCGCAACTCGCGCGCCAGGGCCTGCGCGGCCGTGGGGCCGACGTGGCGGATCGACAGCGCGACCAGGACCCGCCAGAGCGGACGGTCCTTCGCCGCGTCGATCGCGGCGAGCAGCTTGCCGGCGTTGGCCGTGAGCCCGCCGTCCTTGCGCCGGAACAGCTCGACGCGCTCGAGCTTGTCCTCGTCCAGCGCGAACACGTCGCCCTCGTCCTCGACGACCCCCGCCTCGAGCAGCGCCACGGCGGCCTCGTAGCCGAGCACGTCGATGTCGAAGGCGCCACGACCGGCCACGTGGAAGAGCCGCTCGCGCAGCTGCGCCGGGCAGCTGCGGGTGTTGGGGCAGCGGATGTCGGCGTCGCCCTCCTTCTCGTAGGCCAGCTCGGTGCCGCAGTCCGGGCAGACGGTGGGCATGACGAACTCGCGCTCGCTGCCGTCGCGCAGGTCGACGACCGGGCCGACGATCTCCGGGATGACGTCGCCGGCCTTGCGCAGGACGACGCTGTCGCCGATCAGCACACCCTTGCGGCGCACCTCGGACGCGTTGTGCAGGGTCGCCATCTCGACGGTCGACCCGCTCACGACGACGGGCTCCATCACGCCGTACGGCGTGACGCGGCCGGTGCGGCCCGACGTTGACGCGGATGTCGAGCAGGCTTGGTGGTGACCTCCTCCGGCGGGTACTTGAACGCGATCGCCCATCGCGGCGCCCGCGAGGTCGAGCCGAGCCGTCGCTGCACCGCGACCTCGTCGACCTTGACCACCACGCCGTCGATCTCGTGCTCGACGTCGTGCCGGTGCTCGGCGTAGTGGTCGATGAACTCCTGCACGCCGGCCAGGTCGTCGACGACGCGGAAGCGGTCGCTGACCGGCAGCCCCCAGCCGCGCAGCGCGTCGTAGGACCCGGACTGCAGCGGCGGCGTGAAGCCCTTGCGCGCGCCGACGCCGTGGACGACCATCCGCAGCCGCCGGCCCGCGGTGACCCGAGGGTCCTTCTGCCGCAGCGAGCCGGCGGCCGCGTTGCGCGGGTTGGCGAACGGCGCCTTGCCGGCCTCGACCAGGCGGGCGTTGAGCTCGGCGAACTCCTCGACCGGGAAGAAGACCTCGCCCCGCACCTCGACCTGCTCGGGCACGTCGTCGCCGGCCAGCCGGGTCGGGACGCCGTCGAGCGTGCGCACGTTGAGCGTCACGTCCTCGCCCGTCACGCCGTTGCCTCGGGTGAGCGCGCGGACCAGCCGGCCCTCCTCGTAGAGGAGGTTGATGGCGACCCCGTCGACCTTCAGCTCGCACAGGTAGTGGACGTCGGCGCCGCCTGCGTCGCGCTCGACCCGCTCGGCCCACGCGGCGAGCTCCTCGGCCGAGAAGGCGTTGTCCAGGCTCATCATCCGCTCGACGTGGTCGACCGCGGTGAACTCGGTGGAGAACGTGCCCCCGACGGTCTGCGTCGGCGAGTCCGGCGTCCGCAGCTCGGGCTGGGCGTCCTCGATCTCCTGCGAGCTCGCGCATCATCCGGTCGTACTCGGCGTCCGCGATGGTCGGGGCGTCGCGCAGGAAGTAGTCGAAGCGGGCGCGGTCGACGAGCTCGACGAGCTCGGCGTGGCGGTGCGCCGGCGTCGTCGTGGTGCGTCGGGTGGGTCGGGCCACTCATCCCTCCGGGTCGTCAGCGAGCTGGCTGGCCGCCGCCGCGGCGAGGCGCAGCGCGGCCACGGCGTGACCGGGGTCGGCTCCGGCCATGCCGCACGTCGGCGTCACGACC
Source organism: uncultured Actinomycetota bacterium (assembly GCA_963829565.1). Lineage (GTDB taxonomy): Bacteria > Actinomycetota > Actinomycetes > JACCUZ01 > JACCUZ01 > CAWHJC01. The sequence continues at coordinate 124,748 of CAWHJC010000003.1, forward strand.
ACTCGCCGCAGCGCCTCGGGGTCGAGACCGAGCCGGTGCCAGAGCCGTCGCAACGGCTCGACCGTACCCGCCGGGTCGGACACCGCGTGGCGGCGGACCGCACCGCCGGCACGACGCCGGCGAGCAGCGCGACACCCGCCTCGACCGCGACGCCGAGCTCGTCGCCGAGGCCGTCACCGAGGTCCCGCGGCAGGACCGTGACGTCCAGCGACAGGCCGTGCACGCCGGCGCGGTGCAGCAGCCCCACGGGTGGGCGGTCGGCGCAGCAGTGCACGACGACCGGGACCCGCAGCGCCTCGACCGTGCCGCGCAGCACGTCCTCGGCCGTCGTGGTCGGGACCGGCCGGAAGGCCCGGGCTCCCGAGCTGGACAGCACGCCGCCGGCGAGGACGGCCGGCAGGGACGGCTCGTCGAGCTGCAGCACCAGCTCGGCGCCGGGCATCCTGCGGCGTACGTCGGCGAGGTGGCCCAGCAGGCCCTCGGTCAGCGAGGCCACCAGGTCGCGGACTGCGCCGGGGTCGGACAGCACCGGCTCGCCGCGGGTCACCCGCAGCGCGGCGGCCAGCGTCCACGGGCCGCAGACCTGCACCTTGACCGGGCTGACGACGCCCTGGCAGACGGCCTCCATCTCGTCCAGGTCCTGCGCGAGGAACGACCGGGCCCGCCGCTCGTCGCCGCTCGGCCGGTCCACCAGCCGCCAGCCCGACGGCTGCAGGTCGACGTGCAGGTCGACGAGCAGCGCGGCGGCCCGGCCGACCAGGTCGGCCCCCGGTCCCCGGGCCGGCAGCTCCGGCAGGTGGGGCAGCCGCGGCGCCTCCGCCGTGACGACCGCGACCGCCTCCCGCGGGTCGGTGCCGGGCATCGAGCCCACGCCGGTCGACCAGCCGGTCCCGGGCCGGAAGGCCGTCGGCTCCGGCAGCCGGTTCAGTACTCGACACGGTCCGCCGTCGCCAGCCACGCCTCGAACGGTCCGGTGGCGCCGACGACCGGCTCCTGGCGTACCGGCAGCTCCCAGTCCTCGCGCGGCCGGTCGAACAGCTCGTAGAAGACCAGGTCGTCGAAGCCGCCGCGCGCCGCGTCGTGCCGGTCGGCCGCGTAGACCACGCCGTCCACTCGCGCCCACAGCGCTGCCGAGAGGCAGAGCGGGCACGGCTCGCAGGAGCTGACGAGCACCGTCGACCGGAGGACGTGGGTGCCCAGCGCCGTGCACGCCGCGCGGATCGCGACGACCTCGGCGTGCGCGGTGGGGTCGAGGTCGCGGGTCACCCGGTTGACCCCCGTCGCCACGACCTCGTCGCCGCGGACGACCATGGCGGCGAAGGGGCCCCCGCCGTCGGCCACGTTGCGCGTCGCCCGCTCGACCACCTCGGCCAGCCGTCTCCGCGCCGCGTTCGGGTCGAGCTCGGTGTGCGTCGACACGGGCCCTACACCGCCGTGGTGTCGATGGTCGCCGAGCCGAGCACCGTCTCGCCGTCGTAGAGCACGACCGCCTGCCCCGGCGCCACGCCGCGCAGCGGGTCCTCGAGCGTCGACCACGAGCGACCCGCCGTCGAGCCGCGCCACGGCGGGCACCGCCTCGCCGTGGGCGCGGACCTGGGCGAGGCACGCGGTGGGTACGTCGGGAGGCGCCCCGGTCCACACCGGCCGGACGCCGGTGAGTCGGGTGACGTCGAGCATCTCCGCGGCACCCACGGTCACCGTGCTGGTCACCGGCGAGACGTCGAGCACGTAGCGCGGCCTGCCGTCCGGTGCCGGCCGGCCGATGCGCAGGCCCCTGCGCTGCCCGACGGTGAAGGCGAACGCACCGTCGTGCGACCCGACCTCCACCCCGTCGCTGTCGACGATCCGCCCGGGAGCAGCACCGAGGCGCTCGCGCAGGAAGCCGGCCGTGTCACCGTCGGAGACGAAGCAGATGTCGTGGCTGTCCGGCTTGTCGGCGACGGCCAGACCGCGGTCGTCGGCCTCCCGTCGCACGTCCGCCTTCAGCGACTCACCGAGCGGGAACATCGCGTGGCGCAGCTGGTGCGACGTGAGCACACCGAGCACGTAGGACTGGTCCTTCGCCGGGTCGGCGGCCCGCAGCAGCCGGCCGTCGACGACGCGCGCGTAGTGGCCGGTGCACACGGCGTCGAAGCCGAGCGCGAGCGCCTTGTCGAGCACGGCCGAGAACTTGATCTTCTCGTTGCACCGCAGGCAGGGATTGGGAGTCCGGCCGGCGGCGTACTCCGCGACGAAGTCGTCGACGACGTCCTGCCGGAACCGCTCGGCGAGGTCCCACAGGTAGAACGGGATGCCGATGACGTCGGCCGCGCGGCGCGGCGTCGCGAGCGTCCTCCTTGGTGCAGCAGCCCCGCGCGCCGCTGCGGAAGGACTTCGGGTTGGCCGACAGGGCGAGGTGCACTCCCGTGACCTCGTGGCCGGCGTCGACCGCGCGGGCCGCAGCGACGGCCGAGTCGACCCCGCCGGACATCGCCGCGAGGACCTCACCGGGGTCCCGCGAGGTCGTGAGGAACGAGCGACGTCGTGGGGTGGTCATGGGCGTACGCCGTTCTGGCCCGCCCGTCTGGCCCGCTCCACGACCGGGCCGATCGCGTCGACCACGGCGTCGACATCGGCCTGGGTGGAGGTGTGGCCGAGCGAGAACCGGAGCGAGCCGCGGGCCAGCGTCTCGGGGACGCCCATGGCGAGCAGCACGTGGCTCGGCTGCGGCACGCCGGCGGAGCAGGCCGACCCGGTGGAGCACTCGATGCCACGGGCGTCGAGGAGCAGCAGCAGCGCGTCACCCTCGCAGCCCGGGAAGGAGAAGTGGGCGTTGCCGGGCAGCCGGTGGTCGGCCGTCAGAACGGGGTCTCCGCCGAGGACGGTGCCGGGGACGACGTCGAGCACCCGGCGGACGAGGTCGTCGCGCAGACCGGCGACGCGCTCCGCGTGCTCGGCGCGGCGCTTGACGGCCACCTCGGCCGCGGCGGCCAGTCCCACGATGGCGGGGGTGTCGAGCGTTCCGGACCGGACGTCACGCTCCTGGCCGCCGCCGTGCAGCACCGGGACCAGGTCGACGGTGCGGCCGAGCACGAGCACGCCGACACCGAGCGGTCCACCGATCTTGTGACCGGTCACCGTCATCGCGTCGAGTCCGCTGGCCGCGAAGTCGACCGGCAGTGCTCCGAAGGCCTGCACCGCGTCGGAGTGGAACGGCACGCCGTCGGCCGACGCGACCGCGACCAGCTCGTCGACGGGCTGGACGGTGCCGACCTCGTTGTTCGCCCACATGACGGTGACCAGGGCGACCGATGCCGGGTCGGCCGCGATCGCGGCCTCGAGCGTCGACGGCTGCACCCGACCGGTGGCGTCGACCGGCAGCCACTCGACGACCGCGCCCTCGTGCTCGGCCAGCCAGAGGACGGCGTCCATCACGGCGTGGTGCTCGACGGCGCTCGCCAGGATGCGCCGACGTCCCGGCGTCCTCGCTGCGGCGCTGCCAGAACATCCCCTTGACCGCGAGGTTGTCCGACTCGGTGCCGCCACCGGTGAACAGCACCTCGCTCGGGCGGGCACCCAGCGCAGCGGCCAGCGTCTCGCGCGCCTCCTCGACCAGGCGCCGCGCGGCGCGGCCGGACGCGTGCAGCGAGGACGGGTTGCCGACCTCGCCGAGCCGCGCCGCCATCGCCTCGACCGCCTCGGGGACCATCGGCGTGGTCGCCGCGTGGTCGAGGTAGACGCGGTGGGCACCGCCGCGGGGGCTCTCAGTCATCGCCGCAGGAGTCTACGTCGCGACCGGACCGGTCCCCGCGGGTCAGCCCTTGCGCGCCTGCACCTTCTCGGTGAGCGCGGGCAGGACCTTGTGCAGGTCGCCGACGACGCCGAAGTCGACCAGCTCGAAGATCGGTGCCTCGGGGTCCTTGTTGACGGCCACGATCGTCTTGGACGTCTGCATGCCGGCCCGGTGCTGGATGGCGCCCGAGATGCCGGCGGCGACGTAGAGCTGCGGGCTGACCGTCTTGCCGGTCTGGCCGACCTGGTGCTGGTGGGGGTACCAGCCGGCGTCGGTCGCCGCGCGGGACGCGCCGACCGCCGCGCCGAGGGCGTCGGCGAGGGCCTCGATGACCGAGAAGTTCTCGCCGGAGCCGACGCCGCGGCCGCCGGACACGACGATCGCGGCCTCGGACAGCTCCGGGCGCTCGCCCTTCTCCTCCACGACCCGGTCGGTGATCCTGGCGCCCTTGGCGGCGTCGGACAGCTCGACCGTCACGTCGACCCGCTCGGCGGCGGCCGCGTTCTGCTCGGGCGCGACCGAGTTCGGCCGCACGGTGACGATCGGGGTGCCCCTGCGTCACCGCCGACCGCACGATCGGTCGACCCGCCGAACACCTGCTGCTCGGCGAGCACCTTGCCGGCGTCGGAGGAGAGGTCGGTGGCGTCGGTGAGGACGCCCGACCCGGTCTTGAGGGCCAGCCGGGCCGCGATCTCCTTGCCCTCCGCGGAGGAGGCGAGCAGCACCGCGGCGGGCGAGCCCTCCGCCACCAGCTGGGCGAGCACCTCGGCGACCGGCGCCACCAGGTGCGTCGGCCAGGTCAGCACCCTCGGCGACGTACACCTTCGTCGCGCCGTGCGCGGCGAGGGTCTCCTTCGCGGCGTCGTAGCCGGAGCCGACGAGCACCGCCGCGGGCTCGCCCAGCCGGGCGGCCAGCGTCAGCAGCTCGGACGTGACCTTCTTGACCTCGCCGTCGGTGTGCTCGACGAGAACCAGGACCTCAGTCATGTGGTGTGCCAGCCCTTCTCAGACGAACTTCTTGGACGCGAGGAACTCGACGAGCTTGTCCGCTCCGTCGCCGCCCTCGTCCGTGACGACGGTCCCGGCCTGACGCGGCGGGGCGGTCTCGAACGACTCGACGCGCTCCACGCGCCGCCGAGGCCCACCTCGCCGGCGTCGATGCCGAGGTCGCCCAGACCGAGGCTCTCCACCGGCTTCTTCTTCGCGGCCATGATCCCCTTGAACGACGGGTAGCGCGGCTCGTTGATCTTCTCGACGACGCTCACCACCGCCGGCAGCGACGCCTCGACGGCCTGGTAGCCGTCATCGGTGAGTCGCTTGATGCTCACCGTGCCGTCGCCGACGGTCACCTCCTTGGCGAAGGTGAGCTGCGGCAGGCCCAGCCGTTCGGCGAGCATCGCCGGCACCACGCTCATCCGCGCGTCCGAGGACTCCGAGCCGAGCAGGATCAGGTCGAACGGTCCGGAGTGCTCGATGGCCTTCGCCAGAGCCAGCGACGTGGCGACGGCGTCCGAGCCGTGCAGCGCGGCGTCCACGACGTGCACCGCCTTGTCGGCGCCCATCGACAGCGCCTTGCGCACCGTCTCGGTCGCCGCGTCCGGGCCCATGCACAGGATGGTCACCTCGCCGCCCTGCGCCTCCTGGATGGTCAGCGCCTCCTCGACGGCGTACTCGTCCATCTCGTTCATCACCGGGTCGGTGGCAGCCCGGTCCAGCGTCGAGTCCGACGGGTCCAGCTTCTTCTCCGACCAGGTGTCGGGCACCTGCTTGACACAGACGACGATGTTCATGCGGCTGCCGCTCTCCTACCGTGACGGGAAACTGGCGCTCACCCTGCCAGTCGAACGGGCTCGGCTGACCCGCGGGTGCGGTCTGGCCAATATGTTACCCGCCAGTAGCATCGGGCGCGAAACGCGGGGGGGTCAGGTCGGGCGGACTCCGAACCCCCTCAACCGTGGCCAAAACGGGCTATGGATTCCGCCGTTCGTCGGGAGCAGACTGACTGCGCCCGGGCTGGCGTGGGAGGGCTCGCCAACCTGGAGGGACGGCTCTGCAGCGCGATGGGCCGTCACGCGAGGACCTCGGCCGCTGGGGGGATTCAGCGGCCCGGGTCCTCGCTTCCTGTGGCTTTCTTCCGGGACTTCCTGTCCGGCGGCCCGCCGACGCCCGGGGGGGTGGACGCCGCGGGCCTGGCCCCGGTGTCCTTGGGGGGGAGAAGGTTCCCGGGGTTGCCCCCCAACGTGCGCTGGAACCCACCTCCGGTCGATCATCGGACCCGGTCAATCGATATTGGGGCCCGCTCCGTAGCGTCGGGAGCGCCCGCGGGTAGACCCGAGGGTCGTCGGCTCGCACCGGAGGCGCACAGGTGACGCTCCCAGCTCGTCGCCAGGTCCACGAACCCGCGGGGCTGCGTCTCACCGGTGAGCGGACGCTGCCCGGGATCTGGCACGAGAACTACTGGTTCCGCCGGCACGAGGCGGCCTACCGCTGGGTTGCCCGCGACCTCGACGTGAGTGGCACGTTCTGGAAGCAGGTGTCGGCGAGGGGTACGGCGGCCGGCTGCTCGCCGACGCCGGCGCCTCGACCGTGCTGGGCCTCGACCTCGACCAGCCGAGCCTGCAGCATGTGGGTCGCCATCACGGAGCGGTGCTGCCGGTGCGCGCCAACCTGGTGCATCTTCCCGGTCCGCGACGGCGTGGTCGACCTGGTCGTCAGCGCGCAGACGGTCGAGCACCTGTGGGACCAGGAGGGCTTCCTCCGGGAGTGCGCCCGGGTGCTGCGGCCCGGCGGCCGGCTGGTCCTCACCACGCCCAACCGGGCGACATTCCCGCCGGGCAACCCCTTCCACAGCCGCGAGCTCGATGCCGGCGAGCTCGCCGGGCTCCTCCCGTCGTCGCTGCGCCTCGTCAGCCTCCTCGGCCTGCACCACGGCGACCGGTTGTCCGACGCGGACCGGCGGGTCGGCGGGCTGGTGGCGGCGCAGCTGCGCGAGACCCACGGCGAGTGGGACGACGAGCTGCGCGCGACGGTCGCGGCCACGACGGCGCGGGACTTCGCCGTCGGCCCGGTCGCCCGCTGCCTCGACCTGCTCCTCGTCGCCACCCGGCGCCGCGCATGACCCGCGACCCCATCGGCACCCTCAGCGTCGTGCTGCACACGCACCTCCCGTGGGTCGCAGGTCACGGCACCTGGCCGGTGGGCGAGGAGTGGCTGCACCAGGCATGGTCGGCGTCCTACCTCCCGCTGCTCGAGGTGCTGCACGACCTCGCCGACGAGGGCCGCCGCGACCTGCTCACCCTCGGCCTCACGCCGGTCCTGTCCGCGCAGCTGGACGACCCGACCTGCCTGCGCGAGCACCACCAGTGGCTCGGCCGGTGGCGGCTGCGGGCCGAGGAGCTGGCCGGCCGACGCGGCGCCGGCCGGGATCTTCGCGACCTCGCGACCCACGAGTTCCGCGCCGCCGGCCGGGCCCTCGACACGCTTCGAGCACCGGTGGCGGAACGGCGGGTCGGCCGCCCTCCGGCCCGTGGTCGATGCGGGGACGGTCGAGCTTCTCGGCGGTCCGGCGACCCACCCGGTGCTGCCGCTGCTGCCCGACCCGCTCGCCCGGCTGGCCGTGGCCAGCGGCCTCGATGACGCTGCCGCCCGGCTGGGTCACCGGCCGCGCGGTGTCTGGGCACCCGAGTGCGCGGTCGCGCCCGGCCTGGAGAGCGTCCTCGCGGCCGCCGGCGTCGAGCACCTGATGGTCGACGAGGCCACCTTGCGCGCCGGCGGAGGCAGCACCGACCGCGCCTGGGCCTGGGGCGACGTCCTCGTGCTCGGTCGCGACCTGCAGCTGACCGACCGGGTCTGGTCCTCCCGGTCCGGCTTCCCTGCCGGCGCCGACTACCGGGACTTCCATCACCTCGACCACCCCAGCGGCTTCCGGACCTCGCGCGTGACCGACCCGGCGAGCCCGCTCAAGGCGCCCTACGACCCGGACGCCGCGGCCGACCAGGCCCGCCGTGATGCGGTGACGTTCACGGCGGCGGTGCGCGAACGGCTGTCCGGCCGGGCCGCGGCCGGCGAGCAGCCGCTGGCCGTGGTGGCCTGGGACACCGAGCTGTTCGGCCACTGGTGGCACGAGGGCCCGCAGTTCCTGGCCGCCGTGCTGCGGATGCTGCCCGAAGCCGGGGTGCGGCTCGCGACGCTCGGCCAGGTCGCCGCAGAGCAGCGGGACACCGCGAAGCCGGTCGACCTGCCGGTGCGGCTCGTGGGGGCATGGCAAGGACCTTCGGCTGTGGGCGGGCGACGCGGTCGCGGACCTCGCGCGAGGAGGGCCGCGAGGTCTCGGCCCGGCTCCTCGACGACGTACGCCGGTGCGCTCCCCCGGGATCGGCGCGCGACCCGCGGCTCGACGACCTGGCCCGCGAGGCGCTGCTCGCCCTGTCCAGCGACTGGGCGTTCATGGTGTCGCGCGACACCGCGGCCGGGTACGCGCGGGACCGGCATGCCGGGCACGTCGCGGCGCTTCCACCGGGTCGCCGACCGGCTGCCACCGTCGACCGGCTCCGGACGACCGGGCACCGTGTCGTCCCGCACCTCGACGCCCGGATGTTGCACCGGCCAGGCATGACGGGCAGGCTGGCTGGGCACAGGAAGGGGGTCCGCCGCCCCTTCGCCGAGGTGACCCCGTGAGCCGACTGGCCGCCCTGCTCGTCCTGACCGCCGCCTTCGCGCCCGCTGCCGTGATGGGCGCGCTGCCCGTGGTGGCACCGGTGCTCATCGTGCTGAGCGGGCTGGCCCTGGCCGTGACGGCCTTCGAGCGTGAGGCGCCTGAGCCCGTGCTGGTCGAACCCGCTAGCGAGCCCGCCCTCGCGCCGTGACAGCTGCCGCCTGGCGAGCCATCTGGGCGAGCGCCGCCCTCTCGACCTCCCTCGCCTCGTAGGCGGCGGCCCGGTCGCGGACCACCACGCCGGGCACACCGGCCACGACGCTGTTCTCCGGCACCGACCCGCGCACCACCGCGTGCGCCGCGACGACGCTGCCCCGACCGACCTGCGCCCCCCGCAGCACCGACGCCTTGACGCCCACCCACACGTCCTCGTCGATCCGCACCGGGGTCTTCACGATGCCCTGGTCCTTGATCGGCGTGTGCAGGTCGTCGTAGCGGTGGTCGAAGTCGCAGATGTAGACCCAGTCGGCCACGATGCAGCGCGGGCCGACGTGCAGGTCCAGGTAGCAGTTGAGGGTGTTCTCGCGGCCGAGCACCGTCTTGGCCCCGATCCGCAGGGTGCCCTCGTGGGCCCGGAGCCGGTTGCCGTCGCCAAGGTGCACCCACCGGCCGAGCACGATCCGGCCGTACCCCTTCCGGGCCTTCAGCTCGACCCCGCGACCGAGGTAGACCATCCCCTCGGTGACGACGTCCGGGTGCAGCAGCCGCAGCCGGAGGAACCGCCAGTAGCGGACCAGGTGGTACGGCGTCCAGGCCCGGTGCCGGACTACCCAGCGGATGCTGGCGGGGGCGAGGAACCGCCGCAGCGGCACCTGACGTGGGTCACGTCGTCGCCGCCTGCGGGTCGTCACGCATCGTCAGCATCCTCAGCCCAGCGGTCGGGTACCGGTCACCAGGACGTTGTAGAAGACGGCCTGCGGCAGGACGCGGGCGCAGGCGACGGTCCAGGGCCGACGCCTGCTGCCAGGACCGGTAGGCGAACATCGCCCAGCTCCACCCGAGGCGTTCGGGGTTGACACCGGCCTCGAACGTCCGCACCGGCCAGCCGAGGAAGGCGGCGGTCAGCTCCTCGGCCTTGGTGCGTACGTCGACCGCGCCGGCCCGCAGCGCCGTCCTCGCCAGGTCGCCGGGGACGAACGTGTGGAGGTCGACGACCGACTCCAGGGCGGCGGCCCGGGACGACTCGGCGAGCTCCTCGACCGGGCGCGCCCACTTCCTGCGCACGACGGGCAGGTGGGTGAGCCGGGTCGTGGCCGACCAGGTGAGCCGGCCGAGCCGCCGGGCGTACCAGTCGCCGACCCGGGTCGGCTCGCCGGCGAAGACGAACCGACCGCCCGGCTTGAGGACGCGCAGCACCTCACGCAGCGCGAGCTCGACGTCGGGGATGTGGTGCAGCACCGCATGCCCCACGACGAGGTCCATGCTGGCGTCGTCGTACGGGATCGACTCCGCGTCGGCGACCCGCCCGACGACGTCGAGCCCCAGCGCGGTCCCGTTACGGACCGCAGCGTCGACCATGCCCGGCGACAGGTCGGTGAGGTGCCCACGGGTCGCGACGCCTGCCTGCATCAGGTTGAGCAGGAAGAAGCCGGTGCCGCTGCCCACCTCGAGCGCTTCGCCGAAGGGCCAGCCGTGGCGACCCGCGACAGCCTCGAAGCGGCCGCGCGCATAGTCGATGCACCGCTCGTCGAAGGAGATCGACCACTTCTCGTCGTAGGTCGTGGCCTCCCAGTCGTGGTAGAGCACGTTGGCCAGCTTGGGGTCCGACCAGGCCCGGCGGATGTCCTCCTCCGACGGCGTCGGCTGGCCGGCGGCCATCGTCAGCGACCCTCGAAGGCGGCCTTGCCCGGGCCGTTGGCGACGAACGACTCCATGCCGATCCGCCGGTCCTCGGTCGCGAACAGCCCGGCGAACTGCAGCCGCTCGAGCTCCAGACCGGTGTCGAGGTCGGCCTCCAGCCCGCGGTCGATCGCCTCCTTCGCCGCTCGCAGCGCCAGCCGCGGTCCGCCGACGAAGCGGGCGGCCATCTCGCGGGCGGCGGAGTAGACGTCGTCGGCCGGGACCACCCGGTCCACCAGGCCGATGCGCAGCGCCTCTTCGGCATCGACGAAGCGGCCGGTGAAGATGATGTCCTTGGCACGGGACGGACCGACCAGCCGGGGCAGCCGCTGCGTTCCGCCAGCACCGGGGATGACGCCGAGCAGGACCTCCGGCTGCCCGAGCTTGGCGTTGTCGCCGCAGACCCGCAGGTCGGCACACAGGGCGAGCTCGCACCCGCCCCCGAGTGCGTACCCCGTCACCGCGGCGACCACGGGCTTGGGGATCCGCGCGACCGCCGTGAAGGACGACTGCAGCGCTCCGGAGCGCACGACCATGTCCGGGTAGGACATCGTCGCCATCTCCTTGACGTCTGCGCCGGCGGCGAACACCTTCTCCCCGCCGTAGAGCACGACGGCGTGCACGTCACTGCTCCCGCCCGCCTCGGCGGCCGCCGCGCGCAGCTCCTCCTGGACCTGCACGTTCAGGGCGTTCATCGGCGGCCGGTCCAGCCGGATGGTGCCGATCCCGTCCTCGACCTCGAGCCGGACGAACTCTCCGTCAGTCATGGCGCGAGGGTAACGACCGCGCTCCCCCGCTAGCGTGGCCAGGTGAGCTCCCGCGCCCATCCGGTCCCGCTGCTCGGCGCGGTGCCGGACGGGTCCGGGACGACCTTCGCGGTGTTCTCCCGCGGCGACGCGGTCGACGTGTGCCTCCCCGACGACGCGGGCCGACCGACCGTCCATCCGCTCACCCGCCGCACCAACGACGTGTGGCACGGGCACCTGCCGTGGGTCCGGCCCGGAGACCGGTACGCGTTCAGGGTGCACGGGCCGTGGGACCCGGCCCATGGGCAGCGGTTCGACCCGGGTGAGGTTCTCGTGGACCCCTACGCCAGGGCGATCGACGGGACCTGGTCCGTGGTCGTCGACGGCGGCTTCGACTGGGGCGACGATGCACCTCCGCTCGTGCCGTGGCAGGACACGGTCGTCTACGAGCTGCACGTGCGCGGCTACACGATGCTGCACCCGGCCGTGCCGAAGCACCTGCGGGGCACCTTCGCCGGCCTCGCCCACCCCGACTCGGTCGGTCACCTGCTGGACCTCGGTGTCACGACCCTCGAGCTGCTGCCCGTCCACCACTTCGCCAGCGAGCCGGCCCTGGTCCGTCGCGGCATGTCCAACTACTGGGGCTACAACACCCTCGGATTCTTCGCCCCGCACGCCGGCTATGCCTCGACCGGCCACAGAGGCGGTCAGGTCGACGAGTTCAAGACCATGGTCCGCACCCTGCACGCCGCCGGGCTGGAGGTGGTGCTCGACGTGGTCTACAACCACACGTGCGAGGGCGGCTCGGACGGGCCGACGGTGTGCTGGCGCGGGCTGGACAACGAGGCCTACTACCGGCTGCGCCACGACGGTGCCTACGAGGACGTGACCGGGTGCGGCAACTCCCTCGACCTGCGGCACCCGCGCTGCCTGGCGATGGTCACCGACTCGCTGCGCTACTGGGTGCAGGAGATGCACGTCGACGGCTTCCGCTTCGACCTCGCTCCGACCCTCGCGCGCGGGAGCGTGGGCTTCGACCCGGCCGCGCGTTCCTCGCCGTCGTCGGGCAGGACCCGGTGCTGTCACGGGTGAAGCTGGTCGCCGAGCCGTGGGACCTCGGTCCCGGCGGCTACCAGCTCGGCGCGTTCCCGGCGCCCTGGACGGAGTGGAACGACCGCTACCGCGACACTGTCCGTGACGCCTGGCTGGGCGGCGCAGGGCACGGGCACGGCCACGGCGGGGTCAGGGACCTCGCGAACGCACTGGCCGGGTCGTCCGACGTCTTCGAGCGCACCGGACGAGGCCCTCTCGCCTCGGTCAACCTCGTCACTGCCCACGACGGGTTCACCCTGCACGACCTGGTCTCCTACGACCGCAAGCACAACGAGGCCAACGGCGAGGACGGCCGCGACGGGTCCGACAACAACCGCAGCTGGAACTGCGGGGTCGAGGGGCCCACCGACGACGCGGACGTGCTGGCCCTCCGCCGCCGGATGATGCGCAACCTGCTGGCGACGCTCCTGGTGTCGGCCGGGATCCCGATGCTGACCGCGGCCGACGAGACCGGGCGCACCCAGCACGGCAACAACAACGCGTACTGCCTCGACGACGACACGACGTGGGTCTCGTGGGACCACGAACCGTGGCAGCGCGACCTCTACGCATGGACCCGGGCCTTGCTGGCCGTACGCCGGGAGCATCCCGTCCTGCGTCACGACGCCTACTTCGAGGGCCGTCCGGCGCATGCCGACGGGCTGAAGGACCTTGCGTGGTTCGGCGCGGACGGTGTGGAGATGACGCCCGAGCGGTGGTTCGACCACGACCAGCGCGTCCTCGGGATGTACCTCGACGGCCGGCCGCGCTCAGGCGACGACGCCCGTCCGGCGCTGCTGGTGCTGCTCAACACCGGCCCGGCGACGGAGTCCGTCGTGCTGCCCGGCCCCCCGTGGGCGGCGGGCTACCAGGTGCTGCTGGACACCGTCGACGAGCAGCCGCAGGGTGCGGTCGACCGGCCGGCGCCCGAGGCCGGGGCCACGACCGAGGTCGCCCCGCACAGCGTGGTCATCCTGCTCGCCTGCCCCTGACGGTCACCCAAGTTCCGCTGTCAGCGGAGGACGCCGCTGTCCATCCCGGCGCTCTCGGCCGGCAACGTCGCGAGGCCGAGCTCACCCGGGCCGGTGGTCAGCCGGTGCCGGGGCACGATGCGAGCGGTGTAGCCGAAGGGACCCGGACGGTCCAGCTTGACCTCGCCGACGTAGCGGTGCCGGCTTCCCTCGTAGACACTCGTCGTGACTCAGCGAGATGGTCGCCGAGTCGGTCAGCCGGTCGTTCTCGTCGACCCGGCCGTAGACCACCTGCACGTCGACGTCGTCCGGCGTCAGGGCACCCAGGGTGACGAACGCCCGCAGCTCGAGCGTGCTCCCCACCTCTGGTGCGTCGGCGACGCCTGAGGACTCGACGTGGTCGACGCGCACGGCCGACCACGACGTGCGGACCCGCTGCTTCCAGGCCGCCAGCTCGCGGGCGCCCTGGTAGCCGTCGTCCAGGGCGCTCGACGACCGGGCGGCCGGGGCGTACAGGCCCAGCACGTAGTCGCGCACCATCCGGCTCGCGAGCACCTTCGGCCCCAGCGTCTGCAAGGTGTGACGGACCATCTCGATCCACCGGGCCGGGTGCCCGTCGTCATCGCGGTCGTAGAACAGCGGCGCCACGGTGTTCTCCAGCAGGTCGTAGAGGGCCGTCGCCTCGAGGTCGTCGCGGTGGTCCGGGTCCGTGACGCCGTCGGCGGTGGGAATGGCCCACCCGTTGTGCCCGTCGTACATCTCGTCCCACCACCCGTCGAGGACCGACAGGTTCAGGCACCCGTTCAGGGCGGCCTTCATCCCCGACGTGCCGCACGCCTCGAGCGGCCGCAGCGGGTTGTTGAGCCACACGTCGCAGCCGGGGTACAGCGTGAGCGCCATGCCGATGTCGTAGTTGGGCAGGAACACGATGCGGTCGCGGACGTCCTTCTCGTCGGCGAAGCGCACCAGCTCCTGGATCAGCTTCTTGCCGCCGTCGTCGGCCGGGTGCGCCTTGCCCGCGATCACGATCTGGATCGGCCGCTCGGGGTGGCGCAGCAGGGCAGTCAGCCGCTCCGGGTCGCGCAGCATCAGCGTGAGTCGCTTGTACGACGGGACGCGCCGCGCGAAGCCGATGGTGAGGACGTCCGGGTCGAGGATCTGGTCCACCCACCCGAGCTCGGCCTCGCTGGCGCCGCGCTGCACCCAGGACTGGCGCACCCGTCGCCGCGCGTCCTCGACGAGCCGGGCCCGCAGCAGGCGCCGGACCGCCCAGATGTCGCCGTCGGAGACCCGCTGGATCGCCTCCCACCGCGACGGGTCGGTCGGGTCGTCGGTGAGGGAGGACCCCAGCTCGCGCTCCGCGAGGTCGAACACCTCGGGCGCCACCCAGGTCGGCGCGTGCACGCCGTTGGTGATGTAGCCGATGGGCACCTCGGGCTCGTCGAACCCGGGCCAGAGCCGGGAGAACATCTCGCGGGCGACGTGGCCGTGCAGCTCGGAGACGCCGTTGGCCCGCTGGGCGAGCCGGAAGCCCATCACCGCCATGTTGAAGATGCTGGGGTCGCCACCCTCGTAGTCCTCCGCACCCAGCGCCAGCACGCGGTCGACGGGGACACCGGGACAGGCGTTGTCGCCGCCGAAGTGCTGGGCGACCAGGTCCCGCGGGAAGCGGTCGATGCCGGCCGGCACCGGGGTGTGGGTCGTGAACAGGGTGGCCGACCGCGCCGCCTCGACCGCCTCGCCGAACGTGAGCCCGGCCTCCTCGGTCAGCTCGCGGATCCGCTCGACACCCAGGAAGCCGGCATGCCCCTCGTTGGTGTGGAAGACGGCGGGGGCTGGTGAACCCGTGATCCGGCTGAAGGCGCGCAGCGCCCGGACGCCGCCGATGCCCAGCAGCATCTCCTGCTGCAGCCGGTGCTCGCTGCCGCCGCCGTAGAGCCGGTCGGTGACCTCGCGCTCGGCGGGATCGTTGTCCTCGACGTCCGAGTCGAGCAGCAGCAGGGGCACCCGGCCGACCTGTGCCTTCCAGACCTGCGCGACGAGGCGTCGTCCGCCGGGCAGGCCGACCTCCACCTTGAGGGGCTCGCCGCTGTCCCGGAGCAGCGAGATCGGCAGCCCGTCGGGGTCGAGCACCGGGTAGCGCTCCTCCTGCCATCCCTCGCGGGACAACGACTGGGCGAAGTACCCCGACCGGTAGAGCAGCCCCACCGCCACGATGGGGACGCCGAGGTCGCTGGCCGCCTTGAGGTGGTCGCCGGCCAGGATGCCCAGACCGCCGGAGTACTGCGGGAGCACGGCCGTGATCCCGAACTCCGGGGAGAAGTAGGCGATCGAGGCCGGCAGGTCCGCGCGACCGTCCCCGACCGACGCGTCCCCGGCAGCCTTGGCGAGGTCCTGGTACCACCTGTCGTCGCGCAGGTAGGCCTGCAGGTCGGCGTGCGCCTCGGCCACCCGGCGCACCACGTCCCGGTCGTCGGCCAACGCGCCGAGCCGCTCCGGGCCGAGGGCACCCAGGAGGGCCACCGGGTCGCCGCCGACCTGGTCCCACAGCTCGGGGGTCGAGGCTCTCGAAGAGCGACTCGGTCGGCGTGTGCCACGACCACCGAAGGTTCAGGGCGAGCTCCCCGAGGGGCTCCAGCGCCTGCGGCAGGACGGTACGGACGGTGAACCGACGGATGGCCTTCACCGGGCCACGATAGCGGGACGTCCGTGCGCTGCGGATCCCCGCTCCACGGGCCGGACGCGAGCGGGTGTGCGTGCCGCCACCGGACCTGGGTAGGTTCCTGGCCAATGATCGGACGCATCCCCATCCTGGACGTGCAGCCCGCCGAAGGTTGCGGTCGCTGGCCGGCGAAGGCCGTCGTCGGCGAGACCTTCACGGTGAGCGCCACCGTCTTCCGCGAGGGCCACGACATGGTCGCCGCGGACGTCGTGCTGCGCGATGCCAAGGGCCGCAAGGGGCCGTTCACCCGGATGACAATCGGTGCCCCCGGCACCGACCGCTGGCACGCGGAGGTCACGCCGACCAGCCCGGGGCGATGGACTTTCACGGTCGAGGCGTGGAGCGACCCCGTCGGGACCTGGCTGCACGACGCGACGATCAAGATCGAGGCCGGCGTCGACGTCGACCTGATGCTGGAGGAAGGCGCCCGAGTCATGGAGCGCGCGGCGGCCGTGCCGCGGCCCGCCCCCGGCCGGCGCGCCCTGGTCGACGCGGCGACGGCACTGCGCGACGACAGCCGGCCGGTGCCGGCCCGGCTGGCGGCCGCGTCCGCGCCCGATGTCCGGTCGACGCTGGCCCAGCACCCCCTGCGCGAGCTGGTGACCGCCAGCGACCGGATGCCGCTGTGGGTCGACCGGGAGCGGGCGCTCTACGGGAGCTGGTACGAGCTCTTCCCCCGGTCAGAGGGCGCCCACGTGGACCCGCGCACCGGCGCGATGGTCAGCGGCACCTTCCGGACCGCGATGGAACGGCTGCCGGCCGTCCGCGACATGGGGTTCGACGTCGTCTACCTGCCCCCCGTCCACCCGATCGGGACGACCAACCGCAAGGGTCCGAACAACACGCTGTCGCCCGGTCCGGACGACGTCGGGTCGCCGTGGGCCATCGGCGGTCCCGACGGCGGGCACGACGCGATCCATCCGGACCTGGGCACCATCGACGACTTCGACGCGTTCGTCGCCCGGGCCGAGGAGCTCGGCCTCGAGGTTGCGCTCGACCTCGCCCTGCAGGCCACGCCGGACCATCCGTGGGTCACGGAGCATCCGGAGTGGTTCACGGTCCTCGCCGACGGCACGATCGCCTTCGCCGAGAACCCGCCGAAGAAGTATCAGGACATCTACCCGGTCAACTTCGACCGGGACCCCGAGGGCATCTACGCAGAGGTCCTGCGCGTCGTGCGCTACTGGATGGACCACGGGGTCCGGATCTTCCGCGTCGACAACCCGCACACCAAGCCGGTGGTCTTCTGGGAGTGGCTGCTCGCGGAGGTCCGGAAGACCGACCCGGACGTGATCTTCCTGGCCGAGGCGTTCACCCGGCCGGCCATGATGCAGACGCTGGCCCGGGTGGGCTTCCACCAGTCCTACACGTACTTCACCTGGCGCAACGAGAAGTGGGAGATCGAGGAGTACCTCACCGAGCTCTCGCAGCGGACCGGCCACTTCCTGCGGCCGAACTTCTTCGTCAACACCCCGGACATCCTGCACGCGTACCTGCAGTACGGCGGCCCGCCCGCCTTCCGGATCCGCGCCGTGCTGGCCGCCACCCTCTCGCCGACCTATGGCGTCTACGCCGGCTTCGAGCTCTTCGAGCACGTGGCGGTGCGGCCCGGCAGCGAGGAGTACCTCGACACCGAGAAGTTCCAGCTGCGCCCGCGCGACTGGGCCGCCGCCGAGGCAGAGAAGCGGACGCTGGCACCGCTGCTCACCCGCCTCAACCAGCTCCGCCGGGACCACCCGGCCCTGCAACGGCTACGGAACCTGCGCTTCCACCACGCCGACAACGACGGGATCATCTGCTACTCGAAGACCGAGAACAAGGGAGACACCGACGACACGGTGATCGTCGTCGTGAACCTCGATCCGCACGGGGCCCGGGAGACCACAGTCCGGCTGGACATGCCGGCGCTGGGACTGGAGTGGGACGACACCATGGCCGTGCATGACGAGCTGACCGGCGACAACTACGTCTGGGGCAAGGAGAACTACGTGCGGCTCGACCCGTTCGTCGAGCCGGCGCACATCCTGACCGTCCGGAGCCGGCGCACCGCCCGCGGGGAGGCGTCGGCGCCGTGACTGACGGTCTCCCGGAAGCCCACGGCGTTCCGGCGATCGACAACTTCGCCGACCTGCCCGACGACCAGCGCGATCCGCACTGGTACAAGCGTGCGGTCTTCTACGAGGTCCTCGTCCGGTCCTTCAAGGACAGCAACGGGGACGGCACCGGCGACCTCGCCGGACTGATCGACAAGCTGGACTACATCCAGTGGCTCGGCGTCGACTGCATCTGGCTGCCGCCGTTCTACCGCTCCCCCCTCCGCGACGGTGGGTACGACGTGAGCGACTACACCGACGTGCTGCCGGAGTTCGGGACCATCGGGGACTTCGTCGAGTTCGTCGACGCGGCCCACGCTCGGGGCATCCGCGTGATCATCGACTTCGTCATGAACCACACGTCGGACCAGCACGCGTGGTTCCAGTCCTCGCGCACCGACCCCGACGGCCCTTTCGGCGACTTCTACGTGTGGGCCGACACCGATGAGGCGTACTCCGACGCGCGCGTCATCTTCGTCGACACCGAGACGTCCAACTGGACCTTCGACCCCGTCCGCAAGCAGTACTTCTGGCACCGCTTCTTCAACCACCAGCCGGACCTGAACTTCGAGAACCCTCGCGTGCAGGAGGCGGTGATCGAGGCGCTGAAGTTCTGGCTCGACCTGGGCATCGACGGGTTCCGCCTCGACGCCGTGCCGTACCTGTTCGAGGAGGAGGGGACCAACTGCGAGAACCTCCCGGCCACCCACGAGTTCCTCAAGCGGGTCCGCAAGGAGGTCGACGCGCAGTACCCCGACCGGGTCATGCTGTGCGAGGCCAACCAGTGGCCGGGCGACGTCGTGGAGTACTTCGGCCAGGACGGCGACGAGTGCCAGATGGCGTTCCACTTCCCGGTGATGCCCCGGCTGTTCATGGGCGTCCGGCGGGAGTCGCGCTACCCGATCTCGGAGATCATGGCCCAGACGCCGGCGATCCCCGACAACTGCCAGTGGGGCATCTTCCTGCGCAACCACGACGAGCTCACCCTGGAGATGGTGACCGACGAGGAGCGCGACTACATGTGGGGCGAGTACGCCAAGGACCCCCGCATGAAGGCCAACATCGGCATCCGTCGCCGGCTCGCTCCGCTGCTGGAGAACGACCAGAACCAGCTGGAGCTGTTCACCGCGCTGCTGATGTCCCTGCCCGGGTCGCCCGTCCTCTACTACGGCGACGAGATCGGCATGGGCGACAACATCTGGCTCGGTGACCGGGACGGCGTGCGCACACCGATGCAGTGGACGCCGGACCGCAACGCGGGCTTCTCGACCAGCAACCCGGGCCAGCTGTTCCTGCCCGTGATCATGGACCCGATCTACGGGCACCAGGTCACCAACGTCGAGGCGCAGCTCGCCAGCTCCACGTCGCTGCTGCACTGGACCCGGCGGATGATCGAGGTGCGCAAGCAGAACCCCGCGTTCGGCCTGGGCACCTGGGAGGACCTCGGCGGCAGCAACCCCTCCGTGCTGTCCTTCGTCCGGGTCTTCGGTGACGACATCGTGCTCTGCGTCAACAACCTGTCGCGGTTCCCCCAGCCGGTGGAGCTCGACCTGCGCCGCTGGGAGGGGTACTTCCCGATCGAGCTGCAGGGCACGGTGCACTTCCCGCAGATCGGCGAGCTGCCCTACCTGCTGACCCTGGCGGGCCACGGCTTCTACTGGTTCCGCCTGAGCCCACCGGAAGGGGAGCTCTGATGACCTCGACCCCATCGACCGCGCCCGGCGAGGACGGTGTCGACCTCGAGGGGCACATCGGCCACCAGCGGTGGTTCGCCGGGAAGGGACGGTTCTGGTCGGTCACCGCGGCGCAGACGGTCGCCTCCCTCCGCGAACCGACGCCGGAGCGGTCCGGCGTGCGGATCGACGTCGTCCAGGTGACCTATGACGACGGGGAGACCGAGACCTACCAGCTGCCGCTGGCGTCCTACGCCGAGCCTGCCACCCAGCTCGCCCATGCCTTCGTCGGCGAGGAGGAGGACGCCGACGGCAGGACCTGGTACGTCTACGACGCCCTGCACGACAAGGAGAGCACCGGGCTCTGGATCGAGGGCATCGCCACCGACCGGGCCGGAGACGGGTTCGCGTTCCACCGGGAACCCACCGTCCAGCGAGCTCCCGCCGGGTGGACCCGTCGATCGTCGTGGGAGCCGAGCAGAGCAACACCTCGACTGATCTTCGGCGACACGGTCATCCTCAAGGTCTTCCGCAAGGTGTCGTCGGGCCTCAACCCGGACATCGAGATGCACAGCGCCCTGGCAGCGGCCGGCAGCACCCACATCGCGGCGCCGCTCGGCTGGCTCGAGGGCACCTGGACCGACCCCTCGGGCAACGAGGTCACGGCCAGCCTCGCCATGTCGCAGGTCTTCCTGAAGGGGGCCACGGACGGGTGGGAGCTCGCACAGACCAGTGTCCGGGACCTCTATGCGGAGGCGGACCTGCACGCCGACGAGGTGGGCGGCGACTTCGCCGGCGAGGCGAGCCGGCTCGGCGCGGCGACTGCCGAGGTGCACCTGGCGCTGGCCGAGGCGCTGCCGACCGGGCTGCTGGAGCGCAAGGAGCTCGCCGCGGTCGCCGAGGGCATGCGGTCGAGGCTCGACCGGGCGGCTGCCGACGTACCCGAGCTGATGCCGTATGCCGCGGACCTGCGCGGCGCGTTCGACGATCTCGCGGCGCTCGACGAGCCGGTCGCCGTGCAACGCGTGCACGGGGACTTCCACCTCGGTCAGGTGATGCGGACCCTGGACGGGTGGAAGCTGCTCGACTTCGAGGGAGAGCCGGCCCGTCCGCTCGCCGAGCGGCGCGGCCTCGATCCGCCGATGAAGGACGTGGCCGGGATGCTGCGGTCCTTCGACTACGCCGCCCGGCACCTGCTCGCCGACCACCCCGCGGACGCGCAGCGTGCGTACCGCGCCACGGAGTGGGCAGACCGGAACCGTGAGGCGTTCCTGACCGGCTACGCCGGGGCAGGTGGAGGGGACCCGCGGCAGCAGCCCGTCCTGCTGCGCGCGTACGAGACCGACAAGGCGGTCTACGAGGTCCTCTACGAGGCCCGCAACCGACCGACCTGGCTGCAGATCCCGATGGCGGCGATCCACCGGCTCGCTGCCGGCGAGGAGTGAGGCACCCGTGACCCAGCGCACGAACCAGCCATCGACCCCACCGACACCGGCGACACCACCGACGGTGTCGACGTCGGGACCACCACCTGCACCGGTCTCCACGGAAGACCTGCACCGGCTCGTCTCCGGCGTCCATCACGACCCGCACTCGGTCCTCGGTCCGCATCCTCCACGCCGGCGGTGTGACGGTCCGCACGTTGCGGCCATGGGCCACCGCGGTGGCGGTGGTGGCCGGCGACGCACGCCACCAGATGCGCCACGAGAGCTACGGCGTCTGGGTCGTCACGCTTCCGGGCTCGACCGTCCCGGACTACCGCCTGGAGGTCGCCTACGACGGGCCACCGCGCCTCACCGACGACCCGTACCGGTTCCTCCCCACGCTCGGTGAGATCGACCTGCACCTCATCGGAGAGGGACGCCACGAGGAGCTGTGGCGCGTCCTCGGAGCCCACACCCGCACGTACGAGGGCCTGGCCGGGACGGTGAACGGCACGTCCTTCGCGGTCTGGGCGCCCGAGCGCCCAGGGCGTGCGGCTCACCGGCGACTTCAACTACTGGGACGGCCGCGCGCACCCGATGCGGGCCATGGGCTCCACGGGGGTCTGGGAGCTCTTCGTCCCGGAGCTCGGCGACGGCACCCACTACAAGTTCGACGTCCTCGGCCAGGACGGCGTCTGGCGGCAGAAGGCCGACCCGGTCGCCTTCCGCGCGGAGGTTCCTCCGGCGACGGCATCGGTCGTCTTCACCTCGGACTACGAGTGGGGTGACGACGACTGGATGCGCGAGCGAGCCGGCAAGGACCCGTTGACCAGCCCGATGAGCACCTACGAGGTGCACCTCGGGTCGTGGCGGCAGGGCCTCGGCTACCGCGAGCTCGCCGACCAGCTGGTCGGGCACGTGACGTACCTCGGCTTCACCCACGTGGAGCTGCTCCCCGTCGCGGAGCACCCGTTCGGGGGCTCATGGGGCTACCAGGTGTCGTCCTACTTCGCGCCGACGTCCCGGTTCGGCAACCCCGACGACTTCCGCTACCTGGTCGACCGGCTCCACCAGGCAGGCATCGGCGTGATCGTCGACTGGGTGCCGGCGCACTTCCCGAAGGACGCGTGGGCACTCGCACGGTTCGACGGGACCGCTCTCTACGAGCACCCTGACCCCCAGCGCGGCGAGCAGCTCGACTGGGGCACGTACGTCTTCAACTTCGGTCGTACGGAGGTCCGCAACTTCCTCGTCTCCAACGCGCTGTACTGGCTGGAGGAGTTCCACATCGACGGGCTGCGCGTCGACGCAGTGGCCTCGATGCTGTACCTCGACTACTCGCGCAAGGAGGGCGAGTGGGCCCCGAACGAGTTCGGCGGTCGCGAGAACCTCGAAGCCGTCTCGTTCCTCCAGGAGATGAACGCCACCGCGTACAAGCGGGTGCCCGGGATCGTGACGATCGCCGAGGAGTCGACCGCGTGGCCGGGGGTCACGAGGCCCACCCACCTCGGGGGTCTGGGGTTCGGCTTCAAGTGGAACATGGGCTGGATGCACGACTCGCTGGACTACATGTCGCACGAGCCGATCTACCGCCAGTACCACCACCACCAGATGACGTTCTCGATGATGTACGCGTACTCCGAGCACTACGTGCTGCCGATCTCCCACGACGAGGTCGTGCACGGCAAGGGTTCGCTGCTGCGCAAGATGCCGGGCGACCGCTGGCAGCAGCTGGCCAACCTGCGCGCCTACCTGGCCTTCATGTGGGCGCACCCCGGCAAGCAGCTGCTCTTCATGGGCTCGGAGCTCGGCCAGGAGTCCGAGTGGGCCGAGTCCCGCTCGCTGGACTGGTGGCTGACCGAGAACCCGGACCACAGGGGCATCCAGACACTGGTCCACGACATGAACGGTGTCTACTCGTCGACCTCGGCCCTGTGGTCGCGCGACGCAGACCCGACGCGGCTTCGCGTGGATCGACGCCAACGACGCGAGCAACAACGTGTTCTCCTTCCTGCGGTGGGGCGCGGACGGGTCGGCGCTGGCCTGCATCGCCAACTTCGCCGCCATGCCGCACGAGGGATACCGCGTGGGACTCCCGTCCGCCGGGCGGTGGGACGAGGTCCTCAACACCGATGCCGAGGCCTACGTGGGCAGCGGTGTGGGCAACCTCGGCGGGGTGGACGCCTCCGGCGAGGCCTGGCACGGCCAGTCCGCCTCGGCGACGCTGCGGGTGCCGCCTCTGGGCACCGTCTGGCTGCACCGGCCGGCCACCTAGCGTTTGCGCACGCGGCGGCCGGGAGACAACAAGGCCAGAGTCCCCTACCGACCGATCGGAGTTTCCATGAACACTCGGACCATCGCCATCGCCGCGCTGGTGATCGCCGTCATCCTGCTGATCATCTTCCTCGTCTAGCCGCACCGCGAACGCCGAAGGCCGCCCCCACAAGCGGGCGGCCTTCGGCATCGGCGGGGGGCGGGTCAGAACAGCGCGTTGGCGAGCGCCGTGCGGGACCGCAGGACCCGTTCGTCGGCGTTTCCCACGAGGTCGAACAGCTCGACCAGGTGGGTGCGCGCCCGGTCCCGCTCCTCCCCCGAGCTGCGCCGGACCAGCTCCACCAGCCGGTCGAAAGCATCCTCGACATGTCCGCCGAGCAGATCGAGGTCGGCGACCACGGTCTGGGCGCCCACGTCGTCCGGGCGCTCCGCCGCCGCCTGTCGGGCGGCCGTGTCGTCGACACCCTGCGTGCGCCGCAGCAGCTCCACCTGGCCCAGCCCGGCGCGCGCGTCCGCGTCGTCGGGCGACTCGTCGAGCAGCGAGCGATAGGCAGCGGCCGCTGCCTCGAGGTCGCCTCGCTCGATGGCGTCGTACGCCTCGTCGTAGCGCAGGTCGGCGGCGGGCTCCTGGTCGTCCTCCGGCTCCGGGTCGCGCGCCGCGACGCGACCGGTCACGCCGTTCTCCTCGGCCACCCGCAGCAGCTCGTCGAGGTACTGCCGGACCTGGGCCTCGGGCAACGCCCCCTGGAAGAGCGGGATCGGCTGTCCCTTGACCACCGCGAACACCGCCGGGATCCCCTGGACCTGGAACGCCTGCCCCAGCCGGGGGTTGGCGTCGACGTCCACCTTCGCGAGCAGCCAGCGACCCCCGTCGGCCTCGGCAAGTCGCTCCAGGACAGGGCTGAGCTGCTTGCACGGCCCGCACCAGTCGGCCCAGAAGTCGATGACAACCGGCACGGTCATCGACTGCTCGACGACCACCTGCTGGAAGTCGGCCTCGGTGACGTCGACCACGACACCGCCGGTGCCGTCGGTCGCTGCGAGTCTGCGCCCACCGGCCGGGCGCCGGACGAGAGGCGAGACCCGCGAGGTCGACGGCGCCGTGGGGGTTGAACGAGGGCTGCGTCATGCGTCCAGGGTAGATCCGCTCAGAAGCGCGCCGGCTCCCGGTAGTCGCCCCACTCGGCCCGCAGCGCGTCGCAGATCTCGCCGAGGGTCGCCTCCGCCCGGACGGCGTCGAGCATGGCCGGCACGATGTTCCCGTCGGTGCGCGCCACGTCGACCATCCGCGCCAGAGCCGTGTCGATCTCCGCACGGTCCCGGTCGGCGCGGCGGGCGGCGAGGATCCGGTTCTGCTCGCGCTCGACCTCGTGGGAGACCCGCAGGATCTCCAGCGGCTCCTCGACCGTGTTGGTGTGGCAGTTGACGCCGACGATCTTCTTGTCGCCCTTCTCGAGGGCGACCTGGTAGGTGAACGCCGCCTCGGCGATCTCGGACATGAACCATCCGTCCTCGATGCCGCGGAGCAGGCCCGACGTGATCGTGCCGTCGCTGCCCATCTCCCGGATCCGGGCGAAGATCGCCTCCGCCTCGGCCTCGATCCGGTCGGTCAGCGCCTCGACGTACCACGAGCCGCCGAGCGGGTCGGCGACGTTGACGACGCCGGTCTCCTCCATGATCACCTGCTGGGTACGCAGCGCGATCTCGGCGGCCTTCTCGCTCGGCAGCGCCAGCACCTCGTCCAGGGCGTTGGTGTGCAGCGAGTTGGTGCCGCCGAGGACAGCGGCCAGCGCCTCGACCGCGGTGCGCACGATGTTGTTGTCGGGCTGCTGGGCGGTCAGGGACACGCCGGCGGTCTGGGTGTGGAACCGCAGCCACTGCGCCTTCTCGGTCTTGGCGCCGTAGACGTCGCGCAGCCACCGGGCCCAGATCCGCCGGGCGGCCCGGAACTTCGCGATCTCCTCGAAGAAGTCGAGGTGCGAGTCGAAGAAGAACGACAGGCCGGGGGCGAACAGCGTCGACGTCGAGGCCGCGCGACTGGCCGAGCTCGACGTAGCCGAACCCGTCGGCGAGGGTGAAGGCGAGCTCCTGCGCCGCCGTCGAGCCGGCCTCACGGATGTGGTAGCCGGACACCGAGAGCGGCTTGTACGCCGGGATGTGCTCGACGCAGTACTCCATCAGGTCGCCGATCAGCCGCAGATGGGGCTCCGGCGGGAACAGCCACTCCTTCTGCGCGATGTACTCCTTGAAGATGTCCGTCTGCAGCGTTCCATTGAGTCGACCGGTATCGACTCCTTGCCGCTCGGCGGCCACGAGGTACATGCAGAAGACCGGGACGGCCGGGCCGCTGATCGTCATCGACGTCGTGACGTCGCCGAGGGCGATGTCGGAGAACAGGACCTCCATGTCGGCGGCGGAGTCGATCGCCACCCCGCAGTGGCCCACCTCGCCGAGCGACTGCACGTCGTCGGAGTCGCGGCCCATCAGGGTCGGCATGTCGAAGGCCACCGAGAGGCCACCGCCACCGGCGGCCAGGATCATCTTGTACCGCTCGTTGGTCTGCGCCGCGTTGCCGAACCCCGCGAACTGGCGGATCGTCCAGGTCCGGCCGCGGTAGCCGGTCGGGTAGAGGCCGCGCGTGAAGGGGAACTCCCCCGGCCAGCCGATCCGCTCGAAGCCGCTCACGTCGTCGCCCGCGGGCGGCCCGTAGACCGGCTCGACCTCGACACCGGACAGCGTCGTGTAGTCGGCGTCGCGGAGCCGGGAGCCGTCGAAGCGGCGCTGCCAGCGAGCTCGCCCTGCCTCGATCTCGTCAGCGTCCACGGGTCTCCTTCACGACACACCGGTGTGACACCGGGTCAGCAGCCATGCCGCCGCACCGTCATGTCGGGTTAGTGCCCCGAGCGTACCTGCCCGGGCCTACGCTCGGCGGGGTGGAGACGGGTGACCGGCCCCTGCGGGCCGGCTCCATCAATTTCCCGGCCAGGCGACCGAACCGGCCGGGCGCTGCCGGCGTCCTTGTGCTCGACCTGGTGTCCTTGGGACGGGTGGGTGCGAGATGGCCGGTGTGGCGATGACCGCCGGAACCCAGGGTGCGGCCGCTGCCGCACTCACCCGTGACGAGGCCGCCCGGGTGCTGTGGAACCTGCACTACGCACCGCTCGCCGGCTGGTGCGCCGCGCTGGTGGGAGACCGCGACGCGGCGCAGGACATCGCCTCGGAGGCGTTCACCCGCCTGCTGTCCCGGTGGTTCTCGGTGCACGACCCGAAGGGCTACCTCTACGTGACGGCGACCAACCTCGTCAACGACCGGTGGCGCCGCGAGCAGCGTGACCGCAAGCTCTGCGAGCGCATCGAGGAGCGGACCGAGACGAGCACCCCGGCAAGTGACCCGTGGCTGCGCGACCTCGTCGAGCGGCTCCCGGACCGGATGCGGGCGCCGGTCCTGCTGCACTACTACGCCGACATGAGCATCGCCGAGGTGGCGCGCGCGCTGCACCGGCCGGAGGGCACGATCAAGCGGATGCTGTACGACGCCAGGGCACGCCTGCTGGGCATGATCGAGGTCGATTCATGAGCGACCAGCTCCCCCGCAAGCGCATCGAGCCGCTCGCCCCGCCGCCCGGTCAGTTCGACCTGGTCCTGGGCCGGGCCCGTTACCGCCGGCACCGTCGGATGAGCGTCATCACCTCGGTGTCGGCGGTGTTCCTCGCCGGCATCGCCGGAGGACTGACGCTCGGCGGCGGTGTCACGGGCGTCCAGGACAGGATCGCGACGTTGGCCGAGTACGGCGAGCCGAGCCCTCGGACCCCGCGGCGTCACCCGACGACCGAACAACTCCGCTCCGACAAGCCGGGGGTCGACGGGCAGAAGGGCGGGGCGACGAGCGCCCCGGCAGTCGTCAACAGCCCCGCCGTCCCACCGACGGTGGCAGTTCAACGGCCGGGCCGTCGGGCCGGCCGGGCAGCCGGCAGCCGGCCTGTACATCTACCCGGGGCTCACCGGCGCCCGCGGTTTCGTCCTGGCCGGGCGGGCTGTCGGCGTGACCGCCGCGACGGCTCGTACTCCATCCCGTGCCCCAACGCGCCCGTCCTGCTCGCACCGTGGCCGATCAATGCCGAGGGCAAGGCCAAGGCCCGCGTGGCGACCTGGGGAGCCACCTTCGTCGGCGGGGCGACGTCCCCGTCCGCGCGATCGACGCCCCGTGCAGCCGCTCCCAGAAGGTCGTCGAGACGGTCGTCGCCAGGGCTCCGCGATCGTCGGCACCGCAGACGTCCCGGACGCGTGCGACGACGAGGCGCTCACATGTGGGTGTGGCTGCACGGCGACCGCACCAGCTCCATCTACGTGCAGCGCCTGCACGACGGCGAAGCGTTCCGGATCGGCGGCCTCCCGGCGGGCCAGCACACGCTGGGCGCCCACGGCAACCGGACGAAGGTCACCGTCGGCGGCGGGACACGTTCGAGCAGGACGTGCGGTTCGGCTGCGAGGAGGGCCGGTGCCGGCCTGCCCGGCCCACGGGTCCGCGCCGTCGCTGCCCGATCCGACCGGCACAGCGACCGATCGCCCGACCGGAGAGCCCTCGACCGGCACGAGCACCGGTACCCCCGACGCCACGATCCGGCATCTCTCGTCGTCGGCGACAGGGAGCGCGGCGCTCTAGCCGGTCAGGCCCTCGACGAGGCGGTCGGCCGCGGCGTAGGGGTCGGTACGGCCCTCGACGACCTCGGCGGCGAGGTCGTCGAGGCTCTCCGAGCCACGGGTCGAGCGCAGGTCGCCCATCCGGGACCGGAGGGCCGTCAGCGCGATGGCCTCGACCTCGTCCGCCGCACGGCGCAGCCGCCGCCGGTGCAGCTCGCCGGTCTCCTCGAGCCAGCCCCGGTGCTTCTCGAGCGCGCCGACGAGCTCGTCGATGCCCTCTCCGCGGGCGGCCACCGTCTTGACGATGGGCGGCCGCCAGTCGCCGGGACCGCGGCGCTCACCGAGCGTCAGCATGTGGCGCAGCTCCCGGACCGTGGCGTCGGCGCCGTCGCGGTCGGCCTTGTTGACGACGTACACGTCGCCCACCTCGAGGATGCCGGCCTTGGCGGCCTGGATCGCGTCGCCCATGCCGGGAGCCAGCAGGACCACCGTCGTGTCGGCGAGCCCCGCCACCTCGACCTCGGACTGCCCGACCCCGACCGTCTCCACGAGCACCACGTCGCACCCGGCGGCGTCGAGGACGCGCAGCGCCTGCGGCGTCGACCACGACAGGCCGCCGAGGTGGCCGCGGCTGGCCATCGAGCGGATGTAGACGTCACGGTCGAGCGCGTGCTCCTGCATCCGGACCCGGTCGCCGAGCAGGGCGCCCCCGGAGAAGGGTGACGACGGGTCGACGGCGAGGACGCCCACCCGCTTGCCGAGCGCGCGGAAGGCACCGACGAGGGCGCTGGTCGACGGTCGACTTCCCGACACCAGGGGCGCCGGTGAGGCCGATCACGGAGGCGTTGCCGCCGTACGGCACGAGCGCCTCCATCGCCTCCCGCAGCGACGGGGACGCGTCCTCGACCAGCGAGATCAGGCGGGCGACCGAGCGGGCGTCACCATCACGGGCCCGGCTGACCAGCTCGCCGACACCGACCGACCGCGACGCGGCCATCCGGCTCAGGCGGCCGACGACGGGACCCGCACCACCAGCGCGTCGCCCTGGCCGCCGCCGCCGCACAGCGCAGCCGCCCCCACCCCGCCGCCGCGTCGCCGGAGCTCGAGCGCCAGCGTCAGGACCAGCCGCGCGCCGCTCATGCCGATCGGATGCCCCATGGCGATGGCGCCGCCGTTGACGTTGACCATGTCGCTGTCCAGGCCGAGCTCGCGCATCGACTGGATGCCCACCGACGCGAACGCCTCGTTGATCTCGACCAGGTCGAGGTCCTCGACGGCCAGCGACTCCTTCGCGAGTGCGGCCTTGATCGCGTTGGCCGGCTGGGACTGCAGGCTCGCGTCGGGTCCGGCGACCACACCGTGGGCACCGATCTCCGCCAGCCAGGTCAGCCCGAGCTCCTCCGCCTTCGTCCGGCTCATCACGACGACCGCGGCACCGCCGTCGGAGATCTGCGAGGACGAGCCCGCGGTGATCGTGCCGTCCGCCGCGAACGCGGGGCGCAGCTTGGCGAGCAGGTCCGCCGTCGTGTCGGCGCGCACACCCTCGTCGGTCGAGAAGACGAGCGGGTCGCCCTTCCGCTGCGGGATCTCGACGGGGACGATCTCGTCGTCCAGCAGTCCGTTCTTGGCGGCGTGGGCTGCCCGCTGGTGGGACATCGCGGAGAACGCGTCCTGGTCCTCGCGCGTGATGCCGAGCCGGGCGTTGTAGCGCTCGGTCGACTCTCCCATCGCACACTCGTCGAAGGCGCAGTACAAGCCGTCGTAGCGCCATGGCGTCGAGCATCTGCACCGAGCCGTACTTGTAGCCGGACCGGCTCTTGGGCAGCAGGTGCGGGGCCTGGGTCATCGACTCCATCCCCCGGCGACGACGATCTCGAACTCGCCGGCCCGGATCAGCTGGTCGGCGAGGGCGATGGCGTCCAGTCCCGACAGGCAGACCTTGTTGATGGTCAGTCCGGGGACGGTCATCGGGATGCCGGCCTTGACGGCGGCCTGACGGGCGGTGATCTGACCGGCTCCCGCCTGCAGCACCTGGCCCATGATCACGTACTCGACCTGGTCGGGCGCGACACCGGCCTTCTCCAGAGCGCCCTTGATGGCGAACCCGCCGAGGTCGGCGCCGGAGAAGTCCTTGAGCGAGCCCAGCAGACGCCCCATGGGCGTGCGTGCCCCCGCGACGATGACCGAACCAGCCATGACGGCAACCTCCCACGACGACGACCTGCCGGGAGACCCGGCCGGAAACGCTGTCACGATAGCCGCATGCTCAACCGCATCGACCACGTCGGTCTCGCCGTGCACGACCTGGACGCCGCGATCGCGTTCTACGCCTCCGCCTTCGACGTGCAGGCCGTGCACGAGGAGGTCAACGAGGAGCAGGGCGTGCGCGAGGCGATGCTCGCCGTCGGCGACTCGGGCTCGTGCATCCAGCTGCTCGCGCCGCTGCGGCCGGACTCGCCGATCGCTCGCTTCCTGGACCGCAATGGCGAGGGGGTGCAGCAGGTGGCCTACACGGTCGACGACGTCGCCGCGGTCTCGGCGACCCTCCGCGAGCGCGGGCTCCGGCTGCTCTACGACGAGCCGAAGAGGGGTACGGCGGGATCGCTGGTGAACTTCGTCCACCCGAAGGACGCGATGGGTGTCCTGATCGAGCTCGTCCAGCCATCGCAGAGGTGACGACGAGAGGCGACGACGGGACGTAACGTCGGGACATGGCTGATCTCGTGCGTCCCCGCAACGGCAAGATGATCGCCGGCGTCTGCGCCGGGCTGGCTCGTCGGTTCGGGTGGTCACCGACCACCGTTCGCCTGCTGTTCGTCCTGTCTTGCCTGCTGCCCGGCCCGCAGGTCCTCGTCTACCTGGTGCTCTGGGTGGTGATGCCCAAGGAGAGCTGAGGCCCCGGCGTACCGCAGATGGTTACCCGCCAGTAGCATTCTGGGCCACCACCCGGGCTCCGGAGGCAGCGATGAAGGACATCCTCGAGGCGATCCTGGCCGGTGACTCCGGCCCCGCGGACTTCGCGGACCTGCCGGTGCCCGACCACTACCGCGGCGTCACGGTCCACCAGGACGAGGTCGAGATGTTCGACGGCCTGGCCAGCCGGGACAAGGATCCTCGGCGCTCGCTGCACGTCGAGGACGTCCCGACGCCCGAGCTCGGCCCCGGCGAGGCGATCGTCGCCGTGATGGCCAGCGCCATCAACTACAACACCGTGTGGTCCTCCATCTTCGAGCCGGTCTCGACGTTCTCGTTCCTGCAGCGCTACGGGCGGCTGTCCCCGCTGTCCAAGCGGCACGACCTGCCCTACCACGTGGTCGGGTCCGACCTGGCCGGCGTCGTGCTGCGCACCGGGCCCGGAGTCCACGCCTGGGCGCCGGGCGACGAGGTCGTCGCGCACTGCCTCTCGGTCGAGCTCGAGTCACCGGACGGGCACAACGACACGATGCTCGACCCCGAGCAGCGGATCTGGGGCTTCGAGACCAACTTCGGCGGACTCGCGGAGCTGGCCCTGGTGAAGTCCAACCAGCTGATGCCCAAGCCGGCGCACCTCACCTGGGAGGAGGCCGCCAGCCCGGGGCTGGTCAACTCCACGGCGTACCGCCAGCTCGTCTCCCGCAACGGCGCCGGGATGAAGCAGGGCGACGTCGTGCTCATCTGGGGCGCGAGTGGCGGGCTCGGGTCGTACGCGACGCAGCTCGCACTGGGCGGCGGCGCGACGCCGGTCTGCGTCGTGTCGAGCCCGGAGAAGGCATCCATCGCCCGCAGCATGGGTGCCGAGCTGATCATCGACCGCTGCGCCGAGGACTACCGGTTCTGGCGGGACGAGCACACCCAGGACCCCAAGGAGTGGCAGCGGCTCGGCAAGCGGATCCGCGAGCTGACCGGCGGGGACGACGTCGACATCGTCTTCGAGCACCCGGGGCGGGAGACGTTCGGTGCGAGCGTCTACGTCGCGCGCAAGGGCGGCACGATCGTCACCTGCGCCTCGACCAGCGGCTTCATGCACGAGTACGACAACCGCTACCTCTGGATGAGCCTCAAGCGGATCATCGGGTCGCACTTCGCCAACTACCGCGAGGCGTGGGAGGCCAACCGGCTCGTCCAGCGCGGGAAGGTCCACCCGACGCTGTCGCGCAGCTACCCCATGGCCGAGGTCGGGCAGGCCGCGTACGACGTGCACCGCAACCTGCACCAGGGCAAGGTGGGCGTGCTCTGCCTCGCCCCCGAGGAGGGCCTCGGCGTCCGGGACGCCGGGCTGCGAGCCCGGCACGAGTCGGCGATCAACCGCTTCCGCGACATGTGACGCACGGATGCGACACGGATGCGACAGAGATGCGACATGGATCGTCAAGGGCAGGTCACGGCCCGGCCGCCGGGTCTGACACGGCCGGGCCCGGTCTGACACGATGCCGTCCATGGAGCACGACTCCTCGACGACGGCTGACGAGCCGGTGGCCGAGCGCGCCAGCCGGCTGCTCTACGCCGCCCAGGCACAGGCCGACCGGCTGCGGGAGCAGACCGAGCGCGAGGTGACGGCGGATCGCGAGGCGTCCGCTGCCCTGCGGGCCGAGGCCCAGCGCCTCCACGACGACATCGCGGAGCGCCACGCGGAGGCCGCACGCCTCGAGGAGGAGGCCGTACGCCGCCGGGCGGACGCGCTGGAGGAGGCGGCCAGGCGGCTGGAAGAGGCACTGGTCGCGTCCGAGCGGCAGCGCTCGGACGCCGCCGACGAGGCCCGGCTGCTGCTCGCCGACGCCGCCGACCAGGCGGCGATGGTCGTTACCTCAGGCTCGACCAACGCCGACGAGCTGCTGGCTCGCGCGCAGCGGGAGGCCGAGACCCTGCGGGACGTCGCGACCGCCGATGCCGAGTCGACCCGCGCCCAGGCGCGCGATGTGCGCGAGCGGGCCCACCAGGACGTCGAGGCGATCCTGGCGGAGGCCCGTGAGGACGCGACGCGGCGCCGGGCCGAGGCGGAGGAGGAGGGCGGGCGTCGGCTGGCCGAGGTCGCCGCGGAGGTCGAGCGGACGGTGGCCGAGGCTCACCAGGAGGCCGAAACGGTCCTGGCGGAGGCCACCGAGCAGGCCCGGGCGACGCGGGCGGGAGCGGACGAGGACGCCGAGCAGGACGCGCGCGGAGGTGTCCGGCCTGGCCGGCGCGGCGAGGGCGGAGGCCGAAGGCATCCGCCAGGACGCTCGCGCCGAGGCCGACGCGGTGCTCGCCGAGGCGGCCGAGCAGACCGCATGGGCGAAGCGCACCGTCGACGACCTGCTCGCCGCCGCCAACAGCGATGCCGAGCGCATCCGTGCCGAGGCGCACGCCGACGCCGCGCGGACGGTCGCCGACCTGCGCGGACAGGCCGAGGACCTGCTCGCCAGCAGCCGGGAGACCGCGCAGCAGCGGCTGGCGGAGGCCGAGGCCCGCGCCGAGGCGGTCCAGGCCGAGGCACACCAGGCGCTGGCCCAGGCCCAGGCCGAGGCGGAGCGCCGGCTGGCCGACGCCAGCCACCGGGCGACCCGCAGCGTCGAGGAGGCCACCAGCCGGGTCGAGGCGGTCGAGTCGCGCGCCGGCCGCCGCGAGGCGGAGGCCGAGGCCAACGCGAAGGCGCTGCGCGAGCGGGTGGCCGACCAGGTGGCCACCGCCCAGCGCGAGGCGGAGGAGGCCCGCCGCACGGCCCGGGCCGAGGCCGTCCAGATCGTGGGCGATGCCCGCACCGAGGCCGACGAGCTGCGCCGACAGGCCCACCAGATCCTGCACGACGCCCGCGAGGAGGTGGCCGCCCTCGCGACACGCCGGGACGAGATCGCCTCCGAGCTGGGCCGTCTGTCCGGCGTGATAGACGCCCTCTCGGTCTCCCACGCGGACGTGCCAAGATGACCCGGTTGTCTCCTCTGCGACGAAGGACTCCCTGATGACCAATACACCCACCGGCCGCGAGACCTTCGAGGTCGTCCGCCGCGGCTACGAGCCCCAGCAGGTCGACCGCAGGATCGCCGCTCTCTCGCGCGAGATCGAGTCGGCCAACCAGCGACGAGCCGAGCTCGAGCGCCGCATCGAGGAGCTGCACGTGCAGCCCGACAGCGAGCAGGCGACGCCGTACTCCGGGCTCGGCGCCCGGATCGAGCAGATCCTGGGGCTGGCCGAGGAGGAGGCGCAGGAGCTGCGCGCCGCGGCGGCGACCGAGGCGAGCCAGCACCGCGCCCTGACCGAGCAGGACGCCGACAAGATCCGGCGCGAGTCGGAGCGCTACTCGCAGGAGCGCCGCGGCGACGCCGACAACGAGGCGGCGCGGATCCTTCAGGAGGCCAAGCGCCAGGCCGACCAGATCCGCGACGAGTCCGAGCGGGACGCCAAGGCTCGCCGCGAGGAGGCCGAGGCCCTCTTCGAGAACAACCGGGCCAAGGCGGCCCAGGCGGCAGCCGACTTCGAGACGACTCTGGCGCAGCGTCGCGAGCAGTCCGAGCGCGACTACACCGAGCAGATGAAGGCCAACGAGCAGCAGCTCGCCGTCGTCACCCAGCGCAGTGAGCAGCTGCGCCTCGAGGCCGAGAAGCTGCGCGCCGACGGCGACCGCAAGTCCAAGCGCACGCTCGACGACGCACAGCGCCGCGCCGACGACATCATCGCCGAGGCCAAGGCTCAGGCCGACCGCATCCGTGGCGAGTCCCAGCGCGAGCTCTCGGCTGCGACGCAGCGCCGGGACAGCATCAACTCGCAGCTCACCAACGTGCGTCAGATGCTGGCCACACTGACCGGCGCCTCGCTGCCCGACCCGCTCGCCGACGAGCCCGCGAAGGACCAGCCAGCCGCGGCCGCCGGCAAGGGCGGCGAGGCCGGCAAGGGCAGCCCGCCAAGCCCGACGCCGGCAAGGGCTCGGACGAGACCCCCACCGTCGCGGTGCCGACCTCCAACGTCGTCACGCCCGATGACGAGGGTGCCCCGGCCAAGCCGGGCCAGCCGCAGACCGTGTCTCCGGAGAAGCCCGCCCCCAGCAAGCACTGAGCCGCCCGGTCGACATGAGCGAGCAGGAGGGGGCTGGGGAGGAGGGCGACGACCGGGACGCCCACCACGAGGCCGCCGTCGCGCGCGCCGAGGCGAGCGATGCCCGGCACGAGGCGGCTGAGGCCCGGGAGGCGGTCGAGCACGCCGACGACCCGCAGTTCGGCCGGCTCGGACACCCCCTCCGTCGGGACTCACCCTTCGTGCTTGGCTTCCTCGGTGCGCTCGGCGTGTTCTTGGCCTGGTTCCTGACCCAGGCCGTCATCCAGGCCCGAAGCGTCATCATCCTGATCGTCATCTCGATGTTCCTCGCGATCGGGCTCAACCCGCTCGTCGAGTGGCTCACGGCCCGCAACATGCGCCGCGGCGTGGCGATCGCGATCGTGTTCTTCGCGGTCATCGGTGCGTTCGTCGGCTTCGGGTTCGCGGTCGTGCCGCCGGTCGTCGAGCAGAGCAACGGCTTCGTCCAGGAGCTGCCCAGCTACCTCGAGGACCTGCGCAAGAACGCCACGGTGCGTCAGTTCGACGAGGACTACGGGGTGATCGAGCGGGCCCAGGACTACGTCACGTCGGGCGACCTCGGCCAGCGCCTCTTCGGCGGGCTGGTCGGGGTCGGCCGGGTGGTGCTCAACGCGGTGTTCGGCGCGTTCTCCGTCCTCATCATGACGCTCTACTTCCTGGCCGCCCTGCCCAGCATGAAGCGGCAGGCCTACCGCCTGGTGCCGGCATCGCGTCGGGAGCGCGTCACGCTGCTCGGCGACGAGGTGATCATGCGGATCGGTGGCTTCGTGAGCGGGGCGTTCACGGTGGCCTTCATCGCCGCCTTCACCTCGTACATCTTCCTGATGATCCTCGGGATGCCGTTCGCCCTCGCCCTCGCCGTCTTCGTCGGCCTACTCGACCTCGTCCCGCTCGTCGGCGCGACGATCGCCGCCGTCGTGGTGTCGTTGCTCGGCTTCACGGAGTCAGTGGGCGTCGGCATCGCCTGTGTCGTGTTCTACGTCGCGTACCAGCAGTTCGAGAACTACGTCGTCTACCCGCGCGTGATGCGCAGGGCCGTCGACGTGCCGGCCCCGGTCACCGTGGTCGCCGTGCTTCTCGGCGGTGCCCTGCTGGGCATCGTCGGCGCGCTGCTCGCGATCCCGGTCGCCGCCGCCGTCCTGCTGGTGGTGCGGCAGGTCGCCATCCCGCGGATGGACCGCGTCTAGTCAGAGGTCGCGGAGGAACGCCGAGACGACCGCATTGAACTCGTCCGGCACCTCGACCGCGGTCAGGTGCCCGGCGCCGGGGAGCACCTGCAGCCGACCGTCCCGCAAGGCGCCGACCATCACCTCGGCGTCCTCCTGCGTCGACAGCCCGTCCTCGTCGCCGCGCAGGACGAGCGCGGGGACCTGCATCGAGCGGAGCACATCGGTCGAGTCCGGCCGCGCGGCCATCGCGCGTTGAGCCCACGCGGCGGCGGCGGGCGGAGCCGCTTCGACCAGGGCCTTCACCCGGCCCGCGACGAGAGGCCGGTCCCGCACCGTCGTCGGCCCGCACAGGGCCGGCAGGACGTCCTCGACGAGTGCAGCCGCCGAGCCCTCGGCCTCCAGCCGGGACGCGATGCCCTCGCGCTTCTCCCGCGCCGGCGGGGCGTCGGCCGAGGACTTGGTGTCGGCCAGCACGAGGGCGCGTACGCGGGCCGGGTGCCGTCGCAGGAACGCCATCGCGGCGTACCCGCCCATCGACAGTCCGCCCAGGACCACCTGGTCGAGCGCGAGCTTGTCCAGCATGCCCGCGACGTCGTCGGCCACGTGGTCGAGCGACGGGTCGTCGAACCCGAGGTCGGACCCCCCGAAACCACGCAGGTCCGGCGTGACCACTCGCGCCACGTCGGCGAGCCCGTCGCGCTGCCCGAGCCACATGGCCGAGGACAGAGGGAACGCGTGCAGCAGCACGAGGGGCACACCGGAACCGGCCTCGCGGACGTGCAGGTCGACGATCGTCATGCAGGCACGGTAGTCGGCTGGCGGTGGGTTCCTGCCCGGCGCTTCTCGACACGGCCGATCCGGCAGGGGCGCACCGTTCGGCCGTCTCATATCGGCGTCAGGGCGTCGGAGCAGGCGGGGCACCGACGACGAGGACCCGGGGGTAGTCAGACGTGGAACAACCGGTGAAGCGCGGGGCGGCCGCGGCGGTGGCGGTGGCCGTCGCGGTGGCCGTGATCGTTGCTGGCTCGATGTGGCTGGCACGACCCGGTGACGAGGGAAAGCGACCGAGCGCCGAGCGGACTCGGATCCCCACCGGACAGGTCGAGCCTGCCGCCACGACGTCGCCGAGTCCCTCCACGGCGTCCCCCTCCTCGGCGTCCCCGTCGCCGTCCCCGTCACCGTCCCCGTCCTGTGTCAAGGTCGTGCGCGCCGCCTTCGATCCCCGGACGATCACCGTTCCCGGCGTCACGAGAGGGGCGTCCGTGGTCGCGCCTCCTCGCGACAGCCACGGCGTGCCCGGCGCCCCTCCTCTCACCAGCAGCGGGAAGTCCGTGTTCGCCTGGGACCGCGAGCAGGGCATCCGCCCCGGCGACCCCGCAGGGAACGTGCTGCTCAACGCGCACACCTGGCCGGACGGGAGCGCACTCGGCAACCACCTGCTCGCCGGCCTGCACCGCGGCGACCGGATCGTCGTGCACGGCGTCACGGAGCGGCTGTGCTACCGGGTGACCGAGCGGGTCGAGGTGCTCGCGGAGCGAGGGCTGCCGCGCTACTACGCCACGGACGGCGCCCCGCAGCTCGCCATCGTGGTCTGCTCCGGGCGCCGGCTCGGTCCGGGCGAGTGGGAGAAGCGGACCGTGTGGTTCGCCTCACCGTCCGCGTGACGCTCCCGGCCGGTTCGTCGTCCAGCATCCGATCCGACGTCGTCACCAGGCTCCGTGCTGCCGGCTGTGTCTTCGCTGAGGAGGAGGCGGAGCTTCTCGTCTCCGCCGCGCAGGACCCGGCCGACCTCGCCGACGATGGTCGACCGGCGGGCAGCCGGCGAGCCCCTCGAGCACATCGTGGGCTGGGCGGAGTTCTGCGGCCTTCGGATCGCGGTCGACCCCGGCGTCTTCCGGCCGCGCCCGCGCACCGAGCTCCTGGTCCGACTGGCCGTCGAGCTCGCGCCGCCACGCCCTGTCGTCCTCGATCTGTGCTGCGGATCAGGAGCACTCGGCGCGGCGGTGGCCGCCGCGCTGGACGGTGTCGAGCTCTTCGCCGCCGACCTGGACCCGGCCGCGGTGCGGATGCGCCCGGCGGAACGTCGCCGCTGCCGGCGGCCAGGTGTTCGAGGGTGACCTCTTCGACGCGCTGCCGGCCGCGCTTCGCGGTCGCATCGACGTCGTCGTTGCCAACGCGCCCTACGTGCCCACGGCCTCCATCGCGCTGATGCCGGCCGAGGCGCGCCTGCACGAGCCGCTCGTCGCCCTTGACGGCGGCGCCGACGGGCTCGACGTGGTGCGCCGCGTGGTAGCAGCCGTGGCCCCGTGGCTGGCCCCGGGAGGGCACCTGCTCGTCGAGACGAGTGAGGGGCAGGCGCCGCGGGCCGTCGAGGCCGTCACCCGCCACGGTCTGGTTCCCAGGATGGTCGACCTCCGACGAGCTGGAGACGGTCGTCGTCATCGCGGGCAGGCCCGACGCCGGCCGGTGGACCTACGCCCCCGGCACGGTGGTCGGCAGCGGGTAGCGGTCCGGCGCCACCCGCCTGACCACCTCGTCGAGAACACGGCGCACCGACGGCTCGCCGACCCACAGGTGCTTCGCCCCCTCGACGCCGATGACCTCCGCCTGCGGGATGCGGGCGAATCGTTCGCGCGCCTCCGCCGGGCGCAGGTAGTCGTCCAGCTCGGGGACGAGTGCGACCACCGGCTTGCCCGAGGCGGCCCAGGCGTCGAGGTGCGAGTCGTCGGCGAAGCGCAGTGGCGGGGAGAGGAGGATCGCGCCGGTCACGGACGGGTCGAGGCCGTGCATCAGGGCCAGGTCGGTGCCGAACGACCAGCCCAGCAGCCAGCGGTCGGGCAGCGCGGGAGCCTCGTGGAACTCGGCGAACTCGATGGCGGCGGCGACGTCGAACCGCTCCCCCACGGCCTCCTCGAAGGACCCCTCGCTGGTGCCGGCGGGCGACGACGTGCCGCGGGTGTTGAACCGCAGGACGGCCAGGTCCGCCAGCGCCGGCAGCCGGTACGACGCCTTCCGGAAGACGTGGCTGTCCATGAAGCCGCCGTGTGTCGGCAGCGGGTGCAGGGTGACCAGCGTGGCCACCGGATCCGCGTCGACGGGCAGGGCCAGCTCGCCGACGAGTCGCAGCCCGTCGGCGGTGAGCAGCTCGACGGGCCGCCGGTCGGCCGGCAGGACCGTCCCGGCCCGGATCTCGCCCGGACCTCCATAGGTCGACAGGTGGTGCTCGCTCACGGCGTCAGTACCTCGGCGCGTTCCGGCTGCGCTGGGTGCGCGGCACCCGCCGGTCGCGGGCCTTCCAGCAGGCCGAGTGCCAGTGCCGTCGGTTGGCGAGCTCTGCCTCCTCGCTCTCGCCGGCCGGCCAGGCGACGACATGCGGGGTGGCGGGCCGGATCTCCTGGTCGCAGCCCGGGCACCGGTAGGCGCGAGTGGCGGCCGACCCGGTGACCTGCCGTACCACCCACTCCGCGTCGTCGCCGGTGCTCAGCTGTAGTCCCGGAAGCCGCGACCTGCCTTGCGCCCGAGATAGCCGGCGGTGACGAGCTGCTCGAGAAGCGGCGCGGGCGCGAAGCCCGGCTCGCGGAACTCGAGGTAGAGCGTGCGCTGGATCGCCAGCGACACGTCGAGCCCGACGACGTCGAGCAGGTCGAACGGGCCCCATCGGGTAGCCGCAGCCCACGACCATCGCCGAGTCGATGTCCTCGACGCTCGCATAGTGGGCCTGCAGCATCTTCACCGCGTCGTTCAGGTAGGGGAACAGCAGCGCGTTGACGATGAAGCCGGCGCGGTCGCCGCACTCCACGGCGTGCTTGCCGGCTCGCTCGCTGACCTCGCGCGCGGTGGCGACCACGTCGTCGGCGGTCGAGACCGTGCTCACGACCTCGACGAGCTTCATCACCGGTGCCGGGTTGAAGAAGTGCAGCCCGACGACGTCGGCCGGGCGGCCGGTCGCCGCGGCGAGCTCGACCACCGGCAGCGAGGAGGTCGTCGTGGCCAGCACGGCACCCGGGCGGCAGATCTCGTCGAGGGTGGCGAACAGCGCCTGCTTGACCGACAGCTCCTCGACGACTGCTTCCAGGACGAGGTCCCGGTCGGCCAGGTCGTCCAGCCGCGCCGAACCGGTCACGCGCTCAAGGGTCGCGTCGCGGTCTGCCTGCTCGAGCTTGCCGCGCAGCACCGCCTTGTCCAGCGAGCGCTCCAGCGCGTTCCGGACCCGGGCCACCTTCTCCTGCCCGCGGGCGACGAACAGCACGTCGTAGCCGGCTTTGGCCAGCACCTCGATGATGCCGACCGCCATCGTCCCCGACCCGACGACGCCGACCCGCTGCACCGGTCGGGCACTCGCTGCCACCGGACCCGTCGGTCCGGTGTCAGGTCGTCGCGGCACGACCTTGGGCGAGTCCGGCTGCCTCGTAGGTGTAGAAGCCCCTGCCCGTCTTCCGGCCGCGCAGGCCCGCCGTGACCATCTGCTTGATGACGGGCGCAGGGGCGTGCAGGCGGTCCCGCGACTGGCGGTACATCGTGTCCAGGATCTCGTACGCCGTGTCGAGCCCGATCAGGTCGAGCAGGGCCAGCGGCCCCATCGGATAGCCGCAGCCGAGGCGCATCGCGGCGTCGATGTCCTCCCGGGTCGCGTAGCGCGACTCGTACATCGAGACGGCGTGGTTGAGGTAGCCGAACAGCAGCGCGTTGGCGATGAAGCCGGCCTTGTCGCCGATCACCACGGGCTTCTTGCCCAGTCGGGCCGCCAGCGCCTCGATGTCCGACACGACGTCGGGCTCGGTGACGACCGTACGGATGACCTCGACCAGCTTGAGGACCGGCGCGGGGTTGAAGAAGTGCATCCCGACCACCCGGGACGGCCGGCTGGTCGCCACCGAGATCTCGGTCACCGACAGGGACGAGGTGTTCGTGGCGAGGATGGCGTCCGGCCGCAGGATCTTGTCTGCGGCCGCGAAGATCTCCTGCTTGAGGTCGAGACGCTCGGGCACCGCCTCGATGAGCATGTCGACGTCGGCGAGGTCCTCCATGGAGGTCGTGAACCGAACCCGTCCGATCAGCGCGTCCCGGTCCGACTCGCTCAGCTTGCCCCGGGCGACCGCCCGGTCGGTCGAGTGGCGAAGGTGCCCGCGGCCGCGCTCCAGCAGCTCGTCGGTGGGCTCGACGCCGACGACCTGCAGACCCTCGCGAGCGAAGACCTCGACGATCCCGGCGCCCATCGTGCCCAGCCCGACGACGCCGATCGTGGCGAACTCGCGTCCCATCGCGGCGCAGTCTCCCAGGGACGTCGCCTCGGCGACACGCGCGGGTCGCCGCGGAGGTGCGTCGACCCGGTGCGATCGGGTAGACAGGGTGTCTCGCGACATGCCGCGGACGTCCAGGGCGGGTCGGCCACGGAGGGAGCACGGGTGCGGAGCGCGCAGTCGACGCTGTCCGTCGACGTCCAGCCGGACCGGCTGGACCCCGCGACGGTCCGCGTCCGCCTCGACGGCGAGCTCGACATCACGAGCTCCCCGTTGCTCCAGACCGTGGTCGAGCAGGTGCTGCAGGCCCGCCGGCGACCCGCCGTGCACCTCCCTGGTGGTGGACATGAGCGGGGTCGGCTTCGCCGACGCCTCCGGGATCGCGCCGCTGCTGCTGGCCCGGGCGCTCCTGGCCCGCCGCGGGGGTCGGATCGAGCTGCGGCACTGCCGCCGCGGCGTCCTGCGGCTGCTCCGCCTGCTGGACCTGGCCGACATGGTCGACCTGGAGGACGCGGGCTAGCGGCGGCCGAGGGCGGTGGCTGTAACGTTCCCCGCCGTGCGCCTGGTCATCGCGACGTGCACGGTCGACTACGTCGGCCGGCTCACCGCCCACCTCCCCAGCGCGACGCGACTGATCCTGGTCAAGGCGGACGGCTCGGTGTCGGTGCACGCGGACGACCGGGCCTACAAGCCGCTGAACTGGATGAGCCCGCCGTGCGTGCTGCGCGAGGGCGAAGGCACCGGAGACGGCGCTGCTCCGTCGGTCTGGACGGTGACCAACAAGGCCGGTGAGCGCCTCGTCATCACGATCGAGGACGTCCTGCACGACTCCCGTCACGAGCTCGGTGTCGACCCCGGCCTGGTCAAGGACGGTGTCGAGGCCCACCTGCAAGCCCTGCTGGCGGACCAGATCGAGACGCTCGGCGCGGGCTGGCGGCTGGTGCGACGGGAGTACCCCACGGCGATCGGGCCGGTCGACATCCTGGCCCGCGACGACGCCGGCGCCACCGTCGCGGTGGAGATCAAGCGCCGCGGCGAGATCGACGGCGTCGAGCAGCTGACGCGCTACCTCGAGCTGCTCAACCGCGACCCGCTGCTGAGCCCGGTTCGCGGCGTCTTCGCCGCCCAGGAGATCAAGCCGCAGGCCCGGGTGCTGGCTCAGGACCGGGGCATCGACTGCGTGACCCTCGACTACGACGCGCTGCGCGGCTTCGACGACGTGGGCTCCCGCCTGTTCTGACGAGGGCTCGACGCGACGGGGAGCCTCGGCCAGGCTGGGCCCGTGCGAGTGATCGTCGTGGGCGCCGGCGTCGTCGGACTCACCTGCGCCGTCCGGCTGGCCGAGGCCGGCCACGACGCCCACGTGCTGGCCCGCGACCTGCCGCCGGAGACGACCTCGGCGGTCGCCGCGGCGCTCTGGTACCCCTACCGCGCGCTCCCCCGTGATGCCGTGACCCGCTGGTCCGCCCGGTCGTACGAGGTCTTCCGCGGGCTGGCCCAGACCCATCCCCAGTCCGGGGTGCGGATGCGCGAGGGCGTCGAGCTGCTGCGAGCGGACCGCCCGGCGACGACGCCGTGGTGGCGCGCGGCGCGTGCCGGCGGCTCGACCACGGTGCGCGACCCGGCCGCCGGGCTACCCGTCCGGCTGGCGCCTCGAGCTGCCGGTCGCCGACATGACGACGTACCTGCGCCTTGCTGCTCGCCCGGCTCGAGGCGGCGGGCGGGACGCTCACCCGAGCCTGGCTGCCCGACGCTGCCCACCACCGGCGTCGTCGTGAACGCCACCGGGCTCGCCTCCCGGCACCTGGCCGACGACCACAGCCTGCAGCCGGTGCGCGGCCAGGTGGTGCGGGTCGAGCAGGTGGGCCTCGCCGAGTGGCTGCTCGAGAGCTCCGACCCGACCCGCCCACTCTACGTCGTGCCCCGCGAGCACGACGTGGTGGTCGGCGGCACGGCCGACGAGGGCGACTGGGACCTCGGGGCCGACCCGCAGGTCGCCGAGCGGCTGCTCGCAGCGCGCCGTCGAGCTGGTGCCCGCCCTGCGCCGGCGCCCGCGTGCTGGGCCACCGGGTCGGGCTGCGGCCCGCCCGCCCGTCGGTGCGTCTGGAGGCGGTGCCGCACCCGGACGGCGAGCCGGGCGGGGTCGTGCACTGCTACGGGCACGGCGGCGCCGGCGTGACGCTGTCGTGGGGCTGCGCCGACGACGTGATGTCCGCG
This sequence comes from uncultured Actinomycetota bacterium, assembly GCA_963829565.1. Lineage (GTDB taxonomy): Bacteria > Actinomycetota > Actinomycetes > JACCUZ01 > JACCUZ01 > CAWHJC01. The sequence continues at coordinate 168,355 of CAWHJC010000003.1, forward strand.
GTCGAGCGGCTGGTCGCGGCCCCGGGCTACGTGGAGTCCGGCACCTCGTCGACCGGCCTGACCGCCCGGTAGCGCACCAGCGACGGCGCCGCCGCGGCCAGCGCCAGCACCAGCACCACGCAGGCGATGCCGCCGCCCACCCACGACGCGGTGGCGCCGAAGGCCGCCGCTCCCGCGCCGGCCCGCAGGTCACCGAGCCGCGGCCCGCCGGAGACCACGACGATGAACACACCCTGCATCCGGCCGCGCATCGCGTCCGGCGCGTAGGTCTGCAGGATGGTCTGCCGGTACACCGCGGACACCAGGTCGGCGGCGCCCCCGACACCCATCAGCAGCACGACCAGCCACAGCTCGCGCGCCAGCCCGGCCGCGGCGACGGCGAGGCCCCAGACGACGACCGCCGTGACGAGGGCCATGCCCTGCCGGCGGACCCGGCCGATCCACCCGGACAGCAGCCCGCCGACCACCGACCCGAGCGCGATGGACGCGTACAGCCAGCCGGCGGCCCCGGCACCGCCGAACCGCTCGACCGCGACCTCCGGGAACAGCGCGCGCGGCATGGCCATGACCATCGCCACGATGTCGACGGCGAAGGACATCAGAAGCACGGGGTGGCGGGCGATGAACGAGAGCCCTTCCACCACCGACCGCAGCCCGGGCGGCGTGATCTCTCCCAGCGGCGGGATGGGCGGGAGCCGGTGCGCCGCGTAGAGCCCGGCCGTGAACAGGACGGCGTCGATGCCGTACGCCGAGCGCGTAGCTCCCGCCGGCGAGCACGGCGCCGGCGACCAACGGACCGATGACGGCTCCGATGCCGAACGACGTGGACCACAGCGTGTTGCCTGCGGGGACGAGCTCGCGGGGCAGCAGCCGCGGCACGACCGCGCCCCGGACCGGCGACGAGAACGCGAAACCGACGGACTGCACCGCGACCAGAGCGAGCAGCGTGACCGGCTGCTCCAGCCCGAGCAGCGCGTGCAGGAGCAGGCCGCCGGTGCTGGCCCAGGTGAGGTAGGAGGACGCGACGAGCAGCTTGCGGCGGTCGACCGCGTCGGACACGGCACCGCCGTAGAGCCCGAACACCACCAGGGGCACCAGCGCCGCGATGCCGATCAGCCCGACCCACAGGGAGGACCGGGTGATGGCGAACATCTGCACCGACACCGCGACGGCGGTCAGCTGGAAGCCCACCATCGAGACGCTGCCGCCGACCCACAGCCGCCGGAAGTCCCGGTGTCGCAGCGGGCGCACGTCGACGGCGATGCGTCGGAGCACCGACGCGCGCGGGCTCGCCACGCTCACCCCCTGTCCCGGGTGCGTGCGGCATCCTCGTCGTCGTGAGCCTCGAGAGCACCGCCGTCGTCGTCCGCGGTCTGCGGAAGGTCTACGGCGAGCGTACGGCGGTCGACGACGTCGACCTCGAGGTGTCGACCGGTGAGGTGTTCGCGCTGCTCGGCCCGAACGGGGCCGGCAAGACGACGACGGTGGAGATCCTCGAGGGCTACCGCCGCCGGGACGCGGGCGAGGTCAGCGTCCTCGGCCTCGACCCGGCGGAGGCCACAGCGGCCTGGCGGGCCCGGGTCGGCATCGTCCTGCAGTCGGTCACCGACCTGTCCGAGCTCACGGTCCGCGAGACGGTGCACCACTTCGCCGTCTACTACCCCGACCCGCGCGACCCGGAGGAGGTCATCGACACCGTCGGGCTCGCCGACAGCGCCGGTCAGCGGACCCGGCTGCTCTCGGGCGGCCAGCGCCGTCGGCTCGACGTGGCCCTGGGCATCCTCGGCCGCCCCGAGCTGCTCTTCCTCGACGAGCCGACGACCGGGTTCGACCCGGCAGCCCGGCAGCACTTCTGGGCACTCGTGGACGACCTCGCGGCCGAGGGCACCACCATCCTGCTCACCACGCACTACCTCGAGGAGGCCGAGCGCCTGGCCGGCCGGGTCGCGGTCATCGCGCGAGGGCGCATCCTCGAGGTCGCGACGCCCGCGACGCTGGGCGGACGCCAGACCGCCCTCGCCACCGTGGCGTGGACCGAGCCCGACGGGGCACGCCGGTCGGTGCGCACCGCCGAGCCCACCCGGACCGTCGGCGAGCTCGCCGCCCGGCTCGGCGGCGAGGTGCCCGACCTGTCGGTGACCAGGCCGACCCTCGAGGAGACCTACCTGGCCATGGTCGGTGGGCTGTGACGGGCCCGGTCACGATCGGCGCCAGCCGGGTCCGGATCGAGCTGCTCCAGTTCGTCCGCGACCGCGAGGCGGCGTTCTTCACCCTGATCCTGCCCGTGCTGCTCCTGCTCGTCTTCGGCTCGGTCTTCGACGACGAGATCGCACCGGGCGTCACCTTCAGCCAGTACTTCCTGGCCGGGATGATCGCCTCCGGCGTCGTCTACACCGCGTTCCAGAACCTCGCCATCACGATCCCGCAGGAGCGCGACGACGGCACGCTCAAGCGGCTGCAGGGCACGCCGATGCCGAAGGCCGCCTACTTCGCCGGCAAGGTCGGCCTGGTGCTGGTCGTCTACGTCGGGCAGACCGCGCTGCTGATGGCGATCGGCGTCGCCCTCTTCGGTGTCCACCTGCCCAGCGACCCGGTCGACTGGCTGACCTTCACCTGGGTCAGCCTGCTCGGGCTGGTGTGCTGCACGCTGCTCGGCATCGCCTTCTCGGCCCTGGCCCGGACCGGCCGCGGCGCGCCGGCGATGGTGTCGCCGGTCGTGCTCGTCCTGCAGTTCACGTCCGGCGTCTTCTTCCAGTACGACGAGCTGCCACCGTGGATGCAGCAGATGTCGGCGCTGTTCCCGCTCAAGTGGCTGTGCCAGGGCATGCGCTCGGTGTTCCTGCCGGACTCGTTCCAGTCGGTGGAGCCGGCCGGGGGGTGGGAGCTCGAGCGGGTGGCGCTGGTGCTCGTGGTGTGGTCGGTGCTCGCGCTGCTGCTGGCGCTGCGCTTCTTCTCCTGGACCCGGCGCGGCGAGGACTAGGTGTACTAGTCAGCGGCCTCGAGTGCAGGCAGGCCGTTCGCCGCCCGGATGACGCCGACGATCTGGCCGAGGATGCCGGTGATCTCGAAGTCCTTGGGTGTGAACACCGCTGCGACGCCGTGCTCGCGCAGCCACCTGGCATCCGCGTCCGGGACGATCCCGCCGACCACGACCGGGATGTCGCCGGCGCCGGCCTCGTCGAGCAGCCGGAGAACATCGGGCACCAGCGCCAGGTGGGACCCCGAGAGGATCGACAGGCCGACGCAGTGCACCCCCTCCTCGACCGCCGCCGCTGCGATCTGGCCGGGGGTGAGCCGGATGCCCTGGTAGGCGACCTCGAAGCCGGCGTCGCGGGCCCGGACCGCGATCTGCTCGGCTCCGTTGGAGTGCCCGTCCAGGCCCGGCTTCCCGACCAGCAGGCGCAGCCGGGTGCCCAGGTCGGCACCGGTCCGGCGTACGGCCTCGCGGACGGCCTGCAGGTCCGCACCGACCTCGCCCGCGCCCACCGCGCCGCCAACCCCGGTCGGGGCACGGTAGGACCCGAACGCCTCGCGCAGGACCTCGGACCACTCGCCGGTGGTCACCCCGGCCCGGGCGCACTCGAGGGTCGCGGCGACCAGGTTCTCGTCGGTCTTTGCGGCGTCGCGCAGCCGCCGCAGGGCTGCGTCAGCCGCCGCCGAGTCACGGCCCTCCCGCCAGGCGTTCAGCGCGTCCACGGCGCGCTGCTCCACGGCCGGGTCGACGCCCTGGATCGCCGCGTCGAGGTCGGCCGTGAGCGGGTTCGGCTCCGTCGAGGTGAACCGGTTGAGGCCGACCACCACGTCCTCGCCGGACTCGACGCGGCTGCGCCGGCGCGCGTGGGAGGCGACCAGCGCGGACTTGAGGTAGCCGTTCTCCACGGCCGCCACGGCGCCACCCATCTCCTCGATCCGGGCCATCTCCTCGCGGGCTCGAGCACACAGCTCGTCGACCTTGGCCTCGACGACGTGCGACCCGGCGAACAGGTCCTCGTGCTCGAGGAGGTCCGACTCGTACGCGAGCACCTGCTGGATCCGCAACGACCACTGCTGGTCCCAGGGGCGTGGCAGCCCTAGCGCCTCGTTCCACGCGGGGAGCTGCACGGCGCGCGCCCGGGCGTCCTTGGACAGGGTCACGGCGAGCATCTCGAGCACGATGCGCGCGACATTGTTCTCCGGCTGCGCCTCGGTCAGGCCGAGGGAGTTCACCTGGACGCCGTACCGCAGCCGTCGGGCCTTCGGGTCGGTGACGCCGTAGCGCGACGCGGTCAGCTCGTCCCAGAGCCGCACCATCGCGCGCATCTTGCACATCTCCTCGACGAAGCGCACGCCGGCGTTGACGAAGAACGAGATGCGCGCGACGACCTCGGTGAACCGCTCCGGCGGGACCTGGCCGGAGTCACGGACCGCATCGAGCACGGCGGTGGCGGTCGACATGGCGAAGGCAAGCTCCTGCACCGGGGTCGCCCCGGCCTCCTGCAGGTGATAGCTGCAGATGTTGATGGGGTTCCACCGGGGAAGGCGATCGACTGTGTACGCGATGAGGTCGGTCGTCAGGCGCATCGACTCGGCCGGCGGGAAGGCGTAGGTGCCGCGGGAGAGGTACTCCTTGATGATGTCGTTCTGCGTCGTCCCGCTCAGCCGTTGCCGGACTTCTTCGGGGTCGGCGCCGGTCTGCTGTGCTTGCTCTTCTGCCACCACCTCGTAGAGCGCCAGCAGCCACATCGCGGTGGCGTTGATGGTCATCGAGGTGTTCATCTCGCCGAGCGGGATGCCGTCGAACAGGGCGCGCATGTCGCCGAGGTGGCTGATCGGGACGCCGACCTTGCCCACCTCGCCCCGGGCGAGCTCGTGGTCGGGGTCGTACCCCGTCTGGGTGGGGAGGTCGAACGCGACGGACAGGCCGGTCTGGCCCTTGGCCAGGTTGCGGCGGTAGAGGGCGTTGGACTCGGGCGCCGACGAGTGGCCGGCGTAGGTCCGCATGACCCAGGGGTGGTCGGCCGGGGGACGTCCCGGCGTCGCTGGCTCGCTGGAGCTCTGCACGGGGACCTCCGGCCACGGTCGGTGGGCGGAAGTCTACTGGCCGGTAACGTCGCGGCGACCGCCAGGGCGGCGCTGCGGTCAGGCCGGGATCGCGACCTCGACCGTGAGCACCCGGTGCAGCCGGGTGGCCCGCAGGATGCGCAGCAGCCGCGGGTGCGCGTCGCGCAGGACGAGGCGGCGGCCGGCGCGCTTGGCCCGTTGGTCGGCCGCCACCAGCATGCCGAGCCCGGTCGCGTCCACGGTCTCCACGCCGGAGACGTCCACGACGAGGTCGCCGGTGCCGGCGTCGATGGCCGCGTGCAGCGTCACCCGGACCTCGGCGACGGATCGCACGTCGAGGCGACCATCCAGGGCGATCTCAGCACCCGATGTCACGCTGACGACCATCCACCTCACCCCCTCACAGTCAGGACGCGCGAGGGGCCCCGATGGTTGCACCGGGGTGCCCTGCCGGTCCCTCGGAAGGAACGGTACGGAGCCGACTTGCAGATTTCTTGACGCCACGCAGTGACAGATGTGACGGATGTGACGGATGCGACCCCAGCTGACTGGGGTCAGGTGTCGTAGGCGTAGAAGCCGCGGCCGGACTTCCGGCCGAGGTCCCCGGCGGCGACCATCCGCTGCAGCGTCTCCGGCGGGAAGAACTTCTCGTCCGCCGTCTCGGCGTAGATGTTCATGCTGGCGTTGCGCAGGATGTCCACACCGGTCAGGTCGGTGGTGGCGAGCGGGCCCATGGCGTGGCCGAAGCCCAGCCGGCAGGCCGTGTCGATGTCCTCTGCCGAGGCGACGCCGGTCTCCACCAGCCGGATCGCCTCCATGGCGAGGGCGCAGATCAGCCGGGTGGTGACGAATCCCGCGACGTCCCGGTTGACGACGACGCAGGTCTTGCCGAGCGACTCGGCGAACGCCCGGGCGCTGTCCAGCGTCGCGTCACTGGTCTTGAAGCCGCGGACCAGCTCGCACAGCGCCATCATCGGCACCGGGGAGAAGAAGTGGGTGCCGACGACCGCCTCCGGCCGCCCGGTGACCGCCGCGATCTGGGTGATCGGGATGGCACTGGTGTTGGTGGCGAGGACCGCGCCGTCACGGCACAGCCGGTCCAGCTCACGGAACACGTCCTGCTTGACGCCGAGGTCCTCGAAGGCCGCCTCGACGACGACATCGGCCTCTGCAACTGCCTCGAGGTCGGTGGTGGTGGTCACCCGCCCGATCGCCTCGTCGGCCGCCGAGCGCTCCAGCAGGCCCTTGGCGACGAACCGGTCCAGCGACTTGTCGATGGCTGCCCGGCCGCGGGCCAGCGCCTCGTCGCTCACGTCGCGCAGGATGACGCCGTGCCCGGCGACGGCAGCGACCTGGGCGATGCCGGAGCCCATCAGGCCGGCGCCGACGACGGCGATCGAAGTGGTCATCGCGGGAGCCTATCCGGCGCCGCGAGGAGCAGAATCGTCAGTGTGCCGGACTGGCGGAGCTACCTCATCACGCTGGCGGTGATCGGCGTGCTCGCCCTGATCCTGAGATGGGCAACCGGCGGGCCTAGCCGGTCGCTGGTCGAGCGGCGGGCCCGCGCCGGCCACGAGGACGAGTACGGCCTGATGGTCGCCATCGCCTCCCCGGGCACCTTCATCGAGGGGGAGGTGACACGGCAGCGCCTGCAGGACGCGGGGATCCGCGCGTCGCTTGTCACGACCCGCGACGGACCGAGGGTGATGGTTCTGGAACCGGACGAGGTCCGCGCTCGGCAGGTCCTCGCCCGCTGAGCGGACGCATCAGCCCCCTGCGTCCGGGTCCGGCTCCCGGGTGACGTCCGCGCCCAGCGACCGCAGCTGGGAGTCGAAGCCCGGGTAGCCCCGGTCGACGTGGACGATGTCGCTCACGTGCGTGACGCCTTCTGCCACCAGTCCCGCCAGGGTGAGGGCAGCACCCGCCCTGATGTCGCTCGCCCGGACGGGGGCACCGGAGAGCCGCGGCACACCGCGGACGACCGCGTGATGTCCATCGGTACGGACGTGCGCCCCGAGACGGGCCAGCTCGCTGGCGAACACGAACCGGCCCTCGAAGATGTTCTCGGTGATCATCGCCGCACCGTCGGCGATCGAGTTCAGGGCCATGACCAGCGGCTGCAGGTCCGTCGCGAGACCCGGGTAGGGCAACGTCACGGCGTCGACCGCGGTGGGCCTCCGGTTCATCACCACCCGGAAGCCGTCCGCCGACACGTCGACCTCTGCGCCCGCGCCGGCGAGCTTGTCGAGCGCGATCTCGAGGTGCTCGGCCTTTGCCCGGTGCACTGTCACGTCGCCGAGCGTCATCGCCGCGGCGAATGCCCAGGTGCCGGCCACGATCCGGTCGGGGACGATGGCGTGCGTGGTCGGCGAGAGCCCGTCGACCCCGTCGATGGTCAGCGTCGACGTTCCCAGGCCGTCGATCTTCGCGCCCATCTGCTGGAGCATCTGGCACAGGTCGACGATCTCCGGCTCGCGCGCCGCATTGTCGATGACCGTCGTCCCGGTGGCGAGCACGGCGGCCATCAGGATGTTCTCGGTGGCACCGACGCTGGGGAAGTCGAGCCACACCGTGGTGCCGGTGAGGCCGTGCGGCGCGCGGGCGACGATGTAGCCGTGCTCGTTGTCGAGCTGGGCGCCCAGCTTGGCCAGGCCGGCGATGTGGAAGTCGAGCGGCCGGCTGCCGATGGCATCCCCGCCGGGGATCGCAACCTCGGCCTCGCCGCAGCGGACGATCAGCGGCCCCAGGACGCAGATCGAGGCCCGGATCCGGCGTACCAGGTCGTAGTCGGCCTGGTGGCCCAGCCGGGCCGGCACGTCGATCGAGACCGTGGACGCGGCCGGGTCGTAGTCGACACCGCAGCCCAGCCGGCGGAGCAGCTCCCCCATGATCTCGACGTCGAGGATGTGCGGCACGTCCGTGAGCGTCGTGCGCCCCTCGGCCAGCAGGGCGGCCGCCATGACCTTGAGGACGCTGTTCTTGGCGCCGGTCACCTGCACGTCGCCGGCAAGGCGGGCGCCACCGACGACTCGGAACCTCTCCATGCCGAGCATCGTAGAGTCGCGGGCATGGTCAACCTGACGCGGATCTACACCCGCACCGGCGACGACGGGACGACCGGCTACGGCGGCCGCGGGCGCATCGGCAAGAACGACGCGCGGTTGCAGGCCTATGCCGACTGCGACGAGGCCGGGGCGTTCCTCGGCCTGGCGGTCGCCTCAGGTGGCCTCGACCCCGATGTCGTAGCAGTCGTGACCCGCGTGCAGAACGACCTGTTCGACGTCGGCGCCGACCTCTGCACGCCCGTGGAGCCGGACAGCGACGAGGCGGCGTACCCGGCGCTGCGCGTCGTGCAGGGTCAGGTGGACGCGCTCGAGCGGGAGATCGACCGCTTCAACGCCGAGCTCGAGGCCCTGCGCTCGTTCGTGCTCGCCGGAGGCACGCCCGGGGCGGCGCACCTGCACGTCGCCCGCACGGTCGTACGCCGGGCCGAACGCTCGACCTGGGCAGCGCTCGAGGCGTACCCGGACAGCGTCAGCCCGCTCACGGCGAAGTACCTGAACCGGCTCTCGGACCTGCTGTTCGTCCTCGCCCGGTACGCCAACCGTGCCGAGGGCGACGTGCTGTGGGTGCCGGGGGCCAACCGCTGACCCCAGGCACGTTGACCTGCACGGGCGAACTCAGCTGCGGGGCAGGCCGGGGGGCGCGGACTCGACCCAGGACAGGAAGCCGGTCGACGCCTCGGCGCTCATCGCCAGCTCTACCGGGCCGGCATCGTCGCGACAGCTGACGACCACCGCCCCGGCGAGCAGTGAGAAGGACTCGACGCCCGTGGGCTCACGACGGTCCACGACCTGCAGGCTGTTGCGAACCAGCACGCGGCGTGGCCGGGTCGCGTAGCTGAAGACGCGGTACCACTCGAGGTTGTCCCCCGCGTAGCGGCCGATCCCGAGCACCCAGCCCTTGCCGCGCTGCCCGGACCCGAGACGAAGGCTGCAGTCGAACGTGCCGCCGCGGCGGGTGATCAGCCGCCTGCGAAGCGCCAGCAGCCCGAGCCCCAGCAGGGCCAGGACCACCAGGCCGGCCAGAACATCCAGGGCAACGACGATGCTCACGGCGTGCCCGGCGACATCGACGACGCCGACGACGCCGGCGCCGCTGGCTCGGTTGGCTCTGGTGCCCTTGCCTCCACTGCCGGCTAGCGAACCATGCCGTGCGCGCGGATCCGGGCCTCCGCCCGATGGACCTGGTGCGCCGCATCCTCGTCGTCGGAGGACCTGGCCCGCTCGAGGTCCTGCTCGGCCTGGGCAAGGTCGATGTCCTCGGCGAGGGCGGCCTCCTCGGCCAGGATGCCGACGCGGTTGTCGGCCACGGACAGGAAGCCCCCGTGCACGACCGCGACGACCAGCTCGCCGTCGCGGCCCTTGATCTGCACCGCACCGTTTCCGAGGGTCCCCAGCAGCGGCGCATGGTGGGGCAGGATGCCGAGCTCGCCCTCGGCCGTGCGCGCGACGACGATGGCCGCCTCGCCGGTCCACACCGTGCGGTCCGCGGCGACGAGCTCGACCTTCAGCAGGTCGGACTCCTCAGCCATGCTTCTCCAGCTCCTTGGCCCGCTTCTCGACGTCCTCGAGGCCGCCGCACATGAAGAACGCCTGCTCGGGGATGTGGTCGTACTCCCCCTCGGTCAGCTTCTTGAACGCGTCGATCGTCTCGTCGATCGGGACGAAGGATCCATCGAGACCGGTGAACGCCTTGGCGACGAACGTGTTCTGGGACAGGAACCGCTGGATCCGCCGGGCCCGGTTGACGAGGATCTTGTCCTCCTCGGAGAGCTCGTCGATGCCGAGGATCGCGATGATGTCCTGGAGGTCCTTGTAGCGCTGCAGGATCTCCTTCACCCTCGCGGCGACGCGGTAGTGGTCGTCGGCGATGTAGCGCGGGTCGAGGATCCGCGACGTCGAGTCGAGCGGGTCGACCGCCGGGTAGATGCCCAGCTCGGAGATCGGCCGCGAGAGGACCGTCGTCGCGTCGAGGTGGGCGAACGTCGTGTGCGGGGCCGGGTCGGTGATGTCGTCGGCCGGCACGTAGATCGCCTGCATGGAGGTGATCGAGTGACCACGCGTCGAGGTGATCCGCTCCTGGAGCAGCCCCATCTCGTCGGCGAGCGTGGGCTGGTAGCCGACCGCGGAGGGCATGCGGCCCAGCAGCGTGGACACCTCGGACCCGGCCTGGGTGAACCGGAAGATGTTGTCGATGAAGAGCAGCACGTCCTGCTTCTGCACGTCGCGGAAGTACTCCGCCATCGTCAGCGCCGCCAGCGCGACGCGGAGGCGGGTGCCCGGCGGCTCGTCCATCTGACCGAAGACCAGGGCGGTCTTGTCGATGACGCCGGTCTCGGTCATCTCGGCGATGAGGTCGTTGCCCTCACGGGTGCGCTCGCCCACACCGGCGAACACCGAGACACCGCCGAAGTTCTCGGCGACGCGGTAGATCATCTCCTGGATCAGGACCGTCTTGCCGACGCCGGCGCCACCGAACAGGCCGATCTTCCCGCCGTGCACGTAGGGCGTGAGCAGGTCGATGACCTTGATGCCGGTCTCGAACATCTCGGTCTTGGACTCGAGCTGGTCGAACGCCGGCGGGGTGCGGTGGATCGGCCACCGCTCCTTGATGTCGAGCTCCGACTCCGGGACGTCCAGCGGCTCGCCGAGGGTGTTGAAGACGTGGCCCTTGGTCACGTCGCCGACCGGGACGGTGATCGGGCCGCCGGTGTCGGTGACCTCGGCGCCGCGCACCAGGCCGTCCGTCGGCTGCATGCGAGATGGCGCGCACCAGGTTGTCGCCGAGGTGCTGCGCCACCTCGAGGGTGAGGGTCTTGTCCTCACCGCCGAGGGTCACCTGGACCTTGAGCGCGTTGTAGATCTCGGGCATCGAGTCGACGCCGAACTCCACGTCGACGACCGGCCCGATGACCCGGGCGACGCCGCCCCGTGGCGGACCCGCCGGCAGCGGTCTCGGTGTTCTCGGCTACAGCAGTCATCTGCTCACTCACTCCCGGCGGTTGCGCTGGCGAGCGCGTCCGCGCCACCGACGATCTCGCTGATCTCTTGGGTGATCTCGGCCTGGCGGGCCGCGTTGGCCTTGCGTGTGTAGGTCTTGATGAGCTCGGTCGCGTTGTCGGTCGCCGACTTCATCGCGCGCCGGCGGGCGGCCAGCTCCGAGGCGGCGGACTGCAGCAGCGCGTTGTAGACCCGGCTCTCGACGTAGCGCGGCAGCAGCGCGTCGAGGACGGCCTCGGCCGACGGCTCGAACTCGTAGAGCGGGAAGGCCCCGCCCTCGGGCTCCTCGTCGGTCTCCTCGCACCTCGAGCGGCAGCAGCCGGCGGGTCGACCGTCCGCTGGCTCACCATGCTGACGAACTGGGTGAAGACGATGTGGATCTCGTCCACGCCGCCCTCGTCGTTCGGGCGTCAGGAAGGCCTCGATCACCGCGTCAGCGACCTCCTTGGCGTCGGCGTATGTCGGGCTCTCGGAGAAGCCGGTCCACTCCCCCGCCATCTCGCGGTTGCGGAAGCGGTAGAAGCCGACGCCCTTCCGCCCGACGACGAACGGCACGACCTCCTTGCCGTTCGTCGCGCAGCAGCCCGGAGAGGCGCTCGCCCTCCCTGATGGCGTTCGACGAGAAGGCGCCCGCCAGCCCCCGGTCGCTGGTGAGCAGCAACAGCGCCGCCCGGGCGGGACCCACGTGGTCCTCCTGCTCGGAGGCAGGCACCGAGCCGGTCAGCGGGTGCTCGACGTTGGAGAAGCTGGCCACCGCGGACACGGCCCGGGTGATCGCCTCGGCGTAGGGCGTCGAGTCGGCCACCCGCTGTTGCGCCTTGACGATGCGCGACGCGGCGATGAGCTCCATCGCCTTGGTGATCTTCTTGGTCGAGTTCACCGTCTTGATGCGCCGGCGGTAGACCCGCAGCTGGGAACCCATGCCGCTAGCTCTTCTTCGCCGGCTTGCGGACGTGCTTCTTGATCTTCTCCTGCTCGACCTCGTCCTCAGCCATGGCCTCGACCGGCTCGTCGTTGACCAGCAGCTCGCCCGACGAGGTCTCGAACTGCTTCTTGAAGCTGTCGACGGCCTCCTCCAGGGCAGTCACCGCGTCGTCCGGCAGGTCCTTGGTCTCGGCGAGGGTGTCGACCAGCTGCTTGTGCTCCCGTCGCAGGTAGTCGAGCAGCTCGCTCTCGAAGCGACGGATGTCCTCGACGGGCACGTCGTCGAGCTTGCCCGTCGTACCTGTCCAGATCGAGATGATCTCGTCCTCGACGGAGTACGGCGAGTACTGGCCCTGCTTGAGCAGCTCGACCAGCCGCGCACCGCGCGCGAGCTGCGCCTTCGAGGCCGCGTCGAGGTCCGAGCCGAAGGCGGCGAACGCCTCGAGCTCGCGGTACTGCGCCAGGTCCAGGCGGAGCCGCCCGGCGACCTTCCTCAGGGCCTTCACCTGCGCGGAGCCGCCGACGCGGGACACCGAGATGCCGACGTTGATGGCCGGGCGGACGCCCGAGTTGAACAGGTCGGTCTCGAGGAAGCACTGTCCGTCGGTGATCGAGATGCAGTTGGTCGGGATGAACGCCGAGACGTCGTTGCCCTTCGTCTCGATGATCGGCAGCCCGGTCATCGAGCCGCCGCCCATCTCGTCGGAGAGCTTCGCGCAGCGCTCGAGCAGGCGCGAGTGCAGGTAGAAGACGTCACCCGGGTAGGCCTCGCGGCCCGGCGGGCGGCGCAGCAGCAGCGACACGGCGCGGTATGCGTCGGCCTGCTTGGACAGGTCGTCGAAGATGATCAGGACGTGCTGCCCCTGGTACATCCAGTGCTGGCCGATGGCCGAGCCGGTGTAGGGCGCGAGGTACTTGAAGCCGGCCGGGTCCGACGCGGGGGCGGCGACGATCGTGGTGTAGTCCAGCGCGCCGTTCTCCTCCAGCGCGGACCGGATGCCCGCGATCGTCGAGCCCTTCTGGCCGATCGCGACGTAGATGCACTTCACCTGCCGCTGGACGTCGCCCGACTCCCAGTTGTCCCGCTGGTTGATGATCGCGTCGAGGGCGACGGCGGTCTTCCCGGTCTGCCGGTCGCCGATGATCAGCTGGCGCTGGCCGCGACCGATGGCGGTCATGGCGTCGATGGCCTTGATGCCGGTCTGCAGCGGCTCCTTGACGCCCTGCCGCTGGACCACCGACGGGGCCTGCAGTCTCGAGCGCACGGCGTTCCGACGACTCGATCTCGCCCTTGCCGTCCATGGGGTTGCCCAGCGGGTCGATGACCCGGCCGAGGAAGCCGTCGCCGACCGGCACGGACAGGATCTCGCCCGTCCGGCGGACCGGCTGGCCCTCCTCGATGCCGCGGAACTCGCCGAGGACGACGGCTCCGATCTCGCCGACGTCGAGGTTGAGCGCGAGGCCGAGCGTGCCGTCCTCGAACTCGAGCAGCTCGTTGGTCATCGTCGAGGGCAGGCCCTCGATGCGGGCGATCCCGTCACCGGCCTCGGTGACGTGCCCGACCTCCTCGCGCCCGGCGGCCTCCGGCTCGTAGGAGGAGACGAAACGCTCGAGGGCGTCCCGGATCTCCTCCGGCCGGATCGTGAGCTCGGCCATGTCGCGTTCCCTGCTCTCTGTCGTCTGTGCGGTTCGGTGTCGTGCGTGTCGTTCGTGTCGTTCGGTCGTACGGTCAGGTCGGGGTCAGCCGACGAGTCGTCGGCGGGCGTCCTCGAGGCGGCTGACCACGGTGCCGTCGATGACCTCGTCACCGATGGCGACGCTGATCCCGCCGACGATGGAGGGGTCGACCTGGACGTTGAGGTGGACCTCGTGGCCGTAGATGCGGGCGAGGGCGGCCCCGAGCCGGCCGCGCTGCTCCTCCGTCAGCGGGACGCTCGCGGTCACGGTGGCGACCAGCCGGCTGCGCAGGTCGGCCGCCACCTGGGCGTACTGCTCCAGCGTGCGGTCGAACGTCCGCCCGCGCGGAGCGACCACCGCCCGGCGCACCAGTCGCAGGGTCTCATCGTGCACCTGGTCGGCGAGCAGGTCCTCGATCAGCGCCGCCCGGTTCTCGACCGGTGCCGACAGGTCGGCGAGCGCGGAGCGCAGCTCCGGTGTCCCGGCGACGATCCGCGCCGTGCGGAACAGCTCGTCCTCGACGGCGTCGAGGCGGCCGGCCCGATCGGCGGCGGCCACCTGGGCCTCCACCGCCAGCAGCTCCAGCGCGTCGACCAGCTCGCGCGGCGAGGACCAGCGGGCCCGGACCGCCCACACCAGCACGTCCACAGCGGACGCGCCGAGCCCGGTCGCCGAACACGGCCCGGGCCAGGCGCGGCCCGGTCGTCCCCGCTGCGCGAGGGGTCGGTGAGCGCCCGGCGCAGGCCGCGCTCGCGGTCCAGGACACCGGTGACCTCGAAGAGCTCGTCCGCCAGGGCGGCCAGGTCGGTGTCGCGGGACGCGCAGGAGGGCGCCCAGGGTGTCCCGGGCGGCCGCGAGGGACTCGCGGCTCGCACCCTGCATCGGGGCCTCCGGTCATGCCCGGTCCGTCGGCGTCTGCCCGGCGACTCGAGCGCCTCGAGGAAGCGGTCGACGACGCGACGCTCCCGCGCGTCCTCCTCCAAGGACTCGCCCACGATGCGGCTGGCCAGGTCGACCGCGAGCGACCCGACCTGGGTGCGCAGCTGGTTGACCGCCTGCGCCTTGTCCGCCTCGATCTGCTGGTGGGCCTGCTCGGCGATGCGGCGGGCCTCCGCCTGGGCCTGCTCGCGCATCTCCGCGATGATCGCGGCCCCCTGCTCGCGGGCGTCCTCCCGCAGCCGGGCCGCCTCGTGCCGCGCGTCGGCGAGCTGCTCGCGGTACTGCGCGAGCGTCTCCTTCGCCTCCTCCTCGGCCGTCTTGGCACGCTCCATGCCGCCCTCGATGGCGTCCCGCCGCTCGGCGTAGGTCTTCTCGAAGATCGGGAAGACCTTGCGCTGCAGGAAGAAGAGCAGCAGCGCGAAGGCGATCGCGCCCGACGATGAGCTCGGACATGTGCGGCAGCAGCGGGTTCGGCTCGCCCTCGGCTGCCAGCACGACGGCCGTGATGTCGTAGGTCATCGTCAGCTGAGGACGAAGGCGAGGCCGATACCGATGATGGCGAGTGCCTCGGCGAGGGCGAAGCCCAGGATCGCGATGCCCTGCAGGACGCCGCGTGCCTCCGGCTGGCGGGCCACGCCGTTGATGTAGGCAGCGAAGATCAGCCCGATGCCGACACCTGGGCCGATGGCAGCGAGGCCGTAGCCGATCATGTTGAGGCTGCCGTTGATTTCGCCGTTCACTGTTGATCCCTTCGGGTTGACACGTTGACGTCAGCGGTTGGTGGTCAGGTCAGTGCTCGTCGGCGAGCGCGCCGGCGATGTAGAGCGCGGAGAGCAGGACGAACACGTAGGCCTGGAGCACCTGCACGAACGCCTCGAAGAAGGTCAGGATGATCGAGAAGGCGAACGGCACGATGCTGAGCACGGCCAGGGCGCCCCCCTTCTCGACGAGGAGGTACTCGCCGCCCAGCACGGTCAGCAGCAGCACGAGGTGCCCCGCGAACATGTTGAGCGTGAGACGGAGGGTGAGCGTGATCGGTCGGATGATGACCGTGGAGAAGAACTCGAGCGGGGCCAGCAGGACGTAGATCGGCTTGGGCAGGCCCGGCGGGAACATCATGGCCTTGAAGTAGCCGAGGAAGCCGTGCCGGCGGATGCCGACGTAGTTGAAGATCGCCCAGGAGATCAGCGCCAGGAACAGCGGGATGGCGATCTTGGACGTCGCCGGGAGCTGGAGAACCGGGATGATGCCGGCGACGTTCAGGACCGCGATGAAGCAGAACAGGGTGGTGAGGTAGGGGACGAACTTGCGGCCTTCGCGGCCGATCGTGTCCCCGACGATGCTGTTGCGCACGAAGCCGTAGACGCTCTCCCCGACGAACTGGCCCTTGTGCGGCACCAGGCTCGCTCGCCGCGCCGCGACGTAGAACAGGGCCCCGATGAGCAGCGTCCCGAGCACGATGATCAGCATCGGCTTGGTGAAGAAGGTGCCCTCGCCGAAGAGCGGCGGGAACTCGAAGTCCGCAGGCCCGGGGGCGTGGAACTCCTCCTCACCCTCAGCCGCGGCCAGCCGGCTGGCGACGTTGACCAGGTGCAAGGCGTCTCCATTCCGGCGCGGTGCATCGGCGGCGCGAAAAGTGCTGTCGGGATCAGGGCCTACTGTACCGGAGCCACACCAGCCAGACTCCGCCGGCTGCCCCCAGCACGATCCCCGCACCGACGAAGCCACGCGTGCCCAACCACCAGTCGACCAGCCAGCCCAGACCGCCGTAGAAGATGACTCCGGCGAGCAGGTAGCTGACCACGGCCCAGGCGTCGACCGTCTTGACCGGGTGCTCCGGCGGAGGCTGCTCGTCCGGCATCGTCGGACGAACCTATCAGCGCTGCTCGGAGCGCTCCGGGGCCTCCGGTTCGACGACCATCGGGCGCCATCGCAGGGCGGACCAGACCGTCCCGGCGGTCCAGCCCAGCGCGGTGCCGATGACCGTCAGGCCGAGCACCTCCCGGTCGACCTCGTCGCCGTCGACGACCAGCCGGAAGGCGACCAGCAGCAGGACGACTCGGGTCACGTAGAGGGCCACGAGCAGCGCGGCGCCCAGCCGGCTCCGGCCGCGCGCCGCCTGCGCGACCGGCACCTGGCCGACGAGCAGGAAGCCGAGCACCAGCCCGACACCGACCAGTGCCGACAGCAGTCCCTGCCGGCCGGCCGACACCGTCGCCAGGACCACGGAGACCGCCCCGGCCAGGAGGGTGCAGCCGACGGAGCGCGCCAGCAGGGTCCGCGCAGGTCCGCCCGGGCGTACGGTCACGGCCGCACCCGTCCCCTCCCCAGGCCGGTGAAGCTGCCTTCGGCGCGGCGCAGCCGCGGGATGTTGAGGGTCACGAGCAGCGCGACCAGCGAGACCCCGGCCAGGCTCACCACGAGCGCGGTACGCGGTCGAGGAAGGCGACGGCAACCGCCCAGAAGGCCAGCACGGCCGACCAGAGGTACATCACCAGGACTGCCCGGGCGTGCGAGTGGCCGATCTCGAGCAGCCGGTGGTGCAGGTGCTGCTTGTCCGGCGCGAACGGCGACCGGCCGGCCGCGGTGCGGCGCACGATCGCGAGCAGCAGGTCGGCGAACGGCACCACGATGACGGCGAGCGGCAGCAGCAGCGGCAGCAAGGCCGGCGCGATGTCGGTCCCGACGTCGTTCGGGTTGACCGAGCCGGTCAGCGTGACGGTGGTGGCGGCGAGCAGGAGGCCGATGAGCATGGACCCGGAGTCGCCCATGAAGACGCGGGCCGGGCTGAAGTTGTGCGGCAGGAAGCCGACGCAGCACGCCGATCAGTGCGGCGGCCACGACCCCGGCGGTGGTCGCGCGCAGCAGCCCTTCCTGCGACGGCGAGCAGGTAGGAGAACGCGAAGAACGCCGCGGCCGCGATCGCGACGATGCCGGCCGCGAGGCCGTCCAGCCCGTCGACGAAGTTCACCGCGTTGATCGTGACAACGACGACGAGCACGGTGAGCACGGCGCCCTCCGCGGGCCGAGCACGACGGCACCGGGCACGTCGTCGGGCGAGTCCCCCGCCAGCCCGCCGAAGGGCAGGAAGAGCATCTGCACGCCCTGGAGCACCATCACGCCCGCGGCGAGCACCTGGCCGGCGAGCTTGGTCAGCGCGTCGAGCTCCCACCGGTCGTCGGCGACGCCGAGCAGGCAGATCAGGACGGCGCCGGACAGACAGCGCGGGTCTGGTCGCCGTCGCCGAGGCGCGGGCCGAGAAAGGGCAGCTGGCTGGCGACCAGCAGCGCCGCGCCGAAGCCCGCCGAGCATCGCGATGCCGCCGAGCCGCGGCGTCGGGATGGCGTGGACGTCGCGGTCGCGCACCGGGGTCATCGCGCCCCAGCGCAGCGCGATCCGCCGGGCCACGGGCGTCAGCAGGTAGGTGACCGCGGCGGCCACGACGAGGGTGAGGAGGTACTCGCGCACGCGGGTCTAGGCCGGCCGGGGGTACGCCGGGTGCTCGGCGACCAGCGCGGCGCACCGCCTCGGCGACCTCGGCCGGCAGCGGAGCCGTCGGCGTCGCGGACCGCCCGGGCGATCAGCGAGGCGACCTCCTTCATGTCGCGCCTCGGCCATGCCCTGCGTCGTGACCGCCGGCGTGCCGACCCGGATGCCCGACGCCGTCATCGGCGGCTGCGGGTCGTAGGGGATGGCGTTCTTGTTCAGCGTGATCCGCGCCGCGTCGCAGCGGGGCTCGGCCTCGGCCCCGGTGACGCCGAGCGGTCTGAGGTCGAGCAGCGCGAGGTGGGTGTCGGTGCCGCCGGACACCGGGCGCATGCCCTCGGCCGCGAGCCCCTCGGCCAGCGCCTGGGCGTTGGCGACGACCTGGCGGGCGTAGTCGCGGTACGCCGGCTGCAGGCACTCGCGCAGCGCGACGGCCTTGGCGGCGACCGCGTGCATCAGCGGGCCGCCCTGCGCGAACGGGAACACCGCCTTGTCGATCCGCGGCTGCGAGCTCGTGCCGGCACACGATCATTCCGCCGCGCGGCCCGCGCAGCACCTTGTGCGTCGTGAACGTGACGACGTCGGCGTAGGGCACCGGTGACGGGATCGCCCCGCCGGCCACCAGCCCGATGAAGTGCGCGGCGTCGACCATCAGACCAGGCGCCGACCTCGTCGGCGATCTCCCGGAAGGCCGCGAAGTCGATCAGCCGCGGGTAGGCCGTGGCACCCGCGATGATCATCTTCGGCCGGTGCTCGAGGGCGAGGTCGCGGACCTCGTCGTAGTCGATGAGCTCGGTGTCCTCGCGCACGGTGTAGGGCACCGGATGTCGAACCACTTGCCGGAGAAGTTGACCTTGGAGCCGTGGGTCAGATGGCCGCCGTGGGGCAGGGACATGGCGAGCACCGTGTCGCCGGGCTGGAGCAGTGCGGCGTAGGCCGCGAGGTTGGCGCTGGCGCCGGAGTGCGGCTGCAGGTTCGCGTGCATCCGGCGAGCCGAACAGCTCCTTGGCCCGCGCGATGCCGAGCTCCTCGGCCCGGTCGACCTCCTGGCAGCCGCCGTAGTAGCGGCGGCCGGGATAGCCCTCGGCGTACTTGTTGGACAGCGTCGAGCCGAGTGCGGCGAGGACGGCGGGCGAGGTGAGGTTCTCGCTGGCGATCAGCTGGAGCCCTCCGCGCAGCCGGTCGAGCTCGCCCAGCACGACGTCGGCGATCTCGGGTCGTCCTGCCTGCAGCGCGGCGAAGTCGGGGCCCCAGAACGGGCGCCGACGCCGGTCATCGGAAGCTCCTGCGGGTCCGGCTGCAGTGGGCGCTGGTCCACTCTACGGCTGCGGCGGTCAGGTCTCCGGCGACCTCACGGAGCGGCTCCTCGGCAGCGCGCCGGCGCGCAGCAGCCGCGGCGTCCCCCGGTGACGTCGACGATCGTGGACGGCACTGGGTCGCCGGACGGGCCGCCGTCGAGGTAGACGGCCACCGCGTCGCCGAGCTGGTCGACCGCCTCGTCGCAGTGTGGTGGCCGGCGGCGTGCCCGACTGCTGTTGGCGCTGCTCACGGCCATCGGGCCGGTCTCGCTGCAGCAGCTCGATCGCCACCGGGTGCAGCGGCATCCGCACCGCGACCGTGCCGCCGGTGTCGCCGAGGTCCCAGGGCAGCGACGGCTGTGCCCCGGCAGACCACGATCGTCAGCCCACCCGGCCAGAACGCCTCGACCAGCGCGCGCGGCGCGCTCCCGGACAGGCCGGTGGCGATGCCGTCCAGGGTCCGCGGGGAGCCCACCAGGACCGGCACCGGCATGTCCCGGCCGCGCCCCTTCGCCGCCAGCAGAGCGACGCGACCGCGTCGGGGCTGAACGCGTCGCGTCCGAGCCCGTAGACGGTGTCGGTCGGCAGCACGACGAGCTCGCCCCGGCGCACGGCGCCGGCCGCCTGCTCGAGGCCGACCGGCCGCTCCGTGGCGTCGTTGCAGTCGAAGCGGCGGATCCAGCCCGACGGCAGCCCTACCTCGCTCGTGCGCCCGGTGGCAGGTAGCGGTACGCGGCCTCGGCGAGGTCGCGGTGGTCCGCCACGTCGGCCCACCGACCGGTGCGGGCGAAGACGGCCGGTGCCGTCCGCCCCTGCAGGTCGGCGTGCTCGGCCACCACGGTGCCACCCCGGCGCAGCAGCCGCGGACGCCACCTGCTCGACGACGCGCATCGCGTCGAGCCCGTCGGCTCCCGACCAGAGCGCCAGCGCCGGGTCGTGGGCGGCGACCTCGGGGTCGCGGATCTGCGCACCGACCGGGATGTACGGCGGGTTGCTCGACGACGACGTCGACCGTCCCGTCCAGCTCGGGGAAGGCGTCCGCCATGTCGCCGAGACGGAGCTCGACCCCGGTGCCCGCGCAGTTGCGCCGCGCCCACCGGTAGGCCGCCGGGTCGGCCTCGACCGCGTGCACCCGGCGCTCCGGCGACCTCGTCGGCGACCGCGAGCGCGATGGCCCCCGAGCCGGTGCACAGGTCGACGACGACCGGCGCGGCGCGGGCTGCCGGGCAGCTGTCGATCGCGGCCTCGGCGACCAGCTCGGTCTCAGGACGCGGCACGAACACGCCCGGCCCGACGGCGACTGCCAGGTGGCGGAAGTACGCCGTGCCGGTGATGTGCTGCAGCGGTTCGCGGGCGGCGCGCCTCTCGACGTACGACAGGAACTGTCGTCGCCGACGCGCGTCGTGCGCGCCACAGGTCGCGCGCGCTCGACCCCGCAGCGAGTGGGCGGCGAGCTCCTCGGCGTCGTAGCGCGCCGACTCGACACCGGCGGCCGCGAGCCGCGCCGCTGCGGCCGCGACGGCGTCGCGCAGCGATGTGGCCCGGGCCGCCGCGTCACTGGCCCGGCGGCCGCGAGCTTGGCCGCGGTGTCGGCGTCGACGAGGGCCTGGACGACGGCGTCGAGGTCGCCGTCGAGCACCTGGTCGAGGTTGTGCGCCTTGTAGTTCACCCGATGGTCGGAGATGCGGTTCTCCGGGAAGTTGTAGGTCCGCACCCGCTCGGACCGGTCGACGGTCCGGACCTGGCTGCGCCGTGGCGTCGCTGGCCTCCTTGTCCGCCTCCTCCTGGGCCGCGGCCAGCAGCCGGGCACGCAGGATGCGCATCGCCTGCTCCTTGTTCTGCAGCTGGCTCTTCTCGTTCTGGCAGGACGACGACGATGCCGGTCGGCAGGTGCGTGATGCGCACGGCCGAGTCGGTGGTGTTGACGCTCTGCCCGCCGGGGCCGGACGACCGGTAGACGTCGATGCGCAGGTCGTTGGGGTCGATCTGGACCTCGACGTCCTCCGCCTCGGGGAGCACCAGGACACCGGCGGCGCAGGTGTGGATGCGGCCCTGCGACTCGGTGACCGGCACGCGCTGCACGCGGTGCACGCCGCCCTCGTACTTCAGCCGGGCCCAGACGCCCTCGCCCGGGCCGGGGATGCCTCGCGACTTCACCGCGAACGAGACGTCCTTGTAGCCGCCCAGGTCGGACTCGGTCGGCCTCGATCACCTCGGTCTTCCAGCCCACCCGCTCGGCGTAGCGCAGGTACATCCGCAGCAGGTCGCCGGCGAACAGCGCCGACTCCTCGCCCCCCTCGCCGGCCTTGATCTCGACGATCACGTCCCGGTCGTCGTTGGGGTCGCGCGGCAGCAGCAGGTTCCGCAGCCGGGTCCTCGAGCTCCTCCTGGCGGGCCTCCATGACCGGCGATCTCGGCCCGGAACGACTCGTCCTCGCTCGGCCAGCTCGCGGGCGGTGGCGAGGTCGCCGGCGCAGCTCGTCCAGCTCGCGATGGGTGTCGACGACGGGCGTCAGCTCGGCGTAGCGCTTGCCGAGGGCGCGGGCCCGGGCCTGGTCGCCGTGCACGGCCGGGTCGGCGAGCTCCTGCTCCAGCTCGGCGTGCTCGGCGAGCATCTCGGCGGGGGCTTCGAGCACGGCGTCCTCCTTTCCGTACGGCGGGCAGGCACTGGCAACGGCGACGGCGCCGGCCCCGGCGAGCCCCGAGAGCGCGACGCCGCGCGACCGGCGCCGCTGGGATCAGCTACCTTGGCCGGCTTCTTGCCGAAGCGCTTCTCGAACCGGGCCACGCGGCCGCCGGTGTCGAGGATCTTCTGCTTGCCGGTGTAGAAGGGGTGGCACTGCGAGCAGACCTCGGCGTGGATCACGCCGTTCTTCGCGGTGCTGCGCGTCGTGAACGTGTTGCCACAGGTGCAGGTGACGGTCGTCTCGACGTACTCGGGGTGGATGTCGGCCTTCACGGCGGTGCTCCTCACGGTGGGACGGTCGCCGGGTCGCCTCCGCCTCGGACGGCGGGGACGTGAACCGGAACCAGCGGACCAGTGTGCCAGAGGCGGGCCCGGTGCTCACAACCGAGCAGGGGCCGCCGCTGTTCCCTCCGACGTGACCCGGGCACGGCCAGGCAGCCGGACCGTGACGAGCGTGCCGGCACCCTCCGCCGAGGCGAGCGAGATCTCGCCCCCGTGGGCGGCGACGATGCTCTCGACGATGCTGAGCCCCAGGCCGGCGCCCTGCGCCGCGCGCTCGGTCGCGTTCGACGCCCGGAAGAACCGGGTGAAGAGCTGACCCTGCTCCTGCTGCGGCACGCCGATGCCGGTGTCCGCCACGGTCACCTCGACCCGGCCTGGCCCACCGTCGGTCGCGACGACGGTGACGATCCCACCCGGCGGCGTGAACTTGACCGCGTTCCCCAGCAGGTTCAGCAGCACCTGCTCGACCTGGCCACGGTCACCCTCGACGACCAGGTCCTCGCCGGCGCTGACATCGAGCCGGAGGCCGGCTGCGGTCACCGCCGGGGCCATCGCTGCCTCGACCGCACGGAGCAGCGGCGCCACCGGCACCTCGCTGGGCTCGACCCAGAGGGCTCCGGACTCGATCTTCCCGATCGTCAGCAGGTCCTCGATCAGCGACTGGAGCCGGCCGGTGTTGCGCCCGATGATGCCGAGCATCTCGCGCTGCCCGTCCACGACCGGCCCGCCGTCGCCGTCGAGGAGCATCTCCACGTAGCCGGCGATGCTGGTCAGGGGCGTGCGCAGCTCGTGCGACACCGACGCGACGAAGTCGCTCTTGGACCGGTCCAGGGCCTCGAGCCGTTCCACGACGGCGTTCTGCTGGTTCTGCAGGACGCGGTTCTGGAGGGCCCGCCCCAGGCTCCACGCCACCGACTCGACGACGTCCACCTCGTGGTGACCGAACGGGCGCCGGCTGGCGCGGCTCGCGACAACCGCGCCGATGACACCGGACGGGGAGGCGATGGGACAGACCAGCAGCGAGACGACGTCGAGAGCTGCCAGTGCGGCGGCCATGTCCGAGCTCTTCAGCCAGGGATGGGTCCGCGCGTCCTCGACGACGATGGAGCCCTCGGCGCCCAGCAGCCCGAAGATCTCGTCGGGCAGGGGCAGAAACGCCGCCGGCGGCGCTGGGGCCACGCCGGCCAGGACCTGGTCCGGCCGCCACACCGTCGCCCGGTGCTCCTCGCGGCGCACGAGCTGGACGTAGGCAAGGTCGCAGCCGAGCTCCTGGCCGACCGCGGCCACGGCCGCGTCGAAGGCGTCGGCGAGATCGGGGTAGGTGCGGATCAGGCCGGAGATCCGACGCGAGGTCTCCTTCGCGGCCGTCTCGGCCGCCTGCTCCATGGTGTGGCGCTGATGGGCGTGCCGCCGCCCCGACCAGACTCCCAGCAGGACGCCGAGGACGAGGGCCGTCAGGTAGCCGGCCGGCAGCAGCCAGTGCGTCACGACCGCACCGCTCGGAGGCCGGTGCGGATGCGGGCCACCAGGTCGCGCGGGCTGAACGGCTTGACGATGTAGTCGTCTGCACCGGCCAGATAGCCGGTCTCGATATCGACCGCGCGCGCCCGGGCAGTGATGAGCACCACGGGGAGGTTCCTCGTCGCGACGTGCGAGCGCAGCTCCTCGCAGATCTGCAGGCCGGTCATTCCGGGCATCATCACGTCGAGCAGGACCAGGTCGGGCCGCATGGTGCGGGCTGCCTTCCAGTGCCGAGATGCCGTCGCCGACGCCCATGACGTCCATGCCCTCACCGCGCAGCTTGCGCGCGATCAGCTCGCGGACGTCGGGGTCGTCCTCGGCGATGAGGACGAGCGGTCGCGGCCGGCCAACCTCCACGTCGGTCATGAGCCAAACATCGGCACGAGATCGACCGCCCTGAACACCCGCTCAGGCCTCTCGATCGAGGACGCTCACGGAGCGCCGGACCAGCTCGGCCGGGCTGAACGGCTTCACGACATAGTCCTCGGCACCCGCCGCCATGCCGGCGCTGATGTCCTCGGGCTGCGAGCGCGCGGACAGGAAGATCACCGGAGGCGTGGTTCCGGCCTCGGCCTTGAGCGTGCGGCACACGTCGATGCCGGACAGTCCCGGCATCATCATGTCGAGCAGCATGAGGTCGGGGTGCCGCTGCGCGACCAGGTCGAGTGCCTGCTGGCCGTTCTCCGCGGTGATGACCTCGAACCCGGACTGCACCAGCTTGCGGGCGACCAGCTCGCGGACGTCGCGCTCGTCGTCCACCACCAGGACCAGCCTGGGGTCCTCGGCCGAGCGCGGCGAGGGGACAGCCCCGACCGCCGCCTCGACGAGCAGCGCAGGGACCGGCTCCGGCAGCTGCACCGGCGTCTCCGGCGCGGCAACCGGGTCGAGCACCGGCTGCGGTGCGGCGGCTCCACGGGTACCCCAGGTGTTGTCGGTCAGCGAGCCCAGGGCGCGCAGTCGCAGCGGGATGAGCAGCGCGGCATGCAGGAAGCCGTAGAGCACGAACATCAACGGCTGGAGGCTGCGCAGCCGCCAGACCGCGTACACGCAGTGCAGGACCGCCATGCCGGTGATCAGCGCGGCGTACCAGAGAAGGACGCCGGGTCCGTATGCGACAGAGCGCACGAGGGTCGCCACGACGGACAGCGCGAGCAGCATCGGCAGCACGGCCTGGGTGATGACCTCGAACCACATGAACCGGCGCAGCCTCGGCAGGAAGGACAGGGTCCAGAGCAGCTCGCGGTAATAGCTCTTGTTCCAGCGCAGCTGCTGGCGCAGGTACTGGCCCATCGTCGTGGGCGCACTGGTGATGCAGCGCGCTCCGGGCACGAAGGTCGTGCGCAGCCCGGATGCCAGCACCAGGTTGGTCAGGTGGCGGTCGTCCCCGTAGGTGCACTCGACCCCGCGGAACGTCTGGGCCGTGTACCGGTCCCAGACCTCGTCGATCACGCTCCGGCGATACATCGAGAGCGGACCGGAGCAGCACAGGACGGCGCCGAAGAGAGCGTGCGACGCGCGTTCCTGGTTGAAGGCGACCCAGTAGCGGAGGTCGATCAGCCGCGTGAGCAGGTTCTCCCGGGCGTTCGACACGCGCACGTCACCGGTGGCCGCTCCGAGGCCCTCGTCGGCGAAGGCGAGCACCAGGCGGCGCACCGCGTCCGGGGCGAGCTGGGTGTCGGAGTCGATGGTGAGGACCAGGTCGCCGCCGCTGTCGCGGACGACGAGGTCCTGGGCCGCACGCTTCCCACCGTTGCGGTCGGGCAGGTGGACGCGCCATCCCGGCAGGGCGCCGAACTCGTCGAGCACGGGCATGACGGCGTCACGGTTCGCGGAGAGGTCGTCGACCACGTGGACGTCGAGACGGCCCTCGTAGTCCTGGTCGACCAGCGACTGCAGGCAGCGGCGGAGCTCGCTCGGGTCCTCGTTGTACGTGGGGCACACGACCGTGACGGCGGGCCAGTCCCCGGTCCACTCGGCGACGGTCCTCGACCGGAGCCAGTGCCGGTGGGCGAGAGCCGTCTGAACAAGCAGATGCACCATCACCCAGACCGAGTAGACGATGAACAGCGAGTCCAGCGCGCTGCGGCCAACGGTCGTGAAGCTCGAGATCATGACGTGCTCGCCGCCTTCGAGTTGGTTCCGCTGGCTTCCAGCTGGTCGCCGAGAGCGAGCAGGCTGCGGCTCAGGGCTGGGTTGGGGTCGCTACCGGGCCGGATCGCGTTCAGGCCGTCCACGAGCCGGCGGCGCAGGCCGTCCCGGCCGACCGGCGGCTGGAACTCCCGGGCGAACGCGCCCTCCAGCGAGCTGGCCATCAGCGTGATGCGCTCGTGGCCCAGCCCGGTCGCCGCGGTCGATGGGTCGCTGCCAGGAGACGACGTGCCACGTGCCGTCTCCCATGTCGACCACGAACGACTCGACGAGGACGCCGTTGCTCAGCTCGACAGTTCGCCTGGACCGCACGTCCTGCTGGTGGAGGCGGTAGCAGGACATGGTGGTGTGGGCACGCAGGCTGGCGAGTGAGTTCGTGTCGAGGACGTCGGCCCATACCGTGGGCACGTCGGGGTCGGCGGACTCGAGGACGAAGCGCCGCCACCGCGAGTCCGCACCGAAGTAGCGCCGCGCCCAGCGCTGCTCCGTGGCGCTGCGGGTCGTGTACCCCAGCGCGGTCGCGTCCTGGAGCACGTCGGACAGCGAGTGGATGCTCGTGAGGCCGGCGTTGCGGTACACCGGCGCGGCCTGTGCCATCTGCATGTTCAGCACGCCCAGCTGCGCCGTCACGAGGAGCAGCACCCCCACCCGGAGTGCCAGTCGGCGGGTTCGTCCACGCTGTTCCGGGCCAACGGCATGCAGCGGGTTGTCGGTTGCGACCGGGCCAAGCTTGCGCCGCACCAGCCCGAACCGGCCGGCGAGCAGCACCATCAAGGCCACGTCGATGTTGAGCAGGAGGACACCGACCACGGGGTGCAGGACGTCCAGCGCGAAACTCGGACCGAGCATCGCGGCGACCGCGACGAGGCCCAGGATGCGGAGGACGTTGAGGACGAGCACGAGCCCCAGACCCGACCCCAGCCAGGCCATCTTGTCCCGCAACCGGCCGTCGTACAGATGAAGCAGCGCCACGCCCACCACGAGGAATCCGAGCATGCCGCTGAGCCCGCTGCAGGCGCTGGTGACGGCGACGTCGACGTCCCCGCGGAGCCCCTGGACGTGAAGGAGGAGGTCGGTGCCTTGCCGAACACCGGCTGGCCCCCACGGCAGGATCGCAAGGATGGTCTGGACGAGCGTCGACGTCAGCCTGGTGACAGGACCGGAGGTGAGCTCGACGGCGGCCGCCACCGGGAGCGGCCAGGCAAGCGCGAGATAGGCGAGTCCCGGCCAGAGGACCACCAGCGACCGCACTCCGAAGAGCAGAACGACGGCGGCCGTGGCGACGAGCGGCAGCGCGAGCGCATCGAAGCGCAGGACCCAGAGATAGCTGCCCGGCTGGACGAGCGCCCAGCCCTCGACAGCGGCCACCAGGCCGAGAAGGACCGACCCCAGCCACACATCCGCGCGACCCGTGCGCAGGGTCAGTACGAACGGATGGCGCACGGCGGACACGGCGACCATCGCCAGCGCGAGGAGCGGGACCAGCGCCAGCTCCGCCACCGGTGACTGGAACCGCCAGTCGGCCCAGGCCGAGCGGATGGTCAGAGGGCTCGCCAGCAGCACGAGCGTCGCGACCAGCGCGAGCCGGCCGGGCAGTCCTGTCCGGACCGGCGACAGTCGCACCGGATCGGCGTCGGGCCGGAGAGGCCCGCCTCGGACGGAGTCGACGAGTGCCACGTCAGGACCGCGTCCCGGCGGGTCGGCGGCGGCGGCATACCTCGACCGCCCCCGCCGTCAGCACCATGGTCGCCGGGATCAGCAGCGCCGCCGGCGCCTCGGGCACCTGGGTGGGCGGCCCGCATACCGTGTTCGAGATGTGGTTGGACGTCGCCGAGTTGCCCGGGCCGGCGTCAGCCGTGACGCGGAAGGCCTTGGCGCCGGTTACGCCGGCCAGGTTGAGCGAGAGCGGGTACACGCTGCGGCCGCTCACGACGACGATGCTCACGGGCGTGCCGACGTTCGCCCAGCCGGCCGTCTGTGCCTGCGCGTGCACCGTCACGATCGTGCCGGCCGGAACGCCGGTGATCGTGACCGTGCCGGACAACGTGTTCCCGACGCAGGACGCCGTGACCTCCAGCTTGACCGCTGCGTGAGCGGCGCCCTGCGCGCCGAGCAACAGGCACAGGGCGAACAGGCAGCTCGAGCACGCTCCCTCGGCGCATGGCCCGCACAGCCCTCTCGTCACGCCCCCGCGGTCACCACGCCGTCACCGGCACGGGCGCCGACCTCGATAGCTGGCGCGATCAAGAACGTCGACCCCTGTCCTGGGGCTCTGAATGGTCACAAGGGCCAAACGTCAGCGTGAACTGACTAGGCCGAACGAGTGGCGCAGAACTACGGCCCCCGCACCATTGGTGCGGGGGCCGTCGAGGGCGGGGACGTCCTCGTGGACGTGGGAGACGATCAGTCGTCGTCGCCGCCACCGTTGCCCGGCATGGGCATGGTCTGCTGGACCTGCATGAGGAACTCGGCGTTGCTCTTGGTCTTCTTCATCCGGTCGAGCAGCAGCTCGAGCGCCTGCTGGGTGTCGAGCGCGTGCAGGACCCGGCGAAGCTTCCAGGTGATCTGCAGCTCGTCGCGTGGCCATCAGGATCTCTTCCTTGCGGGTGCCGGACGGGTCGACATCCACCGCCGGGAAGATCCGCTTGTCCGCCAGCTTGCGGTCGAGCTTGAGCTCCATGTTGCCGGTGCCCTTGAACTCCTCGAAGATCACCTCGTCCATCCGCGAACCGGTCTCGACGAGCGCCGTGGCCAGGATGGTCAGCGAGCCGCCGTTCTCGATGTTCCGGGCGGCACCGAAGAACCGCTTCGGCGGGTACAGCGCCGTCGAGTCGACACCGCCGGACAGGATCCGCCCGCTGGCGGGGGCAGCAAGGTTGTAGGCCCTGCCGAGGCGGGTGATCGAGTCGAGCAGCACCACGACGTCATGGCCGAGCTCGACGAGCCGCTTGGCCCGCTCGATCGCGAGCTCGGCGACGATCGTGTGGTCCTCGGCGGGGCGGTCGAAGGTCGAGGCGATGACCTCGCCCTTGACCGACCGCTGCATGTCCGTGACCTCTTCCGGCCGCTCGTCGACGAGCACGACCATCAGGTGAGTCTCCGGGTTGTTCTGCGTGATCGCGTTGGCGATCGCCTGGAGCACCATCGTCTTTCCGGCCTTCGGCGGTGACACGATCAGGCCACGCTGGCCCTTCCCGAGGGGCGCGACGAGGTCGATGACCCGCGTGGTCAGGATGTTGGGCTCGGTCTCGAGACGTAGCCGGTCCTGCGGGTAGAGGGGCGTCAGCTTGTTGAACTCGACGCGGTCCCGGGCCTTGTCGGGCTCTGCCCCGTTGACGGTGTCCAGGCGGACGAGAGCGTTGAACTTCTCCTTGCGCTCGCCCTCGCGGGGCTGGCGGACGGCCCCGGTGATGGCGTCGCCCTTGCGCAGGCCCGACTTGCGGACCTGGGCCAGCGCGACGTAGACGTCGGTGGGACCAGGCAGGTAGCCCGAGGTCCGCACGAACGCGTAGTTCTCCATGATGTCGAGGATGCCGGCGACCGGGACGAGGACGTCGTCCTCACTGATCTCCGGCAGGTTGCCGTCGCCGTCGCTGGGCGCGAAGCCGTCGCGCCCGCCTCGGCGGTTGCGGTTCCGGTCGCGGTAGCGACCCCGGCGCCGGCTGCGGCCGCCGCGGTCGTCGTCCTCGTCGTCACGGTTGCTCTGCTGCCGGTCACCCTGCGTGGTCTGCTGGCCCTGGCCCGGTGGCTGGCCCTGTCCGGGCTGCTGGCGCTCGCCGCGGTCCCGCTGCGGGCGCTCGCCGCGCTCGGGCTGCTGCTGGCCGCGATCGCCGCCGCGTCCGCGGGCGCTCGCCGCGGTCACGCTGCGGCCGGTCGGGTCGGCTCTCGCCGACGTCACCGTCGCTGCTGTCGGTCGGCGGGCGCTCCTTGGTGGGAGCGGCCGCGGGGGCGGACCCACCACCCTGTCGCTCCTTGATGGCCTCGATCAGCTGGCCCTTGCGCATCCGGGCGGTCCCGCTGATGCCCAGCTCGGAGGCCAGAGCCTGCAGCTCCGCGAGGACCATGCCGGACAGGCCGGCGCCTTTGCGGGGGCTCTTGCGGGAGGTCTTCGCCGTGCTGCCATCAGCTGCGGCGGGGTCCCCGGCGCTGCCCGAAGCGGGTGCGTCCAGGAGATCTGTGCTGTCGGACACTGACTGGTCCTTCCTCATCGACGAGGACTGCGTATGCCGCGCGTCCTCGATCGTTCTGGTGGTGCTCCCGGAGGCGGCGTCGACGTCGTGTCGACCGCCGCCGGGCTTCGTCTCGTCGAGACGAATGTCTGAAAGGGAGAGATCGCTCGGGTGTCGGCCACGGCCGTCCGAGGACGACGGGCAACAGGCCGTGGGGGCCCGGAGCTGTGGCGGAGCACCCGGCCACTCGACGTGATGTCTGGTGGCGTCTGGTGCGATGTGGAGCGTAACACCATCGCGTCGGCTGGCAATCCCGTCGCCAGAAATGGCCTGGCGCGTCGCGCTACGGCGACGAGTCAGCCGGACGGCTCAGCCGGGCGCCCTCCGCCGAGACGTCCAGGTGGAGCACCTCGCCAGTCCGGACCCGCCAGCTCCTCGACCGCTGCGGTGACCGCCCCGTCGGACAGCGCAAGGACACTCGGGCCCGCACCGGACACGACGGCCGCGACGCCGGCCGCGCGCAACACCTCGACCAGCCCTGCCGTCGCCGGCATGGCGGCCGCGCGGTACTGCTGGTGCAGCCGGTCCTCGGTCGCCGGCAGCAACAGGTCAGGCTGGCGGGACAGGGCTTCCACGAGGAGGGCGGCCCGACCCGCGGCGTGCGACGCGTCGGCGTGCGGGACGGTCGGCGGCAGCAGGCCCCGAGCCGTCTGAGTCGCCAGCTGGGTCGGCGGGATGAACAGCACAGCGTGCAGCGAAGCTGCCGGCTGCACCCGGACGGCGCGCGGACCGGCCTCGTCCGTCCAGGCGACGGTGAGCCCGCCCAGCAGGGCGGCGGCAGCATTGTCCGGGTGGCCTTCCAGCGCGGCGGCCGCGGCCAGCTCGGCGTCCTGGTCCGACACGGCGCCGGCGAGGGCGCGGCCTGCCAGCACGCCTGCCACGGCCGCCGCGGCCGACGAGCCCAGCCCCCGGCCGTGAGGGATGCGGTTCGTGCACCACAGGCTGAGGTGCGGCCGGTCGAGCCCGAGGGCGTCGTAGACCGAGTACACCGAGCGGACGACGAGATGCGAGCCATCCCGCGGGACGGTGTCGGAACCCTCACCGTCGACGTGCACCGTGACCGCGGGCGCCGACGCGCCCTCGATCCGGAAGCGCACCTCGTCGCGCAGGGACAGTGCCAGGCCGAGGGCGTCGAAGCCTGGCCCGAGGTTCGCCGATGTCGCGGGGACCGTGACGGTGACCTCGGTGCCGTGGTCCGCCCGGGTCACGGTGCCAGGCCGAGCGCACCGGCGGCCGCCGCGACGTCGGCCGGCACGGTGACGCTCTCGACGGTCAGCCGGGACAGCGCGGTCTCGGTGTCCTTCAGCCCGTTGCCGGTGACGGTGCAGACGACCAGCTGCCCCGGGTCGAGCACGCCCTGCTCGTGGCACTGCAGAAGGCCGGCGACCGACGCAGCGCTCGCCGGCTCGACGAAGACGCCCTCGCGCGCCGAGAGCAGCCGTTGCGCGTCGAGGATCTGCTCGTCGGTGACCGCATCGATGCGCCCCTTGGACTCGTCGCGCGCGGTGACTGCGCCGTCCCACGACGCAGGGTCGCCGATCCGGATGGCGGTCGCCACCGTGTCGGGGTGCTCGACGCGTGAGCCGAGGACCAGCGGGGCGGCACCGGCGGCTTGGAAGCCCCACATCCGTGGGTGCGCGCAGCGACCGTCGGCGGCGTACTCGACGTACCCCTTCCAGTACGCCGTCACGTTGCCCGCGTTGCCCACCGGCAGGCAGTGGATGTCCGGGGCGCGGTCAAGGACGTCGACCACCTCGAACGCCGCCGTCTTCTGACCCTCGATGCGGTAGGCGTTGACGGAGTTCACGAGCGACACCGGGTAGCGGTCGGCGAGCTCGCGCGCGAGCCGCAGGCACTCGTCGAAACCGCCCTCTACCTGCAGCAGTCTCGCGTCGTGAACCAGCGCCTGCGCGAGCTTGCCCGCGGCTATCCGGCCGTGGGGCACGAGGACGACGCAGGACAGCCCGGCCTTCACGGCATAGGCGGCCGCCGAGGCGCTGGTGTTGCCGGTCGACGCGCAGATGACGGCGGTGGCACCCTCCTGCACCGCCTTGGAGATCGCCACCGTCATCCCCCGGTCCTTGAAGGACCCCGTCGGGTTCGCACCCTCGACCTTGAGGTGGACCTCGCAGCCGGTCAGCGAGGAGAGATGCTCTGCTCGGACCAGGGGGGTGCCGCCCTCGCCGAGGCTGACCACCGGGGTGCCGGCGTCGACCGGCAAGCGGTCGGCGTATTCGTCGATCACGCCACGCCACAGGTGTGCCGTCACGGGGTGGTCACTGTCCTTCCACACGCATCACGCTGAGCACCCGCCGCACGACGTCCAGGCCGCGCAACGACTCGACCGTCGCCGCCAGTGCCGCGTCGGTCGCCTCGTGGGTGACGATGACCAGGACGGCGTCGTCGCTGCCGTGCTTCTCCTGGCGGACCGTCTCGATGGACACCTCGTGCGCAGCGAACGCGGTCGCGACCTGCGCCAGGACACCCGAGCGGTCATCGACGTCGAGGCTCACGTGGTAGCGGGTGAGGGTCTCCCCCATCGGCCGCAGCCGGAGGTCGGCGTACGCGGACTCACCGGGCCCCCGCCCACCGGACACCTTGTGCCGAGCGACGGCCACCAGGTCGCCCAGGACCGCGCTGGCGGTGGGCGCGCCACCTGCTCCGCGGCCGTAGAACATCAGCTCCCCGGCAGCCTCGCACTCGACGAACACGGCGTTGAAGGCCTCCCGCACCGACGCCAGCGGGTGGGTCATCGGGATCATGGCGGGGTGCGCGCGCACACCGACGCTCGTGCCGTCCGCGGACACCTCGGCGATCGCGAGCAGCTTGACGACGCAGCCCATCGCGCGGGCGCTCGCGACATCGGCAGCGGTGACGTCGGTGATGCCCTCCCGGTGGACGTCGGAGGCGGTCACCCGGGTGTGGAAGGCCAGCGCCGCGAGGATGGCGGCCTTGGCGGCGGCGTCGAAGCCTTCGACGTCAGCGGTCGGGTCCGCCTCCGCGTAGCCGAGCGCCTGGGCCTCCTCGAGTGCGTCGGTGAAGCCGGCACCGCTCTCGGTCATCCGGGTGAGGATGAAGTTGGTCGTCCCGTTGACGATGCCCAGCACGCGGCGGACCCGGTCGCCGGCCAGCGACTCGCGCAACGGGCGGAGCAGCGGGATGGCACCCGCCACGGCGGCCTCGTAGTAGAGGTCACCGCCGTGCTTCTCGGCGGCCTCGAACAGCGTCGCGCCGTCCTCGGCGAGCAGCGCCTTGTTGGCCGTGACGACCGACGCCCCGTTCTCGAGCGCGGAGAGGATCAGCCCGCGGGCCGGCTCGAGGCCACCGATGACCTCGATGACCACGTCGACGTCGGGGCGTGCCACCAGGCCCTCCGCGTCGGCCGTGAACAGCGCAGGGTCGACGCCGAGGTCGCCACGTGCCCGCTGCGGCCGGCGCACGGCGATGCCCGCGAGCTCGAGCGGACGTCCGACCCGGGCCGCCAGGTCGTCGGCGTGCGTGGTGAGAAGGCGCGCAACCTCGCTGCCGACCACGCCGCAGCCGAGCAGCGCGACTCTCAGCGGGTCCCTACCGTGCATGCGGTCAGCCTGTCAGACGTCGGCTCACTCGACGACCCGGATG
Organism: uncultured Actinomycetota bacterium; assembly: GCA_963829565.1. Taxonomy (GTDB): domain Bacteria; phylum Actinomycetota; class Actinomycetes; order JACCUZ01; family JACCUZ01; genus CAWHJC01. The sequence continues at coordinate 202,268 of CAWHJC010000003.1, forward strand.
TTGAAGGCGCCGTGCCCGAGCTCCATCCGGAGGGAGATCCACAGCACGAGGTACATCTCCATCCCCCGGGCGGCCACGATGCCGCCGAGGTCGCGGATCGAGCTGTCGGCCCAGCCCATCTCGCGCAGCAACGCACGCACGGCGTCCTTCGCCGCGGGATCCTCACCGGCCATGAACACGTCGTGGTCCCCGGGCACCGACTGCGGCCGGACCATGACGTTGCAGTTCATCGTGTTGAGCGCCTTCACGACACGGGCTCCCGGGAAGGTCCGCTGGATCTGCTCGGCGAGGCTGTCGTCGCCGCACGGGTCGAGCCGCAGCGGCGGACCGTACTCCGCGATGGCGTTGGCGACCTCGACCAGGACCTTCCCGGTGAGGTTGTCCGCGCCCGCCGCCGACAACGCCGCGAGCGACACCGACCCGGCCGTGGCGTTGACCAGCAGCTCACCGTGGGCGGCAGCGTCGGCGAAGGTCCCCGCGGTCGCGCGCTCCCCCAGCGGGGCCGCCCACGCGACCGCCTTCTCGTTGTTCGCGGTGCGCGAGCCCATGACGACGTCGTGGCCCAGCTCGACCAGCCGGGTCCCGATCGCGTCCCCCACCATTCCCGTCCCCAGAACACCGATCCGCATGTCGCCACCTTCCTCATCCGGTCCCGGGGACCGGTCAACCGACGTCGAGCACCAGCAGGTCCTCCACGGTCTCGCGGCGGAGGAGGACGCGCGAGCCCTCAGCCGTCACCGACACGACCGGCGGCCGCGGGACGTGGTTGTACGTCGAGGCCATCGACCGGCAGTAGGCCCCGGTCGCTGCCACTGCGAGCAGGTCGCCCGGCGCGACGTCCGCGGGCAGCCAGGCGTCCTTGACGACGACATCGCCGCTCTCGCAGTGCTTGCCCACGACCCGCGCCAGCATCGCCGGCGCGGACGAGCGTCGCGATGCGAGCGCCACGGTGTAGTCGGCGTCGTAGAGAGCCGTCCGGATGTTGTCGCTCATCCCACCGTCGACGGAGACGAAGGTCCGCAGGCCCTCGACCGGCTTGACGGTCCCGACCTCGTAGACAGTGACGGTGCCGGGACCGACGATGCCCCGCCCCGGCTCGATCGCCAGCGACGGGACGGGCAGCCCGAACGCGTGGCACTCCCGCTCGACGATCGTCGCGAGCGACCGCCCCATGCCGCCGACGTCGGCCGGGTCGTCGGCGCTCGTGTAGGCGATGCCGAGCCCTCCTCCGAGGTTCAGCTCGGGCAGCACGGCGCCGTGCACGTCGCGCACCTGCGCGAGCAGGCCGACCACGCGGTGCGCCGCGACCTCGAAGCCCCCGGCGTCGAAGATCTGGGAGCCGATGTGCGAGTGCAGCCCGACCAGCTCGAGTCCCGGCGCGGCCAGCACCCGGCGTACCGCCTCGAGGGCGTCGCCGCCGGCGAGCGAGAAGCCGAACTTCTGGTCCTCGTGCGCGGTCGCGATGAACTCGTGCGTGTGCGCCTCGACACCGACGGTCGTGCGGACCAGGACGCGCTGGGTCGCGCCTCGGTCACGGCACAGTGCGCTGAGCCGCTCGACCTCCTGCAGCGAGTCGACGACGACCCGTCCGACCCCGGCGTCGAGCGCGGCCGTCAGCTCTGCCTCGGACTTGTTGTTGCCGTGCAGCAGCATCCGGTCACCCGGGAAGCCGGCGTGCACGGCCACCGCGAGCTCGCCGCCGGTGCACACGTCGAGGCCGAGTCCTTCCTGCTCCACCCACTGCGCCACCGTCGTGGAGAGGAACGCCTTGGCGGCGTAATAGACCGACGCGCCGCCGAACGCATCCCGGTAGTCACGGCACCGCGACCGGAGATCCTCCTCGTCGAGCAGGAAGACAGGGGACCCGTGCTCGGCCGTGAGCACCCGGACGTCGTGCCCGCGGACCGTCAGGTGTCCGTCCGGGTGGCGGTCGACACCGATCGGCCAGACGGCGGGGTCCAGCGCGTTCAGGTCCTCGGGCGGGCCGGCGTGCGACCCTTCGTGCGCGAGCTCGCCGGACCGTGGGCCCGCCGGGTGGACGCGCACGGACTACATCCGCTCCGGTGCGGTGACCCCCAGCAGGTCCAGGCCGTTGGCCAGCACCACCCGGGTCGCCTCCACCACCCAGAGCCGGGCCCGGTGCAGGTCGGTCGTCTCCTCGTCGCCGCGCGGCAGCACGCGGCATGCGTCGTAGAACCGGTGGTACGTCCCGGCGAGCTCCTCCAGGTAGCGCGCGACGCGGTGCGGCTCGCGCAGCTCGGCAGCGGTGGCCACCACCCGCGGGAACTCCCCCAGCGCACGGAGCAGGTCGCCCTCCCGCTCGTGGTCGAGCAGCTCGGGCCGCAGCTCGCCCTTGTCGACGCCGAGCTCGCCGGCGTTGCGCAGCAGGCTGGCGATCCGGGCGTGCGCGTACTGGACGTAGAAGACGGGGTTGTCGCTGGTCTGCCTGGTGATCACGTCGATGTCCAGGGTCAACGGCGAGTCCGACGGATACCTCGCCAGCGTGTAGCGAACCGTGTCGAGGCCGGCGAGCTCCACGAACTCGGCGAGAGTGACGATCGTTCCGGCCCTCTTGGACAACCGGAGCTCTTCTCCGTCCTTGAGGATCTTCACCATCTGCCCGATCAGCACCGCGACCGTCTTCTCGGGGTCGTCACCGGCGCAGGCGGCGATCGCCTTGAGCCGTCCCACATATCCGTGGTGGTCCGCCCCGAGCATGTAGATGGCGACATCGAACCCGCGGGCACGCTTGTCGACGTAGTAGGCCGTGTCGCTGGCGAAGTAGGTGTAGCCGCCGTCGCTGCGGACCAGCACCCGGTCCTTGTCGTCGCCGAAGTCGGTCGTCCGCAGCCAGACAGCGCCGTCCTCCTCGAAGACGTGGCCCTGCTCACGGAGCCGGGCAAGTCCACGCTCGACTGCTCCCGACGCGTGCAGGTCCCGCTCCGAGGCCCAGACGTCGAAATGGGTGCGGAAGCGGTCGAGCTCGTCGCGCTGCTCGTCCAGCTGCATCCGGTAGCCCTCCTCGCGAAAGGCGGCCAGCTGCTCCTGCTCGGGCAGGTCCGTGATGCCCGGTGTCTCCGCCACGATCCGGGCCGGCCAGGTCGTGGACGTAGTCGCCGTGGTAGCCGTCCGACGGCACCGGCCGGGCGTGCGCCACGGCCATCAGCGACCTGCCGAAGTGGTCCATCTGCACGCCACGGTCGTTGATGTAGAACTCCCGCGTGACGTCTGCTCCCGCCGCGCTGAGCACTCGGCCGAGCGCATCGCCCACGACCGCCCATCTGGCGTGCCCGAGGTGGAGCGGGCCGGTCGGGTTGGCCGAGATGAACTCCAGGTTGATCTGCTGCTTGGCGAGGGTGTCACCGAGCCCGTAGCCGGAGCCGGCCGTCACCACCGTGCGGGCGATCTCCCCCTGGGCCGCCGAGTCCAGTGTGATGTTGAGGAAGCCGGGGCCGGCCACGTCGACCGCGGCGAAACCGGGTGCCTCACGCAGCCGGACGGCAAGCGCCTCGGCGACCTCACGCGGCGGCCGTCCCGCCGGCTTGGCCAGCTGCAGCGCCACCGATGTGGCGTAGTCGCCGTGCTCCTTGACCTTGGGGCGCTCGATCCTGACCTCGTCGGGCACGGCGACCGTGAGGTCGCCGGAGTCGACGGCCGCCTGCACGGCGGCGCGGACAGCGGAGGAGAGATCGGCTGGCGTCACGCCTGCCAGGCTATCCGGGGTGCGTCAGGAGGCCGTGCTCTCGACCAGGTCCCGGACGGTGCGCACCAGGGTGGCGGGGTCGAACGGCTTCGTGACGTACGCGTCGACGCCGACCTCCCGGCCCCGGCGGACGTCGGACTCCTGGGCGCAGGCGGTCACCATCGCCACCTTGAGGGAGCTGGTGCGCGGGTCGGCGCGCAGCCGGGCCACCGTGTCGAACCCGTCCAGCCGCGGCATCTTCACGTCGATCGTCATGACGTCGGGGCGCAGCCTCGAGGACCTTCTCCAGTGCGTCCTGCCCGTCGACGGCGGTGACGACCTCGAACCCCTCAAGCTCGAGGTTCACGCAGATGAGGGACCGGATCACGTCGCTGTCGTCGACGACCAGCACGCGGCCGAGGTTCTCACCCACGCGGTGAGGCTAACCCGCGCCGAGCGCTCGCCGGGGCGGTTCGTCCCGACTGGTAACCTCGGCGGTGCCCGAGCCCCCGTAGCTCAGGGGATAGAGCACCGCCCTCCGGAGGCGGTGGCGTAGGTTCGAATCCTACCGGGGGCACCCGAGAATTCGTGGCGTCGAACCCGTCAGATCACGGCGTGCCGGTGCAGCCCTTGCCGGCAACCCAGGCGACGCTGTAGTCGGAGAACGGCGACGTGCTCGTCGTCGTGACGTAGGTGGGGGTGCCCGCGAGCAGCTTCGCCGTCTCCAGAGCGCCGGCGCTGGCGGCGTAGGCCTTGGGCGTGGTGCTCTTGGCGTAGAAGGCTTCCTGGGCGGTGCGCACCGTGGAGGCCTCGGTCTTGCAGGCGGCCGTGGTGCCGTCGTCGGTGATGCCGCCGACCGAGAAGACGACGACGCCCGCGAGGACGCCGAGGATGGCGATGACGATCAGGAGCTCCACAAGCGTGAAGCCGGACTCCTTGTCAGCGCGTGCACGAAGCGTGGAGAGCATGAGGATCGGACCCTTTCATCGTCGGGCGGGCGTGAGAGCCGACCTCTGACAAGGATGTCGGCCGATCGGGTGAGAACTTGAGGTGGAAACCGGGTGGGATCGGTCACTGGCACGGGTGCCTCTCCGCGAGGAGAGCATTCAGTTCACCGTCCACTCGTTCACCGTGGGGACCGTGCCGTTCACCAGTCCGCTGGGGCTCGCGAACGTCACGTCGGCGCGGGCGAGGGTGGCGCCGCCAGCGTCGCTCGCGCGGTCAGCAGGACGGTGCGCTTGTCCTGTCCCAGCGACGGCACCGAGACCAGAGGGCCGGTGAAGCCCGCGGCGGTGGTCATCGACGAGAGCAGGTGCCGCACGACGATCCCGCGGTCGACGACCGTCCACGGAACCGAGGTGATGGCGAGGTCCACTGCCGACGTCGGCGCATAGATCGGTTCCGTGCAGCGCGAGCACGGTCGCGGCGCCAGATGCCTTGAGCAGCGGCGTCGTGGCCGCCGAGCCGCTGACGTACGGCTGGGCGGTGGCCGTCCCGGACACCGCGGGGACGGGCAGCGAGTACGTCATCAGCGACGGTGACGCCGTCGACCCACGCCTCTATCGGCGTGGTGTTGGGGTTGTTCACGGTCAGGTCGAAGGACATGCCGTTGACTTGGCCGGCGGTGAGTCCGGTGAAGGTTGCGCTGTCGGTGTCGGCCCGGAACGAAGGCGTTCGCGGGACAGGCGACGGCTGTCAGGCAGGTGTCAGGGGTCTGCAGCGGCCGGAGTGACGCCGGTGCCCGGCTTCAGGGTGAGCGTGGTGTTCCCGGTCCCGCCGAGGGTCTCTGTCACCGTGGCGATCACCGACACGCCGGTCGCGTCGGCCGGGACGATGCTGCTGCCCAGGCCGGCGAGAGTGAGCTTCGAGGGGCCCTTGATGGTGTTCGGGATCCGGACGTACGCCGTCGCCCCGTCCACCACGGCTCCCGCGGCCGGCGTGGTCCAGGCCCAGGCGCCCGCGGCGTTGGAGCTCGCGGAGCTCGCGGCGGCAGCAGTCGCTTGGGCGCTAGGGAAGGCGGCCGACGCGAGCCCGCGCAGCACCACCTGCTGGCTGCCGAGCGCGGTGTCGAGGGCGCACAGCTGCATCCGGCCGCCGCCCGCGATGCTCAATCCCGCTGTCGCCGCCGAAGACCATGTCCACGCCACCGACCGTGGCGTCACAAGCGCTGGCCGTCGGGGCGGCGGCCGTGGGGTAGGGCACTGCCGAGGCTGCTGTGGTTCCGGGAGTCCAGCCACTGGCTGCGCCGCCGACGACGACATCGCCGGCTCCGACGGAGAGCTCGTGGCTGCCGGCGTCCCGGAAGTCGAAGAAGTAGGTGCCGGGTCGGAACCAGACGACCGCCGACGCGCAGCCGAGCACGGTCTGCAGAGGCCGACGCAGACCGGTAGATGCCCGGCGACAGGGCCACGACCGTGCCGCACGAGGGCAAGGAGGTGACCAGCGTCGAGGCCGGGGTGATGGCGGGTCCGGGCCACGAGGGGTCAACCGCGGTGCCCGCCGCAGCAACGGTGCAGGACGGGTTCACGGTCCCGGTCGTGGGGCAGGTGCCCGCCGCGGATGCCAGTCCGAGCTGGTCAGCGTCGCTCCGGCCGGAACCGTGAGCAGCTTGTTGACGAGGACGCCGCCCTGGGTGGGCAGGGTCGAGCGCGGCGTGACCGCGAGTCCTTCCGAGGCGTTCGTCGAGAGCGCGAGCACGCGCCTGCGACGGCTGGCTGGTGGACGCGCCGCCCAGCGGGCTGCCGGAGCCGCTGCGCGGCTGGCAGGTGACCGTGACCGGCGTCGGGTTGTCGAGGGATCCGGTCGGGAGCGTGAAGCACGTGCTGGTCCCGGAGGCCTGGGTGCCGACGGAGAGGTCGAGCGAGCAGCGTTGATGGCGCCATCGAGAGCACCGCCGGCGGAGTAGGTGCTGGTCGCCTCGGCGCGCACGCTCACCGTCGTGCGCTGGCCGGTCGCGGCGAACTGCAGCACGACGCCGACCCAGCTGCCGAAGATCATCAGGAAGACCAGTGCCATGACGAGGGCGCTGCCGTCGTCGGGCCGGCGGCTCGCCGCTCCGCGCGCCGCTGCGACGGAGCCACGTCACGGCGCCCTCCGCCGGCCGGTCGCCGTGAAGGTGCCGCTGGCGTCGGTGACCGTGAGTCGACGGTGGCCGCGACGCCGCACCCGACGGTCGCCCCGGCGGCGGACCGGCAGGTGACGCCGGGAGTGCCGACGACTCCGTGTGCCGCGGTGACACTGCTGGTCACGGTGGTCGCCGTGGCGCAGTAGCGGCGCTCGAGGAGCCGTTCCGCGCCGGTGGTCAGGACCCATGCGGCGGCTCGGTCGACGGCGGATCCCGAGCCGTCCGTCTCGGTCCAGTGCAGCCGGACGAGGAGGGTGTCGCCGGCAGAGACACAGGTGGTGTCGCTGGTGGTCGTGTCGATGGTCTTCGCGGTCTGCGCGTCCCGCGTGAACAGCGACGGTGCGAGCTGGCGGTTCCTGCTGTCCGAGAGGCTGGCGACGGTGGCGTCGGTCGTCTTCCAGCCCATCACCAGGGCGCCGGTCATGACGGGCACGACCAGGCCGCTGATGGCCACGACGACGAGGAGCTCGACCAGGGTGAGGCCGGACTCGTCTCTGCCGTGCTCACGGGGCGCGCTTCCCGAGCCGGAGCGACTCCGTGGCACGTGCCGTCGGCGTCCGACACCGTGAGGGTGACCCGCTGCAACCCGCTGTCCGTGCCGCACGTCGAGCCGAACGTGCTGGTCGCGCGTGCTCCAGTACGTCACGGTCATCGTGGGTGACCAGCCGGTCGGGGCGGTGAAGCCCGCAGCGGGGTACGACGAGGCGCAGGTGGACGTAGGTGTCGCCCGCGACGGCCTCGGCGTACGCACGGAGAGCCGTCTGCCCTTCTGCCTGGCGCCGGTCCAGGTCACCGACCCGGATCGAAGTCATCATCCCGCCCACCACGGTGAGCACGCCGATCCCGAGGATCGCCACCGCGAGCAGGGTCTCCACCAGGCTGAACCCGTCGACGGGCCTGCCGGCGTCCGGCGCGGCGTCATGATCCGACGTTCCCGTAGATGCCGTACATGGCCGAGACCAGCGCCAGGGCGACGAAGCCCACGATGGCAGCCCATGACGAGGAGCACCGCCGGCTCCATCAGCGTGGTGATCTGCTTGACCTTCTCGTCGAGCTCCTTCTCGTAGAAGCCGGCCACGACATCGAGCTGCTCGTCGAGCGACCCGGTGTCCTCGCCGACCCGGATCATCTGCACTGGCGGCAGCCGGGAAGATGCCGGTGTCGGCCAGCGGTTCGCTGATGCCTTCCCCGCTGAGCATGCGTCCGCGGGCTGTGCGTCAGCGCGATCTTCGCCGGGCCGTTGTTGGTCGCGCCGGCGGCGACGTCCATGGCCTCACCGAGGGGGACACCGGCCTGCAGCATCGCCGAGAACACCCGGGCGAAGCGCTCGACCACCGAGTACTGCAGGGCCTTGCCGAGGACAGGCAGCCGCAGCACGACCCGGTCCCTGGTCAGTCGCCCACGGGGCGAGCGGAGGAACCGCCAGCTGCCCAGACCTGCCAGGACGGCGGCGACCAGGAAGGCCCACCACCAGTGCTGGAAGGCGTCCGAGATGCCGAGCAGCATCCGCGTGGGAAGCGGGAGCTCCTGGTCGAACGAGGCGAAGAAGACGCGGAACTTGGGCAGCACGAACGTCACGAGCAGCAGCGACACCGCCACCGACAGCACCACGACGACCATCGGGTAGATCATCGCCGATCGGATCTTCCGCCGAGCCTCCACCTCGCGCTCCACGTAGACCGTGAGCCGCTCCAGGACGACGTCGAGGTTGCCGGTCAGCTCGGCCGAGCGGACCATGCTCCGGTAGGCCTCCGGGAAGACCTTGGGATGGTGGTCGAACGCCTCGCCGAGGGGGCTGCCCTGGCGGAGCCGCTCGGCGACGTCGTCGAGGGTGCGCCGCAGGGTCGTGTTGCTCGTGTCCCGGGCGAGCAGCGCCAGCCCGTCCAGGATCGGGATGCCCGCGCGCAGGAACGCCGCGAGCTGGCGGGAGAGGTGCATCAGGTCCTTGCCCTTGACCCGCGCCGGCATGACCTCCCGTGGCTCCCGACGGACCGTGGGCGTGGTGACCTCGATGCCTGGCGTCGCGGCCATGTCAGAGCACGTAGATTCCGCGGATGACTTCCGCGATGGTGGTGACACCGGCGGTCGACGGCGAGCACTGCCTCGTGTCGCAGCGTGCGGGTGCCCTCGGCGATCGCGAGCTCCCGGACCTGGTCATGGGTCAGGGCTCGTCGCCACCAGGGCACGCATCGCCGGCGTCATGCGGAGCAGCTCGTACACGCCGACGCGGTCCTGGTAGCCGACTGCGCGCAGAACATGCAGCCCTCGCCGTGCGAGAACCCGTCGTCGGGCACGACGCCGCCGGCCTCGAGGAAGTACTCGAGCTCCTCGGTCGGACGGTGCGAAGGGGCGGCGGCACTGGTCGCAGATCCGGCGCAGCAGTCGCTGGCTGAGCGACCCCGGCCACCGCCGACCGACGACGTAGGCCTCGATGTCCATGTCGAGGAATCGGAGCAGCGCCGACGCGCTGTCGGTGGCGTGCAGCGATGTCATCACGAAGTGCCCGGTGAGGGCGGACTGGACCGCGATGCGTGCCGTCTCCGTCGTCCCGGATCTCTCCGACGAGGATGACGTCGGGGTCCTGGCGCATGATCGACCGCAGGCCGCTCGCGAAGCTGATGCCGGCCTGCTCGTTGATCTGGATCTGGTTGATCGAGGGGACGACGTACTCGACCGGGTCCTCGATCGTCATGATGTTGACGCTCGGTGCCGTTGAGCTCGCCCATCGTGGCGTAGAGGCTGGTCGTCTTGCCGCTGCCCGTCGGCCCGGCGCAGATGACCATGCCGAACGGCGCGCGAACCATCTGCGGAGAAGACCTGGTAGGTGTCGTCCGGCATGCCGAGCTCCGAGAGCCGGAAGGTCGCCGCCGACTTGTCGAGCAGGCGCAGCACCACCTTCTCCCCGCCGACGGTTCCCGTGCTGGCGACTCGCACGTCGAGCTGGCGGCCCTCGATCTCGGTGGTGAACTGGCCGTCCTGGGCGCGCCGCCGCTCGACGATGTTCATGCCGGCGAGCACCTTGAGGCGACTGACCGCGGCACCACCCATGGCGGCCGGGAAGCGTCAGGACGTCGTGCAGGACGCCGTCGATGCGGAAGCGGACCCTGGTCAGGGTGTCCATCGGCTCGATGTGCACGTCGGAGGCGCGGTCGCGCAACGCCTGGGTGAGCACGATGCTGACCACCTGGACGACCGGTGCGTTCTCGTCCGACCGTTGCCGCGATCTGCGGTGGTCGTGGACCGTCCGGAGCTCGACGCCTGGAAGGCGTCGACATGACGGTCGATGTCGGCGAGAGCCCGGTACCCACGGTCGATGGCCCGCCGGATGTCCGTCGCGCTGGCGACGAGCAGGGCCACCGGCATGCCGGTGAGCGCCCGGAGCTGCTCGAGCGCTCGTCGCTCGGGTCGGCGACCGCCACCTCGAGCAGGCCGTTCGAGAGCTGCAGCGGCAGGGCGAGCAGCGACCGGGCAGAGGCCTCGGGGAGCCGCTGGACCGCCTCGGGCACGGGTGCGCGGCGCCGGAGGTCGATCACGGCGACGCCGAAGTGCTCGCCCAGAGCGGTCGCCAGGTCGCGCTCGTCCACGGCGCCGAGCTCCACCAGCAGGGACCCGAGGCGCTTGCCCGGAGACCCGCTGCTTGAGCAGGGCGTCGTCGAGCTTCTCCTGGGTCAGCAGGTTGGAGGCGACCAGGATCTCGCCGAGGAAGCGACGTGCCGGGACAGGCGCGACGTCGGTCGCTGCGGGCGTGGACACTGTCGTGTTCCTCCCACCCCCCGGTCGGTCCGGCTCCGTGTCACCTGAACGGGCGAGTGACCTGACCTGTGCAACATCGGCAGCCGGGCCGGAACCTTGACCTGGCAGACTCGCTGCTCGTGACCGGCGGGCAGCAGGAACTGGACGTGCACCAGGTGCGCGAGGAGCTGCTCACGCGCCCTCTGGGAACGACGCGGGTCCGACCTCATGCTGACGCCGGGGTCGCACCGCTGCTCCGCGTCGACGGGGAGCTCCGTCGGCTGGACGGCTGGGAGTCGATGACTCCGGAGTCGACCGCAGCCGATCCTGCGCGGGATGCTCACCGAGCAGCAGAGCAACGATTTCGACACCTCGCACGAGATCGACTTCTCGTTCGGGTGGCGCGACCGCGCGCGGTTCCGGGTCAACGGCTTCCAGCAGCGCGGCTCGGTCGCGATCGCGCTCCGGCTCATCCCCTATGAGCTGCCGGACCTCGCGGAGCTCGGCGTCCCGGAGGTCGTGCGCGCCTTCGCGGACCTGCCGCAGGGCCTCGTCCTGGTGACCGGCCCCACCGGGTCGGGCAAGTCGACGACGCTGGCCGCGCTCCTCGACCGGGTCAACCGCACCCGCCCCTGCCACATCCTGACCATCGAGGACCCGATCGAGTACGTCCACCGCCATCAGCTCGCGGCGGTGAACCAGCGCGAGGTCGGCACCGACACCGAGAGCTTTCCCCGTGCCCTGCGCTCGGCCCTGCGCGAGGATCCGGACGTCCTGCTCGTCGGGGAGATGCGCGATCTCGAGACCATCCACACCGCGCTGACCATCGCGGAGACCGGCCACCTGGTCCTCGCCACGCTGCACACCAACGACACCGCTCAGGCCCTGGACCGCGTCGTCGACGTGTTCCCGGCCGAGCAGCAGTCGCAGATCAGGGTGCAGCTGGCCGGCGCGCTGACGGGCATCGTCTACCAGCGGCTGCTGCCGCGCTCCGGGGGCGGCCGGGTCGCCGCGTACGAGGTGCTGATCGCGACACCGCGGGGTGCGGAACATGATCCGGGAGGGCAAGACGCGCCAGCTCCGCAACACCCTCGCCACCGGCTCCCGGGACGGCATGCAGACGTTGGAGCAGTCCCTCTCCGAGCTGGTGGCCTCCGGTGCGCTGGACCACGACGTGGCGACCGCCGCCAGCCTGTTCCCCGCACGAGGTAGCCGCCCGGGGCTGACCGGGCTCTCGGCCACCGCGGCCCCCGGAATTAGGACATTTGCGGATCCCGCCGCCAGGCGACCGCTCATGATCCCTAGGCTCCGGCCAGCATCCCCCTGCCAGGCCGGGAGTGAGCATGTCGACGATCGGTTCCGCAGTACGGGAGACGCGGTTCCTCGTTGGCCACGGTCTTCCGGAACACGTCGCTGCGCCGGCTCAACCTCGCCCTGTCGGGCTCGATGATCGGCGACTGGGCGTACGCCACCGCGGTCGCGGTCTGGGCCTACACGTCGGTGGCGCCACAGCGGTCGGGGTGTGGGGCACGATTCGGCTGACGCTGGCCGCGGTCTCCGCCCCGTTCACCTCGGCGCTCGCCGACCGGATGTCGCGGCGGACCCTGATGGTCGGCTGCGACGTCATCCGGGCCGTCCTGGTCCTCGCCGCGGCGGCACTGATCGAGACGGACGCACCCGCGATCACCGTCTTCGTGATCGGAACGGTGACCACACTGGTCTCCTCCGCGTTCCGCCCGGCGCAGCTGGCGCTGACGCCGTCGCTCGTCGAGACACCGGAGGAGCTGACCGCGGCCAACGGGGTCGCGAGCACGGTCGAGAGCCTCGCGTTCTTCCTGGGACCCGCCATCGGCCGGCTTCCTGCTCGCCGTCGCCGACGTGGCCACGGTCCTCGTCTTCGACGCCATCACGTTCGCCTGGTCGGCCGCCCTGATCGCCGGCGTACGGCCACGCACCGTCACGGTCGCGGCGGAGAGCGCACGCCAGCCCGACCGGGAGCCGGACGGTGGGGCGGACGCAGGGCCGGACGCAGGGGCGGAGGCCGACGTCGAGCCGGCGACCGGCGGCTTCCTGCGTGAGGCGCTGACCGGGTTCGGTGTCATCTGGCGCCATCCGGACCTGCGCCTGGTGACGCTCGTCTACTGCGCCCAGACGGTCGTCGCCGGTGCGTCCTTGGTGTTCGGTGTCGCGATCGCCCTCGACCTGACCGACCTCGGACCCGCCGGACTCGGCTACCTCGACTCGGTCCTCGGGATCGGCGCCCTGCTGGGGGGTCTGCTCGCCGTCGCGCTCGCGTCCCGGCACCGTCTCGCGTCCCACTTCGGGATCGGCGTGGTGTTTTGGGCGGTCCCGTTGCTGCTCATCGCGGTCTGGCCGCGAGCATCCATCGCGTTCCTCGCGATGGCCGTCATCGGCGCCGCCAACCCCGTGGTCGACGTCAACGCCTCGACGATCCTGCAGCGTCTCGCACCGGACGAGGTCCTCGGTCGCGTGTTCGGCGCCCTCGAGAGCGGCCTGATCGCCACCATGGCGCTCGGGTCGCTGCTCATGCCGTTGCTCATCTCCAGCGTCGGCTTGCGGTGGGGGCTCGTCGTCATCGCCGTGCCGGTGGCCGCGGTGGCCTCCGCGGCGCTCCCAGCCCTGCGCCGGATGGACGCCCGGGTGTCCGAGCCGGCCGAGGTCACCCTCCTCCGGGGAGTCCCGCTGTTCGCCCCCCTGGCCCGCCCGCTGGTGGAACAGCTGGCCGGCCGGATGCGGCAGGTGAACGTGGCTGCGGGAGACATCGTCGTGACGGAGGGCGAGCAGCGGCGACCTCTTCTACGTCATCCAGAGCGGCGCCCTCGACGCCCAGCAGGGCGACCGCCGGCTCTCGCACATGACCGCCGGCGACCACTTCGGCGAGATCGCGCTGCTGCGCGACGTGCCGCGCACCGCCACGGTGGTCGCGACCGAGGACAGCGTCCTGCAGACGATCCAGCGAGACGACTTCCTCGCAGCCCTGAGAGGCGACCAGGAGCTGCGCCAGCAGGACCGAGGCCGTGGCGGCCCGCCGCCTGGCCAACACCTGAGCGACCCGCGTCGCTACACGTCCACGACCGGAACCGCTGGTCCACCAACCGCTGGTCTGACCAACAGCTGGTCCACCAACCGCTGCTCCACCGCCGCGGTCTGAGAACGGTGGGGGGAGTCCTGGCGGGTCCGGGTCGTCGGGCGAGTCGCCGCCTGGGCTCGGGCTGCGCGAGGAGGCGGGGATGGTGCAGCACGGGCTCGGCCGGGTCGTAGTAGCGGCGACCCGACGGGAGCGTGGTCCACAGCCCGCCCTCGTCGTCGGCCTCGACCCGGACGTCGGTGAGGGTCTTCGCCCGGTGATCACGACGGCATCGGGCGTCGAGGTTGCCCGGACTGGTCGGTCCCTCGGGAAAGGGCGTGCGGTGGTCGAGGTCGCATCGGTCGGCCGACACCCGGCAACCCAACCCGCGACAGGTCTGGTCCCGGGTGAGCACCGCGTCGCGCATCTCCTGCGGCGGCCGGTAGTGCGGTGACGACATGTCCAGCAGCCGGCCGGTGCGCGGATCGGTGACCAGCCGACGCCACACGCCGTCGACCGCGATGCGGCGGGCCACCTCGGCGGTGACCGGGCCGACACCGGGGAGCTCAGCGGGCTCGTCGTCGGCACCGAGCAGGGTGGACAGCGCCACCACGACGTCGACCTGCGGCCGCCGACCGGCGCGACGCGGCAGCTCCTCCATCGCCAGCCCGACCTCACCCAGGTCGGCGAGCACGTCGGACCGGCACTGGTCGAGCGTCCGAACGGGCCCGCCGGCGCGGACGTCGGCTGCCTTGGCCAGCTGTGCCTTTCCGGTCAGCCACGAGTGACTCGCCTCGACCTGCTCGATCGGCGCGACCCACTCCAGCCGTCCCATACCGTCCGGCAGGGCTTCTCTCCACACCCCACGCCCTGCGACCTCTGCGTCCCGGCGCGACTGCGCTCCGGCCGGGTCCAGCGAGATGACCGCGCGCCGCAGGCAGGCGCGCAGCTGCGCGGCGGTCTGGTCACCTGCCCGGCCCATCACCCGCGCCTCCACCGCCGCCGCGAGGTCGTCGGACAGCCCGGTGACGGCGTCGGCGACGGCCCGTGCCTTCGTCAGGTCGATCCGTCCGCACGCGAGCGCGAGCCGGACGGACGGCAGCCGACGCAGAGCCGTCGCCAGCTCGATCCGCAGGCGGGCGGCGCCGGGCGACAGCGAAAGGCCGGCCCCGATCTCGGCCGCCGCCATCTCCTCGGGCGCTACCTGGCCGGCCCGGGGACCCACGCCGCGGTAGCCCTGCACCCGATCGGTCAACGCTGCCGTCGCCGCGGCCTCCTGCGCCGCCGCCCAGGACGCCAGCCGGGCCGCCCCCGCTGCGACCTCCACCAGGACGCCCGCGGGAAGGTCGGCCGGCGCCGCAGTGCTGAGCAGCGCCGCCAGCCGCGGCCCGGCGGGCGTGTCGTCGACCAGCCCCGGCGGCGGCCACTCGGCATCGAGCTCGGCGAAGAGCTCTGCGCGGGTCTGCGCGTCCAGACCCATGGCGGCCACCTCCCGACGTCAGCGACTCGAACGTTTGTTCGACGATATCCCTCCGGTACGACAGGACCGCCCCGCCGTCCACAGGGACGCGACCGCCCCCGAATCCGCCCCGAATCCGCCCCGAGTCCGCCGCTGGTCAGCGCGCCCGCAACGCCGCAGCCAGCCGTGAGATGTCCTCAGCGCCAACCCGGCAGCACCCGCCGACCCAGCCGGCCCCCGCCGCCACCCAGCGCGCCGCGGCCGCGGCGTCGACCCCTGCCCCCTCCCCTCCCCACCGCCGCGTGACCGGGTCCCAGGACTCCCCGCTGTTCGGGTAGGCCACCGCCGGCTTGCCGCTGGCAGAGACCGCTGTGCTGACGAGGTTGTCGACGTGCTCCGGCGCCGTGCAGTTCACGCCTACGGCCACCACGGCGTCGACGTCGCGTGCCAGACCGAAGACGCGCGCCACGTCCTCACCCCGCCGGGTCCGCCGGCCGTCGGAGCAGGTCAGCGAGAGCCACCCCCGCGTCCCCTCGGGCAGCGCAGACAGCAGCCCGAGGAGCACGGCGGCCTCCTGCTCGGAGGGGATGGTCTCCAGGGCCAGCAGGTCGGCTCCCCCCGTCGCCAGCACCTCCAGCCGCGGTCCGTGGAAGTCCCGGAGGAAGGCGTCGGTCACCCCGTAGTCGCCGTGGTACTCCGACCCGTCCGCGCGCACGGCGCCGTAGGGGCCGACCGACGCGGCGACCTGACGACGTACGCCGTCGCCCGACTCGGCCTCGGCCGCCTCCGCAGCCTCGCGCGCCAGCCGAACACTGGCCCGCATCAGGTCCGCCGACTCGCTGCGCGACAGGCCGCGGGTCGCGAAGCCCTGGAAGCTGGCCTGGTAGCTCGCCGTCGTCGCGACCCCGGCGCCGGCGCGGAAGAACGCCAGGTGGGTGTCCCGCACCGCCTCGGGGTCGTCGCGGAGGAGCCGGGCGGACCAGAGGTCGTCCGAGAGGTCGTGGCCCCGGCGTTCGAGCTCGGTGGCGAGGCCTCCGTCGAGCACGGTGACGGGGGTTGCGGGCACGGAATCTGTCTACCGCAGCGGCGATAGGGTCGCGAGCATGACGAACCCGGTCGAGCTGATCACCCGCCACCAGGAGACGTTGCAGCGCGCGCTCACCGCGATCCGGGAGCGCAGCTACTGGTCGGCGTACTCCGAGAACCTCAAGGCGTACGGCCCGGAGGGCGTGCCCGGGAGCCAGTCCGCCGCTGACGGCAAGGCGGCGTTCGACGGCTACCTCGGCAAGGCGTTCCCCGCGAAGCAGGCAGGGACCGACGGCGAGGTGCCGGGCGAGCGGTCGCCGTACGGCATCGACCTCGAGGTCACGTATCCGCACGCCGAGGTCGACACGCTGCTGGCCGCTGCCCAGGAGGCCGTCCCGGCCTGGCGGGACGCCGGGCCGGAAGCGCGGGCCGGCGTCGCACTCGAGATCCTGGCGCGGGTCAACGCCCGCAGCCACGAGATCGCGCAGGCGGTCATGCACACCTCCGGCCAGGGCTACGCGATGGCGTTCCAGGCCGGCGGACCCCATGCCCAGGACCGGGCGCTGGAGGCCGTCGCCTACGCCTACGCCGAGATGACCCGCCACACGCCCGAGGCCGTCGTGGGAGAAGCCGCAGGGCAAGCGGCCGCCCCAGCGGATGACGAAGCGCTTCACGGTCGTCCCGCGCGGCGTCGCCCTGGTCATCGGCTGCAACACGTTCCCGACGTGGAACTCCTACCCCGGGCCTGTTCGCCAGCCTGGTCACCGGCAACGCCGTCGTCGTCAAGCCACACCCCGGAGCAGTCCTGCCGCTCGCCATCACGGTGGCCATCGCCCGCGAGGTCCTTGCCGAGAACGGCTTCTCCCCCGACCTGGTGACGCTGGCCGCGGAGCGCGACGGGCGAGGGGCTGGCCAAGGTGCTGGCCCTGCGCCCCGAGGTGAAGGTCATCGACTACACGGGCTCCACCGGCTTCGGCACCTGGCTGGAGGAGAACGCCCGACAGGCTTCGGTCTACACCGAGAAGGCCGGCGTCAACACCGTCGTCGTGGACTCCACCGACGACTACCGCGGCATGCTGGCGAACCTCGCGTTCTCGCTCGCCCTCTACAGCGGCCAGATGTGCACCACGCCGCAGAACCTGCTCGTGCCGCGCGACGGGATCACCGCCGACGGAGAGCACAAGTCGGTCGACGAGGTGGGCGCCGACCTCGCGGGCGCCATCGACGGGCTGCTCGGCGACGACGCCCGGGCGACCGCTCTGCTCGGCGCCGTCGTCAACGACGGCGTGCTCGAGCGGCTGCGACAAGGCACCCTCGTACGGCGCCGTCGTGCTGCCGTCCCGCAGCATCAGCCACCCCGACTTCCCCGACGCGACGGTCCGCACCCCGGTCGTCGTCCGGGTCGACGAGGCGGACCGGGACGTCTACCTGCGGGAGTGCTTCGGGCCGGTCTCCTTCCTCGTCACCACGGACAGCACCCAGGACTCCATCGCGGATCCTGCGCGACTCCGTGCGGGACCACGGGGCGATCACCGCAGCCGTCTACTCCACGGACGACAAGGTTCTCGACGCCGCCGAGCTGGCCGCGATCGAGTCCGGGGTCGCCCTCTCGTGCAACCTCACGGAGACGGTGTACGTCAACCAGTCCGCGGCCTTCTCGGACTTCCACGCGACCGGCGCGAACCCGGCGGCGAACGCCGCGCTCACCGACGCGGCCTACGTCGCGAGCAGGTTCCGCATCGTCCAGTCGCGCCGCCACCTCCCCGCCGAGGCGGCCACGACGGGCTGACCGGGCCGCCCACGCGGCTGGTTTCACCCGCGACCTCCAGGGCAGCAGGCGTCGGAACTCGACGTCCTACAACCGGAGGTTTTCGTGACAGCACAGTCCGTCCATGCAGTCGACTGGCAGGGCGGGGTGTCCGACGCCTGGACGACCATCGCCACGTTCGTGCCGAAGCTGCTGTTCTTCTTCGTCATCCTGATCGTCGGCTTCCTGATCGCCAAGGCACTCGCCAAGGTCGTCGACAGCATCCTGGAGCGCGTGGGCTTCGACGGTGCCGTGGAGCGCGGTGGCGTGAAGCAGGCCCTTGCGAAGAGCAAGTACGACGCCTCCGACATCGTGGCCAAGCTCGTGAAGTACGCGATCATGCTGGTGACCCTCGTGATCGCCTTCAACGTCTTCGGCCCCAACCCGATCAGCACCCTGCTCCAGGACGTCGTCGCCTTCCTGCCGAGGCTGATCGTCGCGATCGTGATCGTCGTCGTCGCATCCGCCGTCGCGAAGATGGTCAAGGACATCGTCAGCAGCACGCTGGGCGGCCTGTCCTACGGCAACGTCATTGCCAACATCGCGTCGGTCTTCATCCTCTTCCTCGGGGTCGTCGCGGCTCTGAACCAGGTCGGGGTCGCCACCACGGTGACGACGCCGGTGCTGATCACCATCCTGGCCACCATCGGCGGCGTGATCGTCGTCGGTGTCGGCGGCGGGCTCGTCCGGCCGATGCAGTCACGCTGGGAGACCTGGCTCACCTCGGCCGAGCGCGAGAAGGAGAACATCCGGGCCCAGGTCGGCCGCCGCTCCATGGGCGAGCAGGCCGCGCGCATCGGCTCGCACGAGGGGACGTACGGAACCTCGGACCAGGCGACGTACGCCGGATCTGGTCGGCACACCCAGGAGGTGGACGGCCGTCCGGCCTCCGACCCCTCGCTGGAGACGCGGCAGCTCTGATCGCCGCCTGACCCCCGGAGCCCCTCGTCGCGGTCTGCGGCGAGGGGCTCCGTCGTGCACACACACGCTCCTGCCACTGCTCGCCGCCCGCCTGGCGTTTGGCGCACGGTCCGGTCGGGCAGCGATGGCGGAAGATGTCGAGCCCCCGAAGGAGAATGATGAGCACGATCGAGGAGTCCATCGAGGTCGAGGTGCCGGTGAGCACCGCGTACAACCAGTGGACGCAGTTCGAGACGTTCCCGGAGTTCATGGAGGGTGTCGACCGGATCCAGCAGCTCGACGACACCACGACCCACTGGGTCACCAGCATCGGGGGCGTCACTCGCGAGTTCGACGCGAAGATCACCGAGCAGCACCCGGACGAGCGGGTCGCATGGCGCTCGGTGGACGCACCCCACCAGGCGGGTGTGGTGACGTTCCACCGCCTCACGCCGGACACCACCAAGGTGATGGTGCAGATGGACTTCGAGCCGGAGGGTGTCGTGGAGCAGGCCGGCGACAAGCTCGGCGTCGTCCGCCGGCGGGTCACCGGAGACCTGGAGCGCTTCAAGGCCTTCATCGAGTCCAAGGGGTCGGAGACCGGCTCATGGCGCGGCGACGTCCGCTGACGCCACCGTGACGCGACAGCAACCCTCCGACGCCGACGACCGCGACGAGTCGGAGGACGAGAAGGCGGATCGGAGGTACGACGAGCTCCTGCAGGAGCTGCGCGTCGCCCAGACCGGCGTCCAGTTCCTCTTCGCGTTCCTCCTGACGCTCGCCTTCACGCAGCGCTTCCCGCAGATCACCGACTTCCAGCTCCGGATCTACGTCGCGACGCTCCTCGCCACCGCCATCGCGTCCGCGCTGCTCATCGGGCCGGTCCCCTTCCACCGGATCGTGTTCCGTCGCGGGCTCAAGCCGCGGCTGGTGGCGGGAGCCGACCTGATGGCTCGGGGCGGGATCGCCATGCTGCTGGTCGCCATCAACGGCGCGGTCCTGCTGATCCTCGACGTCGCCCTGGACGGCGTCCTGCCGTTCGTGCTCTCCGGCGTCACCGCCCTCTGGTTCGTCGTCGTGTGGTACGTCGTGCCCTTGACCGCGAGGGAACGATCGGGCCGCTGAGTGGCCGGCTCACGGTCCTGAACTCGAACAGCGGCGTGTGACCCCTGTAGCGGCGGGTACTCGGACAGCATGCCGAGCAGCATCGCGCGACTCACCGCGACCGACCACGACCGCATGCTGCGGCTCGTGCGCCGTGCCTGCTCGCCCGGCCCCAGCCAGGGCCGGTGGCGCGCCGAGCTCGTGCACCTCGTCATCGCCCACCACGACGCGGAACGACAGGTCCTCTCCGCCGAGGCGGCGACCCCGGCCGGGCCGGGCACGGCCGCCGCGCTCGAGGACCTGTGGCGACTCGACGAGGTCCTGCTGCAGGCCGTTCGCGAGCTGGAGTCCCTGCCGTCGACCGCATCGGCGCCCGAGGTGACGCGGACGCGGCGACGCTCTCCGGGAGCTGCTCACCCGGCACGCCGACCTGCTGGCGAGCGCCGTCCTGGCGCCGATGACGGAGTCACTGCCGCGCAAGCTGATGCGCGAGCTCGGCGGGCAGTACGCCGAGCGGCGCGACGAGATGCTGCACCAGGTGGGAGCCGACGATCCAGCCGCCGCGGCGGCTGGACGTGTCGCGTGCCGAGCTCTACGAGCTGGCCAAGCGGGCCGGCATCGAAGGCCGCTCCTCGATGAGCCGCCGGGACCTCATCCTCGAGCTGCAGCGCCGGCAGCAAGAGGCGCACTGAGGTTAGGCGCACTGAGGGTCGCGCTCGGCCGATCGGGCGCCGGACGTTTGGGGCGCCGCGCTGCGGAGCATCGTCAGGTGGACAGCGACGCGCTGGAGAGCACCGGCGCGAAACGGTCCCGCATCGCCGACTCGGCGCGCGCACACGACAAGCGAGATCACCCATGAGGGTCGCCCTGCTCTGCACCGCCACGACGACCACGACATTCGGCTGGACCGCTGACGACCTCGTGCGTCGCGGCCACGACGTCCCGACCCCGCGCGTGGTCGGGGACGCTCACGCCGCCGCAGCGGTCGGCAACCGCCTGCGCGACGACCTGCGCACCTCTGCGCCGGACGTCGTGCTCGCTGCCGGCTGGCAGGCCGGGCTCGCGGCTCACCTGGCGACCCGGGAGTCCGGCATCCCGGTCGTGCTGCGGCTGACCCGGGCCGGCCGCCGGCCGGGCAGCGACCAGGACCGGCTGGAGGCCGCGCTCGCGCGGGCTTCGCGCCGCGTGCTGGTGTCGAGCGTCGGAGAGCTCGACCGGCTGGTGGCCCGCGGCCTGCCGCGGAGCGCCTTCCGGGTGCTGCCGGAGGCTGTCGACCGAGCCAGGTTCGCCGATCGGGGAAGCCGGGTCGAGCCGGCCGAAGGCCCACGCCGGGTCGGCGTCGCGGTCTCCTCTGACGGCGCGGACCGGTCAGCCCTGCTGGAGGGCCTGCGGACCCTGCCCGCCTGCCAGGCCGTAGTGGTCCCGGGGCCGGGCTGCTGGGACGAGGGCACGGCGGACCTGCTGCGCTCGCTCGACCTGGTGGTGGGCGATGGACGACACCGATGACGAGGTGGCCGTGGTCCTCGCCGCCATGTCCTGCGGGGTGCCCGTCGTCGCGAGCGACGTCGGCTCCTTCTCGGACGTGGTGGCCGACGGGATCACCGGCCGGCTGGTGCCGCGAGGCGGGATGGCGCAGGGAATCCAGTCGCTGCTGCAGAACCGGATGCACCTCGAGACGCCTCGGCCTGGCCGCCGTCGACCGGGTGCGGGCGCGGTTCGAGCGCTCGGTCGTCGGCGACCTGCTCGAACGCACAGCTGCGGGAGGTCGCGTCGATCGACGCGGAGGACCTCACCGCCGCGTCCTAGCACCGGTCGCGCCCGCGACGGGTCAAGTCGGGCATGGCGGGCGCCGACGGTAGACGGGACGCCTCCGAGCAGGGGCGCCCCGACCGAAGGACCTCGATGCCGCGCCTGCCTCGCCCCGGGCGACCAGCGGTGGCCGTGCGCGCCGCCCGCGGCGCGCTGCCGCTGCTGCTGCTCGCGCTGGTCCTGGGTCCGCTGCCGGTGTCCCACGCTGCCGACGGGGGCCCGTCCGCCCCACCGACGCCGCCGGGGGGTCCCCGGACATCGACCGGATCATGAAGGACGTCCGGGACGAGCTGGCCGAGTCCAGCGAGGCGATGGTCCGGGCGGCCGCTGACCTGCGGCTGGCCGACGCGGCCCTGCCCGCGGCCCATCAGACCGCGGCCCATGCCCGGGACCTGCTCGCCAGCGCCCGGACGCCGCCAGGAGCAGGCTGCCCGCGCTCGGGGGGCGGCGCAGGTGCGCCTGATGCTCAGCACCGCGGAGGCCGAGGAGTCGGCCGAGCAGGTGCAGGAGCAGCGGGACCGGATCGGCCGGATGGCCAGGGCCGCCTACCAGGGCGGTGGCTCGATGAGCGACATCTCGATGCTGCTCGAGGCCAGCTCCCCGCTGACTTCGCCGAGCGCCTGGTCAGCCTGCAGACCGTCGTGTCCTCGCAGCGCTCCCTGCTCGACGACATGCAGGCGGTCGAGGCGTCCTACGGAAGCCGCGCGGAGGACCTCGAGACGATCCGCGACGAGCTGGCCGAGGCCGACGAGAAGGCCCAGCGCGAGCTCCGGGAGGTCGTGGCCCTCGAGGCCGAGGCCCGGCTGGCGGAGCAACAGGTCGGCGAGCTGGTAGCCGCCCGCGCGGCCGCCCTGGCCGCCGCCCGAGCCGCACAGGCCGCCGACGACCAGGCGCTCGCCCGCCGGGAGACGGTCTCCAGCGAGCTCCAGGCCGAGCTGGACGCGCGGACCCGCAGGAGCTGGGGCGAGAAGGCGGGCCGCGACGGGTCCACCGTCCCCGCCCGCCCCGGCACGCTGGCCTGGCCGGTGCAGGGTCGGGTCTCGTCACCGTTCGGCATGCGGGTCCACCCGATCACCGGCGTCTACAAGCTGCACACGGGGGTCGACCTGAGCGCCCCCTGCGGCACCCCGATCCGGGCGGCCCGGGACGGGGTGGTGGTGGCGGCCGGGTGGAACAGCGCGTACGGCTGGCGGACCGTGGTCTCCCACGGGGCTGTCGCGGGCGTCCTGCTGACGACGACCTACAACCACCAGACCCAGCTGGGCACCGAGGTAGGTGCCCAGGTCGGCACCGGCCAGGTCATCGGCACGGTCGGGTCCACGGGCTACTCGACCGGGTGCCACCTGCACCTGGAGCTCTTCGTGAACTCCTCGCTGGTCGATCCCCTGCCCTGGCTGGCGCGGCCCTAGCACCGCGGGCTGCTCGGGCGCGGAAATCTTCGGGGCGCCTTGTTCGTTCTGTCAGGTGTCTATCCGCCTGACCCGAGGGACTGCATTGACTCAGCTGCCTCTGTCCCGACCCGAGACCGAGAACACCGAGAGCACCGACATCGCCACCGTCGAGGAAGAGGTCTCGACTCCTGACCTGGTGCGCCTCTACCTCGACGAGATCGGCCGGGCGCCGCTTCTCGACGCCGCGACCGAGGTCGATCTCGCCCAGCGCATCGAGGCCGGCCTCTATGCCCGCCACCTGCTCGACCAGCTCGGTGGCCTGGGCGGCCGCCGTGCCGTGAAGCTCAAGGCCGCCCGCAAGGTGGCCAGCAGCGTCGAGCTCGACCGCCTCGCCGAGGACGGCGACACTGCCAAGCGCGCCTTCATCCGGGCCAACCTGCGTCTCGTCGTCTCGCTGGCCCGCCGCTACAACCGGGCCTCCATGCCGCTGCTCGACCTGATCCAGGAGGGCAACGTCGGACTGGTCCGCGCCGTCGAGAAGTTCGACTACGCCCGCGGCTTCAAGTTCTCCACCTACGCCACCTGGTGGATCCGCCAGGCCATCGGCCGCGCGATCGCCGAGCAGAGCCGCACCGTGCGCCTCCCGGTGCACCAGGTCGAGAAGCTCAGCCGGCTCTCCCGCACCCGCCGCGACCTCGGCGCGAGCATGGGGCGTGACGCGACCGACGCCGAGGTGGCCGCCGAGCTCGGCATCACGGTCGAGGCCGTGGCGGACCTCGACTCCATCTCGCGCACCCCGGCCAGCCTGGACGCTCTCGTCGGCGACGACGGGGGGACGACGCTGGGCGATCTCGTCGACGCGGCCGCCCCCAGCCCGGAGGACCTGGTCGTCGACCAGGCCACCCGCGGCGCGGTGATCGGCCTGGTCGACCGGCTCTCCGAGCGCGAGGCCGAGGTCATCCGGTGCCGCTACGGCCTGGTGCCGGGGCCCAAGCAGACCTACGAGCAGATCTCCGGTCGGCTCGGGGTCTCCCGGGAACGGGTCCGCCAGATCGAGCGCGAGGCGCTCGAGCACCTGCGCGACTGGGTGGCCGACACCGCGTAGACCTAGGCCGGGTCGTCCGCTGCCCGCCGAGGGTCGGCGGCGGCGCCCACCAGGAGCAGGGCCGCGCAGGCCGTCATGGCGGTGCGATATGTGAACGAGGCCAGGGTCAGCGGGTAGGCGTTGACCGTCCACTGCAGCCCGGACATCCCGGCGTCGAGGTCCTCGCCGATCCGCGGCAGTGCAACATTGACGACGCCCCTGCGTTTCTCCCCCCTGCGTTTCATCGTCCGCCTGCAGCACCGGTGACCGCCGGACTGGCAGGGTGAGCGGGTGCGCAAGTTCCTCGTCCTGCTCGCCGTCGCCTGGGTGGGTGTCACCCTCGGCGCCGCCTGGCTGGCCGTCGACCAGACCATCCCCTACGACCTCGCCCTCGTCGACCGCCAGGGTGCCGAGGACAGGGTCGGGGAGGACTGGCTCTACGGGTGGGGGACGGGACTGGCCGCGCCGCTGGGGGCGGTGGCCGCCGGCGCCATCCTGGCCGTGCTGAGCAGCATGGACGGAGCGGCGGGTCGGCTCGGCGCCTTCCTGCTCGCCGTGCTGGGCGGGCTGTCGGTCGCCTACACCCTGTCCAACCAGGTGACCGAGGAGCTGCTGCGCTCGCGGTCGGAGGAGCCGGTCCAGACCGCGCTGGTGGCGGCGACGCTCGCGCTGGGAGCGCTGATGGTGCTGGTGGGCTTCACGACCTGGCTGACGGCTCCTCGCGAGCGCTACGTCTGACGAGCCATCAGCCGCGTACGCGGACGGCCGCCACCGGTCCTCCTGGACCCGGTGCCGAGCAGGGTCACCCGCAGGTAGCGCGCCGCGCGGTCCTTGACGTCGTACGTCTCGAACGACCCGGTCCGCCCGCTGCTGACGCCGCCGCGGGCGACCGACCAGTGCCGACCGTCCTGGGACGTGGCGATCCGGAACCGGGACGCCCTGGTCGCACCGTCGCGCCACCGCACCGACACGCCGCTGATCCGACGCCGCGCCCCGAGGTCCACCTGCACGCCGCCGTCGGGCAGTGCCCGCCGTCGGTGCACGGGCAGGGCCGGGCGCCGGGCGGGCAGCAGCTGGGCACGGAGCAGGGCCTCGAGCACGTAGTGGTCGCCGTAGGTCACGCCGACGTCGGCGTAGGTCGGCGTCGTGGTGCCCGTGCAGCAGCACGGCGGGCGATCCCGTGCCGCGCGCGAGGTAGCGGGGCCCCGCAAGCGAGCGGAGGATGCGCAGGCCGGCGCGGGCATAGGCGCTGCGCCGCAGGCTGTCCGGGTCGATCCGGGCGAGCTCCAGCAGCCCCGACGCGAGCACTGCGGCGGCCGTCGTGTCACGCGTCCGGTCGGGGGCGGTCGGGTCGTGCGCGACGTCGTAGTCCCAGTAGGGCACGCCGTCGCGGGGCAGGTGGGCCACCGCCCAGTCCCCGGTGCGCCGCGCCGCGTCCAGCAGCCGGCCGTCGCCGGACTCGCGGTAGGCCGTCGTGAAGCCATAGACCGCCCAGGACTGGCCGCGGGCCCAGGTCGAGCCGTCGTGGAGCCCCTGGACGGTGCCGGTCCAGACCGGCTGGCCGGTCGCCTCGTCGAAGCGCACGACATGGGCTGTGCTGCCGTCCGGCCGCAGGTGCCG
This sequence comes from uncultured Actinomycetota bacterium, assembly GCA_963829565.1. Taxonomy (GTDB): domain Bacteria; phylum Actinomycetota; class Actinomycetes; order JACCUZ01; family JACCUZ01; genus CAWHJC01. The sequence continues at coordinate 228,094 of CAWHJC010000003.1, forward strand.
CGCGGCGGTGGTGAGCGCGTGCTGCACGGCCATGTCGCGCCAGTCCGGCCGGCCGCCGAGGCGCGCGGCGGCGAAGAGCAGCTCGAGGTTCACCAGGTTGTCGACGATCACCGTCACCTGACCCTCCGGCCCGTCCCAGCTGCGGATCGCGCCGACCTGGGGCACCCACCTGCCGGCCAGCGCTGCAGCGGCCCGCAGGACGACGGCGGCGTCGGCGGCGTTGCCCGTGAGCCGCGCGCTGCGCCCGAAGCTGGTCTGCAGGAGGAAGCCGAGGTCGTGGGTGGAGGTGTCGTCCGCCCGCACCCGCAGCGGGCCCTGCCGAACAGCTGCCCGGCGCGCCCACGCCCTGCGACCGGTGACCTCGTACGCCGACCAGAGCTGCCCGGGGTAGAAGCCGGCCAGCCAGCCCGACGTACCGCTCGTGCGCCAGCGGCCGCCGGGCGCGACGGTCGGGTACCGACCCTGCGCGAGCCGGCGCTCGGTGCGGGCCAGCCGGGACAGCGCGAAGGTCGTGGCCTCGCGGAGCAGCACCTCGGAGGGTGCCTCCCGCACCGCCGCCTGGGCCGGGCTGGACGCCAGCCTGTCCACCGGCAGCACCACCGGCAGCGCGAGGGCGACGACCGACAGCAGCGCCGTCGCGGCGTGGTGGGTCCGGAGCGTTCCCCCGTGGTCGGACATCTCAGGAGACGGTACCGGCCGCGTCATGGCGGAACGGTGAGAACAGCATCCACAGCACCGTGGTCGTCGCACCGACGGCGGCGACCCAGAGCGCCGGCCGCATCCCGACCGCGCTCGCGAGCGCGCCGCCGGCGAGCGCGCCGAGCGGCTTCACGCCCTGGGTCAGGGTCGACAGCGACGAGTTGACCCGGCCGTGGACCGCGCGCGGGACGGACTCGAGGACGAACGCGCTGTTGGTGACGTCGAAGAGCATGATCGCCACGCCGACGGCCGCCTCGTTGACCATCAGGACGGTCAACGCCATCCACCTCGGGCCCGACGCGGCCGGGAAGGCGAACATCCCGACCGAGAAGACGGACGTCGCGAGCAGGAAGGTGCGTCCCCGGCCGATGCGGTCCGCGACCCGCGGTGCCACCAGGGCACCCGTCGAGGGCGCCGAGTCCGCCGGCCATCGTGACCGCGGCGATCATCAACGGGGTGAACCCGAGGTCGCGGGTCAGGTAGACGACGAGCAGCGCGAAGATCATCAACCCGAAGAAGTTCAGGTTCGCCGCCGACCCGGCGATGGCTCGCAGCCGCCGGTCCTGCCAGAGGTGGACCAGCCCTTCCCTGACCTCCTCGCGCAGCCGGCGCCGGGGTGGCGGCACGTCGTCGACGCGCTCCGGGGCGGACACCCGGCTGACGAGCACGGCCGAGACGACGAAGGACAGGGCGTCCACCACCACCGCGACCGGAGCGGTCAGCACCTGCACCAGGGTCCCGCCGAGCCCTGGGCCGCCGAGCATGGCTGCCGACTCCGCGGCCCGCAGGTGGCCGCTCGCCCGGGTCAGCTCCTGGCGGCGGACCACGTCGGGCAGGTGGGCCTGGAAGGCGGGCCGGAAGGTGATCCGGGCGAACCCGACGAGCAGCTCCACCACCACCAGCTGGGAGACGGTCAGGACATCGGCGACGTAGGCGAGCGGCACGGTCAGCAGCGCGGTCGCGGCGACCAGGTCGGCGGTCACCAGCAGGGGCCGGCGGCGAGGCAGGCGGTCGATCCAGGCGCCGGCGAGGAGCGCGAAGCCGACGTACGGCGCCGTGCCGGCCGCCGTCAGGATCCCCATCTGCAGCGGGGTGGCGCCGAGCAGCACCGCTGCCGCCAGCGGCACCGCGAGCACGGTGACCTCGGTGCCCACGGCCGAGACGGCGTAGGCGGACCAGAGCAGGCGGAAGTCGCGGACCCGCAGCAGGCGCCGGGCGGCCGGGGCGGCGGGGTGCGGGGGTCGGGACGGTGGTCGTGGTCTCCATGAGATGTGAAGGTAATGCTTCACATCTGTTCTGTGAAGGGTTTCTTTCAGATATTCTCGGGGCATGACCGACGAGACGTACGGCCGCCGCATCACCGACCCGCGCGCGGTGCGGGCGCTCGCCCACGCCGGGCGCTACGCGATCCTCGAGCGGCTCCAGGCGCGCGGACCGGCCACCGCGACCGAGTGCGCGGAGGTGGCGGGGCTCTCCCCCAGCGCCTGCAGCTACCACCTGCGGCTGCTGGCGAAGTACGGCTTCGTCGAGGAGGCCGACAACGACGGTGGCGACGGCCGGGAGCGGCGCTGGCAGGCCGCCATGCCCGGCTGGCAGAGCGACCTCGAGGACGAGGCGGACAGCACCGAGGCCGCGGCCCTGGACCACGCCCTCGGCCGGATCATGCTGGACAGCTCGGACCGGAAGGTCCTGGGCTGGCTCGAGGCAGCGGGCCAGGAGAGCCGGGAGTGGCGCGAGGCGGCCGTGCTGTCCAACAGCACGATCATCGCCACCCCCGAGGAGCTGCGGCAGATCAAGGAGGCCCTGATGGCGAGTGCTGCGGCCGTACTTCCGCACCGAGCGCCCCGCCGAGGACGCCCCCGAGGGCGCCCGGCTGCTGCACGCCGCGGTGCGCGGTGGTGCCCGCGACCGGTTAGATCCCGCACATGGACTTCACCGTGCCCGAGGAGCTCACCGCGCTGCGTGCATCCTTCGCCGCCTTCCTCGATCGCGAGGTGCGACCGGTCGAGGAGTCGCTGCGCGAGGAGCTCGACTCGCCCGCGCCCGACCGCGAAAGGCTCTACGAGGCGGCGATGGCCGTCCGCCGGCGGTCGGCGGAGGAGGGCTTCTACGCCTGCTACCTGCCGGAGGAGGTCGGCGGCTGGGGGGTGTCCAACCTCGGCATGGCGCTGCTGGTCGAGGACGCGGCCCGGTCGCGGGATGCGGCTGGCCATGGTGACCCTCGGCGTTCCCAACCCGTCGGGGCCGACGCCGCTGCTGCTGGAGCTGCCCGAGCACCTGTGGGCGACGTACCTGCTCCCGGTCATGCGCGCGGAGCAGACGATGTGCTTCGCGCTCACCGAGCCGGAGGCGGGCAGCGACGCCCAGGCGATCCGCACCCGCGCCCGCCGCGACGGCGACGAGTGGGTGATCAACGGCACGAAGCACTACATCACCAACGGCGACCGGGCCGACTTCGCCGTGGTCTTCGCGGTGACCGACGCCGAGAAGCGCGCCCACGGCGGCATCACCGCGTTCGTCGTGCCGCGCGAGCCAGTACCGGGTCGGCAAGACGCAGTGGACGATCGCCGACTCGCACCCCTCCGAGCTGTGGTTCGACGGTGCACGGGTCCCCGCCGACCACGTCATCGGCGAGGTGGGCTGCGGCTTCCAGGCCGCGATGAAGTTCCTCAACGCGGGCCGCGCCTACATCGCCGCCCAGTGGCTCGGCATGGCGCAGTACTGCCTCGACCAGGCCGTCGCGCACGCGCGCACCCGGACCGCCTTCGGGGCACCGCTGGCGGCCAACCAGGGCGTGTCCTTCCCGCTCGCCGAGTGCAAGGTCGAGATCGAGGCGATGCGCTGGATGACCTACCACCTGGCGTGGGAGGTGGACCAGAAGGACACCCGGTCGGGACGCTGATGCTCGACACCTCGATCGCGAAGTACTACGCGACCGACCGCGCCTACCAGATCGCCGACCGGTGCCTGCAGGTGTTCGGCGGGATGGGCCTGCTCAAGGAAGGGCCGATCGAGCGGGTGCTGCGCCACCTGCGCATGCTGCGCGTCGTCGAGGGCGCCTCCGAGGTGCAGAAGCTGGTCGTCGCCAGGGCTCTGGGGCTGTAACCGCCGGGCGACTAGGCTGGGCCACTCCCGCACCTGTACTGAGGAAGAGGGCGATCCGCGCCGTGTCACAGCCAGCTTCGTCGGAATCGAGCAACCAGTCGGCCGCCCCAGGGCTGACCGGCTTCGGGCCCAACGAGTGGCTCGTCGACGAGCTGTACCAGCAGTACCTGGAGGACAAGAACTCCGTCGACAAGGCCTGGTGGGACTTCTTCGAGGACTACCGGCCGGTGGACGCGGCGACCCCTCCGACCAACGGCGGCGCGACCCGCCAGACGGCCGGCGACGCGACGCCGACCCCCGCTCCGGCGGCGCCCGCGACCGACGGCGCCGCGGCGCGCGCCGACGGGCCGCCAGCGGTGCAGCAGCCGTCGCAGCCGGCGCCAGCCGCGACCGGGCCGCGCCGGCCAAGGCCGCGGACGCCAAGCCGGCAGACGCCAAGCCGGCAGTCACCAAGGGCGAGCCCAGCCGTCGCGCCCGGCAGTCGCCGGTGCGACGCCGCTCAAGGGCCCGGCGGCCCGCGTCGTCTCGAACATGCAGGCCAGCCTCGCGGTGCCGACCGCCACCAGCGTCCGGGCGGTGCCCGCCAAGCTGCTCATCGACAACCGCACCGTGATCAACAACCACCTGCAGCGCGGTCGCGGCGGCAAGATCTCGTTCACCCACCTCATCGGCTACGCCGTCGTCAAGGCGCTCGGTGAGATGCCGGAGATGAACCAGGGCTTCACCGAGGTCGACGGCAAGCCGGCCGTCGTGCGGCCGGAGCACGTGAACTTCGGGCTGGCGATCGACATCCAGAAGCCCGACGGCAGCCGGACGCTGCTGGTGCCGTCGATCAAGGGCGCCGAGGACATGGACTTCGCCGGGTTCTGGGCAGCGTACGAGGACATCGTCCGCCGGGCCCGCGCCAACAAGCTGACGGCCGACGACTTCGCCGGCACCACGATCACGCTGACCAACCCGGGCACCATCGGGACGGTCCACTCCGTGCCGCGGCTGATGGCCGGCCAGGGGACGATCATCGGGGTCGGCGCGATGGAGTACCCCGCCGAGTACCAGGGCGCGGCGCCCGAGACGCTGGCCCGGCTCGCGGTCAGCAAGATCATGACGCTGACGTCGACCTACGACCACCGGATCATCCAGGGCGCCCAGTCCGGCGACTTCCTGCGCCGCGTCCACGGCCTGCTGCTCGGCGAGAACGGCTTCTACGACGAGATCTTCCGGGCGCTGCGGATCCCCTACGAGCCGATCCGCTGGGTCCGCGACATCCCCGCGTCCCACGAGGACGACGTCGTCAAGCAGGCCCGGGTCCAGGAGCTGATCCACGCCTACCGGGTCCGCGGTCACCTGATGGCCGACACCGACCCGCTGGAGTTCCGCCAGCGCTCCCACCCCGACCTCGACGTCATCACCCACGGCCTCACGCTGTGGGACCTCGACCGCGAGTTCGCCACCGGCGGCTTCGGCGGCAAGCCGATGGGGACGCTGCGCCAGATCCTCGGCGTGCTGCGCGAGTCCTACTGCCGGCGCATCGGCATCGAGTACATGCACATCCAGGACCCGGAGGAGCGGCGCTGGATCCAGGACCGCGTCGAGGTGCCGTTCGCCAAGCCGACGCGCGAGGACCAGCTGACGATCCTGCGCCGGCTCAACGCGGCAGAGGCCTTCGAGACCTTCCTGCAGACCAAGTACGTCGGGCAGAAGCGGTTCTCGCTCGAGGGCGGCGAGTCGGTGATCCCGCTGCTGGACGAGGTCATGACCTCGGCCGCCGAGGCGGGGCTCGACGAGGTGACCATCGGCATGCCGCACCGCGGCCGGCTCAACGTGCTGGCCAACCTGGCTGGCAAGAGCTACGGCCAGATCTTCCGGGAGTTCGAGGGCAACCAGGACCCCCGGTCGGTGCAGGGCTCGGGCGACGTGAAGTACCACCTCGGCACCGAGGGCGAGTTCACCGCGCCGGACGGCAGCAAGACCAAGGTCTACCTCGCCGCCAACCCGTCCCACCTCGAGGCGGTCAACCCGGTGCTCGAGGGCATCACCCGCGCGAAGCAGGACCGCATCGACAAGGGAGAGGACGGCTTCACCGTCCTCGCGGTGCTACTGCACGGCGACGCGGCATTCGCCGGACAGGGAGTCGTCGCGGAGACGCTGAACCTCTCGCAGCTGCGCGGCTACCGAACCGGCGGCACGGTGCACGTGATCGTCAACAACCAGGTCGGCTTCACGACGTCTCCGGCTGCATCGCGGTCGTCGTTCTACTGCACCGACGTCGCGCGGATGATCCAGGCGCCGATCTTCCACGTGAACGGCGACGACCCCGAGGCCTGCGTCCGGGTCGCCAAGCTCGCGTTCGAGTACCGCCAGGCGTTCAAGAAGGACGTCGTCATCGACCTCGTCTGCTACCGCCGGCGCGGGCACAACGAGGGCGACGACCCGTCGATGACCCAGCCGCTCATGTACTCCCTCATCGAGAACAAGCGCTCGGTGCGAAAGATCTACACCGAGTCGCTGATCGGTCGCGGCGACATCTCTGTCGAGGAGGCCGAGCAGGCCCTGCGCGACTACCAGGGCCAGCTGGAGCGCGTCTTCGCCGAGACCCGCGAGGCGATCTCGTCCTCCGACGAGGAGGGCACCGGCGAGGGCATCGAGCCGCCGGCCGAGCAGAAGGCGTCGGTCGGAGCAGGCCGTCCGACCGCCGTCGACCTCGAGGTGGTGAAGCGGATCGCCGACGCGCACGTCGCCCCGCCGGACGGCTTCACCGTCCACCCGAAGCTCATGCCGCTGCTACAGAAGCGGGCGGCGATGGCCTCCGAGGGCGGCATCGACTGGGCGATGGGCGAGCTGTTCGCGTTCGGCTCGCTGCTGCTCGAGGGGAAGCCGATCCGGCTGTCCGGGCAGGACAGCCGACGGGGGACCTTCGTCCAGCGCCACGCCGTGCTCACGGACAAGAAGACCGGCGACGAGTGGGTGCCGCTGGCCAACCTCGACGAGGGACAGGCCCGGTTCTGGATCTACGACTCGCTGCTGTCGGAGTTCGCCGCGATGGGCTTCGAGTACGGCTACTCGGTCGCCCGACCCGACGCCCTGGTGCTCTGGGAGGCACAGTTCGGCGACTTCTTCAACGGTGCGCAGACGATCATCGACGAGTTCGTGTCGTCCTCGGAGCAGAAGTGGGGCCAGCGCTCCTCGGTCGTGCTCCTGCTGCCGCACGGCTTCGAGGGCCAGGGCCCGGACCACTCCTCCGGCCGCATCGAGCGGTTCCTTCAGATGTGCGCCGAGGACAACATGACCGTTGCCTACCCGTCCACGCCGGCGTCGTACTTCCACCTGCTGCGCTGGCACGCCTACCACGAGCCGCGGCGGCCGCTCATCGTGTTCACGCCGAAGTCGATGCTGCGGCTCAAGGCAGCCGCGTCGCCGGTGGAGGACTTGACCGAGGGCTCGTTCCGACCGGTGATCCCGGAGACCATCGGGGACATCGACCCCGCGGGTGTCCGCCGCGTGCTGATGTGCTCCGGCAAGGTCTACTACGACCTGCTGGCCGAGCGGGCGAAGCGGGCGGACTCCGACGGTGGGCAGGTGGCGATCGTGCGCGTCGAGCAGCTCGCGCCCCTACCCGGCGCCGAGATAGCGGACGTTGTCGCGGCCTACCCGGACGCCCAGCTGGTGTGGGTCCAGGAGGAGCCGGCCAACCAGGGACCATGGCCGTTCGTCGCACTCAACCTGCCCGCCCACCTTGGCGGCCGGTCGCTGGTCTGCGTGTCCCGGTCCGCCTCGGCATCGCCCGCCGCCGGATCGCACAAGAAGCACGACGTCGAGCAGCGCGAGCTGGTCCAGCGCGCGTTCACCCTCTGAGGCCGGCGCCCGTGTACTTCACCGACCGCGGGATCGAGGAGTTGGAGTCCCGCCGGGGCGAGGAGCGGGTGTCCCTGTCCTGGCTCGCGGCGCAGATGCAGGAGTTCGTCGACCTCAACCCCGACTTCGAGGTCCCGGTCGAGCGGCTGGCCACCTGGCTGGCCCGCCTCGACGAGATCGACGAGGACTGACCCCCAAGATCCATATTGCGGTGACACACCGCGCCGTCGGCGTGTCTGGTGCAGCACGCGCACATTGATCTCTCTGATTGGCGGCTTGACATCTCGGCGACGCGATATATCGTCTTCCTATACGCGATACATCGTGACAAGGAGACGCACGTGCAGCAGTGGCGGATCGAGACCCCCCAGTCGATCGAGCTCGAGGGCGTGCGCCGCCTCGAGGTGCGGATGGTGGCGGGCGACGTCAACGTGGTCGGACGCACCGAGGATGCCGAGGCCGGAGCGGCCGCGGTGGAGGTCTCCGCGGTCGAGGGCCAGCTCCTCGTGAGCCTGGAGAACGGCACCCTCACCATCGCGCACGAGCGGCTCAGCTGGGGCGGCCTGCTCGACTGGGTGGGCAACCGCAAGGCGAGGGCGACGGTCTCCGTGTCGGTACCGGCGGACTGCCCGGTCGAGCTGGGGGTCGTGTCAGCGGACGCCGTGGTGTCGGGCATCACCGCCGACAGGACAGCGGTCAAGTCGGTGTCCGGGAACGTCACCCTCGACGGCGTACGGTCCGACATCACCGCGCAGACGGTCAGCGGTGACCTCGAGACCCGACAGCTCTCGGGAACCCTGCGGTTCACCACGGTGTCCGGCGACCTGACCGTCGTGAACGGCGCGAGCGACACGGTCAAGGCCGAGACGGTGTCCGGCGACCTCACCCTCGACCTCGACCTGCAGACCGGCGGGCGCATCGACGTCTCCAGCGTCTCCGGCGACCTGACCCTGCGGATGCCCGAGTCGGCCGGCCTGACCGTCGACGTGAAGACGATGAGCGGCTCGCTGGACAGTGCGTTCGACGGCGTCCGGACAGAGCGCAAGCCCGGGAAGTCGACGCTGCAGGGCCAGGTCGGCGACGGGGACGGCCGGCTGACCGCCAAGACCGTGTCCGGCGATGTCACCCTGCTGCGCCGGGAGATGCGGGCGATGCGGGATTCCGGATGAGCCCGGTCTTCGGGCACGGCAGGCTGCGGCTGTATCTGCTGAAGCTCCTCGACGAGAGCCCGCGGCACGGCTACGACGTGATCCGCGAGCTCGAGGACCGGTTCATGGGGCTGTACTCCCCCAGCGCCGGCACGGTCTACCCGCGGCTCGCCCGGCTCGAGTCGGAGGGGCTGGTGACCCACCAGGTCGCGGAAGGCCGCAAGGTGTACCGGATCACCGACGCCGGCCGGCGCGAGCTCGGCGACCGGCAGGGGGACCTGGACGACCTGGAGCAGGAGATCGCCGGCTCGGTGCGCGACCTGGCCACCGAGATCCGCAGCGAGGTGAGTGTCTCGGTGCGGGACCTGCAGGCCGAGCTGAAGACCGCCGCCCGCGACGTGCGCATGCAGAACCGCGCACAGGCTCGGGAGCAGCGGGAGTCGCGCCGCTCCCCCGACGAGCCGCACCAGGCGGATGCCGAGCGGACCGTGGAGTGGTTCCGCTCCGAGCTGCGAGGCGCGCTGCGCGGCCGGGCGTTGACAGCCGGGGACGTCGCCGAGCTGCGCTCGATCCTGCAGCGCGCGCTGGACGACGCCCGTCGCCTCGTCGACATCTCTCGCGGGTAGTCGGGTAGTGGACGGGCCGGGTCAGCCCGTCGGCTCCGGTCCGTCCAGCGGCATCGGCCCGCGCTGCTCGAGCAGCCAGCCGGGCACGCGCTCGGCGTTCGGGGCCGCGCCCGGTCCCGGCCAGTCGATGACCGCCCGCCGGTAGCAGTCCGCCCGGGACACCTCCGGCCCGCACCGCGAGCCGCGCAGCCTCGCGCAGGTCCGCCGCGTCCCAGCCGTCCGACCATGGCTCGAGGTAGGCGTCGCGCAGCCGGAACAGCTCCGCTGCGCAGCTCTCGTCCACGCCGAGCAGGTCGGCCACGACGCGGAGGCTGATCAGCAGCACGCCGAACGGGTGCCCGACGACGGCGTCGCCCCAGTCGAAGACCCGCAGCGCACCGTCCGGTCCCGCGAAGACATTGTTGTCGTGCAGGTCGTCGTGCTGCAGCGAGAGCGGGATGTCGTACGCCGCGAGGTCTCGGCACAGCGCCTCGTAGGCCGGCTGCTCGGCGAGCAGCTCCGTCCGCTGCGCCTCGGTGAGACCGTCCTCGGCGCCGAGGAGAAGAACCCGGTCGTCAGCCAGGAGTGCCGCACGCATCCCCGGCAGCCGGTCCGGCCCAGCATCGGGCACCCCGGCCGCGTGCAGCTCGTCGACGTGCGTCTCGAGGTCGCGCTGCATCCGCGCGTACTCCCGCAGCAGCCGCTCCCAGGCAGCAAGGTCGGTACTGGACCCCTCCACCTGGCGAAGGGTCGGGCCGCCGTCCGGCAGCAGAAGCCACCCGCGGTCGGGGTCGAGCGCGAGGGGGTCGAGCACGTGAGCCGGCGTCCTCCGCACGAGCACCTCGTAGAGCCTGGCCTCGTGGGCGACGCCCGAGGCGTTCGCCTTGAACCACACCGGGCCGGCGTCCGTGGGTACCCGCCAGACCGCCGCCCAGGGCACCAGCCGTTCCGAGTCGACGGCACCGACCTGTCGTCGGCCGGCCTGGGCCAGTTCGGCCGCGACCCAGTCGTCGGCCTCGGCGCGGAACCCGGCGTCGCGCCAGCGGCGCAACGCGCCGTCCGGCGCGGCCTCCGACATCAGGCCGGCCGGGTCAGCACGATCTTGCCGAAGACGTCGCCACCGGCCAGCCGACGGAACCCCTCGGTCGCCTCCTCGAGAGGGAGGACGCTGTCGATGACGGGGCGCACGCCGGTTGACTCGCAGCAGCCGCAGCAGCCGCTCCAGCTCGTCGCGGGTGCCCATCGTGGATCCCACGATGCGCTGCTGCAGGAAGAAGACCCGGCGTAGGTCGGTGACGGCCTGGTGCCCTCCGGTCGCCCCGGTGACGACCACCGTGCCCCCCTGGCGCAGCGCCTTGAGGCTGTGCTCCCAGGTCGCCGCGCCGACCGTCTCCATCACCGCGTCGACGCGCTCCGGCAGCCGCGCCCCCGCCTCGAAGGCCTGGTCCGCGCCGAGGTCGAGCGCCCGGGACCGCTTCGCCTCGTCCCGGCTGGTCACCCACATCCGGACACCGGTGGCCCGGCCGAGGGCGACCAGCGCGGTGGCGACTCCGCCGCCCGCGCCCTGGACGAGGACCGTCGAGCCCGGCTGGACCCCCGCCTGGGTGAAGAGCATGCGGTACGCCGTGAGCCATGCCGTCGGCAGGCAGGCGGCCTCCTCGAAGGTCAGCCCGACCGGTTTGGGCACCAGGTTGCGCCGCGGCACGAGGACCAGGTCGGCGAGCGTCCCGTCGTACCGCTCGGACAGCAGGGACCGTTTGGGGTCGAGCGTCTCGTCGCCCCGGTAGTCGGGATCGCTGACGACGGCGTGCACGACCACCTCGGCGCCGTTCTCGTCGACGCCGGCACCGTCGCACCCGAGCACCATCGGCAGCCGGTCCTCGGGCAGGCCCACACCCCGCAGGCTCCAGATGTCGTGGTGGTTGAGCGACGACGCGCGCAACCGCACGGTCGCCCAGCCCTCTCGCGGCGCGGGATCCGGGTGCTCCCCGACGCGGAGCCCGGCCAGCGGATCGTCCGGGTCGAGCCGTACGGCGGTGGCGGCGAGCACGCGCCGACCCTACCGACGGCTCCTAGTGCGGGTGCATCACCCCGGGGGTGCGCGGGGGCAATGCACCGACCCCCGCCAAGCCGTCGATGCCTCGGGTGACCCCCAGACAACGGAGATCTCGTGCCCATCCGGACTGCTCTGTCCCGTTCCCACCCCGTCGCCGCCGGGCTCAACCGGCTGGCGCTCGCCCTGACGACGTTGGCCCTGGTCCTCGCCGCCCTCGTGTCCGGGACCGCGACGGCGCAGCCGGCTGGAGCCACGACGACCGAGGACGGCGTCACCTCCAGGCTCAACGGAGCCCGCACCGCGCACGGCCTGCCCGCCCTGACGACCCGGGGAGACCTGACCGAGGTGGCTCGAGCCCAGGCCGGCCGGATGGCCGACTCACGCACGCTGTTCCACAACCCGAACCTGACCACGGACGTCACCGGCTGGCGTTACGTCGGCGAGAACGTCGGATACGGGCCGGACACCGAGAGCGTGCACGCCGCGTTCATGGGCAGTCCCGGGCACCGCGCCAACATCCTCGACACCGACTACACCGAGGTCGGCGTGGGTGTCGTGCAGCGCGACGACCGGGTCTGGGTCGTCCAGGTCTTCCGGCAGCCCCAGCACACGACCACTACATCGACCAGCGGGCCAGCGCCCTTCTTGACGACGTTGCGCACGGGCAGCCAGGGCGATGCGGTCCGTCGGGTCCAGGGCCGACTCGGCCTGTCGCGGACCGGCTACTTCGGCACGAGGACCGAGACCGCAGTCCGGCGGTTCCAACGCGCACAGGGCTGGGCGGGCAGCGGCGTCGTGGGCCGCGGCACGTGGGCCCGGTTGTTCTGATCAGCCGGGCCGGCGATCAGCCGGGCCGGCTGATCAGCTGGGCCCGGCGGCTCGCTCGGCGGCCCGCAGCCGGCTGACCATGACCCGAAGCATCGGCACGGCGACCTCGGGGTGCTCGTCGAGGAGCTCGGCGAATGTCCACTTGTTGAGGGCGAACGTCGTCATCCCCTGGTCGCCGGCCCGCACCTCGGCCGATCGCTGCTCCCCGTCGATCAGCGACAGCTCCCCGAAGTAGTCGCCCGGCCCCAGGCTCGCGTGCTGCACGCCGTCGACGCTTGCGGTGGCCCCGCCGGACAGGACGACGTGCATCTCGACGCCCTTGGGCGAGAACGACCGGAAGCCGCTCACCTCCTCGCCCTGCGCCAGGACGACCTCTCCGGGCGAGAACGACTCGTCGCGCCCCGCGGTGGCGATGCTGCGGAGCAGCCGGTGGTTCAGGTCGTGGAACAGGTCGACCTTCGCCAGGACGGCTACCAGCTCGTCGGTGCCCATGGGTCTCCCTGCCATGTCGGGGATCCGAATCTAGGACGTGACGGCGCTCACGGGCCATGTCCTGCGTCCGACGCGACGGAATCCGTAGGCCGCAGACCGGCAGGAAGCGAGCCATACCCGGACGGTGGGGTCGGGTTTCCGAGAAGATTCGCGATACATCTTGACTTTCTGATGGACGCGATATATCGTCTATCCCAAGAACGCGATACATCGCGTCAACCCGAGACCACGAGGAGCCCCCGATGCACACCCCCGTCACCCGCGCAGCGCCCCCACCGGTGTCCGCCGCTGGATCTCCGTGGCCCGCCGGGGCGAGGACCTGCCGCACCGCCGGCCGCGCCTGACCCTCCCGCCCATCGCCTGAGTCCCGCACAGTCCCACCCAGCGGGCTTCACCCGGCCTGTGCCGTCCTCAGCCGCCGGCAGGCCGTGGCCGCCGGGCCACACCGGCCCGCTGCGCCTCCGCCGCCACCGCGGCCGCGACGGCGGGGGCCACCCGCTCGTCGAACGGGCTCGGCACCACATAGTCGTCGGCCAGGTCGTCCCCGACGACGCCGGCGATGGCCTCGGCGGCCGCGAGCTTCATGCCCTCGGTGATGTCGCTCGCGCGGACGTCCAACGCCCCCCGGAAGATGCCGGGGAAGGCGAGCACGTTGTTGATCTGGTTGGGCAGGTCGCTGCGGCCGGTCGCCACGACCCGGGCATGGCGCCTCGCCATCTCGGGATCGATCTCCGGGTCGGGGTTGGCCAGCGCGAAGACGAGCGCACCGGGAGCCATCGCGGCGACGGCCTCCTCGGAGACCACGCCGCCGGACACGCCCACGAACACGTCCGCCCCGCGCATCGCCTCCGCCAGGCTGCCGGTGTGGCCGGTCTCGTTGGTGACTGCCGCGAGGTGTCGTTTCACGGTGCTCAGGTCCCCGCGCCCGTCGTGCAGGACTCCCTTGCGGTCGGTGACCGCGATGTCCCCGATCCCCGCCTCGCGCAGGATGGTCGTCACCGCCACCCCCGCTGCACCCGCGCCGGACACGACGGCGCGCAGGTCGCCGAGCCGGCGCCCGGTCAGGCGCGCCGCGTTGCGCAGCGCGGCCAGCACGACGACGGCAGTGCCGTGCTGGTCGTCGTGGAACACCGGGATGTCCAGCCGTTCCCGCAGCTGCTCGCTCGATGTCGAAGCACCGGGGCGCGCTGATGTCCTCGAGGTTGATGCCGCCGAAGCCCGGCGCGATGCGCACGACGGCCTCGACGATGTCGTCGATCGCGGTGGCATCGAGGCAGATCGGCACCGCGTCGACACCCCCGAACACCTTGAACAGGACCGCCTTGCCCTCCATCACCGGCAGGGCCGCGGCCGGTCCGATGTCGCCGAGGCCCAGCACAGCCGACCCGTCGGTGACCACCGCTACGACATTCGACTTCCAGGTGAGGTCGTGGACCAGGTCCGGGTCCCGCGCGATCGCCGAGCACACGCGGGCGACGCCGGGGGTGTAGGCCAGTGACAGGTCGTAGCGGTTGCGCAGGGGGACGGTCGAGACCGTCTCCAGCTTCCCGCCGACGTGGAGGGCGAAGGCTGGGTCCTCGACGTCGTACCCCGGGCTTGTATCCCCGGGTCGACTCTCCTGCACGGTCACCACCGGTGTCCTTCCCGCTCGACTGGCGCCGGTCCGGTCGGCGCACGGGATGTCGTACGCCGCGACGGCTCGCGATGCGGGGGTTGCCCGAGTGACGGAGTCTGGCATACCACCCGAAGCGGACCTCATCGTGGTGCCGCCCTCGGCGTCAGACGGCGACGAGCTTCTCGCCACCGGTGCGGGCACCGCTCATGTCGCGGCCGGGCAGGCGGGCCGGGTCGAGGACGGTGTCCAGCGGCAAGGTCATGCACCGGATCGAGCCGCCGCCCTTGTGCAGCTCGCTGACGTCCACCGTGTCGACCGAGAAGCCCCACGCCTCGATCTGGCGGGCCACCCGGAGCGGGACCCCGGCCGGCATCACCACGACGTCGCCGACGACGACCGAGTTGGCGCAGAACGTGAACGCCTCCTCCTCGTCGATGACGAGCGGCTCGGGCACGAGAGCGGCCACCGTGGACCGACCGGCCGCGTCCCAGGCGTCGGGTGCCACGATCGCCCGCGTCTCGTCGAGCGGGCAGAAGCTGAGGTCGAGGTGGTAGAGCGCGGGGTGGACGACACCGACGGTCGCCACCCGTACGCCGAGCTCGCGGGACAGCACCGCGTGGGTGGCCAGGTCGGTGCGCGGCCCGGCGGCCACCATCAGCGAGTCGCCGTAGAGGAACGCGTCGCCGGCCTCGAAGGACCCGACGCCGCTGTCCGCGACGCGGGTCGTCCGGAGCCCTGCCTCGCCGAACCACCACTCGGCAGCCTCGGCCTCGGCCCGGCGCTCGGCGTGACGGAAGCTGGTGATGGCGACGTGGTCGCCGTCGAGGATGCCGTAGTTCATCGCGTAGACCATGTCCGGCGTCCCGGGGAGCTGGTCGATCAGCTCCACCTCGGCGCCGGCGCCGCGCAGCGTGGCGACCAAGGTGTCCCACTGGGCCAGAGCCCGGTCGGGGTCGACCGGCGAGTCCACGTCCATCCACGGGTTGATCGCGTAGTCGACCCGGAAGTGCTCTGGACGGCACATCAGGTAGCGGCGTCCCCAGCTCAGTGGACGGATCCCGGTCATGACCACCCTCACGTACGCTCGTCGGATTGGCGGGTTGTCAGACAATTATTGTCCGACAACCGGAGTGTGGGACCTCACCTCGGCTAATGTCAAGCGGGTGATGGACGTCCGCGCCATCGACCGGTCGAGCACGACGGACCGGGTCGCCGGAGCGCTTCGCGACATGCTGTTCGCCGGCGACCTCTCCCCCGGCGAGCCGCTGCGCGAGGTCAGCCTCGCCGAGGGATTCGGCGTGGCCCGCTCCACCGTCCGCGAGGCGTTGCAGGTGCTCTCCGGGGAGGGCCTGGTGACCCGCTACCCCAACCGGGGCGTGGTGGTGACCGAGCTCTCCGAGCACGACATCGGAGAGATCTTCGAGGCGCGGCTAGTGCTGGAGAGCGCAGGGGTCCGGGCAGGTGCCGCCGGTGCCGACCTCACGCCGGTCGCGGCTGCGCTGGCGACGTACGCCGAAGCGGCGCAGGCGGACGACCAGGTCGTGGCCACCCACGCGCACCTGGAGTTCCACACCTCGCTGGTCGCGCTGCTGGGCAACGCCCGGCTGGTCGCCGGCGCCGATGTCCTCACCGCCGACCTGCGCCTGGCGCTGGCCTCGGTGGAACGCGCCCGGCGCAACGCGCGGTCCCAGGTCGCCGACCATCGCCGGCTGCTCACACTGATGCGCTCGGGCGACCCGGACAGCGCGCTCGCCGAGCTGGAACGGCACCTGCGCGCCGCCGCGGTGTCGGTCACGGAGCGGGTCACCGGCGCCTGAGCGGCCAGAGCCTCAGGAGCACGGTCGCCAGCACGTCGGCCTCAGCGACCGGCCCGACCTGCCACGAGTCGACCCCCTCTGCAGGGTTGTCCCGCTCGACCCACCACCCGTCGTCGGACCGGACGCTGGCGCGCTTGACCGACAGCGGGCGATCCGCCCAGCGGACCACCACGAGGTGCCCGGGCCGGGGCCGGCCGCCCCAGCGCACCAGCAGCTGGTCGCCGTCGCGCAAGGTGGGCTCCATGGAGCGTCCGCGGACGAGCACGCGACCCACGGGAAACCGCATGCGGAGCCGTCCCACGTGACCCTCCTCACCTGACCGGTGCACCACGGGTAGGTCCACCGGAGAGGGGTACCTGCCCGGAGTAGTGTCCACACGAGATCATGTGTTCGAGGAAGGGACTGATCCAGTGCTCTCGCGTCTGCTCACCCCGAAGACGGTCGTGCACGCCCACTGCGACCTGCCGTGCGGCGTCTACGACCCCGCGCAGGCCCGCATCGAGGCGGAGTCGATCAAGATGATCATCCAGAAGGCGGGCGAGAACTCCGACGCGGACTTCCGCACCCGCGCCATCGTCATCAAGGAGCAGCGGGCGGAGCTGGTCAAGCACCACCTGTGGGTCCTCTGGACCGACTACTTCAAGCCACCGCACTTCGAGAAGTACCCGGAGCTGCACGGCCTGTTCAACGAGGCCACCAAGCTGGCCGGAGCCTCCGGCGCCAAGGGCTCGATGGACGCCGACGCGGCACAGAAGCTGCTCGACAAGATCGCCGAGATCGACAAGATCTTCTGGGAGACCAAGCAGGCCTGACCCGGTCCGCGTCCGAACTGGACCGGCTGCCGGCGGCGTTTCGAACCGCGCAGCCGGTCCACTTCGGCGTCCGGGGCATCGCTAGCCTCGCGGCGTGAGCGTGCTGGTGGTGAGCGGGACCGGCACGGGAGTCGGGAAGACCGTCGTCACGGCTGCGGTGGCCGCGCTGGCCGCCACGCGCGAGGGGTCCGTCGCCGTCGTGAAGCCCGCACAGACCGGGGTCGGGCCGACGCAGCCGGGCGACCTCGACGACGTACGCCGGTTGGCCGGTGTCACCGACCTGCACGAGCACGGACGGTTCCCGGACCCGCTCTCCCCTGCCGCCGCCGCCCGCCGCGCCGGTCGGCCACCCGTCGACCTGCACGAGAGCGCGCGCCAGGTCCGTGAGCTCGCCGCCGACCGGGCGCTGGTGATCGTCGAGGGCGCAGGCGGTCTCCTCGTGCGGTACGACGAGGAGGGGCTGACCATCGCCGACCTGGCGCGGGAGGTCGGAGCGGCGGTGCTGGTCGTGGCCGACCCGGCGCTGGGGACCCTGAACCACACCGCGCTCACCCTCGAGGCGATGGCTCACCGCGGCGTCGCCCTCGCGGGGGTCGTGCTCGGCTCGTGGCCCGACGAGCCCGACCTGGCCTGCCGGAGCAACGTCCGCGACCTCGAGATGCTTGCTGCCCGACCGCTTGCGGGGGCGATGCGCACGGAGGCGGGCTCCCTTGAGGCGGCGGAGTTCCTGCTGGCGGCGCGGGCCGGCCTGGGGCCGGGGCTGGGCGGGGCATTCGATGCGGCAGACTTCCGGCGTGCAGCCGACTGACCTGACGTCCCCCTCGACCGGCACGATCCTCGACGCCGCCCGGACGCAGGTGCTCGAGGGCGGCCGTGGGCTCGCCGAGGAACAGGTCCTCGCCGTCCTGCAGCTGCCCGACGACGCGCTGCCCGACCTGCTCGCGCTGGCGCACGAGGTGCGGCTGCGCTGGTGCGGCCCCGAGGTCGAGGTGGAGGGAATCGTCTCGGTCAAGACCGGCGGCTGCCCCGAGGACTGCCACTTCTGCTCACAGTCGGGCCTGTTCGCCTCTCCCGTCCGGTCCGCCTGGCTCGACATCCCGAGCCTGGTGCAGGCCGCGGTCGAGACGGCCGCCACGCGGCGCCACCGAGTTCTGCATCGTCGCCGCCGTGCGCGGGCCGGACGCGCGGCTGATGCGCCAGATGCGCGAGGGGATCACGGCGATCCGTGAAGCCGTCGACATCAACGTCGCCGCATCTCTCGGCATGCTCACCCAGGAGCAGGTGGACGAGCTCGCCGACATGGGTGTGCACCGTTACAACCACAACCTCGAGACCGCCCGCTCCTACTTCCCGGCCGTGGTCACGACGCACAGCTGGGAGGAACGCTGGTCGACCCTGACGATGGTCCGCGACGCCGGCATGGAGGTCTGCTGCGGCGGCATCGTCGGGATGGGCGAGACGCTGGAGCAGCGCGCGGAGTTCGCCGCCCAGCTCGCCGAGCTCGAGCCCGACGAGGTGCCGCTGAACTTCCTCAACCCGCGTCCCGGGACGCCGTTCGGTGACCTGCCGGTGATGGCGGGCACCGACGCCCTGCGCACCATCGCGGCGTTCCGGCTGGCGCTGCCGCGCACCATCCTGCGCTACGCCGGCGGGCGCGAGATCACCCTCGGTGACCTCGGGACGCGAGACGGCATGCTCGGCGGCATCAACGCGGTGATCGTCGGCAACTACCTGACCACGCTCGGTCGCTCCCCCGAGGATGACCTGAACCTGCTCGGCGACCTCGGCATGCCGGTCAAGGCGCTCTCGCAGACGATCTGACCGCGATCGCGGGACAGCCAAAAAGCGGACGAATGGTTCCGTATCGTGATAATTGGGGATAATCTCCGGGCCGATCGTCTCCCCCGTGCCCCGGAGGTCCGTCGTGACCGTCATCGAGCCCGGCCGCCCAGACCGCCCCGGCGGTGTCCCCGAGGGCACGCTTCGTGCCCAAAGGTCCGATCACAGCCCGTGGAACTGGCTGCTGCTGGTCCCCCTCGTCGCGACGCTCTACCCCCCGTTGTTCAACCGCGAGGACCCGAGGCTGTTCGACATCCCGTTCTTCTACTGGTACCAGCTCGCGGCGATCGCCATCGGCGTCACGACGACCCTGCTGGTCTTCCGGAAGACGAGAGGCTGAGCCGTGTTCGACGACGTCAACACCACCGAGATGGTCGTCTTCACAGTGCTCTTCGTCGCGGTCAGCGCGATGGGCTTCCTTGCGGCGCGATGGCGCCGGGCAGAAACGCTCGACCACCTCGACGAGTGGGGCCTGGGCGGACGCAGCTTCGGCTCCTGGATCACCTGGTTCCTCATCGGCGGTGACCTCTACACGGCCTACACCTTCGTCGCGGTCCCGGCGCTGATGTTCGGCGCCGGCGCGATCGGCTTCTTCGCCGTTCCCTACACGATCGTGGTCTACCCGATCGTGTTCCTCGTGCTGATCCGGCTCTGGTCGATCTCGCACGTGCACGGCTTCGTCACCCCGGCCGACTTCGTCCGGGCCCGCCACGGCTCCTCCACCCTCGCCCTGCTGGTCGCGATCACCGGCATCGTGGCGACGATGCCCTACATCGCACTGCAACTGGTCGGCATCGAGGCAGTCCTCAAGGCGATGGGCGTCACCGGGCACGTCCCGATCATCGTGGCGTTCACCATCCTGGCGGCCTACACGTACAACTCCGGCCTGCGCGCCCCCGCGCTGATCGCGTTCGTCAAGGACACGTTGATCTACATCGTGATCATCGTCGCCGTGATCGTGGTGCCCTACAAGCTCGGCGGCTGGGACGAGATCTTCGGAGCCGCGGAGGCCAAGTTCGAGGCATCTCCCAACCCGGGTGACGGGGTCCTGCTGGCCGGGCCGTCGCAGCTGCAGTACGCCACCCTCGCCTTCGGCTCTGCCCTGGCGCTGTTCTTGTACCCGCACTCCATCACCGGCGTGCTCGCCTCACGTGACCGCAACGTCATCAAGCGCAACATGGCCGCGCTGCCGGCCTACAGCTTCATCCTCGGCCTGCTCGCCCTGCTCGGCTACATGGCGATCGCCGCCGAGATCACCCCGATCAGCAACAGCGAGGGCAAGGTCGACAACAACACGATCGTGCCGTTGCTGTTCGACAACATGTTCCCGAGCTGGTTCGCCGGCGTGGCCTTCGCGGCGATCGGCATCGGCGCACTGGTCCCCGCCGCGATCATGTCAATCGCCGCGGCCAACCTCTGGACCCGCAACATCTACCGGGAGTACATCAACCGGGACGCGACGCCGGAAGCAGGAAGCGACGCAGCAGCAAGCTGGCCTCGCTCGTCGTGAAGGTGGGCGCGCTGCTCGCGATCCTCGGGCTGGACCCGCAGTTCTCGATCGACCTCCAGCTCATCGGCGGCATCATCATCCTGCAGACCCTCCCCGCGGTGGCCCTGAGCCTGTACACGCGGTGGTTCCACCGATGGGCGCTGGTCGCCGGGTGGGCGGCCGGCATGGCGGTCGGGTTCTGGACGACGTACCAGATCCAGCAGAAGCTGTTCAACGCCGACGGCAGCATCACGATCGTCAAGGAGCACTTCGGCGGCTCCGGGTTCCCGCTGTCCGAGCTGGGCTTCGACACCACGGTCGCGATCTACGCCGGCTTCCTGGCGCTGCTGGCGAACCTCGTGGTGTGCGTCGTCGGCACGGTGGTATTCCGTGCGGTCAAGGCGCCGGAGGGCGTGGACGTCACCAAGCCGGACGAGTACTTCGCGGACAAGGAGGATCCAAGGCTGCACGACATCCCGGAGGTGGTGCACTGAGCGGTCCGGTCCTAGAGTGCGGCATGCCCTCAGCTGACGGTCACGGCGGTGAACATGCGGTCGCGGTGGCCCGTGCCCACGGGGTGGAGTCGATGTTCACCCTGTCCGGGGCGCACGTCTTCCCGTTGTACGACGGGGCGGTCAAGGCCGACCCGCCGATGCGGCTGGTCGACGTACGGCACGAGCAGACCGCGGTCTTCGCCGCTGAGGCGACCGCGAAGCTGACCAGGCGTCCCGGCCTCGCCGTGCTGACCGCCGGACCGGGCGTCACCAACGGCATCAGCGCGGTGACCACCGCGTGGTTCAACGGATCGCCGCTGCTCGTCCTGGGCGGGCGCGCGCCGGCGTTCCGGTGGGGGGCGGGCAGCCTGCAGGAGCTCGACCACCCGCCCCTGCTCGCTCCGGTGACCAAGCACGCGGGCACCGTCGGGACCGTGGCCGAGATCGCCGGCCAGGTCGACGAGGCGCTGCGCCTGGCGACCGCACCTCACCGGGGGCCGGTGTTCCTCGACGTGCCGATGGACGAACTGTTCAGCCGGTCCGAGGTCGTGCCGCCGTCGGTGCCGGCCCGGGAGCCGGTCGCTCCCGACGCGGAGGACGTCGCGAAGGTGGCCAAGCTGCTCGCCGCGGCCGAGCGGCCCGTGCTGGTCCTCGGCTCCGACGTGTGGAGCGACGGCGCCGAGGAGGCGGCCCGCCGGCTCGCCGAGACGGCCGGGGTCCCCGTCGTCACGAACGGGATGGGCCGCGGTGTGCTGCCCGCAGGTCACCCCCTGCTGGTCACCCGGGCGAGGGGGTCGGCGTTCGGCGGCGCCGACCTGGTGGTGGTGGTCGGGGTGCCGCTGGACTTCCGGCTCGGCTTCGGGGTGTTCGGCGGCACGGACGACACCCGGGCGGCGTCCGTCGTGCACCTGGCGGACTCGCCCGGACAGCTCTCCCAGCGCGTCGAGCTCGCCGGGTCGGCGGCCGGGGACCTCAGCCTGGTGCTGGACGGGGTGCTCGAGGCGTGGACCAGGGCAGCGCGCCCCGGGGCGTACGACCGGTGGACGATCGACCTGCGGGCCGTCGCGCACTCGGCGGTGGAGAAGGACCGGGACCTGCTGTCCAGCGACGCCGACCCGGTCCACCCGGCGCGGATCTACGGCGAGCTCGCCGGCCGGCTGGCCGACGACGCGGTCGTCATCGGCGACGGCGGCGACTTCGTGTCGTACGCGGGGAAGTACGTCGAGCCGAAGGCACCCGGCAGCTGGCTCGACCCCGGGCCTTACGGCTGCCTCGGCACCGGGCTGGGCTACGCGATCGGTGCGCGACTAGCACGGCCGTCGGGACAGGTGGTGCTGCTGCTGGGCGACGGCGCGGCCGGCTTCTCGCTGATGGACGTGGACACGCTGGTTCGCCACGACCTGCCCGTCGTGATGGTGATGGGCAACAACGGCGGCTGGGGCCTCGAGAAGCACCCCATGCGATTCCTCTACGGCTACGACGTGGCCGCCGAGCTGGCACCGCAGACGCGCTACGACGAGGTGGTCCGGGCCCTGGGTGGAGCGGGTGAGCTGGTCACCCGGGCGCAGGACGTCGGGCCGGCGCTCGACCGGGCATTCGCGGCCGGCGTGCCCTATCTCGTCAACGTCGCGACCGACCCCGAGGTCGCGTACCCGCGCAGCACCAACCTGGCCTGACGGAGGGTCAGCCGGCTCGGGCGAAGGTCCGTCGGTAGGCATGCGGGGTCGTGCCCACGCGCCGGGTGAAGTGGTGACGCAGGACCGACGCGCTGCCGAAGCCGACCAGGTCGGCGACCTTCTCGACCGGCTGCGCGGTCTCCTCCAGCAGCCGCCGCGCGTGCAGGATCCGCTGGTCGGTCAGCCACTGCAGCGGGGTGGTGCCGGTCTCGGCCCGGAACCGCCGGGCGAACGTCCGCGGCGACAGGTGGGCACGGTCGGCGAGCTCGTCGACGGTCATGTCCTCCGCGAGGTTCTCCAGCATCCACTGCAACGTCTCGGAGAGGGTGTCGACCTCGCACGGGACCGGCTGGTCGACGTACTGGCGCTGTCCGCCCTCGCGGTGCGGGGGCATCACCATCCGGCGGGCCAGCCGGTTGGCCACCCGGGTGCCGAACTCCCGGCGGATCAGGTGCAGCGACGCGTCGATCCCGGCCGCCGTCCCGGCACTGGTGAGGACGTTGCCGTCCTCCACGTAGAGGACGTCGGCGTCGACCTTCGCCGAGGGCACCAGGTCGCGCAGCTCATCGACATGCATCCAGTGCGTGGTGCACTCGCGTCCGTCCAGGATCCCGGCCTGCCCCAGCAGGAACGAGCCGGTGCAGACGCTGAGCAGCCAGGCACCGCGCCGATGCGCCGCGGCCAACTTCTCCAGCAGCTCGGGCGGGGCCTCCTCGCACAATCGCAGCGCCGGCACCGCGATCAGGTCGGCGTCGTCCAGCGCATCCCAGCCCCGGTCGACGATCAGCGAGTATCCCGAGACGGCGCGGACCGGTCCGGGCCGACCGGTGCACAGCGTGAACTCGAAGGTGGGCAGCTCCGGGTCGTCGGGCCGTGGCGTCCCGAAGACCTCGCAGAGGACACCGAGCTCGAAGGGCAGGACGTCGTCCAGGACGGGGACGGCAACAGTTCGGATCACCCCCGTAGTATGGCAGGAACTTGATGGAAGTTGTCAATGCTGCCACTGGTGGCAGGATGACGACAGGCGCATAGTTACTGCCATGACCACATTCCTTGTCCTCGCCGCCGTCCTCGTCCTCGCCGAGCTGGTTGCCGG
Source organism: uncultured Actinomycetota bacterium (assembly GCA_963829565.1). Classification (GTDB taxonomy): domain Bacteria; phylum Actinomycetota; class Actinomycetes; order JACCUZ01; family JACCUZ01; genus CAWHJC01. The sequence continues at coordinate 251,717 of CAWHJC010000003.1, forward strand.
CGTCCGGATGTTCCGTCACAACCAGCCCGGTCACACCGCCGGCCAGTCATTTCGACTGGGCGACGGGGGGCCTGCCGTCGGCCCCCTACGCGCTGCGGCACTGACCGACTCCTAGGCTCGGCCGGGTGCAGATCCGCCCGGCCGCGCCCGAGGAGCTGGCGCTCGTCGGCGAGCTGACGCTCGCCGCGTACGTCGCCGACGGGTTCCTGACGCCTGACGACCCGTACGCCGCCGAGCTGCGGGCAGCCGACCAGCGGGCCGCCCAGGCCGACCTCGTCGTGGCCGCGGCGCCGGGTGGCGCCCTCCTCGGCACCGTGACGTTCGCCCTCCCGGGCTCGCCATGGGCCGAGGTGTCGCGGCCGGGCGAGGCGGAGTTCCGGATGCTGGCGGTCGCGCCCGAGGCGCGCGGTCACGGGATCGGGGCCGCACTCGCCCAGTGGTGCGTCGATCGCGCCCGCGAGCAGGGCTGCACCGCCATGGCGCTCAGCTCCCTGACCGCGATGGCCACCGCCCACCGCATCTACGAGCGGATGGGCTTCGTCCGCGCGCCGGACCGCGACTGGTGGCCGTCGGCCGAGACACAGCTGATCGTCTACCTGCTCGACCTGGTCTGACCTCCGAGCGGTTACCGGGCGGCCACCGCCGCGCGGGCTGTCGTTGCGTCGACGGCGTTCAGCGCGATCCGGGCCAGGTTGTCGCACTCGTGGCGGAGCATTCTCTAACGCGAAGTGCGGCTGCTTGCAGCGGCGGGGAAGCGCACGTCGGGAGGAACGACCGGTCATAGTCCGAGCTCCCCCAGGGCGGGCAGGGCGGCGCGAACCGCGTCGCGGGCGGACGTGGCGTCCTGGGCGTCCTTCGCGAGTGCCGCGAGATCGCGGCACTGCTGCAGGGTCACCGTCTTGAGCACGGCGCCCACGTCGGACAGGGACCGTGCCGACATCGACAGGCTCGTCGCGCCGAGCCCAACCAGGACCGGCGCGAGCGCCGGGTCGGCAGCCGCCTCCCCGCAGATGCCTACCGGCTTGGCCTCGGCCTCGCCGGCGGCGCCGACCATGCCGATCAGCCGGAGCAGGGCGGGCTGCCACGGGTCGTTGAGCGCGGCGAGCGGGCCGGACATCCGGTCCGCGGCAAGGGTGTACTGCGCGAGGTCGTTGGTGCCGATGCTGACGAAGTCGACCGCGCCGAGCATCTCCCTGGCCGACAGCGCGGCGGCCGGGATCTCGACCATGACTCCGGTGGTGCGCAGCCCGGCCTCGCGGGCGTGCCGGTCGAACGCCTGCGCCTCGCTGAGCACGGCGACCATCGGCGCCATCACCCACACGTCGGCCTTCGTGCTGCGGGCGGCCGCCGCGATGGCGCGCAGCTGCTTGTCGAGGACCTCGGGCTGCGCGAGGCCGATCCGCAGGCCACGGACGCCGAGGGCGGGGTTGGCCTCCTCGCCCTGGTCGAGGAACGGGAAGCGGCTTGTCGGCGCCGGCGTCGAGGGTGCGTACGACGATCTTGGTGCCCTCGCCGAACGCGCCGAACACCGCCGTGTAGGACTCCGTCTGCTCCGACTCCGACGGCTCGTCGCCGCGGTCGAGGAACAGGAACTCGGTGCGGAACAGCCCCACGCCCTCGGCTCCCGCTGCGGCTGCGGCCTGGGCACCAGCAGCGTCGCCGATGTTGGCGAGCAGCTTGATCCGATGCCCGTCGGCGGTGGCTCCCGGACCGTCCCAGCGCCGGTTGCGGGCTGCGGCGCGGGCCGCGCGGTCACGGGCCTCGGTGACGGTGGCCTCGTCGGGGTCTGGGTCGATCGTGCCGGTGGCCCCGTCGAGCACGAGGACGGTGCCCTCCTCGACGAGCCAGCACCTCCGGGCACGACACGACGGCCGGGATGCCGAGCGCCCGGGCCAGGATCGCCGTGTGGCTGGTGGGGCCGCCCTCGGCGGTCACGAAGGCCAGTACCCGCTCCGGGTTGATGGTGGCCGTGTCCGCCGGGGCGAGGTCGCGGGCGACCAGGATGAACGGGTGCCCCGGGTCGGGGATGCCCGGCGCCGGCACGCCGAGCAGCTCGCCGACGATGCGGTTGCGGACGTCCTCGACGTCGCTCGCTCGCGCCCCGACGTACCCGCCTGCGCCGGCGAGCAGGTCCCGGAACGTGTTGGCGGCGTCCCACACGGCGCGGGGAGCCGGGATGCCCTGCTCGCGCACGGCGCTCTCGGCCAGGTCGGCGAGCTCGGGGTCGGAGGCCATCATGGCCGTCGCCTCGAGCACCGCCTGGGTCTCGCCCTCAGCCTTGCCGGCGCGGGCCCACAAGTCGGTGGCGACCAGGTCCATGGCCGGCCGGATCCGGGCCACGTCCGCGTCGGTGTCGGCGGGTGGCGGGCCGGCCTGCGGCTCGGTGACCGGGTCCGGCATCCGCACCACCGGCCCGACCGCCGTGCCGGGGCTGACACCGTGGCCCCGCAGCAGCTCAGGCATCGACCGGTGTCGTCCGCGTCGAGGTCGCTCTCGAGCAGCTTCACCATCGTGTCGAGAACCGCGTCGGCTCCCTCTCCCTCGGCGGCAAGGGTGACCGTGCCGCCGGTGTTGACGCCGAGAGACAGCACGCCGAGCATGCTGCGCGCGTCGACCGTCCGTTCGCCGGCGGTGATGGTCACCTTCACCGGCTGCTTGGCGGCCGCCTGCACGAACAGCTTGGCGGGTCTGGCGTGCAACCCGCTCTTGGAACCCACGGTCACGGTGCGCTCAGGCATGTGCTCGCTCCTCGGTGCTGGTCGCGCGGACGGCGTACGTAGTGGTCGAGAGGGGTCAGGGCTCCACGGTCACCTTGATGGCCTCGCCCTTGCTGACGATCTCGATCGCCTTCAGCACGTCGGCCAGCGGCAGGCGGTGGGTGATCAGGTCGGCGACCGGCACGGAGCCGTCGGCGATGAGCGACAGCGCCTGCTTGTTGTGCGTGGGGCTCGACCCGTTCGCACCGATGATCATCAGCTCGCGGTAGTGCACGAGGTTGGAGTCCAGCGAGATCACCGGGTTGTCCTTGGGCAGGCCGCCGAAGAAGCTGATCCGGCCCTGCCGCGCCGCCATCTGCACGGCCTGCTCCTGCGCCGCGCCGGACGCGGCGGCGGTGATGATGACGTCGACCCCGCGCCCGTCGGTGAACTTGATGATGTCGTCGACCGCGTCGGTCTCTGCGGAACAGACGACGTGGTCTGGCTTGACGATCGCCGCCGCCTGTTCGAGTCGGCCACGGTTGAGCTCGATCATCGTCACGCGCGCGGCGCCCCGGGCCCGGGCCAGCCGGACGTGCAGACAGCCGATCGGGCCGGAGCCGATGACGACCACGTCGTCGTCGGCACCGACCCGGGCCAGCTCCTGGGCGTTGATGGCACAGGCGAACGGCTCGGCCACCGAGGCCTCGGCGAAGCTGAGACCGTCGGGGATCCTGTTGAGCCCGTCGACCGCCAGCACCTTGGCCGGCACGCGCATGTACTCCGCGAAGCCACCGTCGTAGTCATAGCCGATCGACTCCTGGTTGGGGCAGACGGTCATGCTGCCGCGCAGGCACTCGGCGCACGTCCCGCACGGGATGGCGGCGATGACCTGGACCGGGTCGCCCACGGCCCAGCCCTCGACGCCGTCGCCGAGCTCGACCACCTCACCGGCGACCTCGTGCCCCATCACCCGCGGCGGCACGATGTTCTGGTGACCGAACTTGGAGATCTTCACGTCGGTGCCGCACGTCGAGCAGTTGTGCACCCGGATGACGACGTCACCGGGACCCGCGGTCGGCGTGGGCGCGTCCTCGACCCGGATGTCTCCTGGCGCGTAGTACCGCGCGACCTTCATGGTGCCCGTCACGATGATGTCGCCTCTTCCTCGCTCGGCTGCAGCACGTGCAGCACGTCTTCCGGTTTGGCTGCGTCGCGCAGCGCCTGCGCCTGGTCCGGGTCCATCAGCACCTGGGCGAGCTGGGCCAGCACCGCGACGTGGCCGTCGCCCGCCGCCGCGATGCCTACGCAGACGGTGACCTCGTCGCCGTCCCAGTCGATCGGCTGGGCGAAGCGCAGGTAGCTCAGCGCGTCACGGATGACCGCCTCCTTGCCGGCCAGAGTTCCGTGCGGGATGGCCACGCCCTCCCCGACGTACGTCGAGATCGTGCCCTCGCGCTCGAGCATCGCGTCGACGTACGCCGGCTGGACCGCACCCACGCGGACCAGCGCCTCCCCGCAGGCACGGACCGCGGCTTCCTTGCTGTCGGCGTGCGCGTCGAGGTCGATCGCCTCGAGGTCGAGCAGCTCGGCCAGCGAGCGCGCGCCGTCCTCGTCAGCCATCGATCACGCCGCCGTTCTTCACCGCGTTGACGACCTTCGTGACGGCCGGGTCGCCGAGGAAAACCTTGAACGCGACGATCGGCTTCCCCGGCGCGATTCCACGTGCCCTGTCGGCGAGACCTTCGTGCACGACCACCACGTCGGCGTCGTCGGGTATCGAGTTCACCGGAGTGTGCTCGACCGTGACGTTCTGCTTCTTCAGCTGCCCGCGCAGGGTGCTGGCCAGCATGACGCTGCTGCCCATTCCCGCGTCGCATGCGACGACCAGCTTGCGGACGTCACTGCCCTCGATGCTCGGCACGGGTCAAGCCTCCAACGGCTCGGTGCGGTTCGCAACCGGCGCGGCCGTTCCCTTGCCCTGCGCCTTGGTGGCGGCGACCGATTCCTCGGCCTTGGTCAGCTCGACGTCCGTCAGGCCGGCCTCGTCGTCGCTGTTGCGGCCGAAGCCGAGCAACGCGCCCGCCGCGAAGAAGGAGACAGCGGCGGAGACCGCGATGCCCAGGATCACTCCGGGGTAGTCGCCCTTCGCCGTCACGCCCATGAACGCGATGAAGCTGCCCGGCGCCGCCGGACCGGTGAGGCCCACGTCGAACGCCTGGAAGATCGCGATCCCGGAGGCGCCGCCGGCGATGGCGGCGAGCACCAACTTGGGCTTCATCAGCACGTACGGGAAGTAGACCTCGTGGATGCCACCGAAGAAGTGGATGATCAGCGCGGCCGGGACCGTCGGACGAAGCGACCGGGGGCCGAAGAAGAGGTACGCGAGCAGCAGACCGGCACCCGGCCCGGGGTTGGCCTCCAGCATGAACAGGATCGACTTGCCCTGCTCCTGGACCTCGGCCGCACCGAGTGGGGTCAGAACCCCGTGGTTGATCGCGTTGTTGAGGAACAGGACCTTCGCCGGCTCGATGATGATCGACGCCACTGGGAGGAGGCTGTTGCTGACGAGGGACTCCACCCCGTCGCCGAGCCGGTCGGTGATCCAGCCGACGATGGGCTCGATCACCTTGTACCCGAAGATCGCCAGGGCGCCGCCCAGGATGCCGATGCTGAAGTTGTCGATGAGCATCTCGAAGCCCGCCTTGACCTTGCCGGCGACGAGGTTGTCGAACAGCTTCAGGATGTACGCCGACAGGGGTCCGAGGACGAAGGCAGCCAGGATCATGACCTGTCCGCCGAACGGCAGCACCGACGTCCCGTCCCCGACCTCGACCGGGTCGGCCGCGGCGACGATGGCGCCGAAGGTGGCGACCGCCCCGATGACCGCGCCGCGCTGGCCGTGGACCATCCGGCCGCCCGTGTAGGCCACCAGGGTCGGGATGAGCACGACGATCATCGGGCCGACCATCTCTGCGAGGTCCGCGTTGGGTGTCCACCCGTCCGGGATGAACAGCGCGGTGATGAGGCCGAACGCGATGAACGCCCCGATGTTGGGCATGACCATGCCCGAGAGGTAGCTGCCAAACCGTTGGATGCGGGCACGCACATCCGTCCCGGTCGCGGCGGGCGTGAAGTTGGACATGGATTCCTCTTTCCTCTGCAGCCTTGTATGCGGGGTCGTGGTGTTCGCTCGGTCCGGTCAGCCGGACGAGACCAGTGGTCGGGACAGGTTCGTGCGGTCGTGCAGACGCACCTCGCTGCGGCGGATCTGGTCCGGTGCCGGCATCCGGCTTCCTGGCTGGGCGACGGCCGCGGCCGCCCAGGCGAGACCTTCGGCGAGCGCCGCCGGGCCGTCAGCCCCGGCCGCCAGGTAGCCGGCCAGCAGGGCATCGCCCGCGCCGACCGTGCTGCGCGGCCCGGCGACGTGCGCGTCGCCGCTGACGACGCCGTCCTCCGACACCAGCAGCGCGCCGTCCGAGCCGAGGCTCACCAGCACGTCCCTGGCCCCCTTGGAGCGCAGGACCTGGGCAGCCTCCACAGCCTCGCCGACCGACCGCAGCGGCGCATCGACGGCCTCCGCGAGCTCCTCACGGTTGGGCTTGACCACGGTCGGACCGGCGGCGACCGCAGCCAGCAGGGCCGGACCGCTGGTGTCGACGGCAACCCGGATCCCGGCCGAGACCAGCCGCCGGCACAGGCGCGCGTAGTAGTCGTCGGTGACGCCGGGTGGCAGGCTGCCGCAGGCGGCCACCCAGTCCGCGGCGTGGGTGGCCGCCAGCACCGCCTCGGTGATCGCGTCGAGCTCGTCGGCCGACAGGGTGGGCCCGGGCTCGTTGATCTTGGTGATAGCGCCGTCGGGCTCGGCCAGGGTGATGTTCGACCGGGTGCCACCCCGGATCTGGACCGCGACGACGTCGACGCCCTCGGCGCGAAGCAGGCGGACCAGCTGGTCGCCTTGTGGGCCGCCGACCGGCAGGACGGCCCGCGACGGCACGCTTGCCGCGAGCAGTGCCCGCGACACGTTCACGCCTTTGCCGCCCGGGTCGAGGGTGGCCTTCGTGGCGCGGATCACCGTGCCCGGCACCAGCTGCTCCACCTCGACCGCGCGGTCGAGGCTGGGGTTGAGGGTGAGACTGACGATCATGCGCGGACCAGACTCAGTCCGTGCCGCTCGAGCTCGTCAGCGGCCGCCGTGTCCAGCCCGGAGTCGGTGACGAACAGGTCGATGTCATCGATCGCCCCGAACTGCGCGAGGTAGTCGTTGCCGACCTTGGTGTGGTCGGCGAGCAGGACGGTGCGGCCGGCGCAGTCGATCATCGCTCGCTTCATGCTCGCCTCCGCCGGGTCGGGTGTGGTCAGCCCGCGATCGGCGGAGAGCCCGTTCGTCGCCATGAACGCGACATCCACGTGCAGGCGATCGAGCGGCCGTAGCCCGCCGTCATCGACTGCCGCCATGGTCCGGCCCCGCACCCGGCCGCCGATCATGATCACGGTCAGTCCCGGTCGGGCAGCCAGCAGCGTGGCGAGGGGCGGGGAGTTGACCACCACGATCAGCTCGCGGTCGGCGGGGATCGCCTCGGCGAACCGGCGGGTGGTCGAGCCGGCGTCGAGCAGGATCGCGCCGTCCTCGGGCAGCTCGGCCAGGGCCGCCTTGGCGATCCGCTCCTTCTCGGCGGTCATCACGGCGTCCCGGTCGGACAGCGTGGGCTCGAAGCCGAGGCGTTCCACGGGGATGGCCCCGCCGTGCACCCGGCGGAGCTGCCCGGCTCGCTCGAGGACGGTGAGGTCGCGGCGGACGGTCTCAGTGGTGACGCCGTAGGTCGCCGCCAGGGCGACCACGTCGACCCGACCGTCCGCGCGCGCCAGCAGCAGGATCTCGCGCTGGCGTTCCTCCGCATACACGAGTGGTTTCCCCTTGGTTTTGATTTGGTTCTGAGTGACTCTCCGCCCGATTCTGTGGTCTGTCAAGAGCTATCCCGCCAAGAGCCACGGGATCCCACGTGCGCGGGGTGGCGTCGTCCCGTTCGCCCGGATTCGCCGGGCTCCGCGATCTGTTCCGACGCTCACGGCAGATCCGGCCGAGCGGACCGGCGACGTGGCGCGGCACGCCGCGCCGAGCGGGTCCACTTCGGCGTGTCGCGCCGCGGGCTAGGGGTTGGGGCTAGAGACGAGCGAGGAAACGGGCCCGGTCGACGACGACGCGGGTGACCTGGCCGCGGGCCACGACGACGACCGCGCCCGCGGACTCCTGCTCGGCGACGACGTCGAAGCGCAGCCAGCCGTCCGTCCCGGTGGACCAGGTCCGCGCGCACGGTCACCTCGGCGCCGACGGTGCTGGCCCGCTCGTGGGTGACGTCGATGCGGGTGCCGACCGACGTACGGCTCTCGTCGAGGGCGCCGAGCGCCGCGACGGTGGCCTGCTCGCACCACGCGACCAGCCGCGGCGTGCCGAGCACGTCCAGGTCGCCGCTGCCCAGGGCGCGCGCCGTGTCGCCGTTGCCCACCCGGTGCACGACGGTCGCACTGGCACCGGGAGCGGTCGTCACGGCGGCTAGCCTACGGACCGTGGAGCCCGCCTTCTGCGACCAGTGCGGGCAGCCGGCGGGTGACCACCCGGCGTGCCGAGCGCGCCGGTCGCTGGAGCCACCGCGCTACTGCGCCAAGTGCCGGCGCCGGATGGTCGTGCAGGTTCTTCCCCGCGGGTGGTTCGCCCGGTGCAGCGAGCACGGCACGCTCACTGCCACACCCGGCCCAAGACGCCCGGGGCACGAACTGTGATCATCCGGGACGCCGACGACGCGGACTGGGCGCGGATCTGGCCGTTCTTCTCCCGGATCGTGACGGCCGGGGAGACCTACGCCTATCCCGACGGGCTCACCGTCGACACAGCACGGTCGCTCTGGATGGAGGAGCCGCCGGGCCGGACGGTCGTGGCGGTCGAGGCCGACAACGACAGCGTCGTGCTGGGCTCGGCCAAGATGGGCCCGAACCGGCCGGGCCGCGGCGCCCACGTGGCGACCGCGAGCTTCATGGTGGACCCGGAGCGGGCCGGCCAGGGGGTCGGACGAGCGCTGGGCGTCCACGTCGTCGACTGGGCGCGTACGGCGGGCTACCGGAGCATGCAGTTCAACGCGGTGGTCGAGTCGAACTCAGCAGCCGTCGGCCTGTGGCAGTCGCTCGGGTTCGAGATCCTGGCCACCGTGCCGGAGGCGTTCGACCATCCCCGGCAGGGGCTGGTCGGCCTGCACGTGATGTACCGGTACCCTCTGAGGGCTCAGGCCACCAGGCCGAGACGGCGGAGCTCGACCGTGAGGTCGTGCGGGTTGGTCGAGGCGCCCATGGCTGCCTCGAGGGTGATGACGCCGTCGCGGATCAGCGCGACCAGGTGCTGGTCGAAGGTCTGCATGCCGTAGTAGGCACCGTCCTTGATCAGCTCGCCGATCGTCGAGGTCTTGTCGGCGTCCGCGATGGCGTCGGCGATCCGGCCGGTGGCGACGCAGATCTCCATCGCGACGCAGCGGCCCTGACCGTCGGCGCGGGGCACGAGGCGCTGGCAGATGATCCCGCGCAGGGCCCCGGCGAGGGACAGCCGGACCTGCTTCTGCTCGTGGGGCGGGAAGAAGTCGATGACGCGGGTGATGGTCTCCGCGGCGTCGGTCGTGTGCAGGGTCGACATCACGAAGTGACCGGTCTCGGACGCGGCCAGGGCCGCCTTGACGGTCTCGTGGTCGCGCATCTCGCCGACGAGGATGACGTCGGGGTCCTGCCGCATGGCGGCGCGCAGCGCGACGGCGAAGTCGGCAGTGTCCAGGCGTACCTCGCGCTGGTTGATCATCGAGAGCTTGTCGAAGTGCAGCACCTCGATCGGGTCCTCGATCGTGACGACGTGGACCTCGCGGTTGTTGTTGATCTGGTCGATCATGCCGGCGAGCGTCGTGGTCTTGCCCGAGCCGGTGGGGCCGGTGACGAGAACGAGGCCGCGGGGCTCCATCGCCAGCGCCGAGAGCACCGGCGGCAGCCCGAGGTCCTCGAGCGGGATCGCCCCGACGCTGACCCGGCGGAAGACCATGCCGGCCGAGCCGCGGGAGCGGAAGGCGTTGACCCGGAAGCGGCCCAGGCCGGGGACCGAGTACGCGAAGTCGGCCTCGTTGGTCTTGGAGAACTCCACGACCAGGTCGTCGCGCAGGACCTCGCTGACCATGTGCTCGGTGTCGGTGGGCGTGAGGTTGGGTGCCTGCAGCTTGCGCAGGCGTCCGTCGATCCGCACGCGCGGGGGCGATCCGACCTTTATGTGCAGGTCCGACCCGCCTACCTCGCTCAGCGCGCGCAGGAAGGGGACGACCGACTGGGGCTGCTCCGATCCACTCACCCTGGGTCTTTCGGGAGGGTCGGCACCCATCTTGAGCCGATCAGGCGACGACCTCGGGAGTTCCGGCGCCGCGACGCGGCGGGTCCTCCTCGACCCACCGGCGCAGCAGCCCCTCGGTGGCCTCCTCGGAGGCCGCGACCCCGACCCGGCAGCGGCTGCCGCCGGGCTGGTCGGGAGCATGGTCGTGCGGCCGGTCGTGGTCCACCCGGCCCTCGCTGCAGGCGGCGCACAGGGGGACGACGGTGCTCCACGCCTCGACCTCGATGCCCTCGGCCGACCCGAGGTCCTGCAGCGCGACAAGGTCGTCGTCGCCGGTCAGGCGAAGCTCGACCGAGCTGACGGGGACCTCCGAGGGGGCCCACAGCTCGATCTCGTCGAACACCGGGTAGGTCCTGCCTCCGGTCACCCGTTCCCCGTTCGGGACGCCGTCATGGAGCACGGTCTCCCCCCATCGTCGGCCGCTGCCGGGCAACGGCACGCTGTGGATGACCGCCCGGGCAGGGTCGAGCCGGCGGCACCAGACGACCTCCTGCCCGTCGGCGGTCCGGATCCGGACCGGTGTGGTGCCGTAGTCACCCTCGATCGGACCGTCGCCCGGGGCGATGTCCACGCCGTAGGCCGCCCAGGCGCGGCGGGCGGTGGGCCAGTCGTGCAACGCCGTGGCGGCGATGCCGAGGTTCCACCAGGCCGGCTCGCCCGGGCCGTCGGCCGCCAGCTCCGCGGCCAGCAGGCCGTGTCGCCGCGCCGCCGGCCAGTCCCGGAGGAACTTGTGGGTCAGCGCCAGGTCGAAGGACCATCCCGCGAGGTCCTCGCGGGAGGCGTCGTGTGCCTGCGCGGCGTCCACCAACCGCTCGAGCGCCACGCGGCGACCGGCCAGTCCTGCGCGTCCCAGGCGGAGTACGCGTCGTCGACGAGCTGCTGCAGCGGGCTCCCCCGGCGGAAGAGCGGCACGTCAGCCCGGCATCACTCGATCTCGGCGATGACGTCGCCCTCCTGGACGACGTCACCCTCGGCCACATGGAGCGCCAGCACCGTGCCGGCGCTCTCCGCGAGGACCGGGATCTCCATCTTCATCGACTCGAGGATCACCAGCGTGTCACCGTCGGCCACCGCGTCACCCTGGCTGACGACGACCTTCCAGACGTTCGCGACCATCTCCGCGCGGATCTCATTCGCCACGGCGGCATCCAACCACAGCCGTCAGGGCCGCATCCGGCTCACCAGGCCGGTGTCGTAGCGACCTGAGACGAACTCGGCGTTCTCCAGCAGCTCGGCGTGGAAGGCCAGGTTGCTCTTCGGCCCCTCCACGCGTGAACGCGGCGACGGCGGCGCGAGCCCGCTCCAGCGCCTGGTCACGGTCGGCGCCGAGCACGACCAGCTTCGCCATCAGCGAGTCGTAGTGCGGCGTCACAGTCGTCCCGGCGGCGTACCCGGCGTCGACGCGCACCCCGTCTCCGTGCGGCTCCTCCCAGAGGGTCACCGCCCCGGGGCCGGGAAGGAAGCGCCGGGGGTCCTCAGCGTTGATCCGCAGCTCGATCGCGTGCCCGGACGGCACGATCGAGTCTGGGTCGAAGGTGACCGGGCGGCCGGCCGCGATGAGCAGCTGCTGCTCCACGATGTCGATGCCGTAGACCGCCTCGGTGACCGGGTGCTCGACCTGCAGGCGCGTGTTCATCTCGAGGAAGACGAACTCCCCCGTCTCGGTGTCCAGCAGGCACTCGACGGTGCCCGCGTTGCGATAGCCGACGGCCTCACCGGCCCGGACCGCGGCCGCCACCATCCGGGCGCGCAGCTCGGGCGTGACCGCGGGCGACGGCGACTCCTCGACCAGCTTCTGGTTGCGTCGCTGCACCGAGCAGTCGCGCTCCCCCAGCGCGACGACCCGCCCGTCGGCCAGCCCGAGGATCTGAACCTCGACATGGCGTACGCGGGGGAAGAACCGCTCGAGCAGCACCGAGGAGTCACCGAACATGCGGCCGGCGAAGCCCTGCACCTTCTCGAACTGCGTGCGCAGCTCGTCCTCGTCGACCGCCACCGCCATGCCCATGCCGCCACCGCCGGCAGACGCCTTGACCATCAGCGGGTAGCCGATGTCCCGCCCTGCCGACATGGCCGCGGCCACGTCGGTGACCGGGTCCGGTGTGCCCCGCGAGACCGGCACACCGGCCGCGGCCACGAGGTTGCGAGCCCGGATCTTGTCGCCCATCGCCTCGATGGCGGCCGGCGGGGGGCCGACCCAGGTCAGGCCCGCTTGCTCGACCCGGGTCGCGAAGCGGTGGTCCTCGGCCAGGAAGCCGTATCCCGGGTGCACGGCCTCGGCGCCGGTCTGCCGGGCGGCCTCCAGCACCGCGTCGACGTCCCGGTAGCTCTCGGCCGGGGCAGCCGGCCCGATGGCCACCGACTCGTCGCCTCGCGGACGTAGGGCAGGTTCGCGTCCGCCTCGGAGTGCACGGCGATCGCCCGCAGCCCCATCTTCTGGACGGTGCGCACGATCCGCCGGGCGATCTCGCCTCGGTTGGCGACGAGCACTGTCTCGAACACGGCGGGCATGCCTCCCGGGCTGGATGACGTCGGCAGGCGAGACTAACGGGCGTGACCCTCGTCCTCGTCGTGGCCTTCGGCGCGCTGGCGGTCACGCTGGTGACCGGCGGCGGCGGGCTGGGGCACGTTCGGCTGCGAGCCCTGCGCCTGGTGGTGGCCGCCGCTGTGGTCCAGGTCGGTACGTCGGTACTGGCGCCCGGCTCGGCTCCGCTGCGGGCGACCGCGCTGGTGCTGACGGCCGTGCTGGTGGCCCTCTTCGTCTACGGCAACCGGCGGGTCGCCGGGACCCCGCTCATCGGCCTGGGCCTGCTGCTGAACGTCCTGGTCGTGGCCGCCAACGCCGCGATGCCGGTGTCGTTCGACGCGGCCCGGCGGGCCGGCATCACGCCTGCCGCCCTGCACCTGGACGAGGACGCGATGCGCGAGCCGCTGGGTACGTCGACGCTGCTCCCGTGGCTCGGCGACGTGGTGCCGGTCGCGCTGCCCTGGAGCCCGCAGGTGGTCAGCCCCGGCGACGTGCTCGTCGCGGCCGGCGTGGGGCTGCTGCTGGTGCGCGGCTCAGACGCCGAGGCGGGCGACTCGCTCGACCGTCGCGGACAAGGAGTCCACGACCGTCGGGTCGTACTCGTAGGCCATCCCCAGCCGCAGCCGCTCCAGGGCCTCGAGCCTGCGGGTCGGCTCGTAGGAATCCCCGACCAGGTCGTCGTAGGCGTTGACCGCCTTGATGATGCGACTCGCCAGCGGCACCTCGGGTCGCTGCGCCTGGTGCGCCCGGCGGTAGGGCTCGGCCTGCATGTCGACGATGGACGCGACCTCGTCCAGCACCCCGGTCTGGCGGATCACGTCTCCGCCGAGGGTGGCGATCCTGCGCTGGTCCGCGGGCGCGGCGACCACCGTGGCACCGCCGGGGATGGGCTCGGCCAGGGACAGCTGCCCGATGTCGTGCATCAGCGCGGCGTACTCGAGGTCACGCAGGTCTGCGTCGCTCATGCCGAGCTCGCGGCCCACGGCCACCGACAGCTGGCTGACGCGTCGCGAGTGACCCGCCTCGGTGTAGCCACCGAGCTCGGTGACCCGGGAGAGCGCCCGGATCGTCTGCAGCGACGACTCCCTGATGGCCGCGTAGCGGCGGAACGAGAACTGGGTGAGCAGCAGCGGGACGACGAAGACCGGCAGCGCCCAGCCGCCCATGATGATGGCGGCCAGCGCGATCAGCGCGCCGGTGGCCCCGATGGCGGAACCGATTCCTGCCTGGGCGAGCACCTCGTTGCGCAGCACCGCGCGGAACGGCGCGCGGTCGGCGCCGGCACGTACGGCTGCCGTCAGCATGGCGTCGACCGTCAGCGTCGCCAGCACGATGCCGACCATCACCAGCGCGAGCGGCGCCTCGCGCAGGTGCATGGCCTGCTCGTCGAGCCCGGTGCCGCGGAACACCCCTGCGGCGAAGCCGATGGTGAGCAGGCGCCGGGCCAGCGTGTCGGCCGATGGCGCGCGGCCCACGACGACGTGTGGGGCGACTCCGACCAGCATCGCGCAGACGGTGACGGCGACGACCTGCAGGGCGCCGTGGTCGGCGCTGCCGTCGGGCAGCCTGGTCAGCAGCGTGTACGCGAGGGCACCCGCCGTCGCGATCGGCGCCGCGTCGCGACCACCGGGCAGGGTGATCCGGACGAGCTCGCCGAGGGCGATGAAGGCGGCGAACGCGAGCGCGGTCCTGGGATCGACCAGCCCGTCCGGGGACGCCGTCACCACGACGGCGGCCACCGCGAGCAGCGCACCGGCAGCGACGAGCACCAGGAGTCCGTTGGTGCCGGCGTCGTCCAGCCGACGGCGCAGCGCGGTCACGACGACCGCTCCGCGACCAGCGAGTCCGTCGGGTCGTCGTGGTCGAAGGGGGCCGCTTCCTGGTCGAACGGCTCGTCAACCCGCGGGGCAGGCACCGGCGTCGCCTCGGGCGACCAGCCGTGCTCCGCGATGGCACTGACGAGAGCGACGACCATGCGGTGGTCGAACTGGTCGCCGGCGCAGCGCTGCAGCTCGACCATCGCCTCCTCGACCGTGCGTGCGCCCCGGTAGGAACGCGTCGTCGTCATCGAGTCGAAGGCGTCGGCGACCGCGATCACCCGGGCGAACTCGGGGATCTCCTGACCGGCGAGACCCATCGGGTAGCCGCGACCGTCGAGCCGCTCGTGGTGGTGCATGATCCCGGCCATCGCCTCGTCGAGGAACTCGATCTCGCGCACGATCTCGAGGCCCTGCTGCGGGTGACGCTGGATGGCCGCGAACTCGCCCTCCGTGAGCCGGCCGTTCTTCTGCAGCACCCGGGTGGGCACGCCGAGCTTGCCGACGTCGTGCAGCATGCCCGCGTAGCGCAACGACTGGACGCGGTCCTCGCGCATCCCGATCACCCGGGCGATCAGCACCGACGCGGCCGAGACGCGTTCGCTGTGGCCGCGGGTGTAGTGGTCCTTCGTCTCCACCGCGGCCATCAGCGCCCGCACCGTGCGGTCGTACGCGTGCTGCTCCTCCGCGTACTGGGAGTACGCCCAACGGGCCACGAGAAGCGGGAGCAGCAGCAGGACGGCGGCAGTGGGTCCGACGCCCGCCCCGTCCTTGTCCCACAGGACCGCGAGCAGAAGACCGAAGACGCCGTACCCCACATAGCCTGCGACCGAGCTCGCCATGGTTCCCTGCAGGACGACCCGCATGGGGACGCGTTGGTGAAGGTGCACGACGGCGGCGACAAGCAGGCCGTTGACGATGCAGTGCACGGCCAGGGCGGCGACGAAGGGTCCGATCAGGCGGGGGAAGCTGTTCTCCTGGATCTCGGCGCCACCGAGCAGCCAGAAGGTCAGGCCGGACGCGGCGAAGGCGATCGTGGTCTGCGCGGTGTTGAAGATGCGCTTCACGATCGGCTCTCGATCGAACACGAGCAGGCTCGTCGCGCCGAGGAGCATCGCGCCCCACGGGCCGAGCAGGGGCAGGGCGGCCATCGAGGTGACCGAGCCGAGGGCTATCGTCGCCGAGTCGCGCGACCCGCGCAGCCCGATCGAGTCCGTGAGGACGAGCAGGAGCGCGAGGCTGGCGAACGTCATCGGATCGATGCGATCCCGAAAGCCGGCGATGACGGCAAGCGACAGGCAGAGGCGCCGCGGCCGATGACGACGAACGCGACGAAGAGCCGCGCGCCACGCGGCAGCGGTTGCATGCCACTCCGTCCGATCGGGTCCGAAGCTGCAGAGAGAGTGACGGGGATCGGCAGCGCAGGGGTTTCTGACTTGCCTTCACCAACTCCAGTGGGCACCGGAGTGAAGGAACTGCTCGACAGCGGACACGATCTTCTTCAATTGACTCTCATCCCTTTCGGATTCAAGTCACGGGCACCGCTATATCAAGCCCGTGCAGGATCCGCTCCGCTGGGGACGATCGGTAATGCGGGAGAAGAACAACGCTGCTGCTGATCGACGCACACAGACATCTTCTTGTGCTGCCGATCCCGATCACGCTCTCTGCAGTTGTCAAGCACCCCGCTGACGGCGGCCCCGAACCGGCGCGGGAGAGCCGAAGTCCTCCCGGAGAGGAACCTCGGCTCGTTCGCGCTGCAAGTGAAGGGCGCGGGTAAACCTCGCGTCAAGGGTTTCGCCGATTTGGGTCTAGATGCCCCATGCGACTTGTCCGAAAGGACTAGTCAGGACCATTAGGCCGATCCGGTGTCACTGTCCGCCTGCGACGGGCGTGGCAGCTCTGTTCGACGGACGACGACAAGATCACTGCCGTACCCTCCGGCCAGAGACGCCAGCCGCTCCGCGCCGGCGAGAAGGGGCGGGAATGTCGACCGACGCGGGCCACGAGCGGGTGTACCGCGACCTCGTTGCCGGCCTGGTGGACGCTCGCGAGGACCCGGTGACAGCCCGGTTCGACGAGGAGATCGCGGCTGCCGTCGCCCGCGGCGACGTGACCGCTGACGCTGCCCACCGGCTCCGCTTCTGGCAGCGCGCATCGGTCCGCGCGCTCGCGGACCACACCAGGACCGTCCTGCCCGCCGCGCTGGGAGCGTTGGCCGCGTCACGTGACGACGTCCGGGCCTACGCCAAAGAGATGGTCACGACCATCGGCCCGGCCGCTCAGCCCGTGGCACAGACCGTCGACATCCGCGACACGCCGGACCCAGCCTCAAGCGCGGCGCCCCGTGCACCGAGCAGTCTGGGGTCACCACCGCCGCGTCTGATGGTCGCCGACCTCGTCCTCACCCCGTCCACCGCCCGCATCCAGCACTGAACCGGAGGGGTCCCACCACATGCCCACCCTGCGCCTCCTGCCCGAGCTCGAGGACGCGCTGCGACACCTGCCCGGCATCAAGGCCGCCAGTGTCGTCACGGGTCCCGACGCGGTGCCCACCGAGGTGCATGTGCTGGCCGCGCCGGGAAAGGCGGCCAAGCAGGTCGTGCGCGACGTGCAGTCGCTGGCGCTCGCGCGCTACGACATCGACATCGACCACCGCATCGTCTCGGTCGTGCAGATGGGCGACGACGAGGTCCGCGCCGTTCCACTCCGTCGGCGAGGAGGAGACGGACGAGGAGGACGCCGCCGACCCGGTCGTCCGGCCGTCGGTCTCCGCCGTGATGGTGCGCAGCGGCAGCGGCGAGACGCAGGCCTCGGTGACCCTGAGCATCGGCGACCAGTCCTTCGAGGGCCACAGCCAGGGTCCTGCCGGCCAGTCGCACCGGCCCCGGCTCGTCGCTCTCGCGACTCTGGAGGCGGTGTCGGAGCTGCTCGGCCAGCCATGCGAGGTCGAGTCCGCCGCAATCGTCGCGACCGGCTCGCGCGAGGTCGCGCTATCCGTCCTGACCGTGATGGTGCCGCGGACCGGCGAGCAGGTCCTCACCGGTGCCGCGGTGGTCCGCGGCGACGAGGCGGACGCCGTCGTGCGATCCGTCCTGGCGGCGCTGAACCGCCAGCTGGCCGGCTGACCGGTCACCCGGCGGCGGGCCTAGGCCCAGTCGGGGCCGATCCTGCTGCAGGTCGAGAGGAGCTCGACGTGCGGCTCGGCGACACCGCGGGCGAGCGCGAGAAGCCGGGTGACGTCGAGCTCGGCCAATGAGTAGACGACGTGCTTGCCGGCGCGGCGCCTGGTGACGAAGCCGCAGTGCGCCAGGCACGCCAGGTGGTTGGAGACCCGGCTGCGCGGGGGCATGCCGAGCGCAGTGACCAGGGCCGCCGACCGTGGCCGGACCGTCCGCGAGCCGCTCCAGGATCCGGACGCGGGTCTCGTCGCCGAGGACCCGGAACAGCCGGGCCAGCGCGACGGGGCCCACGGGCAGCGCGCGAACCGGCTGGTCGACGACGGACATGGCGCACAGCGTACGACGCGACTCCCTGACGAGACATGAGACCTGTCATGACAGGAAGCCCTGTCTCTGCGCTACGCTCACGGCCGCGCGGCGCGGGTGACCCCCCGACCCCCGTCGTGCACCGGCGCCGCTCGGGTTCCCCGACCCGGGCGGCGCCCCCGCGCGTCAGGGCCGCAGCATCGTCTTGATCGAACGGCGCTCGTCCATCGCTGCGTAGGCGTCGGCGGCCTGGTCCAGCGGAAGCTCGAGGTCGAACACCCGACCTGGGGTGATCGCCCCCGACCACGTGTCCGCCAGCAGCTCCTCGAGATAGCCCCGTACGGGCGCGACTCCACCGCCGACCGAGACGTTGCGGTTGAAGAGCTCCCGGATGGGCAGCTCCGCACCGCCGTTGGGCACCCCGACGTACCCGACGCGGCCACCCGGTCGCGCTGCACCGATCGCCTGCTGCATCGACTCCTTCGTGCCGACGCACTCGAGCACCGCGTCGGCCCCTGTTCCCGACAACAGGTCTTCGATCCGGGCGACGCCGTCCGCGCCCCGCTCCTCGACGACGTCGGTCGCGCCGAACTCGCGCGCGACGGCCTGCCGGTCGGGGTGCCGCGACATCGCGATGACCCGGTCGGCGCCGAGGCGGCGGGCGGCGAGCACGGCGCACAGCCCGACCGCGCCGTCACCGACGACGACCACGGTGGTGCCCGGGCCGACGCCTGCTGCCACAGCGGCGTGGTGACCGGTCCCCATCACGTCCGAGAGCGTCAGCAGCGACGGCACCATCGAGTCGTCGGGCATCTCCGGGGTCGCGACCAGCGTCCCGTCCGCCATGGCGACCCGGACCGCCTCCCCCTGCCCGGCGTCGATGTCCAGGCCGTGCTCGTCGGTCCCGCCCCACCAGGCGCCCTGCTCGCACGAGGTGTGCACGCCGTTGCGGCAGTGCACGCAGGTGTTGTCGCTCAGGGCGAACGGCGCGATGACGAAGTCACCTGCGACGAGCGTCGAGACCTCGGACCCGACCTCCTCGACGACGCCGACGAACTCGTGACCGATCCGGCTGGGGCTCGTCGTCTTCGTCACCCCCCGGTAGGGCCACAGGTCCGAGCCGCAGACGCACGAGGCCACCACCCGCACCAGCGCGTCGGTCGGCCGACGGATCTGCGGATCGGGAACGTTCTCGACGCGGATGTCTCGGGGTCCGTGGATGACGGTGGCGCGCACTTCGTGGCTCCTAGCTCGATCGGTGAGGACGGTGGCTCAGGTCGGGCCGCCGGTCGAGGCCGTGTGGACGGAGTGGCCCGGCGGCGTGGGAGGATGGCGTCATGGCGAAGAAGTCCCGGAAGAAGAAGGCCCGCAAGAACAGCAAGGCCAACCACGGCAAGCGGCCCAACAGCTGATCGGACGCGACATCCGGCCCGGCTCCTCCCTCGCGGGGACCGGGCCGTGTCGTGTGCCCGTCAGAGCTCGGTGCGCAGCTCGGTGCGCGCGGCCGCGATGTGCGACAGGACCTTTGCCCGCAGCTCCGGAGGTGCGGGGTCGGAGCAGCTGCGCTTGACGATGGCCTTCACCGCCTCCTCGAGGCCGAACTCCTTCAGGCACGGCGAGCACTCCTCGAGGTGCTCCTTGACCACGTGCTTGCGCTCACTGTCGAGCTCGCCGTCGAGGTACTCGTAGACGCGGTCCAAGACCTCCGAGCACGGGACCGCGTGCGGGTTGCCACAGCTCACGACCGGTCGCCTCCGTCGTCCCCGCCGGGCGCGCCTGCGGGCACCAGGCCCCGACCGCGCGCGTAGTCCTCGAGCAGGTCCCTCAGCTGGCGACGGCCGCGGTGCAGCCGCGACATCACCGTGCCGATGGGCGTGCCCATGATCTCGGCGATCTCCTTGTACGCGAACCCCTCGACGTCCGCCAGGTAGACCGCGATGCGGAAGTCCTCGGGGATCGACTGGAGGGCTTCCTTGACGTCGGAGTCCGGCAGGTGCTCGAGCGCCTCGGCCTCCGCGGACTTCAAGCCGCTCGACATGTGCGACTCGGCCTGGGCGAGCTGCCAGTCCTCGACCGTCTCGGTCCCGGCCTGCTTCGGCTGCCGCTGCGCCTTGCGGTAGGTGTTGATGAACGTGTTCGTGAGGATGCGGTAGAGCCAGGCCTTGAGGTTCGTCCCCTCCTGGAACTGGTGGAACGACCCGTACGCCTTCGCGTAGGTCTCCTGCACGAGGTCCTCGGCGTCCGCCGGGTTGCGGGTCATGCGCAGCGCGGCGGAGTACAGCTGGTCGAGGTACTGCAGCGCGTCGCGCTCGAACCGCGCGTTGCGCTGCTCGTCGCTCTCCGTGGCGGACTGGGTCATCGCCGCCGATGCTATCCCGGTTCCACGAGGGCTCCCGCCGCCGGACCCCGGCCACTCGGCAGGGACAAGAACGACACGCCGTCGGTTCGACGGGCAGGCGACGCGAGCGGGGACATCGGGTGGCGGACCTCCTGGGAGACGCGGGACTGTCAGGCGTCAACCGCCCTGTCCCGCCCGGATTCCCGCCGAAGGTGGGCCGCTGTCCACAACACGCGCGGCAGGCCCGTCAGCTGTCCGCGGCAACCTCTAGGCTGGCGGTAGACCAGCCGAGGAGCGTCATGGCCCAGCCCCACCCGGAGTACCGCCCAGTCGTCGATGACCGGGCTGACCTGGAGCGGTCACCCGAGCAGGTCGCCCACGAGGCGGCCATGACCGAGATCGCCGAGACCCTGGCCAACATCGAGCAGGCCATCCGGCGGGCCGAGCGCGGGCGCAAGGCGGTCGCCGTCCTGGGCCGGGACCGCAACGCCGAGCTTGCCCTCAAGATCGCCGCGGAGCAGCTCCAGGCGGTGCATCGGACGCTCTTCCAGGAGGGCTACTTCAGCGGCGACCAGCAGCGGCTGATCTAGCCGGATGCGCAGCGGGGAGGAGATCCAGGCTGCCCTGCGCGGGCTGGTCACCCGCTGGCAGTCCTACGAGGGGACCGAGCGGGCCGAGGCCCAGACGTTCCTGCAACCGTGAGCCCGAAGAGCCGCGGGCGCAAGCAGCGACGCCCCAAGCACCGCCCGCACCAGCAGCAGCGAGCCCGTGTCCAGGCAGCCCGCGACACCGTCCCGCCCGAGCTCCTCTCGATGATGCTGGCCGCCGGCAAGGACATGGTCCGTGGTGAAGGACCGCTCGAGGCCGAGGAAATCGCGAGCGCGCTGCTCGGTGTCTGGTGGGGAAGCGGCCTCATCGACGCCGACGTCGAGGAGGTTCTGGGCGGTGCAATGGTCGCGGAAGCCGCCCGCCGCCGCACCGCCGAGAGCCTGACCCTGCTCACCGCCGTGGCTTCGGTCGCACACGGTCGGCTCGCGGTCGAGGCTTCCACCGCTGCCGCAGGGCTGGAAGGTGCCGGGGTCACCGGACCGACGTGGCTGTCCAAGGTTGGCCGGGTCGAGCCGGTGGCGTTCTACCGCAGCTGGGACCCGTCGGGAGACGTGATCAGCGTGATCGGGCTGTTCACGCACGAGGGCGACGACCCGCATGCCGTGTCGGTCCTGATCGACCGGAACCTCGGCGGCCTCGCGAAGGACGGGTGGACGACTCACGCCGGACAGGAGGTGGTCGACCGCTACCAGCAGGAGGCAGCCGCCGACAACGAGATGACCGTCGAGGAGGTCGACCCGGCCGCCGCGCGGGCGCTCGTCGAGGCAGCGTTCGCGGTGACCGACCGGGCGCTGCGCCACGAGCCGCCCGTGAGCGACGAGATCGGCTCGTTTCGCGCCCTCGTCCTGGCGCGGATGCGCAGCCTCCCGACGGGGGACCCACAGGCCGACCCCTGCCCCGAGGACAGGCGCTTCCACGGTGACGGAGCCGACGAGGAGGCTCGACGTTTCCTGGCAACGCCGGAAGTCGAGGCTCTCGACCGCGCAGTCATCGTCGCCGGCTGCGTCGATGTGATCGTCGGCTACGCCGAGGCGTACGACGAGGAGCGGCTGTTGCGGGTCAGCCCAGTCAAGGCGGGAGCAATGCTGCTCGAGTACCTCCCGGTCTGGGCCGGCCTGACGGCATCCCAGGTCGCCGTAATGCCCGAGGTGCTGCGCCTGTGGTCCCGGTACGCGGCATCGCGCTCGGGACAGCCTGACCCCCTGCTGGCTGAGACGCTCGCCGCCATCGACCAGATGGAGGCCGAGTTCGCAACCGCTGCGACCAAGGACACCGTTCCGGAATACCTGCGCGAGGAGGCCGATGGCCGGGACATCTGGGAACGCTTGGACAACGCCGACCGCCTCGACTTCGCCCTGCTTGTGGAGCCGACGGGCGTGTTCGGCATGGACTCCGGCTCGCTGGAAGACGACCTGCACGAGCTGGCCGTGCTGGCACATCCGGAGTACGACGCGGTCCTGGCCGCAGGCGAGCTCGGCGCCGATCCCGAGGACGGCGAGGTCAGCCAAGGAGCGCACCTCGCCCTGCACGACGTGGTCACGAGCCAGCTCTGGCACGACGACCCACCCGAGGTGTGGCAGACGGCTCTGCGTCTCCAGCTCGGCGACTACGACCAGCACGAGATCCACCACATGCTGGCGAGCGCGTTCGTCGAGCCGCTTCATAGCAGCCTGGCGGGTCAGCAGCCCTTCGACCTCGATCTCTACCGCGCCAGCCTTGCCGAGCTCCCCGGCTCATGGGAGGCGCAGCGACCGTCGTGACGGTCGAGCCGGAAAGGCTGAGAAGCCAGTCACCGAACAGTGCCGGCGAGCCCTGCGAGGGTGCCTGCACGGTCGTGACCCTTGGCCACCCGGAACGAGTGGTCGGCCCCTGGCACCGCGTGCACGACGTACGGCGAGCGGCGTTTCCGCGGGAACGCCTCGCGCCCCGAACGGGTCGCGCTCACCCTGGACGACCAGGGCGGGAACACCGCCCGCCTCGAGCTCGGACAGGCGCGACCGCTCGGGGCGACCCGGAGGGTGCAGCGGGAAGGCCAGCGCCAGACAGGCCGATGCCCCGACTGCACGCGCGGTCCGGCAGGCCACCCGGGCGCCCGGCCGACCGGCCGCCCACGACGAGCGGACCCTCGACACGTCCAGGCGGCCACCACGGCCACGCCAGGCCCGGTCGAGCGTCGGTGCGGGCGGTGGCGACCTTGCGTCCCGCGACCCGCCACGGCTGCTCGACCCGAACGACCGTGATGCCCCGAGCCGGCAGCAGCTTCGCGAGCACCGCCAGGTCGGGCGCCTCGATGCCGCCCCCGGCGCCGTGCCCGAGCACGAGCGTGACGCCGGCGTCACCTGCCGGCTTGCGGACGTCGACCCGCGCGTCGCCGACCGGGGTCGCGATCGTCGTCACAGCACCAGGAGGCTACCTGTCAGAACAGCTGTTCCTGCCCGTCCTCGGTCTTCTCCGGGGACCCCTCGGCCGGGATCGGCTCGACCAGGTGTGCCCCGTTGTTTCGTACGTTGTTGACGTCGGTGGACACCGGGTAGGCGGCGAGCCGGCCGGGCGCGGCGGGGACCAGCAGCGACGTCAGCTCCTCGGGGTCGTCGCGGGTCGGGTCCAGCCACTGCCCGTAGCGGTCCCGCTCGACCAGCAGCGGCATCCGGTCGTGGATGCGGCCGAGGTCGTCCGGCGCCGACGTGGTCAGCACCGTGCAGCGTCCACAGCCACGGGTCGTCGTCGTCCTCCCCGGCGGAGGGGTCCTTCCACAGCTCGTAGAGCCCTGCCATGGCGAGCATCCGCCGTCCTGCGGCCGGATGAAGAACGGCTGCTTCTTGCCCTTCGTCTGGCCGTACCACTCGAAGTAGCCGTCGGCCGGCAGGAGACACCGCCGCTTGGCGAACGCCCGGCGGAAGGCGGGCTTGTCGGCCACCGTCTCCATCCGGGCATTGATCATGCGGTTGCCGATCGAGGGGTCCTTCGCCCAGGAGGGCACCAGCCCCCAGCGCACGACCCGGAGCGCCCGCACGGCGGCGGCCTCGGGCTCGCCGCGCGGCGGCCTCTCCACGACGGCGTACACGTCCTGGGTCGGCGCCACGTTGTAGCTCGGCGGGAGTGCCTGCTCGGGCGCCTCCACGGTCTCGAACTCCTCCACGAGGTCGTCCGGGTTCCGGCTCGCGGCGTAGCGTCCACACACGTCGACCAGCCTGCCAGAGGGTTACTCCGCGGGGCGGTCGGGCATGGGCGCGGCATGACCGTCGTACGTCGTATCGCGCGCCCCCTGCTGTCCGCCATGTTCATCTCCGGCGGGATCGACGCGCTGCGACACGCCCCCCAGATGGCGCCGGTCGCCGAGCCGGTGGCTCCCCCGATCGCCCGCCGGGTGCCCTACCTCCCGGAGGACCCGGAGACGCTGGTCAAGATCAACGGAGCGGTCCAGGTCGGCGCAGGGCTGATGTTCGCACTCGGCCGGTTCCCGCGGCTCTCCGCGGCGCTGCTCGCCGGCAGCCTCGTCCCGACGACCCTGGCCGGTCACCGGTTCTGGGAGGAGGAGGACGCCACGCGACGGGCCCAGCAACGTATCCACTTCTTCAAGAACCTGAGCATGCTCGGCGGGCTGATGCTCGCTGCGGTGGACACCGAGGGCCGACCAGGCCTCGCCTGGCGGGCCCGCCACGCCAGCCAGCATGCGGCCGCCGGCACCCGGCGCACCGGCCGGGCGGCCCGCCGGGAAACGACGCGGGCCGCGCCGCGAAGCACGCCGGGCACTGCCCGTCTGACGGTCTGGGACGGCCGCGACGGCTGGCCCGCCACTACGCTCCGCGCCATGATCGCGCCATGACTGCGAACTGGGCGGCTCCCGTCGCCCGCGCCCCGGTGCGGGCGACCGTGGCGGTGCCCGGGTCCAAGTCGCAGACCAACCGCGCGCTCGTGCTCGCCGCGCTCGGCCGGGAGCCCGCCCGGCTGGTCGCCCCGCTGCGCAGCCGGGACACGGCCCTGATGACGGCCGGCCTGCGCGCGCTCGGAACGACCGTCGAGGACGTGGGCCAGGACGTGGCCGTGACGCCGGCGACGCTGCGCGGCCCGGCGTCGGTCGACGTCGGGAACGCCGGGACGGTCATGCGTTTCCTTCCGCCGGTGGCGGCGCTGGCCGACGGCGACGTCCATTTCGACGGCGACCCTCGGGCCCGGGACCGACCGCTCGGACCCGTCGTGGCCGCGCTGCGCGCACTCGGGGTGCGGGTGTCCTCTGACCGACGACCGGCTGCCGTTGACGGTGCACGGCCACGGCTGGGTGCTCGGCGGCAGCGTCGTCATCGACGCCTCCCTCTCGTCCCAGTTCGTCTCGGCCCTCCTGCTGGCTGCGCCACGGTTCGCCGACGCCGTCGAGGTTCGCCACGCAGGGAGGCCGGTTGCCGTCCGGCGCCCACATCGACATGACGGTCGCGATGCTGCGCGGTGCCGGCGCCATCGTCGAGAACATCGACGACTACACCTGGCGGGTCGAGCCGGGCCCGCTGCACGTCGGTCGGCACGTTGTCGAGCCGGACCTGTCCAACGCCGCGGCGTTCCTGGCGGCCGCCGCGGTCACCGGCGGCGAGGTGACGGTGCCCGGCTGGCCGTTGCGGACCACCCAGGCAGGCGACGCGCTGCGGGGCATCCTGCCTCGCTTCGGCGCCCGGGCCGAGCTGCACGACGAGGGGCTCACCGTCTCCGGACCCGACCAGCTGTCCGGTGCCGACCTGGACCTCGCCGATGTCGGCGAGCTCGCGCCGGTGCTCACCGCCGTGGCAGCACTGGCGTCGGGACCGTCCCGGCTGCGCGGGATCGCCCACCTGCGCCACCACGAGACCGACCGGCTGGCCGCACTGAGCCGCGAGATCTGCGCGCTCGGCGGCGACGTCCGCGAGACGCCGGACGGGCTCGAGGTCCGGCCGCGCCCGCTGCACGGGCGGCGTGTTCCACACCTACGAGGACCACCGGCTGGCACAGGCCGCCGCCGTCCTCGGCCTGTGCGTCAACGGCATCGAGGTCGAGAACGTCGCGACGACAGCCAAGACGCTGCCCGCCTTCGTCGACCTGTGGACCCGGATGCTCGAGGGCGCAGGGTGACAACCCGCCGTCGGCGAGACCTCGACGAGGACGACGTCCGAGTCCGCCCGTCGCGCCGGTCCAGGCCCCGGACGAAGGACCGACCGACCCACGACGAGGCGGTGACCGGGATCGTGGTGACCGTCGACCGCGGTCGCTGCACCTGCCGGGTGGACGGGCACGAGGTGACGGCCATGAAGGCTCGGGAGCTCGGCAAGCGCAGCGTCGTGGTCGGCGACCGGGTCGCCCTCGTCGGCGACGTCAGCGGCGGTCCCGACTCCCTGGCGCGGGTGGTCCGCGTGGAGCCGAGGCGGTCGACCCTGCGCCGGACGGCGGACGACACCGATCCCTTCGAGCGGGTCATCGTCGCGAACGCGGACCAGCTCGTGATCGTCACGGCGCTGGCCGACCCGCCACCGCGCACCCGGCTCATCGACCGGTGCCTGGTCGCCGCGTACGACGCCGGCCTGACGCCGGTGCTCTGCCTCACCAAGTCCGACCTCGCGTCGCCGGACGAGCTGGTCGACGCCTACCGGGCCCTCGACGTCCGGCATGTCGTCGTGCGTCGCGACGAGCCGCTCGACCAGCTCCTCGACCAGCTGCGGGACCGGACCAGCGTGCTCGTCGGCCACTCCGGAGTCGGGAAGTCCACGATCGTGAACGCGCTGGTCCCCGGCGCCGGCCGGGCGACCGGAGGGGTCAACATCGTCACGGGTCGTGGGCGGCACACCTCGTCGTCGGCGATCGCGCTCGAGCTACCGGGCGGCGGGTGGGTCATCGACACCCCCGGCGTCCGCAGCTTCGGGCTCGCCCACATCGACCTGTCGCGCGTCATCCGGGCGTTCCCGGACCTCGAGCCGGGGACCGAGAAGTGTCCACGCGGCTGCACGCACGACGAGCCGGAGTGCGCACTCGACGACTGGGTAGCTGCCGGCCATGCCGACCCGGCGCGGCTGGCCTCGCTGCGCCGGCTGCTGCGCAGCCGGGACGAGGAGGACGACGAGCCGGCTCGCGGTTAGCTAACCGCAGGCATCGGAGCCGATCGTGCAGCTCCACACGGCCTCGGTGCCCAGGTGGCCGGCGCGGATGACGAAACCGGCCGCGGTCCCGGCGGCCAGCAGGGCGAGAACGGCGACCACCGTGACCACGCCGCCCTTCCTGTCGCGTCGGCTCATCAGGACCAGGGCGACGGCGAGCACCCACATGGCGAGGGTCGGCCAGAGAACGAGCCTGCCGACTTCGGTGTGATCGTCGATCTGGCGCGCCACGACGCCAGTCGCACCGAGCCGCTCCTCGAGGCGGTCGCCGCTGCCGGGTGGCCACCGGCACCATCGCCAGGGCCGCCGTCGATACCGAGGAGAACCAGCGTCCCGAATCGCTCCCGCCACCGGGGGACCACGGCGATCGCCGCGACCCCTAGCGCGGACAGCGGCACCAGGACGACGACCGCGTGCACGACCAGCGCATGGACGGGCAGTCCCAGAACGGTGTCGAACATGGCGGTTCCCGGCGGTGCCCGGCGCCGGAGTCCCCTTCCTCGCGGGTGGGCGGAGCGTGCTGCCTCCACAGTGCCATCGCGGACGCCGCGACCGGTGCAACGACTTGATCACACCTCCACCGTGCCGCCGATCCGCCAGTAGGTGCCGCCGTCACGGGCCAGGAAGCCCTCGTCGACCAGGCCGCGCCGCAGCGCCGCGTAGTCGGGGTGGAAAGCGGACAGCATCGCGTTCACGTCAGGCTCCGGGTAGCGCGCACCGGGTTCGAAGACGCGGGCGACTGGTCGAGGACGACGAGACGCTTGGACCGCATCGAGGGGATCCGCTCGAGCCGCCCGTCGGGCATGAAGGTTCGCAGCACCGACGCAGCAACCGCGTCCGACGTTCCGTGGTCGACGTAGGTCCGGGGCGGCGCCGCTGAGGCCGCCGCGGCTCGCAGGGCCTCGGGATGCGGCACCCAGCCGCCACCGCTGCGCGAGACCAGGCCCACCGACTCCAGGGTCGAGAGGGCCCGGAGGACGTCCTTGTCGCGCAGCCCCGTCCGCGCCGCGACGTCGCCCGTGGGCGACGCGCCGAGCAGCACCGCGGCGAAGACGCGGAGCGCGGCTCTCGTCGGCGAGGGCACCCAGGAGGTCGCTACCCACGGTCACCGACCCAACCTACGACGACGACGCGTCGCAGGCCCACCGCGACGGGTCAGCCGGAGGCCGCGACCGGACGGCCGGCCAGCCGGGCGCGCAGCCGGTTGCGGTGCTTGTCGATCCCCCGCGAGTGCTGGGCGTACTCCGGCCACTTCGAGGCCGGGTGGGCGAGCCAGGCGTCGCAGACCGACATCGCCGGACCCGGCTCCCCGGCCCGCTCCAGCAGGACGGCGGCGCGCTCGTACGTGTACGGCGTGTCGACCTCGACGGCGATGCCGTGCAGCAAGGTCTCGAGCTCCCGGAGGTCGCTGCGTGGGAGCCGGGAGCACAGGTTGTCCGCGAGGGGGGTGCCGGTCAGCGTCCAGCCGTCGATGCTGAACCGGGGCACCGGGATCGGGAACGGCGCCACCTCGGCGAGCGGCAGCCGACGCCGGAACAGTGGCATGACGTCCCCCTACCTGGGCGCTTGGGCCCGCGAGCGAAGTATGCGGCGCTGACGGTGCCCAGACCAGCGACTTGTACGGTTCGTTACATGACGGCGTACGACGACGACCTCCGGCTGGCGCACGTCCTCGCCGACACCGCGGACTCGATCACCATGTCGCGCTTCCGTGCCCTGGACCTGGTCGTCGAGACGAAGCCGGACCTGACGCCGGTCTCGGACGCCGACAAGCGGGTCGAGGAGGCCATCCGGTCGACGCTGGGCAGGGCCCGGTCGCGCGACGCTGTGCACGGCGAGGAGATGCCCGACACGGGGCACGGTCCGCGTCGCTGGATCCTCGACCCGATCGACGGCACCAAGAACTTCGTGCGCGGCGTCCCGGTCTGGGCGACCCTCATCGCGCTGATGGACGGCGATGCGGTCGTCGCCGGCCTGGTGTCCGCACCGGCCCTGAACCGCCGCTGGTGGGCCGGCGCCGGCTCGGGCGCCTACACCGGCAAGAGCCTGTCGTCGGCGTCCCGGATGCAGGTCTCCAAGGTGGACCGCGTCACGGACGCCTCCCTCTCGTACTCGAGCCTCTCCGGCTGGCGCGACCACGGGCGGGAGAAGGCGTTCCTGGGACTGGCCCGCGACGTGTGGCGGAACCGGGCCTACGGCGACTTCTGGTCCTACATGCTGGTCGCCGAGGGCGCCGTCGACGTCGCTGCCGAGCCCGAGGTCGCGCTGCACGACCTGGCGGCCCCATCGATCGTGGTGACCGAGGCCGGTGGGCGGTTCACCGACCTCGACGGCAGCGACGGCCCGGATGGCGGGAGCGCGGTCGCGACCAACGGGCTGCTGCACGACGAGGTCGTGAGCCGGCTCGCACCCTGACGGTCAGACCGGCGCGACCATCTCGTCCTCGACATCCAGGCGGCGCAGGTTGCGCACGCTCGGGACGCACAGCGCGGCCAGCGTCGCGACCAGCACGACGAGGCCGGCACCGACGATCGTCGGGACGGACCCCGACGCCGGCCGATACCGGGCCGGCCAGGATCTGGCCGAGCGGGATGAAGACCAGCGAGCCGAACCAGTCGTACGCGTAGACGCGGCTGAGCCGGTCCTCCGGGATGTTCGACTGCATGGACACGTCCCACGCCACGGCGAAGGTCTCCAGGCCGAGCCCGGCCACGAACGCGGCGAGGACGAGCGCGAGCACGTGCGGGCTGACGCCGAGCACGACCAACAGCGGGACCTCGAGCAGCACCGTTGCCGTCCCCACGTAGAGCGGGCGCGACCACTGGCTGCGCAGGGCGATCACGCCGCCGGCCACCATGCCCACCGCCTGGGCCGCGAGCACGATGCCCCAGGCGGCCCGGCCGATGGTCTCGTCGGCCACGACCGGACCGAGCGTCTGAAGCCCGGCAGCGATCGCGGCGTTGACGAAGGCGAACACGACGACGATGACCCACAGCCAGGTGCGGGTGCTGAACTCGGTCCAGCCGGTGCGCAGGTCCGCGAGCACGCTGCCGGTCTCCACGCGGTCGGCCCGCGGCAGGCGCAGCCGGGCGAGCATCACGGCGCCGACGAGGTACAGCACCGAGTCGACGGCGAACGCGGTGCCCGGGCCGGCGGTCGCCACGAGCAGCCCGCCGCCGGCGGCCCCGGTGATGAAGGCCATGTTGTGCGCCAGGCGCACGAGTGCGTTGGCCGGCTGAAGCAGTGTCGCCGGGACCGTCTGCGGGGTCAGGCCGGACGCGGCCGGGAAGAGGAAGGCGCTTGCCGAGCCGTTCACCACCTCGATCGCGGCGAGCGTCCAGATCTCCGCCGAGCCGGTCAGGATCAGCACGGCGACCAGGGCCTGGGTGGCCGCCCCGACGATGTTCGCCGCGACGAGCACGAAGTGCCGGGGCAGCCGGTCGGCGATGACCCCGCCGAAGAGGACGAGCAGCACCGTCGGCACGGCGCGGCAGGCCAGCACGATGCCCAGCTGCGACGGCGTCCCGCCGAGGTCGAGGACGGCGAAGGCCAGCGCGATCGGCGCGATCGGCGTGGGCGAGGTTGTCCGCCAGCCGGCCGCCGAGCAGCAGCCGGAACGCCGGGATGGACAACGGGCGCATCGCGGCGCGCCAGGTCATGAGTCGTCACCCATCTCGAACAGTGCCGTGGTGATGCTGACGTGCAGCGCGCCGTCCTCCCGGGGCGGTCGGGCGCCACGGTGCAGGGCCACGACGGCCTGCACGACCTGGCTGACCGCGGCCTCCCAGTCCTCGGGTCGGACCCATAGCTCCGCGTCGCTGCTGGCACCCTTCGTGCCCAGCGACCGACGGGTCGCCGCCCGGCGCACCAGCTCGTCCGCGATGGCCTGGTAGTACAGGGCGGCCTCCCCGGCGTCCGATGCGGTCTCGCCAGTGGCGTCGACGTCGTAGCGGTAGCGCTTGGCCCGGCCGCCCCGGATCGACTCCTCGCCTGCGTCGACGATCAGCCGGGCGCGCTTCAGCAGCCGCAAGTGATAGCTCGCGTTCGCGTGGGTGAGGTCCAGCTCGCGGGCCACCTCGGCGGCCGACATCGCGGCGCCGGTCAGCAGGGACAGGATCCGCAGCCGGACGGGGTGAGCCATGGCGCGCAGCTCGGCGACCTGGCGCGGGGTCAGTAACTCCCGAAGACATGTTGGGGAGTCTGTCCGACGTACTCCCGACTGTCAAACACTCCTTGGGCAGTCACCGTCCGGCGACCTCAGGGCCGGCGGAGCTGACGCTGGGCGACGGCCAGCACGGCGGGGCCGAGCAGGACCGCGGCGAGGTCGAACCAGCCGTAGCCGCCGGCGGCCCCGGAGGGCGGGTTGCCGATCGTCACCAGGCCGGTCGGGTCATGGGTCTGCCACTCCCAGGTGCCCAGCCAGGTCCCCAGCAGCTCGAGGTAGGTCACCACCAGGAAGGCACCGACATAGAGCGGACGGGACCGGCCCCAGGCCAGGAAGCCGACCAGGCAGAGATACCAGAACGCACCCAGCGCGTCGGGCCGGTCCGATGAGGAACAGTCCCCAGGCCGCGTAGATCCCGCCGATGACGACCGTCCAGGTCACCAGACCGGGGAGCCGACTGCGCACCCAGGCGCTGCGGCCCATCGCCAGGGCGCACAGGTAGACCAGACCGTGGCCAGGCGGGACGAAGGACGGGACGTTGTCGAGCCGGTAGACGTAGACCTCGAGCAGCGGCGAGAACGTGTACTCCACGGCCGTCGCGAAGACGACGACCACGGCGACCTGCGCCCGGACCAACGCCGTCTCGCGCCGCA
Organism: uncultured Actinomycetota bacterium; assembly: GCA_963829565.1. GTDB lineage: Bacteria > Actinomycetota > Actinomycetes > JACCUZ01 > JACCUZ01 > CAWHJC01. The sequence goes on from CAWHJC010000003.1 coordinate 283,534, forward strand.
GCAGGGCGAGCAGGAGCAACCAGGTCCCCAGGCCCAGCAGCCGTTGCCACCAGATGCCTGCTCCCCGGTCGAGCAGCAGCACGAGGGGCACCCAGGTCATCGTCACGACCACGGGTGGGTCGAGGCGGCCCAGCCGGCCGACCGCCCGTGCCGGAGCGGCGGGAACGACGGCTCGGCTCACCACCTCCGCGCTCACCGCAGCGAGTATGTCAGCCGACGCGGCCCCGCCGGTGGCGCTCGGATGCGACGGCACGTTGGCGCGGGTGCTTGTGGGTACACGCTCACCGCGAGCAGGATGGGCACATCGGTCCCGGTATCAGGAGGCGCTCACCCATGCAGGTCCGCGACGGCATGAGCACCGAGGTCCTGACGGTCGGACCGGACCACACCCTGCGCGCCGCCTGCCGGGCGATGGCCACCCGGCGGGTCGGAGCGGCCGTGGTGCACGACCCGGACGGTGAGGGCGCCGGCATCCTCACCGAGCGCGACGTGCTGGCCTCGGTGGGGATGGGCCAGGACCCGGACACCGAGCGGGTCCGCGACCACCTGACCGACGACCTGGTCTACGCGGCGCCGTCCTGGACGCTCGAGCAGGCCGCCGACGCGATGATGCGCGGTGGCTTCCGGCACCTCGTCGTCCTCGACCAGGGCGAGGTCGCCGGCATCCTGTCCGTCCGCGACATCGTGCGCTGCTGGGCGCGCGAGCGGGCGGCGGACGACGAGCTGGTCGGCTGACCGCGGGCGAGCAGCCGCAGCATCACCCGCCAGCGGCACCCTCGGGATCGCCCTGCCCGACCTTGAGCGCCTCGCCGTCCTTGCGGGACTCGCGCCCGGCGTCGTCCTTGCCCTCTTGGGGCTCCCGCTCCTTGGCGCGCAGGATGATCGCCGCGGCGGCGAGCACCAGGACGAGAACGCCGAGCACGCCCACCTCGATGATCGAGTGCATGAACTTGTCGTCCTTGCCCACGTAGTCCGGCTGCCTTGACCGACAGCACGATGATCTCCTTGATCGAGGCGATGATCCCGACGATCAGGAACGGCTCGGCCACCACCTCGCGCTTGCCGAGGATCACCCTGACCGCGAAGAGCAGCTCGACGACGATGAACACCAGGAGCAGCCGGTCGAGAACCTCGATCACGACGTCACTCGGCGCCGGTGTCGCCGAGCTCGGTCAGGCCGCGGAGCGCGGAGGCCAACAGGGCGAAGGCGGCGATGGCCAGGACCGCGGCGATGCCCGACGTAGATGACGTCCTCGGTGATCGCGAGCAGCGCGTTCCCGATGCGGACGTAGCGGGGCGGCTCGTTCCTCTCGTCGTGCTCCGGTGCGGACCCGTCGCTCACCCTCGGACCGTCAGGCGACGTGGCTCGTCGGGTGGAAGGCGATCACCGGCGTGGGCGTCCGCGAAGCCGACGATCACCGCCTCCCCGCACTGCACGCACGCCCAGTCGGGGCAGTCGAGCCCGTGACCGTCGACGCAGGACGGCTGCTCGAACGCGACGTCGTCCCGGCAGGTGGAGCACCACCGCACGACAGCGAATGTGGTCATGCTCCGACGGTGCCACGGGGGCTGGACACAACCCGGGAGGCGGCGGCGGCGTGTCGGGCGCAATGTCGACAATCCGACCCTCCCCTGGCGGTACCGGCCCCGCACAGCGATCATTGGCCCATGCCACAGAGCGTCTGGAAGGGAGCCATCTCCTTCGGCCTGGTCTCGATCCCGGTCCGGCTGTTCTCCGCGACCGAGGAGAAGGACATCTCCTTCCGCCAGGTCCACCGGGAGGACGGCGGCCGGATCCGCTACAAGCGGGTCTGCTCGGTCGACGGCGAAGAGGTCCCTTACAGCGACATCGCCAAGGGCTACGAGCTGCCCGACGGCGAGATGGTCGTGCTCGACGACGACGACTTCGCCAACCTTCCGATCTCCAGCTCGCGCGCCGTCGAGGTCCTCAGCTTCGTCCCCGCCGAGCAGATCGACGCGGTGCAGCTGGGCAAGCCCTACTACTGCGACCCCACCGGCGACGCCAAGCCGTACGTCCTGCTGCGCGACGCGCTGGAGAACGCCGAGCGGGTGGCCGTCGTCAAGGTGGCGCTCCGCCAGCGCGAGCGGCTCGCGATGCTGCGGCCCCGTGAGGGCGCGCTGGTCCTGCAGACCCTGCTGTGGCCCGACGAGGTGCGCGAGCCGAAGCTCGACTTCCTCGACGACGACGTGACGGTACGCCCGCAGGAGCTCGCCATGGCGGAGTCCTACATCTCGGCGCTGTCCGGCGACTTCGAGCCCGGCGAGTTCTCCGACAACTACCGACAGGCCCTCGAGCAGGTCATCGAGGCCAAGGTCGCCGGCCACGAGGTGAAGGCTCCCGACGAGCAGCCACGGTCCAGCGGGCAGGTCGTCGACCTGATGGATGCGCTCCGGCGCAGCGTGGCCGAGGCCAAGTCCCGCCGCGGGGAGGGCACCGGCGACTCGACCGGCCGACTCGGCTGCACCCCTGCGCCGGCCAAGGCGTCGACCAAGAAGGCTGCGGCCAAGAAGGCTGCCAAGACGTCGAAGCCTGCGGCCAAGAAGGCGGCGACGACCAAGAAGGCGGCTAAGAAGGCGGCGGCCAAGAAGAGCGCCTCCCGGCGTACGGCCTAGCGGATCCAGGCGATGACCGACGAGCTCGACTTCAGCGATCTGCGAGCCCTCTTCGTCAACTGCACCCTCAAGCGGTCGCCCGAGACGTCGAACACCGCGGGCCTCGCAGCCAACAGCATCCAGATCATGCGAGCCCACGGCGTGCACGTCGATGACGTCCGGGCCGTCGACCACGATCTCGCACCAGGGGTGCAGCCCGACATGCGCGGTCACGGATTCGACACCGACGACTGGCCCGCGATCTACGAGACGGTCAAGGCGGCCGACATCCTGGTGATCGCGACGCCGATCTGGCTCGGCGACAAGAGCAGCGTGTGCACGCGCGTCATCGAGCGCCTCTACGCCAACTCCGGCGAGCTCAACGATCACGGGCAGTACGCCTACTACGGCAAGGTCGGAGGCGTGATCGTCACCGGCAACGAGGACGGCATCAAGCACGTCGCGATGAACGTCCTCTATTCGCTGCAGCACCTCGGCTGCACCATCCCACCGCAGGCCGACGCCGGCTGGATCGGTGAGGCCGGCCCGGGGCCGAGCTATCTGGACGAAGGCTCAGGCGGTCCGCAGAACGAGTTCACCCGGCGCAACACCACCTTCATGACGTGGAACCTGATGCACCTGGCGCGGATGCTCAAGCGCGCGGGCGGTGTCCCGGCGCACGGCAACCAGCGCACCGCGTGGGACGCGGGCGCGCGGTTCGACCACCCGAACCCGGAGTACCGCTGAGCGCGGTCTGGAATGCCTCGGCTCCCCCGCTTGCTGTGATCGCCGATGAGTGAGGCAGCGGAGCTCCTTGCCCTGATCGTCGCCGTCGCCGTCGTCGCAGCGGCGGCGAGGCGTCTGGGGCTGTCCGCACCCCTCGTGCTGGTCATCACCGGGGTGCTCGCGTCCTTCGTGCCGGGCGTCCCCGAGTACCGGCTCGAGCCGGAGGTCGTGCTGATCGGGTTCCTGCCGCCACTGCTCTACGCAGCCGCACTGCGGACCTCGCTCGTCGACATCAAGGCCAACCGTCAGGCGATGGGAATCCTCGCCGTGGGTGCGGTCATCTTCACCGCGGTGCTCGTCGGTCTGGTCGTCACGGCGATCGTGCCCGGCGTGCCGCTGATCGCCGGCTTCGCTCTCGGCGCCGTGGTGGCGCCGCCCGACGCGGTCGCCGCGACGACGATCGCGCGCCGTGTCGGCATGCCCCGACGGATCGTGTCGATCCTCGAGGGCGAGAGCCTGCTCAACGACGCCACCGCCCTGGTGGCGCTGCGCACCGCCGCGGCCGCGATCGCCACGACCGCCACCGTCACCGTCTGGACCGTCCTGGGGGACTTCGCCCTCGCGGCCGGAGGCGGCGTGCTCGTCGGCGTCGGGGTTGCGGTGATCCTCGGCGCGGCGAGGAAGCGCGTGCAGGACCCGGTCCTGGACACGACGCTGTCCCTGGTGGCGCCCTTCCTCGCGTACCTCCCGGCCGAGGCCATCCACGCCAGTGGGGTGCTCGCCGTCGTGGTGACCGGGTTGCTGCTCGGCCACAAGTCGCCCGTGCTGCAGTCGGCGGCGTCGCGGCTGTCCGAGCAGACCAACTGGGCCACCGTGCAGTTCGTTCTCGAGAACGCGGTCTTCCTGCTGATCGGGCTGCAGGTGGCACAGGTGGTGCGCGCCGCGCAGGACGACGAGTTCTCGACCACCGAGCTCACGGTCATCTGCCTGGCCGTTCTCGTCGCGACGATCACCGTGCGCATCGTCTGGGTGTTCGGAGCCACGGCCATCTACAAGTTCGGGACGCGTGCGCATGCGCGAGAAGGCATGGGACTGGGGCCACGCCGCCCTCGTGTCGTGGGCAGGCATGCGCGGCGTCGTCACCCTCGCGGCGGCGCTGGTGCTGCCGGAGGAGACGCCGCACCGCGACGTCCTGGTCCTCGCCGCGTTCGCCGTCGTCGGCGGCACCCTCCTGGTGCACGGCACGACGCTTCCTTGGCTGGTACGTCGCCTGGGGATGCCCGGCCCGGATCCCGCCGAGGACGCCCTGGAAGAGGCGGCGCTGCTGTCCCGCGCCACCCGGGCCGGGCTCGCCCGGCTCGAGGAGCTGCGCAGCGAGACCGACGACCAGAGCGTCATCGACCGGTTGGAGGGGCGGACCCGGTCCCGCGCCGACGCGGCCTGGGAGCGGCTCGGTGCCGCCAGCGACGCCGAGACGCCGAGCGAGACCTACCGACGGCTCCGCCAGGAGATGCTCAACGCCGAGCGGGCCGTCGTGCTGGAGGCCCGCGCCAGCGGCAAGGTGGACGACGAGATCCTGCGCGACGTCATGACCCTCCTCGACTCCGAGGAGTCCCTGCTGGACCGGCTTGCGAACAAGGGCGACGAGGTCGAGCGTGAGCTCGTGTCGCGCAACGACCGGGTCGAGGCCTGCGAGCACCTCAGGGAGGCTTCGAGCGGCGTCCGGCCGACGAGTCCCGAAGGCTGCGAGGAGTGCCTGCGGGACGGGACCGAGTGGGTGCACCTGCGGCTCTGCCTGGGCTGCGGCCACGTGGGGTGCTGCGACTCCTCACCCCAGCGGCACGCCACGCGTCACTTCGAGGGGACGGCGCACCCGGTGATCCGCAGCTTCGAGCAGGGTGAGGCCTGGCGCTGGTGCTACGTCGACGACCGCCTCGGCTGAGGGGAGCCGGCGGGTGGCGGCCAGCGGCTCAGGCGGCTCCGGCTCCCGCGCTGCGGATGAGCAGGGCGAGGTCCCACACAGCCAGCAGGCCGGCGATCGTTGTCAGCACGATGACGAGTGAGCCGGTGGCTCGCTGGGCGCGCGCCCGAGGAGTAGGACGGGCTGCCGCCACCATCTGAAGCGTCAGTGCCTGCATCTCGTGGCGGGTGTCGGCCGTCATGCCCGCGGATGCGTGCTGCCTGGCCGGCGCGGGGTCCGCTGCCGCCGGGTGCCGGATCGGGAGGCGGGCCCGGAGCTGTGCCAGGACCAGCAACTGGCGGGCCAGCACGAGGATCGTCAGGCCGGTCGCCAGGAACCACTCGACGCGATTGAGCTGTTGCCCGCCGGAGAGCGCAACGCCGACCGTTGTGAGGGCGATGATGATCGGCGCGTACGGAGCGAGCACGGCGGCGAGACCTGCGGACCCTCGTTCAGCGCCTCTGCTGTCGACCGGTGACTCGTAGACCCTGCCCGCGGCTGCGATGGCCGAGGTAGGCCAGCACCCAGCCGGTGTCCAGAAGGTCCCCGGAGTGGTAGCTGTCGCTCTGCGCAAGGTAGGTGTACGCGCTGTCGGTGAGAGCCATGACCAGCAGCCCGGCCAGGAGCAGCAGGGTGGCCGGGCGGTTTCCGACCGGCAGGTTGCGGAGCGCGAGAACCAGCAGCACCAGGATGACGACGTCACCGAACGGATAGGCCACCGCGACCAGATCGCCGAGAGACATGCCGCCGGAGGCGTCCCAGAGCGGGTTCAGCACCAGGATCCAGCTGACGAGCAGCAGGGCGGTCGCGGCCGCAACGGCGTCGAGCAGCGGCAGCAGTCGGAGCCGGTGACGCCTGTTGTGGGCAGCGGGATGGCATGCGAACGCGGCAACAGCCAACGGCGTCCCCGCCAGGTAGCCGACATCCGCCCATGACGGGTACGGCACCTCGACGTCGAGAACAACCTCGTACCACGTCCAGGTGGCCTCCCCCACGGCCCACGACGCGCAGGCCGCGCCCAGCAGCCACCAGAAGGCCCGTAGAGCCCCGGCATGTCGCCGTCCGGTCAGCGCGCACGAGACGCTCGCGGCCATCGCGGCCAGGGTGGTCACGACGTCGCTCACCTTGACGGTCAGCTCGGTCCCGCCGGGTGTGGTGGCCAGCATCGCGAGGTAGGCGGCGGAGACGACCCCGAGCCCGAGCAGCACCGCGAGAACCCGCGACCGCGCAGCCTTCGGGACCACCGTCAACGAGGTAGGCAATGCCGCGGCACGAGAAGCGGCTCCGACTCTCTGGTGGTGCTCCTCGTGAGGGGACATGGTCGAAACTTCGACATTGTCCGCTTGATCCTGAAGGCTCCGTTTCCGCTCGATGCGGGATGTCCGGCTGCTCTGGTGAGCGGCCGGGAGTCCGGTGGGGCAGGTGGTGCGGCGTCAGCGCGAGCGCTTGCGGTCGCGGAGTCCGCGAACCTGACGGCGCACCTCGTCCTGGCGCTGTCGGACCAGGTCGATGGTGAAGGTCGTCGAGTGCGAGATCACGGCGGGTCCTCTCGTGGTGTGGTGGGTCAGAAGGGCAGCGCGCGGCCGGTCGGCGTGCGCAGGTCCAGGGGAGCCGGCGCGGGCCTGGTGATCCGCTTGCTGATCTGCTGCTGGCGCATGGCCCGGGCTCCTCTCTGTGTTCCTTGCGAGAAGCATCGGGCCAGGCGGCTGTGCGGTCGTCGGTCTGGCGGCCGGTCTTGCGTCGGTCCTGCGCCGGACCCTCACGTCATCCTCGAGAACGACGTCGCCTCAGCAGGGCGCCATCAGGCTCGACGCTCGGTGCCTGCCGTCATCTCCGCGGCGAGCCACTCACGCGGGATGCCGAGGCCGTCGACCAGTGCCGCCGCGTGCGGTCGCAGCTCGCGGCAGAGGTCGTCGACCGCGCGGGTCACCGCCTTGGAGGTCGCCGGGGTCAGCCGGCCGTGCTCCAGGAACCAGCCACGGTCCGACTCCACCTCGGAGAGCGCGTAGAGGTCGCAGACCCGGCCGAGCAGTGCCGCGGTCGCCTGGTCGCGGCAGTCGGCAATGGCAGCCACGAAGGCGTCGAGGACCAGCCGGTGCACGTGCGCCGTCGCCGCCCTGAGCATGTGCTCCTGCGCCCGGTTGACCGCCTCGAAGGCATCAACGGCATCGCCGTCGCGACCCGCGCGGCGCAACCGGCGGGCCAGGCCGGCGACCACGTGCTCCTCCCGCCAGCTGAACAGCGACACCTGCCAGTCACGGTCGAGCGGTGTCGCCACGTCGTCCCTCCCGGGCGCGACACCGGCCAGGCGGTCGACGATGCCGCGCGCGGACGTCCTCTCCAGCACCGTCTCGACGACCTGGTCGGCGAGGAAGCGCACCATCCCGCGGGTGTCCAGCTCGCCGAAGTGGTCGCGGTAGCTGGTGAGCATCGACTTGGCGACCAGCTGCAGCAGCACCGTGTTGTCGCCCTCGAACGTGGTGAACACGTCGCTGTCGGCCTTGAGCTGGGTCAGCCGGTTGGCCGACAGGAAGCCCGCTCCCCCGCACGCCTCCCGGCAGGTCTGGATCGTCGACGTCGCGTGCCAGGTGCTCACGGCCTTCAACCCGGCGGCGCGTGACTCCAGCTCCCGCTGGCGGGCGTCGTCATCGGTGCCACCGGTCTGCACGTCGTGCAGGTCGCAGGTCAGCTCGGCCTGGGCGAAGTGCAGGGCGTACGTCGTCGCCAGCCGCGGGAGCAGCTTCCGCTGGTGGGCGAGGTAGTCGAGCACGATGACCTCGTCGGGGCTGCCCGGCGGCGCGAACTGGGTGCGTGTCCCGGCGTACGTCACGGCGATCGCCAGCGCCGCCTTGGCCGAGCCGGCCGCCGCTCCCCCGACGCTGACCCGTCCGCGCACCAGCGCACCGAGCATCGTGAAGAACCGTGCGGACCCGCTCTCGATCGGGCTGGAGTACGTGCCGTCGGGCGCCACCGACCCGTAGCGGTCCAGCAGCGCCTCCCGCGGCACCCGCACGGAGTCGAACCAGATCCGCCCGTTGTCGACGCCGTTGAGCCCGCCCTTGTGGCCGCAGTCCTCGATGCGTACGCCGGGACAGGGCCGTCCGGCCTCGTCGCGCAGCGGGACGACCAGGGCATGGACGCCGTGCTGCTCCCCGTGCGTCACGAGCTGGGCGAACACGACGGCCACCCGGCCGTCCCGGGCCGCGTTGCCGATGTAGTCCTTCCGGGCATCGTCGTCGGGGGTGTGGACGACGAACTCCTGGGTCGCGCCGTCGTAGGTGGCCGTCGTCCGCAGGGACTGCACGTCCGACCCGTGGCCGGTCTCGGTCATCGCGAAGCAGCCGGGCAGCTCGAGGCTCATCATCGGGGCGAGGTAGCGACGGTGATGCCGCTCCGTGCCGAGCGCCTGCAACGCGCCGCCGAACAGGCCCCACTGCACCCCGGCCTTGACCATCAGGTTGAGGTCGACCAGTCCGAGCATCTCGAAGAACGTCAGCGAGCCGCCGATGTCGTCGCGCCCGCCGTACGCCGTCTCGAACCCGCGGGACGGCAGCCCACCTGCGGCCAGCGCCCTGGCCCGCTCCAGGACGACGGCGCGATGGGAGTCGCGGTCGAGGTCACCCACGGGCAGGCTCCACTCCGGCGGCACCTGCCGGCGTACCTCCTCCCGCACGTCCGCCCAGCGGCCGTCGACGACCCGACGCAGCTCCGCGGAGTCCATGGGAGTGGTCTACCCCACCGCGTGCACGGTCAGGCGGGCAGGTTCTCGCCGGCGTCGCGCAGCACGGCGCGCAGCCCAGCGCGGTTCGACGCGCCGGTCCGGGCGAGCAGGCGGGCGACGTGGTGGTCCACCGTGCGCGGCGAGAGGACGAGCCGCTGCGCCACCTCGGCGTTGGTGAGGCCCTCGGCGACGAGCACCAGCACATCCATCTCGCGCGAGGTCACGCCGAGCGAGCGCAGCGCGGGCGGCACCGCTGCCGACCCGCGTCCGCGGCGCACGGTCACGCCGGCCCGGCGCAGCAGGTCGCGACAGGTCCGGGCCAGTGCGTCGTCGCCGGCCGCCTCGAAGGCAGACAGGTCGGCCCGCAGCCCGCTGACCGGGTCCCCCCAGCCGTCGGCCACGGCCGCCTCGAGCACGAGCAGCCGCAGCAGCCGTCGCCACCACGGTTCCGCCGCGGTCAGCGCGTCGCCCTCGGCGAGCAGGGCGGCGGCCCGCACCCCGTCCCCGGCGCGTCCGCGCTCGACCGCCTCGGCGTACGCGAGGGCGGCCCGGTTCGCTCTCCGCACTGCCGCCGGTGACGTGAGCAGCGCGGCCCGCGCCTCCGCCGCACGGTCGTCGAGGACCGCGCGGAGCAGGCACCACAGGCCCCAGCTGGCCACGGGTGCGCCGGCCCGGGTGCGCGCCATCAGGCCGATGCCCTCGTCGAGCACGTCGCAGGCGGATCGGAGGTCATGGGCGAGAAGGGGCCGCGCGGACAGGACGCAGCGGCGCATCCCGTCCAGCTCGGTCTCACCCCGTTCGGGCGGCAGGCGCCCGAGCAGCTCCCTGGCGGCGTGCTCGTCGCCGTTCCACGCGAGGGCGTTGGCGTGCAGCACGCTCGCCACCATGTGCAGCTGCACCATGCCCAGCCGGCCGGCCAGGTCGGCGGCCGCGGCGGCCGTCTCGGCCGACGCGCTCGGCCCCTCGACGCCCAACCTGGCCTCGCCGATGATGACGTCGATCGAGGCGACGGTCCCCAGCATCCCCGCCCCCGCGGCGGCCCGGCGTGCCTCTGCCAGCGCCGTCGACACCGCGCGCTCGGCCAGCTCCAGGGTTCCCAGGGAGTGCAGCGCCCTGACCTGGTGCTCCGACGAGCCCGGCTGCCGCGGCCACCTGGGCGCCGCGCGGAACCAGCCGGGCCGCCGCCGTGATGTCGGAGGCCCGCGCGCACCGACCCGCCACCTCGCAGGCCTCGCAGACCGGACCGGGTGGGGCGTCCTCGTCGGTGGCCACCTTCTCGGCCAGCCGGGCGGCCTCGGCGAGGCGGCCGGCACCGAAGAGAGCGTCGGCCGCGAGCGCGTCCGCCTCCGCGGCGCCTGCCGCGCCGGAGCGGCCCACGAGGGCGAGAGCCTCGTCCCACTGCGCGGCCTCGACCGCAGCCCGGGCGAGGGCCAGGCACAGCGACGTATGCGTGGTCCCCGAGGTGGCGGCGAGGGCGTTGCCCCCGAGCGGCGAGCGCCTCTGCGGCTCGGCCGGTCAGCGTGAGCGCGCGGACGCGGTCCGCCGCCACCGCGCCCGGGTCGCCGAGGGCGGCCGCACGGTCGAAGAGCCCGACCGCATCGTCGAGGTCACCGCGGGCGACGGCGGCGCGGCCCAGCCGGGCGAGCAGCGTCGCGGCGCGGTCCGGTCGGCCGCCCTGCTCCCAGAGCTCGGCGGCCCGACGGCCGCGGGTGGCATCGGCCGGCCGGCCGGTGACACCTGCGGCCACCCCCGCGGCGGCGTCCAGGACCTCCGCGGCCTGTGCCGCCAGCGCCTCCATCTCCGGAGGCAGCAGGCCGGCCAGCATGGCGTCGCGCATGAGGGCGTGCCGCCAGCGCAGCGTCTCGCCGTCGCGCGCGAGCAGCCCGACCTCCACGCCGGAGCGCAGGGCGACCGGGCCGGCCTCCTCGGGGACACCGGCGACGACGGCCAGCAGCCGCCAGTCGTGGGCGTCCCCGACGACGGCGGCCGCCCGCAGCACCGCGCGGTCCTGGGCGGGCAGGCGGGCCAGCCGGTCGGCGACCAGGTCCACCAGACCGCGCGGGCGGTCCGACCGACAGCCCGCCGGACAGCGACCAGACGCCGTCCTCGTGGCGCAGCCGCCCGGCGTGCAGCAGGCCCGTCAGCAGCTCCTCCACGAGCAGCGGCAGACCCTCGGCCTGCGCGACGACGGCGTCGAGCACCTCGGCGGGGAGCGGGTCCGCCCCAAAGCAGTCGGCAGCGAGCGCGCGGGCGGCCGGGTCGGGGAGCCGGTCGAGCACCAGCCGGTCGGCACCCGTTCTCCGCAGCGCCGCCCGCGCGGCCTCCGGCGCCTCGTCGGACCGGGCCGTGAGGACCAGCAGGAGCGCGAGCCGGTCCAGCGCACCCGCGACGTGCTCGACGACGGCGAGCGTCTCGGGGTCGGCCCAGTGCAGGTCCTCCAGGACGACGACGGTGCCGGAGGTCCCCGGGGCGGGCCGGCCGAGGAGCTCCAGGAGACCCTCGGCCAGGACGGCCGGGCCTGCGGGCGACCGGTGTCGGGGCGGCCGGCTCGAGCCACCCGGGCACCAGCCGGGACAGCGCCGGGCGGAACGGCTGGAGGGCCTCGGTTGAGGGGAACGGTCGCCCGCGCCAGCGATCGAGGACGGCCGAGGACAGGGGCCGCAGCGGCGCCGCCCCGGCGGCCGCGGCGCCGGTCAGCACCGCGAGACCCTGGTCCCGGGCCCGGTCGGCCACCTCGGTCGCGACCCGGGTCTTACCGACCCCGGCCTCGCCGGTGACGAGCAGGGCGGAGCCTCGGCCGCCCGCGACGGCGGCCAGCGCGCGGCTCGGCGGACCCGAGCTCGTCGTCGCGGCCGACCAGCGCCCGGGCTCGCACGGGATCAGGCATCGGAGCTCAGAGGTCCTTGGCGAACGACCGCGACAGCGGGGCGCCCTTGTAGTGCCCGAACCCCTCGATGGGCCGGTACCCGGCGCTGGCGTACAGCGCGATGGCTTCCGGCTGGGCCGCACCGGTCTCCAGCACGACCCGGGTGTGCCCGCGGTCCCTGGCCCAGTCTTCGAGCACGGCCAGCATCCGGCGGGCGTGCCCGCGGCGCCGGTGCTCGACGCGCACGAACATCCTCTTGACCTCGACGGCCCCGTCGAGATGGCGGCGCATGCCGGCGCAGCCGATCGCTGTCCCGGCGAGCAGCGCCACCAGGAAGGTCCCGTCCGGCGCGGCGAACTGCGCCGGGTCGACCGGGGTGTCGTCCGGGCCGCCGTACCGGCGTACGTACTCCTGCTGGACCTCGTCGATGAGGGACATCGCCAGGTCGGAGTCGAACGCAGCCGCCTGCAGGACGATCTCACCGTCGGCGGGGAGGGCAAGTCGTACGAGGGCGGCGAGCTCGTCCTGCACCGCGCCGGTGAGCTCGGTGGGGTCCGGTACCAGGTTGTGGTCGGCGGCGACCCCGACCGTGACGTCGCCGGCATAGCTCAGGATGCTGACCCCGAGGCCGACCGAGCCGGCCTGCGGCACCCAGAAGACGAGACGGGTGAGGCGGGCGCCGGCCAGGTACACCGGCTCGCGGGGGCCCGGCACGTTGGTCACGATGGCCGTCGACTTGGCCCCGAGGATGCGCACTGCGAGGCGGTGGCCCCAGGACGGGAGCGCGCCGACGATGGCGAGGATCGCGAAGGTGGAGGCGGCCTGCGCTCCGGCCTTCACCCGGCTCATCCGCTGGTGCACCGCGTGGACCCGGGCGACGGGGTCGGGCTCGGCGACCGGCAGCTTGATGAACACGATGCCGAACCGGTTGCCCAGCGTCGGCGGGACCGGCTCGTCCCGCGGCCGCAGGTCCACCGGCACGAAGATGCGCAGGTCGTGTGCCCGGTCGCCGTGGTCGACGAGGTGTCGACGCAGCGCGCCGGCGGTGACGCCGAGCAGCACGTCGTTGACCGTCGCGTCCAGCGCGGCGGCGACCCGCTTGACCAGGCCGAGGTCGATCGGCTCGCTCCACGCCGCGACCTTGCGGGTGCCCAGCCGGCCGCTCAGCCGGGTGCGCGGGTCCCGGGTGGCGAAGACCAGCCCCAGCCCGGTGCGGACGACCCGCCAGGCGAAGCGCAGCGAGGTCGCGACCTGGCGCATGCTGTGCGGGATCACGTCGACGCCGGTGACCGCCGCGACGTCGCGGGTCCCCTCCGTCACCCGGCGGCGCAGGCCGGGCCGCCGGGGGTCACGCAGGTCGTGCCCGACCACGTCCTGGGTGGTCTCGGGGGCGACGTCGGGCTCGTCGTCGGTGAGCGAGAGCAGGACGCTGGCGAGGGCGATGCCGTCCGCGATGCAGTGGTGCAGGCGGGCGACCAGCGCGGATGTCGGCGGTGCCCCGGCCGGGCCGGGGACGTCGACGAGGTGGAACTGCCACGGCGACCAGCGCATGTCCAGCGGCCGGCCGAGCAGGTCGCTGACCAGCGCGGCCAGCGCCGCGTCGTCGGCGCACGAGCCGGCGTCGACGACATGCCGTCGTAGGTCGAAGTCGGGGTCGTCGGTCCAGACCGGCTGCTCGAACGGGCTGCGGGTCGGCAGAGGGCGCATCGAGAACTTCGGGTAGCGGGCGAGGAGCCGGTGCCAGAGGACCTTCTCCAGCCGTTCGCGGTCCACCGGCTCGTCGAGGTGGAGTACGGCGGTGACCATCATCAGGTTGTCGGGCGAGTCCATGCCCAGCCAGGCCGCGTCGACGTTGGACATCCGCACCGGCGCTGTCACGGGGCCTCCGCCCCGCGGACGCTGCGCCGCTCCGCGGCCCGCGCCCGGGCACGCCGGAACCTCCGGGCGAACGGCCGTGCGAGGTCGGCCGCGCCGACGAGCCCGGCCTGGTTGCCCAGGGCGGCCGGCACGATCTCGGCCTCGGGTCGGAACCGGCGACCGGTCAGGCTGCGCTGGAACGTCTCCCGTGCCGGCCCGAGCATCAGGTCCCCCGCCTCCGAGAGACCGCCGCCGATGACGAACATGCCGGGGTCCAGGGCAGCGGCGAGGTTCGCGATGCCGACCCCGAGCCAGCGGCCGACCTCCTCGACGAGCTCGATGGCCGCCGGGTCACCGGCACTCGCGGCAGCCGTGACCAGCGGCCCGGTCACGTTGGCGACGTCGCCTCCGGCGCTCTCGAGCAGCCCGTGGGCGACCGGCGACCCGGAGGCGGCCAGCTCACGGGCCTCGCGGACCAGGGCGTTGCCGGAGGCGTACTGCTCCCAGCAGCCCCGGTTGCCGCACTCGCAGCGCCGGCCTTGCGGCACGACCTGCATGTGGCCGAACTCGCCCGCGACGCCGAACCTCCCGCGCTGGAGAGAGCCGTTGACCAGGATGGCACCGCCGATGCCGGTGCCGAGGTTCACGCACACCGCGTGCGTCTCGCCACGGGCGGCGCCGAACCGCCACTCGCCCCACAGCGCTGCGTTGGCGTCGTTCTCGACCACCACGGGCAGCCGGAGCCGGCTGCTGATCGCCTCGCGGAGCGGCTCGTTGCGCCACGACAGGTGCGGCGAGAACAGCACGTGCGAGCGGGTCGCGTCGACGAACCCGGCGGCTCCGATCCCGACGGCGTGGATCTCGTGGCGCTGCGCAAGGTCGAGCACCGCGTCGACGATCGTGTCCTCGACCACGTCGGGCGTCGTGCTCCGGTGCGGGGTGTCGCGACGGACGTGGTCGATGATCGTTGCCGGCCCGGTCCACGACGCCGGCGGCCACCTTCGTGCCCCCGATGTCGACCCCGACCGCGAGCAGCGCCGCGGTCAGCGGGCTGACCCGCAGCGGACGCGCCGACTCGTCGCGGGACGACCGTCCCAGCAGCGACGGCCGTCGTTCGCTCACGCGCGAACTCTAGCCGGGCAGGGTCCCGGCGCCCTGGTTCGAAGCCGGCCACGGGAATAGCCGCACCCCGTGCCCTCCTTGCCCCTCGTCATGGGTCGCCCCACCGCACGCCGGCCTGCCCCCGTCGAGGTGCACCCGCGCCAGGTCATGCTCGTCCTGGTCGCCGCGTGCGTCTCCTTCGCCCTCGCGCAGACCGTCGTCGTCCCGGCGATCCCGGCGATCGCGCGAGGAGGTCGGGACGTCGACCTCAGCCGCCTCGTGGCTGCTCACCGCCTTCCTGCTCTCCGCGTCGGTCTCGACCCCGATCGTCGGCAAGCTCGGCGACGTCTACGGCAAGGGCCGGGTGCTCTCCGCGGTGCTCGTCCTGTTCTCGGTGGGTGGCGTGCTGAACGCCTTCGCCGACTCGATCGGAGTGCTCGTGGCCGGCCGCGTCCTGCAAGGAGTCGCCGGCGGCGTCTTCCCGCTGGCCTTCGGCATCGTGCGCGACACGTTCCCGAAGGACCGGGTGCCGGGGGCGCTCGGCGTCGTCAGCGCCGTCTTCGGCATCGGGGGCGCCATCGGCCTCCCCCTGTCGGGAGTCATCCTCGACCACGGCCACGTGTCCTTGATCTTCTGGGTCAACGCTGCTGGCGCTGCCGGTCGCCGTGGCTGCGTACCGCGTCGTGCCCTCCACGACCCACGGCGGCCGGGCCCGGATCGACTGGACCGGCGCCGCGCTGCTCTCGGTCGCGCTCAGCGCGCTGCTGCTCGGCGTGAGCCAGTCCGGGAGCTGGGGATGGGGTTCGCCCCTGACCATCGGGCTGATCGTCGGCGGACTTGCCGCGCTCGCCGTGTGGGTGGCCGTCGAGTCCCGGATCCAGGAGCCGCTGATCGCCATGTCGGTCCTGCGCCGGCCGGTGGTCGCCGCCACCAACCTGGCGGGGCTGCTGGTCGGAGTGTCGATGTTCGCCAGCTTCCTGGCGATCCCGCAGTTCGCCCAGGCCCCGGAGGACACGGGCTACGGCTTCGGTTCCTCGGTCACCGTGGCCGGCCTCCTGCTGGTCCCGGTGGCGGTGGCCCAGCTCGTCGCAGGGACGTACGTCGGAAGGCTGGAGGCCCGTTTCGGCTCCCGGGTCGTTCTCGCCACGGGTGCCCTGATGGCCGCCGTCGCCTTCACCGGGATGGCTCTGGTGCACTCCAGTCCCTGGCACTTCGTCGTCTCGGGCGCCCTGTTCGGCACCGGCCTGACGTTGTCGCTCGCCTCGATGGCCAACCTCGTCATCAGCTCCGTGGACCAGCGCGAGGTCGGGGTGGCGTCGGGCATCAACACCGTCACCCGGACGGTCGGCGGCTCGTTCGGCGCGGCGATCGCTACGGCGATCCTGTCGACCCACACGCTGCGCCGACGGCCTGCCGACAGAGGCTGCCTACACGGCCGCGTTCGCCTTCTCGGGCGGGGCCGCGCTGCTGGCGTTCCTCGCCGCCATGCTCGTGCCGCGCCCGGCGAACGCTGCGGCGAGCCGAGGAGCTGGACCGGGAGCGCGCAGCCGCAGTCGCCGGCTCCTGACCGGCTCGACCAGCCCCTCGCGGGCCACCATGCTGTGCGGCATGGCGTTCTACCGGGACCAGGTCGTGCCCCGGATCCAGCACCGGCTGATGGACCAGGGCGACTCCCGCGCGATCCGGGCGCGGGTCTGCGCCGACCTGTCGGGCGAGGTCGTCGAGGTGGGGTTCGGCAGCGGGCTGAACCTCCCCTACCTACCGGACGCGGGTCAGCGGCGTCTGGGCAGTCGATCCCTCCGCGGTCGGGCGGAAGCTGTCATCGACCCGACGGGAGCGCTCCGGCGTACCCGTCGTCTTCGCCGGGACCGACGCGGGATCCCTGCCCTTCGCCGACGATCGCTTCGACGCGGCGCTGTCCACCTGGACGCTGTGCACCCTGCCCGATCCGGTGCGCGCCCTGCAGGAGCTCGCCCGGGTGCTGCGGCCGCACGGCACGCTGCACTTCGTGGAGCACGGCTTGTCGCCTGACGAGCGCGTGGCCCGGTGGCAGCGTCGCGGCGACCCCCTGCAGCGACGGATGGCCGGCGGCTGCCGCCTCAGCCGTGACATCCCGGCGCTTCTCGACGCCGGGGGGTTCGAGGTCACGACGGTGGACACGTACTACGAACGGATCGCCCCGAAGGTCCTCGGTCACATGTTCGAGGGCCGGGCGGAGCGGTAGCCGCGCGGGAGATCGAGTAGTCGGCGGGTACCGCCGGTCAGCATCGCCGATGAGTTCTGTCGTCGAGCACGGTCGGTCCAGGCAGTAAGAATCAGCCGTCGGGAGGCGACCCAAGGATGAGCATGAGCGACGAGGCGACGGAGACCGAGCTCCGGCAAGGGCCGGACGACCCAGGTGCTCGCCGCCGGCGGGTCAGCTGGCGACGCGTCCTGGTGCCGGCCGCCGTCCTGCTCGTCACGCTCTTCGTCATCGCCCCCGTGGCGGGCACACTGTCCGGAAAGCTGACCAGTGTCACCGAGAACGACCAGGCTGCGTTCCTGCCCGACTCGGCAGAGTCGACGAAGTCCCTCGAGCTGGAGACCCGCTTCGCCGGTGACCAGGACATCCCCGCGCTGGTCGTCTGGGAGCGTGCCAGCGGCCTGACCGAGGACGACTTGGCCGCGGTGTCCGAGGCCGCGACGCGCCTCGGCGACGTCGACGGCATCGCCGGTCCCCCGTCGCCGCCGGTCCCGAGCGAGGACGGCCAGGCCGTACAGGTGGTGCTACCGCTGCCCGGAGACAACTCCGCGTTCGAGACGCTGCCCGGCATCGTCGAGGACGTGGCGGATGCGGCCGAGGTCGACGGCCTGCCGAGCTACGTCACCGGCCCGGGCGGTCAGTTCGCCGACTTCGCCGCAGCCTTCGAGGGCATCGACGGCAAGCTGCTCTTCACCACTGTGGGCGTCATCCTGGTGATCCTGCTCCTCATCTACCGCAGCCCGGTGTTCCTCCCCGTGCTGCTCTCAGCCGGTCTCGCCCTGGCCATCGCCCAGTCCGTCGTCTACCTGCTGGCGGATGCCGGGGCGCTCACGGTGGACGGGCAGAGCCAGGGCATCCTCCCCGTCCTCGTGCTCGGGGCAGGCACCGACTACGCCCTGCTGCTGATCAGCCGCTTCAAGGAGGAGCTGCACCGCGAGGACTCCTGGACGGTCGCCATGCGGTCGGCGCTGCAGGGAGCGATCCCCCCGATCGTCGCCTCCGGTGCCACCGTGATCCTGGGCCTGCTGTGCCTGTTGCTCTCGGACCTCAACAGCAACAAGTCGCTCGGCCCGGTCGGAGCGATCGGCATCGCCTGCGCCATGCTCTCCATGACGGTGTTCCTTCCGGCCTTGCTGATGCTGTTCGGCCGTTACTGGTTCTTCCCGTTCGTCCCCCGTCACGACGACGTGGTGTCGCACGAACGTGGGCTGTGGGGCCGGGTGTCCCGGCTGGTCGGACAACGCGCCCGCGCCGTGTGGTTGATCACCGCCCTGGCGCTGACCGGCGCGGCGTTGTTCACGACCCAGCTCGACGCCGACGGGCTCACCACCGCCGAGCAGTTCACGACCGAGGTCGACTCGGTGCAGGGCCAGGAGGTGCTGGCGAGGCACTACCCGGCCGGGACCGGCGTACCGGTCAGCGTCATCGGCGAGCAGGCCGATGCCGAGCGGCTGCTCGACGTCGTCAACGGCGTGCCAGGGATCGCCGACACCCAGCTCGTCGTGGACGGGCCTCCCGGTGCTCCCGGAGCTGCAGAGCCGAGCAATGCTGCACCGAAGGTCGTCGACGGCAAGGTGCAGGTGGAGGCGGTCCTCACGGCGGCTGCCGACAGTACCGAGGCGGAGGACACCGTCCTCCGGCTGCGCTCCGCCGTGGACGAGGTGGGAACCGACGTCCTGGTGGGTGGCGGCACCGCGGTGGTCTACGACATCAAGACCGAGTCCGCACGGGACAACCGGGTGATCATCCCGGCGATCCTCGTCGTGATCTTCCTCGTGCTCGTGCTGCTGCTGCGGGCCGTTGTGGCGCCGCTGCTGCTGGTCGCCACGGTGGTGCTGTCCTTCCTGGCGACGCTCGGCGTTTGCGCCGTGGTGTTCGACCGCGTGTTCGGGTTCGCGGGGGCGGACCCGTCGTTCCCGCTCTTCGCCTTCGTTTTCCTGGTGGCTCTCGGCATCGACTACAACATCTTCCTGATGACCCGCGTCCGGGAGGAGGCGAAGCGTCACGGCACCCGGAAGGGCACGCTGAAGGGCCTCGCCGTCACCGGCGGAGTCATCACGTCCGCCGGGGTGGTCCTGGCGGCCACCTTCTCCGCGTTGGCCGTGCTGCCACTCGTGCCGTTCGCCGAGCTGGGGTTCGCCGTCGCGTTCGGCGTGCTGCTCGACACGCTCATCGTCCGCTCCCTGCTCGTCCCCGCGCTCGTCTACGAGCTGTCCGACAAGGTCTGGTGGCCGTGGGGACTGCGGCGCCGAGCCGCACCGACCGAGCGGGAGGGCCTGTCCGCTCCGAACTGATCCAGCTACGGCAACGTGGGCGTCAGCAGGCAGCGCGACGCCATGCCGACGGTGCGGGCGAGCGCCGCCCGATAGCGGTCGGCCAGTGAGCCGAGGCCGCGCAGTGCCCACATGGCCTCGACGTTGACCCAGGCGACGTCGCGGGCCTTGTCGATCTTCCACGAGCTGACGAGGTGGACGACCGGGCCGAGGCGGGCGTCCGCGGCCCGACCCGCTTCGGTGAGGAACGAACGTCGCACGCGGGACTCGCAGGCGGCCAGCAGATCGTTCACCGCCTCGAAGTCGTCGCGGACACCGGCTTGCCCCGGCGAGGCGTCGAGGTGGAGACAGGTGCGGATGACAGCAACAGCAAGGTCATGCCCGATGTGAGAGTTCATCCCTGCGAGGGCGAACTGGATCGGCAGCACCGAACGGTCGTGCCGACGCTCGAACAGGGGTGCCCATGCTCTCGGGACGGCGTCGGCGCTCGCGTCGTACGCCTCGAGCCACAGAGACGCGAACATCACGTCGAGCTGCTCCATGAACACCGGGTCACGGAAGACTGTCGCGCCCTCCAGCCCGGCCGCGACCTCCTCCGTCACGGTGAGATACATCCGGTTGAACACCGCGGCTCCGTCGCCTTGCGGCAGTTCGTTGTCGATGCGGCGCATGCGCGCGATGACGTCCTGCACCGTTGTTCCCTCATCGCTCACGCCAGCCATGCCACACGCTGGCGCCGAGAGTTGTCCAGACCGCGTCCATGCCGGGTCGCCCGGGGAGCGCGACTGTTGACGGGCTCTGGGCCAGAGTACTAGGGTCCTAGATACCTAGATGAATGGAGACACGGTGATCGAGTTCTCCTTGGACGGCCGGTCCGGCGTCTCGCCCTACCTCCAGGTGGTCCACCAGGTGCGGCAGGCCCTGCGGCTGGGCCTGCTGCAGGAGGGAGACCAGCTGCCGACCGTCAAGGACGTGGTTGCGCGGCTGGCGATCAACCCCAACACGGTGCTCAAGGCCTACCGCGAGCTGGAGCGCGACGGGCTCGTCGCCGCCCGGCCGGGCATCGGGACCTTCGTCACCCGGTCGCTGACCGACGCTTCCCTGGCCGCGCACGAGCCGTTGCGCCGGGACCTGCGGCGCTGGCTGGCCAAGGCCCGGCTCGCCGGCCTCGACGAGGAGAGCATCGACGCACTGTTCACGAGCACGTTTCGCGACGCACAGCAAGAGATAGCGTGACCGCCGTCCTGCGCGCCGAGGGACTCGGCAAGCGGTACCGCCGCCGGTGGGCGTTGTCGGACTGCACGCTGGAGGTCCCGGCCGGGCGGGTCACCGGGCTGGTCGGCCCCAACGGCGCCGGAAAGACCACCCTGTTGAGCCTGGCGGTCGGCCTGCTGACGCCGACGACGGGCACGATCGAGGTCTGTGGCGGCCGACCCGCGAGCGGGTCCGCCCAGCTGGCAAAGGTCGGATTCGCAGCCCAGGACACCCCCCTCTACCCCCGCTTGAGCGTCGGCGACCACCTGCGGCTGGGTGCCCGCCTCAACCCCCGATGGGATGACGCGGCGGCCCTCTCCCGGATCGAGAGACTCGGCCTCGACCCGGGACAGCGGGCCGGACAGCTGTCCGGCGGGCAGCGCGCCCAGCTCGCGCTCACCCTCGGCCTCGCCAAGCGGCCCGAGCTGCTGATCCTCGACGAACCGGTCGCCAGCCTCGACCCCCTCGCTCGCCGCGAGTTCCTGCAGATCCTGATGGAGGCTGTCGCCGAACACGAGCTCAGCGTCCTGCTGTCATCTCACGTGGTATCCGACCTGGAACGGGTCTGCGACCACCTTGTCGTGCTCGTCGACTCGGAGGTGCGCATCGAGGGTGAGGTCGAGACGCTGCTCGCCAGCCATCACCGGCTGACCGGGCCGAGGCGCGACACGGACACCCTGCCGGCCGACCAGCACGTCGTCTCCTCCCGCCACACGGACCGGCAGACCACCCTTGTCGTCCGCACCGACCGGCCGGTCCTCGACCCAACGTGGACGGTCGGCAACCTCGGGCTCGAGGACCTCGTCCTGGCGTACATGGAACGAGCCGGCGCCGACAGCGGCCGACGGCCCGCCGTCCTGGAGGTGCTCCGATGATCTGGCTGACCTGGCGCCAGTTCCGCACCCAGGCCGCCGCGGTGTACGCCGCCGTCGCCGCCGTCGCGGTCCTGCTCGCGATCACCGGACCCCGGCTGGTCGACCTCGCCCGGCTCGACGGCAGCGTCTTCGACCGCCTCACGGGGACGGACCAGAATCTCTTCTTCGCCGGCATCGTCGTCCTGGCGGTGGCCCCCGCGGTCATCGGCGCCTTCTGGGGAGCGCCGATGGTCGCCCGCGAGCTGGAGGTGGGAACGCACCGGCTGGTGTGGAACCAGACCGTCACCCGCACCCGCTGGCTTGCGACGAAGCTCGGCATCACCGCCCTGGGCGCCGCGATCGCGGTCGGCGTGCTCACCCTGGCGGTCAGCTGGTGGTCGGAGCCGATCGACGGTGCCCTCAGTAGCACTCACGGCGGCCTTCCTGGCCGCATGACGCCGGTGACCTTCGCCATGCGCGGCATAGTCCCCGTCGGCTACGCCGTGTTCGCTGTCGTCCTGGGTGTCGCCATCGGGACGGTGATCCGGCGCTCGCTGCCCGCCGTTGCCCTCACCCTCGCGGTCTTCACTGTCGTCCAGGTCGCCGTCCCCCTGTGGGTCCGACCGCACCTGGCACCGCCGGCCCAGGAAGATGTCACGTTCAGCCTGGCGAGGCTGGACGGGATCAATGCGTTCGGCCCCGGCGGTCCGGTCACACTGTCGTTGAACTCCGGCGGCCGGGGCGACTGGGTCCTGTCCAACGAGACCGTCGACGCCACCGGGCGAGTCGCCGCCCTGCCCGCCTGGTTCGGCAACTGCCTCCCGCCGCCTCCGTCCGGAGGGCAAGCCGAGGCTCCAGTGCGGATGACGGAGACGTCTCTCGAAGCCTGCTTCACCAGGCTCGCCGATGCCGGCTACCGGCAGCGGCTTGTTTACCAGCCGGCCGACCACTTCTGGCGTCTGCAGTGGACGGAGACAGCTCTGTTCTTCGCACTCTCGGGCTTGCTCGCCGGGTTCTGCTTCTGGTGGACTCGCCACCGGCTCGGCTGAGCCGACGGGCGATCCAGCAGTTTCCGGCTGCCAGTAGCTAGTGCGACGCCGACAACGCCTCCGTCAACAACCCGACGAGCGCCTCGAGCTGCACGTCGGCAGACGACGACACCTCGTCCTCCGAGCCGTCGAGCGCTCTGGCGGCGAGCCCTGCCTTGCTGTCGATCAGCTCGGCGATCTTGGCGTCGATGGTCTGCGCTGCGATGATGCGCCAGGCCGTGACGGGCTCGGTCTGCCCGATGCGGTGGCTCCGGTCGATGGCTTGGGTCTGCTCGGCGTCGGTCCAGGAGAGCTCGGCCAGCACGATGTTGGAGGCGACCTGCAGGTTGACCCCCACGCCGGCCGCGGTCAGGGAGCAGACCGCGATGTGGACGTCCGGGTCGTTCACGAAGGCGTCGATCTGCTTCTGCCGGGCCGTCGAGGTCTGGTCGCCACGGATCGACGAGAAACGGATCCCCCGCTTGGCGAAGGTCTCCTCAGCGACGTCCATCACGTCGATGTGCTTGGCGAAGAAGACGACCTTGCCGGCGCTGCGCGCGAGCTGCGCCGCGTAGTCGGCGGCGAGGCCGGCCTTGGCCTGGCCGATACGTCGCATCATGCTGAAGACGTTCTCGTCGTTCTTCTTCGAGGCCGTGGCCTTCCGCTCCCGCGTGGCGATCCTGCGTACGAGCTCGTGGTCTATGCCCTCGACAGCTGGGCCGGACCTGCGCCTTGCGAGTGCGGTCTCGTACTGCGACACCAGGCGCCGAGCGAGGTCACGCTCGGCCTCCCGGATCGACCGCCCGGCCTGGTCGTCAAGCTCGACGGGGAGGTCGGCGATCCGCCGGGCGGGGATATCGGCCGCCACGTCGACCTTGCGGCGACGAACGATGCCGAGGTCGACCACGCACCCGCGAGCGGCGGGGTAGAACCCGGTGTTCTCAGGCGTCAGGCCAGTGGCCTCGAGCGCCTCCATCAGCTCACCGCGCGGCTTCGTGTCGTCGATCCAGCCGAGGAACTGCCAGATGGCCGCGAAGTCCTCGATGTCGTTGATCAGCGGGGTGCCGGTGAGGGCCATCAGCAGAGGATGCGGGATCCGGGCCTGGATGCGCTCGGAGAGCTCCAGCACGTGCTGCGAGCGCTGGGAGGACTTGTTCTTGATGAAGTGCGCCTCGTCGACGACCATGCCGCGGAAGCCCAGGTCGCCGATCCAGCCCACGTGGCGGTCGAGAACCTCGTAGTTGACGATCACGATGTCGGCGAAGCCGTCGATCGTGTCGCCGTTGCCGTGGATCACGGTCGCCGGGCGGTTAGGTGTCCAGAGGCCGACCTCGCGTGCCCAGTTGGTCTTGACGACGTTCGGGACGACGACAAGCAGCGGGTACGCGTTCGCTGCCTGCGCGGCCAGCAGTGCCTGAGCCGTCTTGCCCAGGCCCGGCTCGTCGGCGAGCAGGAAGGTCCGGTGGCCGGCAGCTGCCGCGGCGACCACCTGCGCCTGGTGCGGCATGAGCTGCAAGCCACCAGGCGCTCTTAGCGAGGACGGCGGGGGCAGGGACATGGTCGCCGAGGTGCCGTCGCCGGCGCGCTCGAACGAGCTGAAGAGCGGGCCGAGCAGCTCCCAGCTACCCAGGCGGCGCGGCTGGGCCGCACCCTTCCTGACGGACGTGAAATCGGGGGCGAGGAAGGGGTTGGCGAGCTGTCGCGAGACCACCGACTGCGGCACGACCCGACGCTCCGCGGTGGGTGCGCCGGAGGACGTCGGGGGCTCGGCCGGCGTGACCTCGTCGGCGTCCGACTCGATACCGGCGTAGCTCAGCATGTCGCGCCGCAGCGACCTGGCCGCGTCGGACACGACGGCATCGTCGGCGAGCAGCGCGAGAAGCGAGGTGTCGCGAGCCGCGGTCTGCGCCAGGATCAGCGCCACCCCGTCGAGGCGCTTGATCCGCTCGGCCCGCTGGGTCTCGCTGCTGGCCCCGTCCGCCCGGACCCGGGCCCGCTCCTCGCGCACCAGCAGTGCGACGACCTGGAACTTCGTGCGTACCGAGGGCAGCACCCGGCCGCGCTCGGCGGCGGCCTCGACCTCACGGACGGTGCGGGCGAGCACCGGGATGATGCCGTCGTTGTCGCGGTCACGAACCCGTCGCGGGTTTCGCGGCGTGGTACGGCGAGCGCCCGATTGGCGCTGGCCACGTCGAGCCACAGACTCCTCCTTCGGAGTGCCCCAAAACGCTCACCGCGGCGGATGACCTACCCGTACGCGGTCCACGGTCCGGCGATGAACGTCGAGCGGAGTGAGGCATGGGTGCCCACTCCGAGACGCGACCTGGTCCCGTTGATCTACGAGAGATCCGCGTCGGGCCGGACGGCCCGCCCACGGTGGGGCCAGGTCACCAACCGCGGTGCGACAGTCGTCAACGGACCGGCGCATTGCCCACGGTCGGTGCAGACCCGATACTAGCCGCCCGCACGAGGGTCGCGCAGACGGAACGGCCCTCACAGTCACTGTGAGGGCCGTTCCACCTGGTAGCGGGGGCCCTTTCACCGGGCCGTTGCCCGTTCTGTGTCTCCCCCTAGGGTGAGATGTCCCCGTCCTGACAGGAGGCGTGGTCTGTGATCTCGCGAGTCGCGATCGTCAACCGCGGAGAGGCCGCGATGCGCCTCATCCACGCCGTGCGCGAGCTCAATGCGCAAAGCGGTGGCGGGATCGAGACGCTGGCGCTCTACACCGACGGCGAGAGCTCGGCGAAGTTCGTACGTCAGGCGGACGCGGCCTACGCGATCGGCCCGGCCTCGGCGCGCCCGTACCTCGACCATGCCGTGCTCGAGCGGGCGCTGGTCGAGACCGGCGCCGATGCGGCCTGGGTCGGCTGGGGGTTCGTGGCCGAGGACCCGGCCTTCGCCGAGCTCTGCGCCAAGCTGGGCGTCACATTCATCGGTCCGAGCGCCGAGGCGATGCGCCGGCTCGGCGACAAGATCGGTGCCAAGCTGCTCGCCGAGCAGGCCGGGGTGCCGGTAGCGCCCTGGAGCCGGGGTGCTGTCGACGACATCGACGCGGCCACGGCAGCAGCCGCCGACATCGGATACCCGCTGATGCTCAAGGCGAGCGCCGGAGGTGGCGGGCGCGGCATTCGGGTGGTCACCACCGACGACGAGCTGGTAGACGCATTCACCCGGACGCGCGACGAGGCCCAGCGTTCCTTCGGCAGCAGCGTCGTATTCCTCGAACGCCTGGTCACCGGGGCTCGGCACATCGAGGTGCAGGTCATCGCCGACGGCCAGGGCACGGCGTGGGCACTGGGCGTCCGCGACTGCTCCTTGCAGCGCCGCAACCAGAAGGTCATCGAGGAGTCGGCCTCACCGGTCCTGACCGCCGAGCAGGTCGCCAGCATCAAGGAATCCGCCGAGCGGCTCGCCCTGTCGGTCGGCTACCAGGGCGCCGCCACTGTTGAGTTCCTGTACGAGCCCTTAGGCAGGTCCTTCAGCTTCCTTGAGGTCAACACGCGGCTGCAGGTCGAGCACCCGATCACCGAGGTCACGACCGGCTTCGACCTGGTGAAGGCCCAGCTCCACGTCGCGGCCGGTGGCCGTCTCGAGGGCGCCCGCCCGCACGAGACCGGCCACGCGGTCGAGGCCCGGCTCAACGCGGAGGACCCGGACCGCGACTTCGCTCCCTCGCCGGGCCGGATTGCTCACCTCGACTTCGCGTCCGGACCGGGCGTGCGGGTCGACACCGGCGTCAGCGAGGGCGATCTCATCCCCGCCGACTTCGACTCGATGATCGCGAAGGTCATCGCCTACGGCCGCGACCGCGACGAGGCGCTCGCGCGGCTGCGCCGCGCGCTTGCCGACACGACGGTGATCATCGAGGGGGGCGCCACCAACAAGAGCTTCCTGCTGGACCTGCTCGACCAGCCCGAGGTCGTCGACGGCAGCGCCGACACCGGTTGGATCGACCGCGTGCGCGCCGAGGGCCGCCTGGTGTCGCGGCGGCACGCCGGCGTCGCTCTCGTCGCCGCCGCGATCACAGCGTACGAGGAGCAGGAGGCTGCCGAGCGGCAGTACTTCCTCGCCACCGCGCACGGCGGGAGGCCGCAGGCCCGGCATGAGGTCGGCCGGGCCGTCGATCTCAAGCTCGGTGGGGTCAGTCACCGCGTCGCTGTGGCCCAGGTCGGCGCCGACCGGTTCCGCATCCGTCTCGGGCCGGCAAGCGACGAGCACGTCCTCGACGTCACGGTCGAGCAGCTGGGTGACTTCACCCGCCGGCTGCGCGTCGGCGACCAGGTGTTCCGCGCCGTCGGCGCCGCCCACGGTGCGGTGCATCTCGTCGACGTCGACGGCATCACGCACCGCGTCAGTCGGGACGAGGGCGGCGTCCTGCGCTCACCAGCGCCGGCTCTCGTGGTCGCCGTGCCGGTCGAGGTCGGTACGACGGTGCAGGCCGGTGCTCCGGTGCTGGTTCTGGAGAGCATGAAGATGGAGACGGTGATCGCGGCGCCGTTCGCAGCCCGGGTGCGCGAGCTGATGGTCGCCACCGGCGGGCAGGTCGAGACGGGCATGCCGATGGTGCGGCTCGAGCCGCTCGCCGACCACGAGGAGGGTTCGGCGGCGGCGGCGGCCGCTGTTCCCGACGTACCTGCACTCGATCTGCCCGCGTCACCACAAGCCGCCTCCACCGCTGCCCGCGCCGCGGCACTGCTGGTCGACCTGCGCGGGATGCTGCTCGGCTTCGACGTGGCTACGACGGGGCGGGCCGAGACGCTGGCCGAGTACCAGCGGCTGCGGGCCGACGCTCTGGCCGCGAACCCCAATCTGCTGGGCGAGGAGCTCGCCGTCGTGACGGTGTTCGCCGACCTCGCCGAGCTGACGCGCAACCGGCCGGCCGGCGAGGAGGCCAGCGACGTGCGGGTGCACAGTCCGCGGGAGTACTTCCACTCCTACCTGCACAGCCTCGACGTCGACCGCGAGCACCTGCCCGACTCCTTCCGGCAGCGACTGGCCCGGGTCCTTGCGCACTACGGCGTGACCGACCTCGACCGCTCCCCCGCGCTGGAGGACGCGGTCTACCGGGTGTTCCTCGCCCAGCAGCGCACCGCCGCGGACCTCGCCGTCGTCACGTCGGTGCTGCAGCAGTGGCTCTCGGACGAGCCGCCGGAGCACGACCTCGGCCAGCAGGCCCACGACGTGCTCGACCGGTTGGTGGTCGCGACCCAGCTGCGGTTCCCGGTGGTCGGCGAGCTGGCGCGCAGCGCGCGTTTCCGCTGGTTCGACCAGCCGGTCACCCAGGCGGTCCGGACCGAGGCGCTGGCGGGGGTACCCGCCGAGCTCGCCCACCTCATCGCCCATCCCGATGCGGCCGACCATGCCGAGCGGCTCGAGGCGGTCGCCGCAATACCTGAGCAGATCGTGCGCTTCCTGGCCGAACGGCTCGAGCGCGGCATCCCCGACCGCGAGCCGATGCTCGAGATCCTGGCCCGCCGGCACTACCGCGAGCACGAGCTGCACGGCCTGCGCAGCCTCACCGCTGCTGGGCGACCGTTCGTCACCTGCGAGTACACGCTCGACGACCGGCCGACCCGGCTGGTGACCACCGTCGCCAACCATGCCGAGCTCGACGGGTCGGTCGACCCGCTCGGCCTCGTCACCACCCTCCTCGAGCAGGTCGCCTCGGCGCCCCCTGGCCACGAGACAGTCGTCGACCTCTACCTGTTCTGGCCGGACGCGCCCGACTCTGCCGAGGCGGCTTCCGCGGCACTGCAGGCGGTGCTCGGCGGCGTCATGTTGGTCCAGCGCGTACGTCGAGTGGCGGTGGCCGTCTGCCCCGGCGGGGGACGCCCGGTCTCGTACTTCACGTTCCGTCCGGGGCCGGACGGGATCGTCGAGGACGACTTGGTGCGGGGCGTCCACCCGATGGTCGGCCGCAGGCTGAACCTCTGGCGGCTTCGTGACTTCAGCATCAGCAGGCTCGACGCGCCCGAGGACGTGCTGCTCTACCACTGCGTCGCTCCCGACAACGAGTCCGACCAACGACTCGTCGCTCTCGCTCAAGTGCGCGAGCTGACCGTCGTACATGACGACCAAGGGCACATCGCCTCCCTGCCCCAGGCCGAGCGAGCCATCACCAACTGCCTGGAGGCGATCCGGCGGGCCCGCGCCGCGCGCGGCCCGGCCGGCGCACAGCTCGACATGAACCATGTCTTCGTCCACATCTGGCCCGTTGTCGAAGCGCCGCCTGAGGAGCTGGTCGGGCTGCAGCGGGCACTGGCACCGCTGACGGTGGGCGCGGGGATCGAGGAAGTGGCGGTGCAGGGTCGCATCGCGGCGCCCGACGGTTCCGTGTACCCCGCGGCAGTCCGCTTCAGCTCCCAGGCCGGGTCGGGAGTGGTGGCCTCCATCGGCGGCGCGCCCACCGAGCGACTGGCACCGCTGAACGACTACGCGCAGAAGGTGCTTCGGGCGCGCCGCCGCGGCACCACCTACCCCTACGAGCTCCTCTCGCTGCTCGCCGGGCCGGGCGGCGACTTCGTCGAGCACGATCTGGACGAGACCGGCGCCCTGGTGCCGGTGACGCGGCCCCCCGGACGCAACAAGTCGGGGCTCATCGTCGGGGTCGCGACGTCGCGCCCGCCGCGGCACCCCGAGGGCATCACACGCGTGGTCCTGCTGGGCGACCCGACGAAGTCGCTCGGCGCGGTGGCCGAGGGGGAGTGCGTGCGAGTCGTTGCCGCCCTCGACCTCGCCGAGTCGATGTCGGTCCCCGTCGAGTGGTTCGCCCTGTCAGCCGGCGCGCGCATCTCGATGGACTCCGGTACGGAGAACATGGACTGGGTGGCTCGGGCGTTGCGGCGCATCGTGACGTTCACCCAGGACGGCGGCGAGATCAACGTCGTCGTCGCGGGGATCAACGTCGGTGCGCAGCCGTACTGGAACGCCGAAGCGACGATGCTCATGCACACCAAGGGCATCCTGGTCATGACCCCGGACAGCGCGATGGTGCTCACCGGCAAGCAGTCGTTGGACTTCTCCGGTGGCGTCTCTGCGGAGGACAACTTCGGCATCGGCGGCTATGACCGGGTGATGGGCCCCAACGGTCAGGCGCAGTACTGGGCCGCAGACCTCGCGGGGGCCTGCGAGGTGCTAGCCGCGCACTACGACCACAGCTACGTCGTCCCGGGTGAACCCCATGTGCGGCGTGCCGCGACGACGGACCCCGCCGACCGCGACGTCTGTGCCTACCCGCACGACGTGGACGGAAGCGACTTCAGCACCGTCGGCGACATCTTCTCGCCGACCACAAATCCGGACCGGAAGAAGGCCTTCGACATCCGGACGCTGATGCGCGCCGTCGTCGACCAGGACCACGCCCCGATCGAGCGCTGGGCCGGCATGGCCGACGCTGAGACGTCGGTCGTCTTCGACGCGCACCTCGGTGGCTGGCCGGTCAGCCTTGTCGGCATCGAATCCCGCCCCGTGCCGCGGCGAGGGTTCCCGCCGAGCGACGGGCCCGAAATCTGGACCGCCGGCACGCTGTTCCCGCGATCGTCGAAAAAGACCGCACGGGCGATCAATGCCGCCAGCGGCAACCGGTCGCTGGTGGTGCTGGCCAACCTCTCGGGCTTCGACGGCTCGCCGGACTCGATGCGCAACCTCCAGCTCGAGTACGGCGCGGAGATCGGCCGTGCCGTCGTGAACTTCGTCGGACCCATCGTGTTCTGCGTCGTATCTCGCTACCACGGCGGAGCATTCGTCGTGTTCTCCAAGGCGCTCAACAACAACATGACGGTGCTGGCAGTAGAGGGGTCGCACGCCTCGGTGATCGGTGGCGCGCCGGCCGCAGCGGTCGTGTTCGCCGGCGACGTGGCGGCACGGACGACGGCCGATCCCCGCATAGCCGACCTGGAGCGGCGCATCTCTGAGACCGACGGGGTACGCCGGGCGGAGCTCGCCACCGAGCTGGCAGAGCTGCGGCTGGTCGTGCGCTCGGACAAGCTCGGTGAGGTCGCAGCTGAGTTCGATCGGGTCCACAGCATCCAGCGGGCCGTCGACGTCGGATCGGTCGACGCGGTGATCGGCGCACATGAGCTGCGGCCGCGCCTCATCGAAGCCGTGTCACGTGGCGTGACCTCGGCGTCCTGACGTCGAGGACGCTGCCAGCCCAGAGGACACTGCTGAGTCCCAGCAGTCCCTCCCGGGCCGCGCGACCACCGAAGGACCAGCACACGAACACAGATCAACAGCCGGCTGGGTGTCACCCACCTACCGGGACTGCACACCGAGTTCACGGCCTTCTTGCTCATGAGGTGCTAACGGGGATGCAGAAGGCCTGACCACCAAGATCGGTGATCAGGCCTCTGACCTGCGGTTTTACTGGTGGGCTACCTACATAAGGTGCTGACCAGGCAAACGTGGGAGGTCGTGGGTCCTCATCCCGCGCTAACTTCAAGGTCATCCCACCGAAAGATCAACTTCGGCTGCCGGACCAGGGCGCCGGGAGGTCAGAGGGTGAGCGTGGGCACGTAGAGGTTGTCCTGCGGCACGAACTCGTAGACCACGGTGCTGGGCATCATGTTCCACTGGTGTCCCAGGAAGAGCGCAGCGCCGGCGGGGGCGGCCATGAACAGGTGCACGCGTTTCGCTCCGTTCTCCCTCACCGCGGCCAGTGCCTCATCCCTGACTGCGCGAGCCCAGCTCGAGGTCCAGCCGGCTCCGGGCACCGCGTTGGGGCCGGGCGCGCCGTCTGGGCCGAGGACCAGGAGCCGTCCGACCGGCAGGCCCGCCTGGGCCAGGAAGTTGGCCACCGCCTTGGTCGGGTCAGTGGTGAGCCCGACCGCGAGGGCTAGGTCCGTGCCGGCGCCCATGTTCCGGTTATCGAGGACGCTGGGGGTGACAGGGTCGGCCACCTCCGAGGTGCGCCACTCAACGCCGCGCTGGTCCAGGCTCAGGACCCAGCGGCGGGAGTC
Source organism: uncultured Actinomycetota bacterium (assembly GCA_963829565.1). Lineage (GTDB taxonomy): Bacteria > Actinomycetota > Actinomycetes > JACCUZ01 > JACCUZ01 > CAWHJC01. Next base: position 314,986 of record CAWHJC010000003.1, read on the forward strand.
CGGCAGGGACCAGCCGACTGCGAACCACAGGGGCAGGCGCATGTACCCGGCGAGGTGGACGCGGCGTGACGTGTAGCCCTCGAGCTGGGTCGCCTTGGCCGCGAGCTGCGGACGGACCTTGTTCTGCCAATCGTCCGGGTCGGACAGCTGGTAGCGGGTGCGGGAGTCGTCGCCGGCGTACAGCTCGACGATGTCGAGTTCGACGTCGGGGGCGATGCCCTGTTCGCGGTCGATGCCCTGGACAGCGAACAGCAGCGTGCTCGACTTGGCGACCAGCCCGAGGCCGATGGCCTGCCGCCGGATGGACTCCGTGTCCTGTGGACCGGCGCCCTGCTTGACCCAGTCGCGGACGAGCAGCTTCCCCTGGTCCACTGCCTGCTGGTCCCCGCGGAGACCGGCGTTGCGCATCACCTGGCTGCACCGCAGGCTCAAGGACTCCTCGTCGCCCTCGGTCTTGAGTCTGAGAGCGCTGAGGAACTCGACGAGCTCGGTCGGCTCTATCCCGAGGTGGGCAGCCCACCGGTCGCGTGCCGCCGCGGCGTCGCTGCCGGCCTTCGCTTCGAGGAGCTTGGCTGCGTCGATGCTGCTGTTGCTGAGGTCACGCAGGCGGCCAAGGATGGGATGGGCGGCATCGAAGCCGCGGTTGGTGACGATGGCCAGCTCGAATGGGTTGCCGGCCGCGTTCAGGGTCTTCCAGGTGGCGTGGAAGTGTTGCAGGGGGCTCTTGGCGCGCGCGCTGGCCTTCTTCGTGAACAGCCAGCTCTCGTCCACCAGGACACTGCCTGCGTTCGAGCTCTTGACCTGCCAGTACAGGTCGGATGCGCTCCGTCGCCGGACCACGATGTCGTCGAACGAGCCACCCAGCCTGTCCTCGATGCTGACGGAGAGGATGACTGGGTCGCTGAGTGCCTGCGCGGCCCAGTACCAGCCGATGACGTGCTGGTAGTCGTCACCGCGTAGCGCGGCGGCACGGGAAGGCAGGCTCATGGGTTGCTCCGGTGGGCGCGGTTCGTGTCGTTCGACGTCTGTAGTCGCCCAGGTCGCAAGGTGCCTGCGTGGGCGGCGCGCACGTCGATGGTGCCGTTGGGAAGGTGCACCAGCAGCGCCAGCGGCTCCCGGTAGCCCTGTGAAGTCTTCGCCAGGGACTCCTCGTCGCGGCGGCTGGCCCCGCACACCTCGGGGTGGCTGTGCCAGTCGCCGACGTAGCCGAGCAGCGGATGGTGCAGCACTTGGAGCGCGTCGTTCAGCGCCCGTCGGGCGGCTCGGGGGCGGCGGTTCCAGGAGAACCTGCTCGCTTTCGGGTCTAGGACCTCGATGGCGTGGCGGACGATAACGGTGCCGTCGGTCCACCAGCCGAGCAGCAGGCCCCCGGTCTCCTTCGGGGCTGCCGCGGCGGCGAGCTCGGATGCCTCCGCGATGGCTGGGCCGGTGACGTGGATGAGGACGGGTGCGTTCACGGCCGGCCAGCCGGGGAGGAACGCGGAGCGGCCGTGAGGGTGCCGATGTGGTCGTAGGGCGCGTCTGGCTGGGGGCGCAGGACGCGCAGGACGGACACCGGCAGGGTGCAGGCCAGGGACAGTTCGTCGAGGACTAGCTCCGTCCCGAGTTCAGCCGCGGCGACGACCGCTGACGGCGGCGTGTTGGAGACGGCGTCCCCGCATCCGCGCTCCCGTACCTGGGCGGGCAGGTCGTTCCGCGGCGGCACCGGCTCCAGGTGCGTCTCGTCGCCCCGGACCGGGAACCGGTCGGCGCGGGCGATGCCTCCTTCCCGCAGGACGCACACGGACACGAGCGGCTGTCCGGTCTGTTCCGAGGCCCACCGCAGTAGCGTGATGGTCCGCTCGTCGGCGGTGGCATCGACGACGACGTCGTGCCCGGTGAGCAGCTCCAGCGCCTCCGTGGGGGTGGTGACCTTCGCGACTAGCGTTGTCACGGTGCTGACGTCCAGACCGGTACCACCCAAGTGCGCTTTCACCGCGTTCACCTTGGAAAGTCCGACCTGCGCGTTCCCAGCGATGTGCCGAACCACGTTGCCGGGGCGCAGCTTCTGCCCGTCGAGCAGCGTCAGGTTCACGGCGCCGTCGCGGAAGAGCAGGTCCGCCAGGTAGGACCCGACTGCACCGCAGCCGACGACGGCGACCTTGCGCTCGGCCAGCTCGGGCGCGCCGACCCCCGAGCGCAGACGACGGGACGCGACGCTGGTGTCCGCGACCTCGCAGACGCGAACCGTCGGCTGGCCGTCGCGTCGGCCGGTCGCCAGGCCGAGCATGCCGGGCTGCGACCCGCGGGTGTAGGTGAGCAGCAGCAGCTCGACGGAACCTTGCAGGACGAGCCGACGGACGGTGCCGGCATCAGAGCCGAGTGCCTTGGCGACGTCATCCCAGTTGGTCATCGGACTGGTGACGGGCCCGAGGTCGGCCACCCACGCCATGTGCTTCTCGCTGCGGCGGAGCTCGGCCCGCTTGGGCCGGCCTGGCGTCGGCAGCGGCCTCGGCTCCACCACCATGGCCTGCGGCTGGGGGCCAGCGACGACCCGGACGCAGCCGTGGACGCTGGCCAGGGCGGCGTAGTCGACGAGGAACAGGCGGACGTCCACAGGGGGCGGGAAGTACCGGTCCAGGTCACAGTCCTCATCGCCTGGCCAGCCGAGGGCGGTCTGCCCCAGCCAGCCCGCAACCTTGTCCACGACGGCCTGGGCGTCCATCCAGCTCGCGACCGGCTCGGTGTTGTCCCACAGGCACAGGCCACCGTCGTGCTCGCGGTGGAAGGTGAGCTCGAGGGGGGCGCCGGCTTCGACGACCCGGACCTTCGGCGGGGCGAACGGGTACCCGTCGCCGAGGGCTACGTCCACCACGGCCTGAGCGGTTCCACCGTCGGCGGTCATCCACGGGACGGGTCCGCGGAGGACCTCGCCGTCGTCGATGAAGCCGAGGCGCGCCAGCGAGGCACGCATCGCGGCGCGCTCAGCCGCGACCTGGGCCGTGGCAGCGCTCACGCGTAGCGGCCGGACCCGGCGGGTGACAGTGCGCCGACGACGGTCGGGGTACCGGTGCTGGACCGTTTCCCGTCCGGGGTGCAGTACTCCGGCATCGGGAACACCTGGTCGCCCTCGCTCGTCCTGCCCAGGACCCGCTGCCACAGGAGCGCAGCCTGGCAGTCGTCGGGCTCGGCCAGGGCCTTGGCCGCGAGGTCGCTTACCCGTGCGAACTCCCGGATGGCGACCTGGAAGTCGGCGGGGGTGCCCGCGTCGTGATCTTCTTGCCGGGCATGGTGGCGTCGTCGAGGCCATCCCGTGCGACGACGGGAAGCTGGTCGGCGATGTGGTTGAGGACGAAGGCCAGGTAGCCGGCCCTGCTGTCCTCGGTGGGCTGGCCGTTGATGAAGGCCCAGTACGTCATGACCTCCAGGAAGAAGCCGCCGGGGGGCGTGGGGCCGAGGATGTTGCGCCGGACCTGGCGGACCAGCTTCACCGTGGGGACGTAGATGCCCGTGTTGTTGATAACGAACCTGGCGTTAGCCGCGGTCGTGAGCGTGTTGAGCTCGGTCGGGTTCGTCTCGAGCCAGCTGGCCCGGTTGTCCTGGTCCTCATTCTGCGGAATCTCCCAGTGCGTGCCGCACGGGCGGGCGGGCACCACATCAGCGGTCAGGTCGAAGCCAGCGAAGCTGACCTTGAACGACCGAGCCTGACGCTCCACCCGGCCGCCGAAGTCCACGAGCAGCGCTTCCTCGAACAGGTCGAGTGCACGTCCAGGACGAAGATCGTCAGTCGCCTTGTCCATGCGGCCGAACACGTCCACATCCTTGACCCGCCGGATGGACACGTCGCGGCCGTAGGACCCGATGAGGAACGGCGAGATGCCGAGGTCGCGCAGGGCCGCGGACTTTGCCAGGGTGGCGCTCACCTGGGCATGGGCAGCCTTCGCGTTGGTCGCGTCGGCACCGGGCTCGATGTTCTGGCAGGCCTGGAGGAAGTAGCTGGGCAGGGCGGTCATGTCGTCTCCTTCGTCGTCTCGAACAGTCCGGTGTCCGCCCCGTACGTCCAGAAGACGATCTTGCTCTGCGGCCCACACCTTCTGCCCTCAGGCTAGGTGTCACCCCGGACACAACCCGGCGTGTCGCGCCCCCGTTCGTACCCTTGGGTAGTGCGTGAAGCCTCCGACCTCGCCGAGTCGACCTTTGCCGGCTACCTCGACGAGCACGGTTACCGGCACGAGTACGAGCCGGACCTCGGGGTGGCACGGCGGCCGGACTTCCTCATCGCGCGGACGGGCGACGAGGTCATCTGCGAGGTGAAGGCGTTCGAGGGATGGGGGCTGCACGACCCGGCCGGCCCTCACATCGGCTCCCGCACCGCCAGCGAGGCTCTCGCGCCGGTCCGTGAGGCCATCCGCTCAGCCAGCCGGCAGCTCAAGGCCGTGCGCGACCGTGGCAGCCCGCTGGTCGTTGTCCTCGCCAACCCGCTCGAGCGGCCGCTGGCCATCGGACCCGAGGCCGCCATCTGGGCGATGTACGGCGACCCGTCCGTCGAGGTGAGCCTGAACCCGGACGGCGCGACCACGGAGTGGCGGACGGTGTTGGGGCGCAACGGCAAGCTCCGCAGCGACCATGCCTACATCAGCGCAGTCGCGACGCTGAACACCCGGTCCTTCGAGCAGGATTTCGTGGACACCTGGTGGGAGGACAACGTCCCCGATGACGACCGAAGAACCGAGAACGCGGCCGAGCTGCTGCGGGCCAGCCGGCTTGCGCTTGAGGCGGCCGACGTCCGGGAGGGCTGCTACACGTGGGTCGAGGTGGTCGAAGCGCTCAGCGAAGAGGCAGTGTCGCTGCCACGCACGGTCTTCGACGGCCCTCGGGACCGCAGGTACGCCGCGACGCTGGACGGCACCGCCATCACCGAGGTCGCCCTCCGCCCGTCGTAGGCCGACGCATCAGGCGGCATCGCACCCGAACGGCGGATGCGACCACCTGCCGCGAGACGTCACGATGGTGCGCGTGGCAAGGCCCTACACGCACGGCTTCTGCGGCGTCTGCCGGCAGAAGCAGGACTTCAAGTTCCTGCCGCAAGAGCACGACGAGCGTGGCCGCACCCTGATGGTGTGCACCCGCTGCAACTCCAAGGTGCCCGCGCCGCAGCGAACGGCCAGGTGAACAAGCCAGCCATCACACCCGTCACCGTAGGGGGGCAGGAGCTCGGAGAGCGGTGACCGGCTCACGTCGTCTCCGGCTGCCTCTGGTGCTCGGCCTGCCAGTGCCGGTTGAACGCGTCGAGCACGGCCGCCCTCGCCCCCTGGTTGAGCACCCCGGCGAATGGCGTGTTTGCCCGCGGCTCGATCGCCCGCCGGCCTCCGGCTGGTCAGCACCTCGGCCACCGTCCGGTCCCCGGCCGGCCGTCAAAGGTTCTGCTGAGCAGAACCGGAATGGTTCTGCTCAGCAGAACCTGGGTCGCGAAGGCGGGTCACCCAGCCGATGGTGGCCGAGGCGTTCCTACACAGGGCCGCGCCCGGCCAGCGCCATGGCCAGGACACGCAGCCTGGCTTGCCTGGTCACCGAGGCCGAGGCGTCGAGGACTCCACGGCCGTTGGCTGGGACGAACTCGCTGCGCAGGAGTCCAGCTACCTGCTGTGGCGTGGGGGTGGCGGGCCAGTCCGGGGCTGCCAGCCTGTCGGCTCGGGCGACCTCGAGGAGGCGCCAGACGTCGAAGGCGTCGCGGGGCTCTCCGCGGGAGTGGTAGGCGAGCACCTTGAGGCAGATCGCGGCCGTCAGGTCTGGCACCGCCGGCTGCAGCCTCACCGTGACCGCTGTGGTGAGGCGCACCTCCAGGTCAACCGTCATCGCAGGGCGCGCCAGTGCGTACCGCAGCCCAGGCGCCTCGTCCACGAACAGGTGGTCACCCACCTTCCGGTTGTGCCGGACGCGGGAGGTGTCGGCGGGAACCAGGATGTCGATAGCGCAGCCGGACCCGGCGGAGGCACGCACCAGTCGGTTGCCGCCCTGCAGCTGGTAGCCCATGCCCAGCAGCGCCTCGACCAGCCCGGTGCTGGCAAGGACCTGGGCTTCCAGGCCCACATCGGCATCCAGGGTCGCCCGGGCGGGCAGGTCAGCGCCGCTGCGGGCGACGTGCACGGTGACCATGTGGCCGCCGATGACCCGGTACTCGGAGCCGGTGCTGGCGGCAGCGCCGGCGATGTCGGCCATCGCCTGGTAGGCGCCGTCCTCAACCAGCGACGTCGAGGCGAGGACAAGGTGCGGCCTCACCCGTCCACCGTGGCTTCTGTCGCGTACTGGGTCTCGACCCAGGCGCGCAGGCGTGCCGACGCCTGGTCGGCGTCCAGTCCGCCGGAACGGGTGAGGTCCCAGAGGACTTGCAGCGGGTCGGCCAGTGCCACCTCCCGCTTCTCGAACGTCCTGGACAGCGGCTCGACCGGCCAGACGCTGCGGTCCGCTGGCACGACCACGGTCACCGACGCCTCGTCGGCGCTCACGACGGGGACCAGCCCCGTTGCGCCCAGGTCAGGCAGCTGGGTGGCGTACAGGACCGCGCGGACGGGACGTCGCCACGGGGCGAGCAAGTCAGCGGCGGCGTCACCGGAGGTCACCGAGCCGACCGGCAGCCTGTCGAGCACGCTCAGGGCCGCCGGCCACATGCCGTCCAGGCCGACCCAGTGCGTCGTTGTGCCGCCAGGTCCCGGGTAGCCGGCAAGCCACACGTCCAGGGCGCGAGCACGGTCGCTGACCCGCCAGGCGGCGCGGCTGCCCTCGACGATCCCGTCACGGCGCCACAACGACAGCAACTGGGAGACGCGGGCCTGGCTCATCGCCGTCGTCGCCGCCAGGTCCACCTGGCGCACCGCAGTGCCCTCGGCGGCCTCGATGATGCGCCGGAGCACCGCGAATCCGCCGACCCCGCGTGCCCTCACGGCGGGCTTGGCCGGCTGGACTGCCTGCGGCGCGGTCGGGTCGGCGTCCACCACGGCGCCGGGGAACCTCAGGTGCACGTAACCGCTGTCGCTGACCCACGACCAGCCCGTCGCGAGAAGCCGCGCCCGTACCTGCGCGGACAGATCCGGCGCCACCAGCAGGGCATCCGGCCAAGGCACCGCACGCACCTCGTTCGGGCGCGGCGGGCGCGCGTAGCGCTTGAGGCGGAACTGGCCTCGCTGGTCCCCGTGACGCAGCATGACGCTGCGTTCGTCCGCGGCACGAACCTCGACCCCCGCGGCTGTCAGCACGTCAGTCCACATCACGGACCCACTATAAGACTTGTCGTCGTTCAACGACAGATCTTATAGTGCTAGCCTCAAGGGGCACGGCACTACTTCCCCCGGAACAGCAGCTCAGGGCCGCGGGGTGAGCGCGCGCCGCGGGTGCGCTGTGTCGTCTGCCAGGTGGTGGACCGCCGGGCTTGCTCGAAGATGGCGGCCACCTGCTCGGCGGTGAGCCTGCCCTTGGCCCGGCGGAACGCACCCGGGATGTCCATGCGGTCCAGGATGGCGACGTCCTCGGGTGCCTGTTTGCTGGTTACGTCTGGGACGAGAGTGCCGGTCAGGAACACCAGGGCGGCCTTCACCTGTACGGGGAACCCGCAGGCGTCGGTGAGCAGCCGGCTGGCCCGGTCGGCCTCGTGCCGCGAGTTGCGCAGGTAGTCGGTCCGGTGGCCGTCCACCCGGACCTGGTGCCTGCCGACCCAGACGCTCTTGCCCGGGTGGGTCTTCGTGTTCAGCGTCCACACCCCGCCCGGGCCGATGACGACGTGGTCGATGTCGGAGCCGCGGTCACCCACCGGGACGGCGTGCAGCACCTGCCAGCCGTGCCGGCGCAGCTTCTCCAGCTTGGCGCCGATGGTCTCCTCGCCGCCGGCCCCGACCCGCCAGGCCCGCTCGTCGGTCTTAACGTCGAACGTTCTGGCCAAGAAGGTCCCGACCCGGCTGCGGTCCCGCGCCGCGGCCAGCTCTGCCTCGGCCTGGGCCCGGGCCGCCTGCCCCGGCACGTTCAGCGCCAGGTCCACCCAGGCCGGGGCCTGGTCGTGGGTTGGAAGCCCGGTCGACACCCCGTTGCGCGTGGCGGCCGGCGCCGGTGACGACGCAGCGGGACTCGGCAGGGCCGACACCTGGACGGCCGCCTCCGGTAGCTCCGGCCGCGGCGCGGGCACGGCCGGCGCGCCACCGGACGGCTGCGGCAGACCGTGCTCAACGCAGAACTCGGCCACGGCCACCTGGAACGCCTCCGCGGCCGACGCGTCCTCCAGGGTCTGCGTCCCCGTAGTCAGGTCCACCCAGCCGATGCGCCCGCCGCCATCGCCGCTCACGTAGAGCCGGTCCTTGCCGTAGCGGCGCCAGCGCGACACCTGCAGCTCCCCCATGACGGCAGTATCGGACCTGGCGCTGGGTGTCTTGACGACTTTCACAGACGCGACCCGTGGCCCGCCCCGCCTGGTTCAGAGCCATGACTCGCCGCCGTCATGTGGCGCATCACCCCTCACCGGCTCGAGGCTCCCGACCTCGGGCGACAGGTGCACGTCAAGCCGGACGCGATACATCACCCGCTGTCAGGTACGCCTCGGCCGCCACACCCGGCCTGCACGGACGCGGCCATTGCGGCGTGGCTACCGATCCGGTAGCCGGGTGGCTACCGGATCGGTAGCCAGGCGTGCGCCCACCGGCCCGCCAGTCGGACGGAAACGGGCGGGCCTTGTCCAGGCGGCGCGGTAGCGTCCCCGCGGACGGGGCGGCGGATCTCCGCCTGACACGAGGGGACGGGGCATGCCCGAGGAGACCTGGCACCAGGCACGGCTGATACCCACGTCGGGCATCAGCGGCGCGGAGGAACAGGAGCGCCGGGCGACCTCCGCGCTGCTGGCGGTGATGAGCGCGGTCCGGGAGTTCGGTCGCGGCCTGACCCAGCCACTGGGTGCTCCGGCCGGGACCTTGGAGACCTACATCGAGGTGCCGTTCGTGTGGGCCGAGAAGCGCTGCTTCCCCGACGGCCTCATCCGGGTCACCCGCGGGCAGCGGTCCTGGACCGCCCTGGTCGAGGTGAAGACCGGCACGAACGAGCTGGCCACCGACCAGCTCGAGACGTACCTGGACGTGGCCCGCGAGCAGGGCTTCGACGCGCTGGTCACCATCTCGAACGAGATCACCGGCCATCGCCGGGCAGCACCCGACCAAGGTGGACAAGCGCAAGCTGCGCAAGGTCGCACTGCACCACTGGTCCTGGTCGCAGGTCCTTTCCGAGGCCGTGATGCAGAAGGAGCACCGGGGCGTCGCCGACCCGGACCAGGCCTGGATTCTCGGCGAGCTCATCCGCTACCTCGAGCACCCCCGCTCCGGCGCACTGGAGTTCGAGGACATGGGTCAGGCGTGGGTCGGGGTCCGGGACGCCGTCGCGGCCTCGACACTGCGCGCCACCGACAAGAACGCGCCCGAGGTCGCCGCCCGGTTCGACGCGCTGCTGCGGTACGCGAGCCTGCGCCTGGGCCGACGCCTTGGCACCGACGTCACTCCGGCCCTGACCCGCAAGGAGCTGGGCGACCCTGCCGTGCGTGCGCAGGCGCTGCTCGCGAGCCTGGCCGGCGCCGGCACCCTCACCGGAGCCATCCGCATCCCGCACACCGTCGGGCAGCTCGAAGTGGTCGCCGACCTGCGCGCGGGCAACGTCACCTGCTTCGTGGACGTGGCCGCCCCTCGCGAGGGACGGCCGGCGACCCGCGTCAACTGGCTGGTCCGGCAGCTGAAGAACGCACCCGAGTCGGTGCGGGTCGAGGCGTTCACCGCGCACTCCCGCGGCGCGAGCTCCGCCGAGCTGCTGCGCGACGTCAGGGAGAACCCGGCGGTGCTCCTGACCGACCCGGCCAAGGAGCTGCGCACGTTCCGGGTCGCGCTTGACCGGCCGCTCGGCGCGAAGCGAGGGCGCGGCCGCGGGTCGTTCATCGACTCGGTCCTGGAAGCGACCGACGACTTCTACGCCGAGGTGATGCAGCACATCAAGGCGTGGACGGCAGCACCCCCGAAGGTTCGCGACACCGCCGACGAGCCCGCGCAGCCCGTCCCAACGGCGCTTGTGTCCACCGCCCTGTCCAGCCAGGACGGCGCCGAGGACGTCACCGAAGTCGCCGCGACCGGCTCGACCGAGGGCTCCTCCGTGGCGGCGGAAGGCCACGAGCACGTGAACGTGGACGACGGCGACGACGTCCCGCCGCAGTGGGCGCAGGCCGCGGCCGACCTCGCGGGAGCCGGTGACGATGCACCTGTCACCGCGGGTGAGCAGGACAGCGAACAGTCGGACGAGGGTGCCGGCTGAGTACCCGTGCCCCTGTTCCGCGGCCATCAGCCGCCATTGGCGCGGGCGCTGAGAGGAGGGTAGCCAGCACCTTCCACGGCCACGTGGGCTGTCGCGCCCGTGCTCGATAAGGGCCTTTACTCGACGACGTCGAGTAGCGGCCACCCCGCACGCATCGCGTCCTCCATCGAGGCCGGAGACGAGGTCCACTCGGCGTCCTCGCCTCGGAAGGTGACGCTCATGTCCGGCTCCCAATAACCGGTCATGCACTCCTGACACTCGGCAAACACGAGCCCGGAAGCGTCCTGACGGCGGATCTCCAGCAACCCGTTCGTACACACAGCGCAGAGCGAGCGGTCAACGACTGGCACGAGCCCATCATCCCCCACCCATGGTGCCGAGTAATGGTTCCCCTCTGTGTCAAGACACAACAGCGAGGTCCGGCGTAGGGTCGTGTGCGAGCCCGGGAAGTGACTGCTCCGAAGTGCTGGCCATGGGGATCAGGTCAGCCGCGCTGGATTGAAGAGACGCCCCCACTTGTCCTCCCGGGCTCCCTGCTGCCAGGTCGTCCATGAGGCACCGGTAGACGACGTCGGAGAGTCGCCGCTTGAGGCAGCGCAGCGCTTCGAGGTGGGTCTTGCCCCGGTCGCGCTTGCGCCGGTAGTAGTCCTGGCCAGGGCCGGGCATCCGGGTCTGGGTGATGGCCGCGATGTGCAGCACGTGGTTGAGCCGGCGGTTGCCACCTCGGTTGAGGCGGTGCCGGTTGTTCTCCCCGGAGGACACGTCGACCGGGGCGGTGCCGGTGTAGCTGGCGAAGTGCGCCTTGGACGGGAACCGGCGCACGTCGACCACCTCGGCCAGGGTCTTGCCGGCACCGAGCGGCCCGACCCCGTCGATGCTCACCAGCGAACTGCCCTGGGCGGCGACGGTCTCGGCGATCTGCCGCTTGAGGTCCTTCAGTCGCGTGTCGAGCCGCTCGAGGTCACCGATGTAGTCCAGGGCGAGCTGCTTGCGGGCCTTCCCGACCGCAGCGCGTGGCCGCACCGAGGACAGCAGCCGGCGGGCCGTCGAGGCGCGCAGGTTCTTCCGTGCCCCGCCAGGGATGAGCTGGGTGAGGACCTCGTGCAGCCGGTTCACGGTCGCGATCCGCTCGCGGACCAGCTCCTGGCGACGGTCGGTCAGCATCTTCAGGACCTCGGTGACGTCGTCCGGACGGACTGGCCGCAGGTCATGGCGCAGGCCGGCCACGGCCACCGCGAACGCATCGGCGCTGTCGGTCTTGCGGCCGCTGCCACCGCCGAGAGCGCGGACCCGGGCGGACAGCTTCGCGGGCACGTCCAGCACCGGCTCGTCCTCGGCGACCAGCCGCTGGGCTAGTCCGGCACCGACACCGCGGGCGCCTTCCACCGCCCAGGTCCGCTCCGCGAACGCCCGCGCGAACGTCTTCATCGACCGGTAGCCGGCGCGGTCGTTGACGAACCTCTGCTCGGCCACCACCTGCTCATGGGCGTCGATCACCACCAGCGTGTTGCTCGCTTTGTGCGGGTCGACCCCGATGACAACTCTCGGCATGGACTCCTCCTCGGTCGCAGTGGACGGCGAGGAGGGCAGAGCTACTTCCGGCGAAGCACACCCCTCTTGAGCCACTCCCTGCCAACGACACCCGGCCGGGCAGCACCCCATTAATGAGCCACGCGGTACACCGCGGGCAGCCAGCTAGCGAGCCACCCGCCGAGCGTCTGACCCACAGCCTGGCCAGGCCACGGGCTGACGCAAGTGAACAAGTAGCCAGCTCTGCGTCATCCCCTCGTCGGTAGTCCGGCAGATCGTCACGAGAAGATGGGTCACTCGACGCACCCTGCGGGAGCGGCAGCGACCTATCCCAATGGACTGTTCGCCTCGCAGAAAGGGCCCCGACCCGTCGAGCGTGAAGCGTGGCTTGCGCTGGTGCTACTGCACCGCGGCAGATGAATTTGTTGCCCTTCAAGATCGCGCGCATGCTGGGCCTTCGTCGCGCCGGCGGGGTGTCCCGCGCGGGTTCAGTGGAGCCTCCCCTGAACCCGGACCGGTTCACGTCCAGTCCTGCTGCTCCGGTCGCCCTTCGACCGGCTTGGTGTCCCATTGACGGGCGGACCAGTTGGGATCATCGTCGGGGTGAGCTCGGGGGTGACGCTTTCCCTTGGAGGTGTGCCGTGACCGCTGCATCCGCTCCGATGTCCGTTCCCGCCGACGACACCCAGCGCACGACGTTCCTCGGCATTGCCGTGGCTGCGACGGTCATGCACATGGCGATGATGATCCCCGGCTACTCGGAGGACGGGGATTTCCAGGCGCGCGACTTCGCCATCGTCTTCGCCGTGTCGCTTGTGGTCGGGGCGCTCGTGTTTCTGTTGGTAGTGCCAGGTGGCGGCGCGACCACGGCGCTCGTCCTCGGCATCGTCGCGGTTGCCAGCATTGTCGTGTTCTGGGCCGGGATCACCTTGCCGCTCGCTGCTGCCGGCGCGGTCACCGGCTGGCGGGCCCGTCAGACCGGTACCCGGGCGCAGCTCGCCACGATCGCGGTCGCACTGTCGGTCCTGGCGGCTGTCGCGCTGGTCGCGGTCATCATCGGCGACGCCGTCGCGAACTAACCCGAAACCGCAACAAGTTCACAAATTTCGGACGGGCAGCCATGCGCGTACGACCCGGTCAGGTAGACTTCGCACGAGCAGGGCCGCCCCTACGCCGAAGGCCCCGAACGCGACGTCTCCGAGCAGCCCGAGCATGCCGGACCAGCGGATGGCGGTGGCGTGGGTGGCGATCCGCGCAGCCTCCCTCGCAGCCGGCTCGACCGGATCCGGGCCATCGGTCGTGGTCAGGACGTTGACCACGAGCAGGACGGCGAACAGAAGTCCGCCGAGTGCCATCACCAGTGCCGCGCCCGAGCCTCGCCAGGACCGATCGTGGTCGTGGTCGGTCACGTCAGCTCCTGGCCCGGCGGGCCTGCGGCAGCGCGGTTGCCAGGGTCAGCGCGAGGGCGCACCCGGCGACGGCGACGAGGACGAGCCACCAGGGATCGTCACCCTTGCCGTCGATGACGGCCCAGACGAAGGCGACCATGACGACGGCGCAGACCACCGTTGTCCCGGCCAGCGCCACCCGGCGTGAGGCGAACAGGCCCAGGATCGCGGCAATGACGAGGGCGGCGATAAGAATCGGCATGGCGAGTACCTCGACCTGGCCCGGGCCTTGCGCCGGGACGCTGAGACCACCGTCGGGCCGAAGTGTCCCGGTCGTCATGGGGCGCGACGTCCCGGATGGACGGGACGCGGCTACAGGCCGGCGCGACGGGCCCGCTCGGCCGCCTCGGTCCGGGACGAGACGCCGAGCTTGGTGAGCACCGCGGAAACCTGATTGCGGACCGTCTTCGCCGACACGCCGAGACGGGCGCCGATGGCAGCGTTGCCCAATCCGGCAGCAACCAGGCGAAGCACGTCCGACTCCCGGCGGGTCAGCCCCAGCCCGTCCGCGGGGTTCCTCCGCGCCTGGGCCGCCGCCATGACCACGTCGGCCGCACCGGGGAGAACACCGCGCCGCCCGCTGCCGCACGACGGACCGCGTCGACCACCTCGAGGCGTCCGGCGCCCTTGAGCAGGAACCCGAAGGCGCCCGCGCGCACCGCGTCGAGGATCACGTCGCGGTCATCGTTCATGGTCAGCACCAGCAGCGCGGGCGGCGGATCGCCGCGCAGCAGCAACGGGATCGCGGACAGGCCGTCGCCGTCCGGCAGACCCAGATCGAGCAGGATCACGTTCGGACGCTCGGCGGCCGCGGCCGCACACGCCTCAGCGATCGTGCCGACGGCCGCGGCCACCGTCACGTCCGGGCTCCCCGCGAAGGCGGCCGCCAGCCCGTCCCGGTACACCGGGTGATCCTCGACGACCAGGACCCGGATCGACCCGGCCGTCATGCGCCGTCGATCGGCAGCACGGCCATGGCGGTGGTCCCGGTTCCGGCGATGCAGGAGACCGTGAGCTTGCCGCCGACCTCGGCTGCCCGCTCCCGCATCGAGCCCAGCCCGACACCCGGCTCACCCCCGCGCATCCCGACGCCGTCGTCGGACACCTCGAGTTGCAGGGCGTCCTCGGCGCGCAGGGTCACCGTGATCCGGCGCGCGTGGGCGTGCCGGACCGCGTTGGTCAGGGCTTCGCCGGCGATCCGGTACGCCGCCACCTCGACCGCGGCCGGCAGCTCAAGGCGCGCCGCCGGCACGTCGAGGGCGACCTCCAGGCCGCCTGGCCCGGCGACCCGAGTGGCAAGCCGGCGAAGTGCGCCGGGCAGCCCGGCCTCGTCCAGGTCAGGGGGCCGGAGGTCACGCGAGATGCGCCGGACCTCCGCGACCGCGTCGTCGACCAGGCGTCGAACACGTGGCGGGTCGTCCAGAGTGTCCGCATCGACTTCGAGCCGGAGCGCAGCGAGCAGCGGCCCCAGCCCGTCGTGCAGCTCGCGGCGCAGCCGGCGACGCTCCTCGGCGCGTTCTACCACCAGCGCGGCGTGCGCTACCTCGAGGCGCCGCTCCCGGCGCGTGCCGCGTATCCCGGACGCCAGCAGCGCGGCCGGGGCGAGGACCGCGGCGGCCAGCGCCCAGCCCCAGTCACCGACCCAGGGCCGCGCCACCGTCGCCACCACGGGGAGCAAGAGAAAGACGGCCGCCACGATGACCGTCGTTCCTGACGGGGTGCCGCGGCCGCGAACCGAACGGGCGAGCGCGGTGACGAGCAGCGCACCGCTGAAGAGCACCAGCAGCGCGACGCCGAGGTCGGTGACGCGCTGTGTCGCGTCCGCGAGCACGCCGATGCCGGCGGGGTTTGCGATCGGAGTGCCGGGGGCCACGCCGTCGAGGACGTCCGGGGCAACAGCCTGCGCCAGCGTCACAGCACCGAGCGCCCCGACGCCGACAACGGTCGCCGGCCGGAGCCAGGTCGGGCCGGAGGTTTCGAGCAGGTGGGCCGCAAGGGCGAACGGGAGCAGCCCCATCGCCGGGACGTAGAGGAAGGTGGCGAGCCAGGTGACCACCCGGGCCGAACCCGACCCGGTCGGCTCGACCAGCACCATGTGCACCGCCAGGGCGTGCGCGAGGCCGGCAGCGGCGGTCAGCAGTCCCGACCAGAGCAACACCCACCCCGCCCGCGACCCCGGGCGTCGCACCACCACGTAGAGCCCGACCACGGCGACCGTGAACAACGCCGAGACCACGGTCGTGTCACCCGGTGTCCGGTAGTTCCTGGTGTACGGGTCGTTGGCCGCCTCTACCAGCGGCGCCACACACATCGCGACACCCGACAGCAGGAATAGCACCAACGCCCGCCCGTCCACCCCAAGGGTGCGAACCCGCGGCGCCTGCGCCACTGCCGTCATGGCCACAGCATCCTGCCGCCTTGGCCACCTGTCACCCGAAACTCGAGGTACGTTACCCCGCCGCGCCCGGTCTCGATCAGGCGTAGGAAGCTAAGGAACAGAAAGTCGCTGCCGCTGCCGCGGGCCCGTTGAGGCGTGGAAGCCCACCACCGGCAGATGCGACCAACGCGACGCCTGCAACGGCTCCCGGAACGCGACTCCCCTCGAGCGCGGCTCCCGCTCCACCTACAGACACCACCGCTGCGGGTGCCCGGCATGTCCAGCCGTCGCGGCCGACCAGAACGGGACCGCGGCCAAGCCGGGACGGGCCACGCCCCCGACGGGCCCAGACGTCCGAGGCCCTTTGGCACCTCCCGCTCACCCGGACGGCGCAGAGACTGTTGCTCGCCCCCGTGATTGAGTTGGTGCAGTACCGCGAGGACGAGCGAATCGTCATTGAGCCAGGCAGCTTCGCCTGGCACAACGGCTACCTCCTCGGGCTGTGCGCCATGGGCGTCGTCGCGGTGCTGCTCTGCGAAGGCGGCCGCCGACGTACGCTGCTCGCCGTTGGTGGGGTGCTGGCCGTCGCGACAACGGCGGCCGGAGCGCTGGCACTGCCATGACCGCGGTGCTGTTGCCGCGGCCAACGCTGGCCATGCGCCACCCCGCGGTCCGCGCGGTGCTCGTCCTTCTCCTCGCCGGCCCGGCCACCGTCGCCTGGTGGGGCAAGGACACCGACGCCCCGCTACGGCTACGGCTGCTGGGATTTCTGCTGGCTGCGGTAGTCGCGCTCTCGTGGGACGACCGTGCGCACGTCCTCACCGCATCCACGCGCGTCGGGATTCCCGCGGTACGACGAGGACGAGCTCTCGTCGTCACAACCGGCGCGGTGCTGGCCTTCGGGCTCGGGTGGCTCGCGGTTCCCGGACACGTAGCGGGCCGAGCTATCGCCCTGCAGGCGGCGACAGTGGCGGTCGTACTCCTAGTGGTCGTGGGCTGGTTCGGCCGTGACGGGGAGCCGGTACTGGTGCTGCCTTTCCCCTCACTGCTGCTCACCCTCGCGGTGCTCAACAGGCTGCCGCACCAGATCGCCCTACTACGAGCCGATCCGAGCGCGCCGGAGTGGGTCGACGAGCGCACCCGCTGGGTGCTGCTGGGCCTCAGCGCCCTGGTGGTGCTCCGGCTCGAACGCGACCCGGCCGCGCGCTACTTCTGGCGCGCGTAGCAGACCTCGGTGTTGAGCCCCTCGGCGAACAGTTCCGGCCCGGCACCAGCTCATCACGCCCGCGGAGTTCCTCTTGATCCACGACAGGAACAAGACAAGCGTCCCCTGGTCCCCGCCACGCTCGCGTTCTGCAAGCCCACGAACGCTGTTCACAAAGACGTCGCAGGCAACCCTCGTCGCCATCCGGAAACGACTCCGCGAACGACGACGAGCCGGCAACGAGGCAAGCGTCGACGTCAGTGACTCGATCGCCGTCGGGTCCGGAGTGCACGTAGTCACCGATTGGTAAGCCCGATGCATTGTCACCGTCCTGGCCCCGGAGGATGGTGGGTTCTCCGGGGAAGACCAGGAGGCACGAGCATGACGAAGTGGATCGGACCAGAAGCGGCCGAGTACGACGAGCGGCGCGAGCTGTTCAACGCGATGATCAACAAGAAGCCGCGGATCATCGCGGCGTGCGAGGGCCCCGCGGATGTCAGGGAGGCTCTGGAGCGTGCCGCGCACGATCTGTCTCCCGGTGGCCGTGCGCTCGGGTGGCCACTCCGTGGCCGGGCAGTCCAGCAACGACGACGGGCTGGTCATCGACGTCCGTCCCATGAAGGCCATCGACATCGACGCCGCGGCCCGACGGGCCAGGGTCGGGGGCGGGTGCACCTGGGCCGAGTTCGACGCGGCCGCGCAGGAGTTCGGTTTGGCCACCACCGGCGGCCGGGTGTCCACGACCGGCGTCTCCGGGCTGACCCTCGGCGGCGGCTCGGGTTGGCTGGAACGTCAGCACGGACTCAGCTGCGACAACCTCCTGGCCGTCGAGCTGGTGACCGCCGACGGCCGGGAGGTCCGCGCCGACGACACCCAGCACCAGGACCTGCTCTGGGCCAGCAAGGGAGGGGGCGGCAACTTCGGTGTCGTCACCGCGCTGGAGTTCCAGCTGCACCCGGTCGGTCCGATGATCATCGGTGGGCTGATGGCCTGGCCCGCTGTCCGTGGACCCGAGGTGTCTCGGGCCTTCCGCGACTGGGCGGACGACGCTCCGGAGGAGCTCGGCACCGGCCTCGTGATGCTCAGCGGCCCGCCGGAGGAGTTCATCCCGCAGCACCTGCAGGGCCAGCCCCTGATCGCGATCGCGGTCTGCTGGAACGGTGACGAGGCGACCGGCGCGGACGTGGTCCAGGTCATGCGCGACCTGTCTCCGGAGGTCGACCTGGTCGGCCCGATGCCCTACGCGGAACTGCAGTCGATGATCGACGACCCGCCGGGGTTCCGGCAGTACTGGAGCGCCGACTACCACGACACCTTCCCCGACGACGCTCTCGACGTGTTCCTCGACGCGCGGCGCACGCCGTGCGTCGCCGATGACCCAGCACCTGCTGCTCCCGTGGGGCGGCGCGCTGGCGCGCGTCGACGCTGACGCCACACCGTTGAGCCAGCGCTCGGCGCGTTGGGTGAGTCATCCCTTCGCGACCTGGGAGGACCCTGCCGACGACGCGGCCAACATCGCCTGGGTGCGGGACTACCGGAAGGCGAACGCCCCCTTCACGACCGGCGGCGTCTACCTCAACTTCATCGGCGACGAGGGTGACGAGCGCATCAAGGCGGCCTTCGGTGCAGAGAAGTACGAGCGACTGGCACAGATCAAGTCCGAGTACGACCCCGGCAACGTCTTCGCCGGCAACCAGAACATCCGCCCCAAGGTGCCTGCCTGACCACCGCAGGCTGGCAATCCGAAGGCAGCACCGACCAACACAGAGGAGAAGCTCATGTCCGACAAGCAGAACATCGACACCCCGCACGAACGACGCCCGTTCCAGGACCACGGCCACATGGACGTGGTCACCCTCGGCGACTTCACCCTCGGCCGCGGCGTCTTCGAACCAGGCTGGCGCTGGTCCAACGACGTCAAGCCGATTGCCGGCACTGACTCCTGCCAGGTCCACCACACCGGCTTCTGCCTCTCTGGACAGATGACCATCAAGCCCGACGACGGCGAGGAGATCACCATCGGCCCCGGCGACGTCATCGACCTCGACCCCGGTCACGACGCGTGGACCGTTGGCGACGAGCCCTGCGTGCTCATCGACACCGGGGTCGCGGCGTACGCCATGCCCAGCTGACACCAACCACTCCCTGAAGGGGCGCCCAGGCCGCGACGAGGGTTCTGCTCACCGGCTCCGCCGGCTTCATCGGGACCGCGATCGACGAGCTGCTCGATTCGAAACCGTTGCGCCTGAGCTCCCGAGTCCTTCCTCGCCGGCGAGTCGGGATAGCGGTAGGACCTACGCTGCGCTGCACACCGACCTCGGACCCGAAGTCAGCTCTTGTTCGGGCGAACAGAACCGGCTACCGAACGGCCGGTCAGGGCTCGCTCAAACGGGCTGGTCGCAGCATTGACACGACGGGTGGGCATGCACCGGCCGCCCATTCCCCAACGACGGAATTGCTGTCGGTTCGGTTGACATCTCTTACGAGGGACGAGGTCCCTCGGGAAGGATGTCGCTATGCCGAAGAAGTACCCGCAGGAGTTCAAGGCGGATGTCGTCACGGTTGCCCGTCGTGGTGATCTGAGCGTTCCTGAAGTCGCTGTCGACTTCGGTGTCTCGGAGGAGTCGGTGCGGCGCTGGATGCGCCAGGCCGACATCGACGACGGCATCAAGCACGGCCAGACCAGCACCGAGCAGACCGAGCTGGTCCAGTTGCGCCGGGACAAGCGGCGGCTGGAGATGGAGAACGAGATCCTGCGCCGGGCCGCGGGCTACTTCGCCGCTTCGCGCTCCCAAAATGAAGTTCCCGCTGGTCCGTGACCTGGCCGCCGAGGGCTTCCCGGTGTGGTTGACCTGCGGGGTGCTCGGCTTCACAGCCCAGGCGTACTACTCCCTGGCTGGCGAACCCGGTCAGTGCAAGGGATCTCGAGGATGCCTATCTGACCAACGCACTGCTCGACGCCCACCGTGACGACCCCGCCTTCGGTTACCGGTTCCTCGCCGACGAGCTTGAGCGAGACGGCGTGGACGTCGGGGAGCGCCAGGTCTGGCGGCTGTGTTCCCAGCAGCGGCTGTGGTCCACGAATGTCCGCAAGGGCCGCCGCGGCAAGGGCGAGCCCGGACCGGCGGTCCACGACGACTACGTTCAGCGCGACTTCAGCGCCGGCGCACCGACCGTGAAGTGGCTGACCGACATCACCGAGCACCCCACCGCCGAGGGGAAGGTCTACTGCTGCGCGATCAAGGATCTGTTCTCCAACCGGATCGTCGGCTACGCCATCGGCGAACGAATGACCGCCGACCTCGCCGTCGCGGCACTGCGCGCGGCGATCGCGCGCCGCCAACCCGACAGCGTCGTGATCGTGCATGCGGACCGAGGATCCCAATTTCGAGTACGAGCCTTCCGAGCCGCTTTCCTCGCCGCCGGCCTTCAAGGTTCGATGGGCCGAGTCGCCTCAGCCGGGGACAACGCCGCGATGGAATCGTTCTGGGCTCTGCTCCAACGCAACGTCCTGAACCAGAAGACATGGAGCACCCGCGAGGAGTTGCACTACGCGATCATGTTCTGGATCGAGCACACCTACAACCGTCGCCGCCGCCAACGCGGACTCGGCAAGCTCACCCCCGTCGAGTTTCGAGCTGGCCTTCGCACCTCAGGCCACCCAAACAGCAGCGTGATCAGTCACAACGTCTGTCAACTGAACCTGCAGCAATCCCGGTCGAGCCGCTTGGGTAGCGGGTGTTCACGGCCACGGAAGACTATGAGGAGTCGGCCACCGGGACGCAGGACTCGGGTGATCTCGGCGATGGTGGCCTCCGGCTTCGGCCAGAAGTAGAGGTTGTGGACCGAGAGCACCGCGTCCAGAGAGTTGTCATGGACAGGGCGCGTGACACCGTCCCCTCGGTGAAGAGTCAGATCGCCGGTCCGGACATGCTCGGCGTTGCGGCGCCCGGCGAGACGGACCATCTCCTCGGAGAACGTCCACGCCCGTGACCCGGGCGCCGCGCTCGACGAGGAGACCGAGGGTGCGACCGGGGCCGAAGCCGATCTCGTGGATATCCTCGCCTGGGCCGGGCGCCAGGAGATCAAGCGCCGCGTCGTTGGTGTTGGCAGTCTCCTTCACCCACAGCCGCCCGATCAGAGGACCGCCGAGTCCGTGCGGGTGGACTGCCTGTTTAGGGACGTAGCGAGTCAGTGGCCGGGTACCGGTCCGGGCATTTGGCCGTCACCGTTCGAGGCCGACCACGTCCCAGGACAGGCCACGATGCCGGTAACGGAGGGTCAGCCCCTGCTGCCGCGCGACCTCCACCATGGCCTCTGGGGGATGGACGAAGGCCCGGAAGTCGTTGCGTCGCACCCGGCGCAGCAGGTTGTCCCAGCTGATCACAAGCCGGGTGATCGGATTGGCCGGCGGGTGTGAGTACACCAGTAGTCGCCGGGCGTGGCCACCGGCGGCCGAGAGCAGCCGCTGGTAGTCCGGATAGCAGCACACCACCCGGTGCAGCACCACCACGTCGGCCTCGTCCACCTGATCGGGTGCGGTCGCGATGTCGAGGAACAGGCGGTCCACCCGACCGGTCATCCCGGAGCGCTGGAGTAGGTCGCGGGCCTCCTGCTCGTAGCTGGTGGAGATCTCTAGGTTGGTCACCGAGGAGGCACCGCGGCGCAGCAGCTCGACCTGGATCTCGCCGACTCCGCCGCCGATCTCCAGGATGCTGGCGCCGTCGATGCCACGCTCGGCCAGGAACCCGATCAGCCGTTTTTGAGTGCGGTTCGGCCCGCGTCGCCGGTACCGCCGAGCCATTCGGCGGGCGAACCGGTCACTGAACGTGGCCTGGTAGCCATTCGGGTCGCAGCAATCACCCATCCAGTCAGTATCCGCTGGGTGAGCTTGGCAACGCCATACAGAGGCAGATCGTTCAGTCGTGACGGAAGCCTCGGTGGCTGCTTCAGGCACGTGCCGACCTGTCCCAATTCATGGTTCGCCTCGGACAAGGGCAGGGACGGTTCGCGGCAAACGACCTGGATGTGCGGCGCCTGAACGGTCACCACCGCGAGGTTGATCATCCAGCCGTCACCGGTGAGCAGCGGGATGCTCAACCCGCTGGTGCCGAAGACTGCGTCTCGAACTCCACGGTGAGCACTGGCCCTACGCCCAGCCCGAGGTCGTGGGCCCGGATCATCCGCTCTTCCGGGCGATGTCGCGGCAGCTGATCGCGGACCCGTGCGCGACCCGTGCTACACGGTCGCAACGTCGATGCGCTGCGGACTGCCTTCGGGTCGGGCATCCGTGAGCTGACTGGAGCTCGGTAGCGCTCACTCCGTTTTCTTGGCGCGACGAGGGGCGGACGGCGCGGTGGCCGAACGGCAGGGTTCCCGAGGTGGCGTGCAGCACCCCGGCCAGGGCGGCAGCGGATGTCGGATCTCCATCCTGGTTCTTCTGCGAACCGGCGTCGCTGGGGTGCACCAGCCCGTCGACGACCTCGCCGGCCCGAGTCCAGGGCGCCATCTCCAGGGCGTTCAACGGCAACTGGTGGGTATCACGCCGCGCCGCGCCAGCCGACGGTGCGCCGGGGGACACGTCGGCGTCGAACGCGATGAACGCCATCCCCGACCGGGTCGGGACAGGGGTGAAGTCGACCACCCACAGCTGGTTCGGGCGGTCGCGGTGAGGTCGAGGTCGCCCCTGCCCCCGCGGCCGGGTCGAGCGGGCTCGGGCCGGGTCCGGGACGAACGTCTTGCCGCGGCGGACCTCGCGCAGGCCATTGGCCCGGATCAGCCGTTCGACCCGGCAGCGGCACGACGGTGCCCTCCGGGCGCGGCTGGTGCCGCACGTTCGGATCCCGTAGCGGCCCCGCCCGGGAGTCTTGTCGGTGTGCTCGACAGTCGCCCGGGCAGCCGAGGCGGTACCCAGCGCTCAGGTTATGGCCTTCTCAGGTCGAAACAGGACACACTGACTACCGGGCGTGACCAAACCGTCACAGCAGCCGTAGCAGAGGCAACGACAGGGGGCGCACGATGCTCGGACAGGGAACGGCTTCTCGGACCGGCTGGTCGGTACGGACGCAGCTGGCGGCCATCGTGGCTGTGGTCGCGATCCTCATCGTGGGCGCCGGCGCCTGGCTGGCGGCTGAGTCGCTGCGCGATGCGGAGACCGATGCGCGCCGGGACGTCACGTTCCAGGCCGGCCTCGCGGCTGACGCCGTCGCCGATGCGCTGTCGCAGGGCGAGGCGGCGATGGCGGGCCTGGCCAGCGGGTTTCCTGTCGCCGCGCTGCTGGCCGACCCGTCGAAATGCCAGCTCACCTTCTCCGACCTAGGGGTGTTCCCGGCCGGGCACATCGACATCGTGCTGCCCGACGGCCAGGTGCCGTGCTCCTCGGTGGTCGAGCATGGCGCCCCCGCGGGCGCCTCCCAGGCCGGCGCCGGCTGGCTGACCAGCGCCCGCACCAGCAAGCAGCCCGGCGTCGCCGAGATCTTCACCGACCGGCTCACCGGCCAGAAGGCCATCGCCGTCACGGCACCCATCACCTCCGCCGGGAGCAGCCCGAACGGGCACGCGGCACTGGTCCTCCCGCTGAGCGGCCTCGGCGACGGCATCGCCGGCGTCTACGGCGGCCCACAGCACCTCACCTTCACCGTCCGCGGTCCAGATGGCGCTCTGCTCGCGGGCGACCCGGACGGCACCGCCGGCGACGTCATCACCGGCCGCGACACGGTGCCCGGGGTGGGCTGGGTCGTGGCCGCGCAGCAGTCCCGCAGCGCCGCCCTCGACGCAACCCGAACCGCGTTCACCCGCCTGGGCCTGCTCGCCGGCGCCGCGTTCGTCCTGCTGCTCGCCCTACTCGTCGCGGTGAACCGCAGCATCGGGCACCCGCTGCGCCGCCTGACCGACGCCGCCGCCCAGGCCGGTCGGCAGGTCACCCCCGACCCGGTGCCAGAACGTGGACCCGCCGAGGTTCGCCGACTCGCGCGGGAGTTCAACGAGATGACCGCCGCCCGCGCCGGCTACGAGCACCAGCTGACCCACCACGCGCTACACGACCCGCTGACCGGCCTGCCGAACCGAGCACTGTGCCTGGACCGCATCGGCCAGGCCCTCCACGCCGGCGACCACGCTCCCGGGCGGGTCGCGGTCCTGTCCGTCGACCTGGACCGGTTCAAGCTCGTCAACGCGAGCCTCGGCTACCGGACCGGCGACGCTGTTCTCATCGCGGCAGCCACCCGCCTGGCGGGGCTCCTCGAGCCGGCCGACACCCTCGCCCGGGCCGGCGGCGACGGCTTCGTCCTCTGCCGCCCCGACGCCGCCGATGGCCGCGCCATCGAGGGGCTCGCCGCCCAGGTCATGAGTACGCTGGCCGACCCGTTCACCGCCGCCGGCACCGAGCTGATCCTGACCGCTTCGGTGGGCATCGCCCGCGGCCGCCGCGGCGTGGGAGCCGACGAACTGGTCCGCGACGCGGACACCGCGATGTACGCCGCGAAGGAAGCTGGCGGTGGCCGGTTCCGGCTGATCGACGACGAGCTCCGCGCCCGCAGCAGCGAACGGCTCTCCCTCGAAGCCGACCTGCGGGTCGCGCTGACCGACGGGCAGCTGCACGTCCAGTACCAGCCGGTGGTGAACCTGCTCACCGGCCAGATCTCGGGTGCCGAAACCCTGCTGCGCTGGACGCACCCGACCCGCGGCCCGGTCCCGCCGATGACGTTCATCCCGGTCGCCGAGGCGGCCGGCCTGATCGGCCCCATCGGCCAGTTCGTCCTGAGGCAGGCGTGCGCGCAGACCGCTGCCTGGAACGCGGCCGGGCACCGGCTCCGGGTCGCCGTCAACGTGTCCGGCCTCCAGCTGCACGACCCCGGCTTCGTCGGCCAGGTCGCCGCCGATCTGCACGGCGCCGGTCTCGACCCAGCCCAGCTCTGCCTCGAGCTGACCGAGTCCACCCTGATGGACGACGCCGTACGCGTCTCCGACGTCCTCGCAGACCTCAAGGACGTCGGCGTCGATCTGAGCATCGACGACTTCGGCACCGGCTACTCCTCGCTGGCCTACCTCAAGCGGTTCCCGGTCGACGAGCTCAAGGTCGACCGCAGCTTCGTGTCGAACCTCGGCGACGACGGCCAGGACCAGACCTTGGTCGCCGCCATGGTCGCCATGGGCCACGCCCTCGGCCTGCACGTTGTCGCCGAAGGCGTCGAGACGCACGCGCAGATGGCGACCCTATTGACCCTGGGCTGCCGCACCGCGCAGGGCTACCTGTTCGCCAAGCCCCAGTCCGCGGAGCAAGTCACCACCCTCCTGGGCACGGGCCTGCCGGAGCACCTGCGCCGCGCCGCCGCCACCCACCCCGACCGAACCCGAATCTGAACACGCCCTCGGCCACGGCGGGCTTAGCAGCGCGCATGGGATCGCGGGATCCCGCGACGCCCGCACAGCCAGAGACCCAGCGCGGTCAGCCGCGCCCCAGCGGAGGCACCGGTGGGCCCCGTCGGATCCATCCCAATCACCTATTCGCCTCGCCCAGTGGCATAGACCCAGCCAGCGCGACGCGACGGACGCAACAACGAGTTGCAGTCCGGAGGCCGCTTTCATTGCGCCGGTGATCGCACGGTGAGGAGTATCAATACGGGCGACGTGCGGGAGGAGGAACTGGGAGATGGTCGAGAACAAGCACGAGCCCATGGCAGCGAGGCGGCAGCGTTGGGCGGGTGACCTCCGCCGCGGAAGTAGCCGCACCGGGAACTCCGACCACGACCTGGCCCCGCTCGCCGGTGACCGACACCTCAGCGACCGAGCAGTGCATCGTCGAAGAACGCGACGACCCGGCGCTCGTAGGCGCGTGGCTGGGCCTCGATCCCCTTGATGTGCTTGGCGTGCGGGATGGCCCACAGTGAGGAGTTCGGTCCGGCGACGCGGTGGTACTCGGGGGTCAGGACCTCGGTCGCGTTGCCACCGTCCGGGGCCCAGATGAACAGCAGCGGGCGTGGCGCGATGCGCGGGACGAGGTCGGTCAGCGTGGCGGGCATGGCCGTGTCCGAGAAGACGCTGACCGAACCCATCATGAAGGCGAACGCAGGAGTCATGGTCCAGAACGTCTCATCGGAGAGAGCCTTCTTGTCCTCCCACACCTGCCGGGCACCGGCACCGTCGGACACGACGGCGGCGATGTCGGGGTCCTTCGCGGCGGCCTCGAGCATCAGCTCGCCGCCCACCGAGAACCCGATGCCCCCGATCCGGCCCGGGTCGACGTCCGGTCGCTTCTTCAGCCAGTCGACGGCGGCGATGATGTCCTTGTCGCCTCCCCAGCCCAGCATGTTGCCGGCGCCTTCGCTGCGCCCCTCGCCGCGACGGTGGAACAGCAGCACCCCGTAGCCGTGCTGAGCAAGCATCCGGGCATGCGCCTGGGTGCCGAGGCGGCCGGGGAAGTCGACGACGGCCGCGCCGTTGCGTGACGGGATGTACCAGCCGTGCAGCCGCAGCCCGTCCGAGGTCGTGAAGCTGACGTCCTCGTGCGCGACTCCCAGCTCGTTCGCAGGCACCTCGGCGCGCGCGATGTGCGTGACCGCGTAGGCGAACAGCACCGGCTGCGCGACGAAGAACCCGGCCAGGGCTGCGGCCACGACCAGCAGAGCGCGGCGGGTGACCCGTCGGAGCATGCTCCGGTCGCGGCGCCGCGACCGCCACAGCGTCACGGCACCGAGCCCCAGCAGCAGCAGGCCGGCCGGGATCGCCAGCAGGCCGGTGAAGTCGTCGCCGGACGGTCCGACGGCGATCGTGTAGTAGCCAGCCTCGATAGCGCCGATCCCCACACCGAAGACGCCCACCACCAGCGCCAGCAGGCCGCGCCACCCGGCCCGCACCCGCCCGTAACCCCACGCCGCCGCGGCGAGCAGGGCGATCGGCACCAACCCGCCGGCCAGGTGGTCGGCCGCGGAAGTACCCGCCGGGGGCTGCAAGAACCTGTCGTCGGCCACGTGCAGCGCGACCAGCGCCGTGCCGAGCAGGAACAGCGAGCGCTCGTCGCGCAGTCGCCACCTCGAGGCCGATGCCCCAGAGGTCGTCGGTCGGGTGGGCGCACTGGTGGTAGTCGTCATCCCTCGAGGCTACGAACGCGCGGGAGCACAGGTCAGGTGGCTCCCCGACCGCCCCCGGGGGGACGCCCGCCGAAGGTGCGGCGGCTGCCCCCCCCGACCTGTCACCCGGCACCGGCCCGCCGAGCCGCGCTGCTACCGCCGGTCAGATCGCGAAGGCGGGCCGATGGGAGGACGTTCTCCGGGCGAAGTAGGCGCTCGCGCGCTTGAGGATCTCGACCTCCATCTCGAGGACCCGCTTCTGCCTGCGCAGCTCGACGAGCTCCCTGCGTTCGTCACTGGTCAGGCCCTCGCGCTTGCCCTCGTCGATGTCGGCCTGCGCCATCCACCGCCGAAGACCCGACTCGGCGATCTGGGCGATCGGCTTCTCACGCAACCGTGCGAGCTCCACCGCCCGGCGACGGAACTCAGGTGACCTTGCTGCCCGTATACGGACTCCTCTCGGACGACCATCGTCGCCTCAAGATCCATATCCGGGGAAGCAGGGCCACTTCCAGCGACCGCCTCGCCGCCACATAGTCGGTTCCTGAGACGTGTTACCGCGCCGGTGGATGGGTCACACGAGGCGGCGTCAGTTGCCGGCGCGACCCGGGCTCACGAGGGCGGCTGACAGCTCACCGGTCCGGGCATTTGGCCCTCACCGTTCGAGGCCGACCACGTCCCAGGACAGGCCACGATGCCGGTACCGCAGGGTCAGTCCCTGCTGCTGCGCGACCTCCACCATGGCCTCTGGGGGATGGACGAAGGCCCGGAAGTCGTTGCGTCGCACCCGGCGCAGCAGGTTGTCCCAGCTGATCACAAGCCGGGTGATCGGATGGGCCGGCGGGTGTGAGTACACCAGTAGTCGCCGGGCGTGGCCACCGGCGGCCGAGAGCAGCCGCTGGTAGTCCGGATAGCAGCACACCACCCGGTGCAGCACCACCACGTCGGCCTCCTCCACCTGATCGGGTGCGGTCGCGATGTCGAGGAACCGGCGGTCCACCCGTCCGGTCATCCCGGAGCGCTGGAGTAGGTCGCGGGCCTCCTGCTCGTAGCTGGTGGAGATCTCTAGGTTGGTCACCGAGGAGGCACCGCGGCGCAGCAGCTCGACCTGGATCTCGCCGACTCCGCCGCCGATCTCCAGGATGCTGGCGCCGTCGATGCCACGCTCGGCCAGGAACCCGATCAGCCGTTTTTGGGTGCGGTTCGGCCCGCGTCGCCGGTACCGCCGAGCCATTCGGCGGGCGAACCGGTCACTGAACGTGGCCTGGTAGCCCTTCGGGTCGCAGCAATCACCCATCCGGTCAGTATCCGCCGGGTGAGTTTGACAACGCCATACAGAGGCAGATCGTTCAGTCGTGACGGAAGCCTCGGTGGCTGCTTCAGGCACGCTTGCCGACCTGTCCCAATTCATGGTTCGCTCGGCGAATGAGGAGAGACCCGTCGGAGGGTGAGACCTCGATCGTGCTGGTGCTTCACTGCTGCATGTCCGGCAGTTCGCCGTTGGCGCGGATCGCAAGCGCGCTGAGCCTCGACTGTCCGCAGTACGGTGCTCGGGTGCCCCGCCTTCGATGACGTGGCCAGGATGGCCGCCGCGTTGCCCGAGGTGACCGAAGGCACCAGCCGCGGCAACCGGTCGTGGTCCGTCGGTGGCAAGGCACTCGTGTGGGAACGCCTCTTCAGCAAGACCGACATCACGCGGTTCGGCGACGCCCGACCGCCGGAGGGCCTGATACTTGCGGTTCGCGTGGACGACCTGGGCGAGAAGGATTGCTGCCCTGTCCGCCCCCCGCGGACCTTCTCACCATTCCCCAGTTCGACGGCTACGCCGCTGTGCTCGTTCAACTGGCGAGAAATCCCCGAGAAGGAGCTGCGGGAGGCGATCCTCGACGGCTGGCTGGCGTGTGCGCCGGCGCACTTCACTGAGAGCTACCTCGACGGGTAGGTGCACGAGCTGGTGGTCCTCGGTCGGAGCATGACCGGGCTAACCGATGCAGATCGGGTAGGGCGGACGCGTGTCAAAGCTGTCGCTTATGAGGCCCGACCTGGTCGGGGCGACGTCGTACCCTGAACTGACGGGAGTGGCACCGATGAGCGGAACCGAGATCGGCTCCACGGGGACCCTGGAAGAGCGTCTGCGCCTCGGCGTCGGCTTCGCGGCAACCGACCGGCCGCGAGTTCTCGGGGCCCTGTCCGCGCTCGCGCCGCACCTGGCTGGATGGGAACACGACCAGGTCGACCTCGAGGTGTCATTGAAAGACACCGGGGGCCCGGACCAGAAGGTCACCCTTCAGGCCTGGCTAGCGGGACGGGCGCACCTGGTGGCCACCTCCCACGAGCGCGACCTCGATCATGCGCTCGCGGATGTGCGAAAGGACCTGATCCGCCAGATCGAGGACGAGAGGTCGCGACGCGAACCTCGGGAACGACGCAAGACGCGCAAGCGCACGACCTGACCGGCCCGGGATTCGGCGGCCCCCTACGTCGCGACCCAGGCGTAGTGCCTGTTGGCGGTGGTCACCCTGGCGAGCAAGACCGATCTCCCACCCCTCGATCTGCACCGGGATGTGGCCGCAGGCATGCTGCTCCAGGAGCAGCGGCCGATCAGCGGCCGAAGGGGAGGGTCGCTGTTTACGACTCATGCAGAAGCTCGCTGCGTGGTTGGTTCGGGGTCGGGATTTCCCGGTTGGCTGACGACGTCGCCGCATGCTGACCCATCGTTCACCGGGCCCGCAGGGTCCTCGGCGTGGGGCTAGTGTCAGCGGCAGGCGGCCCGTGGCCGTTCGCTCGGCCAGCGGCCACGCGGCCAGTCTTGAGTCGGAAGATGACCAGACGTGATGACGTCGGTGAGTTCCTCGAGGGGGACGGCGCCGAGGACACCTTGCTCGACGGGGCCGGCGACAACACCGGGGACGCGGGCGACCGGTACCGGGGCTCCCTGCAGTTCGGAACCACCGCTGCCGAAGAGTCCCGAGGACAGTCCCTGGACCAGTTGCTGGCTGAGGAGGAGCCCGACGCCGACGACGACAGGGCAGCGGACGACGACTGGAGCGACCGCCGTCCCCGCCACGAGATCGCGCAGTTGATGACGGGCGGTGAGGGCTCGCACTCGCGGACTGATCCCGATCTCTTGGGGATGGACCGGCGTGATGCGGGCCTGTCGGCCGAAGAGGCGGCCGTGCACGTGATTCGCCGTCGGGCCTGACTGCCGGCGACGGGCACGGGCTGAGCGGCGCGATCCGCCATGCCGTCGCGCGCAGGGCGGCACGGCCTGCGTTGCCCGCGTGCAGCTCCCAGCAGCGGGATCATGCGCGATCGCTGGATTCGCCAATCGACCTCGCCCTATCCCCAAGGGTCACCCCCACCGGCCGCTCCAGGGCCATCTGCTTGGGCAGGCCGCAATGGTGGATCGCCACGCCCTGCTCCACCGGCCCGGATGTCTTCGCTTCGACGTTTCGTCGCCAATGGTCTGGGCATCAGCATCGCCGGCGGTCCACATTGACCGGCCGTTGCCCCGGACCCCGGCAGCGAGCGCTTTTGCACGCGGACGGGACGGGGTCAGCGCATGGCGTCAGGACACCAGCGGGTGCTCGAGGTCATGGCGCCCCACGGCTACCGAGACCTGCGGCAGTGGGCCCGCTCCTGGCTGGCGGAGCACCCCGTCGCCGGTGTGGACCCTGACGACGTGGCACTGGCGATGACCGAATTGGTGAGCAACTCGATCCGGCACGGGTCCGGCCCCGTGGTCGTGGAACTCGTCGCTGCGCGCCACCTGCTGCGGCTCAACGTCGGCGACTGCTCCGAGGAGATGCCGCGCCAGCCCCCGGCGGGCTCACCGCCCTACGGCGGTCGCGGCTTGCTGCTGATTGGCGGGCTGGCCAGCACCTGGGGTGTGCGTTCGCGCCCCGAGGGCGGCAAGACCGTGTGGTGCGAGTTCGCTGGGCGCCCGCGGTCCGCTTCCCCCCTGGAAGCGACCGGATCGCGGGGGCGTAGTCGCGGTCCGGGAGGTGCCGCTGTCGTGTATGTGGTGGCGGCCATCGGCCAAAGACCCGGACCACCCGCGCCGCGTCCATTCGGCGAACGCGGCATCGCCCTGGCGGTACCAGAGCCTATCGGTGTCCAGCACGCCGTCCCGCGGCTCGTCGGCGCGGATGGACCAAGGCTCGCCTCTGCGGGACCGGGGTCAGCGGCTGGGTGATCTTCGGTGATCGGCCATTCCCCGCACGCTCGGGTGCGACGTGTCAGCGGTGCGCGCAACTGGTCGGCTCCGCGACCCGCCAGACGGCCGACCGATAGGCAGCGCCGGGCCGCCGCTCGACGACGGGCCGTGGTCCGAACCCCTCAAGGAACTGCGCCTACATTTCCAACGACGGCTGTCGGTTGCGAGGCGCGCCTGCGTGAGGCCGTTGCGCGGAAACTGGTCGAGGACTGGTCACCGCAGCAGATCGCGGGCTGGCTGGTCCGGGAAATCCCTGACGAGCCAGAGATGCGGGTCGCACGAGACGATCCACCTCACGCTGGGTGCAGGGGCGGTCTCCGGGGTCGACGCAACACTTCCTCGACTAGCTCGAGGGAGTGTTCATGGCCGGAGGGATGTCGGTTGCGGAGAGGCTGAAGATCTGGCGGTTGATGCGTGCTGGGGTGTCGTGCCGTGTGATCGGGAGTCAACTGGGTCGCTCGGATAGCTCGATCCGCCAGTACGTAGGACTGACTGGTGGGATCCGGCCAGCTACGCCGAACGCACGATCCCCGACCTGCTGCGTCGCACCGACCGGATCAGGCCGACCGGCCAGGTCATCATGTCTGCGCACTCCCAAGGCGCCGTCATCGCGCAGCTGTGGTCGCGCAGATGACGACCGAGTGCGCCGGCAACGTCGCCCTGTTGACCTATGGCAGCCCTCTCCGACGTCTGTACTCCGTCTACTTCCCCGCCTACTTCGGCGTGGGTGCACTCTGCGCATCGGAGAACTGCTGAAACCCGCCGCCCCGTCGCCACTGGCCGCCGCGGCGCCACCAGACGCTGTCGCGCAACCGGCCAGCAGGCCACCCATCGCCGCCACACAACCCGTCGACTGGGGCCGAAGCCGCCGTGGCAAGTGGCCCTGGCTGAATCAGTACCGGCACAGCGACCCGATCGGCGGGTCCATGTTCGTTATCTATCCCGCCGAGGAAAGCGAAGGCGCCATCGACGACCTCACCTGGGACGGCAACACGTCGCGACCCGCTGAGCCGGTTGACTCGGCCGTACTGGAGGCGATCCGCGAGGAGCGCACGGCGCAGGGCGACCAGGCCCCACGGACCTTCGAGAATCAGGACGTCGACTGGGAGCTCGTGGACCCACGGTTCAAGCGGGTGCCCGGCGATGGCGCGTGGCCGCGCCCGAACGGGCACTCGCACTATCAGTCCGACCCGGCATTCCTGTATGCCCTTGCCATCGTCCGGGAGCGGCGCGGAGCCCACGTCCCGTAGGAATCCTTCTACATGTGCAAGAGGACCCGGTTGGCGCAGAATCGAGCGGTCGTGCCAGCCTTGTTCGCTGCGGGATGTCGCAGGCTGGTCTTGTCGGGGGCTCATGTCCGACACGCGCTCCGTGGCAAGGGGGATCGACGGGTCGATGCGTGTGTGTCCATCTCTGACTTCCAGAGCCAATCTCGTGATGTACGAACCTGGCTCGGCAGGGGCGTTCGCGCCCGGGTAGTCCCTGGTCGGGCATCCTGGGCCTGGTCCGGCGAGTGGCGGCGCCTACCCGAAGGTGAAGGCGTATGCCTCCCCGCCGGGCTCGCCGAGGTGATTTGCAGGATCCATTCGACGACGGTGGCGTGCCATCGGCATCGCCACGTTGCGCGACCTGCAGCGTCGGGTTCGGCCTCCATGCCCAGGCCAGTGGGCGAACCAGGGGGTTCCCGGGCGCGACGTGACGGGCGAGACGACAAGGGTCCTCTACATCATCGATCACGCTGGTCGGTGCTCTCAAAGGAGATTCACATGAACGAGCTTCCTCTCGAGCCCGTCCCGGAGGGACGTATGCACCAGTCGTCGAAGCTGAGGTACAGAACGGGGCGACTTGTGGCGATCGCCGGCGCGTGCGCCGTTGGGGTTGCCGGCCTGGCGGTGCTCGGTAGTACTGGGTCGTCCCTCAGCACTGTGGCCGCCGCGCCCACGCAGGCACTCCGGCTGGCGCACGGCAACATCGGTGTGGTGTCGACGGCGCCGGACCTTCCAGCCGGTTTCGCTGCCACCTTCAAGAGTCGATTCGTGGAGGCTAACGGCATCCGCCAGCATGCGGTCATCGGCGGCGAGGGACCGCCCCTGTTGCTGGTACACGGCTGGCCCGAGAATTGGTATGCCTGGCGTCACGTGATGCCAGAGCTGGCCAAGAACTACACGGTGATCGCGGTCGACCAGCGCGGGATCGGCCGGTCGCAGCAGACCGCGGACGGGTACGACGCGGCCACCCTCGCCGACGACTTGGCTGCGCTGATGACGAAGCTCGGCCATGACCGGTTCGCCGTTGTCGGCCACGACACCGGGATGGTGATCGCCTATGCGCTGGCCGCCGATTACCGCGAACGTGTCGAGGCCCTGGCTGTCGCTGAGGTTCCCGGTCCTCCTGGAGTGGGCGACCTTGAAGATCCCCCGGCACCGCCGATGTTCGTGCCTGAGCAGCTCAACGACAAGCTGTGGCACATCCCGTTCAACCGGGTCAACGACGACCTGATTCTCGACATGGTCAGCAGCAACGCAGACGCCTACTACCGCTATGAGTACTCCATCCAGGGCGGCGGTGCGACTCTGTCCAACTCGGCCATCAACTACTACATCAAGCTCTACACGCGCGACAGGAACGCCCTGCGGGCGAGCTTCGGTTTCTACAGAGCCTGGGACGACACCCTGAACCAGAACCGGGCCGTGCGTCAGGCCACGAAGCTGACGATCCCGGTTCTCGGGATCGGTGGCGAGAACAGCTGGGGCGACCACGTCGCCCACGGGATGGAGCTCGCGGCAACCGACGTGACCCCTGCGGTCATCGCCGGCTCCGGCCACTGGGTTGCCGAGCAGGCACCCACGCAGCTGCTCGCGGCGCTGACAGAGTTTCTTGCGCCGTACCGCGCCGCAGCCATTGCCCGCGGGCGATAACACCGCCCACATAGACGGTTGCTCAGCGGGGACCGACCAGGCATCCAGCCGTCGGTCCCCGCCGGCGCGCCCAGGGGAAACCAGGGGGCCACCTCGATCGGACGACAAACCCGGCACGTCACAACGACCACCGAGCGATGGCTCGGGTTTAGGCCGGCCAACGCTACTGACACGTTGACGTGACGGTGGAGCCAGGCTCCGAGGAGACAGGATCGCGCGCAGCGAGCTTCCTAAGCCTTGGACGGCGGCCCGGCCGGTGGCAGCTTCACTCGCCACTCCCCCGTGGCTGGACCCGGGGATCCCCGGGCGCGAAAGGCGGGCTTGCTGACCCACGCTGCGGTCTCCTACCCAGCTGTGCAGGAGACCGATCATGACCAGCGCCGTGCTTCACCAATGCAGGCCTGCGAGCGGTTCAAGAGGCAGCAACATCCACCGGAGGACACATGTCAACCATCACTGAGCGTGACGCAGTTACACCGATCGTCCCCATCTTCGCCCTCGATGCCGAGCAGCGCCGAAACCGACCCACAGCGCCGGTGCCCGAAGCCGCGAAAGGCCCCGAGGTACCGGAGGCCGGGTACGTGCTCGACGAACTGGCCGATGGCATCTTCTGGCTCGGCGACGGCAGCTACCAGACCATGTTCGTGGTGACCGACGAAGGCGTGATCGCGGTCGACGCACCGCCCACCCTCGGGCACAACATCCTGCGCGCCATCAACAGGGTGACCAAGAAGCCCATCACCCACGTGGTCTACAGCCACCATCACTCCGACCACTGCGGGGCCATGTCCATCTACCCCGACAGCGCCACGCGCTACGCGCACCGCTTGGCCGCCCAGCGGCTGGAGCTGCTGGATGACCCTGACCGGCCGCTGCCGACGGAAACATTCGACGAGACCCTCACCATCGAGGCCGGCGACCACAGCCTGCAGCTGACCTACCCCGGCCCCAACGACAGCGAGGGCAACAGCTTCATCTACGCATCGAATCAAAGGGTGCTGATGCTGGTTGACGTCAGCTTCCCCGGCTGGGTGCCGTTCTCGAACCTGGCCTTGTCCGCCTACGTGCCGGGGTACATCCAGGCGCACGAGCAGGCCCTGGCCTACGACTTTGAGTTTCTCGTCAGCGGGCACGTGACCCGCCCTGGTACCCCCGAGGACGTCCGCGTGCAGCTCGAGTACATGACGGACCTCAGGACCACGGCCGAGGCGGCGCTGTCCAGCGTCGACCTCGCCGACACCATGGCCGTCGTCGACACCGGCAACGCCTGGGCGGTCTTCCGCGCATACCTGGACGCCGTCGCAGCCCAGACCACCGACGAGCTCGTGCCCCGGTGGAAGGAACGACTCGGCGGTGCGGACGTCTTCACCTTCCCGAACGCCTGGGCCATGGCCGAGTCGCTGCGCCTGGACTCAACACCCTTGGTCCCTTTGGCACCACCCGGTAAGGCGCAATCGGTCATCGCGCCCGGACAGACCAGGCATTGGGCCAGGGTGCTCCCGGGCGCGAGTCAAGGTCGCGAAAGCCAAGGATTCAGCTGCCGGCACCGCCCGGTGCCGACTGTCAGAGATGTTGAGAAAGGAATCCCTCATGACCGCAGCATCGCCGTATCCGGACTCCGAGGCTTTCGGCTCGGTCTCGCAGGCTCCCGACCTTCCGGACGGATTCACCGCGACCTTCAAGAGCCAGCTGATCAACGCGAACGGCATCCGCCAGCACGCGGTGATCGGTGGTGACGGACCCGCGCTGCTCCTGGTGCACGGTTGGCCGGAGAGCTGGTACGCCTGGCGCCATCTGATGCTGGAGCTTGCGGAACAGTACACGGTGGTCGCCATCGACCAGCGCGGGATGGGCCTGACCGACAAGCCCGCGGCGGGGTACGACGCTGCAACGCTCGCCAGCGACCTGGCGGCCCTGATGAACGAGCTGGGCCATGACCGGTTCGCGGTCGTCGGCCACGACACCGGGCTGGTGATCAGTTATGCCCTCGCGGCGGACTACCCCGACAGAGTCGACCGGGTGGCGCTCGCCGAGGTCCCCGGACCTCCGACGCCGGACCACTCTCCGCCTCTGTTCGCCCCGCGGCAGGTCAACAACAAGCTCTGGCATATCGCCTTCAACCGGGCCGGGGAGATCGCCGAACAGCTCGTCGAGGGCCGTGAGGCGATCTTCTTCGGCTACGAGTTCGCTATCCAAGGAGGCCAGGTCCCCGAAGCTGCCATCGACTACTACGTCAGAGGCCTTTCCACCCCCGGCGCGCTCTCCGGCAGCTTCGGCTTTTATCGGGCCTGGGACGAGACCATGGCGCAGAACGGGGAGCGAGGGGCCCGCAAGCTAACGATGCCTGTCCTCGGCATCGGTGGTGAGGCGAGCTGGGGCGGCGCCGTCGGTGGTGCGCTGTCGGCCATTGCCGAGGACGTCGAGACCCTGGTCGTTTCTGGGACCGGTCACTGGGTCGCCGAGGCGGCGCCGGAGGCACTCCTGGCCGCGCTGACAGAGTTCCTGGCGCCGTTCGGCGCCCTCACCGGAACCCGCGTAGCGGGATAGTCGACCAGTACGGCCAAGCAAGCAACACCCGCTTGGCGGGGCGAAGGGCTGGGCTGACTCCCAGCCCTTCGCCCGCCAAGCTTCCGGTCGTGAACCGCTCCAGGCTCAGTGGAGTGCGAGTCTCCCGGCCGCGGCGCAAGCGGGGCGTGGGACAACGGAACATGGCGCCGTCCGAGGTTGGCTGCCCGGCGACGACCTTGTACGTCATGCCGGCGCAGTTCCACATGGCCACATCTCCTGCCGATGTGCGTTCAGTGCGTCGCCCCCGGACACGATCATGACAGCCGGGATCTCGTGATCAGTCCCGACGTGGTATGCGGCCGCGTAGCGACGGGCGGTGGCTACGACATGACCCGGGGCTGACTTCCGACGTCCGCAAATCCCACTCAGGGGTGCCGGTGACGCGACCCGTGTTCGAGCCGGGGCTTCTGACGGGCGCGACAACTAAACCAGCAAGACGAATCTGACGTCAGGGCCCAGCAGTCCCCTAAGGCAACCGCACAAGTGGGCCCTCCCGTACGCGGTGCGTGTACCGAGAGGAGCTCCGATGACCGCCATCGATGTCACCTGTCAGTGCGGTGCCGCCGGCCCCGTTCCGGCTGAAGCGCTTCTGGCTTCCGCGAACGTCGAAGACCTCGACCCCCACTTTGCAGGCGTCGTCAGCTGGATCTGCTCCTGTTGTCGGCAGGTAGTGACCGCGCAGCTCGCCTGGCGTGAGTTCCTGACCCTGATCACGGTCGGCGTGCCGCTGATCGAGGAGGACAGCGACTCCGAGGCAGTGCCTGACTTTCCGCCTCACCCCGAGCATCCCAGCAGCGGTCGAAGCTTCATCCCGGATGACCTCCTCGAGCTACATGAGCTGCTCGCCACCGACGGCTGGTTCAGCGCGTTGACCGCCACACCCAGCGTCACCCCGTGACCTGGGGTGCGGTAGATACCACCGGCGGTTGCGGTACGAAACACCAGCGCTTCCCCGCAAGGTGGTACGTGTCGACTACACCCGGGTGAGGCCCTGGTTACGAAGCCGACATGGCTGTCAGCCCGGACTTCGGAAGTGCGGCGTTCAGCTCTCTACGGGAGCTCACTCCGAGCTTGGCGAAAACCTTTCCCAGGTGCCATTCGACCGTCCGCGAGCTGAGAAAGAGCCGTTCCCCGATGTCTGGGTTTGTCAGACCGTCGCTCGCCAGTTGGGCGACCTGCGCCTCTTGGGCCGTGAGACGGTCTCGCGTCTCGATTGTGCGCCTGCGCACCTTCTCTCCGGTTGCGAGCAGTTCGTTGCGGGCGCGCTCGGCGAACGCATCCATGCCGATCGTGGTGAGCATCTCGTGGGCGGTACGGAGCTGCACGCGGGCGTCTACGCGCCGGCCCTGGCGCCGCAACCACTCGCCGTAGAGCAGGTGGGCGCGAGCGAGATCCGGTCGGAGCCTCGTCCGGCTCAGGCGATCGATCGCCTCCCGAAACAGCGAATCGGCCGTGTCACCCTCGCTCAGCAATGCGCAGGACCTGGCATGGATCCCGAGCGCCCAATCGGTGTCACAGGCCTCGATGTGCTCACCGAGTCGAATCAGAGCGTCCCTCGCCAGCTCGGCGTGATCGGTTCTCGTGGCAGCCTCGATCAGCTCGTTCAACGCCCATGAAGCGATGAATAGCTCCGGTGTGTGCTCGCTCGCCTCCACGGCCGCGGCGAGCGCCTCCTCGTATCGGCCGAGACCGTTCATGAGCATGGACTTCGCCCACCATGCGTACTGGACTGCGGTCCCCTGTCCGCCGACGGTCGCGTGCGCGATGAGGTCCGCGATCAACTCGGAGCCGGCGGCCTCGTGACCGCGGATACCCGCGAGCGCAAGCGCAGCGTGCGGGGCGATGCGGGTGCCAGTCGCCTCTTTAAGGGTATTCAGCTCCGCCATCAACAGCGCGGCCCTCGCGAAATCACCGGCGACCGCGGCGGCCTGACCACACGCGTTGTCCACGACGGCGAGGGCCTCGAGCGCCCCCGAGTCGCGGGCGAGTCGAATTGCCCGCATTCCGATCTCGAGGCCTCGGTCGTAATCCCAAATCAGGTTCCCCGCTCGCGACGCCAGCCAGCCCCACCGGAGCACCTCCTCTTCGGAGACGTCGGAACTCGCGAACGCAGCGACTGCGCGCCTGAGCATGGGCACTGCGGCGGGGCGTCCGTCGGTGAAGACCAACGCCAAGCCTTCTAGCAGCAGATCGCACGGAAGACGAGGATTCACCGGATTGGGCGCAGTCGCCACGGCGCCGGAAACGTCCAGCAGGCTGCCGCCCTCACCTGCCAGCCGGCCAGCGAAGAGCGCTGCGGCCCACGCGTCGAGATACGTGTCGCGCGACAGGCGTACGTCGAGCGTCTCGAGCTTCCGAGCAGCCTCGAGCAGCAGCAGGGAAGCCTCGCCGCCGCGGTTCTGGGCAAACGCGACCTCGGCCCGCAGCCGATCCACGCGCGCACGACCGAGGTCGTCAAGGGCTCCGGCCTCCGCCTCGGCAACCAGCCGGAGCGCCGCATCAAACGCGCCGGCTTGGAGGCTCGCCTGAGCCGCGGCCAACGCGCGATCTGCCCGTCGCACGGGGTCCTGCGTCAGGGCAACCGAGCGCTGCAAAAATGCAGCCGCCGCGGCGAGACCACCGCGAGCCTGCGCTCGCCCAGCGGACCGCTCGAGCTCGGCAGCCACGGCATCATCGGGACCGAGCACAGCCTGTGCGCGATGCCATGCACGACGATCGGGGTCCATCTCGGGATCGGTAGCCACGCCCAATGCTCGATGCACGCTGCGGCGCTCCGCCGGGGACGCAGCGCGGTAGATCGCCGAGCGCAGAAGGGGGTGGCGGAATTCAACGCGTGCGCCGATCTCGAGCAGCTCTTCCGCCTCTGCGGGCGCCGCTGCTGCAACCGGGATGCCTAGCTCGGAGGCCGCCCGCCAGAGCAGGTTGGGATCACCGACGGGATCAGCCGCCGCCACCAGCAGCATGTGTTTCGTATCGTTGGGGAGCAAGTCCACCCTGCGGAGGTAGCTCGCCTGGATTCGGCTGGGCAAGGGCAATGTGCCCGGAACGGCAAAGCCGCCTGCCAGGGCGGCCGACGATCGCTCACGCGAGAGTTCAAGCAAGGCGAGCGGATTGCCATGGGCCTCAGCGATGATCCGCCCACGCACCGACTTGTCCAGAGGGCCGAGTGTCGCCGACGTGAGCAGTTCGCCTGCGTCCCCTTCAGACAAGCCGCGGAGACGCAGCTCCGGCAGCCCCTCGAATTCACTCGAGCCGGCGCCGTCGCGCTCGGCAAGAACGATGACAACCGACTCCACGTGAAGGCGCCGCGCGACGAACGAGAGCACCTGGGCCGATGAACGATCCAGCCACTGGGCGTCATCGACAAGGCAGATCAGCGGCCGCGCTTCGGCCAGTTCGGAGAGCTGGTTCAACAGGGCTAGCCCAATAAAGAAGCGATCGGGCGGTTGCCCAGAACTGAGGCCGAATGCCGTCTCCAGAGCCATGCGTTGCGGTGACGGCAGCCGCTCAAGGCCATCGAGGAGCGGTCGTGACAGTTGATGGATCGCCGCGAACGGCAACTCCATCTCCGATTCGATACCGACCGCCCGGACGACCCGACAGCCCTTGTTGCGGGCCGCCACGTACCCGAGCAGTGCGGTCTTGCCGATGCCAGCCTCGCCGCGCAACACCACCGTCCGGCTGTCGCCGGCCGTCGCCGCCTCGACATGGGCGTCGAGCAGCGCGCACTCGCTCCCGCGACCACGCAACTCCGTTGGCAGATCCCGCTGCGACGACATCTACTACCCTCCCGGCAGCGCCATCTGAACCCCGGAGCGCAGTCTGCCAGATCATAAGAGCCCATCCAGGCGCGCGGACCGGACCGCCAATGGTGATCGCCTACCGCCGCTGCACTCCCAACCCCAACGGCCGTCCACCACCCGCCAGCTCTTGGGCGACTTCGCCCGCGGCGACCGAAACGTCGGGTTCGTTCGCCGCCTCGGCGACTTTCGCCGGCCGGCCACTCCGCAAGCGATCGGTCGTGCCAGCTCTGCGACATCAGCTCAACGGCAGATGAGTGCGCCCGGCACGCGGCGGAAAGACGCACCTTCATCGCGGCATGTCCGGCACTCACGAGCGCCGCAGAGGAGGAGGGATCTTCGCTCCGGCGAGCGTGCCGCTTGACGAACAGATCCGGCATTACCGAGCGACCTTCGGGACGCGCTCTCATGCCGAGGAGCGTGGCTCGGGCGAGCAGACGGTTACGAACGACTGCGACGGCAATGCCCTCGTCAGCTGTTGATGTCGCCGAAGTTGCCGTCGGCATTCTGGATGAACGTGCCGTTGGGGCCCCCGTCGAAGACGGCTTCCCGCCAGAAGAACCGGAACGTGATGGGTCCGCCCGGGAAGTAGAGATCGACGACTGACGGCACCCTCGCGGTGCACGATCCATCCTGCGAACAGCCCGCGTCGACCTCGCCGATGTACCCCGAGACGGGGACTTGCGGCTGGAACTCGGCCACGTTCGTGAACATGACGGTGCCCTTGAACGTGCCGGTGACGCCCTCGTCCACCGTGCCGGTGAGGTTCGGGCTGGGGCCAGCGAAGGTCTCGAAGCCGCCGTCCAGGTCGCGGCGCACGCAGTACCGATCGGTACCGACCCGCCAGATGCGCAACC
The DNA here is from genome assembly GCA_963829565.1 of uncultured Actinomycetota bacterium. GTDB lineage: Bacteria > Actinomycetota > Actinomycetes > JACCUZ01 > JACCUZ01 > CAWHJC01. The sequence continues at coordinate 356,273 of CAWHJC010000003.1, forward strand.
GGTCCTCGAACGAGTCGAGAGCCCAGATATGGCCGTCGACGCCGAAGTCCGGCACGTTGCGGATCGTCCGGGTCACGTCGACGACCTTCTCCTTCGCCCCGACGCACGTGGGCTTGACGTCGGCCACTGCCGGTGCGGTGGACCCGGCTGCAAGGGCCGATGCCGCAACGAGGCTCAGGATTGCTGTTGCGACGAAGGAACGTCGACGAGCGCTGGTGGTCGTGGACTTCACTGGATGCTCCTTGCCGCTGTTGCGCCACACACGGCCCTAACTCTCCGACAAGCGTGGTCCAATGGATCAGCGTCGAGCAATAGTCCATCCGGGCCATCAACGTCCCAGGCGGGCTGCCTGCGCGTGCCCTGAGCGCCTGCCCCCGTCGGGGACGTCAATCCGACCCGGCTGAGCGGCGGCTCGCATGAGTGGACGGTTCTGGTATGCCGCCAACCGTGCGCGCCGAAACGCCCGCTATTGCCGCGATGAGATCGGTCGGTATGTGCGATACCGCGCAGTAGCGGGCCCTCGGCGGCAACGAGCATTCTTACCTTGTCTGGCCTCCGACCGACGAAGGAGCGCTGCTGTCGGAGGAGAAGCCGGAGTGGCAGGAGATATGTCGCACGTCCGAACAGGTGGGAGGGGTCATGCCCAGGATCGGTCAGCCATTCACGTGCGGGATCTGGACTGTGCAAGATGGGAGGGAAGAAGAGTTCGTCGCTCGGTGGACGATGCTCGTGGCCTCCGCTGAGGCAATGCCCGGTGCCGAGTCCTTCCTGCTGATCCAGGATCGGCAAGACCCTCACAGGTTCATCTCGTTCGGCGCATGGGACGAGTGGGCGACCGCGGACGCATGGCGCGCCAGCGCAGCGTTCGGGGATGCCATGCGCTCGTGCAGGGAGGTCTGCGCGGACTTCCGACCGAACGATTCGACACTTCGGGTCGCGGTCGGAACGTAGCTGCCGCCGAGCGCACGCCAACGTGCACCCGTGCCGTTCCCGCGCGGCGTTCCCGCATGATCAGGCTGTGATCGGCGGACCGGGCGGGGATGAGCAGGTACTCAGCGACCTCTTGGACGCCGAGTGGGATCCCATCGGCGTGTACGACGGTCCACGCGAGGACTGGGCACCACCCGGCGAGTACCAGAACTACGTCCCAGCGCTGCTCGCGCTGTTGCGGGAGGGTCGGCCAGCCCCGTCGCTTGCGGGCGACCTCCGAGACGTCGCCGCGACGACGATCGGAGTAAGTCCCACCGGGTCGGAAGAGCGAGTTGCGGAGCGCATCATCGATTGGCCCCGAACTCGCGATGACCGGCCGTAGGTGCCGTTCCAGAGCACCAGAGGCGGAGCCCTGGAACCGAGCGGTGCTGCTCGCTCTCCGACGGAGGTCAAGCCCCAGACGAGACTCGCATCGCAACGTCGGCGGGTCCGGTCGCAGGGCTTGCGCCGGTACGCGGCGATATGACGCTCGCCGCAGGAGCGCCACCGGGGCAGCGGGCACAGAGAGCCACAGGACGGAGTGCCCACTGGGGTACTCAGAGAGCGCCGAGCTGCCGCAACATCCCGAGGTCGTCGCGGATCGCCCAGCGTTCGGCGATTCGGCCGTCGGCGAATCGGTAGGCGGCCATGAAGTCGCGGGAGTAGCGGCCGGCCGGCGCGTCGATCCCCAGGAAGGGACCGCCCGGCCAGAGTCCGCCTCGTCTGCCGAACTGGACGACGTACGGCCCTTCGGCAACCACGACCAGCTCGTCCCACCTGTGGTCGCGGAATCCGCGACGGGCGTCGGTCTCTAGGAACTCTCGGGTGCCGGCGAGTCCTGGGGGCCTGTCCGGAGCGAGGGCGTGGTTCAGCATGTCGGGCGTGCACAACTCATCGAGCCGGCTCAGGTCGTCGGATCCGAGCAGGGCGTCGAACTGCTCCAGGATCTCCTTGTGGCGCTCGGTGGTCATCAGGACCCTCCTCACATATTCCTGAGAGTCTTCCTCTCACAGTGAGAGTGTTACTCTCATCAATGTGGCTGTCAAGAGGGCATACGACGGGTCCCGCCGAGCGGCAGCGACACGGGCGACCAAGCGGCAGGTCGTCGAGACGGCCCGTCGTCTATTCCTAGAAACCGGATACCCGGCCACCACCATGACTTGGATCGCCGACGAGTCCGGCGTACCCCCGGCGACGGTGTACCGCCTGTTCGGTTCCAAGCGCGGGATCCTCAAGGCGGTGGTCGACGTGACCTTCGGTGGTGACGACCAGGCCATCGAGTTCCGGCACCGGCCCGAGGTCCAAGATGCGTTCGCGGCCGAAGACCCGGGAGCGATGCTGGATGCCTTCGCCCGCGTGCACCGAGGTGTCATGAAGCGGGCCGGCGCGTTGCAGCACGTGCTGGCGACCTCGGCGGTTGTCGACGACGAGGCTGCCGAAATGCTGGAGATCGTCCGACGTCAACGCCACCAAGGACAGAGCCGCATCGTCCGCGACCTCGCCCGCCGCAAGGCGCTACGGGCCGGACTCACGCAGAGGGCGGCCGCCGACATCGTCTACACCGTGCTGTCCCCGGAGGTGTACCGCATCCTCACCGTCGAGCGCGGTTGGACCGAGGAGCAGCACGAGGCCTGGGTTGCGCGCACCCTCCGGGCACAGTTACTCGACACAGATGGGACCGACCAGAACGCCGGGACCTCGACAGCTCGTCGCCCGTCATGACAGTTCCGCCGCAGGAGCGTCGAACGCACGCGGGTCACCGCCATGGCACACCCGGCTCCCTCCGGCGCCGCTGTCGCGGCGGAGGGACACACCTTCTGTCCAGGGCCAGCGATTCAGGCTGCTGGGCTCAGACGACACCAGCGTTGAACGCTGAGACGACGGCTTGGAGTCGGTCCCGGACCCCGAGCTTGGCCAGCACATGGGCCACGTGGGTCTTCACGGTTCCCTCTCCGACGACCAGCTTCTCGGCGATCTCGGCGTTCGAGTGCCCCTGTGCGAGAAGAACCAGCACAGCGCGTTCCCTGGTGGTCAGATCGGCCAGTCGGGCGGCTGCCTCCGGGCGCATCTCACGCGTGCCCAGAGCCCTGATCACCGGCAGCGTGACTGCCGGGTCGATGACCCCACGTCCGGCGCCGACCTCGTGGATGGCCTCGAGCAGCCGCTCGGGCGGTGCGTCCTTGAGCACGAACCCGCGCGCTCCGGCGCGCAAAGCGCCGATGACGTAGTCGTCGAGGCCGAAGGTGGTGAGCACGATGATTCGCGCAGCACTCTGTGCCTCGTGCAGCTTCCACGTCGCTGCGATCCCGTCGAGGAACGGCATCCTGACGTCCATTAGCACGATGTCGGGCCGCTCTTTGAGCACGACCGCCACCGCGGTGTGCCCGTCACCGGCCTCGCCGACGAGTTCGATGCCGTGGTCCGCCTCGATGATTCGCGCCAGACCGGCTCGAACCAGAGGCTGGTCGTCCACGACGACCACGCGGAGGGCGTTCATGGCGCAACGGTCGGAAGTTGAGCGACGAGTCGGTAGCCGCCGAGGTTGCTCTGGCCGGTGCTCAGCACACCTCCGAAGAGATTGACGCGCTCGCGCATGCCGAGCAAGCCGTGGCCGTCCGATGAGGGGGTGGGGGATGGTCCGCGCCCGTTGTCACTCACCTCGATGCGCAACGAGTTGGCAGCCCAGTCCAGGTGGATCTCGGCGTGGGTCGCCCCGCCGTGCCGAACGGTGTTGGTCAACGCCTCCTGCACGATGCGAAACGTTGACACGTCGAGGTCGGGGCCGATTGGATGCGGATCGCCCTGCACGAGCACACTCACGCTGAGGCCGGTTGCGCGCACACTCTCAGCCAGCTCCTCGAGCTGCTCGAGACCAGGTTGCGGCACCAGGGATCTCGGGTCGGCCTCCTCGCGCAGCATGGACAGGAGCCTGCGCATCTGCTCCATGGCCAAGCGACCCGACTCCTCGATCGATGCCAGCGCCGTGTGGGCGCCTGACCCGGGCGCAGCGTGAAGACGCTCGCCGCCGGCCTGGACGACCATCACGCCGAGGGTGTGAGACACGACGTCGTGCAGCTCGCGCGCGATCCGCGTGCGCTCCTCGGCCAAGGCAACTCGCGTGGTGGCCGCCCGCTCGCGTTCGAGTGCCTCTGCATAGCTGCGAGCCATCGTCGATTGCCGCTGCAACTTCTGAACCAGACGGCCTGCGACCCACGCCCCGCCGAACGCGACCACGGGAAAGAAGATGTCGTCGAGCCCCATCCAGATCGCCCCGGCGCCGAGGCTGAACCCAAGTCCCAGACCGGCGGTCGTCCGGGTGCCGTACGCCGCCACCGAGAACGCGGAGATCAGCAACGGGACGAGCGCGTCGTCCATCGTCGGCGCCGGGTCCACCAGAAGTTCCTGCACCGCCAACCCGGTCATAACGACGGCGAGCGATGCCAGCGGCGCGCTCCGCCGCCACGCCAACGGGACCGTCATCAATCCCGCGGTGGCGAGATAGGCCCACCGCGGTCCAGAGAGATAGCCGTCGTCGGTGAGCACCGCGAAGATCAGGATCAGCAAGAAGCCACCCGCGATGACCAGGTCCACCACGCGTGGGTGGTCGCGCGGCAAGCGTCGGATGGCAATCAGCCATTTCACGATTCACGGTACTGCCGCTGTCGGAACCTCGTCATCTGTCGAAAGGCAGAGCGCGATTTCGCCCACACGGCCGACGCGGCCGGCCGGCTGGGCTCCTAGCGTCGCACCAATCCGGTCCGAACCGAGGAGACACCATGCGAACCCCGGCACGCACTCTCACCCTCAGTCGCCTGGGCGCCGCATGCGGCATCGTCCACGTGGCCCTGTTCCTGGCGATCATCAATCTGACTCCGGCCATCCCGATCCCCAGTAAGTCGATCGACGTCATCGCGAGCGGAACCCAGGAGCACTCCTTGGGGATTCGGCTCAGCTTGTACCTCGCCACCCTGATGACCTTCGCGCTCATCATCTTCGCGGCGTCTGTCGCCCAACGCCTCGAGCGTGCCGGCGGTGGTGGCTGGTGGATGTTGTGCGGCATCGGAGCAGCCTGCCTCAGCGTCAGCCTCGCCAACGAAGGTGACATCCTCACCTTCGTCCGGAGCAGTCGGCCACGGCGTCCGTGGGGAAGCGCTGTGGATGAGCTACCCGCCGGCACCCGACGGGTTCAGTATGGCGGCACCCGCGGCTGTGTTTCTGCTCGGCGCGGGGCTGGGGGGCCTGGCCAGCAAGGCATTCCCGGTCTGGCTGTGCCGCTTCGCCCTGGTCCTCAGCGCTGGCTTCCTGGCAGGCGGCGCCGGCATCATGGGAAACGAGATCGACGGAGGGCCGTTCGGATCCGTCCTGGTGCTGTCCTTCGTCGCAATGTGGGTCTGGACCGTGGCCATCAGCATGCGCCTTTGGCGGACCAACGCCGTGGAGGCGGCGGAAGCCGGAGCCGCGAGAGGCAAGGCGTAGCGGGGTGCCGATTCCCGGCGCCCATCTGGTCGAGTCTCACTTCATCTGACTCTGCTGCCTGCACTGATGCGGCGGAAAGACGCATCCCCTGATCATGGCTCGAGCACGCGGATAGGGCATGTGCGTGGTTAGTTCGACTGCGTTCTAGATGTGTCGTGTTCTTCTCGGTCTCTGAGGCCTCGCAGCCCGCGAGCTTGGACGACCCGAAATCGCCTCGTAGCCGGGACTCAACCGTCCCTAACTCCGCGGAGCCCCGCAAGGAAGTCCCGCGTGTCGTTGCCCAAGGACATCACCTCATCGACCTTTACGCCGCCGACCACAACCTTCCCTGCCCTCGACAGGCGGCGAAGATGACGCAACTTCAGACCCCTCTCAGTCGGCGGTTCCGGGGTGATTGGGGCCTTCCTGCATCTCGAGGCCGTTGCTGAAGGGGATCCTCCACAAGGCAGGCTAGGAATCGGCTGGTTCGTGCACCTACCGAGTTTCAGCTACTCCGCGTGGCGCCCCGGTCTGCTCGACCCGGCCCTGGCCGCTCCGGAACTCCGAAGTGTCCCCTCTTCCCTGAACCGACATGGAGCAAAGTGTCGGGGTGTGTGGTGCGGTCCCGGCAGAGATCACACCGGGCTGAGCTCTGCCTCCCGCGGCCCTCCGCGCCGCGCCTCCCCTGACTTCTTGCGTCAAACCACCGCGACGAGGCGGAGACCGCACCTCGTCGGTGGCGGCGGGATGCCCCAGGGCGGGGCGGCCAGTGCAGCTGCTGGAGCTGCACCGGCCGCCTCGACCCGGTCAGGGGCGGATGGGCGTCACCTTGATGTCGACCGCCTTGGCCGTCCCGCCCACCGCGTAGGCAGCGACACCCGTCGCCGAGGCCGGCGGGTAGATGAGGTCGGTGACAGAGACCTGACCGCCCTCGGCCAGCACCTCAACCGAGCTGCGGTCCAGGTACGCCGTGAAGATCACCTCACCGTCGCGCACCGTCACGGGCGCTACCTCAACGCTCGGGAACAAGGGGTTGAACCCGACGTTGCCGCTGCGCGTCCGGTCGACGACCAGCGTGCCGTCGCGACGGACCCCGACCTTGGTGCCCACGCCGCCATCAGCGCTGCGCCGCATCACGACGCCGGCCTCGGACGCTGAACCCAGGGCGACGCGGACCTCCACCCGTGCCACCGTCGCAGCGAGCCCGGTCGGCGTCACACCGGCCGCGACCGAACGCACCTTGGCCTGCTGCTTGTCAGGGTTCACGGTCACCGCATCGACTCCCGGGACCGGCGCCTGGCGAAGGCGCGGCCCCGCCTCGGTGGAGACGAGGGACAGCGTGCGGGGCATCGTCATCTGGCCGCGCCACGGGTCCGTCGGCACGTCACCGGCGTACTGCCAGTCGCTCATCCAGCCGATGGCGATGCGCTGGTCCTCGGGCAGTCCGTTGAAGGTCACCCCCGCGTAGTTGTCGCGCCCGAAGTCGACCCAGGCGGCACGGTCGGTCCCGCTCTTGGCCGGCGCTGACGCGAGCATGAACTGGTCGGCGAGGATGTGCCCCCAACCACCGGAACTGTGGTCGACAACCCTGATCTGCGCCGTCCGACCCTGCAGGTCGCTGAGGTCCCACGACGCCCAGTCGAGGGCTTCGCTCTCGGATCCCGTGCTCGACCGCACGACTTCCCCGCCGACGACGAGGTTGACCGTCGTCTGGGTGTCGCGCGGGCCAGCAGCCGCGTCGGAGAACCGGATGTCGTCCACCATGAGGTGTCCCCAGTCGCCGCCACTGTGGTCGTCCCGGACGACGATCCGGGCCTGCTTGCCCACCACTGCCCTGGCGTCGATGTGGCGCCAGTCCATCTCACCAGAGTTGTTGCCGGTCACCGACCCGACCACCCCTCCGCCCGAGACGAGCTCCACGACGGTCGGGCCACTTGTCCCGAGCGGGTGCGTGCCCCCTGCGATGAGGAGGTTGACGTAGTCCTTGGTCACGGTGAACTCCGGCGACACGAAGGTGCCCACGGCGGGGTCGCACTTGTCGGGCACGACGCACGTGTCGAGCACCTTGTCACCCTGGTGGTAGGGCAGCCCCGAGCTGGTCGCGCCGTAGCCGACGAAGTCCCCTGTGGCGCTCCACCCGGCGGGCAGCTGCGTCGCGGGGTCGAGCTCCTCGAAGTCAGTGAAGACCTCGCCGCCCGGGTCACCCTGGGTCGCGCCGGGGATGGCCGGGTGGCGGCCACCGCCGATGAGGAAGTTGAGGTACCTCTGGTCGATGGTGAACTCGGGCGAGGTCAGCTCGCCCTGGGCGGCGTCGAAGTCGATGAAGCTGTTGACGAGGTGCTCGCCCACGTAGCCGGTAACGGGCTGCTGGCCCGGCAGGGAACCGGATGCGGGCTGGGACCCGAAGGCGGTCCCTGTCGGGAGCCATCCGGCATACCCGTTCTCGAATCCCTGCAGGAGCGTCCCGGCGGGAGGCTCGTAGCTCGCGGGCCCGTCCGGCGTGAACGTCGTGCCGTCGAAGTCACCGACGAAGTACTGGGTTCCCGAGCCGCCGGCGATCCCACCCGGGTTGAGGCTGACGAGCATGACCCACTTGACGTTGTCCGGATCACCATCGACCGCCAGGGGGAAGAGGTCAGGGCACTCCCAGACGCCGCCGATGGCGTTGCGCGGGCCGAACTCGGAGAGCCGGGTCCAGTGCTTGAGGTCGGCGGAGCGCCAGATGAGGACCTTGTGCTCGTTGGCGATCACCGCCACCATCCGCCACTCCTGGGCAGGCTCGTACCAGAAGACCTTGGGGTCGCGGAACTCGCGCGAGCCGATGTCGATGACCGGGTTGCCCGAGTACTTGGTCCACGTCTGACCGTCGTCCGTCGAGTACGCCAGCGACTGGGCCTGAATGCCCTCGCGGCCGCTGGCCGCCGTGTAGGCGCTGGTGTACATCGCCACGAGAGGGGGGTTCTGCGCCGTCCCGAAGCCGGAGCTGTTCGTCGTGTCGACGACGACCGAGCCGGAGAACACCCCCTCGTTGGCGTCGAACGGGATGGCGACCGGTTGCTCGTCCCAGTGGACGAGGTCGGTGCTAGTCGCGTGGCCCCAAGACATGTTGCCCCAGACGTTGCCGAGCGGGTTGTGCTGGAAGAAGAGGTGGTAGACGCCCTTGTGGAAGACGAGCCCATTGGGGTCGTTGATCCAGTTCTTCGCGGGGCTGAAGTGGTATGCGGGGCGGTGTTGCGGCGTGTCCGCCGCCGCGGGCGCCACGCCGAGTGCGGCGAGGAAGGCGACGACGAGCAGGACGACGGCGAGCGGCCGGGGCCTGGGTAAACGAGTGCTGACGGCCATGGCAAACCTCCGGGAATGACAACGTTGTCATTGTGAGTATGAAGGTTGCCCGTCGAGTAGGTCAAGGAAATGGTGCCGCATCGTGGGACATATGCGTGTGCGTCCTGTGGGGCGGCGCCATCAGTCGACGAGCTGGGACCCGGACGACTTGCGGCGGTAAGACGCACATGCCTTGCCGGCACCGATGGATGCTTCTCCCTCGTCGTAACCACGTTGCGCCAATGCCCCTGTGCAACCGTCAGGCTCCGCAAGCAACCAGCAAACTGTCTGTTTGTCCGCATACCTTCGGCCCATGGAAATCGCTGCACTCATCGTCGCCGTCCTCGCTCTCATCGTGTCGCTCGGGTCGGCGAGCTACACGCGGCGGCAAGCCAACGCCAGCGAGAGCCAGGCCCGCGCAGCTCGCAACGCGGACCTACGCGAACGGGAACCGCGGCTGGAGGTCACGCTCAATGAGAAGGTCGGTGAGGCGGACAACTCCGCCCTCTACTACCTCCGAAACCAAGGCCCGCAGGATCTTGAATCAGTCGTGATACAGAGACCGAAGACCGACGACGGCGTCCTATACGACGTTGCGCGCCTGGGTGAGGCTCTCGCCGACGAGGCCGAGCTTGGACCGCTCGAACTCGGCCACCGTCAGGGGTTCGTGCTCGCGACCGGCTCGAGGGAGTACCTGCCAAGTTTTCGCGTGCGGATCGTCTGCCGCGCCGGAGACGACTTATGGGAGTCAAGTGTCGAGCTGGAGGACCCCCGCTTCCACGTCAACGTCTTCTAGCGGTTCCTGCCCTGCCGACCGTTGAAACGGCGGACCGCGGCGAAGTGACGCACTCTTCGCGGCTATGTCCGGCGCTCACGAGGGCCGCAGAGGAGGAGGGCTCCGGCCAGCGTGCCGCTTGACGAACAGATCCGGCACTATTCGCCGCGCGGAGGTAGCGGGAATGGGTCTGATGGATGCAATCTTGACGTGCCGATGTCTGAGTACACCGTTTGCATGAGCAGGTTCCGTGAACGGGCGGAGCGAAGGAGGCACGCCGTGGCGGAGCACAGTCGGTCAGATCGCAACAAGCTGGCGGCGACCGCCTTCTATGACCTCGCGTTCAACGAGTGCAAGCCTGCCGAGGCGATGGCCGCCTATTCAGGCGAAACCTACATCCAGCACAACCCCGGAGTGGGCGACGGTAAGCAAGCCTTCACCGACTACTTCCTGCGCGTGGCGGAGGAGTTTCCGGGCAAGCGCGTGGAGTTCAAGCGCGTCTTCGCGGACGGGGATCACGTGATCTTGCACTGCCACCAGGTGTGGCCGGGTGACCATGAGTACGCCGGGATCGACATCTTTCGGTTCGACGGGAACGGAAAGATTGTCGAGCACTGGGACGTGCTCCAGGTGATCCCGGAGTCCGCCGCGAACGACAACGGCATGTTCTGAGCGTGGCGCGATAGCCCAGAAGTGCCGATCTAGGGCCATTGGCCCCGATGGCGCGGCGGTACGCTTCGCCCACACCAGAGCCCAGAGGGAGCCCCCATGCCGACCGTCATTGGGCACCACGATGTGAAAGACACCGACCACTGGCTTGCCTCGCCCAAGCGGGAAGAGGTCTTCGGGCCGCTCGGTGTGACGAACATTCGCACCTTCGTCAACCCGCAGAACCGCACCCAGGTCGCGGTGCTCATGGACGTGGCCGATCTGGACGTTGTGATGGCCGCGATGCAGACCCCCGCGGCGGCTGAGGCCATGGAATATGACGGCGTACTGCCCGAGACGCTGGTGCTCCTGATCGAGGAATAGCGGCGACTCCCGCCGGCTGGATGAGATGGGAGTGATCGACCCTGGGTGACCCGCGCCTTCGTGCCGTTCCAGAGCACCAGAGGCGGAGCCCTGGAACCGAGCGGGCTGCTCGCTCTCCGACGGAAGTCAAGCCCCGGACGAGACTCGATCGCAACGTCGGCGGATCCGGTCGCGGGGCGTGCGCCGGCAGGCGGCGGAAGGACGCAGTCCGTTGCTTGAGTCGCCGGATCCTTGGTGAGCAGATGCCAGCAGGCTGTCGCTCCGCCCGATCGGACGCCACAATGCTGATGGCGGCCGCTGGGTCGTACTGGACAGGGGGCTCGGGCCCAGAGGTGGTGGCCATGTATTCGCAAGCAACCTTCGACGAGTCCGAGATCCGCGACGCAGAGCGTCGACTGGAGACTGCGCTCGAGGCAGATGATCCCACTGCCTGGGTCTTCGACTACACCGACGACGCAGTGTTCGACGGAGGTGGCGAGCGCGCAACTGTGGGGCGCGATTCGCTGCTCGCCATGGCCAGATCCATGCGCCCGTTGGGGTCCGTGTCCATCCGGCCGCTCCGCACCGAGGGACGAGAAGGCCTGGCGGCTGTCTGGGTCCAAGCCTCCTGGGTCAGCGGATCGTCGGAGAGCCAGCCGACGACCGTCGATGTGCGCGGCATGCTCGTGTGGCGCAAGGAGCCTGACGGCGTGTGGCGGGTGGCGGGTGGCGATGGAGCACATCGGCTGACTGCTCACACCGTCAAGACCGGCTCGCGGCGGTAGGACGCGGGTCGTTCACCCGCGCGGATCGCGGCAGTTCCGGATGGCCGCAGCGCACGCTGTCTGCGGCAGTCCGGATGGCCGCGCTGCCCGTTACGCAGTCCCGGCCGTCGCGCTGGCGGCTTGGACGTCCCGACCCATCACGAGCCGTACGGCGACGGTCAGCAGCCAGATCCAGAACACGCCGTAGGGCACGATCCATGCGGATTCGATCGTCCACACGAAGCGGGCCAGCAGCATCCCGACGCCGGCGACAACGCCCCACCAGCCGAGCCATCGCGGCCAGGCTCCGGACGTCAGCATCACCCATCCCGCGGCGCCTGCGAAGCTGCCGAGGGCGAGCCAGGTGTTGGCGAAGCCGATGTTGCCGACGTCAAACGCATACGCCGCAACGGCCGGGTCCAGCTCAAGGCCGCGATGGGCGGCGGACGCCCAGCTCGCGTTCACCAGGTAGTAGGCCGGGAGCAGCACCGCGGACGCCAGGGCCACGGTCGAACGCAAGGGCAGCTCACCCTCGGCCCGGCGCAAGAGCACGGCCAACCCGACCATGAACCACAACAACCCGATCATCCCGAGTGCTCCGACCGCCTGGACCGGCTGGACCCAGTCGGCCTCCGCCGCGTTGCGGATGAACTCCGCCGCGTCCTTCGTGGTCGCCTCGAGCGGGGGCTCACCCAGGGACCCCAACGGAATGATCGCGCCGAACAACAACACCGCGCCAACCAGCCCGGCCCATCCACTGATTCGCGCGACCCCGTTCCACGAGTCCATGTCTCAGCGTCGCACCGGTGACCAGCCCTGTCACGTTCACGGAGAGGACATCATCGGTGCGTAAGAGCCGCCTGGGCCCGGCACGGGGGCGGCGCAGCGTGACCGCAATCAACGTCCGACTCTCGGCAAGAGAGTGGGTCCGGCACGCGGCGGAAAGACTCGGTACGAGGCCGCCCGGATCACGGGGTATCCGCCCGAACGGCTCGCAGGAAACGAGGTCCTCTAAGCCCGGACGGTGGCACGTCCGCCGGCGCGGGCCGCGGAACCGGAATCTTCCATCGTCACTGCTTTGCGGTGACGGACTCGTCTTTGATCGCGACTGGGGAGGCCAACGGCCACTTCACGAAGCAGAACTGATTACCGAACGGGTCCTGCATGATGGCCCACTCCAGGTAGGGCGCGTCGCCAGGTGGGTAGAAGCCCGGTGCCTTAACAGTGACTCCGCCGATCTCCTCAGTCCGGTGCACCGCATCGGCCACATCGTCCACGCGAAGGTCGAGATGAGTCCCGCCGATCCAGGAGGTCTGATCGCGGGGAACCAGTTGGAGTAGAAGCCAAAGCGGCTCATCGGGGACTTCCAGAGATGAGTAGTGATCGCCGTTCTCATCACCGTGTCTCCCAGTCGGCGACAGGCCCGTTAGGGCAGACCAGAACCGTTCACCCTCATCCAGGTCGCAGACGTTGACCACTGGCTTCCATAGCTTGCCGATTCCGCTGGTTGTCGCCACGGCGGTTCCCTAGTTGTATGCCTTGACGCTCGGCATGTTCGTTGAGGACGCACCGTACATCTTGTCAGCGGCGGGCGCGCTCGGGACTCTTCCGTCCCGACACGGACGGGGATAGCCAGCACGCTCATCGACAAATCCGCGTGGTCCGCCCGCGCCGTATGGAGCCGGAATGACGCACCTCATCGTGGCCTGTGCGGATGTCGGTCAACGGCCGAGATGCCGACGGCCGCCGAGATGTGAGCACTCAAGCCGGGCCTAGCACATCACCGGGCGACGAACCGGCGGCATCGGACTTCAGTTCGACGAAGATGACGCGGGTCGCCGTTTCGCCAATGTTCTCGCCGTGGTGCTGTTGGGCGGGCAACCAGCCGGTCAGCCCTGCAGGCATGTCGACGTCGCGGTGCGAATCGTCTGAGTACAGCCGTCTACGAAAGGCGCTCAGGGTATACATGACGCTGTCCGGATGCTTGTGCGGCGTGGTCGTGTCGCCGGGGGCGTCGGTGTACTCGAGTACCCGCACTCGATCGTTCTCGAATACGACCTTGTAGTGGTTCGGGTTGCTCTCGGTGGGATCCAGGCTCATGAACCCACTGTGGCGTGAACTTCGGACCAGCGCCACGTGGTCATCACGGCAGCCTTGGCCCTACGAACGACAAAGTTCAGGCGGTGGCAGCACTCGGGTTCGTCGTACACCTCTGGGTGTACGAGCGGTGAAGCGGAGCCACTCGATCATCTGGCGCAGCGTGCCGAATGCAGCCAGTCGCGCCCCATCGGTCCCACTGTCCTCCGCTTCTTCAATCGGCTTCCACACCCGGTGAGCCATGCTGGGTCCGATCTCCATGAGGCCACCACTTCCGCTGGTCGCATCTCGCGCCAGAACGAAGCGAGCCAAAGCCCCTACAGGTAGTCCGACATTCTCGCTGAGACCCTTCAGGGTCTTGAGCGGATCCAGGCGCGAATACAGAGCGACATCGGCCTTCAGGTTGGCATGGGGATCGTCGTCCTCCCACGGCCCGGGCCATCGAACAAGGCGGATAACGGCTCATCCTCATCAGTCATGACCAGATCTTGCCGCCCTTGACTGGGCAAGACACCGGGTTGGCCGACGGTTGCCTCGTTCATCGCGGCATGACAGTGCGTTGGATTGGTATTCATTGGTTCCGCCGCGTGCTTCGATATCGGCATGACCGGTGACGATGAGGTTCTGCGCGTCGTCAGTGCCAGCCGCGAAGTGGCGGCAGGCGCGGACCTGATCTTCGAACTTATTGCCGACCCGGCGCACCAGCCTCGCTGGGACGGTAACGACAATCTTGCTGAGGCGGCTCCCGGGCAGCGAATCCGCTCTGTCGGTGAGGTGTTCATCATGACGACCACGAAGGGGAGCGTCAGAGAGAACCATGTGGTGGAGTTCGACGAGGGCCGCCGAATCGCGTGGAGGCCGGCCGAGCCGGGGCAGGAGCCGTCTGGGCATCTGTGGCGATGGGAGCTTGATCCGATCGACTCGTCGCACACGCGGGCCACACATACGTACGACTGGACAGAACTGACCGACGAGAAGCGCTTGCCTCGCGCGCGAGCGACCACCGCCGACAAACTGGAGGCATCGCTGGAGCGACTCGCTGCTCTTGCCGAACGCGGCTGAATCAGATCACCAACGCTCGGCGCTAAGAGATGGTTGATCACCCTCGCACCTCTGAGGAATTCGAGCTGCCCGGCACCAAGTAAGCGCGCTCTCGCCGGCGCCTTCAACTCAGCACGACCGAGCGGGTCCGCGGCATGAGCGGGAGTCTCCCGCAACGTTCGTATGCCCGGGATTTCGGCAAACTGTCGGAGCTTTCGGGAGAATCGATGTCGTGCGGGCGGCTGCTCGTTGTCGAGATCGGAGACCCGATGAACGTCAGGATGAACCGCGCACCAGCGGTGTGACGCACGTCGACGCCTACGATGCGGATGGCTCGACGGCACCATCCTGTCGGATCGCTGGTGGACTCGCCGGTGATCGGGACATCCAAGATGACGGGCCGCTCGGCGTGATGCCGAGCGGCCCGCGTCACCGTCCTGCCAAGGTCACCTGATGACAGGACTGGCAACGTCCTGGCCAGGCACCGTGCCGTCGATCTGGTAGCAACCGTCGCCGTTGCCGGCGGTGCCCGAGTCAGGCCCGTGGTGCGCCGTCTCGAGACCGTAGGCAGCGGGGTCGCCGCCGCATTCGACGCCGTTGACGAACGGGCCGTGCAGCGCGCCGTTAGCGAGCACCTGACCGGTGCCCTGATGAGCCGGCGCGACCACGTGCGGGTGCGCCGAGGCGCTGCCGACAGCTCCGAAGAGCGACAGCGCGAACGTAGCGGTGATGACCGAGATGCATGCGGCAGTGCGATTCATGGTGACCTCCTGTGACCTTCACCGGTTTGTCCGGTGATACCTCTCGAAGGTAGGTATGAGGTCACCCGCGGATCATCGGGGAACTCCCTCACCCTCCCGCCGGAGGTTCCACGCGGATGCGAGCTCGGTGCGGTTGCGGCTTCCTAGCTTCGTCAGGACGTGCGAGACATGTCGCTCGACGGTCTTGCGGGAAAGGAACAGGCGTAGCGCGATCTCCGGGTTGGTCAAGCCCTCTGCCACCAGGTCGGCCACCGCACGCTCGCGGTCTGTGAGCTCCCCACCGATGTCCGCCACCCGCCGCCAAGGCCGCGAGCCGAGTGCCCGCATCTCCCGCGCTGCGACGGAGACGAAGTTCGTGGCGCCTGCGCGGGCACTTTCCTCTGAGAACTGCCCCAGCAGCACGAGCGCGGCGTCCGGGTCGACCCGGGCCAGCACCCGTGCCTGGTCATTCAACAAGTTCAGGTGCGCCAGTTGCTGGCCGACCCGGAGCAGGTCTGCGTGCAGGGGCTCCGCCAGGGCGTTCGATCCTTCGACGTCTCCCTCCGCGGCAAGGACCAGCAGCCGGAGTGCAACGACCCAGCGGTGAACGTCGGCCGGGGCATCTGGGCGGTTCCACGTCGACAGAAGTTCGCGGCCCGCTTCGACGTCCCCGGCCACGACCCGTAGGCGCGCGACGACAAGCGTCATCTGCTCGCCGCAGCGCGGGCAGCCCACCCGATCCGCGGCTGCGACCGCCTGGTCGATGAGGGACTGGACGCGGGGGTCGTCGGGCCCGACGAGCCTCGCCAATCGCTGTGCCACATTGGCCGCGTGGGTGATGATCGAGTGAGGCATGACTTCTTTGGGGCCCTCGGCAAGCACGCGAATGGCCGTCTGCCAGTCGCCCAGGATCGTCTCCAGCTCGAGCAGAGCCGAGCGCGACGTCCATACGTTGAGGCCGACGGCGAGCCGCCGGCTGTGGTGTTTCGTCCGGTCGAGGAGCTGGGCCAAGGGCCCGGCCACGGCTTGTGCCTCCACAAAGCGGGCCTGGTCGATCAACAGGTACATGACGTGCGCACCCATCTCGATCTGCCGAGCCGGGCTCGAGGCCTTGACGGCCCGCTGCCAGTGCGGCTCCACCACCTCGTGCAACCGGATGTTGTCGCCATCCAAGGAGGCGGCGGCGATGCGGTAGAGGTCAGCGGTGTAGCACAGGCCCTCGTCATCGCCGGCCAGGATCTCGATCTGGCGGGCGCGGGACACGAGCGAGACCGCATCGCCACGCACCATCGCGTCGTCGGCCTGGGCGGCGAGGACCGCGACCATCGTGGAAGCGGACGTGTCTCCAGCCAGGCGTTCCTGAGCCCTCTGCGTGCACGCCACCGCTTCCTCGAACTCATTGAGGAGCCAGCGATGGACACCACCCTCGAGTACGTCGAGCTGGGCAGCGGTCTCGGAGCCCGGGTCGAGTGAGCGTGCTCGTCGTACCCAGTCCAGCGCGACCGACGCATCGCCCAACTCCAAGGCGGCGCGACCGGCAGCCGAGGCCGCTCGCAGCTGCGTGCCAATCGAGCAGGGCGCGTCGGCGACCCGACGCCACAGCGACAGCGCCTCCATCGACTCCCCCACTTCCGAGGCCATCTCGGCCAGCTGCATGAGCAGGCTGAGATCAGGGTGGCTGATGGAGGCCATCACCAGCTCGACGAGGCCGACAACGCCGTCCGCGCCCAGCCAGCCACGACGCGGCGAGCTGGCCAACCGCGCCACCAGGTCGGCAATCTCCAGACCCGCGGCCAGCCGGTGGTGAAGAGCCGCGAGCAGCACGGCCGGTTCGTCATCAACCTCCAACCAGGTGGCCGCTGCGGCGTGCATCGTCCGGAGACGAGATTGGGTCAGACCGGCGAGGACTGCCTCGCGCATCAGGTCGTGCGCAACGAGAACCCTGCCGTCGTGGCGCTGGACAAGCCCCTCCCCGGCCAGTTCGTCCAGCAGGGTGTCGACAGCAGCGATCCCAGTGAGGTGCGGAACATCGCGAAGGGAAACAGGTACGCCGACGACAGCGAGCCGCTCGAGAAGGCCAGCAGCATCTTGCGAGCAGCGGGAAAGACGCAGGCCGACAAGTCGCTCGGCAGCGGCGTCGCCACCGCCAGCCATCAGAGTCATCCAGAACGGAGACCCATCCGCGGCTCGCCACACCGCCTCCGCCGCATCCCTCGACAGATGCGAGGCGATCCTGCGCACCAGGCAGACCCCGTCCTCCTTGCCGAGTCCACGCAACTCGAGGACGCGCACCGGAAGCTGGGCGACGCTGGTCTGCAAAGACTCCTGCAGCGGAGCTGCACCAGCCGAGCTTCGGCTCACCAGGACGACGGTCAGCCGCAGTCCCTCCTCGTGCGCCGATCTGACCAGGAAGTGAACGAGTGCGGAGGTCGCGGGGTCCAGCCACTGCTCGTCGTCCACGAGCAGTGCTGAGCGCGGGAGCCGGGACAGGGCCCGGTAGGCAGCCTCGAAGAGTTGCACCGCACCCTCGCTGCTGTGCTCCAGCGCGCCGGCGAGCCGAGGTTCGTCAGCGGCAAGGGTCCTCAGCAGCGGAAGAGCGGCGAGAAGAGTGGCTGCCTGCTCGGGCTGGAATCCCCGGACGCGGAGCACGGTGCGCCCCGCCGCCATCCGCTCGGCCTCGGCGAGCAAGCTCGACTTGCCGCTGCCGGGCTCTCCGGCGATGAGCACCGCGCGGGTGTCGTTCGCAGCCAAGGCATCGGCCAGAACCCCGAGCTCCAGGTCACGCCCGACGATGGGCGGCATCTGATCACGGTACTCGACGCTCAGGAATCCTGTACCGACTTTGCCGGCGACCAACCCGGGGACGAGTCGTCTGCCGTGTTGTCGGTCGGAGCCACGAGTGGCAAATTCACGAAGCCGTCCATCGAGGTGCCCGTGGACCTCACAAAGGTAGCTGCACTTTCCCGGCCCGCGGGGATGCT
>CAWHJC010000004.1:0-20165 GCA_963829565.1 uncultured Actinomycetota bacterium
ACGAGTTCCGGTGCGGGGTCGGGTGCCCGAGCGGGACACGTCGAAACAAGCCGGCGGGTGCCGGGGCGGGCGGGCGGCGGCCGGCACGACGGCCCGGACGGGCCCCCGGATAGCGTCGGGAGAGTCCCCGACCCACCGAGCCGAGGTGTTTTCGAGTGTTCTTAGAGAGCGAGGCCCGGGCACCGGCGGCCGCGACGACGTCCTGGCCGCCGCTCTGCGCGCCGTGGCCTGCACGCGCGCCCTGGGGATGCATTACTACGGGCACCTCCTCGGGATTGCCGGCCACCGGCCCGACCAGGGACGCCCGCGCCCGCACCTCGCACCCGATCCCGCCGTCGTCCCCGGCATCGTCCCGCCGGTCGCGCTCGCCGCCATCGCCGATCTGGCCATCGGGTCGGCCGTGCGGGCCGCTCTGGGCGCCGGGCGGCGGCTCGGCACGGTCAGCCTCACCCTGCACCACATCGGGTCCGCCGCCCGCGCCCCCGTGGACGCCGAGCCGACGCTCCTCTGGTCGGACCCCGACACCGGTGACGGGCTGGCCCGCTGCGACCTGCGGGACGCCCGCGGCAGCTGGTCGGCGCCGCGCAGGGCTGGTTCCTCGCCCTGCCCGTCCCGGACGGGCGGCAGCTCCCGCCGCTCCCGTGGGGGCGGGGGTCGGCGCCGAGGATCGACCCGCCGGCCGAGGACGACCTGGACGAGCGCGAGCGGGCCGCGGTGGCCGCCACGCTCCGCGCGCACGAACGGGCTCTGGAGCGCGGAACGTCCGACCGGCGAAGAACTGACCCCCCCCACCTGGGCGGCGACGACCGAGGAGGGCACCGCGCGGGGAGGACGGGTCCAGGTCGGCCCGGAGGTGACCAATCGCGTCGGCCACGTGCAGGGCGGGGCGCTCTACGGCATCGCGCTGGCCGCTGCCCGCGCGCCGTGGGCCCGGGTATGGAGGTCGCCGAGGGCCACTACCAGTTCGTGCGTCCCGCCGACGGCGAGCGGATCGTCGTCGACGGCGCCGTCCTGCGCCGCGGCCGGTCGGCCGCCTTCGCCGAGGCGACCCTGACGGTGCAGGGACGGCGGGTCGGTGCCGCGCGGTTCGCGTTCCGCCCGCCCCTCAGCGGGGAAGCGGAGGGCGTGGGATTCGAACCCACGATGGGTGTTACCCCATAGCGGTTTTCAAGACCGCCGCCATCGGCCACTAGGCGAGCCCTCCTGGCGGTGTCGAGGCTAGCGGGCGCCCACGGGTGGAGGTCGTCCGGAGCCGACGGGCAGGGTCGGTCAGGCGGCCGGGCGGACGACGTGGCCGCTGGCTCCCCCGAAAGCGTCGACGACGAAACCGCGGGCCGTCAGCACCTCGGCCAGTGCCCGGTTCATGGCCTGCTGGACGACGAAGTCCGCGGCCACGCCGTGCACCTGGTCCACGCTCATCCGGTCGTGCTGCCGCCAGGTGACGACGATGCCGCCCAGGTCCGGCTCGGGGATCAGGCAGCACGCCGGCCTCGCTCCCGGGGCCGCCGTCGTCGTGCAGGGGCAGCCCGGCCTCGGACAGCGCCGCGGTCACCTCGACGACCAGCGTGGTCAGGGGGTCCTCGTCGGACAGGACGGCGTCCCAGTCGTCGGGCAGCCGCTCGAGCTGCTCGCCCAGGTGCGCCAGCCAGGCCCAGTCCTGCGGGGACGGCTGCCGGGTCAGGCCGCCGTCGGCGCGGCGGATCCCGTAGACCGGGCGGGCGCGGAGCCGTGCTCGCCGACGCCGGCCCACTGGGCGTCGGAGCGCTCCGGAAAGGGACCGGCCACGACCCGGCTCGCACCGGCCGCGCCTTCGACGACGAGCCACCAGCCCGCGGCAGACCTCGCCACCGAGCAGGACGTCACTACTGGACAGAGCGCCCACGAAAACTCACCGATCCACTCCGTGAAACCACCGTCGCGGGGAAGTGCGACGGCCACCGCCAGCCGTGGCGGATGACAGAACTGTAGGTGGTGCGACCCCCCGGCCGGGTTCCCGCGACGCCACGTGACGCCACGTTCCCGATTCGTTGCACAACGCGTCGTAGACGACGGTGACCGGCTTCCGGGAGCGTCCACATGTCGACTCCGCTGCGCTCCGCCGAGCGTGCACGGCGCCACCGGGACGTCGATGACGCCGGTCAGCGGTCGCGGCGTGGCGTGTCCCGCCGCGCCCGCCGGACCGGCGGGCGGATGCGGCACCGGGCCGGGCCCCCTGGACGCCGGCCTCGAGCGCGGCACGGATCATGGCCGTGATGAACACCGACGCCGGGGACCTCCGCGGCCGACGGCCGGACGACGGCGAGGGCGACGCCCGGCGCCGCCCGGCATGGCGCGTGGCGGTCCCGGCCGCCGCGCTCGTCCTGGTGGCGCTGTGCCTGCGCGGCCCGTTCGCCGCCGTCGGCCCGGTGCTGGACGAGCTGGGCGACGAGCTGTCGCTGTCGACGGCGGCGCTGGCCGTCGTCGCGGCGCTCCCGCTGGTCTGCTTCGGCCTGCTCTCCCCGCTGGCGCCGGTCCTGGCCGCCCGCGTCGGCCTGCACCGGGCCGCGCTGGCCGCCACCGCCGTCCTCCTGCTCGGGGTGCTCCTGCGGCTCGGCGGGCGCGGGCGGGCTCTTCGTCGGCACCGTGCTGCTGACCGGCGGCATCGCCGTGGTGAACGTGCTGCTGCCGGCGCTCGCGCGGGCCGAGTACGGCGCGCGGAGCGCCGTCGTCCTCGGGGCCACCACGGGTGCCATGGCGTTCTCGGCCAGCCTCGGGGCCGGCTTCGCCCAGCCGGTCAGCGACCTGACCGGCAGCGCCGTCCGCGGGCTGGCGGTGTGGGCGGTGCCGATGCTGGCCGCGCTGCTCGGCCTGGCGCTGCTGACCCGCCGCCGGCCGGAGCGGGCGGCGCCGCTGCCCGCCCCCGGGCGGCGCACCGCGATCCTGCGCGACCGCGTGGCCCTGACCGTGATGGTGTTCTTCGGCCTCCAGTCACTGTCCTTCTACGGGATGCTCACCTGGCTGCCCGCGATCCTCGAGGACGACGCCGGGGTCTCACCGGTCGCCGCCGGCGGCCTGGTCGCCCTGGCCGCGGCGTTCGGCGCGCCCCTGTCGCTGCTCGTCCCGCCCCTGGCGGCGCGCCGGCCCGGACAGGCCCCCTGGGTGCTGGCCGCATTCCTGCCGGCCGCCGCCGGGGTGGTCGGGCTGCTGGTCGCGCCGGGCGCGGCACCGGTGGCCTGGTCGGTCCTCTACGGGATCGGCACCGGCGCGGCCTTCCCCCTGGCGATGACGCTGGTCCTGGTGCGCAGCCGGGACGTCGCGCAGACCGGCCGGCTCTCCGCGGCGTCGCAGAGCGTGGGCTACCTGCTCGCCGCGACCGGCCCCCTGGCGGTGGGCCTGCTGCACGAGGCGACCGGGGGCTGGCGGGCCGGGCTCCTCCTGCTGCTGGCGGTGCTCGGCGCCCAGGCCGCGGTCGGCCTGGTGGCGGCCCGCCCGCGCCTGGTGGACGCCGCGGCCTGACGGCGTCCGCACGGGCGCGCCGAGCCGCCGGGGCCGGCCGCCGTTGACACCCCGGAATCGATGGACTTATGGTCATACCAATACCTCGCGGGGTTCCGGGCTCCCCACCCGACCATCTCGGCGCGCCCCGGTCGGTGCGCCTGACCAGGAAGGCCGCCCATGGCCAAGGACGCACTCGTCAACAAGGACCTGGCGGCGAAGTTCGCCACCGAGAAGGACTCCCCTTACACCCGGTGGGTGGCCGACGAGGGCCTGGACATCATCGCCGCGCACTACGTGCCCGACCTCAAGGAGGTCGAGCTCAAGCCGTGGGCCCGTCGCGGCGGCAAGGGCGTCTTCATCAACCACGAGGCCAGCCGTACGTCGAACGACTGCTACGTGGCCGAGATCCCGGCCGGCGGCGAGCTCGCCCCGCAGCGGCAGCTGTTCGAGGAGATGATCCTGGTCCTCTCCGGCCACGGCTCCACCAAGGTGTGGAACGACTCCGGCGCCGAGGTGACCTTCGAGTGGGGCCCCGGCGCGCTGTTCGCCATCCCGCTCAACGCCAACCACCAGCACTTCAACGGCTCGGGCACCGAGACCGCGCGCTTCGTCTCGTCGACCAACGCCCCCGGCATCATCAACCTCTACGACGACATCGACTTCGTGTTCGGCACCGCGCACGACTTCCCGAAGCGCTTCAACGGCGAGCCGGACTACTTCGCGAACAAGGGCGAGCAGAAGGGCCTGCTGCTCGACACCAACTTCGTGGCCGACTCGATCAACCTGCCGCTGATCGAGGCCAAGGAGCGCGGCGCCGGAGGCGGGCACATCCGCTTCAACATGGCCAAGGGCTCGATGAACAGCCACATCTCGCAGTTCCCGACGGCCACGTACAAGAAGGGCCACCGGCACGGCCCGGGCGCGCACGTGATCATCCTGTCCGGCGAGGGCTACAGCCTCATGTGGCCCGAGGGCGAGGAGCCCACGCGCTACGAGTGGCAGGCCGGCTCGATGATCGTGCCGCCGAACATGTGGTACCACCAGCACTTCAACACCGGGACCGAGCCGGCCCGCTACCTCGCCTTCAAGCACGAGGTCGTGTCCATCCGGAACGCGCAGGGTGTGCCGAAGGCGTGGATCAGCCAGCGCATCGGCGGCGACCAGATCGACTACGCCGACGAGTCGTCCTACGTGCGCGAGACGTTCAAGGAGGCCCTGGCCAAGCACGGCCTCGAGCCGCAGATGGACACCGCGTACGAGCAGGAGCAGGAGAGCCTGCCGCCCAAGTCGGCTGCCTGATCCCACCGCTGTTCCACCCCGACGTGCGGTCCGCCCTTCGCTGGCGGGCCGCACGTCGTCGTTCGAGGAGTTCCCCGTGACGCACACGCACCACCACCACGATCACGCCACGACGCGCGGAACCCGGCTACGGCCGTGAGCACGCCGAGCCGCAGACGGTGCACTCGCCGTTCACGCCCGACCACGACCACGACCACGACGACGCCGACCTCCCGCTCGAGGACAACCCGATCTGGCAGCAGGACAACGTCACGCTGCACAGCGTCGGGATGGACATCGGCAGCTCGGGCACCCAGGTCGTGTTCTCCCGGCTGCACCTGCGGCGCATCGGCGAGGAGCTGACCAGCCGTTACATCGTCGTCCGCCGCGACACCGTGTACCGCTCCCCCGTGGCCCTCACCCCCTACGCCAGCAGCGAGGCGATCGACGCCGAGGCGCTCGGCTCGATCATCGACCGCGCGTACGGCGAGGCCCGCATCGGTCCGGAGGAGATCGACACCGGCGTCGTCATCCTGACCGGCGAGGCGCTGCGCCGCAGCAACGCCGAGGCGATCGCCGGCGTCCTCGCCGAGCGTGGCGGCGAGCTGGTGACCGCCACCGCCGGGCACAACATGGAGGCGATGCTCGCCGCCTACGGCTCGGGGGCGGCGAAGGCGTCCTACGACGGCGGCCTGCGGATCCTGAACGTGGACATCGGCGGCGGCACGACGAAGCTCGCCCTGGTCGACCGCGGTCGCGTCCTCGGCACGGCGGCAGTGCACATCGGCGGCCGACTGCAGGTCGTGGACGACGACGGGCGGATCGTCCGGCTCGACCCGGCCGGGCAGGAACACGCTTCCCGGGCCGGTTTCACCTGGGAGCTCGGGGACATCGCCACCGCCGAACAGATCGAGCAGGTCGCCGAGCGGATGGCCGACACCCTCGTCGCAGCGATCGTCGCCGATCCGCTGCCCGACGACGTGGCGCGGCTCTACCTGACCGACCCGCTGGGGCCGCTGGGCAGCATCGACGGCGTGATGTTCTCCGGCGGGGTCGCGGAGTACGTCTACGAGCGGGAGAGCCAGCTGTTCGGCGACCTGGGCGGGCCGCTCGGCCGCGCCGTCCGCCGGCGGATCGACTCGGGCGCGCTGCCCTTCCCGCTGCTGCCCGCGGGCGAGTGCATCCGGGCGACGGCGCTGGGGGCGTCGGAGTACAGCGTGCAGCTCAGCGGCAACACCGGCTGGATCTCCGACCCCGACGCCCTGCTCCCCCGCCGGAACCTGCAGGTGCTGCGCCCGGTCTACGAGCTGGGGGACGACGTCGACGCGGACGAGCGTGGCGACCGCCATCCGCCGGCACCTCGTCGCCCTGGACGTGGCACACGCCGACGCGGATCTCGCGCTGGCGATGTCGTGGGAGGGCCTGCCGAGCTACCGGCGGCTGTTCCCGTTCGCGTGCGGCATCCGCGACGGGCTGGCCGACCGCATCGCGCAGGGCCGCCCGGTCTACGTGATGCTCGACGGTGACGTCGCGATGACCCTGGGCCGGCTGCTGCACGACGAACTGGGCGTCACCACCGGCCTGCTCGTCGTCGACGGCCTGGCCCTGCGCGACTTCGACTACATCGACATCGGCCGGGTGCGGCACCCCTCCCGGACCGTGCCGGTCACCATCAAGTCGCTGGTGTTCTCGGCCGACCCTCACCACGACCAGGGACCGACGTCCTAGAGCCTCGCGCAGGGGAGCGCGAGGATCCGGTGAGATCGGTGACGGGGCCGGGGCCGGCCGGGGCCGGTGCAGCCGGACGGGCCGCGGGGGCTGCCCACTGGCTGGTCCTGTTCTCGATCACGACCGGGACGTTCATGGCGAACGTCGACTCCACCGCCGTGACCGTCGCCCTGCCGACGATGGCGCCGCGAGTTCGACGTCGGACTCGACGCCCTCCAGTGGGTGCTGCTGGCGTACCTCCTCGCGATCACCGCGATCCTGCCGGTGTTCGGCCGGCTCGCCGACATGGTGGGGCGCAAGCGGATCCTGAACGCCGGACTCGCGCTCTTCGTCGGCGCCTCGCTCGTCGTGGCGCTGGCGCCGAGCTATCCGGTGCTCATCGCCTTCCGTGCCGTCCAGGGAATCGGCGCGTCGATGTTCATGGCCACGATCATGGCCACCGCCGTCACGATCTTCCCCGCCGATCAGCGGGGCCGGGTGCTCGGGCTCATCGGCAGCATCGTCGCCGCCGGGACGCTGCTCGGCCCCGCCCTGGGCGGCTTCCTGACCGACGCCTTCGGGTGGCGGTCGATCTTCCTCATCAACCTGCCGGTCGGGCTGCTCGGCGCGGTCGGGACGCTCGTCTTCCTGCCGTCCGAGCGCGGGGCACGGGCGGATCGCTGCGCCGTCTCGACCTGACGCGGCGCGGTCCTCTTCGCCGGCTTCGCGGCCTCGATGCTGCTCGGGCTGGGGACCGGGGCGGCGGCCGGCTGGGCGAGTCCTGGCGTCGTCGCGCTGCTGCTGACCGCCTCGGCGCTCCTCCTGCTGTTCGTCCTGTGGGAGCTCCGCGTCGCCCGCCCCGTCATCGACCTGAGGCTCTTCCGTCACCGGGTGTTCGGGCTGGGCAACCTCGCCGGCTTCCTGTCTACGTCCTCACGATCTTCCCGCCCTTCCTGTTCCCGCTCTACCTCTACGAGGTCCTCGGGCTCTCCACCGGGCAGACCGGGCTGCTCATGACGCTGCCGGCCGTGACCATGCTGGTCGTCTCGCCCTTCTCGGGCTGGTGGAGCGACCGCGTGGGGTCGATGTGGCCGGCGCTCGTCGCGCTCGCGCTCATGATGGTGGCCATGTCGGGGACGGCGTTCCTGGGCCCGTCGTCGCCGCTGTGGGCCGTCGGCGGGCTGCTGGCGATGCTCGGTGCCGCGCTGGGGCTGTTCAACTCACCGAACAACTCGGCCGTCATGGGCGCCCTGGGACGCGACCAGCTGGGGATGGCGAACGGGATCGTCTCGACGCTCCGCAACCTGGGGAGAGCCGTCGGCATCGCCGTCGTCGTGCTGCTCTACCAGGCCTTTGCCGGCACGTCGGCGACGGTCACCGCCTCGGACGACACCCTTCTCGCGGGGTTCCGGGGGGTGTTCGTGGCGGGCACATTGATCGGGGCCGCGGCGTTCGTCGCCATCGTGCTGATGCACCGGCCGCGAGCTCCGGGCAGCACCGTAGACCGGGAGCGCTCCAGGGGTCAGCGGTGCTCGCGGAGCCCGATCAGAACTGCATGAACGGGAAGACGCCGGTCGGCAGCGGGATGTACACGAGCTCGCGGAACATCAGGTAGATCAGCAGGACCGGACACCACCGCGTAGATGCCGGCGGACAACCAGGACGTCTTGCCCGAGAACCTCAGGTAGAAGAGGGCGAACAGCGGCACCGAGACGAAGGCGCCGAGGACGAAGAACGCGACGAAGAAGGCCACGATCCAGGACATGGCCTCGATCCAGGCCCGTCCGCCCGCGCTGGCGAACACGTACTCCATGCTCGCGTCGTCCTCGATGTCGTCGTCGACGATGGTCAGCTCCGAGGTCGTCGGAATCGCTCTCTCCCGACTGCGCCCCCGGTGCCCGCGCGCGACCACCGGGGCCGGCGGGGGCTCGACTCCGCGGTCGGTGCGGGCGCGACAGCGGGAAGCGGAACGGGTGTCGCCCGGCCGCGGACGGCCTCCCGGATCAACCCGGCCAGGCGGAGCAGGCTCAGACCGAATCCGAGAACCGACACGATCCGCGGGAAGAGCGCCGCGCGGTAGGGGAAGTCCTCGGCCAGCACATACGCCGCGGTGAAGAACGCCAGCATGAAGACGGTGATGATCAGCTCGCCGAGTCGCAGCTTCGTTCCGGTCTGGCGCCTGCCACCGGAGCCTCCTCAGTCTTGGTCACCGGGCCACCTCGGCCTTGTCGTTGCGCTCCGTCCGCGCCGCGGCGCGGCGCTTGCGGGCCTGCCGCCGGGGGGCCGAAGATCACGAGCGCCATCACGGCCATCAGGCCGAGCACGATCGGATCGTCGAGCCAGGTCCAGCCGTCCAGCGAGTAGGAGAGGAAAAGGTACCGCTCGGCGATGCCTCCGAGGACGACAGCGAGCGGAAGGGCACCCGCGGCCAGTCCCAGTGGATGCAGATGACGCCGAACGCGGCGGCGCCGAGCATGACGACGATGTCGGCGGGGTTGTTGTTGGCGGTGAATGCGCCGATGGAGAGCAGGATCAGCAGGAAGGGGACCAACCATGTCCCGCGCAGGAACGACAGCTTCACCAGCTGCCTGATCAGCAGGAACGCCAGGACGACCGCGATGATGTTGGAGATCACCGTGATCCAGACCATCGAGAAGGTCACGTCCAGGTTGGTCGTGAGCATCTCCGGCCCCGGCTGCAGGCCGGCGATGATGAAGGCGCCGAGCAGCACCGCCATGGAGACACTGCCCGGGATGCCGAACGCGATGGTCGGGATGAGCGAGCCGGAGTCCTTCGCGTTGTTGTTCGCCCCGGCGGCGATCACACCCTCCATCGACCCCTTGCCGAACTCCTCGGGGTGCTTAGAGGCCTGGCGGGCGGAGCCGTAGGCGATGAACTGCGAGACCGAACCACCCAGGCCCGGGATGACACCCCGCCGACACCGATCAGGCTCGAGCGCAGCACGACCCGCCAGTGCTTGAACGTCTCCCGCACGCCCTGGCCCATCCCGGCGTACGGGTCGGCGGCGGCGCCCTTCGTCGCGATGCTCGCCTTGCTCAGCATCAGCTGCAGCAGCTCCGCGCCGCCGAAGAGACCGACGACCAGGGCCACGAGGTTGATGCCGTCCCAGAGATACAACTGGTCGAAGGCATAGCGGGGCACGCCGGCCTGCGCGTCCAAGCCCACCATCGAGATCATGAAGCCGGCCGCGGCCATGACCAGGCCCTTGATCATCGAGCGCCCGGAGAGCGCGATCACGAAGCTCAGCCCCACCAGGGTGAGCATGAAGAACTCCGGTGGCCCCGGGCCAGGACCACCGGTCGCATGACGGGGACCGCGGCCGCGAGCAGGAACGCGCCGATGATGCCCGCCAGCGCGGAGCCGACGAGGGCCCCGGCGAGCGCGCGTCCGGCCTGTCCCTTCTTCGTCATCGGGTAGCCGTCGAGCACGGTTGCGGCCGATGTCGCCTCGCCCGGGGACGCCGAGGAGCACGGACATGACGTTTCCGGTGGTGGCGCTGGCCGCCAGCATCCCAGCAGGAACGCGAATGCCTGCACCGGCTCCATGTAGAACGTGAAGGGAAGCATCCAGCGCGAGGCTGACCGAGCCCCCCAGGCCCGGCAGGATCCCGACGGCGAACCCGATCGCGATGCCGACGAGCATCGTCAGGAACATCGTCGGCTCGAAAGATCCCCAGCAGGCTGCTGAAGAAGGTCTCGGGCATGTCGGCAAACCTCGGTGTGATCGGGGGCGGGCGCGGAGGTGCGGCGGGAAGGGGCCGGGTGGCCCGACGTACCGGTCGTTGTACCCGGGTGCGGGAGGGATCGAGCCGGTCCGGACGCTCGTCGGCGCCCCGATCGATGACCCGTTAGGCCCGCGCTCCCCCCAGGACGTCGGACCTGACCCCGCTCAGGTATTGCAGCACCTGAGCCAGGTGCAGCCCGGACGCGTACTTCAGGTGCATGTCGAAGAGGTTCACCTTGTGGGAGAGCGAACTCCGGTCGAACGTCGCCTCCTCGACCACCGGGACCTTCAGGCCGTGGGAGTAGGCGTCCACCACGCTCGCGCGGACACAGCCACTGGTCGACTCGCCGGCGACGATCAGCATGTCCGCGACCCTGCCGCAGCCACGTCGTCACCGGGGTGCCGAAGAAGGCGCTGGCCCGGGCCTTGCGCGCCATCAGCTCACCCTCGACGGGCGCCAGGGATGGCATGAACTGGTCGCCCACCACGTCGTCCTCGCCCGACCACCCGGGCACGCTGGGTAGCGGCCCCCAGTCGGGGAGCCGGGCCGGGCCTCGCCCGGTCGTGTGGATCACCGGGATGCCGGCCGCACGCGCGCCGTAAGAGAGCCGTTCCATGGCGGGCAGCGCGGCCCGGGCGTTGCGCGGCACGTGGCAGGCCAGTTCGTCGATCGCGTCGGCCAGCGGCTGAGGGCGGTCCCCGAAGACCTTCCGCGTGGGAGTCGATCATGAGCAGGGCCGGCCGTGAGCCCGAGGGACGTTTCGTAGCGGCTGGCGATGAGGAGTCGTCCGCCCCGATGACGTCGTCCCAGGCGGTGACCATTCGTCGTCGACTCCGCAGGGCCTCCCTCCAGCACGCTGGTCCTTCCTCGCCGCGGTTCTGCGGACGTGGCCGGCATCGGTCCCGCCCCCTCTGAGCGTCCCAAGGAGAGGGAATGGTCGATACGTGTTTACCAAAACACTGTTACCCGGTTAGGGTTCAGCCCCGGCCGGACGACGACGTCGCTTGTCAGTTCCGCGGCCTGCCGGAAATTCCGAGCACCACATCGGCGGCGGGTCTTGCCAGCCGCCCGTCATCGCCGGGGCGGTCGCCGGGACGGCGACACCCATCCTGTTGACCCGGAGGACGCCCGTGAGCAACCCGAGCACACCCACTGCCACTGGAGGGCGTCCGCGTCCTCGATCTCGGTCCTCCGTCTGGGGCCCGTGCGCGGCGGTGCTGCTCACCGAGGATGTCGACGTCAACGTGATGAAGGTCGGAGCCGCCGCCGCGGTATCAGTTCGGGAAGTGGGGATCGAGGCGGCCTCGATGCGACCTTCGTGGCGTTCAACCGCGGCAAGCGCAGCGTCGTCCTGGACCTGAAGACCGACGAGGGCAGGGCAGGGAGCTGCTGGGCCTCGTGCGCTCGGCCAGAGCGTCCTGGTCGAGAACTTCCGGCCGGGCGTCATGGAGCGACTCGGCATCGGCGCGGGCGCGCTTCGCCGTTTGTGCCGCCCGAGCTGATCCGTGCGGCGTTCCGCCGGGTTCGGCAGCGGAGGGCCGTACGCCGCGGGCGTGCCCGCGTACGACGGCGTGGCCCTGGGCTACAGGGGCCAGGCCGGTGCTCGAGACCGAGGGGGGCGCCCGCGTCCGGCGCTCGCGGACGCGATCACCATCGGCAACTGCGCCTTCCTCGAGCAGCCCTGCACCAGCGGCACCGCACCGGCACCGGGGGAGCACCTGGAGGTTGACGTGCTCGTCGGGCGCCCTCGTGCGCTCCTGCATTCCGCCGTCGCCGGGGACGCGCTCGTCGAGGGCCAGAACGAGCGGGGGTCCCTGCAACCGCGCGGTCCCCAGCCTCGTCTTCGGGACCCGCGACGCGGCCCGCAGGTGTAGTCCGTCCACTCTCGTCACCCCCCAAGTTCTGGCAGGGGAGCTGTGCGGCCGTCACCGGAGGCCTGCTTCACCACCGAATTGCGCGCTTCGCCGAGGAGCGCGGCCGGCAGCGGCGCTTCGAGGTGCTGCGCCGGGCCAGTCGCCGGTCTTCGCATCGCCCGCCACGGTTCCGGGACGAGTGGCTGCAGGTGCTCCCGTCCGCGCGGCGTGCCATGCGCACCAGGTCGAACGCGGTCAGCGAAGCGCTCGCGGACCCGCAGCTGCAGCACCTGGGGTCGTCGAGGTCCTCGACGAACCGGGCGGGGGGCCGAACGCCGCAGATCCGTCCGCCGCCGGCCTGTCTTCGGAGGGCCGCCTGCCCCGCATGCCGACAGCTGCGTGCTGGCGGATCGCGGCGGCGAACTGCTCGGCGCGCCGGGTGGAGGAGCAGTCATGAGCGAGGCAGTGCGGTTCGTCGACACCGCCGTCCGGGACGGCCAGGCCAGCCTCTGGGCGATGGACGTCCGGACCCGGCACATGCTGCCCGGCGATGCCGTACCTGGACGCCGCGGGCTTGGACGGCGTGGGGGCGATCCCATCGGCAGCCGCTGAAGAAGTTCGTCCGGCATCTCGGAGTTCGGGACTCCGGGGACTGGATCCGGCAGGGGGCGGCCGCCGCGGAGCGGACGCCCCTGCGCTGGCGGGGCCGCCATCGACGGGCCCAGCATGGAGCAGAAGCGTGGTCTGCCCGAGGTGGGCGAGCTGCTGGGCACCAAGGCCGTCGAGCTGGGCATCCGCCACACGCGGACGGGCGGCGACTAAAACATTTCAGACATGTGGTCGCCGAGCAGGATTCCCCCGGTTCGAGCGCCTCGGGCATGAATATCCCCGGGTATGAACGTAGTGTCTGCGGTCGCCGAGAACCGCGCACCACCAACAGTCTAAGTGCGCAAGGCGAAGGACGCCGGCGCCGTCGGGGCCTACCGGCTCTGCTTCGACATAAGGGCGGCAGAGACATACAACCCGGAGCGGCGCCGGAGCCTGCTGTACCGCAGATGATGGCCGCCGCCGGGGATATTCCCGGTGCAGATCCACGGCCACTGCAACAACGGACTCGGGCCGCTGAACGCCATCGAGGCCGTACCACGCGGGGGTGTGCGGTGTGCACCCGCGGTCCCGCCGCTGGCCAACGCCAACTCGCAGCCCTCGGTCTACAACCTGGCGGCGAACCTCCGCGAACTCGGGTACGAGGTGGCCGTCGACACCGACGTGCTGCACCCCGCGACGGAGCGCTGGCGGGCCATCGCGAAGCGGGAGGGCTTCCAGATCGGCCTTCCGTACGAGTACGACGAGCGCCTGTACCGGCACCAGTACCCGGGGGGATCATCTCCAACCTGCAGTACCAGAGCAAATAGCCAGCGTCGAGGACCAGCTCCCCTTGGTGCTTCGAGGAGGATTGCTGGGTCCGCGCCAACTTCGGCTACCCGATCATGGTGACCCCGCTGTCAGAGTTCGTCGGGCCGCATCCAGGCCAGATGACATTGATAGCCGGCGAGCGGTACCGGCAGGTCACCGACAAGACAATGATCCGCCCTCTCGGCCGGCACGGCGGCGTGGAGGCGGTGGAGGCAATCAGCAGCGACGTGCAGGAACCGGGTGTTTCCGACCGGCCCAGGGCCCGGGAGATCGCCGCCTCCGAGGCGCCGCGGGTCACGCTCGCGCGGCTGCGCGAGCACTACGGCCGGGACACCCCCGACGAGGACCTGATCCTCATGAGCATCGTGGGGGACGACGCCGTGGACGTCGTCGGCAGCGTGCGTGGCCCGCGACCGCCCGCTCCGGCCGACGGGCCGCTGCTGCAGCTCATCCGCCGGCTCGCCGAGCAGGACCGGCACGCGTTCGTGTCCCTGCAGACGCCGGGCGTGAAGCTGACGATGCGCAAGGGCACGAACTGCCCGACCCCTCCCTCGGCGAGGATCGACGATCTCGCATGCTCCGGGGGCCCGAGAAGCGCGGGATCGCCGATCCCGCCAGAAAGAGCTGAGGGTGCTGTGGAGCTGGCGCACGACGACGTCGTCGCGATCCTGGAGTTGCTCGAGCGGTGGAACGTCGAGTACCTCGAGGTGGAGGTGGGGAGCGCGCGCATCGTGGCCGACCGCACCGGGGCCACCACCCGGGCGCGCGGGGCCAGCCGACGTCCGCAGGTCCGGCTGCCGTCGCAGCCCCGGTCGCGGCACCTCCCCCCGCCCCGCCGCGCCTGCCCCGCCGGTGGCGCCTCCCCACCCGTTCCCGCTCCGACCGCGGTACCGCCCTCCCCCGCGGCGGCCGAATCGGTCCCGTCCGACCTGGTGACGGTGACCGCCCCGATGCTGGGGGTGTTCTTCCGCGCGCCGCAGCCCGGCGCACCGAGCTTCGTGGAGATCGGTGCGCACGTCGAGGAGGGCGCCACGCTGGGGCTGGTCGAGGTCATGAAGATGTACAACGGGGTGGCCGCCCCCACCGCCGGCGAGGTGGTCGAGGTGCTGGTCGCCAACGAGGAGTTCGTGGAGTACGGCCAGCCGCTGTTCCGGCTGCGTCCCGCGGTCGCGTGAAGCGCGTCCTGATCGCCAACCGGGGCGAGATCGCGGTCCGGGTCGCGCGAACCTGCCGAGAGCTCGGCATCGCTGTGGTCGCCGTGTACAGCTCCGCCGACCGGGACTCAGATGGCCGTACGGATGGCCGACACGTCCGTGAACATCGGCGCCGCCGCGCCACGACAGAGCTACCTCCACGTTCCCAACATCGTCGAGGCCGCCTTGCGGACCGGAGCCGACGCAATACACCCCGGATACGGGTTCCTGTCCGAAGACCCGGACTTCGCCGAGATCTGCCAGGCGGAGGGTCTCACGCTTCGTGGGGCCGCCGGCGTCGGTCATGCAAGACATGGGCAACAAGGCGACGGCTCGCCGGCTGATGGCGGAGGCCGGCGTCTCCGCTCCTGCCCGGTGTGGTCGAGCCGGTGCGGACCGCCGTCGAAGGTCGGCGGATCGCCCAGGACATCGGATACCCCGTGATATCAAGGCGGCGGCGGGCGGCGGGGGTCGCGGGATGGCGGTCGTGCACGCCGACCGGGACTTCGTCGACGCGTTTGCGGCGACCCGGGCCGTGGCCCGAGCGGTATTCCGGGACCCGGCGGTGTATCTCGAGCGGTATCTCCCGCGCTCCCGGCACGTCGAGGTTCAGGTCCTTTGTGATCAGCACGGAACGGGTCCTGTTCCTCGGCGAGCGGGACTGCTCCCTGC
Organism: uncultured Actinomycetota bacterium; assembly: GCA_963829565.1. Lineage (GTDB taxonomy): Bacteria > Actinomycetota > Actinomycetes > JACCUZ01 > JACCUZ01 > CAWHJC01. The sequence goes on from CAWHJC010000004.1 coordinate 15,342, forward strand.
AGCGGCGGCATCAGAAGCTGCTCGAGGAGGGACCCGCGGCCGCACCTGACCACAGCACCAGCGCGCGGAGCTCGGGAGACTCGCGGTGCACGGCGCCCTGTCCGTCGGTTACACCGGTGCCGGCACGGTGGAGTTCCTCGTCGCCCCCGACGGGCGGCCCTATTTCATGGAGATGAACGCCCGGATCCAGGTGGAGCACCCGGTCACGGAGATGATGACCGGGGTGGACCTGGTCCGCGAGCAGCTGCTCGTCGCCGGCGGCGGGCTCTCGCCGCTGACCCAGGACGCAGTCAGCTGCACTGGGGCGGCGATCGAATGCCGGATCAACGCCGAGTCGCCGGAGCAGGGTTTCCGCCCCTCCCCGGGCCGCATCACCCGCTGGGCGCCACCCGAGGGGCCGGGCGTCCGCCTCGACACCCACTGTTTCGAGGGCTATGTGGTCCCGCCGTTCTACGATTCCCTGCTCGGCAAGCTGATCGTGCACGGGCGCGACCGGGCGGAGGCGCTGCTGCGCACGAAGGCCGCCCTGGCCACGTTCGAGGTCGAAGGCGTGGCCACGACGATCTCGTTCCATCGCTGGCTGCTTGAGCAGCCCGACGTGGAGACCGGCCGCTTCGGAACCCGGTGGCTCGAGCCGGCGATGTCGAGCTTCCGGCCCTGACGAGGCGTGTCACTCGTCTCACCCCAACGGGCGGTGAGCATCACCGCAGGTCAAGGGAGCATTCCCGGATGCCGAAGACTTACATGTAACGAGGACGCCACGCGATCGTTCGGGCGCGGCTCAGTTGCCGCGCAGGCCGGGGCGTCCCCGCCAAGGAGTTCACCCCATGACCGCTCTGAGCCTCGAGCGCCTCGTCCACCCGCGCCGCATCACCGCCCCGCGGGCCCGCACCTTCCTCACGACCGGCGGCACCATGGTCGCGCAGTCCATCCGCGCCGCGCGCGAGTTCGACAACGTCGTCTCCCCGGACGCGCAGGTGCGCGTGCTGGAGCGCTTCGCCACCCGCATCGCCTCCTGACCGGCGGGGCCGGGCCCAGCGGGCCCGACCCCTCGCCGCCTGCCTCAGTGCATGTGGCTCCCGCCGTCGACCACGAGAGTCTGACCGGTGATGAAGTCGCTCTCCGGGCCGAGCATGAACCGCACCGCTCCGACGACGTCCGGAGGCAGCATCACGCGGGGGAGGGCGCGGCCGCCGACCTGCGTCTGCCGGTAGGCCACCGTGCCCTCGTCCGGGGCCTCCTCGGACAACGTGCTGCCCGGAGCCACGCAGTTGACCGTGATGCCGTCGCCGCCCACCTCGCGGGCGAGCACCTTCGTGAAGCCGAGGATCGCCGCCTTCGACGTCACGTAGTGGATCCGGCTGGCCGAGCCCTTGAGCGCCGTGCCCGAGCTGATGTTGACGATCTTGCCGTAGCCGGCCGCCCTCATCGCCGGGATGACCGCCTTGCAGGCCTGCCAGGTGCCGCGGACGTTGACCCGCATCATCAGGTCCCACTCGTCGAGGGTGATCTCGTCGAAGGGAGACCGGGACATGGGCACCACGGAGAAGACCGCGGCGTTGTTGACCAGGCCGGTGATGGTGCCGAACTCGGCGACCGTGCCGTCGACCATCGCCTTCAGGTCCGCCTCGTCGGAGATGTCCGCTCGGAAGGCGAGCGCCCGTCCGCCGGCCCCCCGCAGCTCGGCAGCGAACTTCTCGGCTCCCTCGCCGTCGAGGTCCACGATCACCACAGCTGCGCCCTCGGCGACGAGCGCCCGGGCGTAGGCCGCCCCGATGCCGTGTGCCGCGCCGGTGATGACGACGACGGCGTCGGCGATGGTCCGGACCGGCGCGGTGGACTCGCTCATCGGAGGGTCACCGTGACCGACTGCTCGCGGCCGTAGCTCAGCAGCTCGTCCAACGCGCTCTCCTTGCCGATACCGCTCTGCTTGAAGCCGCCGAACGGCGACCCGATCGGACGCTTCCCGGTGCCGTTGATCGAGATGTAGCCGGAGTGGATCCGCCGCGCCGTGCGCAGCGCCAGCGAGATGTCGTTGGTCCAGATGTTCCCGGTCAGGCCCACGTCGAGGCTGTTGACCTGCTCGAGCATGTCCTCGTAGTCGTGCCAGGTCAGCACCGACATCACCGGGCCGAAGATCTCCTCGCGGGCGATCCGCATGCTCATGTCCACCTGCGCGAACACGGTCGGCTCGACGTAGAAGCCCTTGTCGAGGCCCGCGGGGCGGACTCCGCCGTGCAGGAGCTTGGCGCCCTCGTCGACGCCGCTGGCGATCAGGGCCATCACCTTGTCGTAGTGCGACCGGAAGGCCAGCGGGCCCATGTCGGTGTCGTCGGCCATGGGGTCGCCCACCTTGAGCGTCCCGACCACCTCGACCAGTGCCGTGAGGAATGCCTCACTGACGTCCTCGTGCACGAAGATCCGCGAGGCCGACCCGCAGGACTGGCCCATGCAGCGGGCGAGGTTCATCGCCGCCACCGCGGCCTTGGCCGTCGTGGCGGGTCGGCGTCCGGGAAGACGATCAGCGGGTTCTTGCCGCCCAGCTCCAGGCTGAGGTGCTTGATCTGCTCGTTGCCGAGCGCGGCCACGCGCTGCCCGGTGGCGACGCTGCCGGTGAAGGCGACCCGGGGCACCCGCGGGTGACCGGCGAGGGCGGCGCCGGCGGTCGCGCCGTTGCCGGTGATGACGTTGAAGACACCGGCCGGGAAGAGGTCCTTGACCAGCTCGCCGAGGCGCAGGGCGGACAGCGACGTCTGCTCACCGGGCTTGACGATCACGGGGCAGCCGGCGGCCAGCGGGGCGGCGGACTTGGCCGAGGCGAACTTGATCGGGTGGTTGAACGGCACGATCCGCGCGACCACCGGGTAGGGCACGAACTCGGTGAAGGTCAGCGCGTCCGGCCCGCTGGGGATGGTGCGGCCCTTCGTCTCGCCGGCGACACCGGCGAAGTAGCGGATCTCGCCGATGGCGCCCTGGACGTCGGCGCGCATGCTGCTGATCGGGTTGCCCGAGTCGACGGCGTCGAGGTGGGCGAGCTCCTCGAGGTTGTCCTCGAGGACCTGGGCGTACTCGCGCAGCACGGCCGCCCGCTGGGTCCACGTGCGGTCCCGCCATGCGGGACCGGCCTTCTCCGCGGCGCGGACCGCGCGCTCGACGTCCTCGGCCGTGGCCTCGGGAACCGCACCGATGACCTCCTCGGTGGCCGGGTTGACCGACGGGAGGGTGGCCTCCGCCGGTCGCCTCGACGAGCTCGCCGCCGATCAGCATTCCGCGGAAAGGAACCTCCGTCTGCTGGGCCACTGCATCCACCGTCCTGTTCGTGTTCCGGTCCCGCCCATGCGCCGACCGGCAGCCCACCGGGGCCTGCAGGAACGAGCAGGCGGCCGGGCGACCATTGGTAGGACCATAAGCCCTTTGTGACAGGCGGCACAAGACGAGCCGGCCGGCTGTCCCGGAAGTCAGCCTCCGAGCGGGGGCAGACCCGAGGAGCGCGCCCGGATTGCTCACCGCTCCCGACCGGATCTCCTCCGGGGAGAGCCCGGCGTCGTAGAGGACGCCCAGGAACATGCGCAGCAGATCGGACGGCGAGGAGCTGGCGCCGCCGAAGAAGTCGCTGGTGAGAACGGTGCGCGTGGCACCGACCTCCCGGATGACCTGCACGACCTCGGCCGGGTCGCGCCGACCCGGAGCGATGGTCGGCCAGCAGACCTCGATGTAGGCGCCCAGCTGGGCCGCCTCCTTGATCGCGTCGACCGGGGCACCGACCGAACCCGACATCGGGTGACCGAACACCAGCCGCTCGAAGCCGAGCGCCCGCGCCTCCCGGGCGAGCACCAGGGACTCCCGCCAGGACAGGTGCCCCGTGCTCAGGACGACGTCGTGGTCCAGGACCAGGCGCAGGATCTCCTGCACGCCGTCGACCAGCGCTCCGGACTCGTCGAGCACCGTCAGGGTCGACAACCGTGCCGGGTCGAAGTGCTCGAAGGACTCGGCGAGGCGCCGGTGGAAGCCGCCCCGCTCGCGGTCGTTCCGCGACCCCCAGGTGGGCATGAAGACCACTTTCGCCCCCATGGCGACGGCCGCCTCCACCGCCCACGGATCGAGGCCACCCGCGGTGGGGTTCAGCGTGAGGCTGGTCTTGACCTCGACGGTCCCGGAGTACACCTGGGCCAGGAACGGGGACAGCGAGACCGACGGCCACAGGTGCGACTTGAGGACGACCGCACGCAGGCCCGCGGCCTCGGCGCGGGGAAGCCACTCCCATTCCGGCAGCGCCTTGCGGAACTGTGTCGTCGAGAACTCGAGGTCGACGTGGCAGTGCAGGTCGACGGCGTCGACCAGCAGCTCGTCGTAGACCGTCCGTGCACTGCCCACGTCGCTCAACTCTCTCCCGGGGCCCCGTGCGGGGCGCCCTCGTCATGACCCGGCCGCCGTCGCGGCGACAGCTCGGGCCGGTGGTCCGGCTGGTCCGTGCCGGCCGGGCCGGGGCGACGGGCCAGGACCAGGACGGTGGCCAGCAGCCGCCACGGTGTGTCGGCCTCGGTCAATCCCGCAGCCCTCAGCGCATCGAGGTGCGCCTCCAGCGTGTGGGGCCCCCTGTCTTGGGCGCCGGCGAGGCCTTCTCCGACCGGTCGTAGAAGCGGGAGGTGACCTGGTCGTACCGGGCACCCCAGGGCTCGGCGACGGCGACGTGATCGAGGTTCACCAGCCAGCCACCGGGCCGCAGGATGCCGGCCACCTCCCCGAAGAACGCGCCCAGTTCCGCGGCGTCCAGGCTGTGTGTGGCACGGGCACAGACCACGACGTCCGCCGAGGCACGGGCGA
>CAWHJC010000005.1:0-218268 GCA_963829565.1 uncultured Actinomycetota bacterium
CAACTACGTCGTCACCTCACGGCACGTCATGCGCTGAACTTCCGTCGGCACGGGGAGGGACACTTGGTTGCAGGTGGCCTGCGATGCCGGCGAGCTTGGCGTTGGGGATCGAGCCTATAATGTCGATCATCTCGTTGAATGCGAGGGTGGCAACGGCGTTGGTGGCGTGGGCGCCGCCGAGCTCGCCGGGCTCGGCCGGTCCGGTCCTGCAGCTCTTGCTCGGTGTGGCCAGCGGTCACGGTGTAGGTGATCACTTCGCGCTCCTTGGCGCGGAGCCGGCGAGGTGTTGGCTGGTACGGCGTTCCCCCTGGCGTCGTGAGTGGTCAGTCTGCCCGAGCTGCCTGTGTACTTGTGGGTCCTACTCGGCTGATCCGGAGCTGTGACAACGCGTCGGAGCCGAGACGGCGGCTAGCTTGCGTGGGTGGCGGCGACGGGGGTGTTCGATGAAGCGGTCCACTGGCCGATCGCCGGCTGAGATGCTCGGGGAGTGACCCCCTCCATGCCGACCCTGACGGTGATCATCCTTGCGTGGGGCGACGAGCCAATTCTCGAGGAATGCGTCGAATCGGTGCTCGGCGTCCGAAGGTGTCGACGTTGATGTCGTGCTCGTCGACAACGGCTGCACGTCCAACGCGCTCAAGCGGCTCACCGGGCGCCCCCGCGTCACGATCCTCGACCCGGGCGAGAACATCGGCTTCGCGGGCGGCAGCAACCACGGCGCGACGAGAGCTACAGGGCAGCATCTCGCTTTCGTCAACGGTGACGCCGTCGTCAAGCCCGATGCCCTACGCCGGCTGGTCGACGAGCTAGGAGACGACATCGGACTCACCACGGCCTCGTTGCGCGTCTACGGCGACGAGGACGTCATCAACTCGGCCGGGAACCCGGTCCATTACCTCGGGCTCAGCTGGGCTGGCGGTCTGGGTCAGCCGGCCCGAGCGACAGTGAACTCGCCGACGTCGCGTCCGCATCCGGGGCTGCGACAGCCTGCCGACGTGACCGGTTCGAGGAGCTAGGCGGCTTCTGCGAGCCATGTTCGCCTACTGCGAGGACACCGAGCTCAGCCTTCGCTGCTGGCAGCGCGGCTGGCGCGTAGTGTTCGTTCCCGAGGCGGTGGTCCTGCACCGCTACGAGTTCTCGCGCAACGCCAACAAGCTGTACCTGCTGGAGCGGAACCGGCTCTTCGTCGTACTTACGCCTGGTCTCCGCCGGATGCTCGCGGCGGTGCTCGGGCCGCTGCTGGTGCTGGAGCTGGCGATGCTCGCGGTGGCCGTGAAGCAGGGCTGGGGCCGGCGCAAGCTCGCCGGCTGGTGGTGGCTGCTGCGCAACGCCGGCTTGGTCAGGGAACGTCGACGGCAGGTCCGGGCCGCTCAGTCCCGGCCCGACGCCGAGTTCGCGCGCGTGCTGACTGGCGACTTCGCCCCCGGAGTCCGGGGCCTGGAGGCGCCGGCCGCGCTTCGACGGGTGTCGTCCGCTTACTGGCAGGCAGCCAAACGCGCGATCTGACCCTCACCCCACGTGCACGGTCCCTACCGCGACCGGCCTAGCCGATGCCGCGCGTCCGCAGCGGCACCTACGTCCTTGCCGACTGCGCCTCGATCGCGGAGGTCGCGCAGTTCGTCTCGGCCTCGCCGCTGTCGCCGCCGAAGTCGCCCGAGCGTCGCCGCCACCGTCATCCGGGTGGCGGCGATTTGGGGGCCGCGGGTCAGCTGGCTCCTCCCCGCCGCCGCCCGTGCCTCGAGCAGGGTCGCCGACCTTGTACCCCTCCGGCACCGGCTGGCCGGCTGTCAGCACCTTCCGCTGCCCAGCTCGCCCGTAATCAGGTGGTGTCTGCACATATTCCTGCGAATCGCCGCAATGGCTCAGGATGCATCGGCCGTTCGGATGCTCACTGCATCTGAACGTATCGAGCCTCCCGTAGGTCATGGCGGTGCAGCCGCCGGCGCGATGATGATGAGTGCGGAGGCGGAACCGAGGGGGGCTGAGGCGGTGGGCGCAACCTTGCCTGCACTCGGGACCTCAGTCCCTGGGCCGGTCTTGGGGCTCATGCCAGCCCTAAACGAGGAGCGGACCGTCGCCGATCTAGTTCGCGCCGTCCTTGCCTGCCCTGGGGTTGCCGAGGTCCTGGTGGTGGATGACGGGAGCACTCATCAAACCGCAGTGCTGGCGCATGAGGCCGGGGCGACCGTGCTGCGATTGCCGTTCAATCTGGGGGTGGGCGGAGCGGTCCGTGCGGGATATCGCTATGCACAACAACACGGCTTTGGCGCTGTGGTGCAGATCGATGCAGACGGAGCAGCATGCTGCTGCCGACATTCCAAAGCTCTTGTTCAGACTCGGGGAGGCCGACCTGGTCGTCGGTGCTCGTTTCGCGGGCGTTGGGTCGTACACCGCGAGCCCAGTACGTCGGGTAGCCATTCAACTGTTATCCAGGCTGGTATCCCGTCATGCCGGTAGCACGCTGACGGATGTCACTTCTGGTTTCCGCGCCACCGGGCGGCGCGGCATTGAAGTATTCGCCGAACATTATCCGATCGACTATCTCAGCGACACTGTGGAGTCCCTCGTGATAGCCGCGGGTACTGGAATGCGGATTATTCAGGTGCCGGTCGAGATGTCTCCGAGGCGGGAGGGCGACCCAGCCAGTCGGCGGGACGATCTGCTGTACACCTGCTACGTACATGTGCGCGAATGTCAATGGGAGCCCGTGTTCTTGGACCCGCCTCGGTACTCGCCGAGATGGCTGAGGAGGCAAGCGGGTGACTTCTGCATACGCGCTGGGCTGGTCGGGGCAGTCGCGTGCCTCGCCTTGATCGTGGAGATGGTGCGTCGCCGACGGCTACGAGAGAAGTACGCGGTGTTGTGGATCGTGGTTGGCATTTCCGTTGTCGTCGGAGCCGCCGTTCCCTCGCTTCTTTCAGGTGCGTCTGACCTTCTCGGAGTTCAAGTTCCAAGCAACTTGGTGTTCTTTCTTGGAGGCCTGGTTCTCTTCGTCGCTCATGTTCAAGCGAGCTACGAGATCGGACGTCTAGAAGACAAGACACGTATCCTCGCCCAGGAACTCGCCCTTCTCCAGCTGAAGGTCTCCCAGCAGGGCGAGCAAGTTCATGCCATCAATCGGCCTTAGCGGAACCTGGTCCGTAGCGACAATAGGCCGACTACCGTACTTGATTCGTAGCCTTACGCCAGAGGCGCCAGCGCACGAGCAGCCGGATGGCCAGCCATGTTGACGACGCTCCAGGTGCGGGCGCTGTTCTTGGCCGGCGCCGTATCCCTGTGTATTGCGAATCGCGCGCAAGTCGTCGCATGCGTTCACCACGAACACGACGGCTCCCTACCCTCTGGGTAAACTCGGTTCGGTCCATGACGCGGCACACTTCGTTTCGATGCCAACGGGGGAGGAGCTTTGTGCGGTTTGAAACTCAAACTGCGGGCGCATCGTAAGTCCTCCCGCGCTTTGGGCGTGTCGCCGGCGGCATGGATTGTAGTCGTGGCCTACGTTCGGGCTCTTGGCCGCACTGGGAGTCACGACTTCATCGGTCGGAGTTTTCGATCTGCGTGATCCGTCTAGCGCGTCCGGGCCCGTGATCGGAGAACCGAGGGGAATCCGATCGGATGAGTTTCTACGTTCGACGCCGTGGCGCCTGGGGCTGATCTATGCGGATGGGGCTGACTTCGGGTCTTCCCTCTCGTATCGGGACTCTGCACCTGTCACAGGTGATCCGCGAGGAAACGTGACCACAGTTCTGTTCTCTTCGAAAATGCGTTGCTCGCGAGGTCCTCGAACCGTGCGGCGACCCAGTTGTTCGCCCTGGTGTGGTGGTGGCCGGTGGCTGCCGTATTGATCTTACTGCCTCTGTGGTTCAGACAGCTCGGGGTAGCGCTGGGCATTTCGGCCCCCATGTCGTTGCTGGTCGTCTTGTCCCCGGCCTCCGTCTGGTGGTCTTGGTGGCCGATGTTGCCGCTTGCCTGGGCGTTAGCAGCGGCGCTGGCCGCTGCCGCGGCCGTGCGCGCAGCGAGTAGAAGTTCGTTAGCACTTTGTGTTGGCTGGACAATTCTCGGTGGACTCGCTGTGGCCCGACTGGCGCTTTCGTATCAGCCATGGGCGATCACCCTGGGCGCAACGATCTTGATCCCCACACTGTGGCACCTTCTGACGGCCCGTCAGTCGTCCTCAAGGGCAGTCGTCTCGACGGTGCTCGGCACCCTCCTGGTGGCTGTTGTTGCTCTGACGGCATTCCTTCTAGAACACGATGAAGCCTTTTCGATCCTCGCCGCGACTGAGTACCCGAGGGCTTCGTCGGTCCCCAGGGGGAGGCGTAGGGCTGGGACCGAACCTTGGAACGCCTCACTTGTGGCTGCTGCAATCGACCCCGCGGCTTAGCGGTCCAACCAATCAATCAGAGTTGTCGTCGGCGTACCTGGTCTTGCTGGTGCCGACTGCCTTCATGGCGCTTTCGCTGGGATGGAAAGGGCTGGGGACACTTCGGAGTGTCGTCGCGAGTTTGGCTGCTGTCGTCTGCGTCTTCTGTGCCTGGTCCTTCTTCCCGTGGCCGGATGAATCCCGCTACGCCTTCCCGTTGAACCTCGTTCCCCCGGCGAGGGCAGCGGGTCATCGGGATGTCGGCGACGCTACTGTTCGGACTCGTCTTCTCGGCATTCGCGTCCGTCGGCGCCCGGGAGCGCACTCGGAATGCCGTTTTGGCGGCTGCCGGTGTCGCCGCCTCGACGATCACGGGGGGATTGTTGCTTGAGCGCGCGCACCTACCTACCTTGTCCATCAAAGCCATTGTCACGGTCTCGCTACTCTTCGCTCTTGTCGTCGGGGTAGCGCTTCGATGGGCTCACTCCAGCCCAACCGCCCTTTCGCTCCTCGTCATTGTGACGTCCCTGTTCGTGATCGCCGTGAATCCCGTTCAGGTCGGACTCGCTGATCTCAGAAACGGCGAGGCGGCGGGCCAGGTGCGAAACATCGCAAAGTCTCAGCCGGACGGACGCTGGGCAACTGACACCCCGGCCTCAGACGCGCTGCTGATGGCGAACGGCGCAGGGTCGCTCGGCGGTCAGCAATGGGTGGGTCCCGAAGAATTCGCATGGAGGATCCTCGACCCTCCCGGCCGGTTTCGGTCGTCGTGGAACCGGGGGGCGTCGTACGTCATCTTCCAGTGGGCTAAGCCGGACTCGACCATACGCATCTCTCGATTGCAACAGGATATGGTGCGTGTCGATGTAGATCCTTGTGACGAAAGCCTGCATGAACTCGGGCTGCGTTTTGTCATGTCGATTACGAAACTCGATCGGCCTTGCCTGACACTACGAACCCGCTTCACCTGGGGAGGGAACCCTAGATGGGTATACGCCGTGTCGTGGCCCGATGCGAAAATACCGGTATTCAATGGCGGAGACAGCCCGCGGCGATAGTCCTCCGTTCGCAATCCCTTACTGACGCCACCCGATATTCGCGCGGCAACATGTGATGCTTTGGCTAGCCAGCTCCGGGGTCCCGGCTATGAGCGAACGCGCCGGCCCGTAGAAGTTCCGCTGTGCTCCGAAAGACCTTAGCCACGCCTACGCTGAGCGTTGTTCGGCGGAGGGCCTGTTGCTCCTCTGCGTAGCGGGAGCGTAAACGAAGGTCACGAACCTGGAAGAAGGCGTCCCTATTGACGCCCACCGAGATCAATGGCCTGTGATGTGATTGCCGGTTGATCAGATCGATGAGTCGAGCGACAGTTGCAGGTTCGTGTGACGCCAAGACTCTGACAATCGGATCCGCGGTGCCGGCAGTCGCGGCTCTGGTTGCCGCCAGCGTAAGGGTTGCTGCGTCATCGACGTACAAGTGATCGCGCAGCGTCTCAAGGGGAACGTAGATGTTGAGCGCTTTGCGGGTCAGGGTATGGACGCAGAGTTGCGATATGAGTCCTTGTGACTTCTTGAGGTTCTGGCCAGGACCATACAGGTTCGAAAAGCGCCCGATCACGACCTTGCAAAAGCCTCCTAGAAGTTCCACCGTGAGCCGCTCCATGTCCAGTTTGAGGCGGCCGTACGGGCTGATCGGAGAAGGGACGCTCGTTTCGTCGAATGGCGGTCCGGCAGAGCCGGCGTACACTCCGCCTGCTGAGGACGACAGGAAAAAGACGCCCCGACCTTGAGGCAGGTGCCGTTTGATAGCGAGGATGGTCGAGTGGAACTGGTCGAGTTCGGCGCTCGCGCTGGTCTCGCTAGTCCCGACTACTGCTGCGCCAGCGGCCCAGATGACGCTCCAGTTATTTGGGCCCCATCCTGCGTAGTCTCGCGCAGCGTTTTCCAAGAGCCTCGTGGCATCGCGTGGTCGGTCCCACGGCACCGGCGGAGCGACAGAAGGGGTCGCGAATTTGTCGCACAGAGAGCTTGTCCGAGCAGTCCGCCCGATCCGATGATCCATGGACACTCAGACATCGTCCGCCGGGTGTGTGAAGGCGATGTTGGGGTCCTGCACGGTGACATAGAGCGGCCGGCCTATCGCGCTTCGCAACACCACGCCGATGTACTCCGCAATGACCCCCAATGAGAACAGGATTGCACCCCCCACCAGCAGGACGGTGACTATGACGGACGTCCACCCGGCTATGGGGACCGCATTTGTGAGCCGCTGACTCACGAAGTAGATCGAGAGCAAGATACCGAGCAGAGCCATTGTCATTCCAAGGCCGGACACAAGTCGTAGTGGACGAGTTCCGGAGCAGATGACTAGCCGCCAAAAATGCGAAGCCAGTCGCCTTAGGCTGTAGTTCGACGCTGGACGGCCTTCGACTCGTGACTCGATCGAGCAATGTGCCACGTCGGCCGTAACCCAGCCGAGGGCAACGTCCAGATAGATGCCCGGCCCGGCGTACGCCGCGATGCTACGGGCGATCTCGCCGAGCACCAGCCGATAGCTGCTGAAGCCACCGGGCACATCCTCCACGAGGAAGCGCACGGCGAAGCCCTTCGCGAGGCGCGAGAGTGCATTACGCAGCTTCCCGTGCGGTGGCTGATTGGCGGGGACTCCGTAGACGAGCTGCGCCGACTCCCGAATCGCCGTGTCCAGCAAGGACCCGATGGCCGCAGGATCGTGCTGTCCGTCCTCATCGAGGGTCACGACCCAGTCTCCGCCGGCGGATGCCATCCCCGCCAAGGTCGCGGGATGTTGCCCATAATTGCGTGACAGCCAGACAGGGCGAATCCAAGGGAACTCCCGAGCAAGCGCCCGCATCACCATGTCGCTGGCGTCGGGGCCGCGGTCCCAAACCAAGATCACTTCGGAGATTCTGAAGCTCCGCCCCTCGGGACTGGCATGAGGTGTCGTCAGGGGTTCGATTTCTGCCATCAGCGTCCGAAGGGTCTCCTGCCCACGGAAGACCGGAACCACGACACTGACTGTTCTCAGTAGAGGCGGAGAGACTGGTTGATTCATCGTCTACCCAAAGTGTTGGCGCCGAAGGAAGTGCGTGATGAGGGTAGCCATGGATGGTGCATCATGACGGGCGAACCTCGAGCGTGTCGCACCTGTCTCCTCGGGTTCATCCGCTGGCAGTTGCGCACGCCCTCGTCACGTGTAAGCAAATCCGCGTCATTACCGAAACGGGAACTTGATGGCAACGAGGACAAGGCACGCCTCTATCGAGCGATGCATTCAAGTGTGCCGTCGACGGTCGAACCCAAGAGCCGGAATTTCAGACAACTGGATTAGAGCAGTCCCAATAATCGTCATTGTTGACCAGAAACGGCGACATAACAGAACTCATTATAAATGAATGCCTTCCCGAAACGACGGGGAAATGGGAAGGAGTAAGCACGCTCTTCGGACATCCCGAACCGCTGACCTTGGCGTCTCAGGTCCTCGAAATCCACGAACCTCACATGTGTGGAGTCCGAGGCAAAGCCGCGCTCCTGTGGCGTGATCATGACAACGCGGCCGGCAGAGCGGAGGTACGGCAAGTACTCGTCCATCAGCTTGTCGGCCTCGTCCTCCTCGAGATGCTCGAGAACGTGTGCGATGAGGATGGAGTCATAGCCGCCCTTGGCCGCGTGTTCTGACCGGTGGAACTCTTCCGGCTCGTAGGCCACTAGTCCGAGCGAGCGAACGACCCGCACGCACGACTCGTTGTGATCGACACCCACCCCGTTGCCGTCAAGAGCGGCAAGGTTGCGTCCGATGCCGCAGCCGACGTCGAGTACCCTCCCCAAGCCGAGCCGTCTGAGGTTCCAGCGGTACGGTGCTTGGACGTTAAGCGCGCGCTTCCACCAGACTCCTTGCAGAGCAACGAGCCGCTCGGCGTACTCGTCACTAGAGGTGTCGGACAACCGGCCATCCTCTTCTTCCGGACCGAGGGCGCACATCCTGCCCCTCAAGACAACCAGTGGAGCATCTCCCGGGTGCGAAGGCGCACCTCAAGGGTCTTCTACCGAACCAGCTGGATACGGGAATGACGCTAGCCGAGTTTGTCGCAGCCTGTCCGCGGATTCGCGCAGGGCAGGCCTACCTGTTCGGGCGGTAGAGCAGGTCGGCACCGTCGGACTATCCTGTGGGCACCAAGGGGCTGCACTGAGGTGGTGGCACCGGTAGCGCGGAAGGGTCCGCTCATAGATTCTGTCGACAAGTCGCAGCCGTTCTCGGGTTCCCCGAGAATGCCGGGATCAACCTCAGAAGCGCCAGCGCGGTCACGTTCATTGCTCGGCGGCCAGGGAATCGCCTTTGTCGCGATCGGCGCGATCAACACCTTGATCGGGTACGTCTTCTTCATCGGGTTCGAGCTGACCGTCGGTCCGCACGCCGGCTACCTCGTGGTCCTGCTGCTCGCCCACGTCGCAAGCGTGGCATGTGCATTTGTGTTGTATCGCCGGCTCGTCTTTCGTGTGCAGGGGCACGTATGGCGAGACCTCGTGCGGTTCGAGTCGGTCTACCTCGCGGCCCTCGCCGTCAATTTCGTGTTACTCCCTGTGCTCGTCGAGTTCGGCGGTCTCCGGGTCATCGCGGCGCAAACGGTGATCGTTGTGTTAGGCGCCGTGATCAGCTTTTTCGGTCACAAATACTTCTCGTTCCGGCGTCCCAGCGTCCATGCCTGAGTTGTTTCTCTCATGGCCGTCGACCCGTTGAGCAGTCGCGTCGCCCAGGATCCCCCTCCGCTGGCATTGGTCTCGGTGTGCGTGCCCACCTACAACAGCGCAGCCTTCATTTCTGAGACGCTCCAGTCAATTCTGGCTCAGGACTATCCGTCGTTCGAGGTCGTGATCGCAGACCATGGCTCGACGGACGAGACGCGGGACATAGTGAGGCGATTTGCAGACCCACATGTACGCCTGATCCTCGGGTCGGCCGGAGGCGGGGTGCAGGAAAATTGGAACCGCGCCACGGATCATGCAGTCGGTGACTACATCAAGCTCGTTTGCGCTGATGACCCCCTCTACCCCGGCTGCTTGACGAAGCAGGTCGCGGCGCTGGATGACAACCCGGGAGTGGTTTTAGTGGCTAGCAAACGCGACATCATTGATGCGAATGGTGTCGTGGTTTACTCCGGACGCGGTCTCGCGGGTCTGAATGGCCGCGTGTCAAGTGGCGTAGCCATACGCCGGGCCGTACTCGCAGGAACCAACATCTTCGGAGAGCCCAGCTGCGTCCTTATGCGCGCGGAGGCTCTTCGTGCCGCTGGCCCATGGTCTGATGCCCTGCCATACCTGATAGACGCGGACATGTACGTCCGCGTTCTGCGGAACGGTGACTTCTATGCGCTCCCGGAATCTCTAGCAACATTTCGGCTCAGCGCAGGCTCATGGAGCCTTTCGCTTGCACGCGAGCAGGCCAGTCAGACTCGGGCTTTTCACGAAGTGGTCCGAGCCGCATATCCAACTGTGCTGCGTCGACGTGATCTACGCATCGGCGGCTTGCGCGCTGAGGCAAACGCATGGGCTCGCCGCGCGGTCTACCTGTTGCTCCGACGACGCCTCAATCGGGCCCCCAAAGCTGCTCTTCGAACCTGAGGCAGAGGATGCGCTTGTCCCCAGACTGAGGCGCCCCTGACGCGCCTCTGGCCGCTTGATGCTGCCGGTGAGTCTCCAAAGCCGACAGCGGAGGTGCAAGGTGTGGAGAGGGCGATCCTGTTCGAGTTACCGGTGAGCCGAGCGTGTTGGAACCGTGTCATCGGGTCACACCGCGGCGATACGCGAGCAACCTGTTTCCACTACGAGACAGCCGCGCCAGAGTCACGACGTTGCGAAGAACCTCTGTGCGGCCGGAGACAAGCGAAGGGGATCGAAGGACTCGGGTTCGAGGGGAACAACTCCGTCGAAACCGAAATACAGCCACCTACCGGCGGCGCCCCTGGCTTTGGGTTCTCCCACCAAACGCTCGAGACGGGCGACGAGGGCATCGGCGTTCTTGTGCTCGTAGCCGTGTCGGTCGACGTGAATTCCGCAGAACCCCGCCTCGCGGAGAGACTGGATGGCGGACTCATCGATGTCGTCCTGCAACCTTTCGGCCCACACGCTTGCGGTGGTCTTCTTCACTCCTCCATAGGACCAATACTTTTCGGGATTCGCCAGCGCTACGAGGAAGTGCTCGTATTCCTCCATCTGACCCTGGCGTGGCGACTCTGGGAACGCCACGTATGGCAGCTGAAGGACGCCGCATCTCTCAGGTGTCACCGCGTTGACCGAAGTCGCATAGACCTTTGCTGACTTGACTCGTTCGGCGCTTCGCGAGAGTGCATTGCTGATCATCGGTCGGTACGGAGTCACGCTGTCGAAAAGCGTGAGGACCAGGATGGCAGCCGCGATGAGCAAGACAGGGACGCGCCCCGGACGCCAAGCTAGGCGCGCGACTGAGACAGCGCCGCACATGAGAAGCAGCAAGATGATCGGCAGCAGTCGATTCCAGGACCGAATGCCGGGCGTCACGAAGAGGGCAAAGAGGAAGTTCAAACTCCACGGACTGAAGAACATGACACTTCCGGTGAGCAGAGCGAGGACGAGTCCGCCGCTCACACCGCGACCGTCAATGGCCGCGGATGAGCCGCCGGAGTCAGCTCGTCTGGCGGCCCGTCTCGCGAGGAGGGGCATTCCCAAGAGGAAGATGCCACCGCACCCGGTGCTGACGACAGTTCCATACTGGCCATATGTGAACCCCTCACTCTCGAACAGGTACTCCGAGGACCGCCGAGTCAGTTCGGAGACGATTGGCAAGTCGGACTTAGGCGACGGCGTCAGGGCCAGGGACATGCTTCCGGCAAAGATCGCCGACTCACCAGCGTTGCGGGTCACCACAGGCGCGACGGGCGGGTCGGCGGCCTGGCTGACCGCCTGAAGGGTCAAAGCGGTGAGCATCAAGCAGCAGATCAACACCGCGGGATAGCTGGAGTTGACGATGCTGCGCAAGTCCGCGCCTCTGGCGAAGCGCCATGCGAGCGCCATGGCGAGAAGTAAGAGAGCGAAGAACGCGTAGTAGATGCCGCTGAAGGCAACGACGACCGAAATCAGGATCACGCCGCCATGGATGCGGCGCCACCGCGGACGAGCGGAGTCTCGAGCTGCTGGGAGTTGGCCCATGCCCACGAGCAGAGCCAGTCCGACGGCAAGCACGGCAGGCCACGTCGTCGCTAGGTAGAGGTGAGTGAGCGCGCGCACAGCGTGGTAGGGGATGAATGCGAAGGAGATAGCCAGGGCTATGGCGGTGGGACGCCGGGCACCTGCGAGTCGGAACACCCACCATGCCGCCATTGCCGTGAAGAGGTACGACACAAGCCACACAACGTTGCCCGGAAGGAACGGATTGTCGGTGAATTGTGAGACAGCATCAGCGAGCGCCCGCTGGGTGAAGTCCAGGGTTGGGAAGTAGGGCATAGGCGTCATGCCGAACGGATAGCCGACCGCGTGGCTGGTCCAGTCGAGAGAACTACTCGTAGCGGCATAGGAGAGGGGGTCTCCGCCTGCCCGAAATGGGTTTCCAAGCTCGTCTAGCGCCCCCCCGACTAGTACGGCGAGACACCCTGTCGTGAGCATCAGTGTCAGGGCCACGTCCAGCAGCGCGCTCTTAACGTGCGGCGCCCAGCGGCCTCGGGCAACCTGTGTTACCTCGGAGTCGGCCATGGTGGGTGTCGATGAGATGTTTCTCATGCGGTTCTCTCTGACCGAATGAGTCGGATGAGACCGAAGAGAACGGCGATGAGCAAGACATCACGGGCCGTGATGACGACCAAAGGCAGAAGCTCGAAGCGCAACAGATCGGCGTAGAGGTATGGGAACAACAGGTGGCTCAACACAAGGGCACCCAGCAACGGTGCCGTCACGCGAGCATCTAGACGGTTCGAGACGGCTCCGAGCAGGGCTGTCATGACGAGTACCCACAGCAGGTACTGGGGACTCAGCGCCTTGTTGGTCAGGATGAGCACCAGTACAACGGCGGTTGCCATGAGGAGCAAGTGCTCGATGGGATCTCGGGGGGGCGGGCGCCTACCGTTGAGGACTGCCAGGGCTACCGCTCCCAGAGCGAAACCAGCGGACATAAGCCAGGTGATTGATCCGACGAAGGGCCCGTAGACCTGCTGTGCGCCGAAGTCGAAATCAGTCGTGTAGTTGGCCACCCCCATTTGCTCAAGCCACAACAACGGGAGCGCTGCCACGGACTCTATCTGAACGCCTCGATCAATCTGGTACGTGACGAACCCCGTCAGCATGCTGCCCCAGCCGAACGCGAAGACCGTGATTACCGTCAACGCGCCGACCGCGGCAGCACCGACAGCGAGTTGTATTCGCCGTGTCAGCGCGAGCCCAACCACCAGGACGAATGCCGGCCAGACCTTAATGGCCGCGCCCACGGCGAGAAGAGCCCCGGCGAGCCTGGGGTGCCGTCCGGTGATCACCAGCCGGGTCCCTGCAGCCGCGGCGCAGCAGCTAGCGAGATCCAATCGAGTAATGCTGATCAGGCCGAGTAATGGAGGGCCGGCCACCCACAGCCACGCACCTCCGGGCTGCTGACTGTGTCGCGTCGAGCCGACAATCGAAACGTACGTGAGGAAGTCGAGCACGAGGCTGATGCACGCAAACCCAACTAAATAGCTGCTTGGATCGGAGAAGCCGAATAGGGCCGGCGCGAGGACGACAACCAGCGCGAGGAACGGGTACTCCCAGTCCGACACCTCATGTCCGGCTAACAGATTCGTGGCCGCATCGAGGTAGTAGCGAACGTCCACGGTCATGTTCCGCTCTGCCGGCACAATGATCAGCAGGAGCAGCCCGAGACGAGTCAGGCACCACGTCACGAAGAGCGGGTGAGCACCCCATGCCCGCGGCCGTGGTGCCCGTGCGGCAGTTCCGGTCGTCAGCGAGGGCGGATCGGTCACGGGCCGCATCGCAGGTAGGTCGCTTGGGCGACCCCGTTCCGCCGCACCGAGGCGTCAGAGCGCCTGCGAGTGCTGCGACCTGATGTCGTGACGGTGCTCGTCACCCGGCTCGTCCGTCTTCTGGTGGAAGCAGGATAAGAGTGAAGTCGTCCTCGTGCACCGTCCGCCACCCAAGCAGCCTCAGACCCTCTACGAGAGGCGCCTCCTTCCGAAGCCATGCCGCGTCGGCTCCGGAATCGTTGACGAAGGCCCGCCAATTGCCTTGAAGCTTGAGAGTGTTGACGTACGCGTTCAAGTAGCCGACGGTCTTGGTTTCCGCTCGTCCGTCGACACCAGGGGAAGTGTCGCGACCGGCCCACAGCAACCAGCCACCAAGTTCGTACTCGTTGATCACTTTGGCTCTACCGGGAAGCTCTTCGAGGAACTTCGTCGAGGCATAGGGGGCTCCCTGCTTGACTCCCGGAAGCTGAGCCATCCAGCTAGCACCGAGGATTACCGCCACCACCATGAGCGCGCCCGCGAGCAAGCTGTCTGCCCGTCCCAGTCGGAAGGAACTGGTCTGACGCGCAGACCACGTCTGAAGGGTCCGAGCGGCCAGCGGCGCGATAGCGATCACGAGAACGGGGACGGTGCGGACGTAGGTCAAGCCAATCAACGTCGCCATGAGGACAAAACAGATCTCAGCCACGGGCACGGCACCTGATTGTTTGGCCCAGCCAACAAGGACCACAAAGAGCAGGGCCAGCGCGCATGCAGTGAAGGGGTCGGAAACGCTTGGGGGGAGAAACTCGGTCGGCAGAAATCCGGGCGCGCCCACCGCCTTGAGCGGCATCAAGAGCAGCGTCGGCCCGTTCGGCGTGAGCATCGTGACCAGCCCTGACAGTGCACCCACAGCGGCGAAAGGAACCAGGCGGCGCCACTCGCGTACGCCGAGTTCAAGGAGGAGGCCAAGAACCAACGCGGCGTAGAGGACCAGCGCCGTCACCCAGAGGAGATGGAGGTTCGCCCAGATCCAGACGATCGGCACCAACTCCCACGGTGGACGGCGCCGCTCGATGGCGAGTCGCATCCGAGGGAGAATCCAAGCGAGCAGGGCGAAGGACACAAGTTGGGGACGCTCACCGTCGAACGGGAACATGGCGACAAGGGCTATGACGCCGACGACGGAACAGATGACCGGTCCCGCCTCATTGCGGCAGGAGCGCAGGATCAGTGCCGCGATGAGCGCAAGCATCGCGGCCCGCAGGAGTATTACGCCGTGATAACCGCCTACTCGGTAGGCGAGGTACATCACGAGGTCGGAGAGCCATTCGTGGAGCAGCCAGGGTTCAGTCGACGTCCATGACCAAGGATCGGTCCGGGTGAATCCCTCGTTGATCACGAGCTCACCTGTGCGCAGGTGCCACCAGACGTCCGGATCACCCAGAGGGAGCAACCCCAGCGCTGCAAAGCCCAAGATCAGACACAGGGGCAGGACCTCGAGCGGTGAACCTGTGCCCCGGCGAGTCGATTTGACCTCCGACGGAGAGGGCGCCGTCAAGGTCATGGTCGTCCCGGTGGCTCGAGAAGCGCGAAGTCTCCATCGACCATCGTCGTTTCCCATCCGAGCAGGCTCAGCTCCGTGTAGAGCTGACCTCCCTCGCCGATTACCACGACATCAGGATCCAGGTCATCAACCAGTTCACGCCACTGGAACAGCTGGGTTGTCGCAAGGAAATGCCGGTGAACGAACTCGGCCGAGTAGTTGTCCGTCCTACCGTCGATGGCCACCGAGATGTTCGGAGCGCCCAACCCTGTGAGGACGCCGCCGACTGAGTAGCTGTTCAGCACGCGCACTGGGCCAGGCCGCGACTTCAACTCCGCCACGATGCCGAGAGGGACGCCATCGGCGATTGGGGGCTGCGTGATCACCCTTGCTGACGTGAGTAGCACGGCCAGGATAAAGGTCGCGGCTGGGACAAGGGACGGAACGCGCGGGCTGTGGCTCCGTTCCAGGGACGGTCCGAAGCATCTCTGGAGCGCGCCGGCGACCCAGGGCGCCATGAGCAGCGCCGAAGGTGCCACATTCCTCGCCGCGAGCAGACCGAAGGCGAACACAGCGAGCACGAAGAGGATCTCCGAGCGGGGAGTCCGAGACGGCTGCCGAGCCACCGCAAGAACCCATAGCCCGAGCAGCGCGAGGTAGGCGATCCCGTAGGTCCCCGTCACGGTCGTGGGGCGCCACTCCGAGACATCGCCTGCCGCATCTCTCACGACGAACGACCAGTACGCGAGCCTGGGCCCGGCTGGTGTGAGAGAGGCCAGTGCGACGCTCGCGACCGCGACGATGGACGCGCGAACCGCTGCGGGACGCCATCCTGCTTTGGAATCAAGAGCCAGACCGATCACCGCACCGATCAGAGTGATCGGCAGTAGCACCCACATTCCATGAAGGTTGGCCCACAAGTAGCCGAAGGCCAGGGTCCACCACGGGAGCTCGTGATTGAGAAGTAGCCGACGTACAACTCCGGCAAGCCACACGACCAGGACGAGGGAGACGAGCTGGGGCCGCTCGGTAAGGAATGGCGAGACGACGATGACGGCGACGGCAAATACCGGAGCTGCTAGACGGCTCTGGGCTGAGCGGAAGACCAGCCGACCGAGTCCCACGAGCATGGCAGCGCTGAGGGCCACCTTGAGCAGGATGAGCCCTCGCCAGCCCGCAAGATCCTGGGTCGCGGCGAAGAGGACGTCCGAGAGCCACGCGGTCGGGACCCACGGCCTACCGAGGGCCGTGAACGCCCACGGCTCTGTGCGCGGCACGCCATCGTCGAGGATCAGCTGCCCGGTCCGGACATGCCACCAGACGTCTGGGTCACCCAGCGAGCGGGCGACGCCGGCCCAGAAGAGGCCACCGACGACGATGGCGAACCAGGTCCAGGCGTCGACGCCAGACCGCGATGGCCGCAGCTGCTGGTCGGGCGCGGCTCCGACATCGGCCGTCGCTGTCACCAGTCCCCCTGTGGCACGGGTGAGGGGTCGGGTGCAATGCACCCGACCCCTCACCGTGAAGCTGGAGTTACTGGTCGCAGTTGTTCGATGCCGGGCCGTAGGAGTTGACGGCGTTGGACTTGTCGAACGCGTCGCAGGTGTCCTTGAAGGCGCCCTTGACGAACGTGCCGAGGGCGAAGACGACCAGGATGATGATGGCGGCGATGGCAGCGACCAGGAGGCCGTACTCGACCGCGGACGCACCCTCGTCGTCGCCGCGCTTGGTGTCGGCGAGCTTGCGGATGTAAGCGAGCATAATCTGTGACCTCCACGGTCATGTGAGTCTTGGGTGACCCCCCACGAGTCCCCTCGTGCCACAGGGTGCCCTGGTGGCAGCGCAGACGGTATCGGACCCGAGGTCACCTTTAGTGGGCCTTTCGAGACTTTCCGGGTCGTCCGAAAGGACTAGAAGCGATCGGGCGAGTCCTGCTTGATCAAGCCGAGTCGGAGCGCAGTCATCAGCGCCTGAGCGCGGTTGGTCGCGCCGAGCTTGTCGTAGATCTTGGAGATGTGGGTCTTGGTCGTCGACTCACTGATGTAGAGCTGGCCGGCGATCTGGGCCACGCTCAGGCCCTGGGCCAGCCGGGTCAGGACGTCCATCTCGCGCGGGCTCATCCGCGGCCCCGTCGGTTCCAGCCGCCGGCGCATGGCGTCGGCCAGGTCGCTCGCCGTGAAGGCTCTTGGCGACACCGCGGCGTGGCGGGCGGCAGCCACGATGTCCTCGGCTGGGGCATCCTTCGCGACGAAGGCGGAGGCGCCGGCCTCGAGCGCCCCGAAGAGGTGCTCGTCGCCGGAGTACATCGTCAGGACCACGATGCCCATCTGCTCCTGCTTGGCGCGCATCTCCTTCGCCAGGTCGAGGCCGTTGACGTCCGGGAGCCGGATGTCAACGATCGCGACGTCCGGCTTCAGCTTGTCGACGAGGCGGCGGGCTTCCTCACCTGAGCCCGCTTCACCGACGACCTCGAACGCCTCGTCGCGCTCGAACGCCCGGCGCAGGCCCTGGCGGATCAGCTCGTGGTCGTCGACCAGGATCACAGATGTCGTCATGTCCGCTCGGCCACCTCGTGCTCGTCGCTCGTGTCGGCGGCGGTGGCCGGCCCGAGGGCTACCTCGACCCGCGTGCCCCCGCCGCGCCTGTCCGTGATGGACAGTCTTGCACCAAGTCGTTCGGATCGTTCACGCATGATCTGCAGACCGAAGCTGTCCTTGCGGCGCTGCTGCATCCCTTGGCCATCGTCCTCGATGACGAGGCGCGCCGTCGGGGGGTGCACCCGGCAGGTGACCCAGAGGTTGTCGGCGTGAGAGTGCTTGCGGGCGTTGTTCACCGACTCCTGGGCGATCCGCAGCAGCTCGGCCTCGGTCTCGTAGGGCAGGCGCTCCGGCGACTCGTCCAGGGCGAGGTGCACCGTCATGTCCGTCGCGGTGCCGACCGACCGTACGAAGTCGGACAGAACGGAGCCCAGTCCCGCGGCGCTGCCGACCTCGCTTCGCAGCTCGAAGATCGACAACCGCAGGTCGCCGACCACCCGGGTGATCTGGCCGCGGAGGTCCTTGAGCTCCTGGCGGACGTCGTCCTGCTCCGATCGGGCGGAGAGGTCGTCCAGCACGTATCCGAGGAAGGCGAGCTCCTGGGCGATGCCGTCGTGGATCTCACGCGCCAGCCGCTTGCGCTCCTCGGCGGTCGCCATCGCGCGGACCTCGCCGAAGAGCAGGGCGGTCTCGATGCGCAGCGCCGCCTCCTCGACCGTGTCCATGAGCGTGTCGACGTTCTCGAACTCCCAGCGCCCTCGGCGCTCGGCGGCGAGCACGCCGATCGTGCGAGCACCGACGGTCAGCGGCAGGGCCAGCGAGGACAGCCCGGGCGTGCCGTTGAGCCCGCGAGGGGCTGTCGCGGGCCGCTGGTTGCTCCATGCCTCGGCCATCAGCCCGTCGCCGGCCAGCGAGCTGTCCCAGTCGGGCAGGTGGTGGTCGCTGACCAGCGCGATCAGGCGCCCGGCAGGCCCGGGGACGAAGACCGCGGCCCGCTCGTAGCCGGTCTGCTCGCGGGCCTGCTCGAGGAGCATTCGCCCCAGGCTGACGGCGTCGAGGCCGCCCGACAGCTGCCGGGAGACCGTCCGGAGCTGGCTGACCAGCCGGTAGGCGGCCGGATAGGGCTCACTGCGGTCGGTGGCCCGCAGGCCGAGGCGGCGGGCCCAGGCGGCCAGCATCCCGGTCAGCAGGGCGAGCAGGATCCACTCGGCCGCCGTGGAGCTGTAGTTGACGAGGTTTCGCTCGGTCAGCCCGAGGAGGCGCGCGGTGAGCACCATCGTCGACGAGGCGCCCGCGACGAACACTGCCCCGCGGAGGCCCGCCAGCAGGCCGGCATCCAGCGCCGGGGCCAGCAGGTAGGGCATGAGCGCCTCGTGCGGGCCACCGGCCGACATGACGAGCAGGCTGACCGCACCCGACTCCAGGACCGGGATCCAGACGGTCTTCGGCATTGCCGTGGTCGCGACGACGGCAATCACCGCGATGCTCGAGGAGGGCGGTCAGCCTGCCCAGCTCGTCGCCGGCGTCGGCGGACGGGCGAAGGCTCTCCACGAACGTGAGGGCGGCGCAGAGGAGCAGCAGGACGGTGCGGGCACCGATGCTCAGCCGCTGGCGGTCCAGCACGCCCACACTGACGGCGAACCCTGACATGACCACGCCCGCGACGGTGCCACATGACGGCCGATTTCGACAGCATCTCGGGCATTCGACCTCCGTGGAGTCGCCCGGGCTGATTCCATAGTTGCCATGGACACTGGCCTGCGGCATCTCACCGAGGTGCTCGACACCGCCGATGCGAAGCTGCGGCGGGGTGAGAGCGCGGCGGCAAGGCGTGGCCGACCGGGTTCGACCCGCTGGACTCTTACCTGAGCGGCGGCGTCCGCTGCGGCGAGCTGGTGCTGGTCGGCGGACCGCAGGGCTTCGGCAAGACGATGTGGGTCCTCCAGGCACTGCGCAACATGGTCGCGGACGGCGGCCACGGGGTCTACTTCTCCTACGAGCACGACGAGTACACCGTGCTCGAGCGTCTCCTGGCGCTGGAGGCGGGCCTGCTCTACGGGCCGGAGGCGGTCGGGATGCGGCGCGATCCGCGCCGCTCTCGAGGCTGTCGACGGCCGCGGCGACCAGGTGCTCGAGGAACGGCTCGCCGAGACGTCGGGTGGGGCGGACGCGCTGCAGATCGTCCGCGGCTATTCCTCGCGGTTCTTCTTCGCCCGGTCCAACGGGGCGACGTCCGACCTGCGGGAGATCGCCGAACGCACCGAGGCGATCATCGACCGGACCGGGCGAGCTGCCGGTCGTCGTGGTCGATTACCTGCAGAAGGTGCCGGTCCCGGATGGCCCGGACGCCGAGGAGGAGCGCATCACGCTCGTCGCGGAGGGCCTCAAGGACCTGGCGCTGCGGCTGCAGATCCCGATCATCGCGATCGTGGCCGCCGAGCGTGAGGGTCTGGTCGCTGGCAAGCGTCTGCGGGTCAACAACCTCCGGGGTTCGTCCGCACTGGCCTACGAGCCAGACGTGATCCTGCTGATGAACGACAAGTACGACGTGGTGGCTCGCCATCACCTGGTCTTCGACGTCGGCAACGCGGAGCGCTTCCGGTCCTGGGCGGTCATGACGATCGAGAAGAACCGCTCCGGACTGGACAAGATCGACCTGGAGTTCCTGAAGCACTTCGAGCAGGGACGCTTCGACACCAAGGGCCGGGTCGTCAGCGAGCAGCTGGTCGACGAGCGGGTCTTCGTCGAGTAGTCGGGCGGTCAGTCGACGGGGTCGACGAATGTGGCGAGCGCCCGCGCCAGCGAACGAACGTCGAACGCTTCCTTGAGCTGGATGGCGGCTTGCCCGATCGCCTGACTCCCCTTGGTCAGGTCCCCACGACCGAACGGCTTCGTCTTGCGGGCGAGCAGCACGAGGGCGTCCACCTCGCGGATCGGCAGCGCCATCAGGTTCGGCCAGCTCGCCAGCGGCGCGCCGCTGAGCCGGGTTCGGGCGACGTCAGTGTCGCGGATCAGCACGCCGTGGCCGGCACGCACGATCTCGGTGATCAGCCAATGATCGGCTGTGATCTGCAGCCGCTCCTCCAGCGGACGGAGGTGGGCGCCTGCCGACACCCGCCAGACCTCGCCGTCCGGGACCAGGACCGCCGATGCCTCGGAGGTGACCGCGTCCGTG
This sequence comes from uncultured Actinomycetota bacterium, assembly GCA_963829565.1. Taxonomy (GTDB): domain Bacteria; phylum Actinomycetota; class Actinomycetes; order JACCUZ01; family JACCUZ01; genus CAWHJC01. The sequence goes on from CAWHJC010000005.1 coordinate 20,590, forward strand.
CAGCGCCTGCGGAGCAGCTCGGCGACCTCGTGCAGCCGGCTGAGGTGCCCGACCACCTCTTGCAGGGTCCGAACCATGCTGATGGGGTCGTCGCGACGCTTCTTGCTGGTCGTCTCGGGCTCAGACGGTGCTGGAGTCGCCGGCGCCACGGTCCGTGCCGGGCTGGTAGCCACCGGTGGGACGGCTGGAACTGTCGGTCGAGGGGTGGGTGCCGGCTTGGCGACCGGCTCTTCGGGAGGCGCTGGCGCGGGTACTACAGGCTCGAGCACCTCGGGAAGCGGCCGGGGAAGCTCCGGGGCGACCACCTCTTCGGTACGGGTTCCGGTCAGGCTGTGGGCCGTAGCCGTCGCGGCCGCCAGTGGAGAGGATCGGTTCGCCCGTGCGGCCCGGTCGACCGTGGACAGCAGCGACGTCGGACTGATCGGCAGGGACACCAGGAACAGGTCCGTGTGGACCGCGATGACCTCGTCCCAGCCGTCGGTGTCATTGGCGACCATGATCACGGGTGAGTCGACGCCGGCTGTGCGTAGCGACTCGATCGCCTCGAGTGCCACGTCGGCGGCCTCCAGATCGAGGACAAGGACGTCCTCGGTCCACGAGCGGTCGAGCCAGCCAGCGGCTGGGCGCACCTCGATGTAGTGGTGTCCGGGGGACTGCATGGTCAGTGTGAGGCCGGCTCGCTTGGTGACGACGACGATCGAGGTCATAGCTACTTCTGGAACAGCGCGTGGTAGATCTGCAGCCCGGCCGGGCCGATGACGACGATGAACAGTGTCGGCAGGATGCAGAAGATCAGCGGGAACAGGATCTTCACCGGGACCTTCTGGGCCTGCTCCTCGGCCCGTTGAGACCTCTTGAGCCGCATCTCCTTGGCCTGGATGCGCAGGACGTTGGCGATCGGGATGCCGAAGGCGTCAGCCTGCACGAGTGCGGTGACGAAGGTACGCACGTCGTCGACGTCCGTACGTTCGGCCATCGCCCGGAACGCGTCCGTGCGGCCCATCCCGATCTGCATCTCCTGCAGGACGCGGAAGAACTCCTCGGCGAGGGGACCCTCGGTCTGGCGGGCGACCTGAGACATCGCGGCATCGAAGGCGAGACCGGCCTCGACACTGATGGTCAGCAGGTCCAACGCGTCGGGCAGCTCCTTGCGCATCCGGTCGGCCCGGTTGTACGCCTTCTGGTAGAGGTACATGTTCGGCGCGAAGAACCCGCCAAGGACGAGTGCGGCGCCGGCGACCACCAGCATGACGACGCCGAAGCTGAGGAAGATCGGGGAGAGCAGGACGGTTGCCACCACGCCAGCCAGCGCGCCGAGCACCTTGAGCGCCAGCACGCGGTCGACGTCCCAGTTGGCGGGCGAGCCGGCGGCGTCGAGGCGCTTGCGGATCTTCTCCACCTGACCGGCAGGTGTCAGCCGCCGCCCGAGGCCGGTGCTGTTGTCCAGAAGCGGCGCGATGACCCGCTCTCGGAAGGGCCGGTCGAGCTCGGAGCGCATGCTGGCGGGAGCGGCCTGGAACGCCTGCACGGCGGCCAGGCTCCGGCCGACCTGTTCGCGCTCGCCGGTCAGGACGCCGATGGTCGCCAGCAGGATGACCACGGCGCAGAAGATGGCCGCCAGACCCACGATGAGCGCGATGTCGGCCACGTCAGACCTCCACGTTCACGATCTTCTTCATCCACAGCGCACCGATCGTCATCGTGATGACGCCCGATGCGATCATCAGCCAGCCCAGCGGCTCCTTGGTCAGCGTGAGGATGTAGCTCGGGCGCGCGGTCAGCAGATAGAGAGTGAACACGATGGGTAGCCCGCAGAGGATCCAGGCAGAAAGGCGACCCTCTGCCGAAAGCGTCTGGATCTGGCGCCGGATTCGGGCGCGCTCGCGCAGCGTGCCGGCGACGGTGAGCAGCAGTTCGGCCAGGTTGCCGCCGACTTCGCGTTGGACGCGGATGGCCATGACCACCCAGGCCCAGTCCTTGCTTCGCATCCGGTCGGCGATGGTCTCGAGGGCGTCCTCGATGGGTACGCCCAGGCGCGTCTCCACGAGAGCCCGGTTGAACTCGGTGGCGATAGGGTCCTCGCCGTCGCGCACCACGCTGTCGACCGCCTGCGGCAACGAGTAGCCCGCGCTGAGGCTGCCGGCCATCAGCTGAAGGGTGTCGGGAAGGCTGTTGACGAACTTCTTGCGGCGCAGGCTCTCCTTGATGGAGAGGAACATGAACGGACCGACGGCCGCGACGACGACAGCGATGATCGTGATCATGATGTTGCCGCCGCTGATCAGGAAGGCGACAAGTGGGAGCAGGAGCAGGATGCCGGCCTGGATGATGATCCACTCGGCCGGCTTCAGCGGGATGGCACCGGCGTCGAGCCGTCGCTGCAGACTCTCCTCGAGCCCTCGCTTCGCCGTCAGTCGCCCGGCGAAGTCGACCGCGTTCTGGGCGACCGAGCTCTCGCCGAAAACGGTGCGGTCCCGCTTGCTGCTCCTTGGCCTTGCCGCGGTTGAGCGTGTAGACCGACAGCTGGCGGCTACGCCGCTCTTCTTCTGGGGCACAGCCGCGTTGAACGCGAAGGCGAAGACGCCGAGCAGGCCGAGGAAGAAGATCGCCGCGGCGACTGTCAGGAACCACGTGTTCATCCAGGGGCCGGTCGCGATGGCGGACGCTCGGGGTCGGAGTCGACGCTGGGCGCGACAGCGGCTCGGGCGGGATACAGGGCGAGCGAGGTGTCGGTCGACCCTCTCGCCGTCGACGTCGACCGGACACGGTCAGGGTGACCTGCCCAGTCGGAACGTCCATCCGGAACGTCCGCGGTCACGAGCAGCTGTCGTGAGATGCGCTCGGCGGCGGCCTGGAACTGCTGCGGTCAGCTCGGTGGTGTTCGCACTCGTGAGCACCTGGCCACGCCCAGCGGTCGCGAGCCGGTCGAGCGTCTCCCGACCTGCGGCCGTCTGGAAGGCGACCGCATCGAGCTGGATCTCGCGGTCCCGAACGGCGGCCGTGGCCTGCCCGAGACGGGCGCGACTGCCCTCCTCCTCACCGTCGGTCAGGAGGACGATGTTGCGAACCCCGGAACTACCGAGCTGACGGGCAGCCAGGACGACCCCGTCGAAGATGGCCGTGCTGCCGTCCGCCTGGAGCCCGTCGATGGCGCTCGACCAGCGTGTCTCGGTCGGTCGTCGCCGGCCGCACGACGCGGGCGCCGTTGTCGAAGGTGATCAGGCCGATCTGCATGTCCTCGGGTGCCGACTCGACGAAGGCTCGAGCGGCCTGCTTGGCGCCTGCGAGGCGGCCGTTGCCGTCCATGCTGCCGCTCGTGTCCATGACGAGCATCGTCGTGAGCGTGATCGTCGCATCCGCGGCACCGACCGGCTGGGCCTCGGCAGGAACATCCACGCCGTCGATGGTCAGCGTCACCGAGTCGGCCGCGACCGCGCCCTCGGTCTCCGTCGCCTCGAAGACGAGCTGGATCCGCTCGCGCGTCACGTCGATGTTGCTGATGTTGCCAGTGGCGGCGGCCGCCGGGCCAGCGAACAGCACGCCGAGGGCGAGCAGCGCCGCTCAGCGCTGCCAGGCGTCCGGGCAACCGTCGGATCATCGCGCCATGAACTGTTCGAACGCGAAGAGCTCAGCGTTGACCTGGATCCCGTGCTCGGAGAGCTGGGTCAGGAACTTGGGCCGCAGGCCGGTCGACTTCAGCGAGCCGAGGGACCGCGCGTTGTCGTCGAAGCCCATGCCGTGGTCGAACTTGAAGAGGTCCTGCAGGGTGATCGTGTCGCCCTCCATGCCGACGACCTCGGTGATGTGGGTGATGCGGCGGGAGCCGTCCTTGAAGCGGGCCTGGTGCACGATCAGGTCGAGTGCGCTGGCGACCTGCTCGCGGATCGCCCGGATCGGCAGGTCGACGCCGGCCATCAGCACCATGGTCTCGATCCGGGCGAGCGCGTCGCGCGGGGAGTTGCTGTGGGCGGTGCAGATGGAGCCGTCGTGGCCGGTGTTCATGGCCTGCAGCATGTCGAGGGCGGCGGCGTCGCGGACCTCACCGACGACGATGCGGTCGGGCCGCATGCGCAGCGAGTTGCGGACCAGGTCGCGGATCTTGACCTCGCCGCGGCCCTCGATGTTGGGCGGGCGCGACTCGAGGCGCAGGACGTGCTCCTGGTGCAGCTGGAGCTCGGCGGAGTCCTCGATGGTGATGATCCGCTCTTCCTCCGGGATGAAGGAGGAGAGGACGTTCAGGGTGGTGGTCTTGCCGGCGCCGGTGCCGCCGGAGACCAGGATGTTGAGGCGGCCCTTGACGCAGGCGGAGAGGAACTCGGCCGTCGCCCGGCTGAGGCTGCCGAAGTTGATCAGGTCTTCGTAGGTGTAGGGGTCGGCGCTGAACTTGCGGATGGTCAGCAGGCGACCCGTCGAGCGCCAGCGGCGGGATGACGGCGTTGACCCGGCTGCCGTCGGGGAGCCGGGCGTCGACCATCGGGCTGGCCTCGTCGACCCGGCGACCGACCCGGCCGACGATCTTGTCGATGGTGCGGCGCAGGTGCGACTCGTTGGTGAAGCCGCCGTCGACCTTGAAGATCTTGCCTTCGCGCTCGATCCAGATGTCGTCGTAGCCGTTGACCATGATCTCGGTGATGTCCGGGTCGCGCAGGAACGGCTCGATGGGGCCGTAGCCGAGGATGTCGTCGGAGACCTCTTGGGCGATCCGGGTGCGGTCGGCCGTGGTGAGCGGCGTCTCCTCCTGGGCCAGCACCTCCTGGAGGGCGGCGCGCACCTTCGCCTCGAGGTCGGTCTGGGTCATCCGCGCGTCGTAGAGCTTCGGGCCGAGCGTCTCCAGCAGCTGCTGGTGCACGACCTGCTTCACGTGGCTGAACGGGTCGAGGTGCCGGCTCGCCCTGGCTTGGTGGTCGAGGGCGTCGGTGCCCACCGGCTCGAGCTCGGTGGCGTCAACCCGGTCGCGGCGGGCGGCGGCGAGACGGTCGGCGAGGCTCATGTCGTCGGTGCCTTTCTGCGCAGGAACCCGCCGCGGCGGTCACTCCGGAGGGATTCGGGGACGCCGCTGATCGGGCGCGACGGCGACGTGCTGCTCGGCGAACTGCTTGATGGCCTGGCTGACCGGGTGGTTCGGCTCGTCCAGCATGATCGGCACGCCGCGGTTGATCGACGCCGGGACAGCTCCGCGACGAGGGGATCTGCGCGGTGATCTTGGAGTCGAGCGTCGCCTCGACGTCGTGCAGAGCCAGCCCGACCTTGGCGTCGGCCCGGTTGAGGATGACCCGCCACTTGTCCCGCGGGTAGTTCAGCAGGTCCAGCGTCTCCAGCGTGAGCTTGAGGTTCTTCAGCGCCGGGACGTCGAGCGTGGCGAGCAGACCGAGGACCTCGCTGGCGTCGAAGGCGGCCAGCACGTGGTCGGTGAACGCCGGCGGGGTGTCGACGACGACGTAGTCGAACATGCCCTTGAGGATCGCGCAGGATGTCGGCAACGAGCGAGGCGGGGATGCCCTCGGCCGCGCCCGGCTCGAGCGGCGCGACCAGCGTCGTCAGGCCGGGGGAGTGCGGCGTGAGGAGCGCCGGCGAGCCCGGTCTCGTCGAGCGAGCCGGCCAGCGGGACCGCGTCGGCGATGGTGTGCGCCGGGAAGAGCTGGAGCGCGATGGCGACGTCGCCGAACGCCAGGTCGAGGTCGACCAGGCAGACCTCGCGGCGGCCCCGGTCGGCGAGGGCGACGGCGAGGTTGGTGGCGATGGTGGTCTTGCCGCAGCCGCCCTTGGCGGAGAAGACCGTGACGACGCGACCGCGGGGGCCGTCCTCGTCGCCGTCGACGCGCGCCCTCGACCTGCTGGCGGATCTGCCGGCCGACGTCGTTGGCGCGCCGGACAGCGTCCGCGAGCGCGGAGAGCTCCCGGTCGGTGACGACCTCGCGCACGCCGGACCGCAGCGCCTCGGCGAGCACGCTGGTGTCCAGCCGCCGGCGGACCAGGATGACGCCGAGCGCCGGGTTCTGGATCCGGATGGCCTCGGCGAAGTGGAACGCGGCCTGGGTGTCGACCGTGACACCGAGGACGACCACCGTCTCGCGGGGTGCTCCTCCAGGTGACGCCGCACCTGGTCGAGGCCCGGTGAGCAGCGCGCAGTCGCCGCCGATGGCGGCCGCCAGGGTCTGGGCGGCCTCGGCGTCGTGGTCGACGACGACGGTCATGGCAGGAGACTCCGGATCAGTTGAACAGGTTGTCGACGTTGACGCCGGGGCCGGGATCGACCTCGGAGTCGTCGTTGAGCAGGCCCGAGGTACAGCTCGCCCGGGTCTGCGGCGAACACCATCTTCTCCGTCTGCTCCTGGGTGAGGGCGAGGGTCATCAGCGCCCGGGGAAGCGCCTCGGGGTTGGCTTTGGTCGGGTCCGCGGGCGGGTGTGATCGTGCGTTGGCTCCGACCGCCAGGATCTGGACCTCGGGGAGCAGCAGAGCGTGTCGTCGGCTCGGCCTCGTCGTCGGGCTCGCGGCCGGCGAGGTGAGGAAGACCGCCACCTTGCTGCCGGCGTTCACGAAGCCGGCCACACGTGCGGTGTCGCCGAACGAGAAGCTGGCTGGCGATCATGCCCTTCGGGGATGTCGATGCCGGTCACGGCGCCCGCCGTGTCGCCGAAGAGCTGGGTCAGGAGCTGCTGCCCGGGGTAGATCGGGGTGACCGCGACCTGGCCGCTGAGCGCCTCGACATTGCCGACGGCGCCGTCGGCGACGGACTTCTCGGGGATGCTCTTGGTTCGATCAGGCTGTCCGCTGCGAGGGCCTGCTCGGCGGTCGTCCCGGCCGGGATGAGCTGCGCTGGCGACGAGGACGTCTCGCGGCTGCGCGTCAGCGATGCGCTCGGTCGTTGGCCTGCTTGGCGTAGAGGTAGACCAAGGTCGTGCCGATCGCCGCGATCACGATCGCTGCCGTCAGGAGTGCTACGCGACGCCCCACCGATTACTCCTTGTGTTGGTGCTGACGGTCGGTCACCCGTGTGTACTCGACACGATCCCGCGCGGGCATGAGGGCGCGCAGGCGAACGGTCGAAATGGTCCGATTGGTCAGGTCCAGCGCCGATCCGGACTAGTCACGCGGATCAGCGGATCAGCGATGACGGCCCGGTCGGGGACTCGATGGCGGTCCGTGCGTCGGGCGCCAGCCCCAGGAAGGCGCCACCGTTGACGTTGAGCGAGTCGGCCCAGAACTGGGCGAAGGCCGCGGTGTAGGTGCCGCCGCCGGTGAAGTTGAAGTAGGCCCTCGGCGTGAAGAAGACGCCGACCACGTTCAGCGCGCCCTGGCCGGCGAAGTTGTTCGGCTTGGTCTTCGGGGCCTGGTAGTCGCTCCAGTAGACGAGCCGGGAGAACCGAGAGTTCATGCAGTCGCGGTCGATCCTGCTTCAGCCGGGTTCGGATCGGATGTGTCGTAGCAGCGCTGCTCCAGCATCGTGCGGCTGGTCGACGCTGTCGACGAGTCCCCGCACCCGGCGCGGTCCACAGGGTGAGGCCCGTGCTGTTGACGTTGAGGTCCTCGGCGGCGTTGGCGGCGTAGACGAAGGTGTTCGGCATGACCAGATCGCCGGCGTGGTCGAGGCCGCACTTGCTGCCGACGCAGCTGTTGCCGCGGATCGTCAGTGTCGCGTCGGCGGTGGGCTGTGGGTCTGCGGGCCGGCCTGTGAGGTGGCCACTCCCTGGATGCTGCCGGCACTGGGGCAGGTGGTTGCCGTCGGGACGTTGAGCACGAAGCATCCATCTGGGCGTGCCGCTGCCGATGCTGAGGGCACCGTCGATGACGACGTTCCCGCCCTGGATGATGAGCGCTCCGCCACCGGTCAGCTTCACGCTGCAGGGGATGTACCAGTTCCCGGGAGCGAGCACGATCGTGGTGCCGATGCCCGAGCCGCCGGGGCAGACGTTGTCGACCCCGCTCGTCGGCGCTGGGTGAAGGCGGCGGTGTACGGGTTGCTGTACGGCGGCTTGCGAGCTGCCGTAGACGCTGGTCGGCGTGCCGGAGAGCTTCACGGCGGTCACGTAGTCCGACACGTAGTTCGGGGCGGGAGCCTCGGGGGGATGCACGGAGCGAGTGGTGTAGCAGCCGAACAACTTCGTGACGGGGTTCCATCCGTTCTGGATTCCGTTGACTTCGGCGTCGGCTTCAGGTTGTCGGGGATCGCGGCTGTGTTGTACGCCTTGGACGAGTTGCCAGATCGTCGACATGGCGTAGGACTCGATCTCCCCGAGCCCGTCGCAGTTGGTCCCCGCTGCGTTCAGGATCACGGCGGAGGCGCAGATCAGCGAGCCGGAGCCGGTCGTCGGGTTGATAGCGGCGCCGCCACCGGTGCAGGTCCCTTGGCGTCCGACTCGACAGCGATGATGCCGGGGCCGATGACCACGCCGTTCTCCACGGTCGGCCCGACCACGACCTTGCCGTTGCCGGTCGTGACCAGGGCCTCGCAGTCCGTCTTGTTGAGGATGTTGAGCGCTGCGACCTTGTCGACCGGTCCTCCGTCCTTGTTGAACCACGCGACGCTGTGCGAGGAGGTTCGCTGGCCCTCGGCGCCGATGCCCAGCCCTGCTGCGAGCCCGAAGGTGCGGTCCTGCAGGACTGCGACACCGATCCGGTCGCATCCCTCGTCGCTGCCGTCGACGGAGGCGTAGAAGTCTGGCTCGTGTCGCCATGGATGTCCGACGTGAGGAAACTCCTGGCTCGCGTCCTTCGGCACCGGCCACGCGACCACGATCGTGTACTTCCCGACGACACGTTCGTCGCGGATCATTGCCGGATTTGCCGCCTGGCAGTAGGTCGTTGGGTCCAGGTTGGCCGGTGGCCCGGGGAAGAAGAGGCTGCACGCCGCGGCCGGTTTCGACAGGCCCTCGATCGACGCCACCAGGTAGTCCCACGCGCGCAGACACGCCTTGTCGGGCTGTCGGCCACCGATCGTCAGGGGGTTCAGGAACTCGGCCGCCCCTAGCGACTGCGCTGTCCGAGGCGGCCCGGTTGTACCGCCGGTCCTCGCGCAGGGATGCGATGTCGACGACGATCGAGGAGAAGGCGATCAACACCACGATAAGCGCGGCGTAAAGGACCGCGAAGGCGCCGTGGTCCCTCCCGTCGCGCTGGATCCGCGAGCCGGTCGAGACGCATCACGGGGCATCACCCTCGTAGGGCGTAACGGACCTGGCGTCGAGCTGGATGGTCGGGTTCGCGAACACGATGAAGAAGCCTGTGTCGCGGGTCAGCACCACCTGAACGTAGTCGGTGTTGGCGATCTTCGGAGCGGTCGTCCTCGGACAGGGACCCGATGCGGCGACGTCCGTCCTCGATGTGCCGGCTGTTGACAGCATCGATGGTGGTCACGTTGCCCGGTGGCGGCGTCGTCGTGGTGCGGACGTAAGCCACGCAGCGGTGGGTGTAGCCACCCAGCGGGTCGTTCTGGTTTCCAGCGGCGCCCTTGACTGCCTCATCGACAGCGGCGAGCCATGGGCCGATCCCACCGATGCTCGGGATGTCGAGGGTCGCACCGAAGCGCGACCCCTCGCGGGCGGACTGGGTGATGTTGATCTGCTTGCTGTAGGCGGTGCCGGCGGCGATGGTGCCCATGGCCAGCACCATGAAGACCGGGAACAGCAGGGCGAACTCGACCGCGGACGCACCGGCGTCTCCACGGCTTCGCCGGAACCTGCTCATCGACCCCCCTCGGGCACAACTGTCCGAACCATATCTTTGCGCCGAAAGGGGTGCTCACCGCTGTGGCCGCGCAGAAGATGACCTGTTCGGTCAGGCCGGACTAGTCACAACGGGTCATAGCAGTCCTCAGCCGCTCGAGACCGTCGCTACAACCCGTGACCGGATCGGCTTCGTCCTGCCACTCGCGGCCGGACCGGGTCAGGGACAGGCCGGCGAGGCAGGCCATCGGCAGGGCCACGGCAAGCGGCAGCCAGGCCCACGGCGCCAGCGCGACGATGGACAGCACCATCGAGATCCAGGTGGTGCGCCAGGCCAGCCGGGCCGAGTAGCCGACCATGGCTCCCGGCGGCGCCGGGGTGTCCCGCCGTCCGCGGAGGTCGGAGCGGTGCGGGGAGCGGACCGACACCCGCATGCAGAAGGACGCCACCGCGAGGCTGGTCACGACCGTGGCGGCGAACAGCGCGGTCGAGCTGGGGGGCCGTGGGTGCCCCGTCCGCCCGCAGCGCGCCGACCACGAGCGCCCCGACGATGGTCAGCGCCGCGAACTCCATGATCACCGCGGCCTTGGCCCAGAACCGCAGCGCCGGCGGGATCGGCAGCCCCTCGAGCGTCAGCGCCCCAGGCCCGTCCACCCCGAACGCGTTCACGCCGAACAGCAGGCCCGAGCCGGCCGCCACCAGCCCGGTCAGCAGCACCAGGGAGTCCCAGCGCGGCTCGGTCACCGCGGCGATCGCGCCGGGGAGGATCGCCATCACTAGCGCGCCGCGGCGCAGCGGCGCCGAGCGCCAGACGCTGGCCCGGTCGATCTGCATCAGCGCCAGGAAGTCACTGGTCGCGGTCGCCCGCCGGCGTACCGGCCTGGACTCCGGCTGCAGGCCGCCGTCGCTGACCCGGCCGATGGCGAAGCGGCAGCCGCGCTCGCCGACGTAGAAAGCCGCGATGCCGACGACGAACAGCACGAGGACGACGGTCAGCCAGGGCTTCCCGGCGGCTGACCAGGGCTCGCTGCCGGCCTCCGAGCCCTGGACGGCGCTGATCGCGATCCGCCGGGTCGGCAGGTCGTTGAGCAGCGTCGTCAGGTTGCCGCTGAACTGGACGATCCCGAGTGACACCAGCCCGCTAGCCGCGATGATCCGCAGCGCCCACCGGCCCTCGCGCTGCTGCCGGACGCCCTCCAGCCACCAGGCGATCGCCTGGCCGGTGACGGTCATGGCGGCGGCGAAGACGACGGCGGTCACCAGGGAGAGCACGACGAACGGGCCGGGGGCGGCGATGTAGGACGTGACCCCGAGCAGGACGAGGAAGGTCGTGATCCAGGCCAGGTTGGCCGGCGCCAGGAGCAGGGTGGAGCCGAAGACGGTCCGGTCCCGGACCGGGTAGGCCACCAGCTGGTCGCTCGGGAAGAGCTCGCTGCCGCCGGCCGAGCTGGCCGGCGAGATCACGGCCAGCGCGAAGAACGACGCGAAGGTGGTCGGCGCCAGCAGGGCGAAGTTGAACCGGATGTCCGGGTCGTCGGGCGCGAGCTGGCCGACCGCGACAGCGACCAGGGCCAGCGCCGGCAGCAGGGACATCGCGAAGACCACGATGCGGCGCTGGCGCGGCGTGCGCAGCATCGTCCAGCGCAGCCGGAGCAGCGCGCCGAGCTGGCCGTCGCTGCCGCCGGCCGTCGAGCGGGTGATCGTCGTCATGCCAGCATCGAGCGGTAGCGCGCCGCTCCCTCGACCCCGCTGAGCTCGGCCGCGGGGGAGGCGCCGACCACCTGGCCGCGGCGCAGGACGACGGCCTCCTCGCAGGCCTGCACCGCCAGGTCGAGCAGGTGGGTGGAGATCAGCACCGCCGCCCCGCCCAGCCGGGCCTCGGCGATCAGGCCCATCGCGGCCTCGACGCCGAGCGGGTCGACGCCGTCGAACGGCTCGTCGAGCAGCAGCACGTCGGGGGAGTGGAACGCGGCCAGCAGCACCGACATCCGCCGGGACATGCCGTGCGAGAAGCCGGCCGTCACCCGGTCGGCCTCGCCGCCAAGGTCGAAGCGGTCCAGCAGGTCGGCCGCCCGCTCCTCCCAGCCGGGCGGCCATCCGGCGCATCCGGGCGGCCAGCGCGAGGTGCTCCCAGGGGGTGGCCCGCGGGATCAGGCCGCCGACGTCGGGGCAGTAGCCGACCCGCTCCTTGACCCGCTGGCGGTCCTCGCGGATGTCCATCCCCATGATCCGGACGTCGCCCGCGGTCGGCGGCAGGACGCCGGCCAGTACCCGCAGCGTGGTGGACTTGCCGGCCCCGTTGCGCCCGACCAGGGCGACCGACGCGCCGGCGGGCAGGCCGAGCTCGATGCCGTCCACGGCCACGACGGTGCCGAACAGGACGTGCAGGTCATGGACGTCGACGACGAGGGACACCGGAGAATCTTCACCCAGAACGGCCCCCGATGCGGCCGGTTCAGCTGTAGAGGGCGTCCACCTCGGCGGCGTGCTCCTTCATGACGACGCCGCGCTTGAGCTTCATCGAGGGGGTCAGCGCGCCGGACTCCTCGGTCCAGTCGACCGGGAGGATCCGGAACTTCTTGATCGCCTCGGCCTTCGAGACCGCCTTGTTGGCCTCGTCCACCGCGCCCTGGATCTCGGCGAGCACGTCGGGGTCCTCGGCGGCCTGGGCCAGCGTGAGGGTGCCCTTGCCGTGCTGCTCGGCCCAGGCCGGCAGCGCCTCCGCGTCGAGGGTGATCAGGCAGGCGATGTAGGGCTGCGCGTCGCCGACCACGACGCACTGGCTGACCAGCCGGTGCGCGCGCAGCCGGTCCTCGAGCACCGCGGGGGCGACGTTCTTGCCGCCGGCGGTGACGATGATCTCCTTCTTGCGCCCGGTGATCCGCAGGCAGCCGTCCCCGTCCAGCTCGCCCAGGTCGCCGGAGCGGAACCAGCCGTCGACGATCGCCTCGGCGGTGGCCTCCGGGTTGTTGTAGTAGCCGGTGAAGACCTGGCCGCCCTTGATCAGCACCTCGCCGTCCTCGGCGATGCGGACCGAGACGCCGGGCAGCGGCCGGCCGACCGTACCGATCTTGATCATGCCGGGCGTGTTCACCGTCGTCGCGGCGGTCGTCTCGGTCAGGCCGTAGCCCTCGAGCACCACCAGGCCGATGCCGCGGTAGAAGTGGCCGAGCCGCGACCCCAGCGGCGCGCCGCCGGAGACCGCCCAGCGCACCCTGCCGCCGAGCGCCGCCCGCAGCTTGCCGTAGACCAGCTTGTCGAAGAGCGCGTGCTTGGCCTTCAGCCCGATGCCGGCGCCGCCCTGGTCGAGCGACTCGCTGTAGGCGATCGCGGTGGCGGCGGCGGTGTGGAAGATCTTGCCCTTGCCGGCCGCCTCGGCCTTCTGCTCCGAGGAGTTGTAGACCTTCTCGAACACCCGCGGCACCGACAGGATGAACGTCGGCTGGAACGTCTGCAGGTCGGCCAGCAGGTTCTTGACGTCGGCGGTGTGGCCGAGCGTCGAGCGCCCCATGACGACGCCGATCTCGATCATCCGGGCGAACACGTGGGCCAGCGGCAGGAACAGCAGCGTCGCGGCCTCGTGGTCGGTGAAGACGTTGGCCAGCGTGGCGTCCGTGTCCTTGGCGCTGATCACGTTGGCTGCCTCGAAGAGGAAGTTGCCGTGGGTCAGCTCGCAGCCCTTGGGGCGGCCGGTGGTGCCCGAGGTGTAGATGATCGTCGCCAGGTCGTCGGGCTTGGCGGTCGTACGCCGGGCCTCGAGGTCCGCGTCCGCCACCCCCGTCCCGGAGCCGGTCAGGTCGTCGACCGCGCCCGTGTCGATGCACCAGGTGTGCTTGAGGTGGGACAGGGTGCCCTTGACCTGGTCGACGATGCCGGCGTGCTCGGGGGACTCGACGAAGACGCCCACCGCGCCGGAGTCGCTGAGGATCCACTGGACCTGCTCGGCGGACGAGGTCTCGTAGATCGGCACCGTGACGGCGCCGGCGGTCCAGATGGCGAAGTCGATGAGCGTCCACTCGTACCGCGTCTTGGCCATCAGGCCGACCCGGTCGCCCGCGCCCACCCCCGCGGCCATCAGGCCCCTGGCCACGCCCTGCACCTCGCCGAGGAAGTCGCTGTACGTGACGTCGAGCCATTGGTCGCCCGACCGGCGGCGGAAGCCGACCTTGTGCGGCACCTCCGTGGCGTTGAGCACGATGATGTCGGTGAGGTTGCCGGTGGTGGCGGGCTCCGCCAGCACGGGGGAGGTGTACTCGTCCACGTCTGCTGCCGCTCCAGGTGGGTTGACGGCCGTGTTCTGACCGGTCATCGGAAAGATGCGCGTGACCATACTGTTACAGCGTGCCTGACCGCCACGACCCGCCTGTCATCGACGTCGCGGACGACACCTTCCTGCGCGTGCCGCCCGAGGTCCTGGCGCCGATCGTCGCCGACTCGGGGTGGTGGATCCGCTGGTGGCCCGACCTGGTGCCGCACGTGACCCGGGACCGGGGGGTCAAGGGGCAGCAGTGGTCGGTCTCCGGTGCGCTGCGGGGGAGCATGGAGATCTGGCTCGAGCCGGTGGCCGGGGGGACGGTCGTGCACTGGTACCTGCGGGTCGACCCGGCCCGCGCGATGCGCCCGCGCAGGCTCCGGCGGGCCCGTGAGCGGCGGATCCGCTCCTGGAAGTCGGACATGTACGCGCTCAAGGACCGTCTCGAACGCGCCGAATTCCCCTGAGTGAGTACAGCCGCGTCCGGATCCGCCTCGTCGGACCCACGCTGCCCGCGCTGCGCCGCCCACGTCCGCGTCGGGTCGGACTGGTGCACGCTCTGCTACACCGACCTGCGCCCCGCCCCGGCCAACCTGCGCCCGGCGACCGTGGCCTCCGACCTGGGCGGACCCGTACCTGCCGGCGGCAATCTGGTTGCGACGGCAACCACCTCAGACACTGCTGCGTTGCTCACCAAAGGGTTAGCAGCGCAGCAGGCAAGCGCGGAGCACGGCCCCCCCGACGCTGGGGTGCTGGCGTCAACGACGACGCCAGCACCCCAGCGGCCGCGGGGGAAGCACGCCCGGGCGGCCCAGCCGGCGGTGGACCCGGAGGTCCTCGCGGCGCAGATGGTCGCCGAGCTGGCGGCCGCCGAGTCGCGCAGCCCGCTCGGTCGCTTCGAGCACCTGCTGGACACGCCGGGGAAGAAGATCGTCGCGATGGTCGGCGGCGCCGTGGCGGCCACCGCCCTCTTCTTCTGCCTGCTGGCCCTGATGGGCCTGCTGGTCTGAGGGCAGGGCGGCCACACCGCGCTCTAGCGAGCCAAGGCGTCAGCGGCCGTCAGCGGCCGAGGACGTTGTCCACCTTCTCGGTCGCCACCTTGGCGACGCGCACCGTGGACGCCTTCACCGTGCGCACCTGGTCGCCGGTGAGGGCTCCCTCGACGACCATCGTCGTGGCCACGATCTGGTGGCCCCACCGGGTCGTGACGAGGAAGAACGTCATCGGGACGACTTCGCCATCCCGGTCGACCGTGCCGCGGATCTTGAAGCCGGCCCGCTGGTCCGCGAAGTCGCCGAGGTTGACCCGGTGGACGGTGAACGCGTTGCCGTCGATGGTGAACTCTTCGCACGACGCGAAGAGCTCCACGCCCTTGCGGAAGTCGCGCCGCGCCAGCCGCGTGGTGTCGAACGCGGTCAGCTTCTCGGTGATGAAGCTCGCGCTCTTGCCGAAGCGGAAGGCGCGCTTGGCCTTGGCGTCGACCCCACGCCGCGTGTACTGCGCCGACTCGCAGCCGGTGAGGTCGCCGCTGTGGCCCCGGCTCGCGTCGACCGTGTGCCAGCGGTTGCCGACCTCGTCAGCGATGAGCAGGGCGCCCACCGCCTCGCTGTGGGTCACCGCGGAAGCCGGGCTCGCGGCGACGACCAGGGACAGGGCGGTGAGAACGGCGGTGCCGAGCAGCAGCCGGATGCGCATGGTGGACCCCCTACGTCGGGACAGTGTCCCTGACCGTAGATCCACAGGGGGCGGCGTGTGGGCGAAACCAGCGAACTTTCCCGTCGCGTGGGCCACGCCCGCCGGCAGCGTCAGCGACCGAGGCGGGTGGCCACCTTCTGGGTGGCAGCCCGGGCAATCTGCACGGAGCCGGTCTTCGTCGCCCGGACGTCGGCGCTGGTCATCTGGCCGCCGACCATCGTCATCAGGGCGGTCTGCTGGCGTCCCCAGCGGCTGACCACGAAGAACAGGGTCAGCGGGACGTCGCCGGCCGCGGTGGGGACTGAGCCGGTGATCTTGAACGCGGCTGTCTGGTCAGCGAAGGGAGCGACGCTGAGCCTGGTGATCCGGAACACCGAGCCGTCCATGGTGAACGACGAGCAGGCGGAGAACACCCGGACACCCTTGGTGAAGTCCTTGCGTGCCGCCGTGCGCGTCCGGAACGAGTAGACGCTCTCGGAGACGAACGTCGGGGTCTCGCCGTACTGGAACTCCCGCTCGGCCTTGAACCGGACCCCGACCGACTCGTACTGCGCCGACTCGCAGCCGGTGACCTCCGACCCGCTTCCCGACCCGAGGTCGGTCTTGTGCCAGCCGGTGCCGAGGTCGGTCGCGGTCAGCAGGGACCGCACGACCTTGGTCCGGGTGATGGTTGCGGCCGACGCCGGGGTAGTGGCGACGAGCGAGAGCGCCGTGAGCACGGCGGTGACGGCGATGAGACGGAAACGCATGACATATCCCCCCGTTGTGGTTCGAGCGCCCGAGGCTAGGGCAGTGGGCCGCCCTCCGGCGGGGAATCCGCACAATCCGGCTAGTAGCCTTCGCGCATGGCGGAGCGCACCGAGTCCAGCATCACGATCGACGCCCCACCGGCGGACGTGATGGCGGTGATCTCCGACTTCGAGGCCTACCCCGAGTGGACCGGTGCCGTGAAGCAGGCCGAGGTCCGCGCCACCGCGTCCAACGGCCGCGCCGAGCAGGTCTGGTTCAACCTCGACGCCGGGGCCATCAAGGACCAGTACACGCTGGCCTACTCGTGGAAGGCCGACAAGGAGGTCCGCTGGGAGCTGGTCGAGGCCGAGCAGATCATGAAGGCGATGGACGGTGCCTATCTGCTCGACGACAACGGCGACGGCTCGACGACGGTGACCTACCAGCTCGCGGTCGACGTGAAGATCCCGATGCTCGGCATGATCAAGCGCAAGGCCGAGAAGGTCATCATCGACACCGCTCTGAAGGAGCTCAAGAAGCGGGTGGAGGGTTGACCGACGGGGCGCGCGCCTTTCGCGAGCAGCCGCCGCACGGCTCGCTGGCCGAGGAGGCCGCGAAGCTCGCCGAGGTCGCCCAGCAGTGGCTGCGCGACCGGTCGGCGCCGGGTGCCGCCGAAGGCGGCGATGCCGCCGATGACCCATGGGCAGCGGCGACCGACGGCCACGACACGGCCCCTGAGTGCCGTACCTGCCCCATCTGCCGGGCCCGCCGGTTCGTGCGCAACCTCGACCCGGAGGTGCTCGCCCACCTCTCCGACGCGGCGGCGTCGGTGAGCGCCGCCGTGCAGGCGATGAGCAAGAAGCGCGAGGACCGGCCCCGGTGACGCTGACCATCGGCGTCGACATCGGCGGCACCAAGGTCGCCGGCGGGGTGGTCGACCCGGACGGGCAGATCCTCGCCCAGCACCGCGTCTCGACCCCGGCCCGGGACGCCGGCGCCACCACCGACGCGATCGTGTCGGTGATCGAGGCGCTGCGCGCCGGCTACGACGACGTCGAGGCGGTGGGCCTGGGCATCGCCGGCTTCGTCGACGCGGGCCGGTCGATCGTCTACTTCGCGCCGAACCTGCTCGGCTGGCGGGACGGCCCGCTGCGCCTGGAGATCGAGAAGCGCGTCGGACTCCCCACGGTGGTCGAGAACGACGCCAACGCCGCCGCGTGGGGGGAGGCCCGGTTCGGTGCGGGGCGCGAGGAGCGGTTCATCGTCTGCGTCACGCTCGGCACCGGCGTCGGCGGCGGGATCGTCGCCGACCGCCAGCTCTACCGCGGCGGCTTCGGCGTCGGCGCCGAGATCGGGCACATCCAGATGGTCGAGGGCGGCCGGCCCTGCGGGTGCGGGCAGCGCGGCTGCTGGGAGCAGTACGCGAGCGGCGGCGCCCTGGTGCGCGACGCGCGGGAGCGGGCGGCTGAGTCGCGGGCCGACGCCGAGCTGCTGCTGGGGCTCGGGGACGGCACGCCGCAGGGCATCGCCGGCGAGCACGTCACGACGGCGGCCAAGCTGGGCGACCCGGTGGCGATCGCCGCGTTCAACAACCTCGGCCACTGGGTCGCGCAGGGGCTGGCCGACCTGGCCGCCGTCCTCGACCCGGAGTGCTTCGTGCTCGGCGGCGGCGTCTCGGAGGCCGGCGAGGTGCTGCTCACGCCCACGGTCGCAGCCTTCGAGCAGCTGCTCACCGGGACGGGCCGCCGGCCGCTCGCCCACGTCGTGCTCGCCCAGCTCGGCAACGACGCCGGCCTCGTCGGCGCGGCCGACCTCGCCCGCGTCCGCTGAGGAGCGGCTGCCGCCATGGAGCTGCACCTGCTCAGCTCGCTGTCGGCCGACGAGCGCGCCCAGGTGCTGGCCGCCGCGACGGCACGGCAGTTCGCCCGCGGCGACGTCGTGGTCCACGAGGGGGAGCCGGGCGAGTCCCTTCACCTCGTACGCTCCGGTCGTCTCGCGGTCCGCGTCTCGACGCCCGCGGGTGACTCCGCGACGCTCTCGGTGCTGTCCCCCGGGGACGCGTTCGGTGAGCTGGCGCTGCTCGGCGGCCGGCACCTGCGGACCGCCACCGTCGTCGCGCTGGAGGCCAGCGAGACGCTGGCGCTGAGCCGGGCCGCGTTCGACTCGCTGCGGCGCGCCCATCCGGCGATCGAGCGGGTGCTCGAGCAGGCGCTCGCTCGCCGGGTCGAAGTGCTGTCCCAGGCGCTGCTCGAGGCGCTCTACGTCCCCGTCGACCAGCGCGTGGTACGCCGGCTCGTCGACCTCGCGGCGACGTACGGCGGGGAGGTCGCCGCAGGCTCGCCCGTCGTCATCCCGATCACCCAGGACGACCTCGCCGGCATGGCCGGAACGACCCGCCCCACCACCAACCAGGTGCTGCAACGGCTCGCCGACGAGGGCGTCCTGGGGTTGGGCAGGGGGCGGATCGAGCTGCGGGACCTCCCTGCCCTGCGTCGCAAGGTGTCATTCCCCACCTAGGGGAGCGGCACGGCTAGCGGCTGACCGCTAGCGGCGCTCCCCGTCCTCCTTGCGACGCACCACCTCGGCGACGTGTCCCTCGACGTCGTCGGGCGGGTCCTCGGCGATGGTCGCCGGCATGTCCTTGCGGAGCGTGCCACCGGCCGGGGCGCGGGTGCCGTCCTCGCCGACCGGGAAGGCCGCGTGCCCCTCGACCTCGGGGTAGTCGCGGTCACGCATCCGCGCCGGGCGCTCTCTGCTCATGTCGCGTCCTCTCGGAGCGGGCCCGCCGGGTGCGAGCTCGTCCTGTCGATCATGCGCCCTGGGGGCGCTGCCCGTCTGTCGGCTCGCTGACATTGGCTCTAGGTTGAACACATACGGCCCCTTTGAGACCGGGAGCGGCGACGTGACGAACGGACCGGTCGAGCCGGCGGCGGTGCTGAGGGCGCTGCGCGACCTCGCCGCGACGGTCGGCCCCGCGCTCGCCCCGCCGGGACACCACGACGCGCTGCAGGCGGTGGTCGACACCGCGCGCCAGGCCTTCGGCGCGCAGGCCTGCTCCATCGCGCTGCTCGACGAGGACGAGCAGACGCTGGAGTTCATGGTGGCCAGCGGCGCCGGGGCGGCCGACGTCGTGGGGATGCGGGTGCCGGTCGGCATCGGCGTCGCCGGATGGGTGGTCAGCTCCGGGCAGGCGGTCGAGGTCACCGACGTGACCCAGGACCCGCGGTTCGCCCGCGAGCTCGCCGCGCAGACCGGCTACCTCCCGCGCTCGATCCTCGCCGCGCCGCTGGAGACCGAGCAGGGCATGCTCGGTGTCGTCGAGGTGCTCGACCGCGACGCCGAGCCGGCCGGGCGCCGACCGCGACCCGCTGGTGCTGGCGCTGTTCGCCCAGCAGTCGGCGCTGGCGATCGAGTCGGCCCGGCTGTTCACCGACTCGGGCCGGATGCTGCTCGACGCGCTGGTGGCCGCGGGAGCAACGGGCAATGGCGGCGCGGACGCGTCGGCCAGGTGGGCATCCGAGGCCGTCGCCAGCGCGCTGGACGCGATGGCGACCCAGCGTCCGCCGACGGTCGACCCCGACCTGGCCGAGCTGTCCGCGCTCCTGGTGCGGCTCACCGAGCGGGGGCCGGCCGAGCGACGGCTGGCCGTACGCCTCGTGTCCGACGTCCTGGACTTCCACGACTCCCGGCCCGCGCCGTGACCGCCCGCGCGTGACGACGACCGTCCTGCCCGCCTGGTCGTGGCAGTTCGCCCGCGGGCACCTGCCGGACATCGCGGCCCTGCCGGCCGAGCAGCCGCTGACCCGCGACTGGGCGTGGGCCGGCGCGACGGGTGCCGGCGTGCGGGTCGCCGTCATCGACAGCGGGGTCGACGGAGGGCACCCGGCGGTCGGATCGGTTGCCGGCGGCGTCGCGGTCACGGTGGACGCCGCGACAGGTCGGACCGAGCTGGTCGAGGGGCCGCACGAGGACCTCTTCGGGCACGGCACCGCCTGCGCCGGGATCATCCGGCGGGCCGCCCCGGAGTGCGAGATCTACAGCGTCCGGGTGCTGGGTGCCCGGCTGAGCGGGCGGGCGGCGGCGTTCGTGGCCGGGCTGCGCTGGGCGGTCGAGAACGGCATGCACGTCGCGAACCTCAGCCTCTCGACGGGCCGGGCGTCGCAGTTCGCGACCTTCCACCGGGTTGCCGACGAGGCGTACTTCGCCGGCACCGTGCTGGTCTGCGCGGTGAACAACGTGCCGGTGCCGAGCTACCCGTCGGAGTTCGCGGCGGTGCTGTCGGTCGCCGCCCGGCGCGGCGACGACCCGTTCGACTACGACTACAACCCGGACCCGCCGGTGGAGTTCGGCGCTCCCGGCGTCGACGTCGACGTGGCCTGGACCGGCGGCCGGACCATCCGGGCGACCGGCAACTCGTTCGCCTGCCCGCACGTCACCGGGCTGGTGGCCCGGCTGCTGTCCAAGCACCCGGGGCTCACGCCGTTCCAGGTCAAGACCGTCCTGCACGCGCTGGCCTCCAACGCGCATCCCCGCCGCTGCTGCTGGGTAGCGTGTCGACCGTGAGCGACGTCGGCTTCCGCATCCTGTCCTGGAACATGCACGGCCTGCGCGACGACCCGCCGGGCCCTGTCGCGGATCGTGCGGGACGCGGATCCCGACGTGGTGTGCGTGCAGGAGGCGCCGAAGTACCTGCGGTGGCGGACCAAGTGCGCGGCGCTGGCCCGCGGGCTGCGGCCAGCTCTACGTGACCGGCGGCGGTACGACGGGAGGGTCGGCGTTGCTGGCCGGCCTGCGGGTCGACGTCAAGGACGCGACCGAGCAGTGCCTCTCGCGGCAGTGGTTCTGGCCGGCCCGCGGGGTCGCCGCCGCTGCCGTGGCCAAGGGCGGGGCCCGGCTGACGGTCGCGAGCATCCACCTGCCGCTGCAGCCGGCCGAGCGGCTGGCGCACGCGCTGCGGGTGCTGCAGATCCGGGCATCGCTCGGCGGCGAGCACGCGCTGGTGGCCGGCGACATCAACGAGCGGCCCGGCCACGCCGCCTGGCAGGCGCTGCACGACGGCGGGCTGCGCGACCTGGGGCCGGACTCGGGGCCGACGTTCCCGGCGTCCGGCCCGACCAAGCGGATCGACGGCGTGCTGGCCACGTCAGCGGTGGCCGTGCACTCCTACGAGGTGCTCGACGTGCCGGGTGTCGAACGGGCCAGCGACCACCGGCCGATCCTGGTGTCCGTCCGCGTCCCCGCCGCCTGACACCGGCACCTCTGCGTCCGCCGGTGGTGGCTGGCGGGGCAGCGTCCGGTTGTACCCGCCGGAGCCCCGCCAACCGCGAGGTGTGGGCTGCCCAGTCGTGCGGTTGGCGGGGCAGCGTCCGGTTGTACCCGCCGGAGCCCCGCCAGCGCCGCGGTCGTGTCGGCGCGCTCAGGCAGCGACGTGCGACGTCCAGGTGAAGGTCGGGTGGGCGGCGGCGAGGTTGAGGAGCCGTTGGCGTACGTCGCGCGCTGGCTCCCAGCCGCGCGAGAGCAGGGCGTCGGCGGTCAGCAGGACGGCCAGCGCGATGTCGTGGCGGACGATGTCAGCTGCCGATGTCGACGACCAGCCGACCGCCGATGGCGAGCCGGGTGCGGCGTACGTCATCGAACTCCTTCTGCCGCACGTCGAGGTGGTGGACGCCGTTGATCTCGACCGTCACGGCCCACGGGTCGAGCTCGGCGTCGAGGTAGTAACGCCCGTCGGGGCGCCGCACGACGCGCTGGCGGGTGGGCTCCGGGAGGCCGAAGCGTCGCAGCCCGTGAAGGTAGTCCAGCTCGGGCAGCGACTCGGACGCCACCTGCCACGTCGTCGAGGTCTCGAGGATCAAGGCGCGGCGCGTCAGGTTCGGACCGCGCCGCAACCATGCGGCGAAGCTGGATGGGGATGGCGAGCCGCTGCTGCACGGACATCGCGAGGATGGTGCGGCACGCCTGGTCGCTGCGGGCCGTGGAGGCCGCGTCGACGGTCGAGCGGCTCTGCTTCGTCCGAGGTGGCCGCGTCGAGACGTGGAGCTCGTCGGCCGGGAGGTTGCGGCTCTCGTGCACGCGGACGGTGACCTGCTCGGGGTACGAGGTCGAGCCGGTGGTGCCCATGCGGGACGCAGACCGAGATGTGGTCGTCGGTGAAGCCCTTGAGGCCGGAGTTCTCGAGCGCTGGTCCCGCACAGCACGCGTCGTCGCCGCCGTGCAGTACGCCTGCCCACATCTGCTGGTCACGGCTGAGCGGACCCGGGTGGAGCACGACGACGAACGGCCCGAGGATCTGCCACCCTCCTCGGCGACGCGTGCGCTGATCAGCCGGCGATGGACCCCTGCATGGGCGAGCTGCACCCGGCTGACCACCAGCTCCTGGGTGAGCGAGAGATCGACGAACTCTGGGGATGCGAGGTTGTCGGCGGATTCGCGGCACCCAACCCATCGTTGTCGGGGCGCGGCGGAGAGGTGATGCGTCATCCACAGCGGCGGCTGGCGGGGGAGCGTCCGGTTGTACCCGCCGGAGCCCCGCCAGCACCACGGTCGACAGGTTCGCCCGGTCGGCTGGCCGGGGCTGGCGGGGGAGCGTCCGGTTGTACCCGCCGCAGCCCCGCCAGCCCGGGAGTGCGCGTACGGCGGGAAGGTGCCGTCAGGCGTCGTCGCCGGGGCGCTCGCCACGGCGGTAGGCCGGCACCAGCTCCAGCGCGAGCTGCTCGAGGAACAGCCCGATGTCGGTGACGATGCCGCGGGCCTGCGCCGAGCCGCGGTCGGCCAGCTTGGTGACCGTCGCGGGGTTGATGTCGACGCAGACCAGCGGCACCGAGGCCGGCAGGATGTTGCCGGTCGCGACCGAGTGCAGCATCGTCGCCACCATGATCGCGAAGCCGACGTCGGCCAGCCCGGCCCGCATCGCGCGCTGGCCCTCGATGACGTCGGTGTAGACGTCGGGCAGCGGGCCGTCGTCGCGCACCGAGCCGACCAGCACGAACTCCTTGCCGTGCGGTCACCAGCGCGTGCATGACGCCCGAGGTGAGCAGCGCCGGGCTCGACCGCCTTGGCGATCGAGCCGGCCTTGCGGATCTGGTTGATCGCCCGGATGTGGTGCTCGTGCCCGTGCTCGACGCCGCGGCCCTGGCTGAGGTCGACGCCGAGCGAGGTGCCGAAGAGCGACGCCTCGATGTCGTGGGTCGCCAGCGCGTTGCCGGCGAACAGCACGTCGACGTAGCCCGCCTCGACCAGCGCGACCATCGCCGGCGCCGCGCCGGTGTGCACGACCGCCGGCCCGCCGACCCAGAGCATCTTCTTGCCCTCGGCCTTGACGTCGCGCATCTGCTGGGCGATCTGGCGCACCAGCAGCGCCTGCGGCTTCTCCGAGGACACCTCGGAGTTCATGAACTCGAAGCCCGCCGGCGCGCGGTCGATCGCCGGCAGCGGCACGACCTTCACGCCGCCGGCCCGCAGACCAGCCGGTCGCCCGCCGCACGTCGCTGACCGCGATGGTCCGCGCCCGGTCGCCGGTGACGACGATGCCGCAGTCCATCTCGGGGTTCTCGACCGGCACCCAGTGCCCGCCGAGGCGCACGACCGTCTCGAGGTTGGTGGTCGAGTAGAAGTCGTCGGGGAAGACGCCGTCGCTCTCGACCTCGCGCAGCACCGCCTCGCCGGGGTCGGTCGGGTTGACGCCGTGGGTCTGCAGCCGCATGACCAGGCGGGCGAGGCCGTCCTCGGCGTCCTCGGCCTTCACGGTCAGCCGCGCGTAGGACTCGTCGACCGGCGTCTTGCCGACGTCGAACTGGTCGATCGAGTAGTCGCCGCCGTACTCGAGGATGTCGTCGAGCACCCGGGACAGGACGCCGGAGTCGATCAGGTGGCCGCGTACCTCGACGGTCTCGCTGTGCACGCTCGGGCTTCCGTTCCGCTTCCTGTCGCCGCTAGACGACTGCGCCGTCGTCGGGCCCGGAGTCGGTCGGGGGACGGTCCTTCATCCGGGCCACGAGCGTGACGAAGCCTGCCATGAAGCCGGCCAGCGCGAGCGAACCCGACCCACCCGCCGAGCGGCAGGCCCAGCCAGCGTCGCCACCAGCAGCAACAGCGGCCCGCCGATCGCGCCGGCCCACGCGAAGCGGCTGACCGTGTCGGGCTCGGGCAGCGGCGGCGGCGTCGGCGGCTCGAAGTGCTCGTCCGGGTCGCGGGCGCACCGACCGGCGGCGCGGGCGGTCGAGGCGCGCAGCTCCTCGAAGCCGGGTACGTCGTCGAGGACTCGGCCGGGTCGCCGTCGGGCGTACCCTCGCGTGCCGCCGGCTCGGCAGGTCCTCGCTGGCCGGCCAGCGCGGGCACCTCGTCGGTCGACTCCAGGTCGAAGTCGGCCACGATGCCGGCCCAGGCGACCTCGGCGGCGACCTCGTCGAGGTAGCGGTCGGTCAGCTCACGAGCCTCGTCGCGGCGGCGGCTGTCGACCCAGACGCGTCGCTCGGTGCCGCCGGGCAGCACCGTGTCGCCGTAGGGGCCGCGCTTGCCCGCCGTCGGCGCGCTGTAGGCGGCGACGTCGATCGTCGCGCAGCCGGTCGAGGAGGCCGTCGACGAGGTGGGTCTCGACGTCGCGCAGCCGGTCGTACGACGGCGCGTGCAGGCCGTTGTCCCGTCGGGGTGGCTGTTGGTCACGTCGTCCGCTCATGGTCAGTGGTCTTGGCCAGTCGGCGGACGAACTCCAGGCTGCCCTCGAAGATGGTCGGCGCGTCGTTGTCGAGGGTGGCCACGTGGTAGCTGTCGTCGAGCACGACCTCGCGCACGTCGGTCGACGACGACCTTCGTCGCGGAGCATCTCGCAGCTGTCCGGCTCGACCACGTGGTCCTCGGTGGAGCGGAAGATCAGGATCGGCTGGGTGACCTTGGCGAGGTCGTTGCGGGTGGTCAGCCAGAGCCGGGTCAGCTGGTAGGACGCCTTGACCGGGATCTTGTCGTAGGCCAGCTCGACCGGCCCGGCTTCTTGATGTCGCTGGCGATGCCCGGCCAGCGTCGGCACGAGCCAGCGCAGCACCGGCAGCAGGAACCGGTCGGGGCGCTTGGTGAGCAGGCTCGGGTTGACCAGCACCAGGCCGGCCACGTCGTCGCCGTGGACCTCGGCCAGCCGGATGGCCAGCGTGCCGCCCATCGACAGCCCCATGACGAACACCTGGTCGCAGCGGCTCGCGCAGCTGGGCCAGGTGGCGGTCGAGCTCGGCGTACCAGTCCTGCCAGTGGGTCAGGTTCGCCTCGGCGAGGTGGTGCCGTGCCCGGGCAGCCGGGGCAGCGCGACGGTGAGCCCGGCGGCGGCGAGGTGCTCGGCCCACGGCCGCAGCGTCTGCGGCGTGCCGGTGAAGCCGTGGCAGAGGAGCACGCCGACGGGGCCCCCGTCGTGGTGGAAGGGCTCGGCGCCGGGCATCACAGGCATGGTCGTTTTCGCATCGTCGCACGATCGGCCGGGCATCCCCTAGTGTTCGGCTGTCGCCACGACGGAGCCGTGAGTCGCGCACCGGGAGGAGGTCTGCCGGGTGTTCTACTGGTTCCTCAAGCGGATCGTCCTGGGCCCGGTCCTGCGGCTGGTCTTCCGGCCGTACGTCATCGGCCTCGAGCACGTCCCCGCCAACGGCGGCGCGATCTTCGCGAGCAACCACCTGTCGTTCTCGGACTCGATCTTCTTCCCGCTCGTGGTGGACCGGCGGATCACCTTCCTCGCGAAGCAGGACTACTTCACCGGCCGCGGGTTCAAGGGCCGGCTGACGGCCGGGTTCTTCCGCGGCGTCGGGCAGCTGCCGGTCGACCGCTCCGGCGGCGGCGTCGGAGGCCGCGCTGCGCACCGGCGCTCAAGGTGCTCAACCGGGGCGACTGCCTCGGCATCTACCCCGAGGGCACCCGCTCGCCCGACGGCCGGCTCTACCGCGGCAAGACCGGCGTCGCCCGGATGGCCCTGGAGGCCGACGTCCCGGTGCTCCCGGTCGCGATGATCGACACCGAGAAGATCCAGCCGCCGGGGCGCAAGATGCCGAAGTTCGGCATCCGGGTCGGCATCAAGATCGGCGCGCCGCTGGACTTCTCGCGCTACGAGGGCATGGAGGGCGACCGGTTCGTCCTGCGCTCGATCACCGACGAGATCATGTACGAGCTGATGGAGCTCTCCGGCCAGGAGTACGTCGACATCTACGCCCAGGTCGCCAAGGACCGGATCAAGGCCGAGGCGAAGGCCGAGCAAGGCGGCCGGCCGCGCCGCGAGCCGAGGAGGCGCCGACAGCGACGACCACGCCGCCTGACCGGCTTCGGACGTGAGCCGCGCGAGGATGGCCGCGTGGGCATCGAGACGGCGGTCTGGCGGGCGCTGGCGGTGTTCCGCGCGCTCGGGCTGGCCTACGCGGTGGCCGTGCTACGTCCGGCGCCACGACGAGTACGCCCACCCGCTGGCCGGCTGGGTCGTCCTCGGGCTGATGGCGGCCTGGACGGTGGTCACCGCGGTGCTCTACCCCCGGCCGGCCGGGCGGACGCTGGCCGGTGCTCGTGGTCGACCTGGCGTTCGCGGTGGCGGCGGTGGTCGTCGACCCGGTTGCTGGACGACCCGGCCGGATCGAGGCGGGCGCGCAGACCCTGCCGGTGGTGTGGGCGGCCGCGCCGGTGCTGGCGTTCGCGATCAAGGGCGGCTGGCCGGCCGGCGTCGGGGCGGCGGCTGCCGTCGGCGCGGCCGACCTGGTCCACCGCGGCGCGCTCACCGTGTCACCGCGAACAACATCGTGCTGCTGCTGCTCGCCGGCGCCGTCGTCGGGCTACACGATGTCGCTGGCCCGCCGCGGCGAGCTGGCGCTGGCGCGGGCGCTCGCGGTCGCAGGCCGCGACCCGCGAGCGCGAACGGCTGGCGCGGGAGCATCCACGACGGCGTGCTGCAGGTGCTGGCGCTGGTCGGGCGGCGCGGGCCGAGGCCGGCGGCGAGGCGGCGGAGCTGGGCCGGCTGGCCGCCGAGCAGGAGCAGGCGCTGCGCGCCGCTGGTGACGCGCCGCGCCGGACACCGGCGGCCGGTGAGGTCGACCTGCGCGGGCTGCTGTCGGCGTACGCCTCGCCGGCCGTGACGGTCTCGACGCCCGCGACGCCGGTGGTGCTGCCGGCGGCCGCGCGCCCGCGAGCTGGCCGCGGCGGTCGGCGCGGCGCTGGCCAACGTGGCCGCGCACGCCGGCGACGGCCGCGCGGGCGTGGGTGCTGGTCGAGGACGACGGCGACGAGGTGGTGGTCAGCGTGCGCGACGACGGGCGCGGGATGTCGCGCCGGGCGGCTCGACGAGGCGGCGGCCGACGGGCCGGCTCGGGGTGGCGCGGTCGATCGTCGGCCGGGTGCGCGACCTCGGCGGCACGGCGGCCGTCGAGTCGGCGCCCGGGCGAGGGCACCGAGGTGGAGATGCGGGTGCCCGAGGGTGACGTCGGTGACGCGGGTGATGGTGGTCGACGACCACCCGATGTGGCGCGAGGCCGTGGCGCGCGACCTCGCCGAGGCCGGCTACGAGGTGGTCGCGACCGCGGGGGACGGCGCCGAGGCGGTACGCCGCGCGCCGGCCGCCCGGCCCGACGTGGTGGTGCTCGACCTGCAGCTGCCGGGCTGTCCGGCGTCGAGGTGACCCGGCCGCGCTCGTCGCGGCGGACCCGCCGGTGCGGGTGCTGGTGCTCTCGGCCGCGGCGAGCAGGCCGACGTGCTGGAGGCGGTGAAGGCGGGCGCGACCGGCTACCTGGTGAAGTCGGCGTCGCGCGAGGAGCTGCTCGACGCGGTGCGGCGCACCGCGCGAGGGCGAGGCGGTGTTCACGCCGGGGCTGGCCGGGCTGGTGCTGGGGGAGTACCGGCGGCTGGCGGCGGCGCCGCCGCCGCGATCGGGGCCGCCGGCGCCGCGGCTGACCGAGCGCGAGACCGAGGTGCTGCGGCTGGTGGCGAAGGGGCTGTCGTACAAGCAGATCGCCGAGCGGCTGGTGCTCTCGCACCGCACCGTGCAGAACCACGTGCAGAACACCCTGAACAAGCTGCAGCTGCACAACCGGGTCGAGCTGGTCCGGTACGCGATCGAGCAGGGCCTCGACGACGAGCTCGGCACCCCCAAGCCCTGACCGCGGCGCGCGCCCGGACGCTGACCGCGGACCTCCTGGCGCAGGAATCGCGGTGCAACCGGTCAGGCAGCGCCTCGTGAGGCGTGGCTGGCGGCGCTCTTCGGCGCGCTTGGACCGCGAATGCTGCACCCTCCGCGAGGGAGACGGTGGACAGGACGCGGTCGAGTACCCAGTCCGGCTGGAACATCACCTGGTGCCAGGTGAACCGCAGCGGCCGCCAACCCGCCGAGACCAGCCAGGTGTGCCGGGTGGCGTCCGCGGTCATGCCCGCCAGCGTTCCGTGTGTCTCGAAGCCGTCGCACTCGATGATGATCCGCAGTGCCAGGTGCGCGAGGTCGACGCGACCGATCCACACGCCGTTGTGGCTGATGGACACCTGAGGCACGAAGCCGGTGACGCCGGCCTCGATGAGGATCGCGCGAGTGCAGGACTCGAACGCGCTGGCCGCCCTGGCATCCAGCATGTCCAGCCGCTGCCGAGCCCGCCTGGACCCCGGGCCGCGGAGCGCGTCGACCGCTCTGGCTAAGTCGTCGAGCCTGACGTCGCCGGAGCGGAGCGCGGAGTCGCCGACGCTCAGCGCGACGCGCAGTTCCTCGTCGCGCAGGCAGTCGACCACGGTCCTGAGCCGACTGGTGACGTCGCCGTCAATCTCGCCGGGGTCCAGGTCCCGGTAGTGCAGCTTGACGTCCGCCGGCTTCCTGGTGCGTTGCGCTTTGAACGGCACGGTGAGCCGGACCCGGCCGTCGTCCGGCGGAAGAGCCCAGCCCCAGTGCTCGGCGGCCGTCGTGTGGGACCGCGTCGCCCGGTGCGCGGTGGCCAGCTGCCGCGCTCTCGGGGACGTCGGCAGGCAGTAGGCGCGGCCTTCGCGAGTGACGCCAAGGCTCTTCACCGCCGCAGCCAGTTGGCGCGTGGTCACGTGGCCCTTCAGCTGGTGCCACCGCGCAGTGCCGCCCAAGGCTCGCAGCGCCACCTCGACCCGCACGACTCAACGCTGCATCCCCGGATGCGGCGGGAGCCGCCGACGGCACCAGGCTGTGGACCGCGTCACGAGGCGGCCGCCACTGTGGACAACCGGGTGGGCGTCGAGGAATCGCGGTGCAATCGACGCGGGTGGCTGAGTCGCCGCAGGAGTCGGCAGCTCTCGGCGCGTTGCACCGCGAAAGCTGCGCGTGCCGGTGCATGTGGGTGCATCCGGGGGTGGGTGGCGGGCGGAATCCCTGGCACGTCACCACCCCTCTCCCGAAGGAGCACCCATGCGCGTACGTCGTTCCGTTGCCGTGTCATCCGCCATCGCGCTGGCGACAGGGGCCGCGCTCGCGGCCGCACCAACGGCATCCGCCGCGACCGGCAACCGGTCGCTGGCGACGGTCCTCACCTCAGACGGCAACCGCTTCGACCACAACCGCCGGGACTTCGACGTCACCACCCAGGCGGTGCTCGCGGTCCTCGACGCCAAGCCGTCCTCGGCCGTGGGCGTCCTGACCAAGGGCAAGCAGCGGGTCACCGCGTTCGTGCCGACCGACCGGGCGTTCAGGGTCCTCGTCTTCGACCTGACCGGTACCTGGATCCACAAGGAGCGCAAGGCGTTCGGGGCCGTGGCGAGCCTCGGCATCGACACGATCGAGACGGTCCTGCTCTACCACGTCGTCGCCGGCAAGACGCTGACAGCGGCCAAGGTCCTGGCGTCCGACGGTGCCGCGCGTGGCGACCGCCCAGGGCGGCTCGTCACGGTCGACGTCCTCGACCCGAGCGTGGCGTGGTCCGGCTGCAGGACGCCGACCCGGACGACGTGGATCCGGTCACGATTCCGCGGTTGCTGAACGTCAACAAGGGCAACAAGCAGGTGGCGCACGGGATCACTACGTGCTCCGCCCGGTGGACCTGTAACCGAAGCTGGCAGCAGGTGTCGCACCCGCCGGGTGCGGGATGGGCCGCCGCCTGACACGACTGGGTCAGTCGGCGGCCCATCCCTTCGCACGCTCCACGGCCGCCGCCACCGCTCGTAGGTCGTCGCGTCCGGCGGACGGCGCGCCGGGCTCGAAGCGTCGCGTCCAGCCGCCAGGTCGCCGCCAGCTCGTCGGTCGAGGACCACACCCCGGTGCCGAGCCCGGCGAGGAACGCCGCGCCCAGCCCGGTCGTCTGCAGCTCCGCGGGCCGCTCGACCGGCATCGCCAGCGTGTCGGCCTGCAGCTGCATCAGCAGGTCGTTGGCGGCCGCGCCGCCGTCGACGCCGCAGGGTGCCGGCACGTCGGGCAGCAGCTCGACGACGTCGCGCACCTCGAAGGCGATCGCCTCCAGGGTGGCGCGCACCAGGTGGGCGCGGGTCGTGCCGCGGGTGATGCCGAGGATCGCGCCGCGCGCCGACGGGTCCCAGTCGGGCGCGCCGAGCCCGGTCAGGGCGGGCACGAAGACCACGCCGCCGCGAGTCGGGCACGGTGCGGGCGAGCGCCTCGGACTCGGCCGCCGCGCCGATGATGCCGAGCCCGTCGCGCAGCCACTGCACGGCCGCGCCGGTCACGAAGATCGCGCCCTCGAGGGCGTAGGTCAGCGACCCGTCCGGGCGCCTCCACGCCACGGTGGTGAGCAGGCCGGCGTCCGAGCGCACGACCTCGTGACCGGTGTTGACGAGCACGAACGAGCCGGTGCCGTAGGTGCACTTCGACTCGCCCGACGCCGAAGCAGGCCTGCCCGAACAGCGCCGCCTGCTGGTCGCCCGCGATGCCCGCGACCGGCAGGTCGAGGCCGAGGAACGCCGTCGGGGCGGTGCGGCCGACCTCGCCGTACGACGGGACGACCTCGGGCAGCGCCGCGCGCGGCACGCCGAACAGCTCGCACAGCTCGTCGCTCCACTCGCCGCGCTGCGAGGTCGAAGAGCAGGGTGCGCGAGGCGTTCGACGCGTCGGTCGACGTGACGCGCGCCGCCGGTGAGCCGCGCGACCAGGTACGAGTCGACGGTGCCCACCACGGTCGACCCCTCGGTGACGCCGCGCCAGGCGCGGCTCGTCGTTCTCGGCCAGCCAGGTCAGCTTGGTGCCGGTGAAGTACGGGTCGAGGCGCAGGCCGGTGAGTGCGCGGACCCGGTCCTCGTGCCCGGCGTCGCGCAGCCGGTCGCAGATGGCCGCCGACCGGCGGTCCTGCCACACGATGGCGCGCCGCGGCGCGGCCAGCGTCGCCGGTCCCACAGCACGGCGGTCTCGCGCTGGTTGGTGATGCCGACCGCCGTGACCGGCGCCGGTGGCCGCTCGAGCGCCTGCCGGCAGGCCGACAGCGTCGCCTGCCAGATCTCCTCCGGGCCGTGCTCGACCCAGCCGGGGCGGGGGAAGTGCTGCGGGAACTCCTCGTAGCCGCGCGCCACGACCCGGGCGTCCTCGTCGACGACCAGGGCGGTGACGCCCGTCGTGCCGGCGTCGATGGCGAGGACGCTCATCGGCCGGCTCCCGGTGCCGCGGCGACTCGCCGTCCGACGCTTGAGAAGGTCATGCGGCGGACCATAGCGGGGGTCGTAGGGTGCTGACCGCATGCGTATCGGCGTGCTCACCGGCGGTGGCGACTGCCCCGGACTCAACGCGGTCATCCGCGCGGTCGTCCGCAAGGGCGTGACGGAGTACGGCTACGAGTTCGTCGGGTTCCGGGACGGCTGGCGCGGGCCGCTCGAGGGCCACCCGGCCGCTCGACGTCCACGCGGTGCGCGGCATCCTGCCGCGCGGCGGCACGATCCTCGGCTCCTCGCGGACCAACCCCTTCAAGATCGAGGGCGGCGTCGAGCGCATCGAGGACAACCTCGAGCGGCTCGGCGTCGACGCCCTCGTCGCGATCGGCGGCGAGGACACCCTCGGCGTCGCCACCAAGCTGCACGAGCACGGCGTGCACGTCGTCGGCGTGCCGAAGACCATCGACAACGACCTCAACGCCACCGACTACACCTTCGGCTTCGACACCGCGGTCAACATCGCGATGGAGGCGATCGACCGGCTGCACACCACCGCCGAGTCGCACCACCGCGCGCTCATCGTCGAGGTCATGGGCCGGCACGCCGGCTGGATCGCGCTGCACGCCGGCATGGCCGGCGGCGCCAACGTCATCCTGATCCCCGAGGTGCCGTTCGACATCGACAAGGTCTGCGAGTACGTCGAGAGGCGCTTCAAGACCAACTACTCGCCGATCATCGTCGTGGCCGAGGGCGCGACGCCGGCCGAGGGCACGATGGCGCTGCAGACGGCGAGCTCGACGCGTTCGGCCACGTCCGCCTCGGCGGCATCGGCGACGTGCTCGCCAAGGAGATCGAGAAGCGCACCGGCAAGGAGGCGCGCACGACGGTGCTCGGCCACATCCAGCGCGGCGGCACGCCGACGGCGTTCGACCGCTGGCTGGCGACCCGCTTCGGGCTGCACGCCATCGACGCCGTCCAGGACGGCGACTGGGGCAAGATGGTCGCGCTGCAGGGCACCGACATCGTCCGGGTGCCGCTGGAGGACGCCACGACGACGCTCAAGACGGTCGACCCGAGCTGTACGCCGAGGCCGAGGTCTTCTTCGGCTGACAGCCGTCGACGCCGTGCTCGGCGAGGTGCGCGGTCACGAGCAGCCCAGCGGTGGTCCCGCCAGGTCAGCTTGACGGCGTACGGCGTGCCGTCCGCCGCACCCCCTGCCCCTCCCCCTAACCCCCCCCCCAGACGGCCAGCCGTCATCCGTCGTGGAGAGCGGGGTCGCCCGGGTCGGCCGCCGTGTCACGGCCGGACCTGCGCTCATGGATCAACCCGGCGGCGAAGAGGCAGCCGAATGCCAAGGTTCCGCCGGGGAACGGGTGGCCGAGCATCAGGAAGAAGGCCGCCAGGGCGAGGAGGACCCACTCGCTGCGCGGAGCCCCTAAGCGGCGGGCGGCGAGCGCCAGCCCACCGACCGCGACCAGCCAGCCGGGGGTGCCGACGATGCTCAGCCAGAACACCGGGCTCACGCCCGGCCAGTCCTTGACCACCTCGAAGACGCCTTCCTGCTGGGCCGGTGACAGGTCGCGCGCACTGCGCATCGCCAGCCCGGTGCCGATCCCCGCGACGGCGTCGTAGGCGCTGAAGAAGACGAGGAAGACCCCGAGACCCAGCCGGGTCGACCAGGCGCCAGCGTGGCCGAAGTCGTCCGCGAGCAGGATGACGGACAGGATGACAGGCCGACCAGCGCGAGCTGGAGGACGTGGAAGACGGCGGACCAGGTCGCCACGTCGATGACGGCCTGTGCGGTCAACCTCGGGGTTCGGGTGCAGGACCTCGAGGACGGCGAGCAGGAGTGGCGGTGCGAGCAGGAGCACGCGTCGGACGGGTGGAGGCATCCGCCAGGTGCGTCGGGATCGGTCATGGCCTCGACTGTGCTCCTGGTGACGGCGTGGCGTCACGCCCCACAAACGGGCAAGGCCCGGGACGGTTGCGCGGACCGTCCCGGGCCCTACGTGCTCCCCTGCCGGAGGAGTCCCAGAGGTGGCCTTAGCTGGCGACGGCCGCGGCCGCGTCGACGATGCCGTAGCCGTAACCGGGGTGAACACGCCCGCTAAGGTCGGCGCCCGGCGTACGGGCGGTCGAGGTGAGCGCCGTGTAGATGTCGTCCACCGAGCGGCCCTGCGCGGCCAGCAGCGCGGCGACACCGGCGACGTGCGGAGTCGCCATCGAGGTGCCGGCGAACTCGTCGTAGTTGTTGCCGTAGCCACAGGTCGCGCCGGAGCGCTGGTGCCGGCCGGCACGGTCGAGACGATGTCCTCGCCGCAGAGCGGGAGCAGCGAGCCGCCGGGTGCGGCGACGGCGTTGAGGTCGGGGCGGATCGGGCCGGAGCTGAACGCGGAGCGCAGCTCGCGCTTGTCGGTCGCGACGACGCAGAGCGCGCCCTCGTCGAAGCCGGGCGTGTTGCACAGCGGAACGCTGTCGTTGCCGGCGGCCGCGATGACGGCGACGCCCTTGCCCTTCGCGTAGACGATCGCGTCCTGCAGCGCGGTCTCGAGACCGGTGAGCGAGAGCGCCTGGGTGCCCTGCAGCCCGCCGAGGCTAGGTTGATGACGTCGGCGCCGTTGTCGGCCGCCCAGCGGACGCCGTTGGCGATGTCCTCGAAGCGCCGCTGCCGTCCTCGAGCACCTTGACCGGCATGATCTGCGCGTCCCGGGCGACCCCGGCGATGCCGATGCCGTTGCCGGTGGCTGCCGCGGCGATGCCGGACACGTGGGTGCCGTGGTTGTCGGAGGCCTGGGCCTCGCCGTCCGGGCCCGCCAGTCGCCGTTGCCGCAGGACGGGTTGCAGTCGATGAACGTCGCGCCGGACACCAGCTTGGCGCGCAGGTCCTCGTGGGTCAGGTCGACGCCGGTGTCGACGACGGCGATGACCGTGCCGGCGCCGGTGCTGGTCGCCCAGGCCTGCTCGGCATGGACCTGCTGGGGGCCGTACTGGTCGGCGTAGAGCGGGTCGTTGGGGGCGGCGCTGGCCGGGCTGGCGGTCAGCGCGACGGCTGTGACGGCAGCCCCGGCGACGGCTGCGGGACGGGCGAGGCGCATGACACTCCTGGTGGTCGTGGCGGGGGGTGTGCCGTTCGCCGTGAGCAACGACACATCGCCCAGGAGGTCACGGGTCCGGCGTACGGGACATTCCGCGCACAACCACTGCTGCATGATCGGGGGGGGAGGAGGGGGCTGTGACCTGCGGGTTCTCGGCGGGAGAACCACTCGTGCATGATCAGCGCGGGAAGTGGGGGGGAGGGGGGTGCGACCGTACGCTGGGCGTCGTGACGGACCGACCAGCGGGCGCAGCAGCCGGTGTGGCCGGACGGGGCCGTGCTGGACGAGGTCGTCCGCGAGCTGCGGGTGCTGCCGCCGCTGGTGTTCGCCGGCGAGTGCGACGCGCTGAAGGAGCGGCTGGGGGCGGTCGCCCGGGGCGAGGCGTTCCTGCTGCAGGGCGGTGACTGCGCGGAGACGTTCGTCGACTCCACCGCCGACGCGATCCGCAACAAGATCAAGACGCTGCTGCAGATGGCCGTGGTGCTGACCTACGGGGCGCGGGTGCCGGTCGTGAAGGTGGGGCGGATCGCGGGGCAGTTCGCCAAGCCGCGCAGCGCCGACACGGAGACGCGCGACGGGGTCAAGCTTGCCGGCGTACCGCGGTGACGCCGTCAACGGTTTCGACTTCACGCCGGAGTCGCGGACGCCGGACCCGCGCCGGCTGCTGCGGGTCTACAACTCGTCGGCCGCGACGCTGAACCTGGTCCGGGCGTTCACCCAGGGCGGGCTCGCCGACCTGCGCCAGGTGCACGCCTGGAACCAGGGGTTCGTACGCGGCAACGGTGCCCACCAGCGCTACGAGGCGGTGGCCCGCGACATCGACCGGGCTCTCGCGTTCATGCTGGCCTGCGGGGTCGACCCGGAGGCGTTCCGGACCGTCGACCTCTACTCGTCGCACGAGGCGCTGCTGCTCGACTACGAGCGCGCGCTGACCCGCATCGACTCGCGCACCGGGCTGCCCTACGACGTGTCGGCGCACCTCGTCTGGGTCGGCGACCGGACCCGCGACCTCGACGGGGGCGCACGTCGAGTTCGCCGCCTCGATCCGCAACCCGGTCGGCGGTCAAGCTCGGTCCGACGACGACGCCGGATGAGGCGCTGGCGCTGATCGAGCGGCTCGACCCGAACGGCGAGCCGGGCCGGCTGACGTTCGTCAGCCGGATGGGCGCGGCCGGGTGCGCGACGCGCTGCCGCCGCTGGTCGAGAAGGTGACGGCGTCCGGTGCGACGGTCGCCTGGGTGTGCGACCCCATGCACGGCAACACCTACGAGGCGCCCGACGGCCGCAAGACCCGCCGCTTCGACGACGTGATCGACGAGGTCCAGGGCTTCTTCGAGGTGCACCGCGCGCTGGGCACCCATCCGGGCGGGCTGCACATGGAGCTGACCGGCGACGACGTGACCGAGTGCATCGGCGGGTCGGGTGGTCTGGTCGAGAGCGACCTGCCGATGCGCTACCAGACCGCCTGCGACCCGCGGCTCAACCACGCGCAGTCGCTGGAGCTGGCGTTCCTCGTCGCGGAGATGCTCGCCGGCGCTGAGCTGACGGGCAGGTGAGTCGAGCGCGGCGACGGGGCCCGACCGTCATGACTGCCCGAGGGTGATTCGGCTGTCAGGGAAACGATGACGTCCACGTGATCATTTGAGGGGGAGTCAGGGGCTCCGGCGGCACACGGGACGCGGCATAGGGTCGGGTCGTGGTCATCGACCTGCGCAGCGACACCGTCACCCAGCCGACCGCGGCGATGCGCGCCGCGATGGCGGCTGCGCCCGTCGGCGACGACGTCTACGGCGAGGACCCGACGGTCAACGCCCTGGAGGAGCGGGTCGCTGCCCTGCTCGGCCACGAGGCGGCCGTCTTCACGCCCGACCGGGCTCGATGGCCAACCAGCTCGGCATCCGGGCCCTGGTCGCGCCGGGCCAGGAGCTGCTCTGCAGCGACGACGCCCACGTCGTGCGCGCCGAGCTCGGCGCGGCGCCGCGCTCGGCAGGGGTCACGACCCGCACCTGGTCCGCACCTCGCGGCCGGCTCGACGCCGGGCGGGTGGCCGGCGATGATCGCCCCGGCGCCGGGCCGTACTTCGTCTCGACGGCGGCGGTCGCGGTGGAGAACACGCACAACTTCGGCGGCGGCACCGTCCTCCCGCTGGCCGAGCTGCAGCGGCTGCGCGAGCTGACCCAGCCGGTCGGCGTGGCGTTGCACCTCGACGGCGCCAGGCTGTGGAACGCCCACGTCGCGACGGGGGTGCCGTTGGCGACGTACGGCGGGCTGTTCGAGACCGTGAGCGTCTGCCTGTCGAAGGGGCTCGGCGCGCCGGTCGGGTCGCTGCTCGCCGCCAGCGCGGACCGGGTGGCGCAGGCCCGCATCTGGCGCAAGCGGCTCGGCGGCGGGATGCGCCAGGTCGGCATCCTGGCCGCTGCCGGCCTGCACGCGCTGGACCACCACCTGGACCGGCTGGCGGACGACCACCGTCGCGCTCGGGCGCTCGCCGAGGTGGTGGCCGGGAAGGTGCCCGACGCCCTGGACCCGGCGGCCGTCGAGACCAACATCGTGGTCATCGAGACGGCGGACGCGCCGGATGTCGTCGCGCGGTGCCGGGACGAGGGCGTGCTGCTGAGCCTGCTCGACCCGACCCACCTGCGCCTCGTCACCCACCTCGGGGTCGGCGACGACGAGATGACGCGCGCCGGCGAGGCGCTGGTGCGGGCGTTGAGCTAGCGGCAGGTGGACCGGTAGGCACCGACCGACGCCAGGTACGTCGCCCACTCCTCCCGCGTCAGGCTGCGCCCGACCAACGTGCACACGGCGCGGGCCCAGCGTTCGGGTCGCAGGTCCCACATCCGCATCCCGTCGTCGGTCCGGACCGCGAGCGCCCGACCGTCGGGCCGCAGCGCGACGCTGCGCGTCCGGTCCAGCCCGAGCTCGATCGGCTCGCCAAGCTGCGTCCTGGCATCGGGCGTCGAACAGCCGCACCTCGCCGGTGGTGTTGCGGGCGGCGAGGAGGCCCGCCGTCCCGGCTGAACGCGAGCTGCGCGACCTGACCGGGCGTCTGTGGCGAACGGCGGCCCCACCGGGCTTCCAGCGTCCGGGCCCGGTGGAAGCCGAGGCGGCCGTCCGACGCGGGAGGCCGCGACAAGTCCGTTCGGGGAGACGGCCGCAGCGACGACGTCCGGTCTGGCGCACCCGTGGTCCGTCGACGACCGCGTCGGCGCCCCAGGGATATGTCGTACGCCGCGAGGTCGCTCTCGTCCTGGACCAGGACGACGAGCCGGCCGTCCCGCGTCAGTGAGCCGCTGGGCCGTCCGGGACCGGCAGGGTGCGCAGCAGGACCTGCTCGCCCGTGCGCAGGTCCCAGACGGCCCAGGCCGACTCGTTCCGGTCGTAACTCCGAGGACCCAGCCCAGCAGGTGGTGCCCGCCCGGTGGCAGCGACGTACCGTCCGGCGGGAAGCCGTAGAGGATCGCCGTCGAGGTCGCGCACCGACGCGGCCGTCACGGATGTCGATGACCGCACCGCGGCCGATCCGCCAGGTCCAGCGGACCAGTCGGTGCGGGTCGGTCGGTCCACGTCATGCCCGGACGTACGTCACCGCCCCGCCAGGCCACCTCGCCCGATGTCCGCCGAGATCGCGGTCAGCTCTCAGCCAGCGGCTGCAAACTGTCGACGGATGCGCATCGCGGGGACCCGCTGGTGAGCAGCAGGGTGCCGTCGGCGTTGTACGCCGTCGGGGTCGCCTCGCTGTCCACGCTGCTGGTGATGGGTCCGAGCCCGTCGAGGCGCCAGCGCGCGACCAGGTTCTGGTCACGGCTCGAGCTGGACGAGCGTGCACCGTCGGCGGTGAGCAGCAACGCCGAGATCTCCCCGTGCTGCATGTCCCGTCAGGACGGCGACTGTCGGCCGGTGTCGAGGTCCAGCGAGACGACGCGCGAGAACCGGCCGCCGCACAGGGCGCTCTGTCGTCCTCGGTTCGATGACGAAGGTGGAGCAGTTGTCGCCGCCGATGTCGGCGACCCAGCGGAGGCGGTGGCGCTCCAGGTCCCAGCCGACCACGCCACGACTGCCCGCCGTGACGAGGACCGACACCGTCCGAGGACAGCGCGGCCGTCGCGGTTGCTGGTAAGCCACGGGGCACCGGTCATGCGGTGCAGCTCGCGACCGCTGCGCGGGTCGACGATCCGCACGATGTCGACCTCCGAGCCGACGACCAGCAGGCCGTCGGTCCTGGAAGGTCGAGCGCCGCGCGTGAAGCGGTCCTCGCCGGTGTTGGCGCTCGCCGAGTGGGTCTGAGCCGGGGGTCCTCGAGCCGCGGGTCGCTGTAGCCAGAGTGGGCTCGCTGGATCCGTCCCTCCGCGAAGTCGCGCAGCTGCGTCGAGCGCGCGCCGCCGGGCCGACCGGGGGGAGCGCGACGACGCCTTGCGCGGTCATGTCGACCGTCGCCAGCTCCGGCAACCGCGTCGCGACCTGCGGTGTCGTAGACGAAGCACTCGACCGTCGTCGTACGCCGGACACGGCGACGTACCGGCCGTCCGGGCTGACGGCGACGGCCCCGGCCGCGAAAGGCAGCCGCACGTCGGGGACCCGCCGCTCCCGGGTGGCGACGTCGTAGACACCGAGCGTCGACTGCTCGGCCGAACCGTCCTCGCCGCCCTCCCACGACACCTCGGCCACCGTCTTCTCGTCCCGACTCACGGCGACCAGCGCGTCGCGACGGCTCGCCGGTGGGGGCCGGGGAACACGTCCCGGTGACCGCTCCGCTGCCCAGGTCGATGTCGCGGATGATGCCGTCGGCGCCGACGCCGAGCAGCCGCGTGCCGTCGGCCAGCAGCTGTCCGGACTCGAGCGGCGGCCCCGGGTCGCCGGCACCGGCCGACGGTCAGGTAGCCGAGGAAGCCGGGCATGGAGGTGAAGACGCCGAGCAGCGCGCTGCGGGTGCGGGCGTCGGGGCGCAGCCGGTGTGCTTCCACTGCGAGCAAGGCCGCGAGGTCGCGCTGTGTTGCGCGCAGGGCGACGCTCTCCGCGGTCAGCGAGTCGACCAGTGCGTCCCGCGCGGTCCGGGAGGCGTCCCGGCTGCGCTGGACGGCGATCGAGCTGGCGACCAGGGCGAGGACCAGCCGAGCGCGGTGGCCGCCAGCGGTCGAGGCGAAGGCGCCGGTTGGTGGCCACGCCGGTGCCGTGCCACGGGCCGCAGCTGCCTCCTGCTCGGCGCGGGCCCGGGCCGGCGGCGGCGTCCAGGAATGCGTCCTCGACCGGCGTGAGCGTCGGCGTGCTCTGCTCCCGCCAGGCCAGGGCGCCGTCGAGCCGCGACCCGCGGTACAGCTCGCTGTCCGGCCGGCCGCCCGCCCGTCCCAGTCCTCCGCCGCGACGCTGAGGTGGCGCAGGGTCAGCAGTGCCCGCCAGCGTCCTCGTCCAGCCAGGACCGCAGCCGCGGCCAGGCGCGGATCACCGCCTCGTGGGCGACCGCCACCGATCCGGTCGTCGGTCGTGACCAGCCGGCAGCGGACGAGGAGGTCGACGACGCGCGCCCGGTCGGGCGTCGGGCGCGGCGACCGAGAGGGGCGAGCCGCACCGCGGCCGGCTCGCCGTCCGGGGAGGGTAGCGACCAGCCGCAGCCACAGCGTCGCGCACCGTCGGCCTGCTGGTCCGGCGGCCAGCGACTCCCACATCTGCTCGGCCGACTGGGCGACCGCGCCGTGGATGCCGCCGGTGGCCCGGTAGCCGTCGACGGTCAGGACGCCGGCCTCACGGCGTACCCAGGTCTCGGCCAGCGCGTGGGACAGCAGCGGCAGCGCGCCCGGGCTCGTCCTGGATCTCGCGCACCAGGAGCTCGACCAGCCCGGGCTCGAGCCGCAGCCCTGCCTGGGCGCGCGGGACCCTCGATGGCGTGCGCGCAGGGCCGGCCTCGGTCATCGGCGTCACGAGGTGCAGCCCGCGCTCCGACCAGCCGCGCCATGGCCGGGCGAGGAGGACAGCCCGCCGACCTGGTCCGCCCGGACGACGACGACGACGCGGCCGCGCCGAGTGGGCCAGCTCGACCAGCTGGTCGAGGAAGGCGTTGACGACTGCCGACGGGGTGCCCGGCCGTGAAGAGCTCCTCGAGCTGGTCGACGACGACGACCTGCGTCGGCGCGCGACGACGACGAGAGGGCAGCAGACCAGGGCACCGGCGCGGGGTCGGTGCCCGGTGTCAGGAGGGTCACGGCGTCGCCGGCCGGACGAGGGCGGGGATCAGCCCCGGCGCGGACGATCGAGGACTTGCCGCACCCCGACGGGCCGGCGACGACGCAGCAGCGGGCGAGTCACGCAGCGCGCGAAGGCACACGCGTCACCTCGTCGTCGCGGCCGAAGAACCAGTCGAGTCGGCGCGGTCGTAGACGAGCAGGCCCTTCCACGGGCAGACGCGCGTGCTCCGCGACCGGCTTCGGCCGGGGAGCGCGTGCGAGGTGCGGGCGCGTGCTGGAGGATCGCCTGCTCGAGCTCGATCAGGTCCTGGCCCGGGTCGAGGCCCAGGTCCTCCTGCAGCGTGCGCCGGGCCTGGCGGATCGGCCTCGAGCGCCTCGGACTGGCGACCCGACGCGGTAGAGGGCCACGGCGAGCACGCCACCACCGGTGCTCGCTGCAGCGGCCCGGCGCGCACGGAGTGCCGACGGCGTCCGCGACGACGTCGACACCTGCGGCGAGGCGGGCGTCCGAGCAGCGCTTCCTCCGTCGCCTGCGGCGCAGCTCCTCGAGCCGGATCGCCTCGGCACGCCCGTCCGGCCAGTGCTCGAGGTCGGTGAGCGGCTCGACCCGCGCCAGAGGTCGAGGGCCTGGCGTGAACGGCGACACCGGCCCGGCTGGTGCTCGCCGGCGGTGGCCAGCGCCCGGCCGCGCGCGACCAGCCGCTCGAAGAGCC
Source organism: uncultured Actinomycetota bacterium (assembly GCA_963829565.1). Taxonomy (GTDB): domain Bacteria; phylum Actinomycetota; class Actinomycetes; order JACCUZ01; family JACCUZ01; genus CAWHJC01. The sequence goes on from CAWHJC010000005.1 coordinate 62,453, forward strand.
GGATGTCGATCTCGTCGTCGCCGAGCAGCCAGCCGGTAGCCACCGCTGGTGGTCTCGACCGCGTCGTGCCCGAGGGACCGCCGCAGCCGCAGGATCGACCCCTGGACGACCTTGGCCCAGGACGCGGGGGGTGCCTCGCCCCACAGCGCGTCGGCGAGCCGCTCGGCAGGACAGGACGTCGCCGGAGTGGACCGCGAGGGCCGACAGGACCACGCGGTCGCGCGGTGAGAGCCGGCCGTCGCCGTCCACCTGCAGCGGGCCGAGCAGCGAGAGCGCCACGATCCTGACTGTGCTCGGGCGCTGGGTACCGCGTCAACGACGCCGATACCGGGCTGATACCGCGCGGACCACCGGACCGGTACCGGCGCCGCCGACGCTGCCAGGGCCGGCAGGTCGCCGGCGACCAGAATCCAGGAGGCACACCATGGGATGCATCAACACCGTGCGGCTGACCCGTCTCGCCGCAGTCGCGGCCATCGTCGCGGCCACGGCCACGACTGGCGGCGTCGCCGCAGCGGCCGAGCCCAGCACCGAGCAGGACGAGTACGTCAACTTCCTGCAGGCGCGGGCTGAGTCGTCCGAGCCGTACTCGCAGTCGGAGGCGTACGTCCGGACGCTCGTCTACTGGCACAACCACCCCAACTGGGGCTTCGGCGAGTAGCCGCCGGGTCAGCCGGTGAGCTCGACCGCGGCCAGCTGGGCACCGCGGTACGCGGCCAGGCGCTCGGCCTGGTGCTCCACCGCCGACCGCAGGCTCCGCTTCGAGGACCACAGGGTCACCTCGAGGCGGAGCTTGCGGCCGCTCGCCCTCGGCCGCCACATGCCGGCGAGCTCCCCGTCGGACAGCACCGCGCCGGGGCGGCCGAGGACCGGCCACAGTGCCTTCGCGCGGGTCGGCTCGTCCACCAGGAGCGCGCGGTCCTTGCCCTGCAGGTAGAGGTCGTAGGGCCCGAGCAGCCGGGTGACCTTCGGCGGCGCATCGAGCGCGCCGACGTCGCTCTCCAGCAGCGACCGCTTCTCGCCCTCGACCGTCACCTCGACGACGTCCTCCGGCCAGTGCGCCCGCACGTCGGTGACGGGTGCGTCGACGAACCCGGCGACCAGCTTGGGCGTGGACGGGCCGAACAGCCTCAGGTAGGCCCGCACGACGTCGTGCTGCGGCTTGGCCCTGGCCGCGCGCTTGAAGCCGGGGATGCGCTGCAGCACGGGAGGCGACGTGCCGGGCTGCAGCTCGAGGCCGGCGCGCAGGGCCGCGAGGCGGAACGGCATCTCGTAGAGGTGCGTCGTGGCGCACGGCCGGCACTCGCGCAGGTAGGGGTCCGGCATCAGCGCCGTCAGCCGGCCGGAGACGTCGCCCTTGACGGTCGGCCGGGTGACGACCGACCGCATCGCCGTCGCCACCGCGTCGAGCGCCTCCAGGTTGCCGATGCCCGCCGCCTTCAGCGGCTTGCTCGCGTCGAAGATGCGCTTGCCGGCGTCGGCGTCGGAGAACGGCTCGACCGCGGCCGCCACCGAGGGCAGGTCGGCCCTGCGGTAGGCGTGCGGTGCACCGCGCAGCGTCCAGAGCAGGACCAGGTCGTCGTCGGGGACCGCTCCCACGTCCACACCGCGGATGGCGAGCGCCCAGCGGCTGCCGTCCGGTCCGGTGTCCTGGACGCCGAGGTCGAGCACGCCGGTCGCGGCGAGGTCGCCGGACTCGCGGTCGAGCTGCTGGGCCCGGACCCGTAGGCCCAGCACCTGCGTGCGGCTGACCTTCGTGGCCTTGCCGACCATCGTCAGGCCTGCGAGACGGCGCCCATCGCCGCCGGCCGCCGGCCCATCAGCGGCGGCAGCTGGCGGACGGCTGCGGCCAGCGCCCGCAGGTCGTCGTCGACCAGCGCCTGCGGCCCGTCGCACAGCGCCTGCTCGGGGTGCGGGTGGACGTCGACGATGATGCCGTCCGCGCCGACCGCGATGGCCGCGCGGGACAGCGGCACAACCAGGTCGCGACGGCCGCCGGAGTGCGACGGGTCGACGATCACCGGCAGGTGCGAGAGGTCGTGCGACACCGGCACCGCACTGACGTCGAGGGTGTTGCGGGTCGACTTCTCGAAGGTCCGGATGCCGCGCTCGCACAGGACGATGTCGAGGTTGCCGCGCTGCGCGATGTACTCCGCGGCCATCAGCCACTCCTCGATGGTCGCCTGCATCCCGCGCTTGAGCATCACCGGCTTGCCGGACTGGCCGACGGCCTGCAGCAGCCCGAAGTTCTGCATGTTGCGGGTGCCGACCTGCAGCATGTCGGCGTAGGACGAGACCAGGTCGACGTCGTGCGCGTCGACCACCTCGGTGACGACGGGCAGTCCGGTCGCCTCGCGTACGTCGGCAAGGATCTTCAGTCCCGTCTCGCCGAGCCCCTGGAACGCGTACGGCGAGGTCCTGGGCTTGTAGGCACCACCGCGCAGCAGCGTCGCCCCGGCCGCCTTCGCCATCTCGGCGGCCTCGAGGGTCTGCTGCGCCGTCTCGACCGCGCACGGGCCGGCGATCAGGGTGAACGTGTCGGGGCCGATCGGCACGCCACCCACGTAGATCGTGGACATCTGCGGGTGGTGGATGCGGCTGACCAGCTTGTAGGGCGCCGAGACCCGCATCACCTGCGCGACGCCGGCCATGGCCCGCAGGTTGAGCCCGCTGAACGTCTCGACGTCGCCGACCAGGCCGATGATGGTGCGGCTCACGCCGCGGCTCACGAATGCCTCGCCGCCGGCCTCGGTCACCCGGGCCACCACCGCGTCGATGTCCTCCGCCGACGCGCCCGGCTGCATCACGACCACCACGACGGGGAGCCTAGTAGGGCAGGGGCCGTCGGGCCGTCGACGTCTCGGCAGTCAGGACCGCGCCGCCAGCGTTCCCCGGGCCGCCAGGCGTTGCCGGGCGGTCGCTAGAAGACGTACAGCGTGACGACACTGCCCTTGGGCGCCTTGTCGCCGCCGCCGGGGTCCTGGCGGAGGACCATGCCGGGGCCGCCGGGCAGCTGGGAGACGCTGACCTGGAAGCCCGCCTCGGTGAGGTTCGCCTGGGCCTCCGCGACCGGCTTGCCCACCACTCCGGGGACCTCGACCAGCGGCGGTCCCTTGGACACGACGAGCCTGACCACGGAGTTCTTGTCGGCCAGGCCGCCCTTGGGGTCCTGGTTCATGACGATGCCGGCCGGCACGGTCTCGTCGAACCGCTCGACCACCTCGCTGCGCAGCTTGGCGTCGGCGATCTCCGCCCGCGCGGCGTCGACGGGCATCTCGACGACGTCGGGGACCGCGACCGGCTTGATGCCGTTGCTGATGACGAGCGTGACTGCGGTGTCCGGCTTGAGCCGGATGCCGACCTTGGGGTCCACCGAGATGACCGAACCGCGCTCGATGGTGTCGCTGTAGCGGCGCTCTGAACCGGCGATCGTGAAGTGCTCGTCGAGCATCTGGCGGGCCTGCTCCTCCGGCTCGCCGAGGACGTCCGGCACCGCGTAGCGCTCCGGGCCGCGAGACAGGATCAGCGAGATCGTGCCGTCCTTGTCGATGCTGGCGCGGGGCTTGGGGTCGGTGTCGAGGACCAGGCCGGCGGGGATGGTCTCGCTGTAGGCGGGTTTGCCGAGCTTGGTGTCGAGACCGGCCCGCTCGGCCTTCGCCGCCGCCTGGGACTGGGTGAGCTTCAGCAGGCTTGGTGTGGTGGTCTTGGACAGCACCGCGGCGTAGAACCAGGCGAACCCGGAGAGCCCGAGCGTCAGCAGCAGGATGAGCAGCAGCGCGATCGGCCCCTTGCTGCGACGGAGGCGCGGGCCGGTCGAGGGCCCGCCGGACGCGCCGAGCGGGCCGGTGTCACCGCGGCGGGCGCCCGTCGGAGGCCCTTGGTTGCGCAGGTCGACCACGAGCGTCTTGTCCGAGCTCGTCGGGATCGCGGACAGTGCAGGACCCAGGCTGTCGAGCTCGCCCTCGGAGAGCAGACGTCGCGCGGCCGTCGTCTCGGCGAGCATCCGTCGCGCGTCGTCGGGCCGCTTGTCGGGGTCGCGGTTGGTGGCACGTGCCACCAGCGCGTCGAGCTCGGCCGGCAGGTTCGGCACGAGCGTCGAGGGCGCCGGGACGTCGTCGTGCACGTGCCGGTAGGCCACCTGGATGGCCGTCTCGCCGTCGTAGGGCTTGAGCCCGGTCAGCATCTCGTAGAGCAGGATGCCGGCGGCGTAGACGTCGGAGCGCGGGTCGGCGTGGCCCTTCTCCACCTGCTCGGGGGAGAGGTAGGCGACGGTGCCCATCAGGATGCCGCTAGCGGTGGTATGGCTGTTGTTGCCGCTCACCGCGCGGGCCAGCCCGAAGTCGGCGACCTTGATCCGGTTGTCGTCGGAGATCAGGACGTTCTCCGGCTTGACGTCGCGGTGCACGATGCCGGCCTGGTGGGCGGCGCCGAGGGCCGCGAGCACCGGCTCGAGCACCTCGAGGGCCTGCCGGGGGCTCAGGTGGCCGCTCTCGCGGATCAGGTCGCGCAGGGTCCGGCCGCGGACGAGCTCCATCGCGAGGAAGACGTGCCCCTGGTCGGCGCCCTGGTCGTAGACCGCGACCACGTTGGGGTGGGACAGCCTGGCCGCGGAGTGGGCCTCCCGGATGAACCGCGAGACGAACTCCTCGTCGTCGGCCAGGCTCGGGTGCATCACCTTCAGGGCGATGACCCGGTCCAGCCGGCTGTCGTGCGCCTCGTACACCGTGGCCATGCCGCCACGCGCCAGGCGGGACCCGACGCGGTACCGCCCGTCGAGCACGCGCCCGACGAGTAGGTCCTTGACGGTCGTGTCCACGCGGGGATTCTACGGGTGAAATGTGCCAGGACCCGACTCGGACGCGCGGCGCCCGCTCACCCTAGGCGTGCTTTGAGCGCCATGACGTTCGCCACATACCGCTTGGTGTCGGGGTACATGCCGCGTTCCCGCACCGATCGGAGCCCCTGGTAGTAGCCCGCCACGGCCTGCCGGTCGCTGCTCGCCGACTGGGTGAGGATCTTGAGCAGGACCACGCCGGTCGTGGCGTTGTCCCGCGGGGACAGCGGGTCCAGCCGGCGCCCGACGACCCCGGAGATCCAGTCCGTCGTGGTGGGGATCACCTGCATCGCGCCGACCGCGTTGGCGACCGAGACCGCCCGCTGGTTCCAGCCGGACTCCTGGTAGCTCACGGCCAGGGCCAGTGCCGGGTTCACGCCGTTGGCCCGGGCGGTCGCGGCGATGATGTCGCGCATCCCCTCGCGGGACGGCACGCTGCGCCGGGCCAGCCGGTTGCGGTTCGCCGAGGCGGCGTTGACGACCGAGCTGGCGTACGTACGGCCGGCGAACGTGTTCGCGCTGGAGGAGCTGCTGGAGCCGCCACTGGTCGAGCCGCCGCGCCGGGGATGCGCAGCGTGGCGCCGAGCATGACCACGTTGGAGGCGCCGATCCCGTTGGCGCGGGCCAGCGCCGTCTGCGAGACGCCGTACCGGGTGGCGATCTCGGACAGCGTGTCCCCGACGACCACCAGGTGGGAGCGTCCGCCGCCGCTGCTGGCCGACCCGCCGGCGCCGGGGACCTTGAGCGTGCTGCCGGCGAAGATCAGGTTGCCGTTGCCGGGCAGCCGGTTGACCTGCACCAGCCGGGCGACCGTGGTGTCGTACCTCGCCGCGATGTCGCTGAGCGTGTCGCCGCTGGCGGATGGTGTAGAGGCCCCAGCCGGGCGAGCCGGCGGTGACCAGGCCGGCCACCAGCAGCGGCGTGCCGATCACCTCGCCAGCCGGGCCAGCCGGCGGCCGCGGGAGGTGCGGCGAGGTGCGGGTGGAGCGGTCGGGCGGTCGGACGGACGGTCGGACGGGCGAGGGGGAAGGGTCATCGCCGGGAGGTCCTTCTGCGTCGGGGTCGGTGGGACGTCCTGGGTAGGAGCGGACGCGCGGCTGCTGATACTGCCGTGACTGGTGTGACTGGTGGACCTGTGGGGCATTTGTTACCCCATCGTGGTACTACACCGGTGTCATTCAGCCTGCGCCGTCGCGCCCCTGCTGCCGATGTGGCCGGCTGATCGTTCCCCGGCCCCACAGTGGAAGCCGGACGTGGCGCTGTCGGGTGGTCGGCCGGCGGACGCACCTGGGACGGGCACATCTCAGCGCCGGCACTGTGTGGCCTGAGGACGATCCTGTCCGGACGGTGGCGCTGGACCCGGCGCGGTGACGTGCCCGGAACGGACACGTGGCCGGTCCGCGAACACAGGCTGAGAGGCTGACCGCGTGGTCGAGCGGATCGTCGTCGCGGGCGCCGGGCTCGCCGGGCTGCAGACGGTCGTGGCGCTGCGCGCGCAGGGGTACGCGGGACAGCTGACCCTCCTGGGGGCCGAGGGGTGCCGCCGTACGACCGGCCGCCGCTGTCCAAGCAGGTGCTGATGGGCGCCGCCGACGACTCGACCCTGGACGCCGACTGGGGCGAGCTCGGCGTCGACGCCCGGCTCTCGACCCGCGCGCACTCCGTCCGTGCGGGCGCCGTGACGACCGACGACGGCGAGCTGGGGTTCGACGCGCTGGTGCTGGCCACCGGCGCCGAGCCCCGGCGGCTGCCGGGGGCCGACTCGGCAATGACCCTGCGGCACGCACGCCGACTCGATGCGGCTGCGCGAGGCGTTGCGCCCCGGCGTGCGGCTGGTGATCGTCGGCGCCGGGATGGATCGGCGCCGAGGTCGCGACGGCCGCGGTCGCGGCCGGCGCGCAGGTGACGGTGGTGGAGGGACTGGCGACGCCGCTCGCCGGGGCGCTGCCGGCAGAGGCCGGCACGCGGATGCTGCCGTGGTGGTCGGGGGTCGACCTGCGGCTGGGCGCGCTGGTCGACGCGGTGGAGCCGGACGCAGTGCACCTGGTCGGCGGCGACCGGGTGACCGCCGACGTCGGTGCTGCTGGGAGTCGGTGCCCGGCCGGTGGGCGTGGCTCGCGGGAGTGGACCTGACGGCCGGCGGTGCCGTGGCGGTGGACCGCGGGCTGCGGACGTCGGTGCCGTCGTGCTCGCGGTCGGCGACTGTGCTGCCTGGCCGTCGCGGCGTTACGACGTACGCATGCACGTCGAGCACTGGGACAACGCCCTGCGCGGGCCGACGGTGGCCGCGGCCAACGCGCTCGGGGGCGACGAGGTGTGGGACCCGGTGCCGTACTTCTGGTCCGAGCAGTGGGGGCGGATGGTGCAGTACGCGGGGCACCACCCGGCCGGTGACCGCGTGGTGTGGCGCGAGGACGGTGAGCGCTGGGCGGCCTTCTGGCTGGCCGGTGACCGGCTGGTCGCGGCGCTGACGGTGGACCGGCCGCGCGACCTGGTGCAGGCGCGGCGGCTGATGGAGCGCGACGCGGTCGTCGACGCCGGTCTGCTGGCCGACCCGACGGTCGCCGTGAAGGCCGCGGCGGCTAGAGGCCGCCTGGCTGTCGTTGACGAACGCGGCGAGCGATGCCCGCGGCGACGGCCAGTCGCGCATGACGAGGGCGCCGACGACGACGGACGCGACCGAGAGCCGCCCGCAGTGCCGGTGCCCACGTCCGGCGCCGCGGCGCGCCAGCCGACGAACGCCGCCGACCGCGGCCAGCACCCCGCCAGGTCCGGCGTGAGGTGACTGCACTGCCAGCCCGGCGACCGGTCGGCCGTCGCAGACGAAGTGGCAGCCGAGGTAACTGAAAGAGCCCCTGGCGAGAAGAAGCGACGAACAGCACCAGGCCGGCAGGCCGTGAACGCTTGCGCCTCCGGCGTCCAGGCCGACCGGCCCGCCGCGTGCCGCAGCTCGTCGTCCCAGGCGTCGTCGGCCTCGTCGCGCGGTCACCCATGGCGTCCATGCCGACGGACCCTAACGGTGGCGCCCTGTCGCGCATGGCAGGCTGGCCCGGGTGAGCGAGCAACGATCCGAGGCCGACCAGATCCACGCCGACGCCTACGAGCTGCTGGTGCCCGCGTGGCTGACGCTGCCCGAGGCGGCGGACCTGCTCGGCGTCGGTGCCGAACCGCATCCGCCAGCTGGTCAACGACCGGCAGCTGATCGCCGTGCGCCGCGGCGAGAACAACGCGCTGATGGTGCCGGCCGACTTCGTGCAGGACGGCACGGATCCTCAAGGGGTTGCCGGGGGTGCTGACGCTGCTCAAGGACGCGCGCTACGCCGACGACGAGGCACTGCGCTGGCTCTACACCGACGACGACCTGCCCGGCTCGCCGGTGCAGGCGCTGGTCGAGAACCGCGGCACCGAGGTCAAGCGGCGCGCGCAGGCGCTCGGGTTCTGAGTGCGCCACCTGGCGTACGTCGCGATGCTGGCGTTCTGCCTGCTCGGCACGCTGCCGCTCGAGGTATGGCTCGGGGTGCGGGTCTACCGCCAGTGGCGCCGGCTGCTGCTGACCCTGCTGCCCGTCGTGGCGGTGTTCCTGGTCTGGGACCTGTACGCCGTCGCAGCCGGGCACTGGGACTTCGACGAGTCGCAGACGACCGGGGTGTTGTTGCCGGGTGACGTGCCGGTCGAGGAGCTGCTGTTCTTCCTCGTCGTGCCGACCTGCGCGCTGCTGTCGTTCGAGGCGGTCCGCAAGGTGCGGGGCTGGCCGGCGGGTGACGAGTGAGCTACACCGGGCTGGCGCTGGTGGGTGTGGCGGTGGCCGTTGCTGCTCGACCTGGTGGTGCTGCGGACCCGGGTGGTGACCCGGCGGGTGTTCTGGGTCGTCCTACGCCATCGTCGTGGTCTTCCAGCTGCTGACGAACGGCTGGCTGACCGGCCGCGACATCGTGACCTACGCCGACTCGGCGATCCTCGGCTGGCGGCTGGTCTTCGCGCCGGTCGAGGACCTGCTGTTCGGCTTCTCGCTGGTGGTGCAGACGACCGCGTGGTGGGTGTTCTGGGGGCGGCGCTTGTCGCTCAGGCCGACCGCGCGATTCCGACTGTCGCACTCCGCGCGTTGCGCGCCCTGACCAGCGCGGGCACCGCGACCGCGCAGCCGCCGGGGGAGCGGGACGGCCACGCGCCGGTCGAGCACGCTGGTAGTCGGCCTGCTCGATCGCGTCGAGGATGCCGGAGTAGAGCGTGAAGGCGGTCCGCAGGCAGTCCCTGCTGGTCGGGTGCAGGAGGTCGATGCCGGGTCGGGCGGCGGCGTACAGGCGTCTGGTCCTGGCGATCTCGAAGCGGAGCAGGTCCGCGACGTGCGGCGGCGTGGGGCCGGGTGCCAGGTCCGCGCGGCTGACGCCGAACCGGTCGAGGTCCTCCTGCGGGAGGTAGACCCGGCCGCGGCGCAGGTCCTCGGCGACGTCGCGCAGGAAGTTGGACAGCTGGAACGCCTCGCCGAGGGTGCGTGCGCGCGCAGCCGCCTCGGCGCCGGCGCCGGGGAGGGGTTCCAGGATCGGCACCATCTGCAGCCCGATGACGGCGGCCGAGCCGTACATGTAGTGCTCGAGGTCGGCGTAGGTGGCGTAGCCGGTGACGCTGATGTCCATCCGCATCGAGTCGAGGAACGCCTCGAAGTGTCGACCGGGGATGTGCCAGGTGCGGGTGGTGTGGATCGCGGCCCGGCTGACCGGGTGGTCGCTGTCTCCGGCTCGGAGGTCGTGCAGGAACCGGTCGCTGAACGCGACGAGCTCGTCGACGTCCGGGCTGTCCAGGTCGTCGACCAGCTCGTCGGCGTAGCGGGCCAGGGCGTACAGCGCGTGGACGTGCGGGCGCTTGGCCGGCGGCAGCAGCAGCGTCGACAGGTAGTAGGTCCGGCCATGGGTCATGTTGAGCCGCCGGCACTGCTCGTATGCCGCGCGCAGGGACGGCTCGGTGATCCCTGCCGCGTCCAGCTCCCGCCCGCTCACCCGACGGCCCCGCCCATCAGCGGCGCAGAGCCGCCGGCCTGCTGAGTGATCGCCCCGGCCCCACAATGCGCGGCCGGTGAGGCGCCCGTGGCGGCCGACCGGCGCGGCGACAACGAGCCCCGAATGTGTGGCTGGGTGGCGACTAGCGGGGTCCACGTGTGGCCGCGGGCTGTCCACAGATCGGTTCGCGACCGCTGGTGTCGGCGGGCCGGACCGCAACGGTCGGCTCGTGGATGCCCGTCGCGCCCTGGAGCAGCTCGGCGGCGCCGCTCGTGGCGGCAGCTCCGGGCGGCCGGGCGTGACTTGGTACGCGGCTGTGGGCGGCGGTCGCGCGACGGATGGTCCGACTGCGGCGGGGCGCCTACGCGCTGCGCGAGTGCGGACGCCGGGCTGCCGCTCGCCGTCCGGCTGCGGAGCGGCTGCCTGTGCGTGCACGTCGCCGCCGGTGGCGCTGGGTCTCCCGGTGCTCGTCGCCGGTGGCCCGCACGTCGCCGTGCCGCGAAAATGGAGCCACGCTCGGGCGGCCGGGGTGCAGCGGTGCACCGGAGGGACCTGACGCCTGGGACGAGACGGACGGCGGTCTCGACCTCCTGCTCCGTACGGTGATCGACTGCGCTCGCGAGCTGTCCGCTGCGGGAGGCGGTCGTGATCTGCGACGCGGCGCTGCGGGCCGGGCTGGACGAGGTCGGCCTGCGGACGGTCGGCGGAGCGCGCGGGGCAGGGGCGCGGCGCGGTGCGACGGCTGGCGAGCTCTGGCCGACGCGCGGGCGGAGTCGCTGATCGAGTCGTGCCTGCGGCTCGCTGCGCGGCGGGCCTGGCCGACGTCGAACCGCAGGTGTGGATCCCGGGGGTCGGCCGCGTCGACCTGGTGCTCGACGGCTGGCTGGTCGTCGAGGCGGACGGGTTCGAGCTACCACCGGACCGCGGCGCACTACCGAGACGGACCGGCGACGGACCAACGCGCTGGCTGCCGCCGGATACGCGCTGCTGCGGTTCAGCTACGAGGACATCGTCCACGACGCCGGACGACGTCGTGACGGACATCCGGCAGGTGCATGGCCGGGGCCGCGATGATCGCCACCGCCCCCACAGTGCCGAGGTGACCCATCGAGGCGCGACGCAGTTCATGCGCGCGGGCGTGGGAACGGCGGTGGGCCGTCGCGCGCTGTGTGGCCTGGGAGCGATCAAGCGGGCTCGACGCACTCAGCGTCACAGCCAGGCGCGGGAGCGATAGGTGGGGTCCGGGCCGAGGATGCGCTCGGCGGCGAGCCGGCCGGAGACCAGCACCATCGGCACGCCGACCCCCGGCTGGGTGCCCGACCCGGCGAACACGACGTTCTCGCCCCAGGTGTTCCGCGGCCGGAACGGCCCGGTCTGGCCGAAGGTGTGCGCTGCCGCGAACGGCGTCCCGCGCTCCATCCCGCGTGCCTCCCAGTCCAGCGGCGTCGTCGTGTGCGCCACCTCCATGCCCGCCCCGAACCCGGTCCATCCCCGCGACTCCAGCGTCGACACCACCCGGTCGAGGTAGCGCGGCCCTTCCGAGCGCCAGTCGATCGGCGCGTCGAGGTTCGGGGTCGGGAACAGCACGGAGTAGCGACGACCGGCCGGCCGGCGCCAGCGACGGGTCGGAGGCCGTCGGCGACGTCACGAGGAACGACGGGTCGCTCATCAGCCGGCCGCCGAGGATCTCGTCGAAGACCTCCCGCCAGGCGTGGCCGAAGGAGATCGTGTGGTGCGCGTTCCCCGGGTACGTCGCCGACGACCCGGCCAGCAGCAGGAAGCAGGACGGGGAGTACCGCAGCCGCCGCCGCACCGGCGCCTCGACCAGCCGCCGAGCCACCGGAAGGTCGGGGTTCAGCACCACCGCGTCGCACTCGACCCGGTCCCCGCCCGCCGTGTGCACCGCGACCGCCCGGGAGTCGCGCGTCTCGACCCGGGTCACCGTCTCGCCGTAGCGCAGCACCACGCCGTGCTTCTCGGCCGCGCCGGCCAGCGCCCGCGGCACGGCGTGCATCCCGCCACGGGGGAAGTACACGCCGGCGACCGAGTCCATGTACCCGATCACGGCGTAGATCGCGAGGGCGTCGTACGGCGACAGGCCGGCGTACATCGCCTGGAACGAGAACACCCGCTGGGTCCGCTCGTCGCGCAGGTACGAACCCACCTTCGGCGCCATCCGCCGGAACCCGCCCAGCGCCGCCAGCCGGGCCAGCGACGGCCGCAGCAGCGACAGCGGCGAGTCGATGTTGCGGTCGATGAAGTCCCGCATCTGCAGCCGGTACAGCTCCGACACGAAGCCGACGAACCGCCGGTAGCCGTCCGCCTCGCGCACCCCGCACACCCGCGCCACCTCGTCGGCCATCGCGTCGACCGACGAGTGCACGTCGAGCGACGACCCGTCGGCGAACTTCGCCCGGTAGAGCGGGACCACCGGGTCCAGCGTCAGCCAGTCCTCCATCGACTCGCCTACGCAGTCCAGCGCGTCGGCGATCAGGTCCGGCATCGTCAGCACCGTCGGCCCGGTGTCGAAGGTGTAGCCGCCGTCGGTCAGCACACCGGCCCGCCCGCCCGGGACCGGCTCGCGCTCCAGCACCGTCACCGACCGTCCGGCACCCGCCAGCCGCAGAGCCGCCGACAGCCCGCCCAGTCCGGCGCCGACGACCACCACGTGGTCGGTCGGCCCGGTTACCCGCCTCACTGGGAGCGCGCGGTGGCCGCGGCCACCAGCTGCCCGAGCACCTCCCGAGCGGGCGGCGCGACCCCGTCCAGCGACGCGAGGGCCGTCCCCGACAGGTCGCTGATCATCCCCTCCACCACGTCGAGCGCACCGCTGTCGGTCATCACCTCGCGCAGCCGCGCGACGCCCTCCACGTCGAGGTGCGGGTCACCGAGGCTGCGCCGCACCAGGGCGGCCTGCGCCGGCGAGCACCGCTCGAGGGTCACCGCGACGAGCACCGTCCGCTTCCCCTCGCGCAGGTCGTCGCCCGCCGGCTTCCCGGTGGCAGCCGGGTCGCCGAAGACACCGAGCACGTCGTCGCGCAGCTGGAAGGCCTCACCGAGCGCGCGGCCGTACGCGGTCGTACGTCGTCAGGAGCCCGGCCGGCGCTCCCGCGAGGGTGCCGCCCAGCAGCAACGGCTGCTGCACGGTGTACTTGGCGCTCTTGTAGAGGATGACGTGCCGGGCCCGCTCGACCGACGTCGACGCGAGGACCTGCTCCAGCATGTCGAGGTACTGGCCGCACATCAGCTCGGTGCGCATCAGGTCGAACACCGCGCGGCCGGCCGCGAGCTGCTCCGCGGGCAGCCCCGACCCGGCGTACATCTCGTCGCACCACGACAGGCACAGGTCCCCGGCCAGGATCGCCCCGGCGACCCCGAAGTCCTGCGAGGAGCCCAGCCACCGGTTGCCGCGGTGCAGTGCCGCGAACCGGCGGTGCACGGCGGGCATCCCGCGGCGGGTGTCACTGCCGTCCATCACGTCGTCGTGGATCAGCGCCGCCGCCTGGAACAGCTCGAGCGCCGCGGCGACGGAGACGATCTCGGGGGTGTCCTCGCCGCCCGCCCCGCGCCAGCCCCAGTAGCAGAACGCCGGCCGCAGCCGCTTCCCGCCGCGCAGCAGGTCGCCGACGGAGTCCATCAGCGGGGCGAGGTCATCGCTCACCCCGTCGAGCACGTCGGACTGGCGGGCGAGGAAGTCGTCGAGCGTCTTGTGGACGCGGTCCCTCAGGTCCTCGGTGTCGAGCGGGTCACGGCTGTGACCGGCCGGACCACCGGGGTGCTGAGCAGGAACCACACCGTCGGAGCCTACGGGCAGGTCTCGCTCCGGTCCGGCGCCGGCCGGCAGGCTGGATGCGCAAGCGCGCGGCGCAGGTTAGCCTCGTCGGGTGCCGCAGCCAGTGACCCACCGAGCGCGCGACCCGTGGTCGCGTGCCAGCGTGATGCCCGGCCGGGTCCCGGCGCTCAGCGAGCTGCTGGGGCAGGGCCGCCAGTCGTTCTCCTTCGAGTTCTTCCCGCCGAAGACCGAGGACGGGGAGCGCAAGCTCTGGACCGTGCTGCGCCAGCTGGAGGCGCTCAAGCCGACCTTCGTGTCGGTGACCTACGGCGCCGGTGGCTCGACCCGGGACCGCACGGTGGACATGACCGCCCGGATCGCCCGCGACACCACGCTGATGCCGGTCGGCCACTTCACCGCGGTCGACCACTCGATGGCCGAGCTGCGCCACATCATCGGGCAGTACGCCTCGGCCGGCGTCCGCAACGTCCTGGCGCTGCGCGGGGACCCGCCCGGCGACCCGATGGCCGAGTGGGTGAGCCACCCGGACGGCGTCGCCTACGCCGAGGACCTGGTGCGGCTGCTCAAGGAGTCCGGGGACTTCTGCGTCGGGGTCGCTGCCTTCCCCGAGCGGCACCCGCGCTCGACCGACTGGGACACCGACACGAAGTACTTCGTGCAGAAGTGCCGCGCGGGTGCCGACTACGCGATCACCCAGATGTTCTTCTACGCCGAGGACTACCTGCGGCTGCGCGACCGGGTCGCGGCGACCGGCTGCGAGGTGCCGATCATCCCGGGGATCATGCCCGCCACCAACGTCAGCCAGATCGAGCGGTTCGCGCAGCTGTCCAACGCGGCCTTCCCGCCCGAGCTGGCCGAGCGGCTGCACGCGGTCGAGGACGACAAGGACGAGATGCGCCGGGTGGGCGTCGAGGCGGCGACCGAGCTGTGCCAGCGGCTGCTCGACGAGGGCGTCCCGGGGCTGCACTTCATCACCCTCAACACCTCGACCGCGACCCGCGAGATCTACCAGCGGCTCGGCCTGCGCGACCGCGACTGACCGCGGTGGAGCGCGACGCCTACTTCGCCGGGTGGGCGGCGCTGCACGGCGGCTACGACCCGCGGTCCAACACCCTGGTCCGGCTCTGGCTCTCCCTGACGTACGTCGTGGCGCGACCGCTCGCGCGCACCCGGGTGCCGCCCGACGCCGTGACCTTGCTCGGCCTGGCCGTCAGCGGGGCAGCGGCCGGGCTCGCGGCCGCCGGTGACGGCTGGTGGCTGCTCGGCGCGGCCCTGGTCGTCGTGCTGTCCGGGCTCGTCGACAACCTCGACGGCGCGGTGGCGGTGCTGACGGGACGGGTCACCCGGTGGGGCACCGTTCTCGACTCGCTGGCCGACCGGGTGAGCGACCTGCTCTACCTGCTTGCGCTCTGGCTGGCCGGCGCGCCGGCCGCGCTGTGCGTGGGCGGCGGGGTGCTGATGGTGCTGCAGGAGTACGCCCGCGCGCGGGCCGGCGCGTCGGGGATGTCCGAGGTCGGGGTCATCACCGTCTGGGAGCGGCCGACCAGGGTGATCGTCACGGCGGCGTTCCTGGCGTCGGCGGCGGTGCTCGGTGACCCCTGGCCCACCCTCGGTGCGGCGGCGTGGGTGGGGCTCGGGGTCGTCGGGCTGGTGCAGCTCCTGGTCGTCGTGCGGCGACGGCTGGCCTGACTCAGCCGGTGAGCGGCGTCGGGCCGCCCGACCGCGGCGGGCGTACAAGATCGGGTGGAGCGGAAGGTACAAGGCGAGCGGCGTGTCGGTAGGATGATTCGCGGGCGCTCGACGGCGAGCCGAAGGCGGCAGGCACTGCGTCGAGCTCCCAGCCAGCAGCGCTGGCACGTCCTCGCGATCGACGCAGCCAAGACGGCGGAGACGCGGGCGCGCCGCATCGCGAGGTCGGTGAGAAGCCTTGCGGCTGGCCGCAAGCAGGGCTGACCCCCGACGCTCAGGCCGGGCCGACCAGGTCGGCGACGATGGCGGCCGACATGCCGACCAGCGGCAGCCCGCCGCCTGGGTGCGCGGACCCGCCGACCAGGAAGAGGCCGGGCACCGGTGACCGGTTGGCCGGCCGCAGGAACGCGGCCCGGGCGCCGTTGGACGACGTGCCGTAGATCGCCCCGCCGGGGGACCGGGTCGCGCTCTCCAGGTCGGCCGGCGTGCGCACCTCGTGCCAGAGCAGCCGGTCGCGCACGTCGAGCCCACGGGCAGCGAGCACGTCGAGCACCTTGCCGGCGTACGACTCGGCCAGTCCTGGAGCGCGCCAGTCCACGCACCCCGGGCCCGACCCGTGCCGCGGCCCGTTGACCAGGACGAACCACGCCTCGTGCCCGTCGGGGCGCATCGCGGGGTCGTCGGGGGAGCACACGTAGACCGTCGGGTCGTCGACCGGCCGAGGCCGCGCGGCCGAAGACGGAGTCGAACTCCGTGTCGTAGTCGTCCGGGAACAGCACCGTGTGGTGGGCGGCCGAGGGCGTGCGCCCACGCAGAGCCATCAGCAGCACGAAGCCGGAGAGCGAGGGGGTGGCCCGGCGCAGCCGCCGGCGGGCGGGCCGGGCCGCCGGGTCGGTCACCAGGTCGCCGTAGAGGTGTGTCGCGTCCGCGTCGGAGACCACCAGGTCAGCAGCCACCCGCTCGCCGCCCGCCAGCTCGACGCCGGCGGCCCGCCCGCCTTCGACCAGGACCCGCGTCACGTCGGCGTCGGTGCGCACCGTCACCCCCCGCAGCAGCGCCCTGCTCATGCACCGCCTCGACCAGCCGCCGGATGCCGCCCGCGACGTGCCAGGCGCCGAACGTCTGCTCGACGTAGGGCACGACGGCCAGCGCGGCGGGTGCCCGGCGCGGGTCGGAGCCGGTGTAGGTCGCGTAGCGGTCCAGCAGCATCCGCAGCCGCGGGTCGCGCAGGTGCCGGCGGCCGAGCCCACGCAGGGACAGCCACGGCGCGACGGTGCGTACGTCGCGACGTGCGCCGGGCCAGCCGGACGAGGTCGCGGGGCCCGCCCAGCGGCGACTCCAGGAAGGGCACCCGGGTGACCTGCCAGATGTCGTGCGCCCGGTCCAGGAACGCGGTCCCAGTCGGCCGCGGCACCGGCGCCGAGCGCGGCGTCCATGGCCTCGCGGGTGCGGGCCCGGGAGGCGTTGGGCACGTCGAGCCACACCGGCTCGTTGCCGTTGGAGGCCGGGAAGCGGTAGCGGAAGGCCGGGTCGACCTCGACCAGGTCGACGCTGTCCTCCAGCGGCTTGCCGGTCTTGACGAACAGGTCTCGGTAGACCGCGGGTAGCGTCAACAGCGACGGACCGGTGTCGAAGGTGAACCCGTCACGGGAGAAGGATGCCGACCTTGCCGCCCACGCTGGAGGACTGCTCGCAGACGACGACCGAGTGGCCGACCGTCGCCAGCCGCGCCGCGACGGCCAGGCCGCCCATCCCCGCACCCACGACGACCACCCGTGCCACGCGTTGACCTTACGGCGACCGGTCGCCCATCCGCTGCCCGTCCCGCGCCGAAGTCCTGACATGACCACCGCGAGCGGAGCGCTCGTACGCGTCGGCCCTCGGCGCGCTCGCCGGGCTGGTCGCCGCCGTCGTCGCGCTCGGTGCCGCCGAGCTGCTCGCGTCTCTGGTCCGGCCGGAAGCCTCGCCGGTGGTCGCCGTCGGCGGGAGGGTGATCGACGCTTCGCCGGTGTGGCTCAAGGACTTCGCGATCGACACGTTCGGCACCAACGACAAGCCGGTGCTCGTCGGCTCGATCCTCGCCGTCCTCGTGCTGCTGGCCCTTGTCACCGGTGCCCTCGCCGTGCGCCGGCCGCTGGTCGGGCTGGCCGGGGTCGCCTCCTGGGGCTCGTGGGGGCCACCGCCGCCGCGACGCGTCCGGACGCGCGGTTGCTGGACCCGGTGCCTTCGGTCGCGGGTGCGGTGGCGGTTCGGTCGTGCTGCTCTTGGTCCTGCGGCCGGTGACGGAGAGCGACCCGTCCGGCCAGCTCGCTGACGAGGCCGGCGCCGCTTCCTGGCCACCGGCCTGATGGCGGCCGCGGCGGGCATCGCGGCCGGCGCGGTGGGCCGCTCGTGACCGCCGGTCGAGACCGTGGCCGCGAGCCGGCCGGCGGTACGGCTGCCCGGCCCGACGAGCCCGGCCGCCCCGGTGCCGCGGGGCACCGACCTCGAAGGTGGCCGGCCTCACCCCGTTCCGCACGCCGAACGAGGACTTCTACCGGGTGGACACGGCGCTGCTCGTCCCGCAGGTCGAGACCGAGGGCTGGACCGCTGCGAGTGCACGGCATGGTCGACCGCGAGCTCGAGCTGACGTTCGACCAGCTGCTCGCGCGGGACCTCGTCGAGCGCGACATCACGCTCACCTGCGTCTCGAACGAGGTCGGCGGGAAGTACGCGGGAAACGCGCGCTGGCTCGGCGCCCCGCTCGCCGACCTGCTGGACGAGGCCGGCGTGCACCCCGACGCGGACATGGTGCTGTCGACGTCGTCGGACGGGATGACGATCGGCACCCCGACGGCCGTGGTGATGGACGGGCGCGACGCGATGCTGGCGGTCGGCATGAACGGCGAGCCGCTGCCGGCCGAGCACGGGTTCCCGTGCCGGATGGTCGTGCCGGGGCTGTACGGCTACGTCTCCGCGACCAAGTGGCTGGTCGACCTCGAGCTCACCCGCTTCGACCGGGCCGCGCCGTACTGGACCGAGCGCGGCTGGGCGGAGCGGGGCCCGATCAAGACGATGTCGCGCATCGACACCCCAAGCCGTTCGCCAAGCCGTCGGCCGGCCGGGTCGCCGTCGCCGGCGTCGCCTGGGCGCAGCACCGGGGCATCGCCAAGGTCGAGGTGCGGGTGGACGAGGGGCTGTGGCAGGCAGGCCCGGCTGGCCGCCGTCCCGTCGACCGACACCTGGCGGCAGTGGGTGTGGGAGTGGGACGCGCGGCCCGGCAGCCACACCCTCGAGGTCCGCGCCACGGACGCCGCGGGAGTGTGCAGCCCGCCAGACGCGCCGACCCCTTCCCGTCGGGCGCCACCGGATGGCACTCCACCTCGGTGACCGTCAGCTGACGCGGGGCACGCCGCCCGTACGTGCCTCAGGTCGGGTGTGGTCTGCTGGTTAGCCTCGACACATGAGGCTGCGGTCACCGGTCCCACGGCCACGGTGGCCGGTGACTGTGGCGGTGGTGCTGGGTCTGGTCCTCACCGGCTGCGCCGGCGAGGACGCCGGCGACGACGCGTCCACGGATGCCCGGTCGCGGCGCCGGCGCTGGCCGCCGACGTCGTCCAGCTCCGGCGCGACCAGGTGCTGGAACGCGTGGAGGTCCGCGTCGAGAACGCCGGTGACACCGAGGTCGTCGTCGCGAGCCTGCACGTCCGGATGCCCGGCTTCGCGGGTGGCGGGCCGGTGGCCAAGGACTCGCCGGTCCGGCCCGGACTGGCGGTCAACCTGCCGTGGTCCTACGGCGACGTCCGCTGCGGCGAGCGACGACGCCCCTCGGGTCGGCCGGCCGGTCGTGACGCTGCGGGTCACCACCGCCAGCGATCCCGACCCGCGAGGGTCCGGCTGCTCGCCCGCTCGGGACGAGGGCTGGTGCAGCGGATCGCCGACCGGGCCTGCACCGTCGAGCGGCTCGGGCGGGAGGTCGACCTGCGGTTCGCCGACACCTGGCGGGCAGAGGAGACGCCGGACGGCGTGGTCGTGCACGGAACGCTGCAAGCGCGGCTGCTGGGCGACCAGCCCAGGACCGTCACCCAGGTGGCGGGCGCGATCATGTACGGCCTGCGCGTCGACCCCTCGGCCGGCCCGGTGGCCGACCCGCTGGCGCTGCTCAGCCCCGACCGGCCGGAGGCGCGAGATCCCGGTCGAGGCGTACGCCGCCCGGTGCGACCCGCACACCATCGGCGAGATCAAGAAGCCCTACGAGTTCCTGGTCTGGGTCGGGGCGCCCGGCGAGGAGGCGTTCGCCGTCACACCCGAGGTCGGGCAGGCCACCAAGGACGCCCTGCGGCTGGCCTGCGCGTTCTAGGCGCTGGCGGGTCAGCGGCGGGCGAGCGCGAGGACGTCGTCGACCTGGGCGCGGGCGATCTCGACGTCAGGCGCCGGGAACAGCCCGATGCTGTGCACACCGGCCGCCTCGAGGGCGTCGAGATGGACGGCGGCGTCGTCCAGCGTGCCGATCGGGCCGATCTCGGCCCACCAGTCGTCCGGCATCGTCGCCACGCCCTCGACACCGCGCTCGCGGTGCCGCGCGACGAGGTCGTCGAAGAACGGGAGCACCTCGAGGCCGGTGGTCGGGCTCTCCAGGCCGGCGGCCAGCCACGGCGCCATGATCGCGGTGGCTCTCGGCGCGGTCGGGCGTACGCACAGCGGCGCGAACACGGCGACGTGGAAGGGGTCGGGGTGCCCGGCTTGCTCGAGCGCCCAGCGGACGTACGTCGGGCTCGCCGGCTCGGCGAGCACCACGCCGCCGGCGACCCGGCCGGCCATCGCCAGCGACTTCGGACCGCGCACGCCGGCGAGCACCGGTGGCGGTGAGGCGGGCGGCTGGTCGAGCGCGACGTCGCGCAGGTGCACCTCACGGCCGTCGACGGTGACCGTCTCGCCGGCGAGCAGCCGGGTGACGGCGACGATGACCTCCTCCAGCGTGGTGAGCGGCGACGGTGTCCGGGCGCCCATCTGGTCCATCCACTCCTGGACGCCATGGCCGATGCCGGGCAGCAGCCGGCCGGGCGCAAGGCCGCAGAGGGTGGCGATCTCCATCGCGGTGACGGCCGGGTTGCGCGCGACCGCCGGGAGGATGCCGAGCCCGACCTGCAGCCGCTCGGTCACAGCCAGCGCTGCTCCGGCCAGGCCGCCCGCCGCGGTGTAGAAGCAGTCCTCGATCAGCCACAGCTGGTCGGCGCCGCCGCTGTCGAGCCGCCGCGCCATCTCGGTCACGAGCCCGGCAGGGAAGGTCCGGTCGAAGCACATGCCGGTGGCGGCTCGGGGGCTCATGGCCGGTGACGCTACCGATGGCGGACGACAGCTTGGCGGGGCATAGACGCCGCGCCAAGCGGGCGTCGACCACGTATACGTGGTCGACGCCGATCGGGCGCGCGGGTCACAACGGGCGGCCGCGGGTGGTGAGGGTGCCGGCGCGGTGCCGGCGCAGCGAGTCGGCGGTGAGCCAGCCGAGCGCCGTGACCGACAGCGGGTGGGCGAGGCTGTCCGGCCAGACCCGCGACCCGACCCGGCGGGCGACGAGGGCCCGACCGGCAACTGCTGCGACGTACCCGAGGAGGCCGGTCCGCGACCCGCGCAGCGCGGCCAGCGGCGGCACGACGTACGCCAGGGCGAGCCCTCCGAGCACCCCCAGTGCGCCGGCCGGCGACCCGAAGGCCGACCACAGCGACTTGGCGTAGCCATCGCGCAGCTCGGCCCACCCGTCGTACATCCGGCAGCTCGCCAGCCCCGTGCCGTCGACCACCGTCCCGCGCCCACCGGTGCGCTTCACCGCGCGCAGCAGCGCGATGTCCTCCAGCATCTCGGCGCGGACGCTCGCGTGGCCGCCGGCCCACCGGTACGCCGCTGCGTCCACCACCAGCAGCTGCCCGTTCGCCGCTGCCAGCGACTCGCGGGGCGACCGCTCGGCGAGCCGCAGCGGCAATGTCGTCAGCCACGACCACTGCAGCAGCGGCTGCACCAGCCGCTCGGCCGCGGAGCCGGCGACCTGGCGCGGGTACGGCGACACCAGGTCGAGCGCGCCCCACCGCAACAGCGCCACCGCGGACGCGACCGCGTGCGGCGCGAGCACCACGTCGGCGTCGACGAACACCAGCACGTCCGCGTCGGGCACCTCGTCGGCCAGCTGCTGGCAGGCCCACGGCTTGCCCCACCACCCGTCCGGCAACGGTGCGCCCGTCACGATCCGCAGCCGAGGGTCGCCCTCACCCGTCGCCCGTACGACGCCGACGGTGCCGTCCGTCGACCCGTCGTCGAGCACCGTCACGGTGAGGTGCCGTAATCCGGTCTGCCGAGCACCGACCGGAGACACGGCCCGACCCGGTGAGCCTCGTCGCGGACCGGCAGCAGCACCGCGACCCGCTCGGCGACCGGCGGCGGCCCGGGCACCGGACCGGGCGGCACGCGCAGGCGGTGCAGGTTCCACGCGGCGTGCACCGTGCCGGCGACCGCCAGCGCGCTGCCGACGGCGGTCACGTGCGCGGCCTACGGACGCGACTGCCACAGCGACCAGACGTAGGGCAGGACCAGCAGACCGAGCGCGACGCCTCCGACGACGAGCGACCGAGTCGGTGCCGAACCAGAACACGTTGCCCAGCACGTAGCCCACCCAGGTCCAGACCAGCAGCAGCGCCGGGACGGCGTCGTCGACAGGTCGGCGACTCCTCGACTGGTTGTCCCGCGGCAGCACCGCCGTCAGCACCAGCATCATCACCGTGCCGACGGCGAACCAGCCGGCGTAGTTGGTGAGCGGGATCCCCGGCACCCCGGGCAGTGCCGGCGTCGGGTCGGCCCACGTCCAGTGCCCGTCGCCGACCATCTGCGGGTCGAGGAAGACGTCCCACGCGGCCAGCCCGAGCCCTCCGACGAGCGGCACCCAGTGCCGGGTCAGCCGGCGCGCCGCGAGCAGCACCGGGTAGGCCATCATCGTCCAGGCCAGCGGCACCACGACCGGGACGTCGAGCAGGTCCGGCCCCAGCGTCCCCTCGTAGCGGTACTCACCGAACGGCAGCCCGGTGCGCACCCCGACCGCCTCGGCCGCGAGGCCGCCGCCGGCGGTGACCACCACCAGCCCCAGCGCCCACGCCGGTCCACGGTGGACGACCGCGTGCACGACGCAGGTCGTGAAGAAGAACACCACAGTGAGGACCGTGACGCGGTCCAGCCACGTCTCCGTCGACGAGCGGGTACGCGATCTGCAGCCCGACGGTGGTGGCTGCCAGCAGCCAGGGCAGTGCGCGGAGCGCGGCCGAGCGCCGGCGGCTCCGGACGGCGTGCCTGGTCATCGCCAGTCCCGGCGGCGGGACATCACGACCCGGGCCGCGGTGCGACCGGACGCGCCGAAGACACCGCCGCCGGGGTGGGTCGACGCGCCGGTGAGGAACAGCCCGCGCACCGGCGTCCGGTAGCCCGCCAGCTCGGGCAGCGGCCGGTAGCTGAACATCGAGTCCAGGCCCATCTCGACGTGCATCACGTTGCCCCGGCGCAGGCCCAGCTCGCTCTCGAGGTCGAGCGGCGTCTGCACGTGCACGTGCTCGATGGAGCTCGCGAAGCCAGGCGCGGCGCGCTCCACCTGCGCGACGATCCGGTCCGCCTCCCGGGACGCGATGTCCGGCCACCGCTCGCCCGTCGAGAGCTGGTAGGGGTGCCACTGTGCCCACGCCGTCACGTTGTGCCGTCCGGGCGGCGCGATGGTCGGGTCCATCGCCGAGAACGTCATGACCAGCACGGCCGGCTCCGACGGCGTGCGCCCCGCGACGAAGTCGCCGTGGGCCGCGCGCAGGTGGGTGCGCGTCGGTGCAAGCAGCTGCATCGCGGAGTACGTCGCCGAGGTTGCTGCCGGGTAGGCCGGCAGCTCCGTCGTGCCGAGGCGGACCACCATGCCCAGCCCGTTGCCGACCCGGACCGCGGTCCGTGCCCGGTGCAGCAGCGCCTCGTCGCCGAGCAGCTCGAACGTGGTGAGCACGTGGCAGCCGGCCACGACGGCCCGCGCGCTGATCTGCTGCTCGCTGTCCGTCAGCACCCCCGTCACCCGGTCGCCGCTGCGCGTGATCGCGGCGGCGCCGTCGCCGAGACGTACCGTGCCGCCGAGCCGCCGGAGCCGCTCGGCGAGGGCGACGGTCAGCGCACCCGATCCGCCGACCGCACGGCCGGGCGGGACCTTGTGCAGCAGGGCGCTCCAGCCGACGAGGTCGGCTGTGGCGACCTCGTGGGTCGGCGGGCCGGACTGCGCCCCGAGCCAGGACAGTGCCGTCTTGAGCCGCTCGTCGGTGAAGTGCTCGTCGAGCAGCTGGTCGCCGGGCTGCAGGAACTGGCGCGACATCTCCAGACCGCCGACCTCGGCGGCCTTCCCTGCGCCCCACAGGTGCCGGCCGAGCCGGCCTGCCGTCGGCACGTCCTGGAACGCCGCGAACACCGCCTCGTTGCGCGCGCCCCAGTCCAGCGCGAACGACCGGTAGGCGTCCGCGTCGCGCTCGCCACAGACCGCCGCGATGGACGCGCAGGTGTCGTCGAGCGAGACGTGGAAGGTGATGGCCTGCTGCTCCCCGGTCGTGGCGTCGCCGAACGGCGCGAACCCCCACGGGTCCATGTCCAGGTAGGTCAGCCCGCACTCGGCGAGGTCGAGGTCCTCCACGATGCCCGTGTGGCGCACCATGATGTGCGCGCTCGACCCGCGGTCGACGGCGTAGCCGGGCCAGCGCTGCACCGTCGACACCGCCCCGCCGAGCACCGGGTCGGTCTCGACCACCTCGACGTCGAGCCCCTCGCGCGCCAGGTAGCAGGCGGCGACGAGTGCGTTGTGCCCGCTGCCGACGACGACGACGTCGCGGTCAACGACGCGGCGGCTCACCCTGCGGAGTCTAGGTGGGCTCGCCGCTCGCGCCGTTGTCGCTCCGTCCTCGTACTCGTCAGCCTCCCAGCAGGTGCGTCATCGCGCGGTCGATGAAGTCGTCCCGCATCTCCTCCGTCGTGAAGCCCTCGACGCCGAACCCGGTGTAGACCGTGTCCTCGGTGGTCGCGGCCGCTCCGGAGTCGAACGCCTTCTGCGATCGGGCCCAGTCGTTGTCATTCGGTGCCGATCCCGGCGGCGGGCCCGCGACAGTCCATCCGCCGAGGCCGTCCTCGAACGACGTCGTGCTGGTCTGCGCCCCGTTGGCCGAGAGCGTCGACGTCGTCGAGGAAGACGCCGAGGCCCTGGGTGCCCCAGTCGCTGATGTAGGAGATGGACACCTCGACCTGCTGGCCGGCGTAGGCCGACAGGTCCACCGACCACTGCTGCCAGCCACCGGACTGGCCGGTCGCCGCGTTCCAGGTGCCGGTCGTCCCGGACGGCGCGCACGAGTCCGAGTTCTGGTAGTGGTTGAGGAACGGGTGCAGCTCGACCCAGCCCTCGACGCAGCTGTCGCCGGTGTCGTCCGCGGTGTGCCCGTTGGCGTCGGGCAGCGTCGTCCAGTTGTCCTGGCCGACGGTGTGCGCCTCGACCACGAGGTAGTCCCAGTCCAGCTCGGTGCTGTAGGAGGCCTGGAAGCTCAGGTTGCCCGAGGTTGCGCTGGTCAGGTCGACCGTTCGCGTGAGCCGCTTGTAGCTGACGTCGTCCCGGCCGCTGAACAGGTACCAGTCACCGGTGTACGGGTCGTACGGGGCGGCGCCCTTCACGCTGCCACTCGACCGGGACGGCGCTGTCGCCGAACCACGGGAAGTCGGCCGGTGGCAGGAAGTTCGACGTCGGCAGGAAGGTGGCGGTGTGGTTCTGGTTGTCCGCCGACGTGCCACCGTTGAACGTCCCGGTGAACCCGTCGAAGGCGCCGGCCGTGCCGTCCACCGGGAACGGGTTGCCTTCCGCGTCGGTGCCGTCGTTGTCGACGTACTCGTAGGCTCCGAGCCAGTACTGGCTGAAGTCGTTGAGCAGCGGGAGGCACGGGTAGACCCGGGGAGTGGTGCACTCGCCCTGCTCCTCCTCGAACGGGTTGTAGAAGTAGCTGCCGTTGTTGCCTGACGCGAAGCCGGCGTACTTGCCCGAGTAGAGCAGCTTGCCGCCCTCGTTGAGGTAGTCGCGCACGGTCAGCTCGAGGTCCAGTGCAAGCTCGGCCGCGGTGCCGCCGGGCTGCCCCACCTGTCGGGTGATGATGTCGTCGCCGGTCTCCCACACGACAGCGTCGTAGTGCGACAGGACGCCGAGGTGGTGCGGGGCGGTACGGCCGTTGACGTCGACGTCGTAGACGTCGCTGCTGTATCCCGCCTCGGTGAGCGAGTCGGCGAAGCTGTCCGCGTACTTGGCGCTCGTGACTCCCTGAACGGGCGAAAGCCCCGTCACGTCCTCGGCCGCGAGGATCAGCACGTCACCCCCGATGTCGTCGGCCACGGTGTAGGTGAAGTGCTCGCTCTGGACCGGACCCTGCGGTCCCCGGTCGATTCCGGTGAACCAGACCTCGACCTCGTCACCGGGGCTCGTGCCCCGGACAGTCCCTCGGAACTCGCCGTAATAGTCGTCGTGGGTGTCGCCGTACCGCTCGCCGCCCTGCCACTCGGCGACCTTCGCGGCGACGGTGGGCCCGCCGTCCACCGAGTAGTTCAGCCGCAGGTCTTCGAGTGAGCGCTTAGCGGTGACGGCCACCGGCTGGGTGGTGCCGTGGGAGACGGTGAACTCGTCGGCGACCAGGTCTGCCGCGTCCAGCCCGACGGTCGACACCGGGTCGTCCGGGTCGTGGGTCGACGCGGCCACTGACAGCGCGAACGGGATGTTCTTCTCGAACTCGGCCTGGATGAGTCCCTCGTCGTCGGGGAAGTTGAAGCCGCTCACGCAGTCATCGGCCTCCCACTCGTCGTCGGGGTCGGAAGCCGAGGCGGTCTCGCAGGTGGTCATCTCCGGCGTGAACCCGAGCGTCCCGTGCGCAACTGTCGCGTGGGTGTCGGTGTCGCCGTTGGTGGTGTAGAGCTCGGCCGAGATGTCGGGGTCGTAGCCCGGGATCGCGGAGTTGTCATCGGTTCCGACCATCGCCTCGTAGATGACGTCGTCGGGCGACGGTGTGCTGACCTGCCAGCCGATGCCGTAGAGCAACAGCTCTGCCGCGGAGTGGTAGTTGATGTAGTGCTCGAAGCCGACCCTGCCGAACAGCGCGTCCAGCGCCTTCGTCTCCGGCTCGGAGCCTGCGCTGGGCCCGCGGTAGGTCTGGCTCGTGATGTCCGGCGACGAGCCCTCGTTGTCGTACCCCCACTTGGTGGCGAAGTTCCGGTTGGGGTCGACGCCGTCGACCCCGGTGATCGTGCCGTCGTGGTCGTTGTCGGCGAGGTTCTTGCGCCACAGGCGGTTGCCCTCGGTGAACGTGTAGTCGTAGCCGTCCGGGTTGGAGACCGGCAGGAACCACAGCTCGGTGGTGTCCAGCAGGCCGGTGATCTCGGGGTCGTTCCCGTAGCCGTCGAGGACGTGGTGCATCAGGCGGCGCACCATCTCCGGGGTGATCCACTCTCGGGCGTGCTGCGCGCCGCCGTAGAGCACCGCCGGGCGCTTGCCGTCCTTGAGCTGGCTGGCATTCTTGGTCGACCTTGACGGCGTAGATGTCCTGCCCCTGCACGGTCTCGCCGAGGTTGACCAGCTTGGCGAGACCGGGGTTGGCGGCGACCGTCTCGACCAGCTCGTCGCGGATGCCCCCGTCCTCGCTGTACGAGCGGTAGGCGTCATAGCCGGCCTGCGTCTGCTCGGCCGCCACGGTCGACGCCTTCTTGCCGTCGATGCGCTTGACCTGCAGGTCGAAGCCCTGGCTCTGCAGCTTGCGCCCGAGGGTCTCGCTCATGACCACCTCGACGCGGATCTTGCCGTCCCGCCCCGGTCCGGTCGAGACGTCCTCGTGGTCGAGCCCCGCGGCTGCCAGCTCGTCCAGCTGGGCAGGGGACAGCGAGCCGACGAAGACCTCGAGCCCGCTGCCGCCCTTCGGCGCGGCCGTGGTGGCGGTCGGGACGGCGAGCACAAGCCCCGCTACGAGGGCGAGCAGTGCGAGAAGGACCTGGGATCTGCGCATCAGGGGAACCGTCCTGGGAGAGACAGACAAATGGGGCGACACGCAGCCTGGTGTGACACGGCTCACATGTCAACACCAGCCGGTGTCACATCCAGGTTTTGCCGCCTGAGGCGGGCGCTGGCCTCCGCCAACGGGGACGCCGGCCCCCGGGGCCGGGTTCCGGATGCCCAGGGCAGGGCGAAAGATCGTGCCCAGGCCACACAGTGGCTGCCTGGGAGGAGTCAAGTGCCGAAAGGCCGAGCATGCGCTGGTGGTCGGGTGGGCTCGTGTGGTGCCCACTGTGGTGTCCCGGGACGATCTTGGCGACGGAGCAGTCGAGGTGCGACAGCGTCGACAGCACCGAGTACGTCGGGTACGTCGGGTACGTCGGGTACGTCGGGTACGTCGGGTACGTCGGGTACGTCGGGTACGTCGGGTACGTCGGGTACGTCGGCACGGCGCGCATCTGTCGCCCGTCGGGTGCGCACCATGATCCAGGTGACGCCGCGGCCCCCTACGGGGCACCGATGTCACCTGGATCACCAGCGAGTGGGTCAGCGAGTGGGTCAGCGAGGGGTCGGTCAGCCTGGATCCGTCGTGCGTCTGTCCCGGCGGCGGCGCAGGGCCCGCCGGATCCGCGTCGCCAGCAGCGCGACCAGAGTGGCGCCGGTCAGCAGCAGCAGCGCGGCGATGCCGGCAGCCACCCATGGCGCGACGACGACGAGGGAGATCAGCCCGGCGACGGAGACGTCCTCCGCGACGCTCGCGGCGATGTTGCTGGCGGGCTCGGGCGAGGTGTTGATCGCCAGCCGCAGCCCGCCCTTGACGAGGTGCGACGCCAGTGCTGTCACGCCGCCGGTGGACGTCAGCACCGCGGTCTCGAGGCTGTCGGCGTCGCCGGCCACCAGCAGGCCGATGGCGGCGCCGACGGTGGGCCGGATCGCGGTGTGGACGGCGTCCCAGGTGGAGTCGACGTACGGGATCTTGTCGGTGACGAACTCGAGCGCATACAGGACCGCGGCGGCGACGAGGACGTCGGTCCGCTCGAGGCCGGCCGGCACCGCGTCCACGCCGCCGAGGCGGCCGAGCAAGCCCAGCACCAGCACCGTGGCGTAGGCGTTGACCCCGCTGGCCCACCCGGAGGTGAACACGAGCGGCAGCAACTCCACGGTCATGGCGCCCTCCCGGCCAGCGTCCCCTCGACGTCGAGGACGGCGAAGCGGGCGAACAGCTCCTCGGTGTACCACCCGAGCTCGGTCGTACGCCGCACCACCTCGACGTGCGGCGCCCGCCGGTGGGCGAACTCGGTGAGGGACTCCGGCGAGTCCCACAGGCTGAACGTGCCTTGGAGACCGATGGGTGCCTCCCCGATGCCGACCGCCAGCCGCAGGCCGGCGCACTGGTGCAGGTCGGCAGACACCGGCGGCACGGAGCGCCAGAACGGGAACGTCCGCCGCGCGGCGATGCGGGCGCGCGTCACGGCGGCAACCGGCCCGACGTACGGGCTGGGCACGGGGTCGCCGAACGGGCGGCGGCCCGACCACTCGCCACGGCTGGCCAGCGGCCGCATCCGCACCCGGAGGCGCTCGGTGGCGATCCGGCGCCACGACCCGCTGACGACGCCGCCCTCGAAGGCCTCGGCGTCGGCCTCGCTGCGCCAGGTCGCGAGGACGCCCCAGTGGTGGAGGTCGGCGTCGCGGACGGTGAAGGTCCGGCCGTCGCCGGTGCCCAGGAGCTTGGCGAAGGCCGGTGGGCCGGCTCCCCGAGCGCAGGGGTCTGCGGAGGTGCGCCATCCGCAGCACCGCGCCGGGCACCTGGTGCGTCGGTACCCCCCACAGGTGCAACGTCACCAGGGCGGGGACCACGCTCACGCTGGCGAACCCTACGCATCCCCGCATCGGGCCACAGGGTGAGCCGATTCTCGTCAAGAGGAGTGCACCCCCCGCCGACATGGGTATGGAGCGGTCAGGAACGTGTCAGTCCCCTGGCCGACGTGGTTTCCCGCAGTACGCCCGACCCGAGAGACATGCCGTGCCCGAAGCGCCCTCCGAACCGTTGCACCGCCGTCACGCCCGGACCGCCCGTTGGCTGCTCACCGTCGGCCTCGCGGTCGCCGCTGGCGTCTCCGTCTGGAGCGTGGACCGCGTCCCCTCCGCGTCCTGGCAGCCCGCGCTGCTCGGCCTCGTGCCCTGGGTGCTCGGCAAGTACCTGCTGTGCCCGCTGCGCTGGCACGCGCTGTCGGTGGCGGGCCAGACCCGGCGGTGGCACCTGCGGGCGTACGCCGAGAGCGAGCTGATCGGCCTGGCCTCGCCCGCCCACGTCGGCGCCGACGTGTGGCGGATGCACCGCCTTCGGGGGACCGGGATGACCCGGCCCTGCGCGGTGGCCGAGGTCGGGCTGGACCGGCTGGTCGGCGCGGTCGGCCTCACCGTGTTCGTCGTCGTGTCCGGCTCCACGCTGCCGCCGCAGCTGCTGGCCGCCGCTGCCGGGCTGGCCGCGACCGTCGTGGTCATCGGCCTGGTCGTGCACCGGATGCGTCCCGGGGTCCTCATGGCGCGGCCGCTGCCCCGGCCGAAGGTGCTGGCCAAGGGCATCCTGTTCTCGATGGGCTACCAGCTCACGATCATGGGCCTGCTGATCGGCACCGTCGCGGCGATGGGGGAGCAGGTCCAGCCGCTGGCCCTGCTCGGTGTGTTCGGAGCCAGCCAGGTGGCCGGCATCATCCCGGGGGTTCACGGTGCGAGCCCGCGGGACGGTGCGCTCGTCGTGGGGCTGGCGTCGTTGGGCGTGACCTGGACGGCGGCTCTCGGCGCGGTTGCTCTTACCGCAGTCCTCGCCTGGCTCCCGGCGCTCCTGCTGGGCGGTGCCTGCCTCGGTGTCCGCCGGCTGCGCGGGGTAGCGCCGGCCTGATCGACCGGTACACCTGCCCACCAGCTCGCGCCCCCGCTGGACCCCTTGCGCCCCGGCGCACTTGCGGCGACCGTGTGAGCAGCGACCGTGTCGGCAGAACCGGGGAGGGGCGGATGGCGGGCGTTGGACGAGCAGGCCTGGGGACGGGTCGTCCCCCGGCTCGCCTCCTGCTCACCGAGGTCGGCGTGGTCGTCGCCGGTGTCCTCGTCTACTTCGGCGTCCGAGGGCTGACCGCCGCGAGCCCGGCCGCTGCCGTCGCCAACGCCGACACCGTCGTCGGGCTCGAGCGGCGTCTCGGCCTGGACGTCGAGACCGCGGTGCAGAACCTGCTGCTCGGGTGGGAGCCGTTCGTCGTCGCCATGAACTGGGTCTACATCTGGGGCCACTGGCCGGTCATCTCGGCGGTCCTGGTCTGGCTGTTCCTGACCCGTCAGCCGGCGTACCGGGAGGTGCGGGCCGTGCTGCTGCTTTCCGGCGCCGTCGGGCTGCTGGTGTTCGCGGGGTTCCCGGTGGCGCCGCCGCGCCTGGCCGACCCGACCGTGGTGGACACCGTGACGGAGCACTCCCGCTCGTACCGCGTCCTGCAGCCCGCCGCGCTGGTCAACAAGTACGCCGCGATGCCGAGCTTGCACGTGGGCTGGGACCTGCTGATGGGCATCGCCATCGTGTCGAACGCCAGGACGGTCGCCGTCCGGGCGGTCGGGTTCGTGCTGCCGGCGGTCATGGTCGTCGCCGTGGTCGCGACGGGGAACCACTACCTGGTGGACGCCGTCGCGGGGATCGCCCTCGTGCTGGCCAGCCGGGTCGTCGTGCGGGGGCTGCAGGACGCGCGGGGATCCTCGCCCGCCGTCGCCACCCTCCCCACCGGCGCCGTGCCACGTCAGCGATCGGGGTCCGGCTCAGACCGTGACGACCCGGACCTGGTCGTCCGCCGATGACGGCTGGCGGCCTCGTCACGGTCGCGCACCGCCGAGGCAACACGGTGGACGGGTTGCGCGAGGCCCTCGAGCTGGGGGTGGACCTGGTCGAGTGCGACGTGCACGCCTACCGCGGGCGCCTGGAGGTGCGGCACCTCAAGACGATGGGCGGCCTGCCGTGGCTCTGGGACCGCGGCGAGGTCGTGCACCGGCGGCTGCACCGTCCGCTCGAGCTGGCCGAGCTGGTGGAGTCGCTGGGCGACGACCACCGGCTGATGATCGACCTCAAGGGGGTCCACCCGCGGCTGGCCGGTTCGGTGGCCCGACTGCTGCGCGAGGCGGCGCCGGACCGCGGGCTGACCGTGTGCACCAAGAGCTGGTGGATGCTCGACGCGTTCGACGTCCCGGTGCGGCAGGTGCTCTCGGCGGCGTCCCGGCGTGGGGTCGGCAGGCTGCGGGCCCGGCTGGCACGCGGCCCCGTGCACGGCGTCTCGGTACGCCGGTCCCTGCTCACCCCGGCCCTCGTCGAGGAGCTGCACCGGGGCACCGGCCTGGTGATGACCTGGCCGGTGGACACCCCGGAGGCCCTCGCGGATGCCCACCGGCTCGGGGTCGACGCCGTCATCAGCAAGGACCTCGACCTGCTCCGCGGAGTCCTCGCCGACCGCTGACGGCCGTGCTCGCAGCTCAGTCGGCGGCGACGTCGGCGGGCGTGCCGCCGGTGATCCGGAGCAGCTCGTCGTACGTCGTCGGGAAGACCGTGTGGGGATGGCCGCCGGCTGCCCAGACCTGGTCGTGACGGGCGAGGTCTTCGTCGACCAGGGTGCGCAGCGGCTGCGGATGGCCGACCGGCGCCACCCCACCGATGGCGAAGCCGGTGTGTGTGCGGACGAAGTCGGGATCGGCGCGGTCGACACTGTGCGCGCCCACGAGGACGGCGACCTTGGCGGTGTCGACCCGGTGGCCGCCGGAGGACATCACGAGCAGGGGAGCGCCGTCGGCGGAGAAGACCAGCGAGTTGGCGATCTGCGCCGGCTCCACCCCCAGCTGGGCGGCGGCCGCGGCCGCGGTCCGGGCCGAGTCGTCGAGCAGGCCGCACCCGTCCCTCGACGCCGAGCTCGGCCAGCCGCGCGGTCACCCGGACCACGGCGGGGTGGGTCAGGTGGTCGGCCACGGGCGGCAGATTAGCGAGCCGGCGAGCGGGACCCGGCTGGTGGTTGACGAACTGTCGGGGGTCGGGTCTACTGTGGGATGTGTTCGAACACCTGTTCGAACGAGCAGGTTCCACATCGGGGTGGGCTTCCCGCCCGGCGCGCCGGACTCGACCCCCGGTGCGCCGGGCGGGATCTCCCGGCCACGCGGGACTCAGGGTGAGGAGGTCCAGGGGATGACCCGACGCTACGACGACCCGGTGGAGGTCCGCCGCCGCGACGAGGACCCGGCCGAGTTCCTGTGGCAGGGGCGGTTCTACGCGGTGCGCGAGGTGCTGGCCCACTGGGTGGAGACCGGCGCCTGGTGGCAGACCGGTGAGCTGTCGACCGCGGCCGAGCGCGAGGTGTGGCGGGTCGAGGCCAGCCCCGGCCGGGCGCACGGCGCCGGGGTCTACGACCTGTGCTTCGACTGGGCGGCCGGCGGCTGGACGCTGCTGCGCACCCAGGACTGAACGGGACCGACAGCTCGACCGACCATCGACCGACCAGAGAGAGAGCGCGTGATGACCACCAGGGTCACCCGGGTCGCCAGCGTCACCAAGGTCGCCGGCGTCAGCGTCGCCGACCCCCTCGTGCGGCGCCCGCCGGTGGTGCCGGCCGCCCACGAGCTGCTCGCGACCGCGCGCCACGACCTCGCCGAGGCGATGGCCACCACCGTGGCGACCGAGCGCTACGCGGCGGCCCACCTGGCCGCGCTGCGGACGGCGGCGGCGGTGCTGGCGGTCCGCACCCGGCCGGCGGCGACCAAGCGGCCGCGCAACGTGTGGTCGATGCTGCCCCAGGTCGCGCCCGAGCTCACCGAGTGGGCGGCGTTCTTCGCCGCCGGCGCCAGCAAGCGGGCCGCCGCCGAGGCAGGGCTGTCCCGGGCGGTCACCCCGCGCGAGGCCGACGACCTGCTGCGGGACGCGCAGACGTTCCTCGCCCTGGTCGAGACCACCCTCGGCCTCGACCACCAGCCGGTGATCCCGCAGCTCGCCCACCGGGCCAGCTGACCGGCCACCTGCCACCGGCCACCGGCCACCTGCCCGGCCACCGGCCACCTGCTCGCGCCCGACCGTCCGGCTCCTCGAACCGACAGGCCCATCCCGTGCCCAGCGACCCGTTCGTCCACCTCCACGTGGCCTCCGGCTACTCGCTGCGCTACGGCGCGTCGCACCCGCACGTCCTGGTCGAGCGGGCGGCGGAGCACGGGATGGACACCCTCGCCCTCACCGACCGGGACGGCGTCTACGGCGCGGTGAAGTTCGCCCGGGCGGCCCACTCGGCCGGCATCCGCCCGGTGCTGGGCGTCGACCTCGCGGTCGAGCCGAGCGGCCTGCTGTCCCCGCCCGCGATGGTCCACCCGTCGCTGCGCGCCCGGGCCCAGCCCGCCCGCGGCGGCGCCTCGGTCGACCCGCGGCACCCGCGGGTCACCCTGCTCGCCCAGGACAAGGCGGGCTGGGCGGCGCTGTGCCGGCTGGTCTCGGCCACCCACCTGCGCGGGGAGCGCGGCCGCCCGGTCACCACCCTCGACCTGGTCGGCGAGCACGTCCGGGCGGCGGGTGCGGCGGGTGGTGGCCTGCTGGTCCTGCTCGGCCCGGGCTCGGAGGTCGGCCGGGCGCTGACCGCGCGCCGTCCCGACCTGGCCCGTGCCGTGCTCGACCGGTGGCGCGAGGCCGTCGACCGGGCGGACCTGCTGCTCGAGGTCGTGTCCCACCGCGGGCCCGACGACCGGCCGCGCGCCGCCCGGATGCTGCGGCTCGCCACCGAGGAGCGGCTCACCGCCGTCCTCACCAACGCGGTCCGCTACGCCGACCGGGCCGACGCCCCCACCGCCGACGTGCTCGACGCGTCGCGCCGGCTGGTGGCCCTCGACGCCCGCCACGTCGACCGGGTCAACGCCGAGGGCTTCCTCAAGTCCGGCAAGGAGATGGCGCAGGTCGCCGACGAGGTCGCCGCCGCCGCCGGGCTCGACGAGCGGGCCGCCCGCCGGCTGCTGGCCGCCACCCGCCGGGTGGCCGACCGGTGCGCGGTCGACCCGCGGGCCGACCTCGGCATGGGGGAGGTGCACTTCCCCGACCTCGAGGTGCTCGGAGCGGCGACGTCCGGAGCGAGCCCGGTGCTGGTGGCGCAGCAGCTGCTGCGGGAGCGCTGCGAGGCGGGGCTCGGCCGCCGCGCGATGTCCGCGACACCGGCCGTGCGCGAACGGCTCGACGAGGAGCTCGGCGTCATCGAGCGGCTCGGCTACCCGTCGTACTTCCTGACCGTCGCCGACGTCGTCGACCTGATCCGCGACATGGGCGTGCGGGTCGCGGCCCGCGGGTCCGGCGCCGGCAGCCTGGTCAACTACCTGCTCGGGGTCTCCGGGGTCGACCCGATCCGCCACGGGCTGCTCATGGAGCGCTTCCTCTCCCCGTTGCGCGAGGCGCTGCCCGACGTCGACATCGACGTGGAGTCGGCCCGGCGCACCGAGGTCTACGAGCGGATCCTCGACCGCTTCGGCGGCGAGCGGGTGGCCTGCGTGTCGATGATGGACACCTACCGGGTGCGCCACGCCATGCGTGACGTCGGGGCCGCGCTGGGCATGCCGCCCGGCGAGATCGACCAGATCGCCAAGGCGTTCCCGCACATCCGGGCCCGCGACGTGCACCTCGCGCTGGAGGAGCTGCCCGAGCTGCGCGCGTCGCGGCTGCACAGTGGTGGACAGCTCGACCTGCTGTTCCGGCTGGTGGCGCGCCTCGACGGGCTGCCGCGCCACGTCGCGCTGCACCCGTGCGGCGTGCTGCTGTCGGACCGCACGCTGCTCGACCGCACGCCGGTCGAGGCGAGCTGGCTGGGCTTCCCGATGAGCCAGTTCGACAAGGACGACGTCGAGGAGCTGGGGATGCTCAAGCTCGACGTGCTCGGCATCCGGATGCAGTCCGCGATGGCCCACGCCGTCGACGAGCTGGTGCGGATCGGTGACACCCCCGAGCCGATCGACCTGGACGACCAGACCCAGGTGCCGCTCGACGACCCCGCCACGTTCGCGCTGATCCAGTCGACCCGCACCCTCGGCATGTTCCAGATCGAGTCGCCCGGGCAGCGCGAGCTGGTCGGCAAGTTCGGGCCCGAGACGTTCGGCGACCTGATCACCGACATCTCGCTGTTCCGCCCCGGCCCGGTCAAGAGCGACATGGTCACCCCGTTCCTCAAGGCCCGGCAGGGCTGGGCCGAGCCCGAGTACCTCCACGACGACCTGCGCTACGCGCTGGAGGAGACCTGCGGCGTCGTCGTCTTCCACGAGCAGGTGCTGCAGATCATCTCGACGTTCGCCGGCGTCACGCTGGCCGAGGCCGACGAGGCCCGCCGCGCGCTCGGCACCCCCGACGGCCAGCCCGAGGTCGAGGTGTGGCTGCGCCCGCGCGCCCTGGCCCGCGGCTACGACGTGCCGACCGTCGACCGGGTGTGGGAGGTGCTCAAGGCCTTCGCGTCGTTCGGGTTCTGCAAGGCCCACGCCGCCGCCTTCGCGCTGCCGACCTACCAGTCGGCCTGGCTCAAGGCCCACCACCCGGCGGCGTTCCTGGCCGGGGTGCTCACCCACGACCCCGGCATGTACCCCAAGCGGCTGATCCTCGACGACGCCCGCCAGTTCGGCATCACGGTGCTGCCGCTGGACGTCAACCGCTCCGACGCCTCGTACCGCGTCGAGAAGCTCACCGACCTCCGGCGTCACTCACGACGGAGACGGGGTCGAGCCGGTCCCCGGCTGGCAACGGGCCCGCGCCTACGGCATCCGGCTCGCGCTCTCCGAGGTCAAGGGCATCTCCGAGGCCGAGGTGGCGCGCAGCGTCGCCGGCCGGCCCTACGGCTCGCTGTCCGACTTCTGGCACCGCGCGTCGGTGTCCCGCCCGGTCGTCGAGCGGCTGGTGCTCACCGGCGCGTTCGACAGCCTCTACTCGCTGCGCGCCCCGGACCGGTCCACCGGCTCCACCCGCCACCGGCTGACCCGCCGCGACCTGCTGCTGCAGGTCGGCGAGCTCGACCGGTGGTCGCGCGCGGTGGCCCGAGGCAGCCGACGTGGGTCACGGTCCCGCGGCTCACGCTCTGGTACGTCGGGACGAGCCGGTGTCCTGCGGGCGGCTCCAGCCGCCGGTGCCGCGCGTGACCTCTCGCTCGCCGCCGCCCCGGGCGAAGCGCTGACCATGCTCGAGCGACCCAGGCTCGAGCGACCCGTGCTCGAGCGGCCGGGGGTGCGCGAGCTGGCCGCCCGCCAGTCCCAGGCCGCGCGCCCGGTCGAGGCGGCGCCGGTGCAGCTGGCTCTCGAGCTCGGCGACGCGCCCCACTCGGTGGCGCCCAGCGGGCTGCCCGAGATGACCGGCGCCGAGCGGGTCCGCGCCGAGCTCGAGGTGCTCGGTCTGGACGCCAGCCGGCACGTCATCGACTTCTACGAGCCGTTCCTCGCCGCGATCGGGGCGACCCGGGCGCCCGACCTGGTGCGCTGCCGCAGCCAGGCCGAGGTGCTGGTCGCCGGGGTCAAGGTCGCCACCCAGACCCCGCCGATCCGGTCCGGCAAGCGGGTGGTGTTCGTGACCCTCGACGACGCGCGCGGGCCGGTCGACGCGACGTTCTTCGAGGACGCGCAAGGCCCCTACGCCGCGACGCTGTTCCACTCCTGGCTGCTGGTCATCCGTGGCCACGTCCGGCGCACCGGGCCGCGCGGGGTGTCGATGCGGGCCACCGGCTGCTGGGAGCTGACCGAGCTGCACGAGGCCTGGCGGCTCGGCGGCCTCGACGCGGTCGCCGACCTGATGGCCGCGGACATCTGGGCGGCCCGGTCACCGAGCGCTCCGTCACCGGTGCCGCCGAGAGCCGGTCCACCCGGCCGGTCATGACCCGGCCGCCCACCGGCGGCAGCGCCGAGGTCTACGAGCCGCGCGAGGTCGGCAAGGCCGGGTCGGCCGGGGGCATGGGCCGGCCGCGCCGGGTGCTGGTGCACCCGAGCGGGTTCCGGCAGTCGCCCTACGCCGACATCAAGCCGCCCGGCGACGACGCCGCGGCCACCCGGGCGGCGGTCGCCCGCCAGGAGGCCGCTCGCCGGGCCGCCGCCCGGGAGGAGACCCCGGGTCGTGGGGAGGCGCCGCGCAAGCTGTGGCACTCGAGCCCGGGGAGCTCGGGCCGGTGAGTTGGCCCGGCGAAACGGCCGTCGGGCCGCTCCCGCTCAGTAGCCTGGCGCCGTGCCCCCTGTCGACGGTTCCCTCTCCGCCCCGGCCTTCTCCGCCGCGGCAGCCCACCTCGCGCGGTCCCCGCGGACGGCCGTGGTGTGGGGAGTCATGCTCCGCGACGCGCTCGTCACGTACGGCCGGTCCGACGACTCGAGCCACCCGCTCGACGTGGTCGACGTCGGCGGCGGCACCGGCGGGTTCGCCGTCCCGCTGGCCGAGGCGGGGCACCGGGTCACGGTGGTCGACCCCAGCCCGGACGCCCTGGCGTCCCTGCTGCGCCGCGCCGGCGAGACGGGAGCGGCGGTCCGCGCGCGTGCAGGGTGACGCGGCGGGGCTGCTCGACGTGGTCGAGCCCAACTCGGCCGACCTGGTCCTGTGCCATGGCGTGCTCGAGCACGTCGACGAGGTCCGGCCGGCTGTCGAGGCCCTCGTCGCGGTGCTGCGTCCCGGCGGCACGCTCAGTGTGCTGGCCGCCCACCG
The DNA here is from genome assembly GCA_963829565.1 of uncultured Actinomycetota bacterium. GTDB lineage: Bacteria > Actinomycetota > Actinomycetes > JACCUZ01 > JACCUZ01 > CAWHJC01. Next base: position 100,493 of record CAWHJC010000005.1, read on the forward strand.
CAACGCCGCCGTGGTCGCCCGGACCGTGGCCGGACGCTTCGCGGAGGCCCGCCATGCGCTCAGCGACCCCGACGGGCGGTGGGGGCCGGGTGACCCGCTGCGCCGCCGGTTCACCGAGGCCGAGCTGCTGGCGGTGCTCGGCGCCGCCGGGCTGGAGGTCGGCAGTGTCCACGGTGTCTGCACGCTGGCCGACCTCGCGCCCGGGCGCCGACTCCGAGGCCGACCCGGTGGAGGAGCTGGTCGAGCTCGAGCTCGCGACCGCCGGGCTGGCGGAGTTCCGGGCCGTCGCGACCCAGCTGCACGTCCTCGCGTCCCGGGTCTGAGATGACCCGCAGGGGTGACCGGTGAGCCGCAGCCAGCAGCTGCACCGCCCCGGCCCGCCGGCGGGCCCGCCCGGGGACGACAGCGGCGCAACCGTGCTGCACGTCGACATGGACGCCTTCTACGCCTCGGTCGAGCTGATCAGCCGGCCGGAGCTGCGCGGCACCCCGGTCATCGTCGGCGGCGGGTCGCGTGGCGTGGTCCTCTCGGCGACGTACGAGGCGAGGCGCTACGGCGTCCACTCGGCGATGCCGATGACCCGGGCCCGGCGGCTGTGCCCGCAGGCCACCGTCGTCCCGCCCAGCCACGGGCTCTACTCCACGATCTCGGCCGGCGTGATGGAGGTCTTCCGGTCGGTGACGCCGCTGGTGGAGCCGCTGTCGCTGGACGAGGCCTTCCTCGACGTCTCCGGTGCGCAGCGCCGGCTGGGTCGGCCGGCCGAGATCGGGCAGCTGATCCGCGACCGGGTCGCCGACGAGCAGGGCATCACCTGCTCGGTCGGTGTCGCCACCACGAAGTTCGTCGCGAAGCTCGCGTCGACCCGGGCCAAGCCCGACGGGATGCTCGTCGTGCCGGCCGCCGAGGTGGTCGCCTTCCTGCACCCGCTGCCGGTCGGCGCGTTGTGGGGCGTGGGGGAGAAGACCGAGAAGGAGCTGACCCGGCTCGGGCTGCGCACCGTCGGCGACATCGCCAACACACCGCTGGCCACTCTCGTGCGGGCCCTCGGCCAGGCCACCGGGTCCCACCTGCACGCGCTGTCCTGGGGCCGTGACGAGCGCAGCGTGGTCCCGCACGAGCCGGACAAGAGCATCGGCGCCGAGGAGACGTTCGCCCGCGACGTCGACGACCCCGAGATCGTGCTGCGCGAGCTGCTGCGGCTCTGCGAGCGCACCGCGGCCCGGCTGCGCTCGGCCGGTCTCGCCGGGCGGACGGTGAGTCTCAAGGTCCGGTTCGCCGACTTCACGACGATCACCCGGGCGCGGACCCTGAACGAGGCCACCGACGTCGCGGCCGTCCTCTACGCCACGGCCCGCGGCCTGTTCGAGGCGCTGGGTCTCGACCGGGCCCGGCTGCGACTCGTCGGGGTCCGCGTCGAGCAGCTCGTGGAGTCCGGCTCGGCGCCCCGTCAGCTCCAGCTCGGCGAGCGCAGCCGCGGCCGGCGCGAGGTGGAGCAGGCGTCCGACCGGGCCGCGCTGCGTTTCGGCAGCGGTGCCGTCCGGCCGGGCAGCCTGGTGGGTGAGCGACAGGTGCCGCCGACCCCCGGCCGGCCAGGGCCGCCGGACCCGGCGGGGAACCCTTCCGGCGCTCCCGGACGTCCTACCTGAAGGTGGACCGCCGAACGAGGACAAACGTCGCCGGACCGGCCATGCGGAGCAACCGGATCGCGATCGGTCCGAGTCAGGTTGTGCACTCGGGTTTCCCGGAGCCCATCGGGCGCATATCCTCGTAGTACGACGGTCGCCGGGTGCACGCCCCGACACCGGCGTGCTGGCCCTGTTCTGAGGAGGAGTCCGTGCCGCTCTCCGAGCACGAGCAGCGTCTGCTCGAGCAGATGGAGCGGGCTCTCTATGCCGAGGACCCCAAGTTCGCGTCGTCCCTGCGCGGCAAGGATCCGCGGAGCAACTTCCGCCGCCGGCTGCTGCTGGCGGCGGTCGGCTTCGTCGTCGGCGTCGTGCTGCTGATGACCGGCCTGGTCGCCCAGGTCGTGCTGGTGAGCGTCCTCGGCTTCGTGGCGATGCTGGCCTCCGCCTTCTTCGCGGTGACGAGCTACCGGGCCGTGACGACCGCGTCCCAGCTGGGAGTCGTCGAGGGCGGGGCGGTCCGCAAGCCGCGCACCTCGGCCCGCAAGGCCCGCAGCGGGCCGCGGCCACCCGGCTTCATGCAGCGGTTCGAGGACCGCTGGAACCGCCGTCGCGACGAAGGCCGCTGACCTCCTCGCCCCGCTCCGCTCGCTGACCGCATCCCCGCGACGATGACCACGTTTACGTGGTCATCAGTTGCTCCGCAATGCGTCAGCGCGTAGCGAGGCAGCGTTGACCACGTTTACGTGGTCAACGCCGGCAGTCTCGGTCAGCTGCGGCCGGGACGCAGCCGGCGGGTCACCGCGGCGAGCGCGAGGTCCACGGCGTCCAGCCCGTCCGCGAACCGCTCGGACATCGCGGTCGACACCGACCTGGTCGAACGGGGCAGCAGACGCGCCCGCCACCGGGCCCAGCGGCCGTCGGTCTCGCCGAGGCTGCGGCGCAGCACGTCCACGTCGGCCCGCAGGTCGCCGACGTCGTCGGGCATCACCGGCGCGTAGCGGGCCCGCTCGGTGACGCTCGCCAGGCGGTGACCGGCCTCGGCGGCCGCACCCTCGAGCCCTCTGGCCGCGAGCAGCCGGGCGATGCCGCGACGGGGCGAGTCGCTGGACTTCCAGGCGTACCCGTGGTCGACCAGGCTGTCCTGCAGGTCGGCCCACGCGGCCCGGGCCTGCTCGGCGGGTGTCTGCGCCATCGCCCACCGGCGGCGCCGGACGACAACCCCGGTCACCGAGGGCACCGCGAGCAGCAGCAGGATGCCGACGCCGATGAGCAGCGGCACCACCGGGATCACGGACCGGGCCGGCGCCGATCCCGCCGCCGCCACCACCGGTGGACTCGTCCAACAGACCCGGGATGTCGGTGCGCTCACGGGGCGGCCGCTGCGGGGTGTCGCCGGTGCCGGGGGACTCACTCGCTCCCGGCGTCGGCTCCGCGCCGGGGCCTGCGTCGGACTGCGGTTGGGTCCACGGCGGCGGGTCGCCGGTGCGCTCGGCGGGCGTCGGCTCGAAGGCCACCCACCCGACGCCCTCGAAGTAGAGCTCCGGCCAGGCGTGCGCGTCGTGCAACCCGACCAGCCGGTTCCCCGAGCCGTCCGAGGTTCCCGCGGTGAAGCCGACGGCCACCCGGGCGGGGATGTCCAGCAGCCGGGCCATCACCGCCATCGTCGACGCGAAGTGCACGCAGTAGCCCTCGCGGGTCGCCAGGAAGGCGGAGACCGCCTCCGAGCCGTTGGTGTCGCCGACCGTGTCCTCGACCTCGGTGGTGTACGTGAAGTCGTTGCGCAGCCACTCCTGCAGGGCCAGCGCCCGGTCGTAGTCGTTGGTGTTGTCGCCGACCGCGTCCTGGGTCTCCTCGACCACGACTTGGGGCAGGTCCTCGGGAGCTGGAGGTACCGGCCGAGCGAGTCGGGCGCCTCACCGGCGTCCTGGAGTTGTTCAGGCGTCGGGCGTACGTCGAGCGCCCGCAGGTCGTAGCTCATGTCGAGCGTCGACGCGTTCTCGCCGAAGACGTTGAACGTCTCCTCGTCGTAGAGCCAGGTCCCGTCGATCGAGACCCGCTTGGTCGGGTAGGGCAGCGGCAGCCAGGTCTGGTCGAGCTGGAACACGTCGATGCCGTAGCTGCGGGTGGTCCGCTCCACGTCGGCACCGAGGCCAGGTGGGTTACGTAGCCCGTCCTCGACGTCGTTCTCGTCGCGCGAGACGCGCAGCTCACTGGGCCGCCACTGGCGGCCGTCGAACTCGTCCAGCCCCACGAGCCGCAGGTAGGTCGGCCGTCCCCGGTAGCGGAGCACCACCCGGTCCTCGCTGCGCCGCAGGTTGCGGCCGAGGTCGAGGATCGGGTTGACCACCGAGACCTCGTTGCCGCCACCGCCGCTGCCGAACCCGCCGCTGCCGAAGCCCAGACCGGACGGGTCGAAGTCGGGCAGCACCGCGGGGACCACGAGCGCGAGGCCGAGCGCCGTCGCGCCGACCCGCCGGCCGACCTGCCCGAGGGGCGCCGTCTCGACATCGGGGCGGTAGTTGGGCCGCTCGGCGGTGTAGCGCATCGGGCGGCCCCACCGGCTGACCCGCTCGCGGGACTCCGCGAGCAGCAGGGCGAGGAAGCCGATCGCCCCGATCGCGAAGGCCACCCAGCTGACGCCGTTGGGAGCCACCGAGGTGGGGACCGTGTGCAGCACGAGCAGGGGGAGGCCGGCCAGCGCGGCCCGTCGCCAGGTGACGGCCAGGGTGTCCACGGCGAGCGCGACGAGTCCCACGCCGGCGACGGTCAGCAGCTCCACACCGGGCGAGACGCCGATCGGCGCGGCGTAGCGCGCGATGTCGGACCGCCCGGAGGACACGAGGTCGGCGAGGCGGTCCAGGGAGCCGCTGCTCGGCACGATCCCGAGGTAGGCATCGCTGTGGCCGTAGCGCACCAGCAGGTAGAGCAGCAGCGCGACCATGCCCCCGAGCGGGACGGTGGCGCGGGAAACCGAGAACCGCCGGGCGGCCTCGCAGCCGGCGGCGACGACGACGATCGCGAACAGCGTGGGGAAGAACCAGCGGCCGGTCAGGAAGAGAGTTCCCAGGCAGATGGTGGACGCCGCCGTCGCGAGGGCGGCGAAGACGGGAAGCCGCAAGGACCCCGTGGTCATCCGTCTCACCGCGCTGCCCCCGTCGCCGAGGGGACGGCACCGACGGCATCGCCCCTTTCGACGTGGTGGCGCGACGCGTCCGGCCAGATGTCCGGCAGGGCGTCTCCGGCACGCACCGGCAGGACCCGCCATCCCGACGCGCGCAGCAGGCGCACCGGCCCACCGACGTCGGCACCGGCAGCCGCCCGGCGGCGTGCTGCCGGGGAGGCCCACGTCGCGGTGTCGAGGACGACGGCCACCGCCGCCGTCGTGCCGTGGCGCAGCCGGCCCAGCAGGCGGGTCTCTTCGGGGTCGAGCGAGCCGAGGACCGCGACCACCAGGCCGTCGCCGCCACCACGGCGCAGGCTGGAGCTCGCGTCCCGCAGCGAGGTGTTGTCCGACGTCGTCACCACCGCGAGGGCGTCGAGCAGCGCGCCCTCGACATCGCCACCCCGCCCGTCGATCGCGAGATCCCCGCCGCCGACGTGCGCCCCGGTGTCGGTCAGCAGCCGGACGAAGTAGCCGTGGCGCACCAGGTGCACGCCGATCGAGGCGGCCGCCGACACCGCCCACTCGAAGGACGAGCCCGGGCCCTCCCCGCCGTGGGCCAGGCTGCGGGTGTCCAGCAGCACCGTGCAGCGGGCCTGCCAGGGCTGCTCCTCGCGCCGGACCATCAGCTGGCCGAGCCGGGCGGTCGACCGCCAGTGCACCCGGCGCAGGTCGTCGCCCTGGCGGTACTCGCGGGTGCCGGCGTCGTCCTCCCCGGCGCTGGCCAGCGACCGCGACCGGCTCTCGCCGCTGCCCGTCCACTCGCCGGAGAGGGAGACGATCGGGAGCTCCTGCACCTGCGGGGTGACGACCAGCGTGTCCCGGCTGGTGAACGAGCGGGCCAGCTCGCACATCCCGAACGGGTCGGTCAGCCGGAGCGAGAGCGGGCCGAGCAGGTAGCGGCCGCGCACGTCGGAGCGCACGGTGTAGGTCACCTCGCGGCGGCCGCGCGGCTCCACCCGGTCGAGCACGAAACGAGGCCGGGAGCCCAGGACGTACGGCACGCGGTCCTCGACGAGGAGCAGACCGGTGGGCAGCCGGGAGATGTTGTCGAGGCGCAGGGTGACCTCGCTGTCCTGGCCGGCCGCGGTGCGCGGCGACCCGAGCCGGCGCCCGGACGAGAGCCGGTAGCGGGTGCGCGCCACGACCAGCGCGCTCACCACCGGCAGGGCGAGCAGCAGCACCGCGATGCGCAGCAGGTCTTCCTGGCCGGTCGACGCGGCCGCGACCAGGACCGCGATCCCCGCGGCGACGAACGAGCGTCCGCGGGTGGTGAGCCCCTGGAACGCGTCGCGCACTAGATGCTGCTCCGGCGGCGGGAGTCGTCGGGCACCGGCACCTGCCCGACGATGTCGGCCACGATGTCGGCGGTGTCCCGGCGGCCGATCTGGGCCTCGGCGGTCGGCAGCAGCCGGTGGGCGAGCACGGACACGGCGAGCGACTGCACGTCGTCGGGCAGCACGTAGTCACGGTCGTCGAGGGCCGCCACGGCCCGCGCCGCGCGGATCAGGTGCAGCGTCGCGCGCGGGGAGGCCCCCAGCCGCAGCTCGGGCGACCGGCGGGTCGCCAGCACCAGGTCGACGGCGTAGCGGCGCACCTGGTCCGAGACGTGCACGTGCCGCACGATCTCGATCAGCTTGGCGATCTCGGTGGCGTCCGACACCGGCTTGAGGTCGTCGAGCGGGGAGGTCATGCCGTGGGTGTCGAGCATCTGCAGCTCGGCCTGCTCGTTGGGGTAGCCCATCGAGATGCGGGCCATGAAGCGGTCGCGCTGCGCCTCGGGGAGGGGGTAGGTGCCCTCCATCTCGATCGGGTTCTGGGTGGCGACGACCATGAACGGGATGGCGAGCTCGTAGGTCACGCCGTCGACCGTGACCTGGCGCTCCTCCATGCACTCCAGCAGCGCCGACTGGGTCTTCGGCGACGCGCGGTTGATCTCGTCGCCGACGACGATGTTGGCGAAGATCGCGCCGGGCTTGAACTCGAACTCCCGCGCCTCCTGGTTGTAGATCGAGACGCCGGTGATGTCGCTGGGCAGCAGGTCCGGGGTGAACTGCACCCGGCGCACGGACGAGTCGACCGACCGGGCCAGCGCCTTCGCCAGCATGGTCTTGCCGACCCCGGGGACGTCCTCGATCAGCAGGTGGCCCTCGGCGAGCAGCACCGTGATCGCCAGGCGCACGGTCTCGCGCTTGCCCTCGATGACGCTCTCGATCGCGCGCCGCATCCGCGTCGTCGTGTCGGCCAGCGCCGCGAGGTCCGCCTTGTCCAGACCGCCCGCGGGGCGCCCGCCTCCGTCCGCCCCCTCCGCGCGGTGGTCGGTCGTCTCACCTACGGTCAACGGTCCTCCTCGGTGCCGGCCCGCGACCCCCACGATGGTGGGCGGGTCCCCTCTAGGAGCGGGAGTCTGTCATCGCTCGGGCCGTTGGGGGACCCGACCGGATAACGATTCGCGTACGTCGCGAACCGGCTCGTCACGGTGCGCCCGGGTGGTGACCAGCAGGGCACCGACCGCGGTAACCAGCCCAGCGAGGACCAGTCCTACCGAGGGTACGACGTCCTGGGCCGCTGTGGCGGCGACCAGACAGGATGCCCCGACCGCCAGCACGGCCGGCCCGTGCCGCCGGACGGGCGTGGCCCGCAGGACGGTGCCGGCGCCGGTACCCCGCCTCGGCGTGCTCGAGGGCGCCCATGGCCGCCAGCAGGAGCACGCCCGCGGCGACGACCTGGGCCGGCCGGGTGGTCGAGGCGTCCAGGGCGGCTGCGAGCAGCACCGTCGCTGCGGTCGATGCCAGCGTCAGCGTCCCGAGCAGCCGCGAGCGGGTGATCACCGCCGCGAGCGCGACGAGGACAGTTGTGGCGGCCGCGGTGAGCACCGGCCGGCGCGGGTCGGGCAGCGCGGCGACGGCCACGGTTGCGGCGACGGCGACCACGGCGGCGGCCCGCCACCCGAGAGCGGCCATGACCTCCCGGGTGCCCGGGCGGTCCGGGCCCGGCGGCCGCCTCACGTGCGGACCCCCGGCGTCTGCGGAGCGCATCACGTGCAGCAGGGCGCCGGTGAGGTCGCCCTCGCCGTCCCACGGCACGACGGGGACGCCGAGCGACGCCAGCTCGCCGGTGAGCGCCTCGCGCTGCATCCGCCAGGTCCGCAGGGCGAGGTCGTCGGGCGCCCGCCGGCGCCGGCGCGGCCAGGCCGGGACCGGCAGGGAGGGCTCGCTGGTCAGCACGTCGACGACGAGCGGCGCGAAGCCCCGGTCGAGCAGCAGCCGGACGGCGTCGAGCGGGCGGTCGTCGAGCAGCGGCGTCACCACGCAGACGAAGGCCCGGCCGCGGCAGCATGCTGCGCGGCAGGTCGGCCAGGCCGAACCCGACCGCGCCGGCGTCCCGCTCCGCCTCGTCGGGGCGGACCGTCATGACGGCCTCGGACACCTGGTAGAGCTGACGCGGCCCGGTGGCCGGGGTGAGCCAGCGCAGCGGCCCGCCGAAGGTGACCAGCCCGACCCGGTCGTGCGCGCGCAGGTACGTCGTGGCCAGGCCGGTCGCCGCCCGGACGGTCAGGTCCAGGGAGGAGCCGCCGGGCTCGCCGGCGTCGGCCGAGGTGTCGAGCACCAGCACGAGGTCGAACGCGCGCTCGGCTGAGTACTGCCGGACGAACAGGCCGCCGTGGCGGGCCGAGGTGCGCCAGTCGACGTCGCGGCGCCGGTCGCCCGGCTGGTAGGGCCGGACACCGGCGAACTCCACGCCGGACCCGACCGCCCGGCTCGGGTGCTCGCCCAGGGGCGCGGCCAGCTCGCGCGGCGCCACCGCCCGGGCCAGGGCCGCCGCGGCCGGGAACACGATCACCTCCTCCACCGCGAGGCCGACCGGTGCCGCGTAGAGCCCCCCAGCCGCGACCACCCGCAGCCGCAGCGGGCCGATCCGCTGCCGGCCCCAGCGCTGCGGCACCAGCAGCCAGGTCGCGGTGGTGCTCGACCCGGTGGCGACCCGGCCGGCCCGTGTCACCGAGGTGTGGTCGGGGACGACGAGCTGCGCGTCGACCCGGTCGGCGCCCGGGACGCGCACGTCGAGCTCCAGGACCAGCTCGTCGCCCTCGACGCAGCGCACCGGGTCCAGCCGCACCGCGACCTCGGCGCGGGTGGGGAGCCCGGAGCGCGGGTGGGCCGCCAGCAGGACGAGGGGGATCGCCGCCAGCGCGAGCAGCTCGCCGTGCGCGGTGATCACGGCACCGACCACGCTGAGCGCCGCCACCAGGGCGAGCCGGCGCAGCCGCGTCGTCGCGGCGAACACCAGCCGCACCTCGGCGGGCTCCGGCCGGTCGGTCACCGCGGCGCCGGCACGGTCGAGAGGATCTCGGTGACGACGTCTGCGCCGGTGACCCGGCGGACCCACAGCTCCGGCCGCAGGCTGATCCGGTGCGCCAGGGCCGGGACGGCGACCGCCTTCACGTCCTCCGGGGTGACGTAGTCGCGTCCGTCCAGGACCGCCTGGCCGCGCGAGAGCGCGACGAGCGCCAGCCCGCCGCGGGGGCTCGCGCCGACGGTGACCTGCGGGTGGCTGCGCGTGGCGTCGACCAGCGACACGACGTAGCGCAGGATCGGCGGCTCCACCTGCACCTGCTCGAGGCTCTCCCGCATCGCGAGGACGGTGTCGGCGTCGACGACCGGGGACAGCCGAGGCGGCGCCCACCCGTGGTGCAGGCGCCGCTGCAGCAGCTCCTGCTCGTCGTCGAGCCCCAGGTAGCCGAGCGAGACGCGGAGCAGGAACCGGTCGAGCTGGGCCTCCGGCAGGGCGTAGGTCCCCTCGTACTCGATCGGGTTGTCGGTCGCGAGCACCACGAAGGGCTGTGGCAGCGGTCGCGTCTCGCCGTCGCTGGACACCTGCTCCTCGGCCATCGCCTCGAGCAGCGCGGCCTGGGTCTTGGGGGGTGTGCGGTTGATCTCGTCGGCGAGCAGCAGCTGGGTGAAGACCGGACCGGGACGGAACTCGAAGCTGGTCGTCGACGGGTCGTAGACGGACAGGCCGGTGAGGTCGGCGGGGAGCAGGTCGGGGGTGAACTGCACGCGGTGGAACGTCAGGCCCGAGCGCCTCGGAGAAGCAGCGGGCCATCATCGTCTTGCCGAGTCCCGGGCACGTCCTCGAGCAGCACGTGCCCGCGGCCCAGGATCCCGAGCAGCACCAGCTCGAGCACCCGGCGGCGGCCGACGACGACGGTCTCGATCTCGTCGAGCACCCGGCGGCCCAGCGTCGCGGTCTCGGCCGTCGTCAGAGTGGTGGGGGCCACGCGAGAGGTCGTCACAGCTTCTCCAGGCGGTCGACGATCAGGGTCAGGGTGTCCCGGCCGACGCCGGGTGGCTGGCTGTCGCGGGACGGCTCGCGGTGGGGGTCGACCCACGGCCAGACGTCCTCCCCGACGACGGCGCGGGCGGCGTCGGGGTCGGCCCACAGGTCGACGCGGTGCCGGTCGGCGAGGCGGGCCGCGGCGAGCTGGGTCAGCAGCGGCCGGGTGGCCAGGTCGTAGTGGCGGCGCGACACGGCCGCCCAGGAGAGCTGCTCGGCGACCTGCCGGTAGGCGCGGTACGGCTCGTTGTCGACCGGCGGCCCGGGTCGTCGCCTCGCGCGCGGCGCGGGACCACCCGGCAGCCGCAGGGCGAGGACCAGCACGGCCACGGCGGCCAGCACCGAGACGGCCACGAGCAGGCCCGCCGCGCCGGCCCCGATCACGGCCCCCACGAGCAGCACCAGGCTGAGCGAGAGCAGGGTGCGCGCGGTGGTGCTCAGCCGGCCGGCGGGCTCCGCGTCCTCGTCGTAGGCCGGGTCGTCGTAGGCAGGGTCGTCGGAGCGCAGCCCGAAGGGGTCAGCCACGGCGCGCCCCCGTCAGCTCGGCCCGGACGCTGACCAGCGCGGCCTCGGCGGCTCGACGCGCCGGCTCGCCCATCGGGTGCCGGCTGAACCGGGCCTCGCGGAACAGCCCGGTCAGCGTGGCCGCCGGGCCGCCGCCGACCAGTCCCGAGGACACCGCCCGGTCGAGCAGCTCGGTGGGGGTGTCGCTGGCCCGGGCCCGGCCGGCCGGGTGGCGGGCCGAGCAAGGCCGGCCTCGATGCTGGTGGCCATGGCGGCGTAGGCGGCGAGGATCGCCGAGCGGGCGTCGGTGCCGGGGGCGGCCAGCTCGGCCTGCGCGGCCTCCACCGCCGTGGCCAGCTCGGCGGCCTCCGCGTCCTCGGCGGGCTCCGGCGGAGCCGTCGACGGTCGCGGTTCCGGCGTACGGCGTCGAGGCGACCCGGCCGCCGCCACCGCGGCGAGCACCGCCGCCACGGCCAGCAGGGTCGGCCAGGACGACCCCGTCCGCGCCGGGGACGCCCCGCCGGTCGACGGTCCGCCGGGTCCGGATCGACCGCGACCGGCCCGACGTCCCCGGTGACCGCGTCCACGACGTACCAGAGGACGGCGATGACGGCGGCGACGAGGACGACCGCGAGGATCCGCAGCCAGGAGGGGGAACGGCTCGCCCTCCGGACCGCCGTCATCGGCGGTCGGCGCCGGTCGGGCGGTGCCGCCGGCGCAACCGGCGCAGGAGGGACCGGGCCAGCGAGGCGAGCACGAGCAGCACGACCGACCCGGCCACGACGCGGGCCCATGCCACCTCCACCGGGTCCGCGAGCTCGCTCCAGTCCAGGCCCTGCCGGCGCCTGGACGGCCAGCGCGGCGGCCGCGAGCAGCCCGACGACCGCGACGGCGCGCAGCACCACGTCGCCGGAGTCCGGCGGCCCCCTGCGTCCCACGGGCCACATCCAACCGCGACCGGACCGGCCGTGCGCCTCTCAGGTTCGGTCACGGTTGCGCCGCAATCCGCTCGGCGTGCCTGCACCCGGCCTCCCGACAGCACGGTTTCCGAGAGCACGGTGCCGGGCCGGCCGGTCGGAGGAGGGGTGGGGGACCGTTGGGCCGAACGTGTGAGATCTGGTTGACGGTGGGGCTAAGTGGAGTACAGTGGCGCGCAGTGGGGGAGCACGACGCTCAGCAGCCTGGGGAGGTGGGTCGATGTGGCGCAGGACGGCGAGCACGTGGTCGCGGCGGACGCCGCCTGTGCCCTGGCGGCCCGGCCTTCCTGGGCACCCACCAGCCACGGATGGACGACAAGGGCCGGATCTTCCTGCCGGCCAAGTTCCGTGAGGCACTGGCAGGTGGCCTCGTGATCACCCGCGGCCAGGAGCGCTGCCTCTACGTCTTCCCCGAGCCGGAGTTCGCGCGGCTCTACGCGCTGATGCGCCAGGCGCCGGTCACCAGCAAGGCGGCTCGCGACTACCAGCGGGTCTTCCTCTCCGGCGCCTCCGACGAGACGCCGGACAAGCAGGGCCGGGTGACCGTCCCGCCGCCGCTGCGGGAGTACGCCGGGCTGACCCGGGAGTGCGTCGTCATCGGCGCCGGGTCGCGGGTCGAGGTCTGGGACGCGCAGGCCTGGTCCAGCTACCTCGCCGAGCAGGAGGGCGCGTTCGCCGACCTGTCCGAGGAGGTGCTGCCCGGGCTGATCTAGCCTGACGCATCTGCCCACCTGATCGAGCACCGAGCAGACCGGCCGCCGTACGGCGAGGTCTCCACCCGCTCCCGCAGGTCCTGGCGCACCTTCCCCGGTGCCAGGGCCCGCGCTCCCACCCGAGTCATCGGCAGCGAGCGGTTGGAGACCTGGCAGTACGGCGGCCCGCCGGACGCCAGACGCACCGCCAGCAGCACCACCAGCCAGTGACACGACAGCACGTTCCATGAAGGGTCGAGATGGATCGAGCACTGCCGGCGGACGAGCCGCCCACCGCTGTGGGCACTCTCGCCGACGAGATGCGTCAGTCCGCACTCCTGCTCGGCTGGACGCTCGGGCTGATGAGCACCTTCGCCGTCGTCCTGCTGGTGCTCACCACGCGGTTCGGCGGCTAGCCGATGGCCACCGGCGGTGACAGCCGGCACGTCCCGGTGCTGCTGGACCGCACGATCGAGCTGCTCGCGCCCGGCGGTCGGCGGGCCGGGATCGGTCGTGGTGGACGCGACGCTCGGCATGGGCGGGCACAGCGAGGCGCTGCTGCGGGCCTTCGCGTCGCTGCGGCTGGTCGGCCTGGACCGCGACCCGCAGGCGCTCGCCCTGGCCGGGGAGCGGCTCGCACCGTTCGCCGACCGGACCACGCTGGTGCACGCCGTCTACGACGAGATCGGCGAGGTGCTCGCCACGGTCGGGGCGAGTCGCGTGCAGGGCGTGCTGTTCGACCTCGGGGTCTCGTCCCTGCAGCTCGACGAGCGCGCCCGCGGCTTCGCCTACGCCCAGGACGCACCGCTGGACATGCGGATGGACCAGAGCCGCGGCATCACCGCGGCCGAGGTCGTCAACACCTACGAGCCGGCCCGGCTCGCGCGGGTGCTGCGGGAGTACGGCGAGGAGCGCTTCGCCCGCCGCATCGCCGACGCGGTGGTCCGGGAGCGGGTCGGCGAGCCGTTCACCGGCACCGCGCGGCTCGCCGAGCTGGTCCGCTCCTCGATCCCCGCCGCCACCCGGCGCACCGGCGGGCACCCCGCCAAGCGCACCTTCCAGGCGCTGCGCATCGAGGTCAACGGCGAGCTCGACGCCCTCGAGCGGGCCCTGCCCGCGGCGGTCGACGCGCTCGCGGTCGGCGGGCGCATCGTCGTGCTGTCCTACCACTCGCTCGAGGACCGGATGGTGAAGCGGACGCTGGTCGCCGGCGCGAGGAGCACGGCGCCGCCTGACCTGCCGGTGGTGCTGCCCGAGCACGAGCCGGTGCTGCGGCTGCTGACCCGCGGCGCGGAGGAGCCGGCGCCGGACGAGGTCGCGGCCAACCCGCGCGCGGGGTCGGCCCGGCTGCGCGCCGCCGAGCGGATCCGGGACGCCGCATGAGGGCCGCCGCCACCGGGACGCGCCCCCGCCGCCTCCCCGGGCGCCCTGCCGGCCGGGCACCGGGTCGCTGGTGCGCGGTCGCGCGCCCGCGAGCTGGCTCTCGTCCCGCCGGTGCGCGCGCGGTGCCCCGCGGGCGCCGTTCGTGGTGCTGCTCGGTGCCCTGCTCACGGCCGGTCTCGGCGGGCTGCTGTTCCTGCACACCTCGCTCGCCGAGGACTCGTTCCGGCTGCACGACCTGACGACCCGCTCGGCGGTGCTGGCCGGGCGGGAGCAGGCCCTCGAGCAGGAGGTCGCGGTCGCGGCCTCCCCGGAGCGGCTCGCGGCGCGGGCCGAGGCGCTCGGCATGGTGCGCAGCGAGAACCCGGCGTTCATCCGGCTCTCCGACGGCAGCGTGCTCGGCAAGCCGAAGCCGGGGGTCGCCCCGCCGCCGCCCTCCCCGGCGCCCACGCCGTCACCGGAGCCGTCGCCGGCGCCGAGCGCCGCGCGATCATCGAAGGTGTACCCCCGAGCCAGACGGCGGAGCCCAGCCGGTGACACCGACCGCCACCCGCCGCCCGCCCCGGCCGAGCCAGGCACGGCACCGGCCGCCCCCGCGCCGCCCCACCGGCCACCGGCCGCCCGCGCGCCGGCCGGCCGGCCACCGACCGGCGCCGCCCCGCCGGCCGGCGCTGCTGCGGCTCGGCGACGGCACCCGTCGGCTGCGCGCGGCGATCGTCCTGCTCGCCCTGGTGCTCTCGCTGTTCGGTGCCCGGCTGGTGCAGCTGCAGGGGCTGGACGCCACCACGTACGCCGCGGAGGCCGAAGCAGGGCCGGCTGCGCACGGTCGCACTGCCGGCAGTCCGCGGCACCATCACCGACCGCAACGGGGTGGCCCTCGCCACCACCGTCGACGCGGTGAACATCACCGCCGACCAGACGCTCGTCGAGGACCCGGCGGCGACGGCCGCTGCGCTGGCCCCGGTGCTCGGACCTCGACGAGGCCCTGCTGCAGGAGCGGCTGACCGGCGACCGGCGGTTCGTCTACATCGCCAAGAAGGTGACGCCGCGCACCTGGCGCACGGTGCGCGACCTCGACCACCCGGACGAGACCATCGAAGGGATCCCGGGCATCTTCGGCGAGAAGACCAGCCGCCGGGTCTATCCCGGCCGGGAACGTCGGCGCGAACGTCGTCGGCTACGTCGGCGCTGACGGCACCGGCCTCGGCGGGCTGGAGTACGCGCTGGACGACGTGCTGGCCGGCCGCGACGGCACCGCGACCTACGAGCTGAGCGCCGGCGGCCGCCGGATCCCGAGCGGGGTGGCCTCCGAGCGCGAGGCGGTGGCCGGTCAGGACGTGCGCGCTCACGATCGACCGGGACATCCAGTACGTCGCCCAGAAGGCGATCGCCAAGGCGGTCGCGTCGACCCGGTCCGAGAGCGGCACGGTCATCGTCCTCGACCCCCGCAGCGGCGAGCTGCTCGCGATCGCGACCGCGCCGACGTTCGACGCCAACCGTCCCGGGTCGGCCCCGGCAGCGGACCGCGGCAACCGCCCGCTCACCGAGCCGTACGAGCCGGGCAGCACCGGCAAGGTCCTCACCGCGTCGGCCCTCATCGAGGAGGGCGTCATCACGCCGACGGACGCCGATCACGGTGCCCAACCGGCTCTACCGGGCCGGCAAGTCGTTCAAGGACTTCGAGGACCACGACACCCAGCACCTGACCTACGCGGGGACGATCGCGAAGTCGAGCAACATCGGCACCATCCGCGCGGCGGAGCGGCTCGGCAACCTCAAGCGGCTGCACCCGTACCTCGAGAAGTTCGGCATCGGCCAGCCCACCGGGCTCGGCCTGCCCGGCGAGGCGGCCGGGTGCGCTGCTCGACCCGGCCGACTGGTCGGCGACCACCGGCTACACGACGACGTTCGGCCAGGGCTACTCGGTCAACACCGTGCAGATGGCGTCGGCGGTCGGCGCCGTCGCCAACGACGGCGTCCGCGTCTCGCCGCGGCTGCATGGCGTCGACGACCGCCGCGGACGGGACGGTGGACCGGCCGGACGCGTCCGAGCGCACCCGGGTGGTCAGCGCCGGCACCGCGCGCACCGTGCGGCTGATGATGGAGACCGTCACCAACGACGGCGGGACGGCGCCGCTCGCGCACATCCCCGGCTACCGGGTCGGCGGCAAGACGGGCACCGCGCAGCGGTTCAAGCCGTCCTGCGGGTGCTACAGCGGCTACACGATGTCCTTCATCGGGCTGGCCCCGGTGGACGACCCGCGCCTGGTCGTGGCGGTCACGCTGCAGGCACCCCGGTCGGCCCTCGGCGGCGGCGTCAACGCGGCACCGGTGTTCAAGCAGGTGATGTCGTTCGCGCTGGAGTCCCAGCGGATCCCGCCGACCGGCGGCCGCGCGCCCGGGCTCCGGCTGGTCGCGCGCTGACCGGTAACCTCGCTGCCGTGCTCAACCCGTCCGGTCCGTCCACCCTGCGACCGGCCGGCCTCCCTGCCCCGCACGCTCGCGGAGGTCGCCGAGCACCTCGGTCCCGACCTCCTCGCCGCCGAATCGAGGGAGCCGGTGCGAGCGGTGCCGGAACCGTCCGCGGCGTCACGCTCGACTCCCGGGCGGTGCTGCCCGGCGACCTGTACGCCGCGCTTCCCGGGGCCCGCGTCCACGGCGCCGAGTTCGCCGCGCAGGCGGCCGCTGCCGGCGCGGTGGCCTGCCTCACCGACCCCGCCGGCCGCGAGCGGGGCGCGGCGGCCGGCCTCGCGACGTACGTCGTGGAGGAGCCGCGCCGCGTCCTCGGGCGGCTGGCCGCCTGGGTCTACGGCGAGCCGGCCGAGTCCCTCAGGACCGTCGGGGTGACGGGGACGAACGGCAAGACGACGACGGCCTACCTGCTGGAGGCCGGGCTGCGCGGCAGCGGCCTCACGACCGGGCTGGTCGGCACCATCGAGACCCGGATCGGCGACGAGGTGCTGGACAGCGTCCGGACCACGCCCGAGGCGCCGGACCTGCAGGCGCTGCTCGCCGTCATGGTGCAGCGCGGCGTGAGTGCCGTCGCGATGGAGGTGTCCAGCCACGCCCTGGTGATGGGCCGGGTGGACGGCACCACCTACGACGTGGCGGTCTTCACCAACCTCAGCGAGGACCACCTCGACTTCCACGCCGACATGGAGGACTACTTCGCCGCCAAGGCCGCGCTGTTCACCCCGGAGCGGTCCCGGGTCGCCGTCGTGGACGTCGACGACGCCTACGGGGCGCGGCTGGCGGCCACCTCCGGCGTCCCGGTCGTGACTGTCTCCCCGCAGGGCGCCGACGCCGACTGGCGCGTCGTGCAGCGGGACGTCGGCGCGACGGGCAGCACCTTCACCCTGGTCGGACCGGACGGCGCCCGCGTGCCGTGCACGACGGCGCTGGTCGGCGACTTCAACCTGGCCAACGCCGCGCTCGCCGTGGTCGCGACCGCCGTGGCGGGCTTCGACGTGGCCCGCGCCGCTGCCGGGGTCGCCGCCTGCCCGGGCGTGCCCGGGCGGATGGAGCGGGTGAGCGGCCCCGGCGACGAGGTGCTCGCCCTCGTCGACTACGCGCACAGCCCGGACTCGCTGGAGCGGCTGCTCGCGACCTGCCGCGGCCTGACCGGGCCGGGCGGCCGGGTCGTCGTCGTGGTCGGCGCGGGCGGCGACCGCGACCCGCACAAGCGGCCCGCGATGGGCCGGATCGCGGCGCGGGACGCCGACGTGGTGGTGCTCACCAGCGACAACCCCCGCTCGGAGGACCCGTCGGCGATCCTGGCGGCGATGCGCGAGGGCGCCGACGAGGTGCCCGCGGGTCACGTCGAGGTCGTCGCCGACCGGCGCGGCGCGATCGAGCGAGCGGTCGCGCTGGCCCGCCGCCACGACGTGGTCGTCGTGGCCGGCAAGGGGCACGAGCGGGGCCAGGAGATCGACGGGGTCGTGCACCCGTTCGACGACCGGGCCGTCCTGCGCGAGGCCCTCCGGCTGGTGCGCCGGTGATCCCCCTGCGGCTGGCCGAGGTGGCCGCGGTCGCGGGGGGCGTCGTCAGCACGGGGCCGACGAGGTGGTCGTGACCGCGCCGGCCGTGCGCGACTCCCGGCACGCCGTGCCGGGCGGGCTGTTCGTCGCGCTCGTCGGCGAGCGGGTCGACGGGCACGACTACGTCGCCGAGGCCGTGGCGGCCGGTGCGGTGGCGGCGCTGGTGTCCCGTCCGGTCGACGTGCCGCACGTACTCGTCCCCGACGTCGCTCGGTCGCGCTCGCCCGGCTGGCCCGCTCGGTCGTGGACCGGCTGGTCGCGGGCGGGCTGGTCGTGGTGGGCGTCACGGGGTCGTCGGGCAAGACGACCACCAAGGACCTGCTGGCGGGGCTGCTCGCGGTGTCCGGCCCGACCGTGGCGACCGAGGGCTCTTTGAACAACGAGATCGGCCTGCCGCTGACCGCGCTCGGCGCGGACGCGGGCACCCGCTACCTGGTGGTGGAGATGGGCGCCCGAGGGGCCGGGCACATCGCCGACCTGTGCCGCACCGCGCCGCCCCGGGTCGGCGTGGTGCTCAACGTCGGGGCGGCGCACGCGGGGGAGTTCGGTGGCCGCGAGGCCACCGCCGCGGCCAAGGCCGAGCTGGTCCAGGCGCTGCCCGCGGCGGACCAGGGAGGCGTGGCGGTGCTCAACGCCGACGACCCGCTCGTCGCGGCGATGGCGCGGCTGACGGCCGCCCGGGTCGTGACGGTCGGGCGCGGCGCGGGCGCCGACGTGCGCGCCGCGGACGTGGTCCTCGACGAGCGCGGCCGGCCGTCGTACGTCCTGCAGGCGGCCGGCCAGGCACCCGGTGCCCGTGCGGCTGCCGCTGCACGGCGCCCACCACGTGGCCAACTCGCTGGCCGCCGCCGCCGTGGCGCTGCAGGCCGGCCTCTCGGCCGCGCAGGTGGCCGCCGGGCTGGGCCGCGCGACCCCGCGCAGCAGCGGGCGGATGGAGGTCACCGAGCGGGCCGACGGGGTCACCGTCGTCAACGACAGCTACAACGCCAACCCGGACTCGGTGGCGGCCGCGCTCGAGGCGCTGGCGGCCATGTCGGCCGGCCGGCGCACCTGGGCCGTGCTCGGCGAGATGCTCGAGCTCGGCGCGGCATCCCCGGAGGAGCACGACCGCATGGGCAGACTGGCCCGCAGGTCGGGCGTCGCACGGCTGGTCGTCGTGGGCGAGGGGGCGCGCGACGTCCACCTCGGCGCGCTGGCCGAAGGAGCCGCGAGGGAGAGGAGTCAGTGGTCGTGCCGGACGTGCCCGCGGCGCTCGAGCTGCTCGAGCCGGCGCTGCGTCCCGGTGACGTGGTGCTGGTGAAGGCGTCGCGCGGGGCACGGTTGGACCGCGTCGCTGCCGGCGCTGCTCTCCGCGGGGCGAGGCGGCGGCTCATGAGGCAGGTCCTGCTGGCCGCGTCGTTCGGCCTGGTCGATCACCCTGTTCGGCACCCCGGTCGCGATCCGGATCGCTGATGCGCCAGGGCTACGGCCAGCTGATCCGCGACGACGGCCCGACCTCGCACCACACCAAGCGCGGCACCCCCACCATGGGCGGCGCGGTGATCATCCTCGGCACGCTGCTCGGCTACTTCGCGTCGCACCTGATCACGTTGAGCCCGGCGACGGTCTCCGGGCTGCTGGTGCTGTTCCTGATGACGCGGCCTCGGGCCTGGTCGGCTTCCTCGACGACTACATCAAGGTCGCCAAGCAGCGCAGCCTCGGGCTGCGGGCCTGGGCCAAGCTGTCCGGGCAGATGGTCGTCGCGGTGACCTTCGCGATCCTCGCGATCAACTTCCCCGACGGGCCGGAAGGGTTCACCCCCGCGTCGACGGAGATCTCGTTCATCCGCGACACCGGCCTGGTCCTGGGCCCGGTGCTGTTCGTGGTCTGGGCCTACGTGATGATCGCCGGCACCTCCAACGGCGTGAACCTCACCGACGGCCTGGACGGGCTGGCGACCGGCACGTCGGTGATGGTGTTCGCGTCGTACGTCCTGATCGGCATCTGGCAGTTCGGCCAGAACTGCGCGACCGAGTTCTCGAGCAAGTGCTACGAGGTGCGCGACCCGTTGGACCTGGCGGTCGTCGCGGCCGCGATCATGGGCGCCTGCTTCGGCTTCCTGTGGTGGAACGCGTCGCCCGGCCAAGATCTTCATGGGCGACACCGGCTCGCTGGCGCTCGGCGGCGCGCTGGCCGGACTGGCGATCACCACCCGCACCGAGCTGCTGCTCGTCCTCGTCGGCGGCCTGTTCGTGCTCATCGCGCTGTCGGTGATCGTGCAGGTCGGCTTCTTCAAGCTCACCGGCAAGCGGGTGTTCCGGATGGCCCCGCTGCAGCACCACTTCGAGCTGGTCGGCTGGGGCGAGGTGACGATCGTCATCCGGTTCTGGATCATCGCCGGGCTGCTGGTGGCGCTCGGCCTGGGCGTCTTCTACGCCGAGTGGGTGGCAGGGGCCGCGTGACCGGTGTCGACCTGGCGGGGTCCCGGGTGTGTGTGGCCGGCCTCGGGGTCGCCGGCACGTCGGCGGCCCGCGCGCTGGCGGGGCTCGGTGCCGACGTGGTCACCGCCGACCGCCGCGACGGCACCGACCAGGCGCTGCCGGCCGGCACCGACCTCGTCGTCGCGTCGCCGGGGTGGCGACCGGACCAGCCGCTGCTGGCCGCCGCGGCCGCGGCCGGCGTCCCGGTGTGGGGCGACGTGGAGCTGGCCTGGCGGCTGCGTCGCACCGACGCGCCGTGGCTGGGCGTCACCGGGACGAACGGCAAGACGACCACGGTGCGGATGCTCGAGTCGATCCTGCGCGCGGCCGGCTACCGCGCGGTCGCCTGCGGCAACGTCGGGCTCCCGGTCCTCGACGCGGTCCTCGCCGACGACCCCTACGACGTGCTGGCCGTCGAGGTGTCGAGCTTCCAGCTGCACTGGATGCAGACCGTGGAGTTCCGCGCAGCGGCGGTGCTGAACATCGCACCCGACCACCTGGACTGGCACGGCTCGATGGAGGCCTACACCGCGGCCAAGGCGAGCGATCTGGCGCGGCGGCTGGCTGCGCGGTCTACAACGCGGACGACCCGCTCGTGTCGCAGCTGGCCGTGGCCACCGGCCGTGCCGACCGCGTCGGCTTCACGCTGTCCGAGCCGGTCCCCGGCCGGCTCGGCGTCCGGGGCGGGTACCTGGTCGACCGCGCGCTGGGCGCTGCTCACCAATTGGTGAGCAGCGCCGCAGCGGGGGTGGGTCAAGCACCCGGGCTTGACGCGGACGGGACGGTGCTCGCCGAGGTGTCGGACGTGCAGCCGCCGGCGCCGCACAACGTGGCGAACGCGCTGGCCGCCGCCGCACTCGCGCGCGCGCTCGGCGTCGACGCACCAGCCGTGCGCGACGGGCTGCGGACCTTCTCGCCCGGGGCGCACCGCATCGCGTCACGTCGGGCGACCGTGGGTGGCGTGACCTACGTCGACGACTCGAAGGCGACGAACCCGCACGCGGCGGCCGCGTCGCTGCGGGCCTTCGGCGACGTCGTCTGGGTGGCCGGCGGCCTGGCCAAGGGCGCCCGGTTCGAGGAGCTGGTGGCCGGCGCCGCGGACCGGCTGCGGGCCGCGGTGCTGGTCGGCCAGGACCGGGCGCTGGTGGCCGAGGCCCTCGCGCGACACGCGCCCGAGGTCCCCGTCGTCGAGGTCACGCGCACCGACACTGGTGCGATGGACGACGTGGTGCACGCCGCCGCCGGGCTCGCACGCCCCGGCGACACCGTGCTGCTCGCGCCGGCCTGCGCGTCCATGGACATGTTCCGCGACTACGCGGCGCGGGGCGACGCCTTCGCCGACGCGGTGCACCGGCTGCCGTCGTGACGACGGTCCAGCCCACCGCGCGCCGGCCGCGGGTGCCGGCGGCACGCGCCGGCGGCCAGCCAGCAGGCGGCGCGCGTCGGCCGGCTCGGTGGCCGGCCAGTCCCTGCTGGACCGCGCGGCCACCCCCTACTACCTGCTGCTCGGCGCCAGCACCCTGCTGCTCGTCCTCGGCGTCGTCATGGTGTTCTCGGCGTCGAGCGTCACGGCGTTCGCGTTCCTCGGGTCGTCGATGGCCATCGTGAGCAAGCAGGCCATGTGGGTCGTCATCGGCCTGCCGCTGCTGTGGTGCGCGTCCCGGCTGCCCGTGCGGGCCTGGCGGCTCGGGGCGTACGTCGGCATGGCGGCCTCGCTGGCGCTGCTGCTGCTGGTGGCCGTCGCCGGCACCGAGGTCAACGGCAACCGCAACTGGCTGGACTTCGGCGGGCCGTTCCGGATCCAGCCCTCCGAGCTGGCGAAGCTGTCGCTGGTGCTGTGGGGCGCCGACCTGCTGGCCCGCAAGGAGCGGCTGCTCGGCCAGTGGAAGCACCTGCTCGTGCCGCTCGTCCCGGTGGGTGGCGGCGTCCTCGGGCTGGTGCTGCTGGGCGGCGACCTCGGCACGGCCGTGATCCTGGCCTGCATCCTGGGCGCGCTGCTCTGGGTGGCCGGCGCACCGGCCCGGCTGTTCGCGCTCGCGCTGGTCCCCGCGGGACTCCTGGTCGCCTGGATGGTCAACTCGCACTCGTACCGCATGTCCCGGATCACCGACTGGCTGCACCCCGAGCAGGCCGACCCGCTCGGGACCGGCCTGCAGGCGCTGCACGGCAAGTTCGCCCTGGCGTCCGGGGGCTGGTGGGGCGTCGGGCTCGGCGGGTCCAAGGAGAAGTGGGGGGCGCTGCCGGAGGCCCACACCGACTTCATCTTCGCGATCATCGGCGAGGAGCTCGGCCTGGTCGGCACGCTCGCGGTGCTCGCGCTGATCGGCGCCATCGGCTACGCCGGGCTGCGGATCGCGCTGGCCGCCACCGAGCCGTTCGTCCGGCTCGCGGCGGCCGGGGTCACCGCCTGGCTGCTGGTGCAGGCGCTGGTGAACATCGGCGCGGTGCTCGGGCTGCTCCCGATCATGGGCGTGCCGCTGCCGCTTGTCTCCTACGGCGGCTCGGCGCTCGTCCCGACCATGCTGGGCATCGGCATGCTGCTGTCCTTCGCCCGGCCGCCGGCGTCGCGGCGCCGCCGGGCCGTCGGGCGGTCGGCCGCCCGGGTGGCCCGGGCGCGGCAGGCGGGCCGGCCGCGAGAGGCGGCGCGGTAGCCGTGCACGTCGTCGTCGCCGGGGGAGGGTCCGCCGGCCACATCGAGCCTGCCCTGGCCTTCGCCGACGCGCTGCGCCGGCGGGACCCGTCCGCGCAGGTCACCGCGCTGGGGACCGAGCGCGGGCTGGACACCCGGCTGATCCCGGCGCGCGGCTACCCCCTGCGCCTGATCCCGCCGGTCCCGATCCCGCGCCGGCCGCTGGCCGACCTTGCCGGCCTGGTGCGGGTGCCCGGCCGGCTGCGGGCCGCCGTGCGGGCCGCCGCGGAGGTGCTGCGCGAGACCCGGGCCGACGCCCTGGTCGGCTTCGGCGGCTTCGTGGCCGGGCCGGCCTACCTGGCCGCCCGGCAGGTCGGGGTGCCGATCGTCGTGCACGAGGCCAACCCGCGGCCGGGCTGGGCCAACCGGCTCGGCGCACGCTTCACGACGTACGTCGCGACGACGTTCCCGGACACCCCCATCCGGCACGGCCGACTGGTCGGGCTGCCGATCCGGTCCGCCGTGGCCACCCTGGACCGGGCGGCCCGGCGGGCCGAGGGCCGGGCGGCGTACGGGCTGGAGCCGGACCGCCCGACGCTGCTGGTCACCGGAGGGTCGCAGGGCGCCCGCCGGCTCAACGAGGCCGCCGCCGGAGCCGCGGCCCACCTGCGGTCCAAGGGCGTCCAGGTGCTGCACGCCACCGGCCCGGGCCAGTCCGTCGAGGTGCCGGGCGGCTCGGGGGGCTCACCGCCGTACGTCCTGGTGCCCTACCTGGACCGGATGGAGCTCGCCTACGCCGCGGCCGACCTGGCGCTGTGCCGGGCCGGGGCCAACACCGTCGTGGAGCTGACGGCGGTCGGGCTGCCGGCCGCCTACGTGCCGCTGCCGATCGGCAACGGCGAGCAGGCGCTGATGGCGGCCCCGGTCGTGGCGGCCGGTGGCGGCCTGATGGTCGACGACGTCGACTGCACCCCCGACTGGGTGCGCTCGACGCTGACCCCTCTGCTCACCGACCCGCCTCGGTTGGCGACGATGGGGGCGGCCGCGGCGTCGACCGGACGGCGGGACGCCGACGACCGGCTCGTCGACCTCGTCCTCGAGGCCGTCACCGAGAGGAGGTCGCCGTGACCGCCCCGCCGCCGCTGCCCGCGGAGGAGCTCGGCCGGGTGCACTTCGTCGGCATCGGTGGCGCCGGCATGTCCGGGATCGCGCGGATCATGCTGGCGCGCGGGCTGTCGGTCACCGGCAGCGACGCCAAGGAGTCGGTCACGCTGGCCGCGCTGCCGCGCTCTCGGCGCCACCGTCCACGTGGGGCACGACGCGCAGCACGTGGGGGACGCCGACACGGTGGTGGTGTCGACCGCGATCCGCGCGACGAACCCGGAGCTGCTCGAGGCGACCTCGCGCGACCTGCGCGTGGTGCACCGGGCCGGGGCCCTGGCGTCGGTGATGGTCGGCCGCCGGGCGGTGGCGGTCGCCGGCACACACGGGAAGACCACGACGACCTCCCTGCTGACGGTGGCGATCCAGCACTGCGGCGCGGACCCGTCCTTCGCGATCGGCGGCAACCTCAACGAGTCCGGGGCCAACGCGCACAACGGGTCCGGCGACGTGTTCGTCGCCGAGGCGGACGAGAGCGACGGATCGTTCCTGCTCTACTCCCCGTACGCCGCGGTGGTGACCAACGTCGAGCCCGACCACCTCGACCACTACGGCACGCCGGAGGCCGTCGCCGAGGCCTTCGAGCAGTTCGCCACGCGGGTCGACCCCGGCGGGTTCCTCGTCACGTGCGCCGACGACCCGGGCGCCGTGCGGCTGGCCGAGCGCGCCCGGTCGCAGGGCATCGACGTCCGCACGTACGGCGTGAGCCCCGACGCCGACCTGCGCCTCGTCGAGCTCGTCACCAAGGGGATGGGCAGCTCCTTCGAGCCGGTCGCCCTGGGCCGCCGCCTGGGCCGGGTCGAGCTGAGGCTGCCGGGCCGCCACAACGCCCTCAACGCGGCCGCCGCCCTCACGGTCGGGATCGGGCTGGGGTTCCCGGTGGAGCGCCTGCGCGAGGGGCTGGCCAGCTTCACCGGGACCCGGCGCCGGTTCGAGCACAAGGGCTCGGTCGGCGGCATCCGGGTCTACGACAGCTACGCCCATCACCCGACGGAGCTGACGGCCGACCTGTCCGCGGCCCGCGAGGTCGCCGACGGCGGGCGGGTGGTCGTGGTCTTCCAGCCGCACCTGTTCAGCCGGACCCGGTTCTTCGCCGAGGACTTCGGCCGGGCGCTGGGCCTTGCCGACGAGGTGGTCGTGATGGACGTGTACGCCGCCCGGGAGGACCCGGTGCCCGGCGTCACCGGTGCGCTGGTCGCGGCGGCGGTGCCGCTGCCTCCGCAGCAGGTCGTCTTCGAGCCGTCGTGGTCGGCGGTCGCTGACCACCTGGCCGAGCGGGCCAAGCCCGGCGACGTCGTGATCACCTGCGGCGCCGGCGACGTGACGATGATCGGGCCCGAGGTGCTCAGCCGGCTCGAGGCGCTGCACCCGTGACCGTCTCGACCAGCCTCCCGGTCCGGGCCGCCGAGCGCGGGCGGGCCCGTCGGCGCTCCCGGCTGGTCGTCGTGCTGACGGTGCTGCTGCTGGTGGGTCTCGGCGTCGGGACCGGCTGGCTCGTGCTCGGGTCCGGCGCGCTCGGCGTCGAGACGGTGCGGGTCACCGGCGTCTCGCGGCTGCTCCCCGAGCAGGTGGTGGCCCGGGCCGCGATCGAGCCGGGCACACCCCTGGCGCGGCTGGACACGGAGGCGGTGGTCCGCAGGCTGTCCGGGCTGGCGCCGGTACGGCGCGTCGAGGTGGTGCGGGACTGGCCCAGGACGGTCCGGATCGAGGTGTCCGAACGGGTCCCGGCGGCGGTCCAGGCGAGGGGCAGCTCCTGGGTCCTCGTCGACCGCAGCGGGGTCGCCTTCGACACGGTGGACCGGCGGCCGGCCGGGCTGCCCCGGGTCAGCGCCCCCGTCCACGAGGGCGCGCCGGCGCTGCGGGCGACCCTGGACGTGCTGGACGCCCTGCCGGCCGAGGTCCGGCGCCAGGTCCGCGAGGTCCGCGCGGCCGGGCTGGAGAGCGTCACCCTGCGCCTCAGCCGCGGCCGCAGCGTGATGTGGGGGAGCACCGAGCGCGGGGACCGCAAGGCCGCCGTGCTCGCCGTCCTGCTCTCCCGCAAGGCCTCGGTCTACGACGTCAGCGCCCCCGACACCCCCACCACCCGCACGTAGGCTGCCGACCCCCGAAGCGGACACGGCGCCGTGGCGGGGCTCGCCGTGCGCAGCCGGTCCGACTCCGCGCGAAAACGCGGTGCGGCGTGTCGGCGTGTCGGTCGTTGAGCCGGGCAGGGCGGCCACCTACCGTCCTGGCAACCTCGAAGTTGACATAACTATAAGGCTCAACTAGAGGGTGAGGGTTCCGGACAGGCCGGCGCCCCAACGCCGAAGGGGAGTAACCGACGTGGCAGCACCGCAGAACTACCTCGCGGTCATCAAGGTCGTCGGCATCGGCGGCGGCGGCGTCAACGCGGTCAACCGGATGATCGAGGTCGGCCTCAAGGGGGTCGAGTTCATCGCCGTCAACACCGACGCCCAGGCCCTGCTGATGTCCGACGCGGACGTCAAGCTCGACGTCGGTCGCGAGCTCACCCGGGGCCTCGGTGCCGGCGCGAACCCCGAGGTCGGCCGCAAGGCGGCCGAGGACCACGCGGAGGAGATCGAGGAGGTCCTCAAGGGGGCCGACATGGTCTTCGTCACCGCCGGCGAGGGCGGCGGCACCGGGACCGGCGGCGCGCCCGTGGTGGCCCGGATCGCCCGCTCGCTGGGTGCCCTGACCATCGGCGTCGTCACCCGCCCGTTCGGCTTCGAGGGCCGCCGGCGCGCCAACTCCGCCGAGACCGGCATCGACGAGCTCCGCGACGAGGTCGACACGCTCATCGTCATCCCCAACGACCGGCTGCTGTCCATCTCCGACCGCAACATCTCGATGCTCGATGCCTTCAAGTCCGCCGACCAGGTGCTGCTGCAGGGCGTGTCCGGCATCACCGACCTGATCACGACCCCGGGGCTGATCAACCTCGACTTCGCCGACGTGAAGTCGATCATGTCCGGCGCCGGGTCGGCGCTGATGGGCATCGGCTCCTCCCGCGGGGACAACCGCGCCGTCGAGGCGGCCGAGATGGCCATCTCCTCGCCGCTGCTCGAGGCCTCCATCGACGGTGCCCACGGCGTCCTGCTGTCGGTCTCCGGCGGCTCCGACCTCGGCCTGTTCGAGATCAACGAGGCGGCCCAGCTGGTCGCCGAGGCCGCCCACCCGGAGGCCAACATCATCTTCGGCGCGGTCATCGACGACGCGCTCGGCGACGAGGTGCGGGTCACGGTCATCGCCGCCGGCTTCGACGGCGGCAGCCCGCGGCGGGCCGTCCCGGCGCCCGCGCGCCGGGCCGAGCCGGCGACGGCGGAGAGCTCGGCTCGGATGGACTCCACCGGCACGTCGTTCGAGCGCAGCACGGCGCGCCCGGCCGACCCGTCGACCGACCGCCGACCCGGACCGCCGGGTGCCCGAGCCGGCGATGGCGAGCAGCCACCGCGGCACCGACGACGGTCACATCGACCTGTCGCGGGAGCCCGCCCGTGCCGCCCGGCCGGCGCGCACCATCGTGTTCGACGACGCGGACGACCTCGACATCCCCGACTTCCTGAAGTAGGCGTCGCCCCCGGACCAGGCCGGCCGGCGGGACCCGACGAGGTTCCGCCGGCCGGTCTCTTCACGCCCGTCGGTTCTCCGTAGGCTCGGTGAACGTGCTGCACCGCCGCGGGTCCCTCGGCCCGGCCCGGTACGCCGTGACGGACCGCCGGGGAGGGGTCAGCGCCCCGCCGTACGACGGGCTGGATCTCGGCGACCACGTGGGGGACGACCCGGCCGCGGTCGCCGAGAACCGCCGGCTCCTCGCCGCCGAGCTGGGTCTGGCCCCGGACCGGTTGGTGTTCATGCGTCAGGTCCACGGCCGGGACGGTCGTCGTGGTCGAGGACCGGCCGGGCGGACGGCGTGACCGCATCTCCGCCGGTCGAGGCGGACGCACTGGTGACCGGCTTGCGTGGCGTGGGGCTCGTGGTGCTGGTCGCGGACTGCGTCCCCGTCCTGCTCGCGGGGCGCGGCGCCGGTGGTCCGGTCCTGGGCGTCGCGCACGCCGGCCGGAAGGGCGTTCAGGCGGGGGTCGTGACGGCCGCGGTGGACGCGATGGGCTCGCTGGGCGCGCGGCCGGAGGGGACGAGCGCGCTGGTCGGTCCGGCCGTGTGCGGTCGGTGCTACGAGGTGCCGGCGGCGCTCCGGTCCGAGGTCGCAGCCACGGCACCGACGGCCCGGGCCACCAGCCGGGCCGGGAACCCCGCGCTCGACCTCCCGGCGGCGGTGGCGGCCGAGCTGGCCGAGGCCGGCGTCCGGGACGTCGAGACCGACCCGGCCTGCTCGATGGAGGAGACCGCGCTGTTCTCCCACCGCCGCTCCGGAGGACGGACCGGCCGGTTCGCCGGCGTGGTGTGGGTCCCGGCCGACGGGACGGCACCCCGATGAGCGGCGACGCGCGGCGGGCCGAGATCGCGGCGAACCTGGAGCGGGTTCAGGCTCGGGTCGCCCAGGCCTGTGACGCGGCGGGCCGGGCCCGGGACGGACGTCGTCCTCGTGGCGGTCACCAAGACCTTCCCGGCGGATGACGTGGGCCACCTCGCGGCGCTCGGCGTGCACGACGTGGGGGAGAACCGCGACCAGGACGCCGCGGCCAAGGTGGCCGCCTGCCGGGAGGCCGGGGTCCAGGGGCTCGTCTGGCACTTCGTCGGTCAGGTGCAGCGCAACAAGGCGGCGTCCGTCGCGGGCTACGCCGACGTGGTGCACTCGGTCGACCGGCTGCGCCTGGTCGCCGCCCTCGACCGGGCTGCCGGAGCGGCCGGACGGCGGGTCACCGCGCTCGTGCAGGTCGACCTGCGCGACCGACCGGTCGACGACGGGCGTGGCGGTGCCGCGCCGGACGACGTGGCCGCGGTGGCGACCGCACTGGCCGAGGCCGAGCACCTGGACATCGGCGGTGTGATGGCCGTGGCGCCGCTCGGGGCCGAGCCGGCGGCGGCCTTCTCCCGCCTCGCGGAGATCGCCGCGCGGGTCCGTGCCGACCATCCGTCCGCCGCGGTCGTCTCGGCCGGGATGAGCGCCGACCTGGAAGCGGCCGTCGCCCATGGCGCGACACACCTTCGCATCGGCACCGCGTTGCTCGGTTCGCGCCCGCCGCTCGGGTAGCGTTCCCGCGAGCGGCGAATCCGGTGTTCGTCACCCTTAGCGGAGGGCAGCAGGCATGGCCGGCGCGATGCGCAAAGCGATGGTCTACCTAGGCCTCGTCGAGGACGACGACCGCTATGACTACGAGGGGTACGACGAGGACGGCTTCGAGGCGGACCACGACGGCCGTACGGACGCCCGGCACGCGCCCGCGTCGCGGTCCGTCTCCGCGCTCGGCTCCGCCCGCGACGAGCGCAGCGGGTCGGTCGCGACCATGCCCGACCGGCGCCCGGCCTCCTCGGGCGCGAGGGCCTTCGACCGCATCACCACGATCCACCCACGCACCTACAACGAGGCCAAGCAGATCGGCGAGAGCTTCCGCGAGAGCACTCCGGTGATCATGAACCTCTCGGACATGGACGACTCGGACGCCAAGCGCCTCGTCGACTTCGCCGCCGGGACTGGTCTTCGGGCTGAGGGGCACGATCGAGCGGGTCACGAACAAGGTCTTCCTGCTGTCTCCGGCCGACGTCACCGTCACCGCCGAGGACAAGGCGCGGATGGCCGAGAGCGGCTTTTTCAACCAGAGCTAGTCTGCACCGGTGTCCATCCTCGGTCAGATTCTGGGCGTCCTGCTGCTCTTCTTCCTGATCTTCCTGATCGCCCGCCTGGTGTTCGACTACATCCAGATGTTCGCGCGCTCCTGGCGGCCGACCGGTGTCGTCCTGGTGCTGGCCGAGATCGTCTACACGGTCACCGACCCGCCGCTGCGCGCGCTGCGCAAGGTGATCCCGCCGCTGAAGATCGGGAACATCTCGCTGGACCTGTCCTTCCTGGTGCTGATCATCCTGGTGACCGTCGCCCAGCGACTGGTGGCCCAGGCTGTGAGCGGCGCGGGTCGCGGCCCCACGGGGGTGTCGTATACCCTCGCTCACCGGTACTGACCTGCACTTACGTACCGAAGGTGACGGCGCGTGCCGTCACTGATCCCAAGCCGAGGAGACTGGCAGAGGTGACGTCATGCCGTTGACCCCCGAGGACGTGGCGAACAAGCAGTTCACGAGCACTCGGCTCAAGCCCGGCTACGACGAGACCGAGGTCGACGAGTTCCTCGACGAGGTCGAGGCGGAGCTGACCCGGCTCTACCGGGAGAACGACGAGCTCCGCTCCAAGCTGGCTGCCGCCGGCCGCCAGCAGCCGGCAGAGGGCGGCGGCAGCGCCGGCGCCCCCGTCGTCGACCCGCGGCTGGCCCAGGAGAACGAGGAGCTGCGCTCCAAGCTCGCCGCGGTGCAGCGTCAGCTCGCCGAGGCGAGCTCGCGACCGGCGACCACCCAGCAGGTGGCACCCCCGGCGCCCGCTCCGGCCCCTGCCGCCGCCCAGCAGGGCGCTGGTGCGTCCGAGACGGCGACCGGGATCCTGGCATGGCCCAGCGGACCGCGGACGAGCACATCGCCGAGGCCCGCACCCAGGCCGACCGGATCATCAGCGAGGCCCGCAACCGCGCCGACCAGCTCAAGCGCGAGGCCGAGGACAAGCACCGCCAGGCGATCGGGTCGCTCGAGACCGAGAAGTCCAGCCTGGAGCGCAAGGTCGAGGGCCTGCGGGCCTTCGAGCGGGAGTACCGGGGCCGCCTCAAGACCTACCTCGAGGGGCAGCTGCGTGAGCTCGAGGGCCGCGCGACCGACGCGCCCACCTCACCGGTGGGCAGGGCGGTGGGGCCACCCAGGGCGGCCAGGGCGGGACGCCCGGACAGGGCCAGGGCGCGGCGCCCGCACAGGGCGGGTCGCCCGCTCGAAGCCCGTTCAGCCCGGGCGCGCCGGTCGGCGGCGGCGACAGCAGCCCGTCCGGCCCGCCGCAGCAGCCGCAGGGATACGTCCTCGACGAGGGATCCGACCACCGGGGCTAGACCCCGGCGACTCGCTGCGGACCGTCGCGCGGATCAGGACGCACGGACGCCGGTGAGCTCCAGCTCACCGGCGTCCGGCTGTCCGTGGGGTCCCCGGAGGGCTCAGCTCCCGGTGGCCGCCAGCCGGCGGAACGGGTCCCGGGCCGGCGGGGTCGCCAGGGTGATCCGGGTGCCGTCGGCGGACAGGCCGCCCAGAGCCAGCACCGTCTCGAGCACCGACAGGGTCGTCTCGCCCGCATCGACACCGGCCTGGGTGACCATCACCCGGTAGATCGTGACGTAGTGCTTCGCGGGGGTGTCGTAGCTCCAGTCGACCGAGCCGAGGTGCTAGCGCGGTGCCGTGCGTGCCGTTCGGGCCGTTGAACGGGCCGTCCCAGATCTGGATGCCGGCGGGACCGGCGGAGAAGCGGCCGTCGAGGCCGACGTCGTTGCGTCCGGCCGAGGCGAGCAGCTCGCGGGTCTCGCGCTCGGCGAGCACGAGAGCGGGCCGGACGTGGCTGGCGAGGGCAGGCACGGCGACCACACCGTCCTTGAGCCGGAGGCCGACCACGGTCGGCCCTCCGAGCGGTACGACGTGCAGTGTCACCGCGAACCTCCTCGAGCCGTCTCCTCCGTCACGCCAAGTATCGGCGCGTACCCCCTGGCGACCTCACTCGACCATCCGGGTGAATCCAGGTAACGCCGCGTCACCACGCGGGGGAGAGCACCCTGGGAGACCGTCGCGATACCGAACCTTTACTCCCGCCGCCCAGAGGTCACTGGGCCGTCCGGGTGACGCGGAAGCGCAGCCCGAGCTCCCGGTCCTCCCGGACCCCCTCGCCGGCGTCCAGCGGCGCCTCGACGAACGTCGTCGCGAGGACCTCGGTCGCGACGAGCTCGGCGTGCTCCCGCAGCGCCTCGGCGACCTCCCCGGCCGCCTGCCAGCGCAGGTCGACGCGGTCGGTGACCTGCAGCCCGGTGGCCTTGCGGGCCTCCTGGACGAGCCGCACCACCTCCCGGGCCAGCCCGGCTCGGCGCAGCGCAGGCGTCACGGTCAGGTCCAGGGCGACGGTCAGACCCGGTTCGGTGAGCGACGGCCCATCCCGATCGAGGCTTGGCGGTGATCTTGAACTCGTCTGAGTGGACCGCAACGGGGGCACCGTCCACCTCGACATGGAGCGACGCAGCCAGATCGTCGACGTCGGCGACCTTGATTGCGTCGGCGATCTTGGGAGTCGCTGCGCCGAAGCGTTTGCCCAGTTTGCGGTAGTCCGGGGTCGCGGTGTAGTCGACCACGTGAACGAGTTCGTTGAGGACTGCCTCGCCGACCACGTTGAGTTCATCGCGCGCCTCACGGCGTAGGTCATCCGGGAGATG
Source organism: uncultured Actinomycetota bacterium (assembly GCA_963829565.1). Taxonomy (GTDB): domain Bacteria; phylum Actinomycetota; class Actinomycetes; order JACCUZ01; family JACCUZ01; genus CAWHJC01. Next base: position 132,847 of record CAWHJC010000005.1, read on the forward strand.
GCGCCAGTCCGGGTTGAACACGACGAGGTCCTTCATCGGTTGCCGATTGCGCACCTTCGAGTCGGCCCGGGCCGACCGGCCGAGCTCGACGACCCGCCGGACCAGCGCCATCTGACGGGCCAGCTCCTCGTCGACCAGGGAGCTGTCGACCGTCGGCCACGGCGCCAGGTGGACCGACTCGGGTACCTGCGGACCCCACGGCCGGACGACGTCCTGCCAGATCCGCTCGGTCACGAACGGCACGACCGGGGCCATCAGCAGGGTCAGCAGATACAAGCACTCGTGCAGCGTCGCCAGGGCGGCCGGGTCGCCGTCCCAGAAGCGGCGGCGGGAGCGCCGGACGTACCAGTTCGAGAGGTCGTCGACGTACGCCGAGAGGAGCCGTCCGACCCGCTGGCTGTCGAACGCCTCGTAGGCCTCGGTGACCTCGCGCACCAGCCGGTGTGCCTCGGACAGCGCCCACCGGTCCAGCCCCGGGCGCTGCGCGACGTCCGGCCACGGGCCGGTCGCCGGCGACCAGTCGTTCGCGCCGGCGTAGAGGGTGAGGAACGATGCGGTGTTCCAGTAGGTGAGGAGCGTCTTGCGGACGACCTCCTGCAGGACGCCGTGGCCGATCCGCCGTGGCTGCCACGGCGAGCCGCTGGCGGCCATGAACCAGCGCAAGGCGTCGGCGCCGTGCTCGTCCATCAGCGGCATCGGCTGCAGCACGTTGCCCAGGTGCTTGCTCATCTTGCGACCGTCCTCGGCGACGATGTGGCCGAGGCACAGGACGTTCTCGTACGCCGAGCGGTCGTGGACGATCGTGTTGACCGCCATCAGCGTGTAGAACCAGCCGCGCGTCTGGTCGATCGCCTCGCAGATGAACTGCGCGGGGAACGCGGCGCGGAACTTCTCCTCCGAGCCCGGCACGCTGGGGTAGCCCCACTGCGCGAACGGCATCGAGCCCGAGTCGTACCAGGCGTCGATGACCTCGGGGACGCGTCGCATGGTGGCGCCGGGTTCGTCGCAGGCTGTGCAGGGCAGGGTCACGTCGTCCACGTACGGCCGGTGCGGGTCGAGAGCCGACAGGTCCTCGCCCGCGAGGGCACCGAGCTCGGCCAGCGACTCGACGCACACGAGGTGGGTCGGCTCGGCCGTGCAGCGCCAGACGGGCAGCGGGGTGCCCCAGTAGCGCGACCGGGAGAGCGCCCAGTCGATGTTGTTGTGCAGCCAGTCGCCGTAGCGCCCCCACGCGATGCTCTCGGGGAACCAGTCGGTGCGCTCGTTCTCGGCGAGCAACGCGTCCTTGACCTGGGTCGTGCGGACGTACCACGACGGCTGGGCGTAGTAGAGCAGCGCGGTGTGGCAGCGCCAGCAGTGCGGGTAGGCGTGCTCGTAGGCCTGGTGGCGGAACAGCAGCGCGCGGTGCTCGAGGTCGCGGACCAGCTTCTGGTCGGCGCTCTTGAAGAACTCGCCGCCGACGAGCGTGACGTCCGGCGCGAAGTGGCCGTCCGGCAGGACCGGACGCACGACCGGCAGGCCGTACTGCCGGCAGACGACCAGGTCCTCGGCGCCGAACGCGGGCGCCTGGTGGACGAGACCGGTGCCGTCGTCGGTGGTGACGTAGTCGGCTAGGACTATGAAGTGGCCGTCCTCGCCGGCCGGCCAGTCGACCAGCTCGAACGGACGCTGGTACCTCCAGCGCTCCATCTCGGTCCCGGGGAACCGGTCCTGCACCGTCCAGCCGTCGCCGAGCGCCTGCTCGACGAGTGGCTCGGCGACCACGAGGGTCTCGGTGCCGTTGCTCGCCGTCACGTAGGTCACGTCGGAGCGGACGGCGACAGCGGTGTTCGCGACGAGGGTCCACGGTGTGGTGGTCCAGACCAGGAGAGCGGCCTTCCCGGCGTACGGGCCGGTCGTGACAGGGAACCGGACGTAGACCGACGGGTCGACGACCGTCTCGTAGCCGCCCGGCTGGCCGAGCTCGTGGTCGGACAGCGTGGTGCCGCAGCGCGGGCAGTAGGGCGCCACCCGGTAGTCCTCGACGAGCAGGCCCTTGTCGTAGACCTGCTTGAGCGACCACCAGACGCTCTGCACGTAGTCCGGGTCCATGGTGCGGTAGGGGTCGGTCATGTCGACCCAGTAGCCCATCCGCTCGGTCATCTCCTCGAACTCCCCGACGTGCCGCAGGACCGACTCGCGGCAGCGCGCGTTGAACTCGGCGACGCCGTAGGCGTCGATGTCCGGCTTGCCGCTGAAGCCGAGCTCCTTCTCGACCGCGATCTCCACCGGGAGGCCGTGGCAGTCCCAGCCGGCCTTGCGGACCACGTAGTGACCCTGCATGGTCTTGAACCGCGGGAAGACGTCCTTGAAGACGCGGGCCTCGACGTGGTGGACGCCGGGCATGCCGTTCGCGGTCGGAGGACCCTCGTAGAACGTCCAGGGCTCGCCGCCCTGCGTCTGCTCCAGGCTGCGCGCGAACGTCGCGTTCTCCCGCCAGAACGCGAGGACGTCGTGCTCCATCGCCGGCAGGTCGACCTGCGGGGGGACGGGCGTGTAGCGGTCGCTCGCGGTCACGGGCTCCGGGCTCCTTCGTCGGCGTGGCTCTCCGGCGAAGGGACGAGACCGTCGCGTGCGCGGACCCGCGGTACCACCCTCCTTGGCCGCCCGACGTGCAGGTCGACCCACTCTGTCCGTCCTGCTGCCGGGTCTAGTCGCCTCGTCGCCGGGTCGCGGCGGGCTTTCTTCCGGCGGCTCGGGGGTGATGGCCCCGTCGTCACCGTGCAGGTACGCGGGGAGCCTACTGGCAAACGGCCGAGGGGCGCCTCCCGGATCCGGTCCGGGCGGCGCCCCTCGGCGGTCGCTGTGTGGGTCTGCTGGGCGGGCTCACACCCGGTGCGCCCGCAGGCGGGCGAGGCGTGAGCGACGGTGGTGGTTCGTGGCCACGCCGTCGGTGATCTGGCGGGCGAGTGCGGAGCTGAACATCGCTGTCTCCTTCGTGCCGGGCGGGGGGTCCTGCTGACAGACACGACGCTAGGCACGCCGGCTGGCCGCGACGACCGGGTCAGCACCACGTCTGGGGGAGGTTGGCACCACTGTTCCGCTGGGGTCGCCTTCCGGAGGCTGGGCGGCTCGCCCGACCGTCAGCGGCAGCCTCGGTGCCTACCGTTCGAAGCAAGGCACCGGACCTGCCGGGCCAGCACCCAAGGAGCGCGTCATGGCCCACCCCCTCGAGTCCGTCCGGGTCATCTGGTCCCCGACCGACGAGCAGTTCTTCCACTCGACGGCAGGTCTGTTCGGCCCCGAGTTCCTCTGGGGCGCCGGGACGCTGCTCGCGAGCTACGACGTGGACGACGCGCACCTCGCCGGCCACGACCGAGGCTCCCTCGGTGGCCACGGTGCACCAGTCGGCGGCACGTCGCCGCGCGGCAGCGTGACGGCTGACCCCCTGCCCGCCGTACGGCTGGCCCCCTCCCGACCCATGCCGTGGACCGGCATGATCCTCCCGGGAGGTGTGTCTGCGGTGTCGGTCGTGCGGGTGCTGGTCGTTGACGACCAGGAGCCGTTCCGTCGCGCCATGACGTCGGTGGTGCAGGAGACGGACGGCTTCGAGGTCGTCGGTGAGGCAGCCTCCGGCGAGGAGGCCGTCGAGGTGGCGACCGCGCTTGCGCCCGGACCTGGTGCTGATGGACGTGAACCTGCCCGGGATCGACGGCCTCGAGGCGACCCGCCGCCTGCTGGCCGGGAGCAACCCGCCCGTCGTGCTGCTCCTCTCGACCTACGACGAGGACGCCGGAGAGGGCTTCATCGCAGAGTCCGGCGCGGCCGACTACGTGACCAAGTCGGCGTTCGGCCCGGACCGGCTCGAGGACGTCTGGTCCGCGGCCGCCCGCTGACCACCGGCGGGACGGGCTGTGCTGACCAACCGGCGCAGCTCGTCGAGGGCGGTCGTCGCGCCGTCCCGCTCGGCCCGCAGGTCGATCGGTCCCAGCCCCTGGCGGGTCCGGTCCGCGGCGGCCTCGAGCCGTTCTGGGAGCGGCGTGAGGTGAGGGAGCACGCCGCGGCGCAGGGCCGCCGCGAACCGGGACTTTTCCTCGTCCCCGGCAAGCACGAGCGCCCGGCGCGAGTCGCGCAGCGCGACGGTCTGCCGGTGCAGCTCGGCGACGTTGCCCGCCAGCTCGGTCTCCAGCCGCAGGTTGCGCATCGCGAGGGCTGTCTGGGCGATCAGCCGCTCGACGAGTCCGACCTCCGCCGGCCGAAGCGCCTGACCCGGAGGAAGGACCACGTCCACGCGGCCGAGCCGGTCGCCGCCGTCGGTCACGGCGAACGCGGTCGGCGAGGCTGGCCGACAGGTCGCCGGCGAGGGTCTCGGGTGGCCAGGCGGCCGACGCCTCGCGGCCGCCCGGGAAGCTCGAGGACGCAGGTGACCCGCCGGGCACCCGTCGCGTCGCTCACCGCCTGGGCGACGTTGCGCAGCAGGTCCTCGGTCCCTGGTGCCTGCTGCAGGTTGCGGCCGAGGTCGGCGAGGGCCTCGTAGGGCGCCGCCCGCGTCCCGAACGCCATCCGGTCGGCGAAGCGCACGATCCGGCGGCGCAGGGGCTGGAACGCGAGGGCCACGGCGGCGGTCGCCAGCAACGACGGCCAGAACCGGTCGTCGCGTCCTGGGAGGTGCCGCCGACCACCACGACGAGCGCGATGTAGCCCGCCGCCACGACCACCGTCGACGCCGTGAGGATGATCGCCCGGCTGATGACGACGTCGAGGTCGTAGAGGCGGTACCGCAGGATCGCGAGGGCGGCGCCGGCAACGACTGCGACCACGGACAGGTGTAACGGCAGGACCCGGAGAAAGTCCGCGAGCCCTTCGTGGAACGGCAGGGTCGCCGCGAGCACGAAGCTCACCGCGACCATGGACGCCGAGACGGCCAGCCAGCGCAGCTGCTGGCGTTCCACCCCGGTCGACCGGCGCATCCGCACGACCACCGAGGCGGCCGCCGCGAGCAGCTCGACGAGCATCGAGACCAGCAGGACGAGCACGACGGGAACCACCGCCCCGTCGATGAGCTCCTCGCGGTTGCCCACCTCGATCCGCGACGGCGGGACCGCCACTGCCATGACCACCACGAAGCCGCCGAAGGACAGCCAGGACGCCCACAGCAGCGGCCGCCACCGGGGCGACGGCAGGTGCCCGGTCGGGAAGAGCAGGAACACCAGGATGAGGAACATCAGCGGCTCGGGGACGTCCAGGAAGATGGCGAGCCACACCGCCCACGGCCAGAGGACCGACGGGTCGGGGGACGGGCCCGAGGTGGCGATCAGGTCGTAGCACGCGAGGCAGTTGGCGAGCCCGGAGAGCACCGCCCCGGCAATGAACAACCACCCGACGCGGTGCCGAGGCCGCCGGGTGACGATCATCGCGCCGAGCACCCCCCACAGCGGGAGGCCGATCGTGAGGACGGGCCAGCCGTTCGGGCTGCTCCGCACCTCGGACCAGCCGATGAAGAGCCAGGTGTGCACGCCCGCGAGCGCGATGCTGACGCCGCAGAGGGCCCAGGCGAGGCGCGCCCGGCCGGTCAGCGGGCTCACGTCATCGCCGCCACGTGGCGGCGCGCCGGGATCAGGACCTCCAGGACGGTCCGGCCCTGCGCGCTGGTGGTGCGTCGTCACCGTGCCGTCGACCGTCTCGACCCGGTCGCGCAGGCTGGCCACCGGGATCTCCCCCTCACGGCACCCGGAGATCACGATCCGGAGCCGGTCGTCGACGCTCGACAGCTCCACCCGGACCGGTGGCAGCAGCTCCCGGGCCGCCTCGGCGACGCAGAAGTACGCCGCCGCCTCGATCCGGCGGATCGAGCCGCCCGCTCGCCGAGGGGTCGACCTCGAGCCGCCCGGTCCCGGTGCGCCCGAGCAGCGAGCTGAGCGCCGGCTCCAGGCCGGACCGGGCCAGCTGGGCGGGGAAGACGCCCCGGGTGATCTCGCGGAGCTCCTCCAGGGCACTCGTCGCGGCAGCGACGAGCGGCCGGACCCCCGACGGCTGCGGCCCACGCCCGGCGGCGGCGGCCAGCTCGTCGAGGAGCGAGGGCAGCGGCTCGAGGTGGGGGACGACCTGGCGGGCGATGGAGTGCTCGAGGCGGCTCCGGGCGGCGTCGCCGGCTGTGATCAGGCGCTCGCGCGACTCGGCCAGCTCGGACGTTCGCTGGTCGAGCTGCGTCGACCCGGTGGCCCAGCTCGGCCGACAGCCGGGCGTTGCGGAAGGCGACGGCCGCCTGGTCGGCCAGGTCCCGCAGGAGCAGGTGGTCAGCGGGGCGCAGCTCCCTCCCGGGCGGCATCGCGACGGTGATCGTGCCCAGCTGCTCACCACGGTCGGCCACTGGCACGTCGACGCCTGTCCCAGCAGGGCTGGCCGGCGCCTGGGGCGGGCCAGGTGGCGACGTGGTCGGGTGCGCCCGGGACCGGCACCGGTATCCGGGCCGTCGCCGCTCGGGCGCCGACGGCGGTGCCGGCCGCGTCGGCGACGGCGGACAGCAGGGTGGTCGGGTCCGGGCTCTCACCGAGACGGCGGCTGAAGTCGGCCAGCGCCTCGTAGGGAGCGGCCGCGGGGCCGTAGGCCAGCCGGTCGGCGACCCGCACCACCCACCGCCGCAACGGCTGGAACGCCATGGCCACCAGCGCGGTCGCCAGCAGGGACGGCCAGAACCCTCCGGTGCCGATCGCCGCCCCCAGCACCACCACGGCGGCGACGTAGCCGACGGCCACGACCGCGGTGGCAAGGGTCACGACCAGTGCCCGGTTGACGATCAGGTCGATGTCGAAGAGCCGGTGCCGGAGGACGGCGACGGCGGTGCACACCGGGAACGCCAGGTAGGCCGTGAACAACGGCAGAGCCGCGAGAAGCGTCTGCCCGCCCTGCACGGCCTGCATGGCCACCATCCACACCAGGCCGAACGCGAGGAACGCGGCGGACGCAGCGATCCAGAGCAACTGCCTGCGGGCCTCACCCGCGGCTGCGCGCAGCCGCAGGACGATGCCGACCGGGGCGGACAGCAGGGCCAGTCCGATCAGGAGGAAGCCGACCGTGCTCAACACCCCCGCGAGCGTGGGGACGCTCTCGTCGTCGTTGTCGGAACTCGGTCGGCGGGAGCGTCAGCACGGCGGCCGTGTAGCACAGCAGTCCCAGCACCGAGGCGCGCGCCGCCCACCGCCACCGCCGGGAGCGCAGCCGTCCGTCCGGGGCGATCAGGAAGACCAGGGTCAGGGCCGTGATCGCGAACGGTGCACCGATCAGCACGGACACCCAGCCCGCCACGTGCGCTGCGGTCTCGGGCCCGGGGCCACCGTGGTCGAGCACCCAGAGCGCGTACGTCTCGGTCGCCAGGGAGATGGAGGACAGGCTCGCCGCGCAGAGCAGCCAGCCGATCAGGTGCCGGGGATGGCGCGAGACGATCAGGGCGCCCATCAGCGCGCATCCCAGCGCGGCGGACGTGGCGAGCGGCCAGCCGTGGTGGGCCCAGGCCTCCTGGGAGAGGAGCGGCAGGTAGGCGGCGGTGATGACGGTGTCCACGACGGCGCAGGTGACGCTGACGCCCAGCACGACCCAGGCGACGCGGGCGTGCACCGCTACCCCGCCTCCCGAGGTGCGGGCACGACCACCCCGCCGGACTCCGCGTCCGGCGGCGCATCGCCCGCCACCGGCCCTGACGAGCCGGGCACCGGACGCGGTGACCCGTGCTCCGGTGCCGGGAAGCGACTCGACCGAGACGGTGCCGCCCACCGCGTCGAGCCGGTCCCTCATGTTGACCAGGCCGGCGCCGCCTCCGGACTCGTGGACCGCGACCGGGTCGAAGCCGGCGCCGTCGTCCTCGACGACAAGGCGCCAGGAGCCGCCGGCCGCGCTGAGCCGGACGAGTGTCGTGGCCGCGCCGGAGTGCTTGGCGGCGTTCTGCACCGCCTCCATCGCGACGAAGTAGAGCGCGGCCTCCACCGGGGTCGGGAGCCGTCCCACGCCGTCGGCCTCGACGACGACCGGCACGGCGCCCGTCGCGACGGCCGCGCGCAGGGCCGGCACCAGGCCCTCGTCGGCGAGCAGCCGGGGGTAGATGCCACGGGACAGCTGCGAGAGGGTCTCGATCGCCACCCGCGCGGCGTCCGCCTGCTCGGCCAGCACCTGGGCGGCCCGGTCCGGGGCCTGGGCGGCCACGGTCTCGGCCAGCCGCAGGTTGACGGCCAGCGCCACCAGGTGCTGCTGGGCGCCGTCGTGGATGTCGCGCTCCAGCCGGCGCCGCTCGGCGTCCTGGGTCTCGATCAGCCGCTCGCGCGACGCCCGCAGCTCCTCGGCCCGGACCTGCAGCTCCGCGTGCCGCGCGGCGAGCTCGGCTCGCAGCCCGACGAGGCGCAGCACCAGCCCGGCCTGGGCGGCGAGCCCGGTGAAGAGCCGTTCCTCCACCGACGTGAGCGGCGTCGCCGGTCGCTCCTGGAGCCGGAACACGCCGAAGAGCTGACCGCCGTGGCGGACCGTCAGCGCCCGCCGACCTGCTCCGGAGGCGTCCCGGGCCTCGGCCTGCGGCTCCGGTGCCGTCCGGTCGGCGTCGGCGTCCGGCGGCCAGGTCGCGGCGAGCGTGAGGCGGTCCTGGACGATCAGCCACACCTGCGCCCACTCCGCCCCGGTGCCCTGGGCCAGCAGGGTGGCCATCCGGGTCGGCAGCTCCTCGGTCGTGTAGCCGCCCGTCACGGTCTCCGAGAAGCGGCTCAGCACGTCGTAGGGCGACGGGGTCCCGCCCCGCACCAGCCGCTGGGCGCTCGCCTCGAGGCGGGCCTGGACCGGTTCGAAACCCAGCGCGACGATGGCCGTCGCCAGGACGGACAGGGCGAGGTTCGGTGACTCGGTACGCCCGATCAGGGCGCCCCCGCCGAGCACGACGACGACGTACACGCCGATGACGTAGCCCGCCAGCCCGGCGAGGACGACGGCCCGCGCCCGGCGCCGGTGCGGGGCGCCCCCGGTCGACCGCAGCAGTCGCATCCCTGCAGTCTGCTCCCGCTGCCGCGTCCTGCGGGGGGTTCCGGCCGAACCCCGGGGTGGGGCTGGCCGCACGATTGCGTGCGGCCCAGCCCCGTGGTCACGGCGCCGGCTGCTCGAGCAGTGCGGCGTCGAGGAAGCCGACGACCCGGCGCTCGTACTCCTGTCGGCTGCGCCGTGATGCCCTTGATGTGCATGGCGTCGGGCATCTCCCAGATCGAGGCCGGCCCGCCGGCGAGCCGGTGGTACTCCGGGTTCATCGTCTCGGCGTTCCCGCCGTTGGGGGCCCAGATCAGCAGCAGCGGCGCCGTGAGCCGCGGGAGCAGGTCGGTGAGCTTCGGCGGTGGCGCCGTGTTGGAGAAGACCGCGACCGACGCCGTCTTGAGCGCCAGCATCGGCAGGGCCTGGGCCAGGTCGCTGGTGGGCAGCTCCTCGAGCTCCTCGGCCAGGGTCCGGGTCCCGGCTCCCTCGGAGATGACGGCGTCGAGCCGCCCGGACTCCGCGGCCGCCTGCAGCATCAGCTCGCCACCGACGGAGAAGCCGATCCCGCCGATCCGGTCCGGGTCGACGTCCGGCCGGCGCTCGAGGAAGTCGATCGCCGCGTAGATGTCCTTCTCGCCACCCCATCCGAACAGGTTGCTGTCGCCGTCGCTGTCACCCTCGCCGCGACGGTCGAACAGCAGCACGCCGTAGCCGTGGCGGGCGAGCATCCGGGTGTGCTGCTGCGGACCGTTGCGGCCGGGGAACGCGATGACCGCGGCACCGTTGCGGGACGGGACGTACCAGCCCACCAGCCGCAGCCCGTCGCTGGTGGTGAAGGACACGTCCTCGTAGGGCACACCCAGCTCGGCCTTCGGGACGGTGGCGGTCATGGCGTGCGTGGCGAGCCAGCCCAGGCTGATCGGGAAGACGACGAAGAACGCGGTGAGCGGCGCCAGGACGGAGAGCAGCAGGCGTCGCGGGTAGCGCCAGCGCCTGCGGTCGTCGAGACGCCGGGACCGCCAGAGCGTCACCAGGCCGAGTACGACGAGCAGGAGCCCGGCCGGGATCGCCAGCAGGCCGGTGAAGTCGGCTCCGGACGGTCCGGCGTTCAGCGCGTGGTACCCGGCGCCGCTCGCGCCGGCGACCAGGCCGATGCCGCCGAGCGCGATCGCGAGGAGAGCCCGCAGCCCCGGCCGGCGCCGCGGGTAGCCCCACGCGGCGAGGACCAGGAGCAGCAGCGGCAGCAGGCCGCTGGCCAGGTGCCCGGCCGCGGTCGTGCCGGAGGCGGGCTGCAGGAAGCTGTCGTCGACGACATGCACGGCCATCACGGCGACGGCGAGCCGGAACAGGCCGACCTCGGTGCGCAGGGCGGCGAGCAGACGGGCGCCGGCGGCGTGGGCCGGGCCGGCTCTGGACGTCTGAGGGCACGGAGGGCTGGCGGGACATGGCGGGGTCCTTCGGGTGGAGGTCCGACGATCTGGCGGCCATCCGGCCGACGCCTCGACGCTAGGGACCTGCTGCCCGCGTGCCGACCGGGCAGACCCGCGGACGATCAGGGGGTGACCGCACGCCCGACGGGGGCCCCACCCCCGAGGCGGGTCAGGGGTGAGTGCCGCCGGCCTCGAGGTAGGCCAGGACTGCCATCACGCGTCGGTTGACCTCGTGCTCGTCGACCAGCCCGAGCTTCTGGAACACCGAGCCGATGTGCTTCTCCACCGCCCGGTCGCTCATGAAGAGGGTCTTGGCGATCGTCGCGTTGTTGCGGCCGGTCGCCATCGCCTGGAGGACCTCACGCTCGCGGTCGGTGAGTCCGAGCAGCGGGGACTGGTTCTCGCTGGACTTGCGGGCCAGCAGGCCCTCCACGACCTTGGGGTCCAGCACCGAACCGCCACGGGCGACCTCGTGCAGCGCCCGGACCAGCTCGTCGAGGTCGGAGACGCGCTCCTTGAGCAGGTAGCCGAGCCCCTCGACGCCGTCGGCGAGCAGCTCGAAGGCGTAGTCCTCCTCGACGTACTGCGAGAGGACCACCACCCCCGTGCGCGGGTGCTCGGCGCGGATCCGCTTGGCCGCCTCGATGCCCTCGTTGGTGTGCGTGGGCGGCATCCGGATGTCGGTCAGGACCGCGTCGGGATCGTGCTCGAGCACCGACTTGACGAGGGAGTGAGGGTCCGCGGCCGTGTCGACGAGCTCGATCTCGTCGACCTCGTTCAGCAGCGCGGCCACTCCCTCCCGGACCAGGTAGTTGTCGTCCGCGAAGACGACCCGCAGAGCCATGGTGGCGACTGTAGCCCCGAGGGCTGCGGTCGAGGTGCTCTCGATCAGAACGGCAGCGGGCGGCCGGCGGGCGTCCGCAGGTCCACCGTCGGCGAGGCCGAGCGGGTCTGGCGCTTCACGATCTGCTGCTGCTTCATGGCCGGGGCTCCTCTCGGTCCTTGTCGGTGCTGTCGTGCTTGTGGTCTCCGACGCTACGAAGCAGCGCGGTCGCGACGATCGAGGCAGCCACCCGTCCGGCGGGGGGTGGCGGCACGTCCGTGGGGGGTGGGCCGCCCCAGGGCATGCGGGCTGCCGCCCCCAGCACGGCGGGCAGTGGCCTGGGTGCCGGGGCCAGGAGTTCCTAGCGTTCCGGGGCATGAGAAGCCCCAGCCACAGACTCGTCGTCCGCCGCCGACTTTGCGCCTGGCCGCCCTCGCGCTGGCCGCTCTCGCCGCATGCGGCGGGACCGGCTCCCCGTCGGCGGAGCCGGCGCGAGCGCCCGGCCCGCACCGTCTCGCCCTCGCAGCCGGCGTCACCGTCCGCCACCCCGACACCCGCGGAAGCCGGCACCCGCGTCTACGTCGCGGTCGGCGCCAGCGAGACCGCGGGCGTCGGCGCGGGCGACCCGCAGCGACAGGCATGGCCGCGGGTGCTGCACGACAGGGCCCTCGGCGGCTCGGAGTACGTCAACCTCGGCGTCTCCGGCTCGACGGTCGCCGAGGCGCTCGCGGCACAGCTGCCGCAGGCGCTCGCGGCCGAGCCGGAGGTGGCCACGGTCTGGCTGGCCGTCAACGACATCACCCACCTGGTGCCGGTCGAGGCGTACGAGCAGCAGCTGGGGACCCTCGTCCACGCGCTGCGGCGCGACGGCCGGACCCAGGTGCTGGTCGGGAACGTGCCGGCGGTCCAGGACCTGCCCGCCTACCGGGCGTGCCTGCCCGGCGCCCCGGCGTCGGCCGTGGAGTGCACGCTGCCGGTCGTCCCGCCGCCGGCCCAGGTCAAGGCCACGGTCGCCGCGTTCAACGCGGCCATCGACCGCGTCGTCGCCGCCGAAGGCGCCCAGCTGGTCGACCTGTCCGCCCGCCGTGACCTCACGCGACTGACCAGCGACGACGGCTTCCACCCGAGCACGCGGGGCCACCGGCTCATCGCGTCGACCTTCGCCCAGGAGCTGGAGCACTGATGTTCGTCGTCACCCTGCGCGGGATCGTCGCGCACAAGATCCGGCTGCTGCTGAGTGCGAGCGCCGTGGCGCTCGGCATCTCCTTCCTGGCCGGGACCATGGTCCTGACCGACACGATCGGGCACAGCGTCGACCAGCTCGAGGACAGTCTCGCCTCCGGCTCGGACGTCTCCGTCCGCAGCCGCTCGCTGGACGGTGGCGCCGCCGACGTCGCGGACCGGGCCCCGGTCCCGGCCTCCGCGCTGGCAGCGGTGCGCGACCTGCCCGGTGTCGCCTCGGCCACCGGCTCGTCCGTCGGCTTCGCCCAGCTGGTCGACCCCCAGGGGGACCTGGTCGGCTCCGGAGCCCCGGTCGGGATCTCGATGCCGCCCGGCGGGCTGCTGCAGGTCCGCACGGGCCGCGCCCCCGTCGGCCATGGACCAGGTCGCGCTCGACGTCGACAGCGCGAAGCGGGCCGGCCTGGAGGTCGGTGACACGGTGTCGATGCTGCTCGCCGGCCCGACCCGGACGGCCACGCCTCGTCGGCCTGGTGTCCTACGGCGACGTCACCGCCCTCCCGGGTGCGAGCGTCGTCGCGTTCGACCCCGACGTCGCGGACCGAGCTGGTCGGCACGCCGGGCCACTTCACGACCCTCGAGGTGATCGCCGAGGACGGCGTCGTCACCGGAGCAGCTGCGCCGGTCCGTCGCCGCGGCGCTGCCGGACGGGCTGGAGGCCGTGACGGTGCGAGCAGGCCGCCGACGAGAGCATCGCCGCGGTCCGCAAGGCGGTGCGGTTCATCCCGATGGCTCTGATGGCCTTCGTCGCCGTGTCGCTGTTCGTCGCGGCGTTCCTGATCGTCAACACCTTCTCGATGCTGGTCAGCCAGCGGTCCCGCGAGTTCGGGCTGCTCCGGGCGGTCGGCGCGACGTCGCGCCAGGTCTTCGCCATCGTGGTCGGCGAGGCCATCGCAGTGGGCCTGCTCGCCTCCGCCGCCGGCCTCGGTCTGGGCGTCGGCGCGGCACACGGCCTGCACGCCCTCCTGCCCGCCCTGGGCATCGCGCTGCCGGACGCGGCGATCCAGGTGCGCGGAACGGTCGCGGTGGTATCGCTCGCCACCGGCACCCTGGTCACGCTGCTCGCCGCCCTGGTGCCGGCCGCCCGCGCCGGTCGGGTCCCGCCGGTGGTCGCGATCCTCGGCCTCTCCACGGGTACCAAGGCGGGGTCGCGGCTCGTCGCGGCCCTGGGGGGGGCGCTCGCGGCGGCCGGCGCCGCCCTGGTGACATCGGGGCCTGACCGCGGGCGAGCAACCCTGGTCTGCAGCGGCTCGGCCTGGGCGCCCTGGCGGCGTTCCTCGGGCTGGGCCTGCTCGCCCGGCACCTCGTCCGGCCGATGGTGGCGGTCGTGGGCCGGCCCTGGACCCGGTTCCTCGGCGTCCCCGGCCGGCTCGGCAGCGACCACGCGACCCGCAACCCGCAGCGCACGGTCATGACGGCCGCCGCGCTCACCGTCGGCCTGGCCCTGGTGTCGCTGACCAGCGTCTTCTCGGCATCCGCCTCCGCCTCCCTCGGCCGTGCCCTTGACGAGGGCCAGCGCGCCGACTACTTGGTGAGCAGCTCGACCTTCGGCGAGTACTCCACGGAGGTGACGGCTGCGCTGGCTGCCCGTCCGGAGTTCGACGACGTCGTCGGGCTGCGCAGCGGCAGCGCCCGGGTGGCCGGCTCCTCGGCCGACCTCGTCGCCGGTGACCCGGCCACCCTCGAGCGCGTGGTCGACCTCGACGTGCAGAAGGGGTCGGTCGGCGCGGCTCGGCCACGGCGGCGTGCTCGTCCACCGGGACGTGGCGGCCGAGCACCACTGGCGGGTGGGCGACCAGGTCGCCATGACCTTCGACCGTGCCGGGAGCACAGCACGCGACGGTCGTCGGCACCTTCGCCGAGAAGCGGCTGCTCGGCACGGACTACATGATCGGGTTGGCCGACCACGAGGCCTGGTTCGGGCCCGGTCTCGACCGGCTGACCCTGGTCGGGCTGGCCGACGGGGTGGGCCCGACGCGAGGCGTCGGCCGCGTTCGACGTCGCTCTCGCGGACCACCCCGAGCTCGAGGCGCGGACCGGCGAAGAGTCCAAGGCGGAGCAGCAGCGTCAGCTCGACGAGGTGCTCGCCCTGGTCACCGGGATGCTCGGCCTGGCCCTGCTGATCGCGCTGCTCGGCATCGTGAACACGCTGGCGCTGGCGGTGCACGAGCGGACCTCGGAGATCGGGCTGCTGCGCGCCGTCGGGATGTCCCGACGGCAGCTGCGCCGGACGGTCCGGTACGAGGCGGTGCAGATCTCGCTGATGGGCGCGCTGGCCGGGGTGCTCTCGGGGTGGGTGCGGCCGCCGGCCTGGTGCACGTGCTTGCGTGACCAGGGGCTGACCGACCTGAGCGTGCCACTGAGTCCAGCTGCGGGCTACCTGGCGCTGGCGGCCGCGGCCGGCGTGCTGGCGGCCGCCTGGCCGGCCCGGCGGGCCACCTCGATGGACATCCTGGGGGCCATCGCCCACGACTGAGCCATGCGGGGCCGCCGCCAGTCCAGATGCGGCGAACAGGAGGCCGACGTAGCCTGCCGGGATGCCCGTGACCTCGACGCGCCGGCGGCCGGCCGCACGGGTCGCCCGCCTGGCGAGGCTGGCCGGGGTGCCGGCGCTGTCCCTGGCTCTGCTCGTGGGGTGCACCGGGGCAGGGCGATGCCGACCCGGCTGCGTCGCGCTCCGCCACCGCGCCCGAGTTGGCCCAGGCCAGCTGGCCAGCCGGCCCCCTCCGAGACGGCGGCGGCGGCACCGGAGGTCTACGTGGCCGTCGGCGCCAGCGAGACCGTGGGCGTGGGCGCCGACGACCCGGTCCGGCAGGCGTGGCCCCGGGTCCTGCACGACTCGGCACTGCCCGCGGCGACGTACGTCAACGTCGGCGTCTCGGGGGGCACGGTGGCCGGCGCGCTCACCAGCCAGCTGCCGGCGGCGCTCGCGGCCGAACCCGACGTGGTCACCGTCTGGCTGGCGGTGAACGACCTGGTGGCCGCCGTCCCGGTGCGGGCCTACGAGCGCCGGCTGGGCCGCCTCGTGCACCGGCTGCGCGGTGGAGGGAGCACGGAGGTGCTGGTGGGCAACGTCCCCGACCTGTGGCGGCTGCCCGCCTACCGTGCCTGCCAGCCCGGTTCCCAGGAGACCGGCGAGCCGTGCCTGTTGCCCGTCGTGCCGTCCGAGCGGGAGGTCCGTGACCAGGTGCGCCGGTTCAACGCAGCCGTACGCCGGGTGGCCGCCGCCGAGGGCGCCCGGCTGGTCGACCTGTCCCGGGTCGACGACCTGTCCGGCCTGACCTCGGCGGACGGCTTCCACCCGAGCACGGCAGGCCACCGCCGGTTGGCGGCGGCCTTCGCGGCCGAGCTGCCCTGATGGGCGAAACGGGCGGGCCGACGGCAGGCCGTCCCGGCGTGCCCATTTGTCGCCTGACCAGGGGAGACCTATCCTTCCGCAGACCGATTCGCGGCGATGATCGTCGTCGCGACCGCGCTAGACCGAAGTTGCTAGAGGAAAGCGTCGCGGTCGCCACCACGATCGGGGCCGCGCCAGGTAAAGGGGCCGGAGATGGCGGACCAGGGCACGGGCACCACCGCACGCCGCGGCGGGCGGGTGCGGCACGCCGTCTCGGCCGCGCGCGCAGCAGTCCGCCGCGCATCCGCTCCGGTCGGCGCTGCCACGTCCCGGTCGAGGAAGGCCACCACCACGAAGGCCTCCACCAGGACGCTGATCGCACAGAAGGCCGTCGCGAAGAAGGCCGTCGCGAAGAAGGCACCCGCCAAGGCGTCGCCCGCGAGGAAGGCCCCGGCGAAGAGGGCCATCGCCAAGAAGGTGGCCCCGGCGAAGAAGGCGCCGGCGAAGAGGACCACCGCCAAGAAGGTGGCCCCGGCCAAGAAGGCGGCCCGTGAAGAAGGCCACCGCCAAGAAGGCGCCGGTGAAGGCCACCGCCAAGAAGGCGACGCCGGCCAAGAAGGCGCCGGTAAGAAGGCCACCGCCAAGAAGGCGACGCCGGCCAAGAAGGCGCCGGTGAAGGCCACCGCGAAGAAGGCGACGCCGGCCAAGAAGGCGCCGGCCAAGAAGGCCACCGCCACGAAGACCACCGCCAAGAAGACCACCGCGAAGAAGGCGACGCCGGCCAAGAAGGCGCCGGCCACGAAGGCCACCGCCAAGAAGACCACCGCCACGAAGGCGACGCCGACCAAGAAGGCACCGACCAAGAAGGCGACGGCCAAGGCGGCTGCCACCAAGGCCACGGCCCAGAAGGCGCCGGCGCAGAAGGCGGGCGCGACAAAGGCCGCCGAGAAGGCCGCGGCGGTCGCCCCGCCGGCGAAGTCCGCGCCGAGCAGTCCTCCCGCCCGGTCGATGGCGGCCGCCCGCAAGGCCGCGACGGAGGGCGTGCCGGTCGAGGCCGCCAAGACCCAGGTCTCGAAGCCGCCCGCCGCCCGCCGGGCGCCGGCCACGAGCTCCACTCCCACCGGCCCACAGGCGTTGGTCGTGCGGGCCGACGAGGACCCGTGGACCAAGGCGGAGCTCAAGGAGGTCCGCACCGAGCTCGAGGACGAGGTCCGTCGGCTGCGTGACGAGCTCGACCTGGCCGAGCACGAGATCGACGACATGCTGCGCGACTCGGGGGACGGCGCGGGAGACGACGCGGCAGACGCCGGGAGCAAGACGTTCGAGCGCGAGCACGAGATGTCCCTCGCGAACAACACGCGTGACATGCTGGTGCAGGCCGAGCGGGCGCTCGGACGCATCGACAACCGCACCTACGGCGTCTGTGAGAACTGTGGCAACCCGATCGGCAAGGCCCGCCTCCAGGTGTTCCCGAGGGCGACGCTGTGCATGACATGCAAGCAGCGCGAGGAGCGTCGCTGAGCGACCCGGATGCCGACGGGGCGGATGCCGACGGGTCGGGCGACACCCGGGACGACCGTCCGGCCGGGCGGTTGCTGGTGCTGCTGGCCGTCGCAGCCGGCGTCCTGGCGCTCGATGCGCTGACCAAGCTGCTGGCCGTTCGCGAGCTCAGCGACCGCGAGCCGATCAGCCTGCTCGGGGGAGCGCTGACGCTGCGGCTCGTCCGCAACCCGGGTGCCGCGTTCGGGATGGCCCAGGGGCTGACCGTCGTGCTCACGGGGGTGGCGCTGGTCGTCGTCGTGGTGATCCTGCGGATGGCGCGACGGCTGCGCAGCGGCTGGTGGGCCGTGGCGCTGGGGCTGGTGCTGGGCGGTGCCCTGGGCAACTTGACGGACCGGCTGCTGCGCGCGCCGGGGCCGGGACGCGGACACGTCGTGGACTTCCTCGAGCTGCCGCGGTGGCCCGTGTTCAACCTGGCCGACTCCGCGATCGTCGTGGCCGGGGTGCTGATGGTCCTGCTCGCCGCCCGTGGAGTGCCTCATGACGGCCGCCCCGCGATGCCCATCGACGGGCCGGACGGCCTGCCGGACGAGAGCGCGAACCGAGGGACCGGAGGGCTGCGGGCGAAAGTTGGGGTGAACCAGGGGGCTGGTTCGGGCGTCTTCATCGATGTGGGGACGGTGCGCGGCAGGTATGGGGTAGTTCGTGCTCTTTCGTGTCGCCGTGTGACGGATCCGCCGCGACCCGTTACGCTGCGCGAGCCCCGCGGCCGGCTGCGGGCCGAACAGAGCCGAGCAGTCGAATGGACCGAGGGAGGGGGCGCATGACCTCCGTTGTACCCGAGCGCGCCGCAGCGCGCGTCAGCGTGCCCGCCGCGCCTCCGACTCTGTCGGTCGCCGAGCGTGCCGTCGCCGCCGACACCCGCTGGCTGCGCCGGCTGGGCCGCCGGCTGCTGCTCCTCGACGCCGTTCTGGTGACAACGGCGGTCGCGATCGCCCTCGGCTACGTGTTCGGGCCCCGCTACAAGGGGATCTCGATCACCGGCGAGTGGGCCAACCTGCGGCCGTCGTCCTACCTGGTGCTCGGACCGGCCGTCGCCCTGGCCTGGGCGCTGTTCCTCATGCTCACCCGCACCTACGACGGCCGGATCCTGGGCGTCGGTGGCGACGAGTACCGCCGGGTCGTGCGCGCCAGCGTGTACTTCTGGGGTCTCGTCGCCGTCGCCTGCTACATGACGAAGTTCCAGTTCTCCCGACTGGCGCTCGGGCTCTCGTTCGTCATCGGCACGCTGCTGCTGCTGCTGGGCCGCTGGGCGGCGCGCAAGCTGCTGCACCAGGCCCGCCGCCGGTCCAGCCGGTGGTCGCACCGCGTGCTGGTCGTGGGCGGCCGCGAAGAGGTCGAGGCCCTCGTCGCCGAGCTCGAGCGCGAGCCGTACGCCGGGCTGAAGGTCGTCGGGGCCTGCATGCCGCCCGGTGACGCGGTCGAGGGCTCCTCCGTGCCCGTCGTCGGGTCCCTCACCAGCGTTCCCGACGCTGTCGCCCGGCTCGGCGTGGACACGGTGGCCGTCACGGCGTCCCGCGGGCTGACGAGCGGGGTGCTCAAGCGCCTCGGCTGGGACCTCGAGGGCGCCGGCGTCGACCTCGTCGTGGCCCCCGCCCTGACCGACGTCGCCGGCCCTCGCGTGCACGTGCGACCGGTCTCCGGCCTGCAGCTCCTCTACGTCGAGCAGCCCGAGTTCACCGGTCCGACCCGGGTGATGAAGGAGGCGTTCGACCGCTTCTCGGCCGCGATCGCGCTGGTGACCATCAGCCCGGTGCTGCTGCTGATCGCCCTTGCGGTGCGGCTGACCAGCGCGGGTCCGGTCATCTTCCGTCAGGTGCGGGTCGGCCAGGACGGCGCGATGTTCACCGTCTACAAGTTCCGGACGATGGACGTCGACGCCGAGCACCGGCTCGATGACCTCTGGCACCACAACGAGAGCGACGGGGTCCTCTTCAAGCTGCGCAACGACCCGCGGGTCACGACGGTCGGCCGCTTCCTGCGCCGGTTCAGCCTCGACGAGCTGCCCCAGCTGCTCAACGTGCTCAACGGCGACATGAGCCTGGTCGGTCCCCGGCCGGCCCTGCCGAGCGAGACGGAGCTCTACGGACGGGCCACCTCGCGCCGGCTGCTCGTCAAGCCGGGCATCACCGGCCTCTGGCAGGTCAGCGGCCGGTCCGACCTGTCCTGGGAGGACAGCGTCCGGCTGGACCTCTACTACGTGGAGAACTGGTCGTTCGCCGGCGACATCCAGATCCTCTGGAAGACATTCCACGCGGTGGTCAGCCGTCGCGGCGCCTACTGACGCGCGGGCCTGACCGCACGGCGGCCCGTATCCTGCGACGGTGACCGACCACCGCACCGTCCCCGTCCCCGAGGGGCTGGCGGGCGAGCGGCTCGACGCGGCCCTGGCGCGCCTCTTCGGCTTTTCACGGACCAAGGCGGCCGAGCTGGTCGGCGCCGGGGACGTGCTGGTCGACGGCGAGCCGGCGGCCAAGTCCGACCGGGTGCACGCGGGTGCGTGGCTCGACGTCACCGTCCCCGCGCCACCGTCAGCGCCGCGTGTCGTCGCCGAGCCGGTCCCGGGCATGATCGTCGTCCACGACGACGACGACATCGTGGTGGTCGACAAGCCGGTCGGCGTCGCCGCCCACCCGAGCCCGGGCTGGACCGGGACGACGGTCGTCGGCGGTCTCGCGGCCGCCGGGTACCGGGTCTCGACCAGCGGGGCGGCCGAGCGCCAGGGTGTGGTGCACCGCCTCGACGTCGGCACCAGCGGCCTGATGGTGGTGGCCAAGTCCGAGCGCGCGTACACCCTGCTCAAGCGGTCCTTCAAGGACCGTACGGTGGACAAGACCTACCACGCGCTGGTCCAGGGACATCCCGACCCGTCGACCGGGACCGTCGACGCCCCCATCGACCGACACCCGAGCCACGACTACCGCTGGGCCGTCGTCGCCGACGGCAAGCCGAGCGTCACCCACTACGCCACGCTCGAGGCGCACCGGGCGGCCAGCCTGCTGGAGATCGGCCTGGAGACCGGCCGGACCCACCAGATCCGGGTGCACATGTCGGCGCTGCGCCATCCCTGCGTCGGCGACCTCACCTACGGCGCGGACCCGACGCTGTCGGCCCGGCTCGGGCTGTCCCGCCAGTGGCTGCACGCCGTGCGCCTCGGGTTCGAGCACCCGGGCACGGGGGAGCGCCTGGAGCTGACCAGCGCCTACCCGCAGGACCTCGCCGCCGCGCTGGACCTGCTGCGAGCGGAGTCGTGACGGCGCGGACCCCGCGCACGATCCGTCTCGCCGCCGACCGCCGAGACCGCGACGCGGCCTACTCCGTGCGGTTCGACGTGTTCGTCACCGAGCAGCAGGTCCCGGCCGACCTCGAGCTCGACGCGCTGGACGAGACGGCCGACCACTTCGTGGCCTACGACGGCGACCAGGCCGTAGGGGCCGGGCGGCTGGTCGTCGAGCCGCCCGGCTTCGCCGGCTGCGACCCCGCCCTGGGCGAGGTCGGGCACCTCGGCCGGCTGGCGGTGCGCCCGCAGACCCGGGGGACGGCCCTGGGGGTGGGGCTGGTCGCCGCCATCGAGGAGCGGGTCCGCGAGCGCGGGCTGCGCGTCGTCGCCCTGTCCGCCCAGACCCACGCCCTGGGCTTCTACGAGCGGCTGGGCTACCGGGCGCACGGCGACGTGTTCGACGACGCCGGGCTCCCGCACCGATGGATGACCAAGGCCGCTGCCTGCTCGTCACTGATCGTGTGCGCGGCGTAACCCGCCACGCTGCTCGGTCGTTCTACGCTCCGTACCTTCCTGTGGACGCAGCGTAGAGACCGGCCGCGTGAAGGGTGGGCGAACGTGCAGCACGCGACCTCGCGGGACGACAGCACCGTCGGCCAGCCCGACAAGGCTGGTCCGCGTCCTGGTCGTGGTCGTCGCCATCGAGTGCGCGGTCGCGCTGGCCACGGGCAGCGGCGGGCTGTGGGAGGTCGCCTCGGACCGCGCCCAGCCGGCCGACTACCTGGCCGTGGCGGGGGTGGCCTGGGTCGCGGTGCTGGCCGTCTGCGGCCTGCTGGTGGCCCGCCGGCTCGAGGAGCTCGGGCGCCGCGTCGAGGTGCAGGACGAGCACCTGGCGGCGGCGGAGGTCCCGCGACGCCGCCTGGCCGCGATCGCCTACCGCACCGAGGCGCTGCTGGCGGCGCCGGCGGGTCTGCAGATCGCCCTCCAGCCCATCGTCGACCTGACCACCGGTCGCTGGTCGGCGGTCGAGGCCCTGTCCCGATTCCCGGACAACGCCCCGCCGGACCGCTGGTTCGCCGAGGCCCACGAGACCGGCGGGCTCGGGGTGCGGCTGGAGCTGCTGGCGCTGACCCGGGCGCTCGACGTGCTGCCGGTGCTCCCGCCGGATGTCCAGCTGTCCGCCAACGCGTCCCCCCAGCTCGTCCTCGACCCCGCGTTCCACGAGCTGCTGGACCGCTGCGGCTCCGACCGGGAGCGGCTGACCGTCGAGATCACTGAGCACGCCGCGGTGACCGGGTACGAGGACATCCGGGCCGCCCTCCTCCCGCACCGCGAGCGCGGCCTCCGCCTCGCCGTCGACGACACCGGCGCGGGCTACTCCTCCTTCGCCCATGTCCTGCGACTGCGCCCGGACGTGGTCAAGCTCGACCGGTCCCTGCTGGCCGACATCGACCACGACGCCGCACGGCGGGCGTTCGTCACCGCGATCGTCCTGATGGCGCTGGAGCTCGAGGCGGCCGTGACGGCGGAGGGCGTGGAGACCGCGGCCGAGCTCGACACCCTTCGTACGCTGGGAGTCGACACCGTCCAGGGCTACCTGCTGGCCCGGCCGAGCACCGACCCGGCCGCGTGGCAGGCCTGGGCCCACCGCGACTGGATGCGCCACGCCGGCCTCCGGGCCGAACGGCACCCGCAGCCGCGGGGCGTCACCTACGGTTGATGGTGATATCGACCGAGTAGGAGTCAGGTGAGACCGATCCAGCGGCGCGCCACCGAGCTGGCCTCGGCGTCGCCCGTGCTCGCGGTCTGCGCGCTGCTGCTCGGCCTGCTGCAACCGGCCGCCGCGGCGGCGGACATCGTCCCGGTCGAGGCGGGGCCGGTCGCCGGTCAGGCGGTCGACGTCCTCGCAGCCGCGGGTCTGCCGACTGCGATGACCCTGTCGGCCGCCCCGGCGGAGGTTGGGCATGGGCGCCACGACGACGGTGGGCGGTCGCCTGACCGACCCGTCGACCGGGGGCGCCGTCAGTGGGGCGACTGTGCGCCTCGAGACACCCGCGGCGGACGGGTCGTGGACCGAGCTCACGCTGCTCACCACCGACGGTGACGGCGCGGTCCTGTCCGACCAGGGGGTCAGCGCCGCGACGACCTACCGCTTCCGCCACGGCGACCCGGGCACACCGGAGGCGTCGGTGAGCCCTCCGTCACGGTGACGGTCCTCCCGCTTCGGCGGCCCTCTCCCAGGACGCGGTACGGGTCGGCGGCACCGTCCGGGTCAGCGGGGTGCTGGCTGCCGGTGAGGGGATGACGCTGCGCCTGGAGCGGCGGTCCGCCGGGGAGTGGCGGCGGATGGACCGCACCACCAGTGGCCCGGGCGGCACCTACGGTCTCTCGGTCTCGCCGACGGAGGCGGGCTTCTGGCGGCTGCGCGTGGTACGCGGCGATGGCTCCGCCGCTGCGGCCTTGCCGGTCCTGGACGCCTACCGGCTGCACCGCTACTCGGTGCGCACCCGGGGGCCAGTGCGCGCCGATATGGGTACCTTCCGCGACTCGGTTGCGGCGACGTACGCCGATCCG
Source organism: uncultured Actinomycetota bacterium (assembly GCA_963829565.1). Classification (GTDB taxonomy): domain Bacteria; phylum Actinomycetota; class Actinomycetes; order JACCUZ01; family JACCUZ01; genus CAWHJC01. Next base: position 156,006 of record CAWHJC010000005.1, read on the forward strand.
CGGGGTTGGATGCGCGCGCACCACCGGTTCCGGGCGGTCACTGGCGGGCACGCGGGGGACTTCACCGTGGTGCTGTCACAGGCGCGGTACCTCCCGGCGTACTCCTGGGTCTGCTCCACGATGTACAGCTGCCGGGTCGGCCGGTACGTGATCATCAACCAGGACCGGTGGCGGGCCGGGTCGCCGTTCTTCCCGGGGACGCTGGAGCAGTACCGCCGGATGGTGGTCAACCACGAGACGGGGCACTGGCTGGGTCGCGGCCACGCGTACTGCTCCGGTCCCGGGCAAGTTGGCTCCGGTGATGCAGCAGCAGTCCAAGGGGATGCACGGCTGCCGGGTCAACCCCTGGCCGCTGGATCGAGAGATCCGCGCGGTCTCGTGACCGTCTGGCGACGCCACGGCTCGGCCGGCTGCTCGTCGTGCTGATCGCCGCCCCGCTGGCTGCGGCTCCCGCTTCCTCCCCGGCGGCGGCCGCGGTGCCGCCCACGCCCGGGGTGCGGCTGACCGGTGCCGACATCTCCTGGCCGAACTGCCCGAAGGGCCTGGGCATCCCCTCCCGGCGCACGGAGGGCAAGCCGATGCCGCTGGACTCGGCCGCGTTCGTGATCGTCGGGCTCACCAACGGGCCGGGCTTCGTGGCCAACCCGTGCCTGGCCGACCAGGTGGCCTGGGTGCAGGCGCAGCACCGGTGGCTGGGCGCCTACTCGATGACGACCTTCCCCGACCGGGCAGCGCGGGCGACGTACGGCTGGAACGGGCCGTGGGCGGTGGACACCCGGCGCGGCCGGCTGCGCAACGCCGGCTACGCCCAGGCGCTGTTCAACGTCACGTCGATGCAGGGCGCCGGGATGGCCGTGCCGTTCGTGTGGGTCGACGTCGAGCCGTACCCGACCCATCCGTGGAGCGGGTGGCGGCGGGCGAACCGGGCGGTGGTGGCCGGGGTCGTGCGCGGCTACGAGGACAGCGGCTACCGGGTCGGCTTCTACTCCTACGCCGGGGGGTGGCGCGCTGTCGTCGGGGACTGGCACAAGCCCGGGTACCCGACGTGGTACCCGGTCGGCGCCGAGCCGGACGGCTACCGCGAGGCGCGCCGCCGGTGCCGGCTGCCCAGCTTCTCCGGCGGCCCGGTGCTGCTCGGGCAGTGGGTCGACGGCGACCGGGACCGCAACGTGACCTGTGCCCGGCTGCACGGGAGGGCTGAGCAGCCGCACCCGCTCACCCGGTGGCTCGGCACGACGCTGCGCCGGGGTGACAGGGGTCCGGCGGTGCGGGACCTGCAGGAGGCGCTGGACATGCGGCCGCGCTACGTCACCGGCCACTTCGACGCCCGCACCCGGCGGGTGCTGCTCGCCTTCCAGGCCAGCCGGTCGCTGCCCCTCACCGGCGTGGCCAGGGACGCGGAGCTGCAGGCCCTCGGCGCCGGGACCACGATCCCCGCCCGCCCGAGCCGGCTGCCGGAGTTCTTCACCCCCCACTGACCCGCCCCGCCCGCCCCGCCCACCCGCCCCCACCCACCCGGTTCAAGATCGTTCGTGCCGGGGCAGAGATCATTCCGGCGCAGATGATCTCCGGCCCGGCCCAAAGGATCACTGCCCTGCCGGTCCACAGTGCCGGTGCCCGCGGCTGCGCATCCACAACGTGCGCGCCGACGCGCGTGGCTGCCCCGACCTCAACCAGGGTGGTCCGATGTCGAAAAGGCCGCCCGACCCGCCCGCGGCGGCACTCGTCGGACCGGTGCGCCTGTCCGACGCCGCGAAGCTCGGGCTGCCGCGCCATGAGTTGCTCAGCCCGCGCTGGCAGCGTCTCGGCCGGGGAGTCTACGGCTGGTCGGAGCTCGACTCGCTCGACGCGCGGGTCCGGATAGAGGCGGTGCTCCTCGACCTGCCGAGCTACGCAGTGATCGGCGGCTGGGCGTCCTTGTGGTGGCAGGGCGCGAGGACGCTGGACGGTCGGACCGGTCCCGGCGGGACGACGCCGGTCCCGATCCTCGTCCACGTCGGACCGACAGGTCATCTGCGTCGCCGCGCCGGGATCGACGTCGACCGCAGCCGGCTCCCCGCGTCCCAGGTGGTCGAGACACGCGGTGTTCGCGTCAGCGTCGCGACCCACGCAGTCGTCGACGTGATGTGCCGCGACGGTCCCGAGGAGGGTCTCGTCGCCGGCGACGCTGCGTGCGCCGCCGGACTGACCTCGGCGACACATGTCGTGCAGCTCCTCGAGAGGTCTCCCGGCATCCGCGGTATCCCTCGAGCCCGGCTCGTTGCGCCGCTGCTGAGCGCGAGGGCTCGATCCGCACCGGAGAGCCGGTTCCGCTTCGTCTGGGTGGTGGAGGCCGGCTTGCCGGTCCCGCTGGTGAACGCGCCCGTCGTCGACAGCGAGAACGGCTGGCTGGTCGGCGAGGTCGACCTTCTGGATGACGACGCCGGGCTGGCCGGTGAGTACGACGGTGCCCACCATCGTGGGCTGGACCAGCACACCGCTGACAACATCCGTGAGGAGGGCATCGAAGGGCTCAACATCACCGTGGTCCGCGCGACCTCGATCGACCTGTGGCCGCGCCGCCCGCAGCTGGTCCGTCGCCTCGTCGACCGGCGCGCACAGGCGCTCGGCCGCGACCGCTCGCGCGACCGCTGGGGCGTCCGGCCCTTCTGGCCGCGCTGAGGGCAAGATCATTCGCGCCTCCCCGGAGATCTCCTCGGGGCGGATGATCTTCGGACTGGCGCGGACGATCATGATCCCGCGGTTCCTTGGTGGTGACGACACGCCGGGGGGTGCGGGCGACACGCCGGGGGGCGCTGGGGGGACGTGAGATGGCGGCCGGGTTGTCGGCTGGCGGACCTAGACTCGGGGCCGCGCCGCCCGCCCGGAGGCGTCCAGGCACGCGGTACGGAGGCACCCCCCGACGATGGCGAGCAGTGGATCCAGCGACTCGTTCGTGCACCTGCACGTGCACACCGAGTACTCCATGCTCGACGGCGCGGCGCGCCTCGACGACCTGTTCCGCGAGTCGGCCGCGATGGGCATGCCGGCACTGGCGATGACCGACCACGGCAACGTGTTCGGCGCCTACGACTTCTGGAAGAAGGCCCGCACCGCGGGAGTCAAGCCGATCATCGGCACCGAGGCCTACCTCACGCCGAACACGCACCGCAGCGACAAGACCCGGGTGCGCTGGAACGACGGCGGCGACGACGACGTGTCCGGCGGCGGCGCCTACACGCACATGACGATGTGGGCCGAGACCACGGAGGGCATGCACAACCTGTTCCGGCTCTCCAGCCTGGCCAGCCTCGAGGGGCAGTACTACAAGCCGCGGATGGACCGCGAGCTGCTCCAGACGTACGGCAAGGGGTTGATCGCCACCACGGGCTGCCCCGGCGGTGAGGTGCAGACCCTGCTGCGGATCGGCCGCTACGACGACGCGGTCCGGTCCGCCGCCGAGTTCCGGGACATCTTCGGCCGGGAGAACTTCTTCGTCGAGGTCATGGACCACGGGCTCCCGGTCGAGCAGCGGGTCCGCCACGACCTGCTCCGGATCGCCAAGGACCTCGACCTGCCGCTGGTCGCCACCAACGACCTGCACTACACCTACGCCCGCGACGCCGAGGCGCACGCCGTCCTGCTCTGCGTCCAGTCGGGCAAGACGCTCGCCGACCCCAACCGCTTCAAGTTCGAGGGCGACGACTTCTACCTCAAGACCCCTGCCGAGATGCGTGACGTCTGGCGAGACCTGCCGGCGGCCTGCGACAACACGCTGGCGATCGCCGAGCGGTGCGAGGTGTCGTTCACCGAGGGCGCCAACCTGATGCCGCGCTTCGACGTGCCGCCGGGAGAGTCCGAGGAGTCCTGGCTGGTCAAGGAGGTCGAGCGGGGTCTGCACAAGCGGTTCGCCCAGAACGGCGGCACCGTCCCGGAGTCCCACCGCACCCAGGCCGCCTACGAGGTCGGGGTCATGGTCCAGATGGGCTTCCCGGGCTACTTCCTCGTCACGGCCGACCTGTGCCGCTATGCGAAGGCCAACGGCATCCGGGTGGGCCCCGGCCGGGGGTCGGCGGCCGGGTCGCTCGTCGCGTACGCGCTGGAGATCACCGACCTCGACCCCATCCGGCACGGCTTGCTCTTCGAGCGGTTCCTCAACCCCGAGCGCATCTCGATGCCGGACATCGACCTGGACTTCGACGAGCGCCGGCGCGGCGACATGATCCGCTACGCCACCGAGAAGTACGGCGAGGACCGGGTCAGCCAGATCATCACGTTCGGCACGATCAAGGCCAAGCAGGCGGTCAAGGACTCCGCCCGGGTGCTCGGCTTCCCGTTCGCCATGGGGGACCGGATCACCAAGGCGATGCCGGCGCCCGTGATGGGCAAGGACGTCCCGCTGGCCGGGATCTTCGACGGCCACCACCCGCGCTACAAGGAGGCGGGGGAGTTCCGGACCCTCTACGAGTCCGACCCCGAGGTGAAGCGGGTCGTCGACAACGCGCGGGGCCTGGAGGGCCTCAAGCGCCAGTGGGGGGTGCACGCCGCCGGGGTCATCATGTCCAGCGAGCCGCTGCTCGACGTCATCCCGATCATGCGCCGCGAGCAGGACGGCGCGATCATCACCCAGTTCGACATGGGCGCCTGCGAGACGCTCGGCCTGCTGAAGATGGACTTCCTGGGGCTGCGCAACCTCACCGTCCTCGACGACTGCCTGAAGAACGTCGTGACCAACCGCGGCGAGCAGCTCGTGCTCGAGACCCTCGGTCTGGACGACAAGAAGGCCTACGAGCTGCTGGCCCGCGGCGACACCCTCGGCGTCTTCCAGCTCGACGGCGGGCCGATGCGCAGCCTCCTGCGCGCCATGAGGCCGGACAACTTCGAGGACATCTCGGCAGTCCTCGCGCTCTACCGGCCCGGGCCGATGGGCGCCAACGCCCACATGGACTACGCCGACCGCAAGAACGGGCGCAAGCCGGTCGTCCCGATCCATCCCGAGCTGGAGAAGCCGCTCGAGGAGATCCTCGGCGACACCCACGGCCTGATCGTCTACCAGGAACAGGTCATGGCGATCGCCCAGCAGCTCGCGGGCTACACGCTGGGCCAGGCCGATCTGCTCCGTCGGGCGATGGGCAAGAAGAAGAAGGAGATCCTCGACAAGGAGTACGTCCCGTTCTCCGAGGGCATGCGGGCCAAGGGATTCTCGGAAGCGTCCATCAAGAAGCTGTGGGACGTCCTGGTCCCGTTCTCCGACTACGCGTTCAACAAGGCCCACACGGCCGGCTACGGACTGGTGTCTTACTGGACCGCCTTCCTCAAGGCCAACTACCCGGCCGAGTACATGGCTGCCCTGCTCACCAGCGTCAAGGACGACAAGGACAAGTCCGCGCTCTACCTCAACGAGTGCCGGCGGATGGGCATCAAGGTGCTGCCGCCCGACGTCAACGAGTCCGACGCCGACTACACCCCGCGTGGCACCGACATCCGGTTCGGCCTCTCCGCCATCCGCAACGTCGGGGAGAACGTCGTGGCCTCGATCGCCGCCACCCGCTCGGGCAAGGGGCGGTTCGCCGACTTCTACGACTTCCTGCGCAAGGTCGAGCCGGTGGCCTGCAACAAGAAGACCGTCGAGTCGCTGATCAAGGCGGGGGCCTTCGACTCGTTGGGCGACCCGCGCCGCGGACTGCTGAACGTGCACGCCGACGCCATCGACTCGTTCATGGCGACCAAGCGCAACGAGGCGCACGGCCAGTTCGACCTCTTCAGCGGAGCTGACAATGGGCTCAGTGGCGGCGACGAGGCGGAGCCGGGGGACGACGGGCTCGCGGTGACGCCGCCGATCCCGATCGGGGAGTGGGACAAGAGCGTCCTCCTGCAGTACGAGCGGGAGATGCTCGGCCTCTACGTCTCCGACCACCCCCTCTTCGGGGTCGAGCACGTCCTGACCGCCGCGACGGACTGCTCGATCGCGGTCCTGACCGGGTCCGAGGACCGGGCCGACGGGTCACACGTGACGATCGGCGGGCTGGTCAGCGGTCTGCAGCGCAAGGTCACCAAGAAGGGCGACGTGTGGGCCATCGCCACCGTCGAGGACCTCGAGGGTGCCATCGAGGTGATGTTCTTCCCGCAGACCTACCAGCTCTACGCGACGGCTCTCGCCGAGGACGCGGTCGTCGTGGTGAGGGGTCGGCTGGACCGCCGCGAGGACGTGCCCAAGCTGGTCGCGGCCGAGCTGAGCCTGCTGGACCTGTCCGAGGGTCCGCGGGGGCCGGTCGTCATCTCGCTGCCGGTGGCCCGCTGCACACCGCCGGTGGTCGAGCGGCTCAAGGAGGTGCTGGCCACCCATCCGGGCGCGACCGAGGTCCACCTCCGGCTGCAGGCCGCGTCCCGGACGACGGTGCTGCGCATCGACGACGGGCTGCGGGTCAGTGCCAGCCCGGCCTTGATGGGCGACCTCAAGGCGCTGCTCGGCCCCGCCTGCCTCGGCTGACCCCGCGCCCCAGTGCCGCCCCCGGCGGCCGGCCGCGCAGACCCATCAGCCGAACGGACGATTCTCGTCGGGCATGTCCGACATGCCCGGCCAGAGCAGGACAGTTCTGCACCCTCCGGTTTCTCAAAGTAACGTAACGACTACGCAAAGTAATGCGATCGTCCCGGTACAGCAACCGATACAGCAGCGGCCACCAGGCCCTGCCGGCCTCGAAGGGACATCACATGAAGGCTTCTGTCGTTGGGCGACTGTTCGCCGCGACCGGCACACTCACCGCGCTGGTCGCGGTGCTGGGCGCCGGAACGAAGTGGATGGCCGGAGCATGAAGCACCTCACGAACGGACTCATGATCAAGGCGATGGCCTCCGCGGGGACGATGGTCACCCTGATCAGCATCGTGGGGGCCGGCCGCAAGTGGGGCCACTAGGTCACGACATCGAGGAGCCCGCGGCCGAGTCGGCCGCGGGCTTTTCGCGTGTGACCTGGTCCTACCTGTTCGTCTCGGCCGTCCTGGCCGCCGGCGTGGCGGCCCTGGCCGTCACCGTCGGCTTCCAGGCGGCCGACTGGCGCGGCTGGTCGCACGTGGGCCTCGCGTGCTACCTGCTCGCCGCGATGCTCTTCGTCGGGGAGCTGCGAGCGATCCCGGTGCCCCGAGGCGACGACACCACCGACCAGCTGACGGTGTCGTCGACCTTCGCCACAGCCCTGGTGATCATCGGCCCGCTCTCGCTGGCCCTGCTGGTGCAGTCGTTCGCGGTGGCGCTCGACGACGCCACGCACCACCGGCCGAAGCGGGTGCTGCTGTTCAACGTCGGGCAGTACCTGCTCACGCTGACGGCCGCCCGGGCGGCGTTCTGCCTCGTGAGCGACGAACCGCTCTTCGCCCTGACGACGTCGATGTCACCGCGGGACATCCCTGCGATGCTGGCGGCCGGCGTCGCCTACTTCGTCGTCAACAACACCCTGGTGGCTGCCACCGTGGCGCTGGACACGGGCACGCCCTTCTTCCAGCTGCTGCGCGAGGACGTCACATTCCAGGTCGCCACATCGAGCATCCTGCTCGGCCTGGCCCCGGTGGCGGCGCACGCCAGCACCTTCTCGGTCGCCATGCTCCCGCTGCTGCTCCTGCCGATCCTCGGGGTCCACCGCAACGCCCAGATGGCGCTGCACCGGCAGCACGAGGCGTTGCACGACAACCTGACCGGGCTGCCCAACCGAGAGCTGCTCCGGCGCCGGCTGGAACGATCGTTCGCGGCCGGCCGGCAGGACGGCACGTCGATGGCGGTCCTGCTCTTCGACCTCGACCACTTCAAGGAGATCAACGACACCCTCGGGCACCACGTGGGGGACGCCGTGATCCACGAGGTCTCCGTGCGACTCGCCTCCTGCGCGACCCCGGAGATGACGGTCGCCCGGCTCGGTGGCGACGAGTTCGCCGTCGTGCTGCCCAAGGTGAGCTCGCCCGCCGAGGCCCAGGCCACCGCGCAGCAGTTCGTCACCAGCCTGCACGAGCCCATCGTCGTTCAGGGCGTGCGGATGGTGGTCGCCGCGAGCGTCGGCGTCGCGCTCGCCCCCGAGCACGCGGACTCGGTGCCGACGCTGCTCAAGCGGGCGGACATCGCGCTCTACCGGGCGAAGTCGAACCGCGGCGAGATCCAGTGCTACCGCCCGGAGATCGACCAGCACACCATCGAGCGGCTGTCCCTGCTGGGCGACCTGCACTCGGCCATCGACAACGACGAGCTGCTGCTGCTGTTCCAGCCGCAGATCTGCGCCCGCACCGGTGACGTCCTCTCGGTGGAGGCACTGAGCCGGTGGATGCACCCGCGGCACGGCGTCATCAACCCGGACGTGTTCATCCCGCTGGCCGAGAACAGCGGGCTGATCGCGCCCCTGTCGCGCTGGGGGATCGAGCGGGCGATCCTCGCCCTCCGGTCCTGGCGCGATGCCGGTCACGACATCTCGGTCGCGGTGAACGTGTCGGCGAGGCTGCTGACCGACCTCGACCTGCCGGTGTTCATCGAGGAGGCTCTCGTCCGCCACGGCGTCCCGGCCAACCGGCTCACGGTCGAGGTCACGGAGAGCACCATCATGTCCGACCCGAAGCGGGCCATGGAGGTGCTGAGCCGACTGCGTGCGCTCGGGGTCTCGCTCGCCGTCGACGACTTCGGCACCGGCTACTCGTCGCTGTCCTACCTCCGGCGGATCGAGGCGGACGAGCTCAAGATCGACAAGTCGTTCGTCCTGCAGATGGGGGTCGACGACAACAGCGCGATCATCGTGCGGTCCACCGTCGAGCTCGGGCACAGCCTGGGCCTCAGCGTGACCGCCGAGGGCGTCGAGGACGCGCCGACGTTCAAGGCCGTCACGGACCTCGGCTGCGACCGCATCCAGGGCTTCTTCATCAGCCGGCCGCTCACGCCGCTGGCGTTGGAGGCGTGGCTGAACGTCCGTCGGGCGGACGCCGACTCCGCCCTGGCCGGCCGGGTCGCCGCGGGGCTCACGTGATCATCCCGATCGCCGGCCTGCTGGCGCTCCTGTCACCCGCCCTCGCCGGAGGGCGGCTGCGGCGCTTCGCCGACGTCCGGCTGCGCTGCGGCTGGCTCGTCGTGCTCGCCCTCGCCGCGCAGGTCGTCGTCATCGAGATCGTCCCCGAGGGCAACCATGCGGTCCTGTCCGCCGCCCATGTCGCGACCTACCTGGTCGCCGGCTGGCTTCGTGTGGCTGAACAGACGGATCCCCGGCCTGTGGATCATCGCGGTCGGTGCAGCGAGCAACGCTACGGCCATCACGGTGAACAACGGGACGCTGCCGGCCTCGGCCGCTGCGCTCCGACGCGCCGGCCTGCCCGTGCGGAGCGACGAGTTCGTCAACTCCGGCGTCCTGGCCGACCCGAAGCTGGGCTTCCTCGGGGACGTGTTCGCGATCCCTGCCGGCTGGCCGCTGGCCAACGTCTTCAGCATCGGGGACCTGCTGATCGTGCTGGGCGCCGCCTGGGGCGCGCACCGGATCTGCGGCTCGGTCCTTGTCCCGGCCTGGCGCCGGGACGAAAGTCCGGCGATCGGTGATACTGCTGCGCAGGACGGCGTGGACGAGGTCGCTGGTGCGCAGCCCGCCGTCGACGGAGGTCAGGGGAGGGCATGAACCGCGACGTCACCGGCTGGCCCGGGGAACCCGGGCGCTCTGGCGCCGACGTCCTCGCGGCCTACGACGAGCCGCGGGACGCACCGCGCGCTCGGTGGCTGCTGGTCGGCGGGGCAGCTGTCGCCGTGCTGGCCCTCGTCGCCGGGGTGACCTACGGCGTGGGAGCCCTCTCCGGCGGCGGCTCGCAGCCCGAGGACGCGCTGCCGAGCGGAGCGTTCGGCTACGCGAAGGTCGACCTCGACCCACCGGCCGGTCAGAAGATCGACGGGTTCCGGTTCATGCGCAAGTTCCCCGCGCTGCGCGAGCGGCTCGGCGACGAGGACCTGCGCGAGATCGTGTTCGAGGCGGTCGCCGACGGTGCCGGCTGGTCCGAGGTCGACTTCGACTCCGAGGTCGCCCCATGGATGGGCAAGCGCATCGGCGTCGCGGCGTACGCGCCCGCTGAGACCGACGACCAGTTCCCCGACCCCACGGTGGTCGTTGCCCTCCAGGTGACCGACGCCGACGAGGCACGGGAGGGCCTTGGCCGGCTCGCCGACCTGGAGGCCGGCAGCTCGACGGCCGCCTCCGGGTCGACCAGCCGGCTCGGCTTCGTCGTGGCCGACGGCTACGCCCTGCTGGCCGAGACCCAGGCCGTCGCCGACGGTGCCGCTCGCGACGCCGAGGACGGGAACCTGGCCTCGGACCAGCAGCTCGCCGCGGACCTGTCGGCTGCCGGCGACGGCGTCATGGCGGCCTGGCTGGACATGGGCCGGGCGGTCGACGCCATGGGCGCGAACGCCCTCGGCATGGGCGGCGTCGGCGGGATGACCGGCGCGTTCGGGTCGACCGGCCGGTCGACCTACGTGGCCCGCTTCGACGGGCCGGACGTGTTCGAGGTCTCCGGCCGGGTGACGGGCGCCGACGCCGCCGGCTGGGCGACGCACCCCGTCGAGGGCATGGACGAGCTGCCCGAGTCGTCCGTGGTGGCCTTCGCCCTCGCCGACGGCGAGGAGCTGGTCCCACGGCTCTACGAGTCGCTGCGCGAGGCTCTCCGGGACCAGCCCGGTCAGGGCATGCCGGACGTCGACGAGATGGTCGCCGATGCGGAACGCGAACTCGGCATCGAGATCCCCGAAGACCTGGCCGCCCTTCTCGGGGACAACCTGGTCGCCGCACTGGACGGCACGAGCTCGGGGTCGGTCCAGTTCGGGGCCCGGGTCCGGACCGACGTGACCCGTGCCGAGCGGGTGCTGGACGCCCTGGAGTCCGGTGCCGGCGGCGAGTGGGTGCTGGCTCGCGAGCGGGTCGGCGACGACCTGGTGGTGGCGTCGACCGCGAAGCAGGCCGGCCGGCTGGCCGCGGTGGGAACGCTCGGCGACGGGCCCGGCTTCAGCGATGCCATGCCCGACCTCAGTGAGGCGGACCTGGCCCTGTGGGTGGACCCCAAGGGCGTGCTCGAGGCCCTCTTCGGCGGGATGGGCGGCGGGACGGGGGACGGCGAGGTTTCCACCGACGAGAACCTCGAGCCGATCGAGGGCATCGGCCTGACGGCGTCCAGCCGTGACGAGGGTTCCGGGACCTTCCGGCTCCGGCTGGTGGCCCGCTGACCCCCTCCACCGGTGAGGACCTCCGGGCCGCGACGCTGGTGACCGCAGTGTCCGCGGTCGGCGGGCTGGTCGTCGGTGTCGCATGGCGGGTGCTCGCGCCCCTCGCCACGCTGCAGACACAAGGGGGCGGGGTGATCTCCGTCGGCCCCGCGGAGAGCTCGATCGCCGCGGACGGCTGGTTCGCCCTGTGCTGTGTCGTGGCGGGAGGGGTCGCCGCCGCGGTCGCCGTGACCACGCTGCGGGCCGGCCGGCTCGGCGTCCTGGTCGGGCTGGTGGCCGGCGGCCTGGTCGGCTCGCTGGTGGCGTGGCGGCTGGGTGTGGTGCTCGGCCCGCCGCCGGTGGTCCAGTCCGCCGCCGACGTGGCGGCCGGCGAGCGCTTCGACGGACCGCTCGTCCTGTCCGCGAAGGGGGTGCTGCTGGCCTGGTCGACGGGGGCGGTGATCGTGTTCTTCGCCCTGGTCGCCGGCCTCGAGACGCGCCCGGCGCCGGACGGCGCGGACCTCAGCCGGCGCGACCCACCGGAGCGAGCCGAGCCCCGGTGACGGCGAGAAGGCCGGCAGGCGTCATCGACAGCTGGAGGCCACGCCGGCCGGCCGAGACGTAGACCCGCTCGAGCGTGGTGACCGACTCGTCGACGACCACGTCGAGCCTGCTGCGATGGCCGACCGGACTGATCCCGCCGAGCACGTAGCCGGTGGCGCGCTCGGCATCGGCCGGCTCGGCCATCCCGGCTCGCTTCCCGCCGGCGGCCGCGGCCAGCGCCTTGAGGTCCAGCGAACCGCTCACCGGGACCACGGCCACCACCAGCCGTCCGTCCACCCGGGCGACCAGCGTCTTGAACACGTGGTCCGGGTCGACCTGCAGGGCGGCGGCGGCCTCCAGCCCGTACGACGGGTGCGCTGCGGCCCCGTGGTCGTAGGGGTGGAGGTCGAACGGGATGCCGGCTCGGGTGAGGGCCACCGTCGCCGGCGTCCCGCCCGGCTTCCTCGACGACCCCCCGCTCTGCCGGTCCTTCACAGCGGCCGACCCTACGGCGGGCGCGTCGGCCCCGCCCGCCACCCGGACGGTCCGGCCCACGTCGGCGCGCCCTTCGTACACTCGGCGCGGTGATCTCGCGAGTGGACCTGCGGGGACGGCGGCCGGCCCCCGACGCGCTGCGTGCCGTGCTGCCCCGGGCCGAGCTCGACGTCGACGCGGCTCTCGAGGTGGTCCGCCCGGTGTGCGAGGACGTCCGGTCCCGCGGTGCCGCCGCGGTCCGCGAGCTCACGCTGCGCTTCGACGGGGTCGATCTCGAGCGCACCCGCGTGCCCCGGTCGGCCCTGGACGCTGCGCTCGCCGGGCTGAACCCCGCGGTACGGGACGCGCTGGAGGAGGCGGCCCGCCGCGCGCGTCTGGTCCACGAGGCGCAGCGCCGTCGCGACGCGGTCGTCGAGGTCGCCCCCGGAGGCCGCGTCACCGAGCGCTGGGTGCCGGTCCGCCGGGTCGGGCTCTACGTGCCGGGAGGTCTGGTCGCGTATCCCTCCAGCGTCGTCATGAACGTCGTCCCGGCGCTCGTCGCCGGGGTGGGGTCGCTGGCCGTCGCCAGCCCGCCTCGTCGCGGCGGTGGTACGGACGCCGGCCTGCCGCACCCCGCGGTCCTGGCCGCCTGCGCCCTGCTCGGTGTCGAGGAGGTGCACGCGGTCGGCGGTGCCCAGGCGGTGGCGATGCTCGCGTACGGGACGGAAGACTGCCCGCCGGTCGACCTGGTCACCGGGCCGGGCAACGTCTACGTCGCGGCGGCCAAACGGCTGCTCCGTGGAGTCGTCGGGACCGATGCGGAGGCCGGGCCGACCGAGATCGCGGTGCTGGCCGACGACAGCGCCGACCCCGCGTTCGTCGCGGCCGACCTGGTCGCCCAGGCCGAGCACGACGCCCAGGCGTCCTGCCTGCTGGTGACCCCCAGCGTCGAGCTGCTCGACGCGGTGGACCGGGAGCTGGCCGAGGCGGTGCCGGCCACCCGGCACCGGGAGCGGGTGTCGGCCGCGCTCAGCGGCCAGTCGGCGTACGTCCTGGTCGACGATCTCGAGCAGGGCCTGGTCGTCGTCGACGAGTGGGCGGCCGAGCACCTCGAGGTCGTCACCAGGGACGCGTCGACCTGGGCCCGTCGGGTCACCAATGCGGGAGCCGTCTTCGTCGGGCCGTTCTCCCCGGTGTCGCTGGGCGACTACCTGGCCGGCTCCAACCACGTCCTCCCGACCGGCGGGACGGCCCGGCACACGGGTGGCCTGTCGGTGCAGTCCTTCCTGCGCAGCCAGCACGTCGTGGAGTACGACCGGGCGGCGCTGGCCGCCGCCGCCCAGCACGTCGACGCGCTGGGCGGCGCCGAGGACCTGCTGGCCCACGTCGACGCCGTCCGGGTGCGGGTGCCCCGAGGAGGTCTCGATGAGTGAGGTCGACAAGCTGCTCCGGGAGGACCTCCGGGGGCGCGAGCCCTACGGCGCGCCGCAGATCGACGTCCCCGTGCGGCTCAACACCAACGAGAACCCCTACCCGCCGTCTCCGGGGCTGGTCGAGGACCTGGCGGCCAGGGTGGCCGAGGCGGCCCGGCTGATGAACCGCTACCCGGACCGCGACGCGGTGGCGCTGCGGACCGAGCTGGCGACCTACCTCACCCGCAGCACGGGGGTCGCGCTGGGCGGCGCCCAGGTCTGGGCCGCGAACGGCAGCAACGAGGTCGTCCAGCAGCTGCTGCAGGCGTTCGGCGGACCGGGGCGGACCGCTCTCGGCTTCGACCCGACGTACTCGATGCACCGGCTCACGGCCGAGGCAACGAGCACGCGCTGGCTGCCGATGCAGCGGCTGGCCGGCTTCCGGCTGGAGCCCGAGCAGGCGGCGCTGGTGGTGAACGAGCACCAGCCGGACGTGGTGCTGCTCTGCTCGCCGAACAACCCGACCGGCACCGCCCTGGATCTCGAGGTGGTCGAGGCGGTCTACGACGCGGCGCCGGGCCTGGTCGTCGTGGACGAGGCGTACGCGGAGTTCTCGACCCGGCCGTCGGCCGTGGGGCTGCTCGACGGGCGGCCGCGGCTGGTCGTGACCCGCACGATGTCGAAGGCGTTCGCGTTCGCCGCCGCGCGGCTGGGCTACCTGGCGGCCGACCCCGCCGTGGTCGAGGCGCTGCAGATCGTCCGGCTGCCCTACCACCTGTCGGTGCTTTCGCAGGCGGCCGCGCTCGCGGCGCTGAGCCATGCCGACGAGCTGCTCGCGACCGTCGAGGCGGTGAAGGGGCAGCGCGACCGGCTGGTGCGCGAGCTGCGAGACCTCGGGCTGGACACCGTCGAGTCGGACGCCAACTTCGTGCTGTTCGGCGAGTTCGGCGACCAGCACGCCACCTGGCAGGGGCTGCTCGACCGGGGCGTTCTGGTGCGCGACGTGGGGCTGCCGGGCTGGCTGCGGGTCACCGCCGGCACCCCCGACGAGACGACCGCCTTCCTGGCGGCGCTGACGGACGGTCTGACGACGGTGAGCGGAGAGGCGGAGCGATGAGCAGGTCGGCGCGGGTGGAGCGGGAGACCAAGGAGTCGCACGTCCTGGTCGAGCTCGAGCTCGACGGCCAGGGCCGGACCGAGGTCGAGACCGGCGTGCCGTTCTTCGACCACATGCTCGCCCAGCTGGGCCGGCACGGCGGCTTCGACCTGGTCGTGCGCACCCGGGGCGACCTGGAGGTGGACGCCCACCACACGGTCGAGGACACGTCGATCGCGCTCGGCCAGGCGCTGCGGGAGGCGCTGGGGGACAAGGCCGGGATCCGCCGCTTCGGGGACGCCCTGGTGCCGCTGGACGAGACGCTGGTGCAGGCCGCTGTCGACCTGTCCGGCCGGCCGTACGCGGTGCACGAGGAGCCGGAGGTCGTCGAGCTGATCGGCAGCTACGACACGACGCTCACCGGGCACATCTGGGAGTCGTTCACGGCCAGCGCGCAGGTCTGCCTGCACGTCCGGGTGCTGGCCGGCCGCAACGCCCACCACGTCGTCGAGGCGCAGTTCAAGGCGGTCGCCCGCGCGCTGCGCGACGCGGTCGCGGTGGACCCCCGGGTGGCCGGTGTTCCGTCGACAAAGGGGACCCTGTCGGGCTGAGCGGGCACCCGGACGGGTGGTTCGGGGTGGTGCGTTCGGACGGTTCGACGGGTGGGTTTGGCAAAGTCGCCACAGCCCTCGCGGTCGGGCGCCGAGTCTGGGGCCATGACGACCCGCACCGACGTCTCGACCGCCTCGATCCTGGTGCGCGGTCCGCTGGAACGGGTCCGCGAGGTGGTGGTGCGGCTCGGCCGCGAGGCCTGGGTCGCACCGGCCGGCGAGGGCTGGGTGCTGGTCCTGCCGGACCGGCCGGTGGACCCCGCCGAGGCGGTGGACGAGGTCGACCCGTACGACCTGGTGGGGTTCGGCCGCTCGATCTGTGACGGCGGACTGCGCCAGGTGCTGGTCTTCTCCGTCCGCCGCGGGCTCGGCGTGAGCCAGCTGATGTCGCGCGACCACGAGACCGCCTTCATCGGGTGGCGCAGCGCGGAGTCGGGGGAGGTCACCGGCGTCCCGGGTGGAGCCGGACGCGTTCACGTTCTGCTCGAGGTTCGGGGTGCCCGAGCGCACCGAGCTGCTCGAGCTGCTGCTCGACGACCGCACCGGCACCGCCGAGGCGCGGCTCGCGGCGTTCTGCCTGGCGCTGGGCCTGCCACCGGCGGCCATCGGCGCGACGGCCGACCGGCTCGCCGAGGAGCGGCTGCACCTCCCGGCGGTCGAGCGCCACCGCCGGCGCGGCGTCGTCGAGCGGCTGCTCGGCCGCGACTTCTCGCCGCGGCCGTGGCCCCGGCGGACCTGGGTCCTGCGCGGCTTCCACGCGGCCCTGCTGGTGCTGGGGCTGGCGGTCTTCGTGGACGGCTGGGTGTCCTCGGGCAGCTGGCCGCACCTCCTTCTCGGGCTGGGCGCGGTGGTCGCGCTGACCTCGCTGGGCGCCGAGGCGGCGGGCGAGCTGCGACGTGGGACAGGCCCTGCACCGGGGGCCTCTGCACCGGGGGCCGCTGCACCGCCGCCCCGGCAAGTAGCCTCCTCGGGTGAGCCCGAGCGTCGTCGTCCTCGACCACGGCTCGGGGAACCTGCGGTCCGCCGAGCGCGCCCTGACCCGCGCGGGAGCCGACGTCACGGTGACCGGGGACGCGGGTGCCGCCCGCTCCGCGGACGGGCTGGTCGTCCCGGGCGTCGGTGCCTTCGCGGCGTGCATGACCGGGCTGCGTGGCGTCGGCGGACCGCAGGTGATCGGGCAGCGGCTGGCCGGTGGCCGGCCCGGTGCTCGGCATCTGCGTCGGGATGCAGGTGCTCTTCGAGGAGGGGCTCGAGCACGGCGAGCGCACCGCAGGGCTGCGGCGAGTGGCCCGGCATCGTCGAGCGGCTCAAGGCGCCCGTCCTGCCGCACATGGGGTGGAACACCGTGCGCGTCCCCGACGGCAGCAGCGCTGTTCGCCGGCGTCGAGCACGAGCGCTTCTACTTCGTGCACTCCTACGCGGTGCGGCACTGGGACCTCGCCGCCTCGGACCTGATCAGCGCCCCCCTCGTGACCTGGACCGAGCACGGCGAGCCGTTCGTGGCGGCGGTGGAGAACGGGCCGCTCACCGCCACCCAGTTCCACCCCGAGAAGTCCGGTGACGCCGGCGCCCGCCTGCTGCGCAACTGGGTGCGCGCGCTGTGAGCCCCCGATGAGCCGGGAGCGCGCCCGGCGGCGCGAGCAGCGCGAGCAGGTCGCCACGGCCGCGCGGCAGGCCCGGGAGCGGCGGGCCGAGCGCGCCGCGCGGCGGCGGGCCGGCCGGGCGGCGGTCCGGGCCCGGCTGCCGCGACGTACCCGCTGGCGCGGCCAGCAGGGCCTCCTCGCCCGCCGTCGACGTGCCCAGAACGCGGTGATCCTCGGGCTGTTCCTCGTCGTCCAGGCCGTGGTCTGGCTGGTGACCTCCGACCCCTGGGTCCGGGTCGCGAGCGCGGTCCTCGGCGTGCTGGCCGTGCCCGTCCTCGTCACCCTCGCCCTCGACCGGAGGTCCCACCCGTGACCGAGCCGCTGGTCCTGCTCCCCGCCGTCGACGTGGCCGGTGGCCAGGCGGTGCGGCTGGTGCAGGGCGAGGCGGGCAGCGAGACGTCCTACGGCGACCCGCTGGAGGCGGCGCTCGCGTGGCAGCGGGCGGGGGCCGAGTGGATCCACCTCGTCGACCTCGACGCGGCGTTCGGCCGCGGCGACAACCGGGCGCTGCTCGCGGAGGTGGTCGGCCGGCTCGACGTCTCGGTGGAGATGTCCGGCGGCATCCGCGACGACGGCTCGCTGGAGGCGGCCCTGGCCACCGGCTGCGCGCGGGTCAACGTCGGCACCGCGGCCCTCGAGGACCCCGCGTGGTGCGCGGGGGCGATCGCCCGGCACGGCGAGCGGGTCGCCGTCGGCCTCGACGTGCGGGGCACGACGCTGGCCGCCCGCGGCTGGACCAAGGAGGGCGGGGACCTCTACGAGGTGCTGGCCCGCCTGGACCGTGACGGGTGCGCGCGCTACGTCGTCACCGACGTGGGTCGCGACGGCACCATGACCGGCCCCAACCTCGACCTGCTCCGCGACGTGTGCGCTGCCACCGACCGGCCCGTCGTCGCCTCCGGCGGCGTGTCCAGCCTCGCGGACCTCCGGGCCATCGCAGGTCTCGTCCCCGACGGCGTGGAGGGTGCGATCATCGGCAAGGCGCTCTACGCGGGGGCGTTCACCCTCGAGGACGCGTTGGAGGTGGTGTCGTGAGCGCCAGGCGCAAGGTGTCCAGCGGTGCGCCGTGGGAGCAGCTGGTCGGCTACTCCCGTGCGGTCGCCGCGGGCGACCACATCTGGGTCACCGGCTGCACGTCGATCCTCGACGGCGAGGTCGTCCACGAGGGCGACGCGTTCGCCCAGACCGAGCAGGCGATCGCCAACATCCGGTGGGCGCTCGGCCAGCTCGACGCCGACCTTCCGGACGTGGTGCGCACCCGGCTGTTCGTGACCGACATCTCCCGGTGGGAGGAGTACGGCCGGGCCCACCGCGAGGCGTTCGGCGACACCATGCCGGCGACGTCCATGGTCGAGGTGTCCCGGCTGATCGACCCGCGGATGCTCGTCGAGGTCGAGGCGGTGGCCCACAAGCCCGGCTCCGGATGGTAGATCCCGGGTGAGCGCGACAACGCTGGCGGTGCGGGTCGTCCCGTGCCTCGACGTGGACGCCGGCCGGGTGGTGAAGGGCGTCAACTTCACCGGCCTGCGCGACGCCGGCGACCCGGTGGAGATGGCCCGGGTCTACGACGCCGAGGGCGCGGACGAGCTGGTGTTCCTCGACATCACGGCCTCCAGCGCCTCCCGGGACACGACCTACGACGTCGTGCGGCGCACCGCCGAGCAGGTGTTCATCCCTCTCACGGTCGGCGGCGGGGTGCGCACGGTCGACGACGTGGACCGGCTGCTGCGGGCGGGTGCCGACAAGGTCGGCGTCAACACCGCGGCGGTGGCCCGGCCGGAGCTGGTGGGTGAGATCGCGACGCGCTTCGGCGCCCAGGTGCTGGTGCTCTCGGTCGATGCCCGGCGTACGTCGGGAAACACGGCCACCCCCTCCGGCTTCGAGGTGACCACTCACGGCGGGCGGACCGGCACCGGCATCGACGCGGTCGACTGGGCCCGGCGCGCCGCCGAGTCGGGAGCCGGAGAGATCCTGCTCAACTCGATGGACGCCGACGGCACCCGGGCGGGCTACGACCTGGAGATGCTGCGCGCGGTCCGGGCCGCGGTCGACGTGCCGGTGGTGGCCAGCGGTGGGGCCGGGGCGCTCGAGCACTTCGCGCCCGCCGTGGATGCCGGGGCCGACGCCGTGCTCGCGGCGAGCGTCTTCCACTTCGGAGCGCTGCGGATCGGCGCCGTCAAGGACGCGCTGCGTGCGGCCGGCCACACCGTGCGGTGAGCGGCAGGGGCTGACCGGTCAGACCTCCGACGAGGTCTCCTCGAGCGCGGCGAGGGCCGCGGGCTCACCGGTGACCTCCACCCGGGCGTGCGCGCGGCGTCCGAAGGTGTAGAGCAGCAGCTCCATCGGCTCGCCGGTCACCGTCGCCACCGGCTCGCCCTTCACCGCCACGACCGCCGCGCGGGGCGCGTCGCTGCGATGCAGCACGACGCCCGCCGTCCCGGATCGGAAGGCGAACGGGGCCCGGCTGCGGACCACCCTCCACAGGGAGTCCTGGACCTGCCGCGGCAGCTCGCGCGGCTCCCACCCCGGCTGGGCCCGCCGCACGTCCTCGTGGTGCACGGCGTACTCGGCCGTGTTGAAGAACCGGTCCACGCCGGGCAGCGAGAACGCGGACAGCCGGCCCGGCCCCGTGCGGACCAGGTGCACCAGCTCGGCGTAGGGGCGCTCGGCGTAGGAGCTCTGCACCTGCTCGGTCCAGCCGGCGAGCGCCGTCACCGCGATACCCGGCGTGGCATCGGGACGCCGTTCCCGGACCGCGAGGTGGGCGGCCAGCGCCCGGGTGTCCCAGCCGGCGCAGAGCGTCGGCGCCTCCGGGCCGAGCTCGTCGAGCAGGTCGGCGAGGGCGGCGCGTTCACGGCTGGCGATGGACATCCCGACGAGGGTAGGCGACGTGCGGTGGCGGCCCTGCGGCCGACCCGTGCCTGTGTCGTGGGGCAGGCTGTGGTCCGTGCCGGACATCCGAGACGACACCATGCGCCGGGGATTCGGCCTGCTCGCCCGCGCTGTGCGCCACGAGCCGCGGGTCTTCGCCGTCGCGGTCGGGGGCAGCGCCGTCTACGGCGTGATGACGGTCGCGTCCGCCTGGGTGCTCGGGCGCGTCACCGACCGGGTGATCGTCCCGGCCTTCGAGCAGGGCCGCACGACCAGCGGCGCCCTGGCAGGGGCCGCCCTGGCGATCGTCGGGGTCGCGGTGCTGAAGGCGGCCGGGATCGTCGCCCGCCGGCTCGGGGCGGGCGTGATGCAGTACCGGCTGCAGGCCAGGTACCGGCGCGACGTGACCCGCCAGTACCTCCGGCTGCCGCTGTCCTGGCACCAGCGCCATCCCACCGGCCAGCTGCTGTCCAACGCCAACGCCGACGTCGAGGCCGTCTGGTTCCCGATCGCGCCGCTGCCGATGGCGGTCGGCGTCATCGTCATGCTGGTGGTGGCGGGTGCGGCGATGCTGCTGACCGATGTCGTGCTGTCGCTCGTGGGCTTCCTGGTGTTCCCCGCCATCTTCCTGCTCAACATCTACTACCAGCGGCGGCTCTCACCGCTGGCGACCCGGGCGCAGCAGCTGCGGGCCGAGGTCAGCGGGGTCGCCCACGAGTCCTTCGACGGCGCCCTGGTCATCAAGACGCTGGGTCGCGAGGCGGAGGAGACGGCCCGGTTCGCCAGCGCGGCCGACGAGCTACGGGACGCCCAGATCGCCGTGGGCCGGGTCCGCGGGATGTTCGACCCGGCCCTGGAGGCGCTGCCGACCCTCGGGGTGCTGGCCGTGCTCTGGGTCGGCACCAGCCGGATCCAGTCGGGCGCGCTGGCGCCGGGCGAGCTGGTGCAGGTCGCGTACCTGTTCACCGTCCTGGCGTTCCCGGTGCGGGCCATCGGCTGGGTTCTCGGCGAGCTGCCGCGCAGCGTCGTCGGCTGGGAACGCGTCTCCCGGGTGCTGGAGGCCACCGGCGGGCTGACGTACGGCTCGTCGGACCTCGACGGCGACGGGTCGGCGGCTCTCGGCGTCAACGGCATCGGCTTCGCCTACGACGACACGCCGGTCCTGCACGACGTGACGTTCACGGTCGAGGCGGGCCGGACGGTCGCGGTCGTCGGCCCGACCGGCTCCGGGAAGTCGACGCTCACGACGCTGCTCGTCCGGCTGGTCGACCCGGTCAGCGGGGCGGTGCTGCTCGACGGCGTGGACCTCCGCTCGGTCGCCCGAGGAGGTGTCGCCGGGTCGGCCGCCGTCGTACCGCAGCAGACGTTCCTCTTCGACGACACGGTGCGGGGGAACGTGACGCTCGGGGCTCGACCTGCCCGACGAGGCGGTGCTGGCCGCCCTGCGGGTGGCGCAGGCGGACCGGTTCGTGGCCGCGCTCCCGGACGGGCTGGACACCCGGATCGGTGAGCGCGGCATGACTCTCTCCGGCGGTCAGCGGCAGCGCCTGGCGCTGGCGCGCGCGATCGTCCGGTCGCCCCGGCTGCTGGTGATGGACGACGCGACGTCGTCGGTGGACCCCCGGGTGGAGGCAGCGATCCTGGCCGGGCTGCGCGAGTCGCCGGGGTCGGGCGCGCCGCTGCCGACAGTCGTCGTCGTCGCCTACCGCAAGGCCACCGTTGCCCTGGCCGACGAGGTGGTCTACGTCGAGCACGGCCGGGTGCTCGACCGGGGCACGCACGACGAGCTGCTCGCCCGGTCGCCGGGCTACCGGGCGCTGCTCACGGCGTACGAGCGCGAGGAGGCCGTGCGGGCGGCCATCGTCGCCGACGAGGAGTCGTCCGACTCCGTCGCCTGAGCCGCGCCGACGGGACTGGTCAGCGCCGGGCGAAGCCCTCGCCGACCGCCGCGGCCAGCTCGCGGTAGGCCTCGATGGTCTCCTCGTCCAGCTCGTCGAGGTCCAGCACGCCGCCTGCCTCGAGGTGCCGGTCGTAGGGGATCGTCACGACGGCCCGGCACCGGGACGCGAAGTGGTCCTCGAGCTGCATGACGTCGACGATGCCCCCGCCGGGTCGCACCGAGGAGATGACGACGACCGCGTTGCGGGCCAGGTCGTCCAGCCCGTGCGCCTCCAGCCAGTCCAGCGTGGCGCTGGCGCTGCGTGCACCGTCGAGCGACGCCGAGCTGACCACGACGATGGAGCTGGCCAGGCCGAGCACCCCGCGCATGGCGTCATGCAGCAGCCCGGTGCCGCAGTCCGTGAGCACCAGGTTGTAGAAGCGCTCCAGCGTGTCCAGCGTGTCGATGTAGTCCCGCTCGCTCAACGCCGACGACGCGCCGGGGTCGGAGTCGGAGGCCAGCACCTCGAGCCTGGTCGGCGACTGGGACGTGAACGCGCGCACGTCGCCGTAGCGCTGGACCTGCTCGCGCACGTGCAGCAGGTGGCGGATCGTCGCCCCCGACTCGCGCACGACCCGCTCGCCGAGCGTGCCCCGGTCGGGGTTCGCGTCGACCGCGATGACGCGGTCGCCCCGAAGGTTCGCGAACATCGACCCGAGGGCGGCAGTGGTCGTCGTCTTGCCGACGCCGCCCTTGAGGCTGATGATCGCCACCCGGTGGCTGCCCTGGACCGGTGTCCGGGCACTCGCCAGCTGGGCGGCGCGCCGGCGGTCCTCCGGGGAGAGCCCGAAGTTGACCTTGCCGCCGGTCAGCGTGAGGACGCGCTTGCGCCAGCCGGTCTGCGGCCGGGCCCGGCGGTTGCGCAGGACCGTGGCAGCCGTCAGCGACTCGGCACCCTCGCCGTCGGCTGCCGGCACGGGCGGGATGTGCCAGTCGTGCTCGGGCTCGTGCCGGACGATGGGGACGTAGGGCGCCGGGGGAGGCGGCTCGGGCGCCGCGGCGGCGGGGAGAGCCACCTCCGGCGCTGCGTGCCTGGAGTGAGTCTCCGGGAACGGCTCCGAGACGGCTCCGAGACGGCTCGGACCCGGGAACGGCTCCGTCAACGGATCCGCCGGCGGCACGTCATCGTCGGCTCCGGGCCGGTGAGGTCGACGACGACGGACTCGGTGTTCGAGCCCAGGTCGTAGGCGGGGATGCCCTGGGTGTCGGGGAAGCTCTGCGTGTCCTCGTCGCCGTCGGAGAGCCAGGACGGCTCCGGGTGCGTCCGGCCAGCTCTCGTCGCGTCCGAAGTCGGCGTCGGTGAACAACCCGTTGCGGCGCCCGGTCGATTCATCGTGTCGAGCCATCGTCCCAGCGTAGCGACCGTTTCCTCTCGGTCTGTCCACGAGGCGGCCATGGGGCAGCATGGGCCGTGATGACCACGATCTCCGACACGCGCAGCGACCAGCCAGGCGCATGGGCCACCCTGCGCCGTGGCCTGGCGCTCTCGCCCGAGTTCCGGGCCGGGCTCCCGGTCACGCTGCTCCTCGCCGTCCTGGCCACCGGCGGCCGGATCCTGGTGCCCGTCGCCGTGCAGCAGACGGTGGACGAGGGCCTGCTCGGGGCCGGCGGAGCGGACCCGGACGGGTCCGCTCGGCGGTCCTGCTGGCGGGGGTCGCGACTCTGCTCACCGCCGTGGCGGCCTACTACCTGAACGTCCGGCTCTTCCGCACCACGGAGTCCGGCCTGGCGTCGTTGCGGGTTCGCGCGTTCCGCCACGTGCACGACCTGTCCGTGCTCACGCAGAACGCCGAGCGTCGCGGGTCACTGGTGTCGCGGGTGACCAGCGACGTCGACACCATCTCGACGTTCATGCAGTGGGGCGGGCTGCTGATGGTCGTGAGCTTCGGCCAGCTCGTGGTGGCCACCGTCCTCATGGCGATCTACTCGTGGCAGCTGACCCTGCTGGTGTGGGTCTGCTTCCTGCCGCTGTTCCTGCTGCTCCGGACCTTCCAGCGCCGGGTGTCCGCGGCGTACGGGAGCGTCCGCGAGCGGGTCGGCGACCTGCTGGGAGCCGTGTCGGAGTCCGTGGTCGGCGCGTCGACCGTCCGGGCCTACGCGATCGAGGAGCGGACCGGTCAGCGCATCGACGGGGCCATCGAACGGCACCGGTCGGCGGCGACCCGC
Source organism: uncultured Actinomycetota bacterium (assembly GCA_963829565.1). Lineage (GTDB taxonomy): Bacteria > Actinomycetota > Actinomycetes > JACCUZ01 > JACCUZ01 > CAWHJC01. The sequence goes on from CAWHJC010000005.1 coordinate 179,942, forward strand.
GCGCAGAAGCTGGTGGCGCTGACGTTCTCCACCGGCGAGGTGGCTGCCGGTGTCGCCAACGCGGCGGTCGTGGTGGTCGGCGTGTGGCTCGGGGTCGACGACCAGATCACGGCCGGCGAGCTGCTCGCGTTCCTGTTCCTCGTGACGCTCTTCGTCGGTCCGGTGCAGATCGGCACCGAGGTGCTGAACGAGGCGCAGAACGCGATCGCCGGATGGCGCCGGGTGCTCGGGGTGCTGGACACCCGGGCCGACGTCGCCGACCCGGGGCCGGCCGGACGCACGCTCGACCGCGGCCCGATCGACGTCCGGTTCGACGACGTGTCGTTCGCCTACCCCGGCGGCCCGGTCGTGCTGTCCCACGTCGATCTCGCGCTGGCGCCCAGGTCCGCGTCGCAGTGGTCGGTGAGACCGGCTCCGGGAAGACCACCTTCGCCAAGCTGCTGACCCGGATGATGGACCCGGTCGAGGGCCGGGTGCTGGTCGACGGGGTCGACCTGCGGGAGCTGTCGTTCGCCTCGCTGCGGTCGCGGGTCGTGATGGTGCCGCAGGACGGGTTCCTCTTCGAGGGCAGCATCGCCGACAACGTCCGGCTGGGCAGGCCGGCGGCGACCGACGACGAGATCGAGCTGGCCATGGTCGAGCTCGGGCTGGTCGACTGGCTCGACGGGCTCCCGCACCGGCTGCGCGACCGACGTCGGGCAGCGCGGGGAGCAGATGTCGGCGGGGGAGCGGCAGCTGGTGGCGCTCGCGCGGGCCTACGTCGCCGACCCGGACCTGCTCGTCCTGGACGAAGCAACCTCGGCGGTGGACCCGGCGACCGAGGTCCGGATCGCCGCGCGCGCTGGAGGGGCTGACCCGCGGCCGGACCGCCGCTGACCATCGCCCATCGCCTCTCCACCGCCGAGGTCGCCGACGAGGTGATCGTCTTCGACGCCGGGCAGGTGGTCGAGCGCGGTCGGCACGCGGACCTCGTCGCGCTCGGCGGCGTGTACTCCCGCCTCCACACCTCCTGGGCGGCCCAGCAGCGCGCGTGACCGGTGAGAATGGGCGCATGCCCGACGACGTCCTGTCCTCGCTCGACCCCGCCGTGGCCGCCCGCCTGAAGCGCGACCAGGACGGGCTGGTCGCCGCCGTGGTGCAGCAGCATGGGACGGGCGACGTGCTGATGGTCGGCTGGATGGACGACGAGGCCCTGCACCGGACGCTCACAACGGGCCGGACCACGTTCTGGAGCCGCAGCCGCCAGGAGTACTGGCGCAAGGGCGACACGTCGGGCAACGTCCAGCTCGTCCGCGAGGTCCGCCTGGACTGCGACGGCGACGCCCTGCTCGTCACCGTCGACCAGCAGGGGCCGGCGTGCCACACAGGTGCCCGCAGCTGCTTCGACGTGGACGTGCTGCTGCCATCCGAGGCTGCCCCGGTAGAGGCCGCGCGGACTCCGAGCGGGCGGTTCCCGTCCCGGGAACCTGGGGCCCTGCTCACCACTTGGTGAGCAAGGCTGCAGTCAACGCGCATCGTGTGCGATGTCAGGCCCTGCTCACCGATTGGTGAGCAGCGCGCCACGCGGCCAGGACGATGGGTCGGGGCTCGCCATCCCCAGCCGTCCGGCTGGCTCGGCGCGTCCACAGCTGTTCTCGAGGTGCGGGATCGGGCCAGGCTGGGCGAGGAACCTGACAGGGTGACGGATTTCTCGCCGGTGAGCTCCCTCGTGAGAGGGGTCCGCCGCGCAGGGGACCTCAGCCAGCGGCAGCTCGCGAAGGCAGCCGGGATCTCCCCGAAGGCTGTGGCAGAGATCGAGTCCGGCAAGGCCGGCACATCCTCGGTACGACACGGTCGTGCAGCTGGTGCAAGCCGCTGGCGCCGACCTGATCGCCGTCCAGTTGGCCGGTGCCATGGCCGGTCGATTGATCGCGCCGATGCCGGGAGAGCCCGTCGACCAGGCGGGCCGTCGGTATCCGGCCCACCTCGACCTCCGGCCGGTCGAGAAGTTCGGGGACTGGTGGGGTGACTGGCCGCTGCTGAGCACGCAGGGCGCAACGCATCTGGCACCTTGCGCCGAGGCGGCGGCCGGATGCACACCTTCGACCTGTCGCGCGAGCGCCGGGACGAGCGTCGCCGCGCCGCGTACGGCCGAGCCAGCACAATGGCTCCCATGCCGCCGCTCGTCACGCCAGATCTCGAGTCGTTCCGGGAGCTCGCCAAGGACCGCCGGGTCATCCCGGTGACCCGCCGGCTGCTCGCCGACGGCGAGACGCCGGTGGGCATCTACCGCAAGCTCTCGGACGGCCGGCACCGGCACGTTCCTGCTCGAGTCGGCGGAGCACGGCCGGGTCTGGTCGCGCTACTCCTTCGTCGGGGTGCGGTGCGGCGCGACCTTGACCGAGCGGGACGGTCAGGCGCACTGGCTGGGCGAGCCACCGGTCGGCGTCCCGCTCGACGGGGACCCGCTGCAGGCGCTGCGGGCGACGGTCGAGGCGCTGCACACCGAACGGCTCGAGGGCCTGCCGCCCCTGACCGGCGGCCTGGTGGGCATCGTCGGCTACGACGCCGTGCGCCGGCTCGAGCGGCTGCCGTGTTCGCACGATCGACGACCTGCACGTGCCGGAGCTGGCGATGATGCTCGCCACCGACCTCGCTGTCCTCGATCACGCCGACGGCTCGGTCCTGCTCATCGCCAACGCCATCAACTACGACGACACCGACGAGCGGGTGGACTGGGCCCATGCCGACGCCGTCGAGCGCCTGGACCGGATGACCGCCGACCTGGCGAGGCCGGCGCCGTCCACCGTGGCTGCGCTAGACACGACCGGCGAGCCGACGTACGAGCGTGGGACGTCCAGCGACGACTACCGCGCCGCCGTCGAGCAGGCCAAGGAGGAGATCCGGGACGGTGAGGCGTTCCAGGTGGTCGTCAGCCAGCGCTTCGAGATGCCCACCGCCGCCGACCCGCTCGACATCTACCGGATGCTGCGGGCCACCAACCCCAGCCCGTACATGTACCTGCTGCGGTTCGAGGGCTTCGACGTCGTCGGGTCCAGCCCGGAGGCGCTGGTCAAGGTCACGGACGGCCGGGCGATGATGCACCCGATCGCCGGGACCCGGTGGAGGGGCGCCACGCCCGAGGAGGACGCGGCGCTGGCCGCGGAGCTCCTGGCCGACCCGAAGGAGCGCGCGGAGCACCTGATGCTCGTCGACCTCGGCCGCAACGACCTCGGCCGGGTGTGCGCGGCCGGCACCGTCGAGGTGGTCGACTTCATGTCCGTCGAACGCTTCAGCCACGTCATGCACATCGTCAGCACCGTGGTCGGGCAGATGGCCGCCGGCCGGACCGCCTACGACGTGCTCACGTCGTGCTTCCCCGCCGGCACCCTCTCGGGTGCCCCGAAGCCGCGGGCCATGGAGATCATCGAGGAGCTCGAGCCCACCCGGCGCGGCGTCTACGGCGGCTGCGTCGGGTACCTCGACTTCGCTGGTGACGCCGACACCGCGATCGCGATCCGGACCGCGTACCTGCGCGACGGCGTCGCCTACGTGCAGGCCGGCGCGGGCATCGTCGCCGACTCCGACCCTGCCGCCGAGGACCAGGAGTGCCTCAACAAGGCCATGGCCGTGCTGCGCGCCGTCGCGACAGCGGGTGCGCTGCGCCCCGCGACGTGACCGTCCGGCACGAGCGTCGGCATGGGTCCTCGGTGCGGCCGTCCTGGGTGGCGTGCTGCTCCTCGTCGCCGAGCCCGGGCTCGGCTTCGTCGCCCTGGCCGGGACGGGTGCGGCGGCCCTGCTGCCGCCGACGGCGCGCCGCCTGCTCGCGGCTCGTCCTGGTGCTGGTCGGCGCGGCTGCGGGAGCCCTGGCGGTGTCGCGGTCCGACGCCGCTGCTCGGGACCGGCAGCCTGCTGCTCACGGCGGCTGCCGGCGCGGCGGTCGTGCGGTCCTCCCGATGGCCGCCACCGCGCCGCGGCGAGGAGCCAGGTCCTGCCCCGCGGGCCTTCAGACCGCGACACGTGGGAGGCGCTGGACCGCGGCGAGGACCCCACGGCCTGAGTCCTGGCACAATCACCGGCGTCGACCGCCACGGGTCGATCTCGAGGAGGAGCGTCATGTCCCAAAGCCACGGCAACACGCCCGCTGCCTGGACGGCCGTGACCATCATGTTCGTCGGCTTCCTGGTCAGCGGGTTCGCCGTGCCGCTCGAGATGCCGTGGTTGTTCTTCGTCGGCCTGGTCGTCGTCGCGGTGGGTGCGGTGGTCGGCAAGGTGATGCAGATGATGGGCCTCGGCAACACGGTCACGCTACAAGGACGACCGGGACCCGGAGTACGACGAGCAGCAGAGATCCTGACGACCCAGCATCGATCCAGACCTCCCAAGGGGGACCACCTGTGAGCGACACCGGCAGCAACGACCCGTACGACCCCAACCGGCCCCGTCAGCCCGAGCAGCCCGAGCAGCGGCAGCCCCCGCAGGAGCCGCGGTGGGGCTCGAACCCGCCGCCCCCGCCCGAGGCGCCGCAGCCCGAGCCGGGTGGCTGGAGCGGTGGTCAGTTCGGGTCGCCAGCAGCCCGGCACCCCGCCGCCGTACGGCGCACCGGGAGTGGTGGTCAGTACGGCCAGCACTACGGTCAGCCGTACGGTCAGCCCGGCGGCACCCCGCCGCCCAACTACCTCGTCTGGGCGATCCTCTGCACGATCTTCTGCTGCCTGCCGCTCGGCATCGCCTCGATCGTCTTCGCCGCGCAGGTCAACGGGAAGTACGCCGGCGGCGACATCGCGCGGGGCGCAGGAGGCGTCGCGCAAGGCGAAGCACGTTCGCCATCTGGTCGGCCGCAATCGGTGCCGTCGTCGCTGGTGATCTACATCCTCGTCGTCATCGTCGCCGTCGGCACCGGGTCGAGCTGACGCCGACACCCGTGACCGCCCACGTCGTGTCGCGCACCGGGCGGGGCGCCGCACTCGCGGCCCCGCTCGGTGTGGCGACCTGGCGCTGGCCGCGGTCGGTCTGGTCGCGGCGGTCGACCCCAACGAGCCAGGTCACTACCCGACCTGTCCGTTCCTGGCCGTCACCGGCCAGCTCTGCCCGGGGTGCGGGTCGTTGCGGGCGGTGCACGCGATGACTCACGGCGACCTCGCCGCGGCCCTGGGTCTCAACCTGCTGACGGTGCTCGCGGTCCTGCCGCTCGCCGTCATCTGGCTGCGATGGGCACGCCGGCGGTGGGCCGGCACCTCGCGCACCGACATCGCACCAGCCCCGGTGCTGTGGACGCTGCTCGTCGTCGTCCTCGCGTTCGGCGTCCTGCGCAACCTGCCGGTCGGCGCACCGCTCGCTCCCTGACCAGGATTCGGCCCGCGCGGCCGTGCACGGTTACCCTGGCCGGGCCGGCGTCGGACCATGCCGTCACCGGCGGTCGACGGGGCAACCGGAGGGGATCCACCACGTGAATGTGCTCGACGACATCCTGGTGGGCGTGCGCGCGGACCTCGCCGAGCGGCAGGCACGGGTGAGCCTCGACGAGCTCAAGGCCCGGGCCGCGTCGCGCCCCGAGTGCCTCGACCCGGTCCCCGTCCTCAAGGGCGAGGGCGTCGCCGTCATCGCCGAGGTCAAGCGGTCGAGCCCGTCCAAGGGCGCACTCGCCGACATCGCCGACCCGGCCGCGCTGGCCGCCGACTACGAGGCCGGCGGTGCCTCCGTCATCAGCGTGCTGACCGAGCAGCGCCGCTTCGGCGGCAGCCTCGACGACCTCGTCGCGGTCCGCCGGGCGGTCGACATCCCGGTGCTGCGCAAGGACTTCATCGTCTCGAGCTACCAGCTCTGGGAGGCCCGGGTCCACGGCGCCGACCTCGCGCTGCTGATCGTCGCCGCCCTCGAGCAGAGCGCCCTGGTGTCCCTCGTCGAGCGGGCCCGGACGATCGGGCTCACGCCGCTCGTCGAGTGCCACACCGAGGACGAGGTCGCGCGCGCGGTCGACGCCGGCGCGACGATCATCGGCATCAACGCCCGCGACCTGCGCACCCTCGAGGTGGACCGGAGCATCTTCGCCCGGCTCGCGCCGAAGGTCCCCGAGAGCGTCGTGTGCATCGCCGAGTCCGGCGTGCGCGGCCCGCACGACGTCATCGAGTACGCCCGGGCGGGTGCCGACGCCGTGCTGGTCGGCGAGTCCCTGGTGACCGACCGGGACCCGCGGGACGCGGTGCGCGACATGGTCGCCGCCGGCGTCCACCCCGCGCTCAAGCACCACAACCGGTGACCGGACCGGTCATGGCGGACCGGCGTGCCGGACCGGTTCCGGCGGCCCGGACAGCAGGGGTCACTTCGGCCCCTACGGCGGCCGCTTCGTCCCGGAGGCGCTCGTCGCCGCGCTGGACGAGCTGACCGCGGCGTACGAGAAGGCCCGCCTCGACCAGGCCTTCCAGCAGGAGCTGCGCGCGCTGCTGACCTCCTACACCGGCCGCCCCAGCCCGGTCACCGACGCCCGCCGGCTGCGCGAGCACGCCGGCGGAGCGCGCGTCCTGCTCAAGCGCGAGGACCTCAACCACACCGGCTCGCACAAGATCAACAACGTCCTCGGGCAGGCGCTGCTGGCCCGCGACATGGGCAAGCGCCGGGTCATCGCCGAGACCGGCGCCGGCCAGCACGGCGTCGCGACGGCCACGGCGGCCGCGCTGCTCGGCCTCGAGTGCGTGGTCTACATGGGCGAGGAGGACACCCGCCGCCAGGCGCTCAACGTGGCCCGGATGAAGCTGCTCGGTGCGGAGGTGGTGCCGGTGGACGCCGGCAGCCGCACCCTCAAGGACGCCATCAACGAGGCGATGCGCGACTGGGTGACCAACGTCGACCACACGCACTACGTGCTCGGCACGGTGACCGGCCCGCACCCCTTCCCGGCGATGGTCCGCGACTTCCAGCGGGTCATCGGCGACGAGGCGCGCGAGCAGGTGCTGGCGCTGACCGGCCGGCTGCCCGACGCGGTCGTGGCCTGCGTCGGCGGCGGCTCCAACGCGATGGGCATCTTCACGGCCTTCCTCGACGACCCGGACGTGCGCCTCTACGGCTTCGAGGCCGGCGGCGAGGGCGTCGACTCGGGCCGGCACGCGGCGCGGATGGCCGGTGGGTCGCCTGGGGTGCTGCACGGCACCCGGACCTACGTGCTGCAGGACGAGAACGGCCAGACGGTGCCGTCCCACTCGGTCTCGGCCGGCCTGGACTACCCGGGCGTCGGGCCGCAGCACGCCTGGCTGCACGACACCGGGCGGGCGACCTACGCCCCGGTGACCGACGCCGAGGCGATGGACGCCTTCGCCCTGCTGTGCCGTACGGAGGGCATCATCCCGGCCATCGAGAGCGCGCACGCGCTGGCCGGGGCCCTGACCGTCGGCCGGGAGCTCGGCACGCAGCTCACCGACGTGATCGTGCTGGTCAACCTGTCCGGCCGCGGCGACAAGGACGTCGACACCGCCGCGAAGTGGTTCTCGGTCGTCACCGACGAGGAGATCGTCGAGTCCGCGACCGCCACGGTGACCGAAGGCGCCCGGGAGTCGGCGGGCGAGGGCTGGTGAGCACCCTCGAGCAGGTGCTGGCCGGCGCCCGCGCCGAGAACCGCGCCGCGCTCGTCGGCTACCTCCCGGCCGGCTACCCCTCCGTCGACGGGGCCGTCGAGGCGATGACCGCCATGGTTCGCGGGGGAGTCGACATCGTCGAGGTCGGGCTGCCCTACAGCGACCCGCTGATGGACGGCCCGACCATCCAGGCGGCCGTGGAGGCCGCCCTGCGCAGCGGCACCACGACCGACGACGTGGTCGGCACCGTCGCGAAGGTGGCCGCGACCGGTGCTCCGACGCTGGTGATGAGCTACTGGAACCCGATCGAGCGCTACGGGGCGCCGCCGGTTCGCCGACGCCCTGGCCGCCGCCGGCTCGGCCGGGGTCATCACGCCCGACCTGACGCCGGACGAGGCCGGCGAGGACCCGTCGGACTGGCTCGGCGCCACCGACGCCACCGGTCTGGCCCGGGTCTTCCTGGTCGCCCCCTCCTCGACCGACGAGCGGCTGCGGTACACCGCGGAGCACTGCCGCGGCTTCGTCTACGCCGCCTCGACGATGGGTGTCACCGGGACCCGCGCGGCCGTCGGCGACGCGGCCGGCGCCCTGGTCCGCCGGGTCCGGGCCGTGACCGACAAGCCGGTCTGCGTCGGGCTCGGCGTCTCCGAACGGCGACCAGGCCGCCGAGGTCGCGGCCTTCGCCGACGGCGTCATCGTCGGCTCGGCGTTCGTGCGGGCACTGCTCGACGCCCCGACGCTGCCGGACGGCTGCCGGGCGGTCGAGGCGCTCGCCGCGGACCTGGCCGACGGCGTGCGCAGGGGACGGGCCTGAGCCGTGCGCGGTCGAGCTGCTGCCGCTGTCGTGGCGACGCTGCTGCTCGCGGGCTGCGCCCCCGGTGAGGGGTCGGCCGGGCCCTCGAGCGGCGCCACGTCCGCCTGGCGCGGCACCGCCATCAGCAACCCCTACCCGCTGCCCGAGCAGCGGTTCTCCGACACCGCGGGCGACCCGGTGGTGCCGGCGCGCGACGCCGCCGAGGACGTCACGCTGGTGTTCTTCGGCTACACGCACTGCCCGGACATCTGCAACGTCGTGCTGGCCAACATCGCCTCCGCGCTGCGCGGCTCGCCGGCCGCGGTCCGTGACGCCACGCGCCTGCTCTTCGTCACGACCGACCCGGCCCGGGACACCGGACAGGTCGTCCGGGAGTACCTGGACCGCTTCGACCCCGCGTACGACGGGCTGATCGCCCCGGTCGGCACCGTGGAGCAGGCCGCCCGCGACCTGCACGTCGCCTACGAGCGGCCGGACGGCTCCACCGGGGGCTACCGGGTGGACCACGGGACCTATACGACGGCGTTCGTCGACGGCGAGGCGCGCCTGGTCTGGTCGCAGGACGTGGCCGTCGCCGACCTGCGCGCCGACCTGCGCGGCTCGCCCGGTTAGCCTGAGGTCGGCCATGACCCTTGCCTCATTCCCCAGCCCCCCCGACGGCGTCTGGAACCTGGGACCGGTGCCGGTGCGCGGCTACGCCCTGTGCATCATCGCCGGCATCGCGCTGGCGATCTGGCTCGGCGAGCGGCGCTGGCAGGCCCGCGGCGGCCGGCCCGGTGACGTGATCGAGATCGCGACCTGGATGGTGCCGTTCGGGATCGTGGGCGGCCGGATCTACCACGTCGTGTCCTCTCCCCAGGCCTACTTCGGCGAGGGCGGCGACCCGGTGAGCGCGCTCTACATCTGGGAGGGCGGGCTGGGCATCTGGGGCGCCATCGCGCTCGGTGGCGTCGGCGCGTGGATCGGCTGCCGCCGCCGGGGCATCCCCCTGCCCGCCTTCGCCGACGCGCTCGCGCCGGGGATCGTGCTCGCGCAGGCCGTGGGCCGGCTCGGGAACTACGTCAACCAGGAGCTCTACGGCCGGGCCACCGACCTGCCCTGGGCGGTCGAGATCGACCGGGCGCACCGGCCGGCCGACATGCTCGACCAGGCCACCTACCACCCGACCTTCCTCTACGAGCTGCTGTGGAACGTCGGCGTCGCGGGTCTGGTGGTGTGGGCGGACCGCCGCTTCCGGCTGGGGCACGGCAGGGCCTTCGCGCTCTACGTCGCGGCCTACACGGTCGGCCGGGCCTGGATCGAGGGCCTGCGCATCGACCCGGCCAACGAGGTGCTCGGGCTGCGGCTCAACGAGTGGACCAGCCTGGTCGTGTTCCTCGGCGCCGTCACCTACATCGTCGTGTCGGCCCGCCTGCGGCCCGGGCGTGAGACGCCCGAGGAGCTGGCCGCGCGCCGGCGCGACGTCGACAGTGACGGTGACGGTGACGGTGACGGCCCCGCACCGGCCACCCCGACCGACAGCTCGGACGAGGAGGTCACCGCGTGACCAGCGAACGGTCCGGCACCGACCGCGCCGGCGCGCAGCGCGGCCGACCGCGAGGCCGAGCGCATCCAGCACGAGCACTCGGACGTCACCGGCGGCTGGCTGCGTCCCGCCGTGTTCGGCGCCTCCGACGGGCTGGTGTCCAACTTCGCGCTGATCGCCGGCGTCACCGGCGGCACCGACGACAGCAAGGCGGTGCTGCTGGCCGGCCTGGCGGGGCTGGCCGCGGGGGCCTTCTCGATGGCGGCGGGGGAGTACATCTCGGTCCGCTCGCAGGCCGAGCAGGCCCTCGCCGAGATCGAGCTGGAGCGCGTGGAGATCGCGCGCAACCCGAAGGGCGAGGAGTTCGAGCTCGCCCAGATGTACGTCGCCAAGGGACTCCAGCCGGACCTCGCGCGCCAGGTCGCCCGCCAGCTGTCCCGCGACCCCGACCGGGTGCTCGGCGTCCACGTCCGGGAGGAGCTCGGCCTCGACGCCGGTGACCTGCCGTCGGCCACCCTGGCCGCCGTCACGTCGTTCCTCTCCTTCGCCGTCGGCGCGCTGCTGCCGGTGCTGCCCTACCTGTTCGGGGCCACGTCGATGGGCCCGGCGCTGGTCGCTGACGCTGGTCGGACTGTTCCTGTGCGGGGCCTTCGTCACCCGGCTGACGCCGAGGACGTGGTGGTTCGGCGGCGCCCGTCAGGTCCTCGTCGGCGCGGTCGCCGCGACCGTGACCTACGGCTTCGGCGTCGCCGTCGGCGCCGGCATCGGCTGAGCGCGCTGCGACCCGCTGTCCGCGTTACGGACAGGTTTCGCTGCCTGGAGGCACGCTCGCTGTAGAGTTCCGGCGTACCGCAGGGCCAGCGCTGTCCCTCGGTCGGTGGGTTCCGTCATCGACGAGGAAGGACGGCCCGCGTGCCCTTCTCCGCCCAGCCCGCAGCACAGGGCCTCTACGACCCGGCCGCCGAGCACGACGCGTGCGGCGTGGCGTTCGTCGCCACCCTCTCGGGGGTCGCGACCCACCAGATCGTCGACCAGGCGCTGACCGCGCTGCGCAACCTCGACCACCGCGGCGCGTCCGGCGCCGAGCCGGACTCCGGTGACGGGGCGGGCATCCTCACCCAGCTCCCCGACGTGTTCCTGCGCGCGTCGGTGCCCTTCGCGCTGCCCGACCGGGGCGCCTACGCGGTCGGCAACGCGTTCCTCCCGGACGACGACGCGGCCGAGACCGCCGCGCGGGAGGCGATCGAGGCGCTGGCGGTCGAGGAGGGGCTGCACGTCGTCGGCTGGCGCGACGTCCCGACCGAGCCCGCCCTGCTGGGTGCGACAGCGCGCGGCGTCATGCCGCGGTTCCGCCAGCTGTTCGTGACCGGCGCGTCCGGCCGGGTCTTCGGCATGGCACTGGAGCGGATGGCGTTCTGCCTGCGCAAGCGCGCCGAGCGCGAGGCCGGCGTCTACTTCCCGTCCCTGTCCAGCCGGACGATCGTCTACAAGGGGATGCTGACGACGGCCCAGCTCGAGCCGTTCTTCCCCGACCTGTCCGACGGCCGCTACGTCACCGAGCTGGCCCTGGTCCACTCCCGGTTCTCCACCAACACCTTCCCGAGCTGGCCGCTGGCCCACCCGTACCGCCTGATCGCCCACAACGGCGAGATCAACACCGTCAAGGGCAACCGCAACTGGATGGCCGCGCGGGAGAGCCAGATCGCCAGCGACGTCATCCCGGGGGACCTGTCCCGGCTGATGCCGGTCTGCACCCCGGGCGCGAGCGACTCCGCGTCCTTCGACGAGGTGCTCGAGCTGCTGCACCTGGGCGGCCGCAGCCTGCCCCACTCGGTGCTGATGATGATCCCTGAGGCGTGGGAGAACCACACCGAGATGGACCCGGCCCGCCGCGCGTTCTACGAGTTCCACGCGGCGCTGATGGAGCCGTGGGACGGCCCGGCGTGCATCACGTTCACCGACGGCAGCCTCATCGGGGCGGTCCTGGACCGCAACGGGCTGCGCCCCAGCCGCTACTGGGTCACCGAGGACGGGCTGGTGGTGCTGGCCAGCGAGGTCGGCGTGCTCGACCTGGACCCCGCCACCGTGGTGCGCAAGGGCCGGCTGCAGCCGGGCCGGATGTTCCTCGTCGACACCGACCGCGGCCGCATCGTCGACGACGCCGAGATCAAGGCCGAGCTGGCCGCCGAGGCGCCCTACGACGAGTGGCTGCACGCCGGGCAGATCCACCTGGCCGACCTGCCCGAGCGCGAGCACGTCGTGCACACCCACGCGAGCGTCACCCGCCGCCAGCAGAGCTTCGGCTACACCGAGGAGGAGCTGCGGATCCTGCTGACGCCGATGGCCAAGGCGGGTGCCGAGCCGATCGGCTCGATGGGCACCGACACACCGGTGGCCGTCCTGTCGCGGCGGCCCCGGCTGCTGTTCGACTACTTCAGTCAGCTCTTCGCCCAGGTGACCAACCCGCCGCTGGACGCGATCCGGGAGGAGCTGGTCACCAGCCTCGGGACCGCCATCGGCCCGGACCAGAACCTGCTCACCGCCACGCCGGCGCACTGCCGCCAGGTCGTCCTGGACTTCCCGGTCATCGACAACGACGAGCTGGCCAAGATCCAGCACGTCAACCGCGACGGCGACCTGCCGGGCTTCCTCACGGCGCGCATCCGCGGGCTGTACCCCGTGTCGGGCGGCGGCCCGGCGCTGAAGTCCGTCCTCGAAGACATCTTCACCGAGGTCTCCGAGGCGGTGGCCCGCGGCGCGCGGTTCATCGTCCTCAGCGACCGCGACGCCGACGCCGAGTGGGCGCCGATCCCGTCGCTGCTGCTGACGAGCGCCGTCCACCACCACCTGATCCGCGAGCGCACCCGCACCCAGGTCGGCCTGGTCGTGGAGGCCGGAGACGTCCGCGAGGTGCATCACGTCGCGCTGCTCATCGGCTACGGCGCATCGGCCGTGAACCCCTACCTCGCAATGGAGTCGGTCGAGGACCTCGCCCGGCGCGGGATGGTCGCGGGGGTCGAGCCCGAGCAGGCGGTCCGCCACCTCATCAAGGCGCTCGGCAAGGGCGTCCTCAAGGTGATGTCCAAGATGGGCATCTCGACCGTCGCGTCCTACCACGGTGCTCAGGTGTTCGAGGCCGTCGGCCTCGACCAGTCACTGGTCGACCGCTACTTCACCGGCACGTCGTCGAAGCTGGGCGGCGTGGGCATGGAGGTGCTGGCCCAGGAGGTCGCCCACCGGCACGCCGTCGCCTACCCGCGCAGCGGCTCCGCTCCCACGCACCGCACCCTCGACGTCGGCGGGGAGTACCAGTGGCGGCGCGAGGGCGAGCTGCACCTGTTCAACCCGGAGACCGTCTTCCGGCTGCAGCACGCCACCAGGGCGCGTCGCTACGACGTCTTCAAGCAGTACACCAAGGCCGTCGACGAGCAGGCCGAGCGGCTCGATGACGCTGCGCGGACTGTTCCGGTTCAAGGACGAGTGGCTCAGGGCGACCGCCGGTGCCCCTCGACGAGGTCGAGCCGGTCGAGGCGATCGTCCGGCGGTTCTCGACCGGTGCGATGTCCTACGGCTCGATCTCGCAGGAGGCGCACGAGACCCTGGCGATCGCGATGAACCGGCTGGGCGGCAAGTCCAACACCGGCGAGGGCGGCGAGGACCCCGACCGCTTCGTCCCGGACGACAACGGCGACCTGCGGCGGTCGGCCGTCAAGCAGGTCGCGTCCGGCCGCTTCGGCGTGACCAGCGAGTACCTCGTCAACGCCGACGACCTGCAGATCAAGATGGCCCAGGGAGCGAAGCCCGGGGAGGGCGGTCAGCTGCCGGGGCACAAGGTCTACCCGTGGATCGCGAAGACCCGCTTCTCCACGCCGGGCGTCGGCCTCATCTCGCCGCCGCCGCACCACGACATCTACTCCATCGAGGACCTCGCCCAGCTGATCCACGACCTGAAGAACGCCAACAACCAGGCGCGGATCCACGTCAAGCTGGTCGCGGAGGTAGGAGTCGGCACGGTCGCTGCCGGCGTCAGCAAGGCGCACGCCGACGTGGTCCTCATCTCGGGCCACGACGGGGGTACGGGTGCGTCGCCGCTCACCAGCCTCAAGCATGCCGGTGCGCCGTGGGAGCTCGGGCTCGCCGAGACCCAGCAGACGCTGCTGCTCAACGGGCTGCGCGACCGGATCGTCGTGCAGACCGACGGCCAGCTCAAGACCGGAAGGGACGTGGTCGTCGCCGCGCTGCTCGGTGCCGAGGAGTACGGCTTCGCGACGGCCCCGCTGGTGGTCAGCGGGTGCATCATGATGCGGGTCTGCCACCTCGACACCTGCCCGGTGGGCGTCGCGACCCAGAACCCCGAGCTGCGCAAGAAGTTCAACGGCAAGCCGGAGTTCGTCGAGACCTTCTTCACCTACATCGCCGAGGAGGTCCGGGAGCACCTTGCGGCGCTCGGCTTCCGCAGCCTGGACGAGGCGATCGGTCACGCGGAGGCGCTGGACACCGCCCGCGCGGCCGACCACTGGAAGGCGGCCGGGCTCGACCTCACACCGATCCTGCACGTGCCCGACCTCCCGGAGGGGACCCCGCGGCGGCGCGTCACGGTGCAGGACCACGGGCTCGAGAAGGCGCTCGACAACGAGCTGATCGCCCGCTGCTCGGACGCGCTCGAGCTGGGCCGGCCGGTGCGCCTCGAGGTCCCCGTCCGGCAACGTCAACCGCACCGTCGGCACGATGCTCGGCGCGGAGGTCACCCGGCGGTACGGCGGCAAGGGACTTCCCGACGACACCATCGACATCACGCTCACCGGGTCGGCCGGGCAGTCCTTCGGCGCGTTCCTGCCGAGGGGCGTGACGCTGCGGCTGCTCGGCGACGCGAACGACTACCTCGGCAAGGGGCTCTCCGGTGGTCGCCTCGTCGTCCGCCCGGCCCCGCGTGCGTCGCTCGTGGCGGAACGGAACGTGGTCGCCGGGAACGTGCTCCTCTACGGCGCCACCGGTGGCGAGGCGTTCGTCCGCGGGCTGGTCGGGGAGCGGTTCGGGGTGCGCAACTCCGGTGCGACCGCGGTCGTCGAGGGCGTGGGCGACCACGGGTGCGAGTACATGACCGGTGGCACGGTGGTCATCCTGGGCCCGACCGGTCGCAACGTGGCGGCCGGCATGTCGGGTGGCACGGCGTACGTCCTCGACCTCCGCGAGGCGCGCGTGAACACCGAGATGGTCGACCTGGAGCCGCTGGACCCGGAGGACGTCGACGTCGTGCACCACCTCGTCGAGCGGCACGGCGACGAGACGGGCTCGGCCGTGGCGCGTGCCCTCCTCGACGACTGGCCCGGAGCGGCGCCTCGGTTCACCAAGATCATGCCGCGCGACTACAAGAACGTCCTGGTCGCGCGGGCGGCGGCGATGGAGGCCGGCTTCGCGGACGACAGCCCCGAGACCCTGGACGCGATCATGGAGGCCTCCCGTGGCTGACCCCAAGGGCTTCCTCACCACACCGCGGCGCGAGCTGCCGGCCCGCCGGCCGGTCGACGTCCGGATCCAGGACTGGCGCGAGGTCTATGCCGAGAGCACCGAGCAGGACTCCGTCGTCCTGAAGAGGCAGGCCGGACGCTGCATGGACTGCGGCATCCCCTTCTGCCACGACGGGTGCCCGCTGGGGAACCTGATCCCCGAGTGGAACGACCTGGTCTGGCGCGACGACTGGGCGCCCGCCATCGAGCGGCTGCACGCGACCAACAACTTCCCGGAGTTCACCGGCCGGCTCTGCCCCGCGCCCTGCGAGGGCTCCTGCGTGCTCGGCATCAACAGCGAGCCGGTGACCATCAAGCAGGTCGAGGTCTCCATCATCGACCGGGCGTGGGACGAGGGCTGGGTGACGCCGCAGCCCCCGGAGCGGCTCTCCGGCAAGACGGTCGCCGTCGTCGGGTCCGGTCCGGCCGGGCTCGCCGCCGCCCAGCAGCTGACCCGCGCGGGGCACACCGTCGCCGTGCTGGAACGGGCCGACGCGATCGGCGGGCTGCTGCGCTACGGCATCCCCGAGTTCAAGATGGAGAAGCGCCAGCTGGACCGCAGGCTCGCGCAGATGGAGGCGGAGGGCACCCGCTTCAAGACCGGCCTCGACGTGGGCGTCGACGTCGACGCGGCAGCCCTGCGCGCCCGCTATGACGCCGTGGTGCTTGCGGTGGGGGCGACGGCCGCGCGCGACCTGCCGGTCCCCGGCCGGGAGCTCGGGGGCGTCCTGCAGGCGATGGACTACCTGCCGCACGCCAACCGGGCGGCCCTCGACCCGGCGTACGTCGTGCCGGTGTCCGCCGAGGGCCGGCACGTCGTCATCATCGGCGGCGGCGACACCGGTGCCGACTGCCTCGGCACGGCGCACCGGCAGGGCGCCGCGTCGGTCACCCAGCTGGAGATCCTGCCGCGTCCGGCCGACGAGCGACCCACCACGAACCCGTGGCCCACCTGGCCGCTGGTCTACCGGACGTCGAGCGCCCACGAGGAGGGTGGCGAGCGGGTCTACGCCGTGAGCACCAACCGCTTCGTCGGGGACCAGCAGGGATGGGTGCGCTCGCTGGAGCTCGTCGAGGTCGAGATGGTGGACGGCCGGTTCGAGCCGGTCGACGGCACCACCCGCGAGATCCCGGCCGACCTGGTGCTGCTCGCCATGGGCTTCACCGGTCCGCAGCGGCCCGGGCTGGTCGAGGGGCTCGGCGTCGAGCTGGACCCCCGCGGCAACATCGCTCGCGACGGAACCTTCATGACCTCGGTGCCCGGCGTGTTCGTCGCCGGGGACGCCGGTCGGGGCCAGTCGCTGATCGTGTGGGCCATCGCGGAGGGTCGTGCCGCCGCCTCGGGGGTCGACGCCTGGCTCTCCGGCGGCCGGTCGCTGCTGCCCCGCCCGATCGAGCCGACGGCGCGCCCGCTCAGCGTCTGAGCCGGGACCGCTTCGCCGCCGCCTGACCCCGTCCACGACCCGGACCCGTCGCCCGGTGCACCACCCGCGGCCATAGGCTCGGTGGGTGCGCCGCGCCAAGATCGTCTGCACCATCGGGCCCGCCACGTCGAGCCTCGAACAGATCCGGTTGCTCGTTGCGGCCGGGATGGACGTCGCCCGGCTCAACCTGAGCCACGGTGACTACGCCGACCACGAAGCCGTCTACCTGCGGGTCCGCCAGGCCTCGGACGAGAGCAAGAGGGCCGTCGCGGTGCTCGTTGACCTGCAGGGCCCGAAGATCCGGGTGGGCGCTTTCGCCGCCGGCCCGGTGACCCTGAAGAACGGCTCCGAGTTCACCATCACGACCGAGGACGTCCCGGGGGACGAGCACGAGGTCTCGACGACGTACGACGGACTGCCTGGTGACTGTGCTCCCGGCGACCGCCTCCTGATCGACGACGGCAAGGTCGCCCTCGAGTGCACGCAGGTCGAGGGCCCGCGGGTGAAGACCCGCGTCATCGAGGGCGGAAAGGTCTCCGACCACAAGGGCATCAACCTGCCAGGGGTGGCCGTCAGCGTTCCGGCCCTGTCCGAGAAGGACGTCGAGGACCTGCGGTGGGCGCTGCGCCTGCAGGCCGACCTGATCGCGTTGTCCTTCGTCCGCAGCGCCGACGACGTGACGGAGGTGCGGCGCATCATGGACGAGGAGGGGGTGCGGCTCCCCGTCCTGGCCAAGATCGAGAAGCCGCAGGCCGTCGACAACCTCTCCGGGATCGTCGACGCGTTCGACGGCATCATGGTGGCCCGCGGTGACCTCGGCGTCGAGCTCCCGCTGGAGGACGTCCCCCTCGTGCAGACCCGGGCGATCACGCTGGCCCGCAGCGCCGCCAAGCCGGTCATCGTCGCGACCCAGATGCTCGAGTCGATGATCGAGACCTCCCGGCCGACCCGGGCCGAGGTCTCGGACGTCGCCAACGCGGTGCTCGACGGCGCCGACGCGCTGATGCTGTCGGGGGAGACCAGCGTCGGGAAGTTCCCGATCCTCACCGTCGAGACGATGGGGCGGATCATCGCGAAGATCGAGGACAACGCGCTCGGGTCGGTCCCCCCTCTGGAGGGGCTCCCGCGCACCAAGAGCGGGGCGATCACGCGGGCGGCTGCCGACGTCGGCGACCTGCTGGGCGCGCGGTTCCTCGTGGCGTTCACCCAGAGCGGCGACTCCGCGCGGCGGATGGCACGGCTGCGCTCGCCGATCCCGCTGCTCGCCTTCACACCGGAGCAGGCAGTGCGCAGCCAGCTCGCACTCGCCTGGGGCGTCGAGTCCTTCCTGACCCCGTTCGTGAAGCACACCGACGACATGGTCCGCCAGGTCGACCAGTCACTGCTGGGCGAGGGCAGGGTCCGGCGCGGCGATCTCGTGGTGATCGTCGCCGGCAGCCCGCCCGGCATCGCCGGGTCCACCAACGCGATGCGGGTGCACCGGGCCGGCGACGCCGCGGCCCCGCCCTACACCGACGACTGACCGGCGTCAGGAAACCAGCGCCGCGACGCCCCAGATGCCGACCATCAGGACGCCGGCCACCAGCTCCACGAGGACGCCGACACCGACGGCCACCAGGACGGCACGGGTCGACCGCCACGCCGGGCCGTCGGCACCCAGACGGGCCCGCTCGGCGAGGTACACGGCCCCGACGCCGCCGACCACCAGTCCCACGACCGGGATCACGAAGAAGCCCACCATGGCGCCGAGTGCGCCGATCACCAGCGTGCGGCGCGGTGCTCCGGCGGCGGACGCGGATCGGGCCGGGAGCGCGTACTTCGTGACCGTCGCGACGACAAGCAGGGCCGTGAGGACGGCCGCCACGGCCCAGTGACCGACGCCTCCACCGGCCCAGGCCCAGACCACACCCGCGCCCCACACGAGCAGCAGCCCGGGCAGGACCGGC
The DNA here is from genome assembly GCA_963829565.1 of uncultured Actinomycetota bacterium. Lineage (GTDB taxonomy): Bacteria > Actinomycetota > Actinomycetes > JACCUZ01 > JACCUZ01 > CAWHJC01. The sequence continues at coordinate 198,705 of CAWHJC010000005.1, forward strand.
ACGACGACGCCGACCAGCCCGACCAGCATCACGAGCAGGACGACGGCCTCTCCGACGGATGACACGGCGGGAAGCCTACGAGGCCGCAGCGACGGCATGGACGGCGTCGCCCGTTCGGCGCCGGGTCGCACGAGCCTGTGACAGGGTGAGGCGATGTCGACCTTGCTGGAGCAGTACGACCACGCGGTGACCGAGTTCGGCACCCGCGTCGAGCTGGTGGGTGAAGACCAGTGGTCGGCTCCCACGCCGTGCACCGACTGGGACGTGCGGGCTCTGGTCGCCCACCTGGTCGACGAGTGCCGCTGGGTGCCGTACCTCCTCTCAGGGGGAACCGTGGCTGACGCCGGCGACCGGTTCTCCGGCGACCCGCTGGGCGACGCCCCGAAGCAGGCCTGGCGGGACACCTCCCGTGCCGCCCGGGAGGCGTTCGCAGCCGACGGTGCCCTCGACCACACGGTTTCCTTGTCGTTCGGGGAGTCCAGTGCCCGCGACTACATCTGGGCGATGACCGTGGACGCGACCGTCCACGCCTGGGACCTGGCGCGGGGGATCGGCGCCGACGACCGGCTGGAGCCCGAGCTGGTCCGGCGCATCCATGCCGAGACCGAGAAGGACGCCGACACCCTCGCGGCCAGCGGACGGTTCGCACCGCCGGTGCACGTCCCGACGCACTCCGACCTGCAGGCCAGGATGCTCGGCCTCTTCGGCCGCCGCGTCTGACTGCTGTCGCCGGTTCGCGCCCGGCCGGCCGCCCGGCTAGGTCGTGGCGTCGATCAGCCGGGTCCACCACCCCGGGCCGACCGGGGTCGCCCCGACTGCCGCGCACCGTGCCCGCAGCTCCCGGTCGGCGGTGACGACGAGCACCGGCCGGGCGGCGCGCTGAACCTCCTCGACGATGGTGTCGTCGCCTGATCCGCGCGCCGCCACGACCTCGACACCCGGGACGTCGTCGTCGGCCGCGGGTCGGGCCGCGCCCTCGACCACGACGACCACCCGCGGCCACCAGTGCGACAACTCTGCCCGCGGCAGGTCGGCGGGCAGGGCGCCGTCCGCCAGCCCGGGACCGGCCAGCCGGGCGCTGGCCGCTGTCAGCCGCCTGGCCGCCCCGACCCGGTCGCGCCACCAGCCGTCCGGACGCGAGCCCACCACGTTGGCGGCGTCCACCACGACGGTCAGCGGGTCCAGCGCGCCGCGCAGCAGCGGCCAGGAGGCGGCGAAGCCCGGGTGGAGCGGCACCGACGCCACGTCGTCGACGTCCACCCAGGCGACGTCGATGCTCTCGCCACCGGTCGGCCGGGCCGTCACGTCCTCGGCGGCCTCGGCCAGCACGGTGACGTAGGACCACCCGCCGTGCGCGTCGTCGTAGCGACCGTGGACGCGCACCGCTCCGCTCTCCACGCCGCCCTCCTCGCCGGCCTCGCGCACGGCTGCCTCGACCGCGGTCTCCACCTGGTGACGGGCACCGCCGAGCAGGCCCCAGGTTCCGCCGTGGTGGCTCCACTCCGCGCGATGCTGCAGCAGCACCTGGCGGGAGCCGCCGACCTCCCGGTGCAGGAGCAGTCCCGCGGCACCGAAGCGCCCCCAGTGCCGGTGGCCCTGGACGCAGTCGACCCACCCGTCCCCGTCGCCCCTGGCGTCGGGGCCGGTGGTCGTCAGGCGGGTCACGGCGTCGAGAGTGCCAGAGAGCTCTCGGCGCGCTCCAGCTCGTCGAGGATCCGCTCCGCGTCGGTGAGCAGCGAGCCGTACGCCGGCAGGCTGGCCTTCGCCTCCACCTGTCGCTCCGCGATGAGCCCGCGAAGGTCGCGCCACGCGTCACCGCCACGCCGAACTGCGCTGCGCAGGTTGGCCAGCTCCTCCTCGCCGCCGTTCTCGTCGGCCAGCGCGGCGAAGGCTGCCGCTACCTCCCCGAGCACCTGCGCGTAGTCCCGTCGGAACTCCTCGCCGGGGGCGCGGGACGTATCAGCCAGGGCGACGTCCAGCAGTGTCGTGGCGATGCTCCGGCACTGGACCGCGACGTGCTCGAGCGAGTCGACTGCCCGGCTCAGGCTGTCGCCGTCGACCGGCAACCGGTCGGGCCGGGTCCGCGGGTTCAGCCGCAGGCTCTCCCGACCCCTGTCGACCGTCTCCCGCGCGTCCCGGACGTACGAGTCGAGTCGCCGGGAACGCTCGAGCCACTCGCGGGCCTCGACCTCCGACCAGCTGCCGCGGACGCCGTCAGCGACCGACCGGAGCAGCCGCGCCACCCCGCCTGCCACGGCCGCGACCGCTTCGCGGCCGTCCCGGAGGTGGACTGGAGGCATCACCAGCAGGTTGGTGCAGGCGCCGATGACGGCGCCGATCAGGGTCTCGACGACCCGGGCCTCGAGGGCGGTCTCCTGGACGCCGCCGGCGATGGTCATGGCGAGCAGTGCGGTGATCGGCACCTGCAGACCGGCGTCACCGAGCCGGTTCCAGCGGGCCAGGAACAACGCCAGGACGAGGACGGCGCCGAGGCTGTACCACTCCACTCCGAGGGTGCGTGCGGCGAGGAAGGCGAGCATGACACCGGCGAGCACGGCGACCACCAGCTGGGCGGCGCCGCGCACCGACCGGTAGACCGTGGCGTGCACGCTGATCAGGGCGGCGAGCGGGGCCAGGAAGGGCTGATCGCTGTGCAGGACGAGCCGGGACACCTGCCAGGCGAGCACGGCGGCGGCCGCGCTCTTCAGGACCTGCAGGAGCGTGTCGCGCTCGCGGCCCGGGCCGCGCAGCGCGCGTCGCAGCGCCCGGCCGCGCGACCGCGCAGCGCTGCGGACGGGCTGCAGCGCGGACGGGAGGGGCATCCCCCCGTCCTACCCTGCCCGGCGCCGGGTGCACCTCGGCCGTACCGCCCTGGCTGGACGGCACCGGCCGAGGCCGGCGCGCTACTGGCTCTGTCGGCTAGTAGCGCGCGCGGCAGGCCGACAGGTCAGGCCGGACCTGCTGGCCCCGGTCGACGACCACGGGCACCGTCTGCAGGACTGTGCCGTCGGGGCGCTCGCAGGTGAGCGTCCAGTTCTCCACGAGGCCGTCTCCGACGATCGTGTCGGTGGTGTCGTAGAGACCGGCGGTCAAGGTCCAGGACGGCGAGACCAACGCGAAGTTGAGCTCGACCTGCAGCGGGTCGGTCGCGGACCGTGAACCGTCAGGCGCCGGGCGCGCCCGCCGCCACCTGGCGCTCGTGGACCCAGTCGTCGATCCGCGCCCACCACTCGAAGAGCCAGTCGATCCGCTGTTCCTCGCCCGTCGGCACGTCCGCCGCCGGCACGATCCACCAGCGCATCTGGATCTCGCGGTCCATCGGCAGCTCGCGCCAGACGTCGAGGACGGTCGCCATGTGCTCGACCCCGGTGTGCGCCACGAACACGACGTCCGCCTCGCCCGCCTGGGTCAGCGCCGTCAGGACACCGCCCGGCCTGGGAGCCATCACGTGCCGCAGCCGTTCGGCCTTCTCGGCCTCGTCGATGTGTCCCTTGCGACGGAGCCGCTCGATCGCCCGCTTGCGGCGGTGCTCGGTGAAGTTGCCGCCCTCCGGGAAGATGACGAACGCGTCGTTCTCGTCCAGGTCTCGGCTGAGGTCACCGACGAGCCGTGTCACCAGGTCCGCGGTCGCCCCGGGGTCGGGCCGGATGAACCGGTTCGGCAGGCGGTTGAGGACGACGTCGATCGCCGGGTCCCACTGGAGGGTGTCCTTCAGGACGATCCGGGGCTCTCGCGCGTACCAGTTCACCAGGGCGTGCACGACGAGGAACGAGTCCCCGGGGCCGGCGTGGCGGCTGAGGATGAGCAGCGGCCTGCCGTCGTACGACGTGGGCGGCGGTCCCTCGACCGCGACCCGCACGTGCAGCACCCGCTGGCACTCCCAGAACAGCACCTGCAGGAACCACTCGACGAGCACGTAGTGCGCCCGCTGGAACCGCGGCCCGCGGATCCGCCAGCCGAAGCCGCTGGCCACCCACAGCGCGAACAGCACGACGAGTGCCACCGACTCCAGGACGAGGTAGAGCAGGACCATCCAGATCAGGCGCAGAGCCCGCCACCTGCCCGGCAGCACCGTGGACAGCGCGAGGCCGACGAGGAGCAGCACCGGCAGCGCGGTGACCGCCAGCACCGTCAGGACGATGAACAAGGGCGCCAGCAGGAGCCGCCGCAGGATCACCGGGGGCAGCACGTCAGACCGCCCGCTGGTCGCTCTCGTGCGATGCGGCGAGGTATGCCCGGGTCGCGGTGTAGGCCTGGTCGATGCGCTTCCCCACGGAGGAGAAGTCGCGGTAGCGCAGGGCCGACAGGTCGGCCGGGCGGGGGGCCTCGTCGGCGCCCGTGGGGAGCAGGTGCACGTCGACGCCGTCGGGGATGTCGCTCATCTCGCGGGCGAAGCGGTGCCGCCGGGCGATCTCGAACGCGACCGAGGCGACCTGCCAGGGCCTGGTCGGGGCGGTCAGCGGCCGGTCGATCCTCCCGACCTGCAGGACGTAGACCCGCCGCGCGCCGAGCTGCACCGCCCGGCCGACCGGGATCGAGTTGACCAGCCCGCCGTCGAGGAAGTGCTCGTCCCCGATCCGGACCGGGGGCAGGACCCCGGGCACGGCACTGCTCGCCAGCACCGCGTCGACCACCGGACCGTCGGTGAACCAGTGCTCCGCCGCGCGTTCGATGCTCGCGGCGACGCACTGGAACGGGACCGCGAGATCCTCGATCCGGGCGTCGCCGAGCCGGTCGTGGAGCATGTCCCGCAAGGGCTCGTTCGGGTGGACATGGGTGCGGGTCCGCGCCAGGTGGCGGGCCCTGCGCAGCGCTCCGCCGCGGTAGACGTCGCTGTCGGCCAGCCGCTGCCACACGTCGGCCAGCGTCCGGATCGACTCCTCCGACGGGTCGGCCGCCAAGGCCGCCCCGTTGACCGCGCCGACGGAGGTGCCCACCACCAGGTCGGGGACGATGTCGGCCTCGAGCAGCGCTCGCAGCATGCCGACCTCGTTGGAGCCCAGCAGGCCCCCGCCGCCGAGCACGAACGCCGTCCGGACGTCAGCCACCTGTCGATCCTCGCACGGGCTCAGGCCTCGCCGGCTGCCACCGCGAGCAGCCGCTCGATGACCCGCGCGTCGGTCCGCAGCCCGTCATGACCGAGCTCGTTGGTCACCCATGGCCGGACGTTGCCGATCGTGCGTGCGGTCTCCATCGAGAACGCCGACTCGACGTACATGTCGTCGTGGAAGATCGCGGCGGCGACCGGTACCTGGTTCGCGGCGAGCCGGTCACGGTCGTAGAGGGCGGGCCACCCGTCGTACGCCGCGAGGAGCCCGGCTGCCTCGCGCAGTGGGGCCAGGGTCCGGTCGACCTCGAACATCCAGGGATACACGGCCTCCCCGGTGGGCCGCAGCGGGCGGGCGTCCGGCGACAGCTCGGGCAGCTCGTCGCGCACCCGCTGTGCCGCCCAGCGCGACGCAGTGCCGTCGCAGTAGATGCTCTCGTGCAGCACGGCGTAGAGGGGCCGGGTGGCGAAGGACGTCTCGGCCTCGACCGCGACCAGCAGCGCGTCGGAGAGCTCGCCACCTGCCCAGGCCGTCTCGAGCAGCTGGTGCAGCTGCTCGAGGCCGTCGGCGTAACCGAGGGTCATCCCCAGCTGCTGCAGGCGGGGAACGGTCAGCGGGTCGCCGGAGGGGAGCCGTACGTCGTGAGCCGCGACGTGGTCCGCGACCGCGTCCAGGCGGGCGCTGTCGCCCGGGTAGCGGTCCTCGTGCCGCTCCCATCGCTCACCCATCCGCGCGGCGGTGGCCCGGTAGACCTCGTCGAGCGTCCGGCCGACCGGCGGCAGCCCCGCAGTGATCAGCACCCGCTCCAGCCCCGCGGGCGCCGCTGACAGGTACGTCGTCGCGACGAACCCGCCGTAGCTCTGGCCCAGCACCGTCCACGGCCGGTCGCCCGTCACCTCGCGTCGGAGCGCCTCGGCGTCCCGCACGATCGAGTCGGCGCGGAAGCAGGTGAGCCGCCGGGCCTGCTCGGCCGGGGTCAGCCCGGCCAGCGTCTGCCGGGTTTGGGCCGTCGACCGGCCGGTGCCCCGCTGGTCGAGCAGGAGGACCCGGTGGTCCTTCAGGGCCCGGCCCAGCCATCCGCCGCGGCCGGTCGGGCGAGGACCGGCCACGCCGGGGCCGCCAGCGAGGTAGAGCAGCCAGGGGAGGTCCTGGTCGCGCTTGCGCGGGGCGACCACCTCTCGCGCGTACACGGTGATCTGCTCGCCGTTCGGGGCGTCGTGGTCCAGCGGCACCGTGACCTCGTGCTCCACCACCTGCAGGCCCGGCAGGCGGTAGCCCCCGATTCGCATGCGCCAGACGCTAGCCGGAAAAGCGGCGCGCTCACCCGAGAACGGGGTCGAGGTTCGCGCGGTCGGTTGGCTGGCGCTGGCGGGTCAGCGTCCGGTTGTACCGGCCGGAGCCCCGCCAGCCGGCGGACCGGATCGGTCTCTGGACGGCAGGCGGGATGGCGACCCGGCGCGACGCACCGCGTTGTGGCATCGTCCGCGGGATGGACGAGGCCCGGTTGCACCGCGTGACCGAGGACGACTGGTCGCTGCTGCGCGCGACCCGCCTCGAGATGCTGTCGGACACCCCGAAGGCCTACCTCGAGACCGTGCCCGACGCCCTGGCGCGGACCGAGGACGAGTGGCGCTTCCGCGCACGGAGGGGAGCGGCCGGTCCGACGAACTTCGCGGTGGCTGCGACAGCGCCCCAAGACCCCAGCCGCTGGGTGGGTTACATGGCCTGCTTCGTCGACGTGCCGGGGACAGCGATCCTGGTGAGCGTCTACGTCGCGCCGGAGCAGCGCGGCGCCGGCCTCGCCGTCAGGATGGTCGACTCCTGCCGAGACTGGGCCCGCGACGAGGCGGGCGCCCACGCGATGACCCTGCTGGTGCACGAGCACAACGGCCGCGCTCGCGCCTTCTACCGTCGCTACGGCTTCGTGGAGACCGGGCAGACCATGCCGTACGAGCTGGCCCCCGGCGAGCAGGAGATCGAGATGCGGCTGCCCCTCTGAGAGCGGCCGACCGGCCCTGGTTGACTGCTCGGATGCTGCCCTGGAGCGCGGACCTCGCCGGCCGGCTGGACCGGCAGACCATCACGTCCGAGCTCCTGCGGGGCAACCCGCTCGGCGACCCGCACGAGCGACCGGTCTGGGTCTACACCCCGCCCGGCTACGACCAGGCCGACGAGCGGTACCCGGCGGTCTACGTCATCCAGGGCTACACCGGTCACGTCACCATGTGGGGCAACCGCTCGCCGTTCCGGCAGCCCTTCGTCGAGACGGCGGACCAGGTGTTCGCCGACGGGCAGGCGCCACCGTGCGTCGTGGTCTACGTGGACGCCTGGACGGCCTACGGGGGATCACAGTTCGTGGACTCGGCCGGGACGGGTCGCTACCACTCGTACCTCTGCGACGAGGTCGTGCCCTGGGTGGACGCCCACTACCGGACGATCCCCGACCGCGAGTCGCGGGCGATCAGCGGCAAGTCCAGCGGCGGCTTCGGCGCCATGATCACGCCGATGCTGCGCCCTGACCTGTTCGGCGCACTGGCCACGCACGCGGGCGATGCGGTCTACGAGTACTGCTACCTGCCGGAGTTCGCCCAGGTGGTGCGCCACCTGCGCGAGTACGACGGCGACATCTGGCGGTGGTGGGACGACTTCCGCGGCCGGCCGGCCTTCAGCAAGAAGGAGGACGAGTCTCTGCTCATGGCCCTGGGCTGCTCCGCGGCCTTCTCGCCCGGCGACGACGGCCGGCCGGTGCTGCCGGTCGACCCCCGGTCCGGTGTGCTGCGGCCCGAGGTGTGGGAGAGGTGGCTGGCGTGGGACCCGGTGCGGATGGTCGAGAGGTACGCCGAGGCGTTGCTGTCCCAGCGCGCCATCTGGATCGACGCCGGCACGGAGGACGACTTCTACCTCGACCTCGGGGCGCAGGCGTTCCGCGACGAGCTCGCCCAGGTCGGCGTGGAGCCCGACCGGGTCCGGTTCGAGCTCTTCCCGGCGACCCACGCCGCGATCGACTACCGCTACCCGATGGCGCTGGTGTGGCTGGCCGGCCGGCTGGCGCGCTGAACGCCGCGTCGAGCCGGCTGCACCCACCCCTCGCCGGGCTCCGCCTGGCGAGCGACTCCCGGCCCGAGGGCTGTGACGTTCCGGTAACGTCCCGGTGCGTGCCCTAGAGGCATGCCGGCATGGAGGAGGACGCATGGCGATCGTGGTCGGATACGTGCCCAGGGCCGAAGGTCGGGCGGCTCTCCGCAGGGCGGCCGAGGAGGCGCGCCTCCGCTCGGTCCGGCTGGTCGTCGTCAACTCCAACCGGGGCGGGACACATCTCGACTCCGAGGACGCCGTCGAGCACGAGCGCGAGCTGGCCGAGGTGCGGGCCCAGCTGGACGCGGAGGGCATCGAGAACGAGGTGCGTCAGCTGGTCCGGGGCCTCGATCCAGCGGAGGACCTGATCGCGGTCGCCAAGGAGACGTCAGCGGACTTCATCGTCATCGGCCTCCGCCGCCGCACGCCCGTGGGCAAGCTGATCCTCGGCAGCAACGCGCAGCGCATCCTTCTCGAGGCGCCGTGTCCGGTCCTGGCCGTCAAGGCCGAGGAGTAGCGCGTGGGCCCGGGGTGAGCGAGCCTCCGGAGGAGGCGGACCGTCACGGCGGGTTCGGGGCGTACGCCGGTCAGGGACTCGAGTCGTCGGACAGCGCGCTGCTGGAGACCCTCGTCCTCGAGGCGCCGGTCGCCTTCGCGTTCTACGACACCGACCTCCGCTACCGGCGGATCAACCGGATGCTGGCAGACGTCAACGGCCTGGCGATGGCCGACCACATCGGACGCCGGCCCAGCGAGGTGCTCGACGGCGAGCTGGGTCTGGCCGTGGAGGCCCGTCTGCGAGAGGTGCTCGAGACCGGGCGCGTGGTCGAGGACGACGACTTCACCGCCCTCTCACCGGTGACCGGAGAGCTGCGCTTCTACGAGTCCAAGTGGTTCCCGGCACCCGGCCCGCAGGGCGACGTCATCGGGGTCGCGGTGCTGGTCTCGGACGTCACGGACCGGCGGCGCAACGAGGACGCACTGCGGCGGAGCACGGAGCGGACGGCCCGGTTGCAGCGAGCCACCGCCGCTCTCGCCCAGGCCCTCACCGTCGACGAGGTTCGCGGCGTGGTCGGCGAGACGGCCCGCACAGCGGTCGGTGCCGAGCTCGTCGAGATCGTGCTCAGTGACGATGCAGACGTGCTCGCCGCGACCGGCACGGGAGGGGACCCCCGGGTGGTGGTCCTCGACCTGGTGGTGTCCGGCGGCAGCATCGGCGTGCTCCGTCTGAGCCTCGCCGAGCCGGTGGCCCCCGACGAGGACGCCTTCCTGGGCGCGCTGGCCGGGCAGTGCGCCATCGCGTTGGAGCGGGCGCGGCTCTACGAGAGGGAGCGCTCGACCGCCGTGGCACTGCAGCAGAGCCTGCTGCCGGACCGGCTGCCCGACGTCCCCGGGGTGGAGCTCGCCGCGCGTTTCCGACCCGGCTCGGCCGAGGCCGACGTGGGCGGGGACTGGTACGACGTCTTCGTGCTGCCCGACGGGCGGGTCGTGCTGGTGGTGGGCGACGTCATGGGCAAGGGCGTCCAGGCGGCCGCCGGGATGGGCCGCCTTCGCTCGGCGCTGCGTGCCCTCGCCCATGCCAACCCGCTGCCCGAGGCGGTGCTGCAGGGCCTGGACCGGGTCTTCACGGCCACCGAGAGCCAGGACCAGATCGCGACGCTGGTCTACCTGCTGGTCAACCCGACCGCGAGGAGGGCGGCGGTCGGGGGAGCGGGCCACCTTCCGCTCGTGCTCGTCCGCGCCGGCCAGGAACCCGAGCTGGTCGACGCCGGGTCCGGCTCGACCCCGCTCGGATGGCCGGAGCCGCGCGCCCAGCGGACGCTCGAGCTGGGGCCCGGCGACCTGCTGATCGGCCTCACGGACGGGCTGGTGGAGCGGCGCGGCCGGGACCTCGACGAGGGGCTGGCAACGGTCCTCGACGTGGTCCGCGGGGCGTCCGGGTCCCTGGAGGAGCTGGTGCAGCGGGTCAGCGCCGCCACGCTCGACGACGCCCTGGGGCGCGACGACGCCACCGTTCTCGCCGTACGCTTCACGACCTGACGTCCCTGACCTCCGGTTCTGCGCCGCGCGGGCTCCCGTGTCACAATGCTGTGTTGCGACTGCGGCGTCCGAGCCGCACCACCCCCGAGACCCGCCAGCGCTGGGTGCTGCACGCCCGGCCGGCAACGAGAGGTTGTTCGTGTCGGACACCGTCCGCCCGGTCCCACCCGAGTTTGCTGCCCCGCAGGTGCAGGGGCTGCTCGAGCAGGAAGGAGTGACCGTCATGGTCGAGGCCGAGGGTTCCGCGGCCACTCCCGCGAGCCGTGGCCGGAAGGCCGTGTCGGCGGCGACGACGACGAAGCGGGCGTCCACGACCAAGAAGGTCACGGCGTCGTCGAAGGGCGCGACGGCGAAGAAGGACCAGCCGGCCGCGAAGAAGTCCGACGCGAAGCCCGCCAAGAAGGCCGCCACCGGCCCCCGCGGCCAAGACGGCGAGCAAGAAGTCCGCCACCCCCGCTGCCGCGGCGAAGAAGGCATCCGGGGCAGGCAAGAAGGCCGCCCCGGAGAAGGCTGCCGCTGCCGCGGACGGTGCGACCGCCCATCGACGCCGGAGGCCCTGCCGGCCGGCGAGCTCCCCGACGAGGAGCCGAAGGACCTCCCCGAGGGCGAGGAGGCCGCCGAGTCGTTCACGCTCTCCGACGAGGACGAGGAGGACGCCCCGGCCCAGCAGGTCGCCACCGCCGGAGCCACCGCGGACCCGGTCAAGGACTACCTCAAGCAGATCGGCAAGGTCGCCCTGCTCAACGCCGAGCAGGAGGTCGAGCTGGCCAAGCGCATCGAGGCCGGGCTGTTCTCGGAGGAGAAGCTGAACTCCGGCGAGAAGTTCGCGCCGAAGCTGAAGAAGGAGCTCGACTGGATCGCCGAGGACGGCCGCCGGGCGAAGAACCACCTGCTCGAGGCCAACCTCCGGCTCGTCGTCTCGCTGGCCAAGCGGTACACCGGTCGCGGCATGCTGTTCCTGGACCTGATCCAGGAGGGGAACCTCGGCCTGATCCGCGCGGTCGAGAAGTTCGACTACACCAAGGGCTACAAGTTCTCGACCTACGCGACCTGGTGGATCCGGCAGGCGATCACCCGGGCGATGGCCGACCAGGCCCGCACCATCCGCATCCCCGTGCACATGGTCGAGGTCATCAACAAGCTCGCGCGCGTCCAGCGCCAGATGCTGCAGGACCTCGGCCGGGAGCCGACTCCGGAGGAGCTCGCCAAGGAGCTCGACATGACCCCGGAGAAGGTCGTGGAGGTGCAGAAGTACGGCCGCGAGCCGATCTCGCTCCACACGCCCCTCGGTGAGGACGGCGACAGCGAGTTCGGGGACCTGATCGAGGACTCGGAGGCGGTCGTCCCGGCGGACGCGGTCTCGTTCACGCTGCTGCAGGAGCAGCTGCACTCGGTGCTGGACACGCTCTCCGAGCGTGAGGCCGGCGTGGTGTCGATGCGGTTCGGCCTGACCGACGGGCAGCCGAAGACCCTGGACGAGATCGGCAAGGTCTACGGGGTCACCCGCGAGCGGATCCGTCAGATCGAGTCCAAGACCATGTCCAAGCTGCGCCACCCCTCGCGGTCGCAGGTGCTGCGCGACTACCTCGACTGAGACGGCCGATAGGCGGCGGCGTAGAGCACCCGGGTCCAGTGCGAAGCCACGTCGCTGGCCATACGTTGATGCCATGCCAGCGGGCGAACGCCGGCCATCGACCTCGAGGTCGGCGACCGGGACGTGAGGATCACGAACCCAGACCGGGTCTACTTCCCGGCGACGGGGGCGACCAAGCTCGACCTGGCCCGCTACTACCTGGCCGTCGGCGATGGCATCGTCAACGCTCTGCGGGAGCGGCCGTGCATGCTGCACCGATTCCCCACCGGGGTCGACGGTGAGAAGGTCCACCAGAAGCGGCTCCCGGCCGGGGCTCCGCCATGGGTCGAGACGGTGCGTGTCTTCTTCCCGCGGTTCAGCCGGACGGCCGACGAGCTGTGTGTGACCGAGCTGGCCAGTGTCATCTGGGCGGTCCAGATGTCGACGGTCGAATTCCACCCCTGGAACAGCCGTCGGGCCGACACGGAGAAGCCCGACGAGTGGCGGATCGACCTGGACCCGATGCCAATGTGTGACTTCGCGAGAGTGCGCCAGGTCGCACATGTCGCCCATGAGGTGCTCGACGCGCTGGGCGCGACCGGCTGGCCGAAGACCAGCGGCGGCAAAGGGCTGCACATCTATGTTCGGATCGAGCCGCGCTGGGGGTTCCAGGATGTGCGCCGGGCGGCTCTGGCGTTCGCGCGTGAGGTGGAGCGGCGTGCGCCTGACCTGGTGACGACGGAGTGGTGGCGGCGCGACCGCGACCCACGGGACCTCTTCATCGACTACAACCAGAACGCCCGCGACCACACCATCGCGTGCGCCTACAGCGTTCGCGGCAACGCGCTCGGAACGGTTTCCACGCCGGTGGAGTGGAGCGAGATCGACGATGTTGTCCCTGACGACTTCACGATCGCGACAGTGCCGGCGCGGTATGCGGACAAGGGCGACCTGCATGCTGGCATCGATGACGCCGTCTTCGACCTCGAGCGCCTACTGGCCTGGGCAGACCGCGACGAGCGAGACGGCCGCGACGGGATCGGCCGGGCGCCCGCCGCCTCCGGCAGAAGGCACGTGACAACCCGTTGCCACGCCGCCGGGGCGGTGCAACAGTGTGATCACGCTTGGGGGGCCTTCCCGAGAGGTGGGACCAATGCGTCGATCGCTGGTCATGTCACTGGTCGCGGCGGTCGTCGCCGCACTCTGCTTGGGGCTCACCGGCGCTTCTGCCGCGCCCAGCGAGCGTCCGGATCGGTTGGATGCGTACACCGCAGTCGTCCGGGCCGCGCAGCTAGCCACGATCGCCCAGCAGGGCATCGACGTGAGCGGCCAGCGACCGGTCGCGAACGGCATCGAGCTCGACATGGTCCTCGACCGGGCCCAGGCCGACGGCTCGGGGCAAGGGAGTCGACCTCAAGCTGACCCGGGTCAAGGGGGGCAAGACCGTCCGGGAGTTCGCGGCGCAACAGGCCGCCAACGGCTTCACCGTCTGGCGCTCGTACGACGAGGCCGGCGGCATCCGCGACCAGCTCTACGCCGCAGCCAGCAAGAACCCCCAGCTGGTGAAGCTCGAGGTCCTCGGCCACACCGGCCAGGGTCGCGAGATCATCGCGGTCAAGCTGACCCAGGGCGCGCAAGAGCAACCGGACGGCAGGCGTCCGGCCGTCCTCTACAGCTCCACCCAGCACGCGCGTGAATGGATCTCCACCGAGGTCAACCGGCGGCTGATGAACCACTACATCGACCGGTGGCGGGCCAACGACCGTGCCGTCCGCAAGCTTCTGCAGACGACGGAGCTCTGGTTCGTCCTCGTGGCCAACCCCGACGGCTACCAGTACACGTTCGAGGACGAGCGGCTGTGGCGGAAGAACCTCCGCGACAACAACGGGGACGGACAGACCCAGGTCGGCGACGGCGTCGACCCCAACCGCAACTTCCCCAACCACTGGGGCTACGACGAGGAGGGGTCGTCGTCCATCGAGTCCAGCGACACCTACCGGGGCCCGTCGCCGATGTCGGAGCCGGAGACCCAGGCCATGGTCGGACTGCTCGACCGGATCGGCTTCGCGTTCCAGGTCAACTGGCACTCCGCCGGGCAGTGGCTGCTCTACGCCGAGGGCTGGCAGACCGGCACTCCCACCGCGGACGACCCGATCTACTACGCCATGTCCGGCAACCTGGACGACCCGGCGATCGACGAGTTCCACCCGGGCCTGAGCTCGGACGTCCTCTACGTCACCAACGGCGAGACCACCGACTACGCGCACGCTGTGACCGGCGCACTGGCGTGGACGCCGGAGCTCTCCGAGGGCTGCGACGGCTGCGGCTTCGTCTTCCCCGACGACGACGCGCTGGTGCAGGCGGAGTTCGAGCGCAACCTGCCGTTCGCCAGGTCGGTGGCGAACTCGGCGGTCGACCCGGATGACCCGAAGACGGTCACCGGGATCACGACCAAGCCGTTCTACGTCGACAGCGACGACCCCTACAAGCGCGGCAACCCGGGCGTCCGGCTGAGCTTCACCAAGTCGTACGGCGACCCGCAGCCGGTCGCCGTGATCGCCAAGCGCAGCCTCGGCGCCGTGACAGTGAAGTACCGCATCAACGGCGGCGCGGTGCAGTCGGCACCCATGTCCGAGTGGGAGGGCGGGTCGAGGTACAACCCGGCGTCGGTCTACTACCACCAGATGCGAGGCGTGGTGACCGGCACCGACCCCGGCGACTCGGTCGAGGTCTGGTTCGAAGGTGGTGGCCAGCGGAGTGAGTCGTTCACCTACCAGGCCGTGTCCGAGAGCGGCAACCGCGTGCTCGTCGTGGCGGCCGAGGACTACACCGGCGCCTCGCCGGTGCAGGACGCCGCGGCCCGCACTTCGTCGACACGTACACCGACGCCCTGGCCGCCAACGGCCAGCAGGCCGACGTCTACGACATCGACGCCGCCGGGCGGATCGCCCCGGACGCCCTCGGAGTGCTCAGCCACTACGACGCCGTCATCTGGGAGACCGGGAACGACCTGGTCACCCGCACCGCCGGCCGCGCTGGCGGCAACGTCGACCGGCTGGCGCTCGACGAGCTGCTCGAGTTCCGCTCGTACATGAACGAGGGCGGCAAGGTGCTCCTCGCAGGCGACTCCGCCGGCCAGCAGTACACCAGCGCCGCCGTGGGCAACCAGCTCTACGACCCCAAGGGCGAGATCGCCTGCAACCCGCTTCCCGCGGGCACGGACCCGCGGCGCTGCCTGCCCTTGTTCGGCTCGTTCTTCGGTGGCGACACCACCAACGACGTGCTGCAGTACTACCTGGGTGGCTACGTCGCCGTGGCCAACGACGGTCACGTCGAAGGCGCCGCGTTCGACTCGGTGGGCGTCGCCGACCCGTTCACGGGCCTCGCGTGGGGACTCGACGATCCCATCTTCGCGGGCAACACCTTCCGGAGGTCGTCGTTCCTCGCCACCAGCGGCATCCTGCCGGTCGACCAGTACGAGCAGTTCGACAGCTGGGCCGCGGCGCGGTACGACAAGCCGGGCGGGCCGTTCGACCCGCACACCGGCGACGCAGTACGTCTACTCGCAGATCGCCGACGTCTCCTACAAGAGGCTCACCCGCGAGATCGCCGTGCCGGCAGCCGGTGGGTCGATGACGTTCTGGACGTCGTACGACACCGAACCGGCGTGGGACCACCTGTTCGTGGAGGCGCGCACTCCCGGCGGTGACGACTGGACGACGCTGCCGGACGCCAACGGGCACACGACGACGGCGACCGGCCAGAGCTGCCCTGCGGGCTGGGTCGAGCTGCACCCGCACCTCGCGCACTACCAGACGTGGGACGGCGTCGACGCGTGCACGGCGACCGGCACCACCGGCGCCTGGAACGCCGCGAGCGGCAACTCGGCGGGTTGGCAGCAGTGGAGCATCGACCTCTCGGCGTACGCCGGCGAGAGCGTCGAGATCTCCATCGCCTACGCCAGCGACTGGGCGTCGCAGGGCATCGGCGTCTTCGTCGACGACATCATGCTCCCCGACGGCACCAGCACGTCGTTCGAGACCGGCCTGGACGGCTGGGCGATCGCCGGGCCGCCCGAGGGCAGCGCACCCAACGTCAACAACTTCATCCGAACCGACGCATCGGGCTTCCCGGTCGGCAACGCGATCTCCACGCCGCACTCGCTGCTGCTGGGGTTCGGGCTGGAGGGCGTCTCGACTGCAAGACGAACGCAACGCGGTGATGGGCCGGGCGCTCGACCACCTGCTGGAGTAGGAGGAGGCAGACGGAGCCGTCGGCTTAGCCCGGATCCACCGTGGAGCTTGGTGTGACGGGCGCGCCGTAATGCCGGAATGCCCTTCTGGTGCAGGAGAATCGATCTTGTCTAGGGAACGATTCGACCTGCGCAGAGGGGCATCCGGTGAGATGCGAGTGTGCCATGGCTTGTCGGCCCGGTTCGATGACCCCAACCTCGTGTCGTGCGCGGGTCTCGCGCCGGTCCTGCACCTGGCCGAACGGGCCGGCCTGCCGCGGCTGGCCGGGGAGCACGTGCGGATCCACCGGCAGGGTGGGGTCAACGCGCACCTGAAGGTCCCGGCGCTGATCGCGGGGATGGTCGCCGGAGCCGACTCGATCGATGACATGGCGTTGCTGCGCCACGGCGGGATGGACCGCCTGTTCGTCGGGGTGCGGGCGCCCTCGACGCTGGGGACCTTCCTGCGCACGTTCACGTTCGGCCACGTGCGGCAGATCGACGCCGTCGCGTCCAGGCTGCTGATCGGCCTGAGCAAGCTGGCGCCACTGTTGCCCGGCGCTGACGAGTTGGCCTACATCGACATCGATGACACCCTCCGGCAGACCTACGGCTACGCCAAGCAGGGTGCCGGCCGCGGCTACACCGGAACAGAAGGGCCTCAATGCCCTGGTCGCGACCGTGAGCACCCCGTCCTCGGCGCCGGTGATCGCTGCCGCCCGGCTGCGCAAGGGCTCGACCAACAGCGCGAAGGGCGCGGCCCGGTTGGTCGCCGACGCGCTCATCACGGCGAAGGCTGCCGGTGCGAGCGGCCTTCGGGTGCTGCGCGCGGACTCCGCGTTCTACGGTCACGACGTGATCGCCGCCGCGGTCCGCCACCGCAGCTGCTTTTCGATCACTGCCCGTCAGGACTCGGCGATCCGCAAGGCGATCGCGACGATCGGCGAGGACGCGTGGACGCCGATCAAATACACCAACGCGGTCTTCGACGAGGACCAGCAGCGCTGGATCTCCGACGCCGAGGTCGCCGAGATCGACTACACCGCGTTCACCTCCAAGGCCAAGGACAAGCACGTCACCGGCCGGCTGATCGTGCGCCGCGTCAAGGACATGAACCCGAACAACCAGAGCGAGCTGTTCACCGCCTACCGCTACCACGCCGTCTTCACCAACAGCCCGCTACCGATGCTGGCCGCCGAGCGCGCGCACCGCGGGCACGCGATCGTCGAGCAGGTCATCGCCGACCTCAAGGGCGGCCCGCTCGCGCACCTGCCGTCCGGGAGCTTCTGGGCCAACAGCGCCTGGCTGGTCTGCGCCGCGATGGCCTTCAACCTCACCCGCGCCGCCGGCACCCTCGCGTCGGCCATGCACGCCAAGGCCACAACGGGCACGATCCGGGCCCAGCTGATCAACGTCCCAGCCAGGCTCGCCCGCTCCGCGCGTCGACTGACTCTGCACCTTCCGGCCTCATGGCCGTGGCAGAAGGCCTGGCAACAACTTCTCAACGTCTCGGTGCACGGACCACCGCGGCCGGCCTGACCCATCCAGCCGTCCCACCGGGACCCGACCGGAGACCACCGTGGAGAGCACCGGCCCGCCCGGCGACCTCGGCCTGCACCACGCCGTCCACCCACCCGCCCGCGCACGTCAACTCGCCAACAGAATCGCGACGGTGGATCCGGGCTTAGGGGGCGGCGTACTCCTCGGCGTGCCCGCGCACGACGGCGCTGTTGACCTGTGCGAAGTTCAGCGAGGCCAGGTTGACCACGTTGAACATCAGCGTGCAGGGCGAGACCTCGGGCTCGCCGACCTCGCTCAGGTTGCCCTCGACGCAGTTGGCGTAGTGGTGGTGGGCGCCCATGAGGTGGCCGAGCTCGTGGGCGAGCACCTTGGCGGTGCCGTTGCGCTGCAGGGGGTCGTCCTGTTCGGCCGGGCCGAAGTCCTCGCCGACGGCGAAGGCGTGGTTGTCGAAGCGCACTCCGCCGATGCAGTCGGCCAGTCCGGCGACCGCAGTGTTGCCGCCCGCCTGGATGTCCTTGTTGGTGAACACGTACACCAGGTCGGCGTCGGCCGGGCGGATCCCGCCGAAGCGGGCCTTGGCCTGGTCGATCAGGCCCTGGGCGTCGTCGCCGGTGAAGTTCACCGTCTCGTAGGACACCGCGCGCAGCGTGACGCCCAGCGGCGCGTAGGACGTCGTGGCGGTGTTGAAGATCTCGGTTGCGCGGGAGACCGTCGGGCCGTCAATCAGGACACGCACCGCGAGGTCGAGCTGTGCTCCACCGAACAGGTATGACGGCGAGGCCGCGGCCGGTACCGCCTCGAGGCAGTCCTGTTCCTCGTCGATCGGCGCCGAGCCGTCGGCCCGCACCAGCGCGGCCCGCCCGTCGTACGTGGCGCCTGGGCTCACGGTGAACGGCTGGACCCGCACCTCGTAGGTGCCGGCCGGCTCCCCGTCGATGACCACGGACTCGTTGCTGCTCGACGTGGCCGATGCCGCCACCTGCGAGCCGTCTGGTCCGTAGACGAACAGGTCCCAGTCGTCGCCGGTCGCACCGGTGATGGCGATGGACACGTCCTGGGTCCGCTTCGTCGTCACGTCGAGGAGGAAGTGGTCACAGGTTGGGTCACCGGCACCTACGCAGGCCACCGGGTTGGAGGCATCGCGGTGCCGTCCAGCTCGCTGGCCTTCGACTTCCCCGCCGCCGGATGCGGGCGTGGCCGACTGGGCCGCGGCGGCGCGGCGAGTCCGGCAGCGACAACCGCCGCGGCGCGCAGGAAGGTGAGTCTGCGCATGCCCGTCCGCCCAGGTACGTGAATCAGATCGAAGTGACGTATTTCACAACGAACCGGTCGCCAAACAGTCACGGGAGCACGCGGGGTATCTCGTCACGCTCCGCACCTCGCCGCGAACGGAATGTCACACATTTTGGGGGTTTGGGTGTTTTGTGTCACATTCGTGGCAGCCGCGATGGCGACCTGCCGTGACTGATCCGTCGTCGCACCGTTGATCCGTGTGCCGCCGCCCACACCCGGAGGACCCTCGTGCCATGCCCTGACATCCGTAGCTCCCGTGCAGCCGGCGCCGCCCTGGCAGCCGCCGCTCTGGCCCTCGGGGCTCTCTCGGCGGTGCCGACAGCGGCCGAGGGCTCAGCCGCGTTCCCGTCCAGCTGGTGCGCGTGGACACCCCGACCCACGGGCCGACAAGGACCGGCTGGGCGACCTCGGCCTGGACCTGACCGAGCACGCCGGTCCCGGCTTCGTCGAGGTCGTGCTGCATCGCGCCGCGGATGCGTCGGCCCTGGAGGGCGCCGGCCTCACGTACGACGTTGAGATCCCGGACCTGGCTCTACGGACGGCGCAGAACAACAAGGTCAGCAAGGCGTACGCCACCAGCGTCACCACATCGCCGCTGCCCAGCGGCCGCGACAGCTACCGCACCCTGGCCGACTACAACGACGACCTGCGCGAGCTAGCGGCGATCAAGCCGAACGTCGTCGACCGCTTCGCGCTGCCCCACACCACTCTCGAGGGCCGCACGGTCTACGGCGTCGAGATCTCCGACGACGTCAACAGGGCGGCCACCGACGCGAAGCCGGT
>CAWHJC010000006.1:0-23654 GCA_963829565.1 uncultured Actinomycetota bacterium
AGTCGGGCTCCTCATGAGCGGGAAGGTTGTCAGCCGCGCCGTCCAGGTCCCGCTTCGGCAACAGCCGGTCCAGCCACGCCGGGAGCCACCAGTTGGCGTCGCCGAGCAGTTTCATCGTCGCGGGCACCAGCACGAGGCGCACCAGCGTCGCGTCGAGGAACACCGCGGTCGCGAGGCCGAGGCCGAGCATCTTGAGAACGGGGTCGTCGCCGAACCCGAAGCCGACGAAGACCGACACCATGATCGCGGCACCGCACGAGATCGTCCGCGCCGTGACCCCGATCCCTCGCACCACGGCGTAGCCGTTGTCGCCCGTGCGCAGATACTCCTCGCGCACCCGCGAGAGCAGGAAGACCTCGTAGTCCATGGACAGCCCGAAGAGGATCGCGAACATGAACAGCGGGATGAACGAGATGATCGGCACCGTCGACTCCAACCCGATCAGGCTCGCGGCCCAGCCCCACTGGAAGACCATCACCAGCACGCCGTACGACGCGGCGACGCTCAACAGGTTCAGCACCGCTGCCTTGAGCGGCACCAGGATGGAGCGGAACAGCACCATCAGCAGCAGGTATGACATCGCCACGACCGCGACCAGGAAGATCGGCAGCCGTTCCTCGACGCGCTGGCTGAGGTCGGACATGGTGGCGGTGTAGCCGCCGACATGCGCGGTCGCCGGGCTGCTCGCCAGCGCGGCGGGCAGCACCTCGCTGCGCATCCGGTCGAGCGTGCGTGCGGTCTCGGCGTCCTGCGGTGTCGTCGTCGGTTGGGCGATGATCACGGCGACGTCGGACGTCGCTTCCACGGGGGCGGCTGCGGCGGAGGCGATGCCCGGGTCGGCAGCCAGGGCCGAGACCAACGGCTCCACCACCGACCGGTCCCGGGAGAGGTCGACGGCCACGACCATCGGCCCGGTGGCGCCGGGCCCGAAGCCCTCGGCGACCAGGTCGTAGGCCCGCCGCTCGGTGCGCGCCTGCGGGTAGCTGCCCTGGTCAGGCAGCCCCAGCCGCAGGGCGAGGACGGGCGCGGCGAGCGCGAGGAGCAGCATCGTGCCGGCGACGGCGTACGCCGCGGCGTGCCGCGTGACGTGCGCACCCCAGCGGGACCACCGCAGCACCGCGGCGTCGGTCCCATGTCCGGCTTGCTGCCCGCGCCCGGCCGCGCCGGGCCAGCGAGCCCGCGTGTCTGGAGGCGATGGCCGGCCAGCCCGAGCAGGGCCGGCAGCAGGGTGATCGCCGCGAGCACCATCACGAGCACCACCGCGGAGATGCCCACGCCAGCAGCGGAGACGAACGGGAGCCCGGCGAAGGCCAGCCCGAGGATCGCCACGACGACGGTGCCGCCGGCGAAGACGACGGCCTGCCCGGCGGTCGCCAGGGAGCGGCCCACCGACTCCGCGACCGGGACGCCCGCGGCGAGGTACTCCCGGTGGCGCGAGAGTAGGAACAGCGCGTAGTCGATGCCCACGCCCAGCCCGACCATGGCCGCCATGACCGGCGCCCAGACCGGGATGTCGATGAGCAGCCCGAGCAGCGGGATCAGACTGGCGCCTACCAGCAGCCCGAACAGTGCCACCGCCAGCGGCAGCCCGGCGGCCAGCAACGACCCGAAGGCCACCACCAGGATCACCGCCGCGACCACCAGGCCGAGCACCTCGCCCACGTTGGCGGGCGGCTGCTCGAAGCTGAAGTAGAGGTCACCCCCCGCTTCGAGCCGCAGCGACGACGAAGCCCTCGACTCCGCCAGGACGGCCTTGAGCGCTGCCAGGTCGGAGACGGCGAGCTCGCCGATCTCGGGGTACTGCACCCGCAGCAGTGCCACCCGGCCGTCCGGCGAGACCTCCTGGGTCGTGCCCAGCACCTTCGGCAGGTCACCCACGGCCGACTCCAGCTGGTCCAGGCCGACCCTGGCCTGGCGGGAGTCCACGAAAGTCACACTGTCCTGGCTCGGCGTCGCCACGACGTACGCCGTGAGCCCGCCGGCGCCGCTGTCGGCGCCCGCCAGCAGGTCGGCGGCGGCCTGGGAATCGGTCCCGGGCGCCGCCATCGAGTCGTCCAACTGCTTCCCGAAACCGGCCGAGGCGGCGACGACCAGGACCGAGAGGAGCACCCAGGCTCCGATGGCGATCCAGGGGCGGGTGGCCGACCAGCGTCCCCAGCGGTACAGCAACCGTGACATGGATCTTCTCCTTGCTCGATGGTCCGGCCTCTCCGCCCGGTGGCTCCACGCTCGCGGACCGCCGGCCCGGCCGCATCGGCGTCGAGGCCGGACCCGCCTCGGCCGTTGGGAGGAGCGGCGTCTCGTTCTCTCGGTCGGTCCCCGACGCCTCGGCGGTCCCTAGGCTGGGTGTGTGATCACCAACGCCCTGCGCTCGCTGTGGGCCGAGCCCCGCGCAGCCGACGCTCCCGAACGGGTGTCGCGCGACTGGGTGCTGGTCGGGGTGTTGATGGTGACGGCGCTGCTCGAGGGAGTCCTCCGGGACGACGTCGCCTGGCGGCCGTTCGCGACGATCGTGGCGGTCGGACTCGCGCCGGTGCTGCTGTGGCGGCGTACCCGGCCGTTGGCCTGTGTCGTGGTGGCCTTCGGCACCGCGATGGTGTTGGGGCTGGCGAGCCTGGCGGGCGGGGCCCCCAGTGTCGGCCTCAACACGATGATCTACGTCCTGGTGCTCGTCTACGCGCTGGTCCGCTGGGGCTCAGGGCGCGAGATCGTGATCGGGCTGGCGGTGGTGCTGGTCGCTGCGGTAATCGGTACGGTCGCCGACTACACCGGGCCTGCCGACGTCATCGGTGGGTTCGCCATCCTGGCGGCGGCGGCGGCGGGCGGAGCGGCGTTCCGCTACCGCGCCGAGAGCTGGCGCCGGGCGTTGGACCAGATCCGCAGCCAGGAGCGGGTCGGCCTCGCGCGCGAGCTGCACGACATGGTCGCCCACCACGTCTCGGCGATCGCTGTGCAGGCGCAGGCGGGCCGGGCGATGGCCGGGCAGCGACCCGAAGCGGGGCTCGAGGCGCTGGCGGTCATCGAAGGGGAAGCGTCGCGGACGCTCGCGGAGATGCGGGCGATGGTCCGGGTGCTGCGCGACGGAGCGCCGGCGGAGTACGCCCCCCAGCCCGGCGTTGCCGACCTGGTGTCCCTCGCCCGCCGCGACCCGGTCCCGGTCGTCGACGTGGAGTTGCCAGATGACCTGGACGAACTTCCGCTCCAGGTCGACGCGGCGGTCTACCGGCTGGCGCAAGAGGCGCTGACCAACGCCCTGCGGCACGCCCGCAACGCCTCGCGTGTGGAGATCCGGGTCGTCGAGGGCGCGGGAAGGCTGCGACTACGCGTGACCGACGACGGACAGATCGACCCGGCGCGGTCGGCGAGCCACGGCTTCGGGCTGCTGGGGATGACCGAGCGCGTGCAGCTGCTCGGCGGCACGCTGCGTGCCGGGCCGGCGCCCGAGGGCGGGTGGACGGTCGACGCCGAGCTGCCGACGAAGGTACGCCGATGACGGTGCGCGTGCTGGTGGCCGACGACCAAGATCTGGTGCGTACCGGCCTCTCCATGATCCTTGACGCGCAGCCTGGCATCGAGGTCGTCGGCCAGGCCGCCGACGGCCACGCCGCGGTCGAGCTGGCGCGTCGGCTCCGCCCCGACGTGTGCCTGGTCGACATCCGGATGCCCGGGCTCGACGGCATCGAGGTGACCGAGCTCCTCGCAGGGCGGGGCGTCCCGGACCCGATCGCGGTGGTGGTGATCACGACCTTCGACCTCGACGAGTACGTCCACGGCGCGCTCCGGGCCGGCGCCCGAGGCTTTCTACTCAAGGACGCCGGGCCGGAGCTGCTCGTCCAGGCCGTGCATGCCGCCGCCGTCGGCGATGCCCTGATCGCGCCGAACATCACCCGGCGGCTGCTGTCCACCCTGGCCGCCAGGGAACCGTCGAGCCGACGTACCCAACCGATCGAGCCGCTCACCGACCGCGAGGAGGAGGTGCTGGCGCTGGTCGCCCGTGGCCGCACGAACGCCGAGATCGCCGCCGATCTCTTCATCGGCTTGACGACCGCCAAGACCCACGTCGCCAGCCTGCTGGCCAAGATCGGCGCCCGCAACAGGGTCGAGATCGCGATGTGGGCCTACGACACCGGCCGGGTGGGGGACTGAAGCCGCCGTCCAAGGACTCGGAGAAGCCGTTCCGCCAAGCAAGCAGGATTCGATGAACGCGGTCTCGTCAAGGAGATGCGGCGCCAGCCGCGCATCGCGTGTGCGGTGAGCTGGGTGCCGTTGTCCATCCCGATATTCGCCAGTCAACGCCCGGTTTCCGTGATCAGTTCCTCCAACACCACGCGGGTGTCGTCGGGGATCTGTTGGTCGGCAGCCGACATGAGGCTGGCCGCGTAGTGAGTCTTTTCGCCGCCTATGACCGACAAGAACTCGTGTCACCATGCACACGGCGCACGCTGAACTCCGCTCCAGCTTCCGCTTCTCTCCCTCGTTGCCCATGGCTAAGGACTCGCGGCAACCACAGCGTGGGCAGCGTGCACTCTGGCGTGGACAGGAATGGACTCGGGGAACTGGATCTCTCACCGGCGATCATCCGCAGGTTGGGCACCCGCCGAGGGATGCACAACCTCCGGATGATCGGGGCGTGGGCTCAGGCGGTCACTGGGTCCGAGCCAGGCGTCGACCTTGTCGGGGTTGTCGTCGATCCACTTCTTGGCCGCCTCGGCCTGGTCCATCTTGTCCTCGGCGATGTACGTTGGCGACGACGTTCTGGTCCTCGTTGGTCCACTGAAGTTCTTGACCAGGTCGGCGGCCGGGCTGCCCGACTCGACGAACTCCGCGCTGGCGATCTTGTCGAGGACGTACTCCGGGTAGTCGCAGGCGACCTTCTCCGGGTCGGCGTCGCAGCCCTCGGTCGTACGGCGGGCAGGTTGACCTTGACCAGCGGCACCTCCGACGAGGAACCACTGCGGCTCGTAGAAGTAGCCGATGCAGCCAGCTCCTTGTTCTGCCTCGGCCTGCTGGAACGCCTGGATGAGCGCGGCCTCGCTGCCGGCGTAGACCACCTTGAAGTCGAGGTCGAGGTTCTTGACCAGCGCCTCGTCGTTGGTGACGAACGACGGGTCGCCGTCGAGCAGCTGGCCCTTGCCGCCGGACTCCGACGTCGCGAACTCGTCGGCGTACTTGTTGAGGTTCTTCCAGTCGAGTGATGTCCGGGTACTCCTCGGCCATCCACGGCGGCACGTACCAGCCGATGATGCCCTTGTTGCCGGTCGGGCCGACCTCGACGGCGGTCTTCTGCTCGCTCGATGTACTTCTTCTTCAGGTCGTCGTGGCCCCAGTTCTCGATGACGACGTCGACCTCGCCGGTGCCGAAGCCCTGCCAGGCGACCTCCTCCTTCAGGTTCTTGTACGTCGACGTTGCAGCCGAGCTCGTTGGCTCGCGACCTGGCCGACGACGTACGGCCGTTGGCCTCGTAGCCGACCCACGGGTTGACCGCGATGTTGAACGTCGCCGCACTCGGTCGCCGCCGCTCGCGGAGTCGTCGCCTCGTCGATGTCGCCGCCGCCGCAGGCCGCCACAGCGGCGAGCGCCACGGCCGCGACGCGCGACAGCGAGCCGCGACGCGTCCGGCCCATCGTGTCCTGTACGTCGCGCTCGTCTCCTTCGGTCGTGCCGGGGGCCGCGACGTTCGTCGCGGCTGTGCGGCTGGGTCATGCCGTGGCCGGCGCGCCCGTACCGCGCGGCCGTGTGCATCGTGATCCGGTCGAGCATCACGCCCAGAGCATGATCGCGATGCCGGCGGCCAGGCCCTTGCCGAAGACCTCGCGCTGCGCGAACCCGGCGACCACGAGGAAGCCGAGGCGCCGCCGCCGACGAGGCCGCCGATGACGACCATCGACAGCACGAACAGCAGGCCCTGGTTGGCGGCGAGCACCAGCGCGCCGCGCGCCATCGGCAGCTGGACCTTGCGGATCATCTGCCACGGCGTCGATGCCGGCGCGACTCGGCGGCCTCGACGGTGGTCGGCCGACACGCCGCGGATGCCGTCGGCGACGATCTTGATCGCGACCGGGCGCGGCGTAGACGACGGCGGCGACGATCGCGGTGAAGCGGCTCGGCGCCGAACAGCGCCAGGCAGGGCACCAGGTAGACGAACGGCGGGCATCGTCTGCGAGCGCGTCGAGCACCGGCCGGATCGCCGGCGTCGGCCCGTCGGCTGCGGCCCATCCAGCACCCCGACGACGACGCCGAGGAGCATGACCAGCACGGTGGCGACCAGGGTCATGGCCAGCGTCACCATCGACGTCGTTCCAGAGCCCGGTGCCGAGGATGACCGCCAGGCACACGCACGGTCGACGACGAGCGGCGCGCGAGCCCGCCGAGGAGCGACGCGAGCGCCAGCGAGGACGCCGGCCATCAGCCACCACGGCGACTCGGCGAGCAGGGCCTCCAGCGGGTTGAGCAGGCCGTAGGTGACGAAGTCCTTCACCGCCTGCGTGACGCGACGGACGGCGTCGACGACCCAGTCGGTCAGCGTCGTTGACCGGTCGGCGACGCCGGCGCCAGCTCCGGCCTCGGGGAACGTCGCGACCGGGAGTACGTGCCGGGACAGGTAGATCGCGACCACCGCGAGCGACCGCGCGCCACGGCGAGGACGATGCGCCGGCGCCTGCGGGTTCTGGCGCGCTGCGCGCGGCCAGCTCGGCCCGTTCTCGCTGCGCGCGGTGGTCGACCCGGTCGAGCATGATCGCCATGCAGCACGATGCAGAGGCCGGCGACGAAGGCGCGCGCCGACGTCGAGGATCTGCAGCGCCTCGAGACCGGCTGGCCGAGCCCGGGCCCGTCGATCAGCGCGGCGATGGTGGCCATCGACAGCGCCGCCATCGTGGTCTGGTTGAGCCGACGATGATGGTGCGCCGCGCCATCGGCAGCTGGACCTGCGCAGCAGCTGCCAGCTGGTGCAGCCCAGCGACGTGCCGGCCTCGACCGCGCGTCGGCGCCACCGAGCGCAGGCCGTGCGCGGAGATGCGCACCAGGGGCGGCAGCGCGTAGATGAGCGTGGTCGACGACCGCCGACGCCGGACCGATGCCGAAGAACAGCACCAGCGGCGCCAGGTAGGCGAACGACGGCATCGTCTGCATGACGTCGAGCACCGGCGTGACGACGGCGGTGACCCGCCTGCTGCGCGCCATCCAGATGCCGAGCGGCAACCCGATCACGACGCAGATGCGCCACCGCGACGACCGTGACGATCAGCGGTCCAGGCTGTCCTGCCAGTAGCCGAGGTAGCCGACAGGCCAGCAGCGTGACAGCCGACCAGCAGCGGCGATCCTGGCGCCGGCCAGCGCGAACGCGACCCAGGCCGCGATGGCGACGACGCCGAGCCAGCCGATCTCGGGCACCGGGCGCGGGAACGCCGGCGTCGCTGACCAGCTCCTGGAAGCAGCGTCGACCGACCAGTCCAGGCCGTCGCTGATGCCGCCGATGACGACGCGAAGAACGGGGTTGGTGTCGCGCTGGCGCTCGACCTGTCGCGGACGTCGTTCAGCCAGCGGTGGAAGTCGGTGTGCTCCGCGGCGCCGATGTCGAGGGTCTGCTTGCCCCTGAGCGACCGCCCAGCCGAGCACCCACACCACCAGGACGCCGCCGAGCGCCAGCCAGGCGTCCGGCCGGTCGGGACCGCGCACCGGGCTCGCGGAGCGACGTCGGCGAGCCGGGCCTCCGCCTCGGAGCGTCCGGCGGCCGACGACCGTCGGTGCGCTCGGGCTCCTCGGCGACGATGACCCGCAGGATGGTCGTCGTCGTCGACGATGCCGAGCAGCTCTCGCCGTCGACCACGCGCACCGGGTGCTCGGGGCGAGCGCCGCGCGGGCCGCGTCGCGGACGACCGTGTCGGCCGCATCGCCGGGCCGTCGAGCGGTCGTCGGGCCGCGGCGGGCGCATCACCCAGCGCAGCGTGAGCACGTGCGAGCGCGGCACCTCGCTGACGAAGTCGCGCACGTAGTCGTCGGCCGGGCGCGCCGACCACCTCGTCGGGGGTGCCGATCTGGACGATCTCGCCGTCGCGCATGATCAGGATGCGGTCGCCCAGCTTCAGCGCCTCCTGCAGGTCGTGGGTGATGAACACCATCGTCTTGCCGACCTCGTGGTGCAGCCGGATGACCTCGTTCTGCATGTCGCGGCGGATCAGCGGGTCGAGCGCCGAGAACGGCTCGTCGAACAGCAGCACCGTCGGGTCGACGGCCAGCGCCCGGGCCAGCCCGACGCGCTGCTGCATGCCGCCGGACAGCTGGTCGGGGTACGAGTGCTCGTTGCCGGCCAGGCCGACCAGGTCGACGACCTCCGCGGCCTTGGCGTCGCCGTTCTGCCTTGCCGACGCCGCGGATCTCCAGCCCGTACGCGACGTTGTCGATCACCTGGCGGTGCGGCAGCAGGCCGAAGTGCTGGAACACCATCGACACGTGGTTGCGGCGCAGCTCGCGCAGCCGGGTGGCGGACATCGTCACGACGTCCTCGCCGTCGATGCTCGACCTTGCCCGGCGGTCGGCTCGATCAGCCGGGTCAGGCAGCGCACCAGCGTGGACTTGCCGGAGCCGGACAGGCCCATGACGACGAACACCTCGCCGGGCGCGACGTCGAACGAGACGTCCTTGACGGCGGCCACGCAGCCGGTCTTCTTCAGCAGCTCCGGGCGCGGCAGGTCGGCGTCCGGCGTGCCGATGATCGAGTCCGCCTTGGGTCCGAAGACCTTCCACAGCTCCTTGACCGACAAGCGCTGCGTCGCTCATGTCCGACCCTTCCGTCGTCTGTCCGTTCGTCTGTCCGGTCTGTCTGGTCGCTGCGGCGGTGCGGGGGTCACCTGGAGGGTAGAGCGGCGAGCCGTCGTCGTGCCGGAACCACGGCACCTGCGCAGGTGGAGGCGGAGTGTTGCCCGCGATCAGGTCGGCGGCCTTCTCGGCCAGCATCATGACCGGCGCGTAGATGTTGCCGTTGGTGACGTACGGCATCGCGGACGCGTCGACCACCGACAGGTTCAGTGCCCCGTGGACTCCCATCGTGGTGCGGGTCGAGCACGGCCAGGTCGTCGACGCCCATCTTGGCCGTGCACGAGGGGTGGTAGGCGGTCTCGCCGTCCTTGGCCACCCAGTCGAGCACCTGCTGGTCGGTCGCGACGTCGGGCCCGGGTGACAGCTCGCCGTCGTCGAACGGCTCGAACGCCGGCTGCCCGAGGATCGTCGCGCGCCACCTGCACGCACTCCACCCACTCGCGGCGGTCCTGGTCGGTCGACAGGTAGTTGAACACCAGCGACGGGTGCTGCTTGGGGTCGGTGGAGCGGATGGTGACGGAGCCCCGGGCGTCGGAGTACATCGGCCCGATGTGCACCTGGTAGCCGTGGTCGGCCTTGGACTGCCCGGCCGGAGGGCTGCCGTCGTAGCGGATCGCGATCGGCAGGAAGTGGAACATCAGGTTCGGGTAGGTCACGTCGTCGTTGGTCCGGACGAAACCGCCGCCCTCGAAGTGGTTCGTGGCGCCCGGTCCCCGGCGCAGGAACAGCCACTCGGCCCCGATCCGTGGCCGGTGCCGCCAGCGCATGCCCGGGTGCGATGGACACCGGCAGCTTGGACGCGTGCTGCACGTAGACCTCGAGGTGGTCCTGCAGGTTTGCGCCCACACCGGGCAGGTCGGCCACGACGTCGATGCCGAGCTCCTTGAGCAGGGCCGCGTCGCCGACGCCCGACAGCTGCAGCAGCTGCGGGGTGTTGATGGCGCCACCGCAGCAGATGACCTGGCCGGCGCGCACCGAACGGCGCAGCCGGCCGCCGCGCAGGTAGTCGACACCGACCGCCCGCTCGCCCTCGAACACGATCCTGGTGGCGTGCGCCAGCGTCTCCACCGTCAGGTTGGCGCGGCTCTTGACCGGGTGCAGGTAGGCCCGCGCGGCACTGAGCCGCCGGCCGCGGTGCACGTTGCGGTCGAACCGCGCGAAACCCTCCTGGCGGTAGCCGTTGACGTCGTCGGTCAGCGGGTAGCCGGCCTCCTGCGCGGCCGCGAAGAACGCCGCGAACAGCGGGTTGTCGGCCCGGCCGCGCTCCAGCACGAGCGGGCCGTCGCCGCCGCGCCAGTCGTCGGCGCCGGCCAGGCAGGTCTCCATCTTCTTGAAGTACGGCAGGCAGTGCGCGTAGTCCCAGCCGTCCATGCCCGGGTCGGCCGCCCAGCGCTCGTAGTCGAGCGGGTTGCCGCGCTGGAAGATCATGCCGTTGATGCTGCTGGAGCCGCCGAGCAGCTTGCCGCGGCCGTGGAACACCCGGCGTCCGCCCATCGCCTGCTCCGGGTCGGAGTGGTAGCGCCAGTCGTAGAGCCGGCTGCCGATCGGGAACGGCAGCGCCGCCGGCATGTGGATGAACGGGTCCCAGAGGTAGTCGGTGCGTCCGGCCTCGAGCACCAGCACGCTGGTCGCCGGGTCGGCGCTGAGCCGGTTGGCCAGCACGCAGCCGGCCGACCCGCCGCCGACGATCACGACGTCGTAGCTGCGGTCGTACGCGGGCGCGCTCACGGTGCTGACCCCGCTGCCGACCCCGCTGCCGACCCCGCTGCCGACCCCGCTGCCGACCCCGCTGCAGGCGCCGCTGCTGATCCCGGCGGGGGCTGCGTCCCGGCGCCGAACCAGTGCTGGGGCTCGGGGGCGATGTTGTGCCACACGTGCTTGGTCTCGCGGTACTCGTCCAGCCCCGCCAGCCCGAGCTCACGCCCGACGCCGGACTGCTTGTAGCCGCCCCACTCGGCCTGCGGGACGTACGGGTGGTAGTCGTTGATCCATACGGTGCCCATCCGCAGCCGGGCGGCGACCCGCTCGGCCTTGCCGCCGTCGGTCGTCCAGACCGCGCCGGCCAGGCCGAAGAGGCTGTCGTTGGCGGTGCGTACCGCGTCGTCCTCGCCGGCGAACGTCTCGACCGTCAGCACCGGCCCGAACGACTCCTCCTGCAGCACGCTCATGCCGGTCGTGCAGTCGTCGAGGATGGTCGGGAGGTAGTAGTAGCCCTTGGCCAGCTCCGGGTCGTCGGGCCGGGCGCCTCCGCAGCGCAGGGTGGCACCCTCGGCGACACCGGCGGCCACGTACGCCTCGACCTTCTCGCGGTGGGCCGCAGAGATCAGCGGCCCGGTCTCGCTCCGCTCGTCGAAGGGTCCGCCCAGCCGGATCCGTCCGGCCCGCTCGACCAGCTCGTCGACGAAGGAGTCGTGGATCGACTCCTCCACCACCAGCCGGGCGCCCGCCGAGCACACCTGGCCGGAGTGCAGGAACACCGCGGTCAGCGCCATGTCGAGCGCGGTCTCGCGGTCGGCGTCAGCGAACACGATGTTGGGGTTCTTGCCGCCCAGCTCGAGTGCGATCTTCTTGACCGAGCCGGCCGCGGCCGCCATCACCCGCTTTCCGGTGGCCACCCCACCGGTGAACGAGACCAGGTCGACGTCCGGGTGCTCACTCAGCGGCGCGCCCGCGGCCGGCCCGGCGCCGAGCACCAGGTTCGCGACACCGGCGGGCAGCCCGGCCTGCTCGAGGTAGCGCATCAGCAGGATGGCCGACGAGGGCGTGAGCTCGCTGGGCTTGAGCACGAACGTGTTACCCGCCGCCAACGCCGGCGCGACCTTCCACGACGTCTGGAGCAGCGGGTAGTTCCACGGCGTGATCAGGCCGCAGACCCCCAGCGGCTCGTGCACGACCCGGCTGACCACGTCGGCACGACCGGTGTCGACCATGCGTCCCGCGTCCGCCCCGGCCAGGCCGGCGTAGTGGCGGAAGACCGCGACGACGTCGTCGACGTCGTACTCGCTCTCGACCAGCCGCTTCCCGGTGTCGAGGCTCTCCGTCCGCGCCACCTCGGGCTTGTGCTCGACCAGCAGGTCGGCCACCCGGTGCAGCAGCGCGCCCCGTTCCTGGGCCGACGTGTGCGGCCAGGGGCCGTCGTCGAACGCCCGGCGGGCAGCCCCGATGGCCGCCTCGGTGTCGGCGCGGCCGGCCTCGTCGACGGTCGCGACCGGACTACCGTCGGCGGGGCAACGGATCTTCCGGGTCGCCCCGTCGCGGGCGGCCACCCAGGTGCCCCCGACGTACAGGTCCGGCATGCTTCTCCGCCTCCGGGAGCGTGTTGGTTGCGCCTGGCGCAACGCGGCGGCTCCCTACGCAACGAACAATGACGCGACGCGCCCGGCCGGTCAAGCACTTCCGGCCAGCCGTTGCGGGCTCGAAACACGCCAGCCGAGCCGGCGCGACACCTCGTCGGCCGTCTCCACGACGGCCTCCGTCGCCGTCGCCATCCGCTCGTCCTGCAGCCGGAAGGTCGGGCCGGAGACGCTGACCGAGGCGATCACGTCGCCGTGAACGTTGCGGATGGGGGCCGCCACGGCCGACAGGCCGACCTCCAGCTCGTCGACCGCCAGGGCGTACCCCTCGGTGCGGGCCTGCACCACGCTGGCCAGCACGTCGGCGCTGCTGCCCAGCGTCGAGGGCGTGTACGTCCGGGGCCGGCGCCCGACCATCGCGACCACCTCGCTGTCGGGCAGCCCGCTCAGCAGCACCTTTCCGTTGGAGGTGGCGTGCAGCGGGATGCGCTGGCCGACCCAGTTGTGCGGCTGCAGCGCCGACGACCCGGCCACCTGGTCGATGTAGAGGGCGGCGCCGTCGGACAGCACCGTGAGGTTGACCGTCTCGTCGGTCTGGGCCGCCAGGGCGCGGCACAGCGGCCGCGACTCCTGCACCAGGTCGAGCCGGGCCGTGGTGGCGCCGGCCAGCCGGAGGATCCCGACGCCGAGGCGGTACTTGCCCCGCTCGGCGTGCTGCTCGACCAGACCCCGCCGCTCGAGCGCGGCCACCAGGCGGAACGCCGTGGACTTGTGCACGCCCAGCTCACCGGCGATCTCGGTGACACCCGCCTCGCCCGCCGAGGCCAGGATCTCCAGCACGGTGACGGCGCGGTCGACGGACTGGACCGTCGGAACTGTTCCGCTGTCCGCATCGGCGTTGCTCATGCCGAAACAGTAGTGCCACCATTGCCGGGTGAGCCCCTCGACGCCGCCCAGCGCGGGTCCGGAGTTCGTGCTGACCCTCGACTGCCCCGACCGGCCGGGCATCGTCCACGCGGTGGCGTCGTTCCTGGTCCGCAGCTCGGCGAACATCCTGGAGAGCCAGCAGTTCGACGACCGGACCGAGGGCCGCTTCTTCATGCGGGTGCTGGTCGAGCTGGTGGACGCCCGGGTGAGCCTGGAGGAGCTGCGCGGAGGGTTCTCCGCAGTGGCTCACACCTGGGGGATGACCTGGCAGATGTTCCCCGCCGACGAGCCGTTCCGGACACTGATCATGGTGTCGCGCTCGGGGCACTGCCTCAACGACCTGCTGTTCCGCTGGAAGACCGGCGCGCTCAACATCGACGTGCCCGCGATCGTGTCGAACCACCACGACGCCGAGCCGCTGGCGGCGACCTACGGCGTGCCGTTCCACTACCTGCCGGTGAGTCCGCACACCAAGCCCGAGGCGGAGGCCAAGCTCCTCTCCCTGGTCGACGAGCTCGGCATCCACCTGGTGGTGCTGGCGCGCTACATGCAGGTCCTCAGCGACGAGACGTGCCAGGCACTGGCGGGCCGCGCCATCAACATCCACCACTCGTTCCTGCCCGGCTTCAAGGGCGCCCGGCCCTACCACCAGGCGTACGCCCGCGGGGTGAAGCAGATCGGCGCGACCGCGCACTACGTCACCGCCGACCTGGACGAGGGCCCGATCATCGAGCAGGACGTCGAGCGGGTCACGCACGCCATGCAGCCGGACGACCTGGTGCAGGCCGGCCGCGACATCGAGGCCCGGGTGCTGGCGCGCGCGGTGCGCTGGCACGCTCAGAGCCGGGTGCTGATCAACGGCGCGCGCACGGTGGTCTTCCGCTGAATCCCTCGCCCTGGGTCGCGCGGAGGAACCAGCACCCGGTCCCCGGCGTCCCACCGGCATGAGACGTCTCCCTGCAGTCGCCGGCGCCGCCCTGCTGGTGGCGCTCGCCGCGTGCGGGAGCGCGTCCCAGGATCCCGGGCTGCAGCCGAGCGATCCCTTCGCCGCCAAGGACCACGCTCTTCGGGGCCGGACGTTCGTCTCCACCGCGGTCACCGTGGACGGCGGGCCCCGGCCACTGGTCGGTGGCACCGACGCCGTGGTCGGGTTCACCGACGACGGCCTGACCCTGCACGCCGGCTGCAACCAGATGTCGGCCCGGGCCGCCTACGCCGACGGCCGGCTCACGGTCGACGGCGTAGGTGGCACGGAGATGGGGTGCGAGCCAGCGCTGATGGAGCAGGACGCCTGGCTGGCCGGCTTCCTCGCCGAC
The DNA here is from genome assembly GCA_963829565.1 of uncultured Actinomycetota bacterium. Classification (GTDB taxonomy): domain Bacteria; phylum Actinomycetota; class Actinomycetes; order JACCUZ01; family JACCUZ01; genus CAWHJC01. The sequence continues at coordinate 14,355 of CAWHJC010000006.1, forward strand.
GATCCCCGCTACCTGCTCGACGGCGACTCGCTCACCCTCACCGGTGGCGACACGGTGATGGAGCTGCGCCCGGAGCCGGACGAGCCGGCCGCCGACCTGGCCGGTACCCGCTGGCGGCTCGACGGCGTCGTCGAGGGACGCGGCGCGGACGCCAGCGTGAGCAGCATCCCCGCCGACGTGCACGCAAGCCTGAGCATCGATGACGGTCGGCTGGGCCTGCGCACGGGCTGCAACGCCGCCAGTGGCTCCGTCGACGTGTCCGGCCCGACCCTCACGGTGTCGATCGACTCCATGAGCGATGCCGGGTGCTCGCCGGAGCCGCACCGGTCGAGGAGGCGGTGCTCGAGGTGCTGAAGGGACACGTCACGTACGCCGTCGACGGGCGGGCACTGACCCTGACCCGGAACGGTCGTGGCCTTGTCTATATCGCGCGGTCGATCGCGCGGTCGATCGCGCGGTCGATCGCGCGAGGTGACCGTGACGCGGAAAAAGCGTCCCCGACCCCCTGGCACCCACTAACCTTCCGGGCAACGAGGCCGGGCCGTCCGGCCGCCGTCGAACAGGGAGCGGGCCGATGCGACAGGCCTATCGTTTGCTGGCCAACCTGATAGCAGGTCTCGTGCTGGTGCAGCTGGCCGCCATCGGGCTGGCCTGGTTCACCACCATCAACGAGGTGGACGACGGCTCCGGGAAGGTCTTCGCCGGGTCCGAGGACGACTACAACATCGGCCATCATCATCCACAGTCTCGGCGCCGTCGCCATCGCGCTGGTGGCGCTGATCTTGATGATCGTCTCGTTCTTCACCAAGGTGGACGGCGGCGTGAAGTGGGCCGGCTACGTCCTGCTGGTCGTCGTCCTGCAGTGGGTGCTCGCCATCGTCGCGTTCGCGGTTCCGGTGGTCGGCGCCCTGCACGCCCTCAACGCCATGGCGGTGGCCGGTCTGGCCTCGATAGCAGCGCGGCGGACGCTCGCCACTCCACAGCAGGCTCCCGTCTCCGCGTGACCTCGGCGGCAGCCGCCGACGAGGCACCGGCACAGCCGGACCAGCCGCGGCGGCGTCGGCTCGCCCCGATTCTCGGAGTCGCGGCGACCGTCGCCGTCCTGGCGCCGGTCGGATGGTTGTGGCAGCAGAGCCTGGTGCCGGACACCTTCTCGGTGATGGACATGGGCTACCCGGACTACGGCGGCGGCCCGGTGCCGGGCGACGCCGCGGATGCCATGGGTGCCATGGGAGCCATGGACGGCCACGGGGGGACACGCCGGGCACGCGGCGCCCGACGGCGGCGGACCCGTGGGCGTGGACACGCTGCTCGGCCCGAGCGGGCGCGCCCGACGTCTCGCTGACGCTGACGGCCGCGGACCGAGACGATCCAGCTCGAGGGGGAGAGCGCCGGCGAGGTCTCCGGCTTCACGCTGAACCACGAGTCACCCGGGCCGCAGATCACCGCCGACGTCGGCGACCTGGTCGAGGTGCACCTGGTGAACGAGTCGGTCCCGGACGGGATCGCCCTGCACTGGCACGGGGTGGACGTGCCGAACGGGGAGGACGGGGTGGCCGGTGTCACCCAGGACGCCGTCGAGGAGGGCGACGAGCACGTGTACCGGTTCGTCGCCGAGGATCCCGGCACGTACTGGTACCACTCGCACCAGGTGTCCGACGAGCAGGTCGTCAAGGGGCTCCTGGGACCTCTGGTCGTCACGCCCGCCGCCGACACGGCCGCCGACACAGCCACCGACACAGCCACCGACACGGCCACCGACACAGCCACCGACACAGCCACCGACGCCGTCGCGGTGGTGCACAGCTACGCGGGCCGGCCGACCGTCAACGGCGCCCTGGGGACCTCGCGGGCAGAGGCCGAGCCGGGGTCGCAGGCCCGGATCCGGGTGATCAACACCAACAACACCTCCGTGCGCACGTGGGTCAACGGCTCGGCGTACCGGGTGCTGGCCGTCGATGCGCGCGACGTGGACACCCCCGCGGAGGTCGAGGACCAGACCGTGGTCGTCCCGGCCGGCGGCCGGGCCGACCTGCTGGTCACCGTGCCGGAGGACGGCTCGGCGCTCACGGTGAACTTCGGGGAGGCCACCCGGCTGGCGGTGGGCCCGCCCGACGGGGAGCCGGTGTCCGGCGACGACCCGCACTCCGACCTCGACCTGCTGTCCTACGGCGAGCCGGCCGACATCGGGTTCGATCCCGCGGCGGCGGACCGGGACTTCGAGTACCGGATCGGCCAGCGGATCGCGTTCCTCGACGGCCGGCCGGGCTTCTGGTGGAGCATCAACGGCCACCTCTACCCCGACGTGCCGATGTACATGGTCGAGGAGGGTGACGTCGTGACGATGACGATCACCAACTCCAGCGGAAGGCGCACCCGATGCACCTGCACGGCCACCACGCCGTCGTGCTGTCCCGCGACGGCGAGGAGGCGACCGGCAGCCCGTGGTGGGTCGACTCGCTCCAGGTCGGGGACGGCGAGAGCTACGAGATCGCCTTCCTTGCCGACAACCCCGGCATCTGGATGGACCACTGCCACAACCTCCCCCACGCCAGCCAGGGCCTGGTGACGCACCTGATGTACGTCGGAGTCACCACTCCGTTCGTGATCGGTGGCTCCGCGGACAACGACCCGGAGTGACGCCCGCGCCGCCGGGAACGACCAGCCACTGCGGTGCCTGACCGCGTGCTGGACCGCGCGCCGGCGGGTTGGCATGCTGCCTCGGATGACCCGTGACGACGTGATGCGATGGGTGGCGGGGTACGAGGGGTCCTGGCGCAGCGGCGACCCGGCCATGATCGAGCGGCTGTTCACCGAGGGCGCGCGGTACCGCCGGTCCCCCTACGAGCCCTCGATCACCGGCCACGAGGCGATCCGTGGCTTCTGGCTGGACGACGACGAGGGCGATGTCTTCACGATGACGGCCGACCCGGTGGCGGTGGAGGGCCTGGACGCCGTGGTGCGGGTCGAGGTGCGCTACGGCGAGCCCGTGACGCAGGAGTACCGCGACCTGTGGGTGCTGCGGTTCGCGGCCGACGGCCGGGTGGAGGAGTTCGAGGAGTGGGCCTACTGGCCGGACAAGCCGTACGTGGCGGCAGCCGACCAGTGAGCGCAGACGCCATGCCGAGGTACCGCAACGACCTGCCCCAGTGCTGCGGGACCGACCACCAGCACGTCGACGCGATCCGTCGCACCTGCGTCGCCTGACCCACGCGACGGGTCAGCGCGCTGACCCCGTCGCGCGGCCCAGCTCGCGCGCCCGGTCAAGCAGGGCCCCGGACGAGGGCATGGGCGCCGTCGTGACGTCGGCCGGGTCCAGGTGCAGCGCGCACGTGCCACCCGAGGCGCGGGTCGCGACCACGCTGAGCCTCGGGTCGTCGAAGCCGCGCAGGGTGGTCCTGACCCGCAACAGGCCGCGCCGGGCTTCCACCACGCCCACCGCGACCGCCTGCGCCGAGTCGGTGGTGTTGGCGCGCAGCTCGATGTTCCACCGTGACTCAGGCCTGGCGTAGCCCGAGAAGCGGACCACCAGCGAGTCGTCGGCGCGGTACCGCGCCTGCATGATCGCGATGACGTTCGCCGCGCAGAACGACAGGGCGACCGTCGGCCGCGGGTACAGGGCGACGACGCAGGTGCTGAGGCGCCGGGAGAAGGCGATGCCGTAGAAGCCGGTCTGCGGCCCTGGCGCCGGCTCATCCAACGTGGCCCGCACTGTCCAGCCGCCCTCGGCCGCGACGCGGCGGAACTCACGGCTGTCCTCGCCAGTCTCGTTCGACGCGCTCAGTGCTCCCAGCCACCGGGTGCCGTCCGGGAGGCCGGTGGCCCGCAGCTCGACGTCGACCGAACCGGCGACGTCCGACGGTGCGGTGGTCATCGCCACGCGTCCCGGGCCCATTCACGTCGCGCCCACCGCCGCGCTGTCAGGGTCGGTGACCACCGGGGCGGCGGCGGCAGGCACCAGACCGGCCGCACCGAGGGACAGCAGGAGCACGGGGACACCGAACCATCGCGACAGCACAGTCATGACCTGAACGTGGCACACGCCGACACCCGTTGATGCACGCGTGGCCGCGGGAAGGACCGTTCGGCTGACCGGACCGCCGCCGGCGTCGAGCCGCCCGCCGGGCAGCGGAGGGACGAGCGCCCGCCTACCATCTGCACGCGTGGGGACGCGCCCATCGAGGTGACCGGAGGATCTGAGTGGCAGGAGCCGAGGCCGACGGCGCCAGACCGTGGTTCGAGGAGCCGTTCCCGGTGCGGGACGCGCGCCCCGCCCGGGCCTGGCTCCGGTCGGACGCGCCGGTCCTGGACCTGAGCGGCGCCTGGCGGTTCCGGTACGCAACCCGGGCCGACCTGCCGGAGGACTTCGCGGCCGCCGACTTCCCGGACGCGACCTGGGGGACGCTCCCCGTACCAGCGCACTGGCAGCTGTACGGCCATGGTGCCCCGGCGTACACCAACGTGCAGTACCCGTTCCCGGTGGACCCGCCGCACGTTCCCGACGAGAACCCGACCGGTGACTACCGCCGGACGTTCGCCCTGCCGGAGGGTTTCCTGCCCCCGGGTGCGCGCGCCGTCCTCCGCTTCGAGGGCGTCGACTCCGCGTTCAGAGCGTGGGTCAACGGCACCGAGGTAGGCCGGTCGGTCGGCAGCCGGCTCCCGGTGGAGTTCGACGTGACCGACGCCGTGCGGGTCGAGGGCGACAACGTGCTGGCCGTGCGCGTGCACCAGTGGTCGTCGGGCAGCTACCTCGAGGACCAGGACATGTGGTGGCTGTCCGGCATCTTCCGCGAGGTGCTGCTGCTGTCCCGCCCGGCCGGAGGCCTGGACGACGTCTTCGTGCACGCCGACTACGACGCCGCGACCGGCAGTGGGTCGCTGATGGTCGAGGCCAGCGTGCCGGCGCGGGTGCTGGTCCCCGAGCTCGGGATCGACGCGGGAACCGGTGAGCGCATCGAGGTGGGCGCGGTCGACCCGTGGTCGGCGGAGGTCCCCCGGCGCTACGACGCCGTGGTGGTCGCCACCACGGCGGCCGGCGACCTGGCCGGCGAGCCGGCCGAGTCGGTGCGGCTGCGCATCGGCTTCCGCACGGTCGCGATCGTCGACGGCGTCTTCACCGTCAACGGCGCACCGGTCACCATGCGAGGCGTCAACCGCCACGAGGTCTCCCCGGACCGCGGCCGGGCGGTCACCCGGGACGAGATGCTGGCCGACGTGCTGCTGATGAAGCGGCACAACGTGAACGCCGTGCGCACCAGCCACTATCCACCGCACCCGGCGTTCCTCGACCTGTGCGACGAGTACGGGCTGTGGGTGGTCGACGAGTGCGACCTGGAGACGCACGGGTTCTGGCTGGTCGACTGGCGGGGCAACCCCTCCGACGACCCGCGCTGGCGCGACGCGATGGTCGACCGCATCAGGCGCACCGTCGAGCGCGACAAGAACCACCCCAGCGTCGTCATGTGGTCGCTCGGCAACGAGAGCGGGGTCGGGCAGAACCTGTCGGCGATGGCCCGGTGGGTGCGGGAGCGCGACGGGTCCCGCCCGATCCACTACGAGCACGACGTGACCTCTCCCGACGTCGACGTCTACAGCCGCATGTACGCCACCCACGAGGAGGTCGCCGCGATCGCGGCCGGCTCTGAGGATGCGCTCGACGACCCCGAGCTCGACCGGCGCCGGCGAGCGATGCCGTTCGTGCACTGCGAGTACGCGCACGCGATGGGCAACGGCCCCGGGGGCCTGCTGGAGTACCAGGCAGCTGTTCGAGTCCTCGGCACGCTGCATGGGCGGGTTCGTGTGGGAGTGGATCGACCACGGGCTGCGCCAGCGCGACGAGCGTGGACGGGAGCGCTTCGCGTACGGCGGCGACTTCGGGGAGCCCGTGCACGACGGGAACTTCGTGGCCGACGGCCTGCTGTTCCCCGATCGCACCCCCTCCCCGGGCCTGCTCGACTACGCCGCGGTGATCGCGCCGGTCCGCATCCAGGCCGCCGGCGAGGACGTGCGCGTCACGAACCGGTTCGACGTGCGCGACCTGGCGAACGTGCACGTCCGGTGGACCTTGGAGGTGGACGGGCTCCAGGCCGCGGCCGGCGATCTCGAGATGCCTGCACTCGCCGCCGGGGAGACGGCAACGGTCGGGCTGCCGCCGGAGGCCACGGCAGCGCCGGGCGGCGGCGCGGGGAGCACTGGCGAGCGCTGGATCACGGTGACCGCCTCGCTCGCCGGAGACGAGCCCTGGGCACCGGCCGGCCACGTGCTCAGCCGCGGCCAGGTCCGGCTCGGCGGCCGGCCGGCTCCGACCGCGGCCCACCCCGGCCCGGGACCGGTGCGACGCGGGCCGGACCTGCTGCTGGGCACCGGCGTGTTCGACCGCCGGACCGGGCGGCTGCTGCGCCTGGGCGGCATCGAGCTGCTGGCCCCGCCGCGCCTCGACCTGTGGCGGGCGCCGACGGACAACGACGCCGGGCAGCACGGCGAGGCGCTGCTGCCGCTCTGGCGCGCGCTGGGGCTGGACCGCCTGCAGGGCCGGCTGGTCGACGTGGACGTGCAGGACGGGGCCCTCATCGTGCGCGAGCGATGGGCGCCGGCCACCACCGACCTCGGCTTCGCCGCTGTGTACCGCTGGACCGCCGTGGACTCGGTCGGCGGCGGTGACGGCGGCCTGCGGCTGGACGTCTCCATGGTCCCCGAGGGCGACCTGCCCTGCCCGCTGCCGCGGGTCGGCGTGCGCCTCGAGCTGCCGCGAGGCCTCGACTCCGTCAGCTGGTACGGGCGGGGCCCGGGCGAGGCGTACGCGGACACGGGGTACGGCACGTGGGTCTCGCGGTTCTCGGCGACCGTCGACCAGCTGCAGACCCCTTACGTGTTCCCGCAGGAGAACGGCAACCGGGCCGAGGTCCGGTGGGCGGTGCTGAGTGACGGTTCGGGTGCCGGCCTGCGGGTCGAGGGGGCACCGACCCTCGACCTCACCGTGCGCCGCTGGAGCACCGAGCAGCTCGACCGGGCCAAGCACACCGTCGAGCTCTCCGACGAGGGGCGGCTGTTCGTCAACCTCGACGCCGGGCAGCAGGGCATCGGCAGCGCGTCCTGCGGACCGGGCGTGCTACCCGCCTACCGGCTCCCGGCCGCGCCCACGGAGCTCAGCGTGCTGCTGGCCGACGTGCGCCCACGCCGGGACTGAGTGTGGCTCACCAGCGCGCGGTCATCTGCGCGCGGTTGCGCGGGCTCACGAGGCCGCCGCGACCTGGTCGGCGAGGTCGACGACGGCCCCGACCAGGCGGCGTCCGTGGAGCAGGGCCCGGTCGTTGTGGTCGGCGCCGGCGACCTCGACCAGCCGCGCACAGCCGCGGCGCCGCCTCGGCCACGGCCCGGCTCTGGTCCGGCGGTACGACGGAGTCGCCGCTGCCGTACACCACGGCGACCGGGGCGTCCACCTCCGCGAGGTGCTCGGCCAGCGGGTAGCGGTCCCGGAGCAGCGTGCCGACGGGCAGGAACGGGTAGTGGACGCGCCCGACCGATGCCAGGTCGACGAACGGCGAGCGCAGCACCAGACCCGCCGGCGGGTGCTCGGTGGCGAGCGCGGTCGCGACCGCGGCGCCGAGGCTCTCGCCGTAGAAGAGGATCCGGTCGGGTGCTGCAGCCGCGCCTCGTCGACGCAGGAAGTCGTCGGCGGCACGGACGTCGCGGGCCAGCCCGGCCTCGCTGGGGCGGCCGGGGTTGCCGCCGTACCCGCGGTAGTCGAACAGCAGCACCGCCAGCCCGTGCCCGGCCAGTGCCCGCGCGAGCGGTGCGCGCACCGGACCGGTCGCCGGCGTTGCCGTTGGCGACCAGCACGGCGAGGCCCGGTCGGGGTCGCGGCGGGACGAACCAGGCGCCGAGCTCCAGGCCGTCGCTGGTCTGCAGCACCACGTCCCGCGCACCCGGGAGCAGCCGGCGGCGGACCCGACCGGCTCGGTCGAGGGCAGGTAGATCAGGTGGCGCTGGAAGATCCAGAGCAGCGCAGCAGCAGCGCGGCGACCACCGCCGTCACCACGAGGAGCCCGCGCACCATCCCAGCATTGTGATCGAATGGATGCCGACTGGGACGTCCGGACGGGGGAATGGTGCTGGGGGAGCCGTCGACAGACGACGTCGAGGACATGGCCCGGGGCGACCAGGACGGGGTGGGCCAGCCGCCGGCGCACGATCGCCTGCGGCTCCTTCGAGGAGGCGCGACGGCGCTACGACCAGGCCAGCCGGCTCGCCGAGGCCGCCGACGACCTCGACCTGCGGCTGACGATCCTCAACAACCTCGCGTACGCGGAGTACCGGGCCGGGCGGAGCAAGGCGGCGGTCGCGGCGGCGGAGCGGCTGCGGACCGTCGTGTCGACACACCGGATGCTGTCGTACGAGGAGCTGGACACCATCGCCTGCGCGTACCTGTCGGCCGGCCGGCTGGAGGAGGCCGAGCAGGTGCTGCTCCCTGTGTCCGACGTCGAGGCGACGCAGGCGGCGCGGACTTCGACGCGATCGTCGTGTGGTCGTGGCCACCGGCCGCGGTGACAGCGGTTCAGAGGCCCTGCCACCGCTCACCGCGAGCTGATGCCGCGTCCGCGCCTCGGTACCCGCTGGCACCTCAGCGCCGGTAGCCGCGCAGGTGGTCGACCACGAACGCGGGCTCGAGGTCGTCGTCAGCGGTGGCCGTCTCGGGGAAGTCGAAGACCGCCAGCATCATCTGCAGCGGGTACGCCGGAGGCCGGGGGCAGCTCCGCACGAGAGTCCCGTCGACCAGGAAGTGCGCCGTGTCGGCGGTCCAGTCCACCGCGTAGGTGTGGAAGTCGGCCAGGTCGTGCGGCAGCGGGACGGCCTCGAAGTCCTCGGTCACCTCCGGGTCACGGAACGGGTGCAGGCCCATGCCCACGGCCGTCGTCTCGCCGGGCACCACGGCGTTGCCGAACATCTCCGCCACGCAGATCTCGGCCGACCGCTCCGGCCGGTCCTCGAGGCCGACCATCCAGAAGGCCACCATCGACCGCGGGCTGACGACGCCGCGGGCCCGCAGCTCGATGTACCCGCCGTCCGGCGTCCAGCCCCAGAACGTCTCCTGCTGCCTCGCGCACCGTGACTCCGTCGCGGTACGGCTGCTGGCCGACGGTGCTGCCGACCGGCCCGGAGAAGTTGCCGGACTGGATCCCCGACACGCGCATCGGCGGCGTGTGGTCGTCGGCGCACCACAAGCCCTGGCCGGGCGGGATCGTCAGGCGAAGGCAACAGATGTAACTGAACGAAAGGCGGCGAGCGGCAATGGCGATTGCT
>CAWHJC010000007.1:0-78573 GCA_963829565.1 uncultured Actinomycetota bacterium
TCAGCGGGTCCCACTTGGCCCGGGAGTCGACGTCGCCGGGGTTGAACTTCCAGAGCTTGTCCGGCTTGTCCAGGCGTGCGAGCAGGCGGGCCTTCGACTCCTCCTTGGAGATGTGCAGGAAGCACTTGATCACCGTCGTGCCCTTGGCGACCAGGCCCTCCTCGAACCGGTTGATCGTGGCGTACCGCCGCGACCAGGTGCGCTTGTCGACGAGCTCCTCGACCCGGACGACCACGACGTCCTCGTAGTGGGAGCGGTCGAAGACGCCGATGATGCCGGGCTCGGGCAAGCGCCCCTTGATGCGCCAGAGGAAGTCGTGGGCGAGCTCCTCCTTCGTCGGGGCCTTGAACGCGGTGATGGACACGCCCTGGGGGTCCACCTCGCCGACGACGTGGCGCACCGTCCCGCCCTTGCCGGACGTGTCCATGCCCTGGAGGACGAGCAGGACCCGACGCGTCCCTCCCGTGCGACCCTCGGCGAACAGCCGCTCCTGCAGGTCGGCGAGGCGGGGTCCGAGCAGGTCGAGCGCTGCCTTGCCGTCGGACTTGGACCCGTCGAAGGCGGGGGTCGACCGGGTGTCCACGGACGCCAGGTCGACCTGGCCCGGTGGGAGCCGGAGGAGGTCGCTCACCCGCGCGATGCGTGGCCGAGCCGCCTTGGTGTCGTCCCTCGAGGTCTTTCCGCGCGCTGGCATGGCGGTGATCGTGTCAGAGGTGGTCGGGTTGTGCCCAGGGCCGGTGGGTAGGTTCGCTCGCCGTGACGCAGATCGAGGTGTGGGCGCCCCTGGCGCGGTCGGTGACCGTGGTGGCCGGCGCGGCGACGTACGCCATGGACGCGGTCGCGGACGGATGGTGGCGCGCCGACGACCGACGCCCTCGGCCACGGCGACGACTACGCCTTCCTGCTGGACGGCGAGGGCAGCCCGCTGCCCGACCCGCGCTCGCGGTGGCAGCCGCACGGTGTCCACGGGCCCTCGAGGGTCTACGACCACACGAGATTCTCCTGGACCGACCAGGGCTGGCGCGGGGTGCAGCTGCCCGGGTCGGTCATCTACGAGCTGCACATCGGGACGTTCACGTCCGAGGGCACCCTCGACGCCGCGATCGAGCGGCTGGACCACCTGGTGTCGCTGGGGGTCGACCTCGTCGAGCTGATGCCCGTCGCGGCGTTCCCCGGGGTCGCGGGCTGGGGCTACGACGGCGTCCACCCGTACGCGGTGCACGAGCCCTACGGCGGCCCTGACGCGCTGAAGCGGTTCGTCGACGCCTGCCACGCCCGCAGCCTGGGGGTCTGCCTGGACGTCGTCTACAACCACCTCGGGCCGTCGGGGAACTACCTGCCGCGGTTCGGGCCGTACTTCACCGACCGGCACGAGACGCCGTGGGGCGCCGCGGTGAACGTCGACGACGAGGGGGCGTTCGAGGTCCGGCGGTGGATCATCGACAACGCGCTGATGTGGCTCGGCGACTTCCACGTGGACGCGCTGCGGCTGGACGCGGTGCACGCGCTGGAGGACGACTCGCCCGTGCACCTGCTCGCCGAGCTGTCGCGCGCGGTGGACGCGCTGTCGGTGGCCGAGCGCCGGCCCTTGTCGCTGATCGCCGAGTCGGACCTGAACCAGCCGCGGACCGTCCTGCCGGTCGAGGCCGGCGGGCTCGGCATGACGGCGCAGTGGAGCGACGACTTCCACCATGCGCTGCACACCCTGCTGACCGGTGAGTCGCAGGGCTACTACGCGGACTTCGCGGCGGAGCCGTTCGAGGCGCTGGCTCGGACACTGACCGGGGCGTTCTTCCACGACGGCCGGCACTCGTCGTTCCGCGGGGCCGACTGGGGGGCGCCGGTCGACCGGTCGGCGGTGCCCGGGTGGCGGTTCCTGGGCGTATCTGCAGACGCACGACCAGGTGGGGAACCGGGCGGTCGGCGACCGGATCGGGCACGGGCTGTCGCCCGGGCTGGCCCGTATCGGCGCCGCGCTGGTGCTGACGTCGCCGTTCACGCCGATGCTGTTCATGGGCGAGGAGTGGGGCGCGTCGACGCCCTGGCAGTACTTCACGTCCCACGAGGAGGACGACCTGGCGACGGCCGTACGCGAGGGCAGACGCCGTGAGTTCGCCGCCCACGGGTGGGCGTCCGAGGACGTGCCCGACCCGCAGGCATCCTCGACGGTGGCCGCGTCGACGCTCGACTGGTCGGAATGCGTTTCCGCGGAAACGCATTCGTCGATGCTGGCGTGGTACCGGGAGCTGATCGCCCTGCGCCGGGCTTGGCCGGCGCTGTCGGATCCGCGGCTGGACCTTGTCTCGGTGGCCTATGACGCCGGCGCGCGGTGGGTGGTGGTGACCCGCGGAGACCTGCGGGTGGTCTGCAACCTGTCGGCGGTGGCGCAGGACGTCCCGGTCGACGTCGAGGTGTCCGAGGTGCTGCTGGCGTTCAGGGACTCCGGTCACGGCCGCGCCAGCTGCCGTGTCGCTGCCCTGCCCGCCGAGTCGGTGGCCGTCGTCCGCGTGGCAGGCTCATAGCCATGTTGGGTGACCTCTTCAGCGCGATCTTCGCCGGTCTGATCGTCGGCGCCCTCGGCCGGCTCGTCGTGCCGGGTCGTCAGCCGATCGGCTGCCTGTTCACGATCCTGATCGGGATCGTGGGTGCCGTGGCCGGCACGGCGATCGCTCGAGCGGCCGATCTCGACTGGTGGCTCATCGTCCTGGTCTGCCAGGTCGGGGTCGCGGCTGTGGGCGTGGCGATCGTTGCGGCCGCGATGCGCGGCCCCCGCTGGGGCCCGCCGAAGATCCGGTAGGTCAACGGAACGAGAATTGGCATCGCCTCCCTGGGAAGGGACCTGCTCGCGGGTGTGGCACGAGAGAGCGCCTTCGCGCCCTCCCGCGCCCATCCGACGGCTTCTACTACGGCCTCACAAGAGAGGGCCGGGTCGGGACGTGACCGTCCCGACCCGGCTTCCCTATGCGACTACTTGCGGAGGTCGAACCAAGCCTTGACCGGGGCAAAGAAGGTTGCGTCATTCACCGAGACCATGTACGAGCCGGCGGTGAGATCAGCACCGTTGTTGAAGATGCTCAACTTGGTCGACAGGGTGTAGTGGTACATGTCGCCAGTCCAGCGCATCAATTTGCCGTTCGTCGGGACCTCAGTGATGACCGGCTCGTTGACCGCTACATCGGGCGTGTTGTCGACCTTTTGTAGGTGGACCTGAGGAGTCAGCGTGCTAACGGGCGCGCCGCTGCAGTTCGTGACCGTGATCTTGACCGGGATAGTGCTGCCAATCTTGAATCCACTCCGGGTGCCTGTGGTGTTGATCGGCTGCATGATCACACTTGGGGTGTTGAAGGTGGTAAACCCCGCCGGCGCACTCTTGGTATGCGACCCCCCGTCGTCGTCTCGGACAGTGACTGCAGCGGTGTATGTCCCGGCCTGGGTGTAGGCGTGACTTCCGGTCACGGGGCTCACGTCTGCGGCGAGCGCGGGCGTGGTGCCGGTCGGCTCGTCGCCCCACGTGATCCCGGCCACGTGGGTGTCTCCGGACCCAGCATCGCCGAAGGCGCCGCTGAGGTTGACTGCGCAGGCCGAGGTGGGAGTGACGGTGATTGTTCCTATGAGTGGATCGACATTGCTGGCAGTCCAGCTAAAGGTCTGGGTTACCACTGGGTGCTCGCCGTCAGACGCCTGGACGGTGACACTGCCGGAGGCGTCGTCAGCCGTCACATGGCTCCAGGAGAACGAGCCGTCCTGGTTGTCGACCAGAGTTCCGACGCCAGAGCTCTTTGTGATGGTCAGTGTGCTCGCGCCGTCGCCGTCAGCAAACGAACCCGACGTTGACGGATTCCCGACGGTGCCCTCATTTCCGTTGGCTGCGGCGGCTTGGGCATTTACTCCGGGGGCGAAGTCGTTTGTGTCACACGCGAGACCGAAACCGTCCAGGTCATTGTTCTCCTGGTCGACGTTGGCAGTGAACTGGCAGTTGTCGGCGCCGTCCGCGACGGTGTCGTTGTCGTCGTCGGCGTCGCAGGCGTCGCCCTGCGCGTCGCCGTCGTGTTCGCCTGGCCGGCGTTGGCGACGAGCGGGCAGTTGTCGGCGGCGTCGTCGACGCCGTCGTTGTCGTCGTCGGCGTCGCAGGCGTCGCCCTGCGCGTCGCCGTCGGTGTTCGGCCTGGCCGGCGTTGGCGACGACGGGCAGTTGTCGGCGCCGTCGGCGACGCCGTCGTTGTCGTCGTCGGCGTCGCACGCGTCGCCCTGCGCGTCGCCGTCGTTGTTCGCCTGGTCGGCGTTGGCGACGAGCGGGCAGTTGTCGGCGGCGTCGGCGACGCCGTCGTTGTCGTCGTCGGCGTCGCAGGCGTCGCCCGGCCGTCGCCGTCGTTGTTCGCCTGGTCGGCGTTGGCGACGAGCGGGCAGTTGTCGGCGCGCGTCGGCGACCGTGTCGTCGTCGTCGTCGGCGTCGCAGGCGTCGCCCGGCCGTCGCCGTCGGTGTTCGCCTGGTCGGCGTTGGCGACGAGCGGGCAGTTGTCGGCGCCGTCCGCGACGCTGTCGTTGTCGTCGTCGGCGTCGCAGGCGTCGCCCTGCGCCGTCGCCGTCGGTGTTCGGCCTGGTCGGCGTTGGCGACGAGCGGGCAGTTGTCGGCGCCGTCGGCGACGCCGTCGTTGTCGTCGTCGGCGTCGCAGGCGTCGCCCTGCGCGTCGCCGTCGTTGTTCGCCTGGTCGGCGTTGGCGACGACCGGGCAGTTGTCGCGCGCGTCGGCGACGCCGTCGTTGTCGTCGTCGGCGTCGCACGCGTCGCCGCCGCCGTCGCCGTCGTGTCCGCCTGGTCGGCGTTGGCGACGAGCGGGCAGTTGTCGTCGCCGTCGTGCGACGCCGTCGTTGTCGTCGTCGGCGTCGCAGGCGTCGCCGGCCGTCGCCGTCGGTGTCGGCCTGGTCCGCGTTCGCGACGACTGGGCAGTTGTCGCTGGCGTCGGCGACGCTGTCGTTGTCGTCGTCGGCGTCGCAGGCGTCGCCCTCGCCGTCGCCGTCGTGTTCGCCTGGTCGGTGTTGCGAGGCGGGCAGTTGTCGCACGCCGTCGGCCACCCTGTCGTTGTCGTCGTCGTGCGTCGCAGGCGTCGCCCTGCGCGTCGCCGTCGGTGTTGGCCTGGTCCGTGTTCGCGACGACCGGGCAGTTGTCGGTGCCGTCGAGCGACGGTGTCGTTGTCGTCGTCGGCGTCGCAGGCATCGCCGGCGCCCGTCGCCATCGATGTTCGCCTGGCCGGGGTTGGCGGTGACGGGCAGTTGTCAGTGGTGTCGGGCACGCCGTCGCCGTCCGTGTCGGGACCGTGCGTTGTCGCACGCGTCACCCATACCGTCGGCGTCGATGTCGGTCTGTCCGGGGTTGGCGACGAAGTGGCAGTTGTCGCCGCCGTCCGCCACGCCGTCATTGTCGTCGTCGGCGTCGCAGGCGTCGCCCTACCGTCGCCGTCAGTGTTGAGTCTGGTCCGCGTTGGTGACCGACGGGCAGTTGTCGCTGATGTCCACCACGCCGTCGCCGTCGGTGTCGGGACCGTTAGGCGTGCTGTCACATGCGTCGCCGGCGCCATCCCCGTCAGTGTCCGTCTGCCCCGCGTTGGACACCAGCGGACAGTTGTCTGAGGAGTCCGCGATTCCGTCGCCGTCGCCGTCGGCCGGAGCAGTACCGGTCACAGTGATCGGGATGGTGACGTCATTCTTGTAGCCCCCGTCACCGGCGGGCGTTGAGACGATGGTTACGGTGGCGGTGCCGCTTACCGCTGAGGCGCTGGCGGTGAACGTGACGTTCACAAAGGTGCCACAGTCCGTGATGCTGAGCGGATCAGGTGCAGCCGTGACGCCCGAGGGTGTGACAACGTCAAGGACGAAGGGGGCTCTCGCCTGTGTCCCAGTTACACCCAGGATCTGTGGTGAGCCCGTCAGAATTGTTGCCAACAACTCTGATTCCGGCGGTACCACCAGTGGCGGAACCCGCTACCAGAGTGACGCCGGTGCCAGCGTCATCGATGGTGTCCTGAATGTTGTCCGCGAGAGCCACGCTGCTCATCCCAAGGAGCATCAGCGGCACGGCGAGGATGCCTGCGGCGATCCTCGAACAATGCCTTCCGATCCCATTTTCTGCTGTTGCTGTGCGCACGGTGTCCCCGCTCCTTGTTGGCCGAGCTCGGGCGTCGTTTGGACGCCTCCGCGGCAAGTTCCGCAAGCATCAGCGGTAACTGGACATACCACCATCGGTCGGACGGGTGGTTACACACCACCCACGCGCATAGCGACATAAACGACTGCGACTAGTCAGATGACGTTGCGTTTAAGTCCTGTCACCCCGAAATCCGCAGTTGAAGGGCAAGTGACACGAGCATCATTCATCGGCCCAATACCGGACAGACCGGGCCGTTCACTCGCCCCCGAGCATCCTGATGGCGGAGGCCCGATCGGGCACCCGCAGCTTCTTGAGCACTCCGGAGACATGAACGCGCACCGTGCCGGGCGCGATGAACAGCCGCGACGGCGACCTCCTCGGTCGACAGGCCCTCGCGGAGCAGCTCCATCACTTCCCACTCCCGGGAGGTCAGCTGGGTGGGCCGCTGGGCGCGGACGAAGAGCTTGCGGCGCGACCGTCCCTGGAACTCCTCGAGCACCCGCGACACGAGCGACCGCGGCAGCGCCGCCTCCCCCGCCAGCACCCCGTGCAGTGCCGGCCCCAGCCGGTCCGGGTCCATGTCCTTCAGCAGGTACCCGCGCGCGCCGGCCCGCAGCGAGTCGAAGAGGTCGTCGTCGTCGCGCGAGTACGTGAGCATGACGACCGCGCAGTCCGGCAGGGTGCGGCTGATCTCCTCAGCCGCCGAGATGCCGCTCCCCGGCATGTGGATGTCGAGCAGGCAGACGTCAGGGCGCAGCGTCAACGCGAGCTCGACGCACTGGCGTGCGTTGGACGCCTCGCCGACCACCTCGAAGCCCTCGGCGTCCAGCGACGCGCGGACGCCGGCGCGCGTCGGCGCGTGGTCGTCGGCCACCAGCACCCTGATCACCATGTGACCCGCACCGTCGTGCCCCGCCCGGGCGCCGACTCGACGACGACGTCGGCGTCGATAGCAGCCGCGCGCTCGCGCATGCTCGTCAGTCCGTAGCCACCGTTGCGACCCTGCGCCGGGTCGAAGCCGTTGCCCCGGTCCAGGACCTCCAGGCACCCGTCGCGAGAGCGCCACCGAGATGGCGGGAGCCTTCCCGTGCCGGGCCGCGTTCGCCACCGCCTCCCGCGCGATGCGCACCAGCTCCTCGCGGACCGGCGACGACACGGACACCGACTCGTCGAGCGCCAGCTCGACCGGCACGTCGTAGCGGTCGCCCACCTCGTTGCTCGCCCGTCGCAGTGCGGTGGCCAACGCCTCGTCCGTCGGCGCGGCGAGCGAGTCGATCGCCCGTCGGGCCTCGTCCAGCGCCCGGTCGGCCGCCGCACCGATCGCCTCCAACGGATTCGGTCCCACCGGCCGATAGGTCTGGGTGCGGATGTAGCCCAGCTCCTGCACGACGCCGTCGTGCAGGTCTCGCGCCAGGCGACGCCGCTCGGACTCGACGGCGACTGACGTCTGGGCATCCCAGTAGTCCTGGATCTCGCGCACCGCCCCGACGAGGAGCAGCACGTACATCCCCAGGCGCAGCAGGTCGCCCGCGTACAGCCAGTCGGTGTAGAGAGACGGGAACAGCAGGTACGACACGCGCGCCCATGCGCCGAGCGCCGCCGCCGCGCCGAACCAGCCGAGCATGTCGTCGCTGTCTCGCTCCGCACGTCGGGTGAACACGACGGCCGCCACCGCGTAGCAGACCAGGTCCACCACCTGGAGGGCGAAGACGACCGGGTGACCCTCGAACACCGGACGCCCCGAGTCCTCGGCCGACACGGTCACGTCGACGGCGTCCGGCAGGACCGACGCCAGGCCGTACGTCACGACGCCGACCGCGACCAGCGCCAGCCCCACGCCGACGAGCTCCCGCCAGGGCTTCGCGACCTTGTGCACCCGCGTCGACGGCACCACCGCCGCGGCGAGGATGAGCAGCGCCCCGAGCAGGCGGACCACCAGGGCCGCCCAGCTGCTCGCCGTGTCCCCCGCGTCCCGGCCGATCAGCGCAGGCAGGGTCACGAACACCAGGGCGGTGAGGGCCAGCAACGACATCGCGTAGACCAGCAGCAGCTCACCGAGCGCGGAGCTGCGCCGGTAGCGGCCGTAGAGCAGCAGCGCGACCAGCGCCCGCCACCAGCGTCACGGCCGTCTCCAGGACCAGGTGGCCGGCGGTGCTGCGGTAGGCGAAGCGCAGCGAGGGCACGCCGAGGACCACCGCGGACACCAGCAGCCCGAAGGCTGCAGCGACCGCGGTGCGCCGCACCGCGCGTGCGCCCCTCACCTTGACCACACCCTGTCCAAACCCCTCCGGGCACGCTCCAGGTCACGCTGTCGCGCTGATGATCTACGCCTCGCATCGGCTCGCGTCAGCCGTTACGCCCAGGTCTGTCCGCTCGGGCGACATGAGCAGCCCAAAGGATGAGTGGCACCTGCAGCGGCAGCCGGGCGTAGGTCCCCCATCGGTAGAGGTCGGAGCGCCCTCCCGCGTCCAGCGCCATCTGCACGTTCGCCGGGAAGACCAGGATGAGCAGCGCAGCGGTCGCCCAGCCGGCCGCGCGGCGGGTCCGCGGCAGCGCCAGCCCGGCGGCGCATGCCGAGCTCGGCGATCCCGCTGGCGTAGACCAGCCCGTACGGCGAGGGGAGCTGCGGCGGCACGATCTCGGCGTACGGCTTGGGGAAGGCGAAGTGCAAGCGACCCCGTCACCGTGAGCAGGCCGGCCAGCAGGTACGGCGAGGCGCTGCGCAGCGGGGCACTACCGCGGGACCGGGTCACGGGCGTGATCGTCGCACGCCCGTGCCGCCGCACCTGCCGGGCAACCGTGACGGTCGACCTCGGTGCGAGGATCGCCCGATGCGCCAGCTGCTCCCGACGTACGCCGAGGACGTCGACCTCCACGAGGCCTACCGGTATCCCGTCGACCGGCCCTGGCTGCGCGCCAACATGGTCACGTCCTTGGACGGCTCGGCGGTCAAGGACGGCCGGTCCGGCGGCCTCGGCGGCCCGGCCGACAAGGAGGTCTTCGGCGTCCTGCGTTCGCTGTGCGACGCGGTGCTCGTCGGCGCCGGGACCGCGCGGGCCGAGGGCTACCGGGCTCCGCGGGCCAAGGAGGCACACGTCGAGACGCGTCGCGAGTCGGGCCAGCGGCCGGCGCCGGTGCTCGTGCTGGTCACCCGCGGCCTCGACCTCGACCCGGCGGGCGCCCTCTTCACCGGCACGGAGCGCACCGTCGTCGTCACGAGCGGCGTCGGCGGACACCAGCGCACGCGAGCGGCTGGCCGAGGTCGCCGACCTGGTCGTCGCCGGGGACGACCAGGTCGACATCGGGGCAGCGCTCGACGTCCTCCACGAGCGCGGCCTGCGGCGCATCCTCTGCGAAGGCGGGCCGAGCCTGCTCGGGGACCTCGCCGCGGCCGGACGCCTGGACGAGCTGTGCGTCACGATCTCGCCGCAGCTCGTCGGCGGCGACGGGCCGCGCATCCTGCACGGTCCGGACCTCGAGCTGGGCCTACGGCCGACGTCGCTTCTCGAGCAGGACGGCGTCCTGCTCGCCCGCTACGCCGTGGGTTGAGTACGCGTCAGCGCGGCGAGGAATACCAGGGCTCGGTGATGTCGATGAACTCCGGCTCGCCGTCGGCCAGCGAGTTGAGCTCGGCCATCTGGTCCTGCATCTCCTGCGGGAGCTCCTTCTTCTCGCCTTCGCGCGCCTCGGCCTCGGACGTGAAGTAGTTGACCATCGTCCACCGGCCGTCCGGGTGCCCGACGCTGACGCTCCCGACGATGTCCGGGCGGTAGGCCGACCAGTCGGTGTCGTCCTGCTCCATCAGCTTCCAGGCGCGCTCGGGGTCGGTGCTGCCGCCCTGCATGATCTGGACGAAGCCCGCCTCGTCGGGGTTGCCGCGCACGTCCACCATGACCCGGTCGCTGTCGCGGAAGGTGGCTTCACCCTCGATCAGCTTGGCCATCTCCGCCCACCAGGCGCCTTGCTCCGGGCGGTCGCTGTTGCGCCGGGCAGCTGCCTCGTCCTCGAAGCGGACAACCGCGACCATCCGACCGTCCGTCGCGACGCCGGCCGTCGTCCCCAGCCAGCCGGTCGCGCCGGGCGACAGCTCCGCCACCCAGCGGTCCATGGCAGCCTTCACCGCGGACGGGTCGGACACCTTTCCCTCGATGACCTGGACGAACATCGGGCGCCTCCCTCAGCGGCCGGCCGGTCGACCGGCTCGGCCCCGACCGTACGTCCAGGACGCGCCGCCGTCGAGGGCCACTTGACGTGGCGGACGACTGCTTGGCGCGGCGTACCGGCCACGCCTTGCTGCCGTCGACCACGTATACGTGGTCGACGCAGCGCGAACGGGGCGTGCGGTGCGGGCGGGATGGCCGGGCATGATGGCGGCGTGCAGCTGCCACTGAGCCCGCCGCTGGGCCCCATGCTCGCCAAGTCGGTCAAGGCAATCCCGCAGGGTGACGCGGCGGGGGACTACCTGTACGAGCCCAAATGGGACGGCTTCCGCTGCATCGCCTTCCGCGACGGCGACGAGGTCGAGCTGTCCAGCCGCGGCGAGAAGCCGCTGACCCGCTACTTCCCCGAAGTGGTCGCGGCCCTCAAGGCCAACCTGCCCGACCGGTGCGTGGTCGACGGCGAGGTCGTCATCGCGACCGGTGACCGGCTGGACTTCGACGCCCTGCTGCAGCGCATCCACCCCGCGAAGTCGAGGGTCGACAAGCTGGCGGAGGAGACACCGGCGTCCTTCGTCGCGTTCGACCTGCTGGCCGTCGGCGACGAGTCGCTGCTCGCCACGCCGTTCGGGGAGCGTCGCGACCGGCTCGAGCAGCTGCTGTCCGGTGCCGCGCCGCCGGTGTTCGTCACGCCGTCCACCGACGACATCGAGATGGCCCAGGCAGTGGTTCGCGGTCTTCGAGGGAGCCGGTCTCGACGGGGTGGTCGCCAAGAAGGCCGCGGACGGCTACCAGCCCGACGTACGCGCGATGTACAAGATCAAGCACGAGCGCACCGCCGACTGCGTGGTGGCGGGCTACCGGTGGCACAAGTCGGGTCCGGTCGTCGGGTCGTTGCTGCTCGGGCTCTACGCCGACGACGGCACGCTCCAGCACGTCGGGGTGTCGGCGTCGTTCACCATGGCGCGCCGGCAGGAGCTGGTGGAGGAGCTGGCGCCCTACGCGGTCGACGACCTCACCGAGCACCCGTGGCGGGAGTGGGCCGAGGCGGACGCGCACGAGAAGGGCCGGCTGCCCGGGGCGGTCAGCCGGTGGAACGCCAAGAAGGACCTGTCGTGGGTGCCGCTCAAGCCCGAGCTCGTGGTCGAGGTCGCCTACGACCACATGGAGGGCACCCGGTTCCGGCACACGGCGCAGTGGCGGCGGTGGCGGCCCGACCGGACGCCGGAGTCCTGCACCTACGAGCAGATCGATCGCCCCGTACGCTTCGACCTGGCCGACATCCTGGCACCTGGTGACCCCCGCTGACCGACGCCGGTCGAGAGGACTCTCGTGTACCGCATCCTGCTGCTGAGCGAGTCGACGCTCGCCGACCACGACGTGACCCGCGTCGCCCAGCTCCACGGCGACGAGGAGGTCGAGGTCCACCTGCTGGTCCCGGCCGACGCCGAGCACAACCGCCTGATCGAGGCGCTCGACGAGGTCGCGCTCGGCCGGCTGCGCGACGCGCTCGACGAGGACGACGACCCGACGCCCCAGCAGGCCGAGCAGGACGCGATGCACGCGGTCAACGAGTCGCTGGACAAGCTCGCCGCCGCGGGGCTCACGGCGCGCGGCTCGGTGACCGGCTCGGACCCGGTGCCGGCCGCGCTGGAGGCGGTACGCCTGGACGGCTCCGACGAGGTCATCGTCGTGACGCCGCCGCACCCGATCGAGTCCGCCCTGCACCGCGACTGGGCCTCCCGGCTGCGCGACAAGCTGCCGCTGCCGGTCCTGCACGCCGTGTCCGGCACCGACCGCCTGATCGGCTGAGCGCGACGCGCCGTCGGCGCAAAATCCGGGCAAACCGACCGGTCCGCCGCCGACGTGTCGGATACTTGCCGGGCCGACGTTCGGATGCTCGCCGGTCCGACCCCACCCCACCCCGACCCAGAGCAGGTGCCTGCATGCGTTCCACCCGGAGCCTGCGACGTGCGCTCGCAGCCGCTGCCGCTGTCGGGGTGCTCCTGCCCCTGCGTCCCGGGCTCCGCGCAGGCGGTCGCCGTCGCGCCCGACGCAGACGACCCACAGGTCCGGCTCGTGGTGCGCACCGACACCCGCGCCGCGGGCCGCGAGGTGGCCGAGGCGTTGTCCCGCGAAGGCGCGCGTCCGGCCGGGCGGGTGCCGCGGCTGAAGGCGGTCGCGGTCGACGTCGCGGCCTCGGAGGCCGTCGGACTGCGCTCGCTGCTGCTGCGCCGCGCCGACGTCACCTCGGTCGAGGTCGCCAACCGGCGCTGGTTCAGCGAGGAGCCGGCCGACCCCCGCTTCCCGGAGCAGAAGCCCTACCTCGACGCGATCCGCGCCACCGGCGCGTGGGGCCGCCCCGCCCACGGCTCCCCGGACGTGCGCATCGCCGTGATCGACTCCGGCGTCGACGTGACCCATCCCGACCTCGCCGGCAAGATCGCCGGCTCGTTCAACGCCGTCCAGCCCGGGTCGAGCGTCCGTGACGTCGTCGGGCACGGCACGGGAGTCGCCAGCGTGGCCGCGGCCGCGACGGGCAACGGCGTCGGCATCTCCGGCGCCGGCTACAACAGCTCGCTGCTCGCGGTGAAGGTCGCCGACCGCACCGGACGGATCTTCACCGACGACCTCGCCGCCGGCATCGTCTGGGCGGTCGACAGCGGCGCCGACGTCATCAACCTCAGCCTCGGCGGGCCTACGTCCGACGACCTGGAGCGCGACGCGATCAGCTACGCACAGAAGCGCGGTGTCCTCATCGTCGCCGCAGCCGGCAACGCCGGCAGCACCGCGAAGCAGTTCCCCGCCGCACACCCCGGCGTCCTCTCGGTCGGTGCGACCTCGGCCAACGGCTCCAGCCGGGCCGCGTTCAGCAGCTTCGGCTCGTGGGTGGACGTCGCCGCACCGGGCAAGGGCATCGTCGTCGCGGCCCCGGGCGGTGGATACGAGAAGGCCGACGGCACCTCGTTCGCGTCCCCGCTCGTCGCCGGCCAGGTCGCGCTGCTCGAGGCGTTCCGCCCGGGCCGCACGGCCGCCGAGCTCAGCGCCGCCGTCACGAGCGGGGCCAACACGGCCAAGCTCGGCTTCGCCCGGGGGCTCGTCGACGTCGAGGCCTCCCTCGACCTGCTGCCGCCCGGCACCGTTCCGACGATCCTGTCGCCTGCCGAGGGGTCCCCGACCAGCGGGACCACGACGGTCAATGTCAGCAGCAGCGCTCCCCGCGTCCGCCTGACGTTCGCCGACCTCACGAAGGTCGTGAGCACGGGCGGGGGGTTCGCGAGCGGGACCTTCGAGACGTACGGCCTGGTCGGACCGCAGCCGGTCACCGCCGCCGACTGCAGCCGACTCGACCAGTGCAGCGCGACCCCGGCGACCGTGACGGCGACCGTCGTCAACCCGGCGCCCACGCTGACGGCACCCGCCGGCGGCTCGGCGCAGTCCGACGACGTCATCCGGGCCGCTGCAGACGCCCCGGCCGAGGCCGCGGTGCGGTTCCAGGTGGACAACACCGACGCGGTGCTGTCGGCCGCTGGGCAGACGTCCCACGAGGCGCTGCTCTCGACCGAGCGGCTGACGGACGGCGTCCACACGGTCTCGGCCGTCCTGTGCCGACGCGACGGCAGCGTCTGCGACGACGGCACCGCGAGCAGCGCGACCGTCTCTGTCGACCGGTTGCACCCGTCCGTGACCGGGGTGTCGGTGCAGTATCTGAGCCCCAACGGCGACGGGCGCAACGACACCGCCACGGTGCGGTACCGGCTCGAGAGCCGCCAGGTCGTCACCCTGCGGGTGCGCAACGACGCGCGCACCGTCGTCTACAGCAAGCGCCTGGGCGAGCAGGCCACAGGCCCGCACAGCGCGGTCTGGAACGGCCGGACCGATGCCGGCCCGGTCGTCGGCAACGGTGTCTGGACCCTCGAGATCGCCACCTCGTCGCCGGACGGTTCCCAGGCCGGACTGGCCAGCCGGCCCGTCACGGTCGACCGCGCACGGCCGAAGGTGACCGACGTCGCCAGCGGCGTCCGCGCGCTCTACCCCGTCCGGGACGGCTACCGCGACCGGACGGACGTCACCGCGACCCTGGGCGAGGATGCCCGGCGGATCGGGCTGCAGGTCCGCGACTCGGCGGGCCGGGTGGTGCGCACCAAGCAGCTCGGGGGCCAGCGCGCCGGTGACGTCAACGCCACCTGGAACGGACGCGGCCGGGGCGGCGACCTCCTGCCGGCCGGCCGCTACACCGTGCGCCTCGTCGTCGAGGACCGGGCCGGCAACCGCACGAACAGCGAGGTGGTCCGCCAGACGGTCTCGGCGCAGCGGACGGTCCGTCGCAGCGGCACGATGACGGTCACCGCCCGCGAGTCGCTCACCGAGTCGTTCGCCGACGACTGCTCGAGTGTGTTCCGGCACACCAAGGGCAAGCGCCAGGGCTGGATCGGCTACTACAGCTCGGGGACCTGCGCCTCGGGCGACGCGTACGCCGTTGCCGACCACCAGGTCCGGCTGCCCGCAGCGGTCCGGTACGGCTCGGTCCGGCTGAGCGCCCGTGGCGGCAGGGCCGACCCGCGCTTCCGCGACTCGGCCCAGGTCGCCTACTACGACCGCTTCCAGAACGCGAGCGAGGCCGACTTCCGGCTCTCCCCGGCGCTAGGCACCTACACCGGCCCCAGGGTGAAGGCGGACCGTCACCTGATCCGCAACCGCATCTTCCGGTGGTCGACCTTCACGACCGGCGTTGCGTGGTACGACGTCGACACGTACACGGTGCGGTTCACCTACGACGTGCTGCGCTGAGGCGGGCGACGACCGGCCGACGGCCATCCGGCACGATGGCCCGATGACGAGGAGCGGGCGGATGCACCGCGCCGCACGGTACGAGGATCGTGTCCATGCGGGCATCGAGCGGTGGCTTCGCCGTCGCGGCTGGCGGCCGACAGTCCTCGCGTTCACCGGCTACGGCGCGAACGGCTGGGTCCGGGTCCTGGCCAGGGTGCTGCTGGCCCCGCCGGACACGCAGACCCGCGAGCTGCGGCTGGGCCGTGGGTGGCGTCGGTTTCTCACGGCCACCGCCGCCGGGGTGCCGGTCACCGTAGACGTCGGAGGGCGCCGGCACGAGGTCACCAGCGGTCGCGGCGGGTACGTCGACTCGGTGCTCGCTGCGGACCTGCCCGGCGGATGGGCCGAAGCCACCGTCTCGGCGGCCGGAACGGCACCGGCGACCGCCCGCATCCGGGTCGTCGACGAGCAGGTCACCACGGTCGGGGTCATCAGCGACATCGACGACACCGTGCTGGTGACGGCCCTGCCCCGGCCGCTGCTCGCGGCATGGAACACGTTCGTCCGTCACGAGACCAGCCGCCGGCCGGTCCGCGGCATGGCGACCCTGTATCGCGAGATCGAGCGGCGGCACCCGGAAACGCCGTTCTTCTACCTCTCGACCGGCGCCTGGAACGTCGCCCCCGTCCTCGAGCAGTTCCTGAAGCGCCATGCCTACCCGCCGGGGCCTCTGCTGATGACCGACTGGGGCCCGACACAGGACAGCTGGTTCAGGTCAGGTCGCGAGCACAAGCGGCGCGAGATCCGCCGGCTGCTCGACGAGATGCCCGACCTGCGGTGGCTGCTGATCGGGGACGACGGGCAGCACGACCCGGAGATCTACGCCGAGGCGGCCGAGTCCGCTCCTGCGCAGGTCACTCGCTGTCGTCATCCGCCAGCTCAGCCCGACCGAGCAGGTCCTGACCCACGGCTCGCCCGAGCCCATCCACGAGCGCGGGACACGGCGCAGCTCCCGGACGTACGACGAGGTTCGCGCTCCCGACGGTTTCGGTCTGGTCGCCCGGCTGCGCGAGCGCGGGATCCTGCCTGACGAGGGGTGAGCCGAGCGTCAGGCGGTCGCCTCGGCGACGAAGGCGTTGTCGGTCGTGATCTCCATCAGCAGGGACTGGTCCATCGAGACCGCGACGACGTGCTCGCGGCTGACCACGTGAGCCTTGTGCCCGTCGAGCAGGATCACGCAGAACCGGTCGACCCCACCGACGATGACGTGGACGTACGCCCGGCCGGTCGTCGTCTCGACGTCCACCCGCATGCCTTGCTGATGGGCCACGTCCAGTGCGAACCCCACCGTCACCATCGTGCTGCTCTGCACGGATCCCACCCTCGGTTGACGTCGGGTCGAGTCTGGGGGTCGGCGGCACGATGGCGGAGCCGCCTCGCCGTTTCTGGCCAGGAACCACCCGATGGGGCCCGGGAGATTTCACTCGGCGGTAGTCATCTCGGACCATTCACCAGGTGTCACATGTTCGTCACACAACGATGTGCGCGCTGCCGGCCCGTGACCGAGTGCCCGGAGGGGTCGTTGGACGGGCGACGGGATCGGCGCGGGGAAGGACCGACGATGCGGCACAGCAAGGCAACCAGCCGGGCAGGTCTGAGCCACGACCTCGAGGTCCTGGCCGACCGGGCGGTGCAGCGCGGCGCCGTCAGCCGGGCGAACGACCTCCGGGCGGTGGCCGAGCACCTGCGCACCAAGGAGGACCGAACCGGCGGGGGTCCGCCCGGGCCGGTCGAGCGGCGGGCACAGGGTCGACAGGGACCATGCTCAGACGCGCGGGAGCTCCGCAGAGCTGCTGCCGCCTCCAGGATCCGGCCGGCCGACCAGTAGGACAGCGGCTGACCCCTCGGGAAAGCGGTTGTCGCTCCGGCCGGACGTCATAGACCAAGACTTGGGGACTCGTCGGGTTTCGCCGACGTCACTGCGGACAGACCTCGCCCGACAACGCCGCTCTTCCTGCCGGATGAGACGCACCGCCGACGGGCCACGCCCTGCCGCTGCGGACGCCTCGAGGACGTGGGTGCTCCTTGCCATGCCTCGTGCGGTGCCTTGCGCAAGAGACAAAGGGGAACACAGATGTTCGGACGAACCACCCGCCTGCTGGCCGCATCGGTCACGCTGGCGATGATCGCTCTGGTGGGCGGAGCTAGCGCCGCAGTCAGCCTCTGCCCAGACGGTCACCAACGAGTTCGGGACGCTCACGGTCAGCAAGGTCACCGGAGACGCCAGGAACGGCGCCACCTTCGCCGGCAAGTACAACGTCAAGCGGTTCGTCACGGGCGACTCCGGCCGGACGAAGGCCGTGGGTCGCCTGGTCGGCACGGTCACCAAGAAGAGCGGCGCGACCGAAGACGTCAGCAAGAAGGGCGTGCGGATGCCCGTCCGGACCGGCGCCTCCTCGGTCTCCGGGCTGCCCGTACCCCAGGGCAGCGTCGCCCCGTCCGTCGTCGGCTGCGAGGTCCTCGACCTCGTTCTTGGCCCGCTGGACCTCGACCTCCTGGGCCTCGTGATCCACCTCGACCAGGTCCACCTGAACATCACCGCCGTACCCGGCGCGGGCAACCTGCTCGGCAACCTGCTCTGCGCTGTTGCCGGCCTGCTCGACGGCTCCGCGCTCGGCAACCTCGGGGCCGTTCTGACCAACTTGCTCAACGCGCTGCTGGGCATCCTGAACGCCTAGGTCTGACGCGCGCGTCGGCCGCACCCCTCTCGGCAGGGGTGCGGCCGATGTCCCACCTGAAGGGAGCCATGACGCATGTCGTTCACCACACCGGCATCCGTGCCATCCGGGATCCCTCGACGGGTGACCGACGTCGAGAGGCGCCCTCCCGTTGCCCTCAGTGACTTCGTCGGCGACGTCGAATTCCAGCTCGAGGACGACTACCTGGTCCTAGGCACCGGGCGCTTGGCCGGCGACCAGGTTCGCTTCCACGAGAAGGACGTCGCCGCGAACGGCAAGGACGTGCGCGTGTGGAGCATCCGCCGCGACAACGAGGCGTTCTTGGCGGAACCGACGCCGACCTTCTGAACCCAGCGTTCGGTCGGCGCGTCGAGTGGGCCAGGTCACTTCGTCGCACGTGTTTGCGGCATCGCGCGGTTGGTAGACAGCAGCAGCATCGTCCAGATCGCGGCGTGCTCCGACCCTGCTCAGCAGGGCCCGGGAGTGCCGTCGGCTCTCCCGGACCATCACGACTTCTTCGGGAGAACGCCTCATGTCCAACACCAAGACCCACGACCATGACGGTCGCGTCGGCGCGCGCTCTGTTCACCGCGCGACGACCGAGACCAAGCCGGCCTTCAAGACGACCGAGATCATCTTCTACCTGGCCACGGTGGCCGGCGTGCTGATCGCCTCGGCCATGGTCGACGAGAACGAGGACGGCCAGGGCTTCGGCGCCGACCGCGCATGGCTCTACGTCACCCTGCTGACCGTCGGCTACCTGATCAGCCGCGGCATCGCGAAGGCCGGCAGCTACGAGCGCGACAACGACCCGCGCAACTGACGAGAACGTCGGTGCCGCGTAGAACGCGAGTCCAGGTGCGCCCCCTCGGGGGCGCACCTGGCTGTCTCGCCATGATCCTCTTCTCCGTCGTCGCGTCGATCCTGCTGACCGTCGTGCTCAATGTCCTGGTCAGGTGACTGATGGCCTACACGCCCCCCTCGGGTTGGGTTGAGCGACTGTCCCAGACCACCGAGCACTCGTTCGGCGCCCGGGCGCTGTTCCACGCGCGCCGGGACTGCCCAAAGGTGCGGAGCACGACGGCGAGCATGCTGCCCGTCGACCGCCCGTACAGCGCGTCGCGATGCTGGGCGTGCGCCTCGACCGGAGAACGTGTCAGCCGGTAAGCGCGGTCGCCGTCGGCGCGGGTGTACGCCTATCGCCGGGGAGCCGAGGGCGGCGCGGCGACCAGCTGCCCGCACCGCTGGCAGCCGCCGGAACGCTCGGCGGTGAACGGGATCTGGTGAAAGATGATCCACCCGGAAACGTCGGCCCCGCAGAGCGCTGTCGTGGCCTCCCCGGCCACGGCGATCTTCGCCACGGCATGCTCGGCCCCTACCGGCTGGACCGTGCCGACGCTTCGCTGGCGTACCTGCGGTATGTCGGGCGGTCCCGCACGCTCCCCTACCGCGGCAACCACGTACACGAGCTACTCCGACTCGTCGGGTGGGGCGTAGAGCTCCAGAGCGATGCCGTCCGGGGCCTTGACGTTGAGGAAGGAGACGCCCTCCCCACCGCCGTCCATCTCCGGCTTCCAGCCCACGACCTGGCTGTACCACTCCTTGCTCCGCGATAGGTCAGTCACGGTGATCCCAAGGTGGGCTATCCCCTGAAGTCCCATCGTCGCTCCCTTCCGCCGTCCGCAGTGCAGTCCTACTCGGCGTCGTCTTCGCTGGCCACCCGCTTGGCCCGGCTGGGCTGGACCCGCATCGGCTCGCCGGGCATCTTCGGGTAGTCCGGCGGGTATGGCATATCGCTCAGGCCGTGGTCGCGCTCGTCCCGTTCGTACCACTCCAGCAGCGGGGTCATGTCGTGGGCCACCTCGTCGATCCCGGCGTGCAGGTCACCCACTCGGCGAAACGCGCCGGCATCGTCTTCACGGTGAGGTCGCGCGGGTCGACGTCGGCCAGCTCCCCCCACGCCAGCGGCGCCGACACCGGTGCGTGCGGCAACGGCCGGATCGAGTAGGCGGACGCGATCGTGCGGTCCCGGGCGTTCTGGTTGTAGTCCACGAACACCGTCTCTCCGCGCTCCTCCTTCCACCACTTCGTGGTGACCTTCCCGGGCATCCGCCGTTCCAGCTCGCGCCCGAAGGCGATGGCGGCGTGCCGTACGTCGGTGAAGGTCCAGCGCGGCTCCACTCGGACGTAGATGTGGACGCCGCGGTTGCCCGACGTCTTCGGGAAGCCGCGCCAGCCCAGCTCGGACAGGACCTCTCGCGCGACGGCCGCTACCGCAACGGCGTCGTGGAAGTCGGTGCCCGGCTGCGGGTCAAGGTCGATGCGCAGCTCGTCAGGGTGGTCGACGTCGCCGCGACGGACCGGCCAGGGATGGAAGGTGATGGTGTTCTGCTGGGCGCACCAGGCGACGGTGGCCAGCTCGGTCGGGCAGACCTCGTCGGCCGTCCGGCCGCTCGGGAACGTGATGTGCGCCGTCTCGACCCACTCGGGGGCGCCCTTGCTGATCCGCTTCTGGTAGAACGCGTCGGCGCCCCTGCCGTCGGCCCGGGTGGCCAGCCGGACGCCCTCGTGCACGCCGGTCGTCCACCGCTCGAGGGTCACCGGCCGCTCGTAGAGGGCGCGCAGGATGCCGTCCCCCACGGACACGTGGTACTCCACCATCTCCAGCTTGCTGATCCCGGCGTCCGGGAAGAGCAGCTTGTCCGGGTTGGTGACCTTGACGGTCCGGGGTCCGACCTCGATCTCCACGAACGGCGATGCCATGACGGGAACGCTACCGGCGCGCACCAGACCGTGGGCGCACCGAGGCGGCCGGCCGACGTACTGTCGTGTCATGTTCTCGAAGAAGGAAGCCGCCGAGCCCGGACCTACGAGGTCGAGAAGTCCGACGACGAGTGGCGCCGCGAGCTGAGCCCGCAGGAGTACGACGTGCTGCGCGAGGCCGGCACCGAGCGGCCGTTCACCGGTGAGTACAACGAGACCAAGGACGTCGGCGTCTACAGCTGCCGGGCCTGCGGGCAGGAGCTCTTCCGCAGCGAGGCGAAGTTCGACTCGCACTGCGGGTGGCCCTCGTTCTACGAGCCGAAGGAGGGTGACGCGGTCGAGCTCATCGAGGACCGGTCACTTCTCATGACCCGGACCGAGGTCCGGTGTCGCCGGTGCGGCTCGCACCTGGGTCACGTCTTCGACGACGCCCCGCAGACCCCCACGGGAGACCGCTTCTGCATCAACTCGGTGTCGATCCGCCTGGAGCCGGCGCAGCCATGACAAGCGCCGGCCGAACAGCGCCGCCAGGTCGCGGAAGCTGACCGTCGCGCGGTCGAAGAGGATCACCGACTGCAGCAGCAGCCCGCCCACCAGGACGCCGGCGACCAGGTCGGTCTGCCAGTGGCTGCCCAGGTAGAGCGAGGTCACGATCGTCAGGGTCGTCAGCGACGCGATGAGCACGGTCAGACGGCGCAGCGGCGGGTCGGCGGCGTACCGCCAGAACAGGTAGATGATCAGGCCACCGCTGAGCACCATGTTGGACGAGTGGCCCGACGGGTAGATCACGCCACCCGCGAGCACGTCGACGCTGCCGGTCTCGGTCTCGGCCCGCCCGATCAGGATCTTCATCGCGCCGACGACGACGTTCAGGACCAGGAACGAGACCATCGCGAGAACCACCGGGCGCCAGGTGCGGTGCTTCCGCGCGAAGACGCCGGCGACGAGGAGCAGGATCGGCACGAGCACCGAGCGCTGGCCCATCTTGTCGTAGAGCTTGGCGGTGTCGTTCAACGCCGGGTAGCTGGCCTGGCCGTCCCAGGACTGCACCCAGATGTCGAGCTGGGTCAACGGACCCTGGACGAAGATGTCGGCCGTCACCAGGACAGCGATCCGGCCAGCAGCCCGCTGATCAGCCGGGCCTTGGCGCTGAGCGCGTCGGCGAGCCACCGGCCGCGCAGCGGGCGACCGTCGTCGCCAGACCTCCCGTCCGCGGACGGTTTCGGGGGGTCGGCGGCCAGGGGGTCACGGTCGCCGATCTCGACGTCATGGCCGTCGGTGCCGTGGGGGGACGCGCTCATCGGCGCCTCACGGCAGCCCCGCGACCAGCTCGGACACCGGCTTGCGCCGGCCGGTGTAGAACGGCAGCTCCTCGCGTACGTGCATCCGGGCCCGCGAGCCGCGCAGGTGACGCATCAGGTCGACGATGCGGTGCAGCTCGTCGGCCTCGAACGCCAGCAGCCACTCGTAGTCGCCCAGCGCGAAGGACGACACCGTGTTGGCCCGCACGTCCGGGTAGCCCCGGGCCATCTGCCCGTGCTCGGCCAGCATCGCCCGGCGCTCCTCGTCCGGGAGCAGGTACCAGTCGTAGGACCGGACGAACGGGTAGACGCACACGTAGGCGCGGGGCTGCTCGTCGGCGAGGAACGCGGGGACGTGGCCCTTGTTGAACTCGGCCGGCCGGTGCAGCGCCATGTTCGACCAGACCGGTTCGCAGGCCGCTCCCAGTGCGGTGCGGCGGAACCGGTTGTAGGCCTCCTGCAGGTCGTCGGACGACTCGGCGTGCCACCAGACCATCAGGTCGGCATCGGCGCGCAGCCCGGCGACGTCGTAGACCCCGCGCACGACGACGTCCTTCGCGGCGAGCTGCTCGAACAGCTCGTCCACCTCGTTGGCGACAGCGGTCCGGTCGTCGGGCAGTGGCGACCTCAGCCGGAAGACGGACCACATCGTGTAGCGGATGACCTGGTTGATGTCACGGGCCTTCACCACGCCATTGTCGCAGCACCTCGTGCGCGGCCCGTTCCGCGGTCGCCACGCAGGCCGGGATGCCGACGCCGTCGTAGGTGGCGCCGCAGACCGCGAGCCCGGTCTGGGCTGCCACCGCCGTACGCACCCGCGTGACCCGGCCGAGATGCCCCACGGCGTACTGCGGCAGCCCGCCACCCCACCGGGTCACCCGGGCGTCCAGCGGGGGGTCGGTCACGCCGAGCGCGTCGGTCAGGTCCGCCAGCGCCAGGTCGACCAGCTCGGCGTCCTCACGCTGGAGCGTGGCCTCCTCCCCCATCCGGCCCAGCGAGGCGCGCACGACGACCACCCCCGGCGCGGCGCCCGCGTACCACCCCCACTTGGCCGACGAGAAGGTGACGGCCTTCACCGCGCGGCCGTCGACCGGCGGCACCAGGAAGCCGGAGGTCGCCGGCGGCCGGTCGAAGGACTCGGCCGGGAACGCGAGCCCGACCACCGCCATCGACGCTGCCCGCACCTGCGCCAGCTCGGTCGCCGCCGCCGGCACCTCGGCCCGCAGCAGCCGGGCCGCCGGGGCCGCCGGCACGGCCAGCACGACCGCGTCGGCGGTCACCTCCTCGGCGTCCCGGGTCGAGCCGACCGTGAGCCGCCAGCCGGTCGGCGTCCGGCGCATCTCGCGGACCGTCGCGCCGGTGCGGATCTCCGCGCCGGACGCGCAAGCCACCGCTGCAGGCAGCCGGCCGACCCCTCCACGAGGCGCTCCGAACACCGCGCCCTCGACAGGTGGGGTCGCCGCACGGCTCGCCCGGACGGCCGCGAGCAGCGAGCGCTCCCGACGTACGTGCGCAAGGAGCTGCGGCAGCGTCGCCGCGAGCGAGAGCTGGTCGGCGCGCCCGGCGTAGACGCCCCCGAGCAGCGGCTCCACCAGCCGGTCCAGCACCGCCCGGCCGAGCCGCGCGGCGACGTACCGGCCGACCGACACGTCGTCGCCGACCGAGGTGCGCGGCAGCCACGCGTCGAGCGGGATGCGCGCCAGCTCGCGGCTGGTGAGCAGACCGGTGCCGGCCAGCTGGCGCAGGTCCGACGGGATCCCCATCAGCGTGCCGGGCGGCAGCGGACGCATCTCGCCGCGGGTCCACACCCGGGCGGTCGTCGTCGCCGCGTCCTCGAGCTCGATCCCCACGGCCCGGGCCAGGTCGCGCGCCTCCGGGCGGCGGAGCAGGAGGGACTCGGCACCCTCGTCCACGGGTACGCCGGCCAGGTCGCCGACCCGCAGCTTGCCGCCCACCTGCGGGCTGGCCTCCAGCACCGTCACCCGCACCCCGTCGCCGCCGTCGCGGCGCAGGAACCAGGCCGCCGCCAGCCCCGCGATCCCGCCTCCCACGACCACGACGTGCGCCGGGCCGGTCGCGCGCGGTGGTCACGCCGCCCACCCTTCCAGATCGTCGTGACGGGCAGATCGTGACCCGATCGCGACCTGCGCCAGCGGAACCACGCCACCTGGCACCACGTCGCACCGGCAGACGCACGCCCGGCAGGGCCCGCCGACCGAGGAGCAGACGATGACGACGACGACCTCCCTCCCGATCCGGCTGATCTCGCTCACGGCGGCGGCCGCGCTCGTGGGGCTGCTGGCCGGCTGCAGCGGCGGCTCGAACGACCGACGACTCGGGGGGCAGCGCCGAGACGGCGGCCAGGGACGTGTCGGGCGCCTACTCCGCGGGGGACGCCCCGGCCGCGTCGGGCCCGGCCTCGGACCGCGGCAGGACGGGCGTGACCGACGGCGGGGGCAGCGGAGCGCCGGGGGCGGCACCGACCGCACCAGTGCTCGCGTCCTGCCCGTCGAGCGGGACATCGTCTACCGCGGTCAGGTCACGGTGCGGGTGAAGGACGTCGCCCGGGCCGCGGAGCGGGTCGAGCGCATGACGCTCGCGATGGACGGTGTGGTCTTCGCGGAGGAGACGACGCGGGGCTCGTACCGGCGCGGGGTCGGCGAGGCGCACCTCACCCTGCGGGTGCCGCCCGCGCAGTTCGGCGCGACCCTCGACGAGATCGGTGCGCTGGGCCGCGAGCTGAGCCGCAGCCGCAGCGCGCAGGACGTGACGACCGAGGTGGCCGACACGGACAGCAGGGTCCGGTCCCAGGAGCGCAGTGTGGCGCGCATCCGGTCACTGCTCGCCGAGGCCGACACCATCGGTGAGGTCGTCCAGGTCGAGGCCGAGCTGGCCCGGCGCGAGTCGGATCTGGAGTCCCTGCAGGCCCAGCTGGCCCGGCTCGAGGACGTCACGGCGCTGGCGACCGTCGACGTCACGCTGGTCGCCCGGAACACGCCGGTCGTCGAGGAGCAGGAGGACGAGGAGCTCGGCTTCCTGGCCGGCCTCGACGGCGGGCTGACGGCCCTGGTCGGCATCGTGCTGGTGGCCCTGACAGTGCTGGGCGCGCTGCTGCCGTTCGCCATCGCGGCCGCGATCGTCGGCGTCCCGACGTACGCGCTGCTCCGCTCCCGCCGCCGCCCGCAGACCCCTGCCCCGACCACGGCGCCGGCACCTGAGCGTTTCCGCGGAAACGCCCGGGCGACGTCCGCGCGGTGCACCGGAATCGCGGTGCAAGCCAGGGAGCCGGCGGTTCGCAAGCGTGGCGCGCCGCGTTGCGACCTGTTGCACCGCGATTCCTGCGCTGCGGTGCCCGCGCGCGGTGCGCTCGGGGAGGAACAACGGCCTCGCAGCGGTGGTGAGATCGTTTGCGCCGCCGGTTGATCCGCCGTCAGCGCACCCCGCGGCGGCGGCGGAACAGGCCCCACTCAGCGCGCGGACACCTGGTGGACCAGGTCGACGACGCGGGTCAGCACGTCCGGGTCGGTCTCCGGGATGACGCCGTGGCCGAGGTTGAACACGTGTCCGGGGGCCGACCGGCCGGCCGCCAGCGTCGCCCGGGTCCTGGCCTCGACGGCCGGCCACGGCGCGAAGAGCACCGCCGGGTCGAGGTTGCCCTGCACCGCC
Organism: uncultured Actinomycetota bacterium; assembly: GCA_963829565.1. Lineage (GTDB taxonomy): Bacteria > Actinomycetota > Actinomycetes > JACCUZ01 > JACCUZ01 > CAWHJC01. The sequence goes on from CAWHJC010000007.1 coordinate 25,542, forward strand.
CGGCCCGGACCGATCCGGCGCACCGCCTCGTCGAGAGGCAGCCGGAAGTCGACGCCGACCACCTCGGCGCCGGCGTCACCCATCTCGCGCAGCAGCTCGCCGGTGCCCACGCCGAAGTGGATGCGCGGCACGCCGGTCTCCCCCAGGGCCGCCAGCACCGCCGCGGAGTGCGGCGCGACCTGGGCCACGTAGTCCGCGACCGGCAGCGCACCCACCCAGGAGTCGAACAGCTGGACGGCCGCCGCGCCGGCCGCGACCTGGGCGCGCAGGAACCCGGCCGTGATCTGGGCCAGCCGGCTCATCAGGGCGTCCCACAGCCCGGGGTCGCCGTACATCAGCGCCTTGGTGTGCTCGTGGTTGCGCGACGGGCCGCCCTCGACCAGGTAGGAGGCGAGGGTGAACGGCGCACCGGCGAAGCCGATCAGCGGGGTCGGTCCCAGCTCGCTGACGAGCATGCCGACCGCCTCGGAGACGAACGACACGTCGTCCGGCTCCAGGTCGCGCAGCTGGGCGAGCCCGGCCGCCGAGCGGATCGGCTGGGCGACCACCGGCCCCACGCCAGGCTTGATGTCGAGGTCGACCCCGATGGCCTTGAGCGGCACCACGATGTCGCTGAACAGGATCGCCGCGTCGACACCGTGCCGCCGGACGGGCTGCAGGGTGATCTCGGTGACCAGGTCCGGGCGGCGGCAGGACTCGAGCATGCCGATGCCTTCGCGGACCCGGCGGTACTCAGGGAGCGACCGGCCGGCCTGGCGCATGAACCACACGGGGGTGTGCGGCACCGGCTCCCCCCGGCAGGCGCGCAGGAACGCGCTGTCCTGCAGGGCGGGCGAGTCGAGCGCCGGGGCCGTGGTCGTCGACGCGGTGTGGCGGTCACGGGCACAGATGCCTGTCAGCGAGGGAGTCCGGGACGGTCAGCCGGCGGCGATGAGCGCGACCCCGCCGAGCGCGCCGGCGACCCCCAGCGTCTGGGCCGAGCCGAGCCGCTCGTGGAGCACGATCCGGGCCAGCAGGACAGTGACGACCGGGTAGAGCGAGCCGAGAACGGCCACGACACTGACCAGGCCGCGGGTGCTCGCCAGCCCGAAGGCGAGGTTGGCCGCGACGTCCCCCACGCCCACGACCGCGACCAGGGCGGCGTCGCGCCGGTCGAGGACCAGCCGGTCCCGCCCCACCCGGCCGAGCGCGACCAGCAGCGCCACGGCGAGCACCGTCACCGACGTCATCCGCATGCCGACGAGCGTCATGAGGGTGCTGGTGCGGCTCCCCTCCGCGATGAACAACAGGGCCAGGCCGAATCCGACGGCGGCCACCACGGCGAGCAGCAGCGGCCGGGCACCTGCGCGCCCGCGCAGCTCCGGCCCGCTGGCGAGAACCACGCCGCAGATCGCGATGCCGATGCCCACGAGCTGCACGATGCCCGGCCGCTCGCCACGAGCCAGGCCGACGAAGACGGGAACGGTGACCCCCAGCGCGGCGATCGGCGACACCACGCCCATCGTCCCGGACGCCAGCGCGGCGTAGAAGCAGACCAGGCCGACCAAGCCGGACAGCCCGGAGGCAACCGCCCAGGGCAGGTAACCGGTCGGGTCGTCGAAGGAGCCGGCCACCAAGGCCACCGCCGCGATGGACAGCAGACCGGCCAGCTGGGAGGCGCCGACCACCAGCGCTGCCGCCCGGCGCCGCGACACCACGCCGCCGAGGAAGTCGGCGCTGCCCCAGAGCAGGCTGGACAGCAGCGCGAGCAGGACGGCCACCCGGGGCAGGGTACGGCGCGCCCTCGCGCACCTACCGGACGGCGGCCATTCGCGGACGTACGCTTCCGAGATGGGCGCCCGCAAGGAGGTGGACGGCTCGGGGACGGACGCACCCGAGCAGTTCCTGCAGGCCCTCGAGGCACTCCGGTCGGTGACCCCGCGCGCCGAGGTCGTGCTCGAGGAGACCCCGGCGCCCCAACGGCTCGCGCCGCACGCGGTCGCGCTCTCCGCCGACGTGGTGGCCCCCGGCGACCCGGACACCGAGCTCGGCACCGGCCGGCTGGTGCTGCTGCACGACCCGGCGGGCCACGAGGCGTGGGAGGGCACGTTCCGCGTCGTGACGTACGTCCGGGCCGAGCTCGACCACGAGATGGCCTCGGACCCGCTGCTGCCCGGCGTGGGCTGGGCCTGGCTCACCGAGGCGCTGGAAGGGCACGCGGCCGCGCTACACCGCCGCGAGCGGCACGGTCACCCGGGTCGCGTCGGAGAGCTTCGGCGCCATCGCCGGCGAGCCCGGCAGCGCCCAGATCGAGATCCGGGCCTCCTGGACCCCCCTCGACGACGCCTTCGGGGCCCATCTGCTGGCGTGGTGCGACCTTCTGTGCACGACGGCCGGGCTGCCGCCGACGACTCCCGGGGTGGTCACCCTGCCGGTGCGCCGGCGCAGCGCCCGCCGCTAGGTCCTCCAGCACGCGCCGCGCAGCCCTCGACCGGCGCTACAGGTCCGGCCGAGCCCGGCCGATGGTCATCGAGACAGAGATCTCGCACCGATCTGGAGACCCCGGTGACCGCACTGGTCGAACGGCATGGGAGCGCGGCCCAGGGGCCGCAGACCCCCCGTGCACCGCGCTTCACCGCGATGGTCGTCGTGACCAGCCCGTTCGTCCGGGAGACGCTGAGCCGGACGCTGCGCTCGCTGGGCGCTGTCGACGTGGTCGAGGCGTCCAGCCTGGCCGAGGCGCGGGTCCGCGCCCCGGGGACGGCACCGCGAGACCTGTGCCTGGTCGAGGTCGGCCTGCCGGACGGATCGGGCATCGCCCTGGTCCGCGAGCTGCGCAGCCTGGGCTGGACCCGGGCCGTCGTGCTCTCCAACGCCGAGGACCCCTACACCGTCCGGGCCGCGCTCGCCGGCGGCATCCGCGCCTTCCTGATCAGCTCCGCCGCCGGCGGCCGTCCCGCCGCAGCGGGGGGACCTGCCACCGGTGGCTTCGCCTCCCGCTCCCGCGCCGGGCGCCTGACCGGCGCCGAGGGCCTCTCCGGCCGTGAGGTCGAGGTGCTCCAGCTGGTCTCCGACGGTCGGTCGAACAAGGAGATCGGCGAGGCGCTCGGCCTGTCGGCCCTGACCGTGAAGAGCCACCTGGCCCGGATCGCCCGCAAGCTCGGCACCGGTGACCGCGCCGAGATGGTCGTCGTCGCCATGCGCGCCGGCGTCGTCGTCTGACGCTCCCCCACTCACCGCAGGCGGTCCGAGCGGGCGCGTCGTCCCCCGGGTGCGACGGCAGGGAACCTTCCCGACGTACGGTGACGGGCGTGACCGTGCCGCCCGACATCGACGATGTCGAGGAAGCCGACGCCCCGACGGCGGTCCCCCTCACCGAGCCGCGGGACGGCGTCCCCGCACCCCTGACCCGTCCTGACGAGCTCGCGGAGGCCGTCGAGGTCCTCCGCCGGGGCTCCGGACCGGTCGCGGTCGACGCCGAGCGGGCATCGGGCTACCGCTACGGGCAGCGCGCCTACCTGGTCCAGATCCGCCGGGAGGACGTCGGCACGCTGCTCATCGACCCGCGCGCCCTTCCCGACCTGTCGACGCTGGGCACGGCGATCGCCGACGACGAGTGGGTGCTGCACGCCGCGTCCCAGGACCTCCCGTGCCTGCGCGAGCTCGGCATGTCCCCCGGCACCGTGTTCGACACCGAGCTGGCGGGCCGGCTGCTCGGGCACCCCAAGGTCGGCCTCGGGCCGATCGTCGAGGAGGTGCTCGGCCTGCGCCTGGAGAAGGGCCACTCGGCCGCCGACTGGTCGACCAGGCCGCTGCCGGAGCCCTGGCTGCGTTACGCCGCCCTCGACGTCGAGGTGCTCGTGGAGCTGCGCGACGCGCTCGCAGCCGAGCTCGACGAGCAGGGCAAGCGCGACTGGGCCGCGCAGGAGTTCGCGGCGGTCGTGGCCGCGCCCCCGCCGCCGCCCCGGGTCGACCCCTGGCGGCGTACGTCGGGCCTGCACCGGGTCCGCAAGCGCCGGCAGCTGGCGGTCGTGCGCAGCCTGTGGGAGCGCCGCGACGAGGTGGCTCAGCGCCGCGACATCGCCCCCGGCCGGGTGCTCCCGGACTCGGCGATCGTCGTCAGCGGCGCTGACCCAGCCGCGCACCGAGGCCGACCTGGTCGCCCTGCCCGTGTGGGGAGGCCGCTCGCTGCGGAAGCAGACCGCGACCTGGCTGCCCGCCATCGAGAGCGCCCTTGACCTCCCGGAGGCCGAGCTGCCCGACCTCAAGACGCCGCACGAGGGCCCGCCGCCGGCGCAGGAGCTGGAACGACCGGGAGCCCGTCGCCGCGGCCCGGCTGTCCGCCGCGCGGACCGCGATCGCCGCGATCGCCGACGAGCACCGGCTGCCGGTCGAGAACCTGCTCGCGCCGGACACCGTGCGCCGGCTGTGCTGGGAGCCACCGGGCGGCCCCACGCCGTCCTCGGCGGAGGTCGCCGACTACCTGCGCGCCCACGGGGCCCGCGACTGGCAGGTCGACCTCACCGCCCCCGTCCTGTCCCGGGCGCTGGACCGGGCCGCCCTCCACGCCGAGGTCGACCCGCCGCTGCCCCCGCCCACGCCCCCCACCCCCCCGCCTCGGCGTGATCGTCAGGGGATTCAGGCCCTGTCGAGGCCCGGATCCCCTGACGATCATGAAGGTGGGCGGGTGGTGGGTGAGATATGGACATCAGGGGGCCGGGTGGACGACCTTCTCCGGCACGTGGCTCGGGGCGGCCGGCGCTGCGAGCTTCGGGTTGCGCAGGAACAGCCAGGTCACGATGCCCACGTAGGCGACGTACGCGACGACCTGCTCGATCGAGGGCCGCGGGTCCCAGCCGAACATCGCCCCGAGGAAGCGGCCGACCTCGGTCTCGACCGTCAGCAGCTTGATCGACGTGAGGTCGTAGACGTTGTTCCAGACGATCGGCAGGTCGCCGGCGCTCTGCAGGAACATGACGGTCCGGGCGAGCAGGCCGCCGGCGAAGAGGATCAGCGCGACGCCGGTGACCTGGAAGAACTGCTTCATCGGCATCTTCTTGCCGCCGAGCACGACCGCGTAGCCGAGCACGCACGCCAGCGCCAGCCCGATCAGCGCACCGATCAGCACCTCGCCGCCGTCCTCGGTGGTCGCCGTGGCGATCATGAACAGCGCGGCCTCGAGGCCCTCGCGGAGCACCGCGAAGAACGCCGCCGCGGTGACGGCCCACCTGATGCGTCCCGACCGCTGCATCGCCTCGTCGAGGACCTCCTGCAGCTCACCCTTGATCGCCCGCGCGTGCTTGCGCATCCAGAAGATCATCCAGGTGAGCACCGCCACGGCGAAGACCGAGATGGCGGCGAAGGCGCGCAGCCGCGCCTCGCCCTCGAGCCCGTCGATCGAGAGGTGGATGACGACGCCCGCACCCACCGACAGCGCCGCCGCCGCGACCACGCCCCACCACATCGCCGGGATCAGGTCCTGGCGGGAGACCTTGCGCAGGTAGGCGTAGAGGATCGCCACGATCAGGGCGGCCTCGAAGCCTTCGCGCAGCATGACGAAGAAGGCGGTCAGCATGTCGGTGCTACCTCGCGGGTGTCGGTGGGTCGGGTCGTCATCGGGAGCAGGTGCGTTACTTGGTCGAGCCGGAGCCAGAGCCGCTGCCGGAGCCCGAGCCGGAGCCGGAGCCTCCGGAGCCGGAGCCGTCGTCGCTGCAAGCGGCCATCGAGAACGTCAGGGCGGCAGCCATAAGGGTGGCGGCGGCGGTACGGCGGGTGGTGCTGCGGGACATCGGTCCTGCCTCTCTGGTCGGGCTCACGCGCGCGTGAGCTCAGGGGTTGGTGCGGGAACAGCCGGTTGGTCGGGGTCGGGTCGGGGTCGGGGTCGGGGTCGGGGAGACGATCGGGGCGTACGCGGGCCTGGTGCCAGCCCGCCACCGCCAGACCCGACAGCACCAGGATCCAGGCCGCGTGGCGCACCCAGCCGGCGACAGTCAGGTCGCGGTAGTCGGGCAGCAGCAGCCGCGCCCAGGAGTAGAGCGGGTCGTCGACCTGCTCGAAGCCGGTCACCCAGGTGATCTCGCCGGCCCAGCCGTCGACGAGCAGGGCGACGGTCGCGACCAGTCCGGCAGCGCCGAGGACGGCGGCCGTCGCGCGGGCCAGCGGGCCGGCCACCGCGTGCAGCCACCACAGCAGCGCCACCAGCAGCAGCGGCAGGACGACGACGACCTGCCGGCCGGGCCACCAGAAGCCGTGCATGGTGAACGCCGCCCAGGTGGCGACGGCCCATCCGGTGGCGACGGGCAGGAGCAGCAAGGCGGTGCCCGGCGGGCGGCGGCGGACCAGCGCCGCGGCGGCGACGACGGCGAGCAGCCAGACCGGCGCCCAGGCGGCGAGGCCGTAGCCGCGGTCGACCAGGAGCCCGACGAGGCGCAGCGACCGGCCGGCGTAGTCCGGGTCGACGCCCATCACGGACAGCTCGCCGGTGCCGGTGAAGTGGTCGCCGCTGGCGTAGACGGTCCAGCCGCCCCACCAGAGCCGGTGCAGGACCAGGTAGAGCACGCCGGCGGCCCCGAGACCGCCGGCGAGTGCGAGTGCCGCCCGGTGGCGGCCGGTCCGGGCCAGTCCCACCAGCACGACCAGCGCGACGACCGCGGCCACCGGCGCGTACTTCACGGACAGCCAGGGCAGGGCCGCGACGGCGAGGCCGACGGTCGCCAGGCCGCGCCGGCCGAGCGGTCCGGTGGCCGCGGCGACCGCGAGCAGGACCGCACCGGCAGCGGGCAGCTCGGGGTAGACCTGCTGGCCGTAGACCGCGAGCGGCGGTGATGCCGCGAGCACGGCGGTGCCGGCACCGGCCAGCCATGGCGCGACGCCGAACCGGCGGACGGCCACCCAGACGGTCAGCGCCGCGACACCGGCCGCGAGCACCGCGAGGGCCAGCTTCGCCGCCAGCCAGCCGCCCAGCCCCATCGGCACCGCCAGCAGCAGCGGCAGCAGCGGGTCGTGCGGGCTGACCTGCCGGCCGCTCGTCGAGCACCTCGGTCTGCACCGGCAGGTCGGCGTCGTGGAAGTCCCGCCACCGCTCGTCGGCGAGCTCGTCGGAGATGTCGAGGCTGCCGTCCTCCCACAGCGACAGCGCGGTCAGGAGGTACTGCGGCTCGTCGACGGCGGCCTGACCGCCGTACGTCGTGCGGACACCGGTGCCGAACGCGGCGGCGAGCAGGGCCGCGAGCGCGGCGACAACGAGCGCGATCGCGAGCTGCCGCCTCATGCGCCGACCGCCAGTGCCGCGGGGACGGACGACGCGGCGGCCTGCCGGGCGACGACGTCGGCCAGGTCGGTGCGCGGCACGAACCCGACGACCGACTCCAGCAAGCGCGGTGTCGGCCCACGTGTCGGCCGGCTCGACGTCGGCGGCCGGCCGGACCTCGGTGCGCGGCTCGGTGCCGGTGGCGGCCCCGACGGCGGCGACCACCTCGGCCAGCGTGTGCGGGCGGCCGGTGCCGAGGTTGAGCACCCCGGGCGTGGGTCGATCGGCCTCGGCGAGCGTCGCCAGCACGGTGGCGACGTCGCGGACGTCGGTGAGGTCGCGGGTCCGCTCCAGCGACCCGTAGACCGGCAGCGCCCGGCCGGCGCGGGCGGCCGCGAGCCAGCGCGCGACGGCCATGTCGGGCCGCTGGCCCTCGCCGACGACGGTGAACGGGCGCACCACGATGACCCGGCCGCCGGCGGCCGCGCGGCGGGCGCACAGCGCCTCGACCGCCGTCTTGCTGCGGGCGTACCCACCGCGGGGCGCCAGCGGGTCGCCCTCACGGCTGGGCCGACCGCGGCTGCCGCCGTAGACCGAGGACGACGAGGCGACGACGACCGGCACGTGGGCGGGGACCGCAGCGAGGACGCGGGCGGTGGCCAGCACGTTGTCCCGGTGCCGGCGGCGCTCGACGTCGGTCGAGTCGTCGCGCACCCCCGGGCAGCCGGCGAGGTGGACGACCGCCTCGGCGGTGTCCAGGGCCACGTCGACGAGCTCGTCGCGGTGCAGCAGGTCGCCGGTGAGGACCAGGTGGCCGAGCCGGCCGGTCGCGTCCTGACCAGGACGGGCCGGCGGTCGACTCCGACGACCTGGCGACCGCGGGCGGCCAGCTCGGTGACCAGGGCGCTGCCGACGAAGCCCTCCGACCCGGTCACGACGACGGCCACCGATCACCCTCCTGCTTCGAGCCAGCAACGTGTCGCAGGTAAGGTAAGCCTAACCAACTACCCGATGGCAAGGGGGGTCGCGCGGGGCGCACGACCTGGGTCCCCCCACCACCGTCGAAGGAGCCCGCCGTGCGCCCTGTCCCGGCCACCGCGCGACCGCTGCTGCGGGCTGCCCGGACGGTGCTCGGACTGCTCGCCCTGGTCTGGGCCGTGACCTACCTGGCGGGAGCGGTGCGCGGGGAGGACCTGGCGCGGGTGGCCGGAGCGCTCGGGCGCGACCCGGTCGGCCTGGCGGCGGCCCTCGCGGCCTACGCCGCGGCCTTCGGGCTGCGGACCTGGGCCTGGCGGCGGGTGCTGCCCGCCCTGCCGGCCGGCCAGGCATGGGCGGCGCTGCACGTGTCGCTGCTCGGCAACCACGTCCTGCCGCTGCGCCTCGGCGAGGCCCTGCGTCCGGCCAGCGTCGCCCGGCGCACAGCGATCGGCTGGGGCCCGGCGACCGCCTCGACGGTGTCGCTGCGCGGCGCCGACCTGCTGGCCGTGCTCGGTCTCGCGCTCCTGGTGGCGCCGGCGCTGCTGGTCGACGCGGCCGGCACCGTCGGAGTCCTCGCGGCGGCAGTCGCCGTCCTGACGGTGCTGGCGCTCGGCGTGGGGTGGTCCCGCCGCCACCCGGGCGCCGTCCGGCTGCCCGGCGCCGCGGTCGGCGCGGCCGCGGTCGTCGCCTGGGTTCTCGAGGCCGCCGTCGTCTGGGAGGTCGCCCGCGTCGCCGGCGTGACCCTCTCCCCGGCCGAGGCGGTCGGCGTGACGGCCGTGACCATCGCTGCCCAGGCGGTGGCGGTGACGCCGGGAGGCTTCGGGACGTACGAGGCGGTGGCGACCGCGGCCATGGTCGGCGTCGGCGTGCCGCCCGGACCTGCGTTCGCGGTCGCGCTGACGACCCACGCCGTGAAGACGGCGTACGCGCTGGCGGTCGGCGGCGTCGCGCTGGTCGTGCCGGCGCCCGGGTTCTGGGGCCGGCTGCGGCTCCCTCGGCCGGTGCCCGCCCGGCCGGCCCCGCTGCCGGTGGCCGCGGACGCACCGGTGGTGGTGATGATCCCGGTCCATGACGAGGAGGGCGCCGTCGGGGACGTGGTCTCGCGCGTTCCGCGGACCGTCCACGGCCGGCCGGTCCAGGTGCTCGTCGTGGACGACGGGTCGACCGACGGCTCGGCCCGCGAGGCCGCCGACGCCGGGGCCACCGTCCTGGCGCAGCCGCGCAACCTCGGCCTCGGCGCCGCCGTGCGCCGGGGCCTGGCCGAGGCGAGCGCCCTTGCACCGGCCGCCGTCGTCTACCTCGACGCGGACGGCGAGTACTTCCCCGAGGACATCCCGATCGTCGTCGCCCCGGTGCTCGACGGCTCGGCCGACTACGTCGTCGGCTCGCGGTTCACCGGCGACATCCGGCGGATGCTGCCGCACCGTCGGCTCGGCAACCGGGTGCTGACCCGATGGGTGCGCTGGACGGCGCGCCGGCCCGACCTCACCGACGGCCAGAGCGGCTTCCGGGCCTTCTCCCCCGCCGCTGCCGCCGACGGCGAGGTCGTGCACGACTACAACTACGCGCAGGTGCTGACGCTGGACCTGCTCGGCAAGGGCTACGGCTACGCCGAGGTCCCCATCACCTACGCCTTCCGCGAGTCGGGCACCAGCTTCGTCCGGCTCGGTCGCTACCTGCGCCGGGTCCTGCCGGCGGTGCACCGCGAGCTGAACGACCCCACCGCGGCTCAGTCCTCCACGACGTGGTCGGCGAACCGGGCCCGGGCGGCGGCCCACGCCGACTCGTCCCTCGAGCCGTCGGGCCGCAGCGCCGCCACCGCGTCGTAGGCCATCGCCAGGGCGTGGTGGGTGTTGTCGTGGGCGAAGAGCCCGAGCCGGCCGAAGGTCGTCACCCGCGGCAGTGACCCGGCCCAGCCGTCCAGCCCGGCCAGGTGCGCCTCGTAGCCCGGCTCGTAGACCGGGTACACGTGGGGCAGTCGCTTCACGACGACGGCTCCCCGACGTACGGGCGGCAGGCCGGTGACCCGCAACGCGTCGTCGACGACCGCCGCGAGCTCGTCCTCGGATGCCGTCCACACCGGGTCACCGATCGCGCACGGGATCTCGGCGCACACCACGCTGCGGTCGGCCGGGTCGTCGGCGCTCACCCGGTAGTTGGCCGGCTCGGAGAGCCGGGTGACCGGCGTCTCCGGCCCCGGCAGGTAGTGGGCGTCGTACGTCGTCCAGCGCCCGCCAGCCCCTCGATCGGCGTGGTGCACGAGGTAGACGAGGACCATCGCGCGGAACCGCAGCCGGGCCGACGACTCGAGCACGTCGGCGCCCGGGCCGGGCGAGCACAGCCGGGAGAGCACCGGCAGCGGGACGGTGGAGAACGCGTGGGCGGCCTCGATCGGGTCGCCGGACCGGGTGGTCACCACCACGCCGTCGGGCCGGTGCTCGACCCCGGTCACCTCCGCCCCCAGCCTGATCGTCGCGCCGGCGGCCACCGCGGCGTCCGCCACGGCCTCGACGATCTGGCCGAAGCCGCGCCGCGGGTAGTGGAAGACCCGGCCCTGCCCGGCCCGGGCAGAGCGGTCGATGCGCAGCACGCGGGACGCGACCTTCCACGGCGTGTCCGCCGTGACCCGCTTGGCGGCCTGGTCGGCCGAGATCGCGCTCCCCGGGCAGGCCCCACAGCTTCTCGGCGTAGGGCGCGTACATCTCCCGGTAGAGCGTCGGGCCGAGGCCCTTGCGCAGCGTCGCGGCGAAGGACGGCTCCTCCCGGCGGCGCGACCGGAGCGGTCAGCGCCTCGGCGCCGATCCGGGCGGTGGTGCCCGGTGGCAACGCCCGCAGCAGCTCGACCGGCCGCAGCGGGAAGCCGATCCAGGTCCCGGCGACGCGCAGCCGGCCGTTGCGCGGCCGGGTCTGCAGGTCGTCGCCGAGCAGCTCACGCAGGTCCGCCAGCAGCGCGGGCGGGGTCGCGGGGTGCAGCCGGTGGCTGCCGTGGTCGACCCGCACGCCGTCGACCTCGAAGGACCCGGCGAGTCCGCCCACCCGGTCGGCCCGTTCGAGCACGGTGACCTGGTGGCCGCGCCGGGCGGCCTGCCAGGCGGCGGCCAGCCCCGCCGGACCGGACCCGAGCACGACCAACGGAGCGCGGTGCGGGGACGTTGTCACGGGCGTCGACCGTAGCCGGAACGGGATCCAGGGCGACCAACCGCCGCCGGCGTCGGCAGTCGCTACCGTGACGGCGTGCCCGCCGACCGAGCGCTGATCGACGATGTTCGCCGCGGGCTGGCGGACGCGGGCGACCCGGCCAAGGCAGCGGCCATGCAGGCGTACATGAAGTCCGCCATGCCGTTCTACGGGGTGGCGGCGCCGGCGGCCAGGCACATCTTCCGAGCCGCGTTCGACGCGCACCGGCTCGAGGACCTCGGGACGTGGCAGCAGACGGTCACAGCCCTGTGGGACGAGGCCGGCCGTCGCGAGGAGAGGTACGCGGCCGTCGCGCTCGCCAGGCACCCTCGCTACGGCGCGTACCGGAACGGCGACCTGCTGCCGCTCTACGCGCACCTCGTGCGCACGGGTGCCTGGTGGGACCTGGTCGACGACGTCGCCGCGCACCTCGTCGGGCCCGCCTTGCTGACCGACCACGCCGCGACGGCACCCGTGGTCCGGGACTGGGCCACCGACCCGGACAGGTGGCTGCGCCGGACGGCCGTGATCTGCCAGCTCGGCGCCAAGGAACGCACCGACCTCGACATCCTTGAGGAGGCGATCGATGCCAATCTTGACGACCCGGACTTCTTCCTGCGCAAGGCGATCGGGTGGGCGCTGCGTCAGCATGCGCGCAGCGACCCCGACTGGGTGCGCGCGTTCGTCGCGAGCCGTGGCGACCGCATGAGCGCGCTCTCCCGCCGCGAGGCGCTCAAGCACCTGGCTACGGTGTGAGCGCCGCCGAACGCTGGGCCGCCGAGCTCGCGTCCTGGGAGATCGACCCGGCGATCCTCGCCGCGGCTCCCGAGTCGCCGTGGGGGTTCCCGCCCGAGCTGTTCCCCGTCCAGGACGACGTCCCGTCACCGCTGGCCGACCTGGCCCGGGCCGCCCTCCCGACGGGCGGCAGCGTCCTCGACGTCGGCGCGGGGGCGGGAGCGGCGAGCCTGCGCCTCGCCGGGGCGGTCGGCCACCTGCACGCCGTCGACGCGCAGCCCTCGATGCTGCGGGCCCTGGAGGAGTCGGCGGACGACCGTGGGGTCCCCGTCACGACGTACGAGGGTCCGTGGCCCGACGTCGCCGAGCAGGTGCCGGTGTGTGACGTCGTCGTCTGCGCACACGTCCTCTACAACATCGGCGACGTGGTGCCCTTCGTGACGGCGCTGACGTCGCACGCGCGCGCGCTGGTGGTCGTCGAGCTGACCGCGACCCATCCCCTGGTGCGTCTCGGCCCCATGTGGGAGGCGGTCCACCACCAGCGGCGGCCGGCCGGGCCGACGGCGGAGCTCGCGGTCGAGGTGCTGCGCGAGGCCGGGATCGAGCCGCAGGTCACCACCGTCATCCGGCAGCCACAGGTCCGCACCGGCGCCCTACTCGACGCGTGGGTGGACTTCACCCGCCGCCAGCTCTGCCTGCCGGTCGACCGCCGCCCTGAGGTCGAGGAGCTGATGCGCCAGCACCCTTCGGTGCCGCGCCCGATCGTCGTGATGTCCTGGGCCGGCACCGCGACGTGACACTGACCTGACACGGCCGGCCGGACAACGGGAGGCCGGCCGGCCGTGAGACGTCGCGCCACGCTCCTACGGGGTCGTGGTCTCCGTCCGGTCGGCGTTGCCGGCACCGGCCGACGAGGCGCCACCGCTGTGCTCCGCGGCGGTGTCCCGGCCGGTGGCTGAGGCGTCGTCGGGCGCCGTGTCGCTCGGCTCGGCCGTCTCGTCGGCCTGCGCCGTGGACGAGGCCAGGTCGGAGACGGCATCGCCCTTGTCGGCACCGGTGAGGGTGGTGGTCGTCGCCAGCTCGGCCACTGCCTGGCCGTGCGCTGCGGCGTCGGCCGCGGTCGGGGCGGTCTCCGGCGACGTCCCGTTCTCCGCGGTGGCGGTGGCGCTGCCGCCGCGTGTGGAGCTGGCCTCCGCGGCCGGTGCGGCATCGTCGTTGGTGCCGACGGTCACGCCGACGGCCTCGAAAGCGGCCTGGGCGGCGGCGCCTGGCAGCGTGTCGGTCGCGGCGACGGCGTACCCGCCGCCGACCAGGGACAGGGCACTGAGGCCGGAAGCGGCGGCCAGCTTTGCGGCGGTGGTGCGGGTCTGCATGCGGCTCCTCGTGGGGGCAGGGGGTGTGGCCATGGCGCGGCGGAATGCGGCGAGGGCGTGGGCCTCCCCGGGCACCGGCCGCTCGGCAGGGGCAGCGGCGGCGGCCAGGATCGCGGCCACCCTCGGGTCGCTCGTTCCACGCGCGATGTGCTTGATCATGACTCCCCTGTGACCGTCGGGACGCCGCGTCGCGTTACACCCGCGACCGGCTGCTGCCGCCCGGCAGCGTCGAGGATGCTCCCGAGACGCTTCAGCCCGCGGTGTGCCAGGACCCGGACCGCACCTCGCGACTTGCCGACCACGGCTGCGGTGGCGGCGACGTCGAGGTCGGCGACCACCCGGAGCACCAGCACCTCGGCCTGGTCCGGCGGGAGCAATCCGATTATGTCCAGGGCCGCCTCGGTCGAGACCGACCTCCTCGACCTGGTCCTCCACCTGCCGGTCGGCCGGCAGGTCCGGCGCATGTGTCTCGTCGAGGACCGGTGGCCGGCGCAGCGTGCCGCGGACGTGGTCGACGTAGCGATGATGGGCGATGGTGAACAGCCACGAACGGAACGCTGGGACGTCGCCGCGGAACGTGCTGATCCCGCGCACCACCTGCAGCCAGGTGTCGGCGGCCAGGTCCTCGTGCGCCTCGCGGGCCAGCGTGCGCAGGTAGCGCAGGACCAGTGGCTGGCACTCGCGGAAGAGCCTGGCGAAGGCTTCTTCGTCGCCGCCGGCGGCGGCGACGACGTCTGCGGACGTGCAGGCAGGTGCGGTCATTGCGGCCTGGAACTTCCTCACGACAGTTCCCCACGAAACGGACAGGTGCCTCGAGCGCCGGACAGGTTACCTACCTGCGTGACCGGGCCGGTTGGCGGTCGTTGTTACCCACGAGTAGCATTGCGGGTGGTCAGCCACCCGCGCACCCTGACAGCCCCGCCCCCGAGGAGCCCTCGTGCCCAGACCATCCAGGCAGGTCCGTGACGTCGTCTTCGTCGACGGCGTCCGCACCCCGTTCGGCAAGGCGGGCGCCAAGGGCATGTACGCCGAGACCCGCGCCGACGACCTCGTCGATCCGGTGCATCCGCGAGCTGCTGCGCCGCAACCCGACGCTGCCGCCCGAGCGCGATCGACGAGGTGGCCATCGCCGCGACCACCCAGATCGGCGACCAGGGCCTGACCATCGGCCGCACCGCCGCGCTGCTCGCCGGGCTGCCGAAGTCCGTGCCCGGGCTACTCGATCGACCGCATGTGCGCCGGCGCGATGACCGCCGTGACCACCGTCGCCGGCGGCATCGCCTTCGGCGCGTACGACGTCGCGATCGCCGGCGGCGTCGAGCACATGGGCCGCCACCCGATGGGCGAGGGCGTCGACCCGAACCCGCGCTTCCTCGCCGAGAAGCTGGTCGACCCGTCCGCGCTGGTCATGGGCTCGACCGCCGAGAACCTGCACGACCGCTTCCCGCACCTCACCAAGGAGCGCGCCGACGCGTTCGCCGGTCGCCAGCCAGGAGAAGGTCGCCAAGGCGTACGCCAACGGCAAGATCCAGCCCGACCTGGTCGCCGATCGCCACCCGCTCGGTCGAGAGCGGCTGGGGGCTGGCGACGCGACGACGAGCCGCCGCGGCCCGGCACGACGCTGGAGGACCTCGCCGCGCTGAAGACGCCGTTCCGCCCGCACGGCCGGGTCACCGCCGGCAACGCCGCCGGCCTCAACGACGGCGCCACCGCCTGCCTCGCTCGCCGCCGAGGAGGTCGCCGACGAGCTCGGCCTGCCGGTGCGGATGCGGCTGGTCGCCTACGCGCTTCGCCGGCGTCGAGCCCGAGGTCATGGGCGTCGGCCCGATCCCCTCGACCGAGAAGGCGCTGCGCCAAGGCCGGTCTGACCATCGACGACATCGGGCTGTTCGAGCTCAACGAGGCGTTCGCCGTCCAGGTGCTGGCGTTCCTCGACCACTTCGGCATCGCCGACGACGACCCGCGCGTCAACCCGTACGGCGGCGCGATCGCCCTCGGCCACCCGCTGGCCTCCTCCGGCGTGCGGCTGATGACCCAGCTGGCCCGCCAGTTCGAGGAGCACCCCGACGTCCGCTACGGCCTGACCGCCATGTGCGTCGGCTTCGGCATGGGCGGCACGGTCATCTGGGAGAACCCGCACTCGACCGGACGGAGCGAAGGCTGACAGCGACGTGAGCTGACGACGGACGCCGAGCTGTTCCCCGACGAGGTCGTCACCCGGGCGCCCGTCCGCTACCTCGACCTGCCGCGGGCGGCGGCGCGGTCGCGCTGCTCACGCTGGACAACGGCTTCGACCACACCAAGCCGACGACGTTCGGCCCGCAGGGCCTGGCCAACCTCGACGCCGCGCTCGACGAGGTCGCGGCGCGCAGACCGACGTCGCGCGATCGCCGTCACCGGCAAGCCGTTCATCTTCGCCGTCGGCGCCGACCTCAAGGGCGTGCAGCTCCGGTGGCACCGACGCGAGCAGGCGCTCGAGCCATCGGCCGGCTGGGCCACCGCGTCTTCCGCCGGCTGCGGACTCGCCGGTCCCGACCTTCGCGTTCGTCAACGGCGCGGCGATGGGCGGCGGCCTCGAGATCGCCCTGCACTGCCACTACCGCACCATCTCCTCCGGCGTGCCCGCGCTTCGCGCTGCCCGAGTGCTTCCTCGGCCTGGTCCCCGGCTGGGGCGGCACGCCAGCTGCTGCCGAACCTGATCGGCGCCGACGGCGCGGTCAAGGTGATCATCGAGAACGCGCTCAACCAGAACCGCATGCTCAAGGGCCCGCAGGCCTTCGAGCTCGGCATCGCCGACGCGATGTTCGAGCCGGCCGACTTCCTCGAGCAGTCGCTCGCCTGGGTGCGCAGCCGTGCTCAGCGGCGAGATCGACGGTCGAGCGCCCCGAGGTCGACCGCGGGCGACGCCTGGGACGCGGCCGTCGCCCGCGGCCGGGCCTTCGCCGACAGCAAGGTGCACGGCGCGGCCCCGCGCCGTACCGCGCGCTGGACCTCATCGCGCTGGCCGCGACGGCGTCGTCGACGACGGCATCGCCGCCGAGGACGAGGCGCTCGCCGACCTCGTCATGGGCGAGGAGCTGCGCGCCGGCCTCTACGCCTTCGACCTGGTGCAGAAGCGGGCCAAGCGGCCCGTCGGCGCGCCGGACAAGGCGCTCGCCCGCACGGTCACCAAGGTCGGCGTCGTCGGCGCCGGGCTGATGGCCGCGCCAGCTGGCGCTGCTGTTCGCGCAGCGGCTCGAGGTGCCGGTCGTGCATGACCGACCTCGACCAGGAGCGCGTCGACAAGGGCGTCGGCTACGTCCACGGCGAGGTCGACAAGCTGCTCGCCAAGGGCCGCGTCAACGCCGACAAGGCCAACCGCCTCAAGGGCCTGGTCACCGGCTCGACTGGCAAGGAGGCCTTCTCCGACGCCGACTTCGTCATCGAGGCCGTCTTCGAGGAGATCGAGGTCAAGCAGCAGGTGTTCGCCGAGGTCGAGGCGGTCGTCTCGCCGGAGTGCGTGCTGGCGACCAACACCTCGTCGCTGTCGGTCACCGAGATGGCCGCCGAGCTCGCAGCACCCCGAGCGGGTCGTCGGCTTCCACTTCTTCAACCCGGTCGCGATCCTGCCGCTGCTGGAGATCGTGCGCGCCGAGAAGACCGACGACGCGACGCTGGCCACCGCCTTCGCCGTCGGCAAGGCGCTGAAGAAGTCGTGCGTGCTGGTCAAGGACGCCCCGGCGTTCGTCGTCAACCGGCTGCTCACCCGCTTCCTCGGCGAGGTCACCACGGCGCGATCGACGAGGGCACGCCGTTCGAGGTCGCCGACGCGGCGCTGGAGCCGCTCGGCCTGCCGATGTCGCCCGCTCGTGCTGCTCGCAGCTGGTCGGCCCGGCCGTCGCGCTGCACGTGTCCGAGACGCTGCACGAGGCGTTCCCGGACCGGTTCTACGTCTCGGAGAACCTCGGCCGGGTCGTCGAGGCGGGCAAGACCGGCTTCTACGTGCGGACGGCTCGACCCCGAGGTCGACCCGGAGGTCGCCGCGATGTTCGAGCAGCGGCGGCGCCACCGCTGACCGAGGAGCAGGTGCGCGACCGGGCGCTCGACGCGCTCGGCCGAGGAGATCCGGCTGATGCTCGACGAGGGCGTCGTGGCCGAGGCGCCAGGACATCGACCTGTGCATGATGCTCGGCGCCGGCTGGCCGTTCCACCTGGGCGGCATCACGCCGTACCTCGACCGCGAGGGCGTCTCCGAGCGCGTGACCGGCAAGCGGTTCCTGGCCCCGGGCGTCGCCAGCCTGCCCGCTCCTTAGGCGCCCGCGGCGACCCGGAGTGTGGAGTCGTTCGGTCGGAAGTCGTCGCAGAGCTCCCGGCAGGCACGCATCGCTCCGGCGAACGCCTCACTCTCTCGCCAGGTGTCCACCGCCGCCCAGTCCGCCCACGTGCCGAACGAGATGAACCGATGCGCATCCGCGCGGTCCTGGATCAGCAGGAAGGTCTCCGAGCCAGGCACCCCCTCGGCGGAGCGACGAGCGCGGTCCACCGCGCCACGAACTCCTCTTCGCTGCCGTCCCGCACCGTCCAGATCCCACAGGTGAATGGCTGCCCGATGCTGGCCATGGCTGCTCCCTTCTCCGGGACCCATTCACCTGAGATGTACCACTCAGCCGATGGTGACCACCAGGGTGCTCGAGCCGGTGCCCGTGCCCGCATCGACGACGACGTCGCGACCGCGGGCGGTGTCCCGGATGTCATAGTCCTCTGCCGGGACCGGCACTCCGTCGAGCGTCACGGCGGTCACCTGGCTGCCCGCCGGCAGGACGTGGCCGATCGTCAGGTGCGTACTCAGGTGGCGGTCGACGACGGTCCTCAGCTGTGACGCGCTCCTGGCGGCCGAGACGTCCACGGCACCGCTCCCCAGCCGGATGTTCTCGCCGGAGACCTCCTGCTGCCCGTCCGGCACCTGCGGGACGACGGCGATATCACCGCGGCCCAGGTCCGGACTCACGCCGAGCTGGTGGTGCACGACCGGCCAGAGCGTCCCGTAAGTGCCCCAGGCCTGCAGCACCATCGACCGGTCGAGAGCGGCCGGCCGATGTTGGCCGGGAAGTCCGGGCTCGGCGCGATCTCCGGCATGGCGCCCGGCATCTCCCACACGGTCGGGTCGAGCTGGATGCGCGCGTTGCCCGTCGTGTACCGCTGCTGCTGACCGGCGCCCAGCCGGCCGAAGTTGCCCTCCGCGACGGCCATGATCCCGGTGTTGAGCGAGAAGCGGACCGCTCGCTCCTCACCGTGGAGACCACGGAGTCGCAGGACGGCCCGGGGTTGCCCTCCGGTGCGGAGGTGGGGCCGGTGCCGGTGTGGAACAAGCCGAACTCCCCGGAGTAGCACGGCTCCTGCCGCTTCGCCAGGCCGAGCTGGCCGTGCTCGTCGGCGGCCGGCGGGCGGGGCGCCGCGACGGGGCGGACCAGCTCGGCGTCCATCGGGGTGACCCCGATCCAGTGCCGCTGCAGGATCTTCGTGTTGTCGTTCTCGTCATTCGCCAGTTAGTCGATCGAGTCGGCGTACTGGTCGGTGTCGTCGCCGTACCACCAGGTCTGCTCGAACGCCTCCTCGAGCGCCGCCGCCCGCTCCGACGCCCGGTCAGCGGTGGCCGCATCGCCCTTGCTGCGGGCCATGTCGGCAAGGTCGCGCAGGCCTCGGATTGTGTAGACGGTGTTGTCGAGCTTCTCCTCACCCATGCCGGAGCGTTCCACGTTGCCGAGGCCCTCGGCCAGCCGTCATCGTCGGCGTCCAGCGCGGTTGACGACGTACTCCATGTTGCTCACCGCGAAGTCGTAGAGGTCGTCCCGGAAGTCGTCGTCGCCGGTCCAGCGCCAGACGAGGGCGACCGCGCTGGGGAACTTCGAGGTCTCGTCGGTGTTGCCGGCCGAGTCGAGCGTGCCGTAGTAGATGGAGCCGTCCGGCATCACCTCGTGGACGACCTTGCCGCTGTCGCCGTTGACGACAACGCTGACGTCGCGCAGCGCCCGAAGGTGCGCCTTGATTCACCGAACTGGCCCATGGCCACGCTGGCGAACGCGGTGTACTCGCCGTCGGTCCCGAACAGCCACGGGTAGTCGGGCCAACCCGCGCCGAGCCACCGCGCCTCCTCCAGCGTCCCCTCCGGGCTGGGAACTCGCTGCCCTCCTCCACCGGCGCAGCTGCAGGTCGTGCACCTCCTGCACGGAGTCCGCGAGGTTCTGCTTGCTCCACGCGATGCTCTGCTCGAGCAGCGGGTCGCCGGGCAGGTCGACCTGGGTGTGCGCGGCGAGCGCCTCGCGGGACGCGACCTTGTCCGCCAGCGCTTCTTCCGGGTCGGCCAGCGCCTTGGTGAGCTCTGCGCGGGCAGCCGCCACGCCCTTGTCCGAGCCGGCCACGGCGAACCACAGCGTGGTCGGCTGGCTCGCGGATGAGCTGGACCTGCCAGCGCAGCTGCCCGCCGGTGCCCTTCCCGAAGGCACCGTCGTCGCACGTCGTGCGGCGCCGGGCCGTCGGCGGGGCAGACCACGGCTGGGTCCTGTGGCCGCGGTGGTCGGGCCGAGCGCGTGGGACCTGCGGCGTTCGGTCGCCCGCCACCAGCGCGGCCCAGTCGTGTGCCGACGCGTTCTCGACGGGTGGCGTGCCGGTCTCGCGGAACACCAGCGACCGGGTCGTAAGCGCCGGTGTCCTGCAGGTTGAACGTCCCGGCGTTCGGCGTGGTCCAGCCCCAGGGGTACGCGGACATGAGCTCGGAGTGGGCGTCGAGGGCCACCGGAACTGTCCGCGGCTGCGGCGCGGTGAGGGTGAGACCGACCAGCGTCGCCCTGGTGCCGTCGGGCACGAAGTCGGTGCGCTCCACCGCGACCCGGTCCACCCGCGCGAGAGGAGGTGCTGGTGTAGCCCCAGCCGACGGTCGTCTTGGTGGCCGCGCGCACCGTCCGGGTCACCGAGCCACTCGTCGGCGAGCCGGAACCAGATGCCGTCGACCAGCTTGATCGGCGGCGTCCACACGCCACCCATCTCGCCCCGGATGTGCCAGCCGGCAGCCGGGTACAGCGAGTCGGCGGTGCTCATGGCGTAGGCCCGGTCGCCGACCACCAGCGACCGCCGGTCGGCCAGCCGCGATGTCTCCGTCAGCTCTCCGGGAGTGGTCGCCAGGCCGGCGGCGGCCTCGGAGGCAGCGAGGGCATCGCCGTCGGCGGCCGCGGCGACGACCGCGGAGGGCAGACCGGTGGCGAGCAGCACGGCGGCCACGACGGAGGCACGGATCGGTCGGACGGGGATCATGGTGGCCTCCCGGAAGCGGCAAGTGCCGAAAACCCTGTGTCCGATATCACACCACAGGCCCGCTTTGCCCGCTACGGCAGCAGCAGGGCGCTGTCGCCGAACTCGTGCCAGCGGTAGCCGTGCTCAGCGGGCGGCGGCGTAGGCGCGGCCACCAGGTGCGGCCCGGCGACCGCCTCGAGCAGCCGGAGGTGCGACGCCCCGGGGGCGTGCCACCCGGTGACCAGCCCGTCGACGACGCGGGCCGGCCGGTCGCGGGCCGAGGACGAGCTCGGTCCAGCCGGAGCCGGGCCGGACGGTCCGTCCGGACCCGCCACCGTCTCCAGCGCGCGGGTCACCGTCGTGCCCGACGGCCACCACGCGCCCACCGGCCACCCGCGTCGCGTTGACCAGCCGGGCCGTCGCGGCCGGCACCTCGAAGCGCTCCGGCAACGGCGGCTCGCCGGACTCCGCCGACGACAGGCCGGTGTGCAGCGTGACGGCAGCGACGGCGACCCCGCTGGCGACCAGGTCGGTCACCAGCTCGGTGCTGAACGGCCGCGCGGCGCTCGGCATCTCGGCGCTGCCGGGCTCGCGGGCGAAGACGGTCTGGTAGCCGAGAGCGGCCAGTCGTCCGGCACGTACGCGTAGGCGATCGGGCGCCCGTGCTCCTCGAGGTACGCGAGGACGCAACCGCCGACGACCACCCGGGCGCGCCAGGTCCGCGGCACGTCGCCGTCGTGGTCGCCCCGGGTAGGGCTCGACGACGTGCAGCCGGCCGGAGGGCAGGTCCACCACCTCGCCCGTCCTCACGTCGGTCACCGGTCCGTCCGCCCGCCGGCCGGGCCGCAGCTCGACCACCCAGGTGCCGTCGGGCAAGCCGGTCGCGAAGTGCACCGTGATGGGGGCGCCGACCCGTCGACCGTCCACCGCCGCGGCCACCGTGGCGGAAACGTTGACGACGAGGCAGTCGCCCGGTGACAGGAAGCCGGCAAGGTCGCGGAACCGGGTGTGCGACAGCCCCGACGGCGTCGCGACCAGCAGCCGCACACCGTCGCGCGCAGTCCCGTGCGCCTCGGGCGGCTCGGTGGCTGACGCATCGGCAGGTCGGCCGATGGGTGTGACCGGACGTCGAGGGGCGCCGTCTGTTCCGCTGCTCACCGGGCGCCCTGCAGCGCCGCGAGCTCGGCTCGCGAGGTACCGCCCGCTCGGTGGCCGCTCGTCGAGCAGCCGCAGCAGGGCCGGGACCACGGTGGCGGGCTCGGCGCGGTGCGAGATGTCCTCGTCCGGGAACGCCCGGGCGGCCATGTCGGTGCGCATGTCGCCCGGGTCGAACGCGTAGGCCCGGATGGCCGGCTCCTCCACCGCGAGAACCGCCGTGAGGTGGTCGAGCGCAGCCTTGGCCGACCCGTAGCCTCCCCACCCGTCGTAGGCCTCCACCGCTGCGTCGCTGCTGACGTTGACGACAACTCCTCGCCGTGCCACCAGTGCGGGCACGCCCGGCGCAACAGGTCCTGCGGCGCGAGGACGTCGACGTCGTAGACCCGCTCGAGCTCGTCCAGGGCGTAGTCGGCCAGCCGAGGCTGGGGGCTCGGACCGAGATGGCTCGCGTTGTTGACGAGCAGGTCCGGTCCGCCGAGGCCGTGCGCCGCGTCCACCAGGTCCTGGCGGTGCGCCGGGTCGGTGACGTCGCCGGGAAGCACCGCCGTCCGGGCCGGGTCGAGTCCGTCGGTCGCCGCCTGGAGGTCGTCGACACCGCGCGCGTCGACGACGAGAGACCAGCCGCGACGGCCCGCTCGTGCGCCAGGGCGCGGCCGAACCCGCGAGAGGCGCCGGTGATCAGTGCGACGGGCATGGTGGTGCTCCTTGTCCGATGGTGTCGTCCACGGCATCCTGATATATGAAGTTCACTTCAAGTCAAGGGATCTCGCGGAGGAACCACGGATGGACACCACAGACGTTCTGACGGTGGGGGCGGTGGCGGGCCGGAGCGGCTTCGCGCCGTCGGCGCTGCGCTTCTACGAGCGCCTCGGGCTCATCTCGGCCACCCGCACCGGTGGCGGTCAGCGGCGGTACGCCCGCAGCGTGCTGCGCCGGCTCGCCTTCATCCGGGCCGCGCGGAACATCGGGCTCTCCCTGGACGAGGTCTCCGCCGCCCTGGCGACGCTCCCCGAGCGCCGGACCCCGACCAAGGCCGACTGGGCACGTCTCTCCCGCGGCTGGCGGTCGCGGCTCGACGACCAGATCGCGGGGCTGCAGGCGCTGCGGGACGGGCTCGACTCGTGCATCGGCTGCGGCTGCCTGTCGCTGCGCACCTGCGCGATCTCCAACAGCGGCGACCAGGCGGCCCAGCGCGGCCCCGGCGCGGCGTACCTCCCCCACTCGCTCCGCCGGTGGGAGGGAGACGCGTCGGCGACGCCGGGTGACCGCCTGAAAGTCGCTCCACGCTGGACGCGAGACCCCTCGTCACCGAGCGTGAGCAAATCTCACCCTGGCGGCCGAGTAGCCGAGGGGGGTCGCATGGGTACGTTCGATACATGCGCGCCCCCGACTCCCTCGAGCTCCGCCGCCTTGCCCTGACGGTGTCCGTGCTCGACGACGTGGACATCGTCCCGCTGGACGACGGGCTGCTGCTGAGCGGTGTCACGCCGGTCGAGGTGAGCTGGCTGGAGCTGCGCCGGGCGCTCGCCGGCGCGGACCCCACGGACGACCTCGGGCGGGCCCGCGTCCGCGCCTGGCTGCGCGGCCGCCGGATCGCCGCGGACACCCACCCCGACCATCTCAAGGACCTGGCCCGGCCGGTCGGCCTGCCCCTCGACCACCCGTTGTACCCGGGCCTCGGCTGGGTGCGGCACCGTGTCATGGGCGACAGCCTCGACCTCGGCCTCGGCTTCGTCGGGGCAGGCACCGACCCGGACGAGGTCGTCGTCGTGCCGCAGGGTGCCTTCGATGCGGCGGGCATCGACCCGTCGCCGTGGTGGCCCGCGGCGCTCGACTACCTGGAGCGGATGGGTGCAGTCGCCGCGGAGCGCATCCGCGACAACACCACCCTGAAGCCGATCGGTGACTGTGACGTCGTGACCCTGCTCGGGTCGCGCACCTTGCGCACGGCCCTTGGCGCCCAGGACGGGACCGGCATGCGCGCGGCCGCCGTCCCGATGCGCCGACGCGGGTGGCTGGACCTCACCCGCATCGACCCGGCCTTCACAGCGGCGGCCGCCGCCGCCACCGCGCCGGAGGAGCGCGGGTTCAGCCGGCCGGTGCTGCTCACCGCCGACGAGGTCACGATGGCGGTCGACGGTGGCCGCCCGGCCGAGATCGTGCTGCGCGACAAGGCGGTCGAGCCGCCGCACCTGCGGGCGGTCCTCTTCCGCTGACAGGGCCGGCCCGGACCAGGCAGGATGGTGCCCGTGGCCCTCGACGTGACGCGTGTCCGCGCCGCCTTCCCTGCTCTGGACCACGGCATCGCGCACTTCGACGGGCCCGGCGGTTCACAGGCGCCGAGAACGGTGGCCGATGCGATCGCCGGGACGCTGGTCTCCGGCATCTCGAACCGCGGGACCGTCACGGCCGCCGAGCAGCGGGCCGACGACACGGTTCTCGCGGCGCGCGGCGCCATCGCTGACCTGCTCGGCGCCGACGCCCGCGGTGTGGTCTTCGGCCGCTCGATGACCCAGCTCACCTACGACATGTCGCGTGCCCTCGCGAAGGACTGGGCCGCCGGCGACGAGGTGGTCGTGACCCGGCTCGACCACGACGGCAACATCCGCCCGTGGGTGCAGGCGGCGGAGGCGGCCGGCGCCACTGTCCGCTGGGCGGACTTCGACCGTACGTCGGGAGAGCTGGCGCCCGAGCAGGTCACCGGGTTGCTCTCGGACCGGACCCGGCTGGTCGCCGTCACCGGCGCGTCCAACCTGCTGGGCACCCGTCCCGACGTACCGGCCATCGCGGCGGCGGCTCACGCCGTCGGAGCACTGGTCTACGTCGACGGGGTGCACCTCACCCCGCACGCCCCGGTCGACGTCCTGGCGACCGGCGCAGACTTCTTCGCCTGCTCGCCGTACAAGTTCTTCGGGCCGCACCTTGGCGCGCTCGCGGCCTACCCGGCGCTGCTCGAGCGCCTCCGCCCGGACAAGCTGCTGCCCTCCAGCGATGCTGTCCCCGAGCGGTTCGAGCTGGGCACGCTTCCCTACGAGCTCCTCGCCGGTGTCGTCGCGACGGTCGACTTCATCGCCGGGCTCGACGGCGGTGCCGATGACGGCGGCGACCGTCGGAGCCAGGTGGTGGCCTCGATGGCCGCCGTCGAGGAGCACGAGGACCGGCTCTTCGACCGGCTGGCCAAAGGGCTGCGCACCCTCGACCGGGTGACCTTGCACTCCGACCCGCGCCGGCACACGCCGACGCTGCTCTTCTCGGTGGCCGGCAGGGAGCCGCGGGAGGTCTACGAGAAGCTCGCGACTCTCGGGGTGAATGCGCCGGCCGGGAACTTCTACGCCGTGGAGGCGTCGCGGTGGATCGGCCTCGGTGACGCCGGTGCGGTCCGGGCCGGGCTGGCGCCCTACACCGATGACGAGGACGTCGACCGCCTGCTCGCCGGCGTCGCCGAGGTCTGCTCGTGAGGCGCGCCGTCGTGGCAGCGGGCAGCGCCGTGTGCGTACCGTGAGGGATGGCCATCTCGTCCGGGCAGGCAGCCGTGACCGTCGCGGCGGCCCTTGGCGCGCTGGTGGCTGGGTCGCTGACCGGCTGTGCGGAGGTAGGCCCGCCGCGGGCTGAGCGCTCGTCCACCACGACGGCAGCTCCCCGCCGGAGTCGCAGGCGCCCTCGCCCTCTGCCGCACCAACGGTCTCGCCGTCGGCCGGCGCCACGGTGGCGGGCGCGCCCCCTGTGGCGGCACCCGCCCGGCCGGTCAGGCTGCGGCTGAGCATCCCGGCGATCGGGCTCGAGCGCCTGCGGGTGGTCCCCTACCGCGGCACCGCCGACGACCGGCCGGGAACTCACATCCAGGACACCGGCCGAGCGGCCAGTCCACGCGGCCCCGCAGGCGGCACCAAGCTTGGTGAGGTGGGCAACTTCATCGTGACAGCGCACCGCACGACGGCCGGTCGGCCCTTCGGCCGGCTGCCCGAGCTGCGCCCCGGCCAGCACATCCTCGTGACGGCCGGCGACACGGTGTACGACTACCGGGTCACCCGGACCTTGCGGGTGTCCTTCCGCGACCCGGCGTCACGGGCCAGCCAGTCCGCCCCTGTGCCCGGGCGGCCCGGCGTGCAGGCGACCCGGCCGATGATCACCCTGTCGACGTGCGCGACGCCGGAGGACCACGCAGCCGGAAACTTCTGGGCGGATGCCCTGGGCAACCCGGAGCACCGGATCGACAAGGTCGGGGTCCTGGTCGACGTACGCTCCGTGTCGTCCTAACCGCCCGCTACCCGCCGGGCTGGGTCCCGTCGATCGTGAAGGCCGGCACCTGCGACCACGGCGTGACCGGGCGCTCTTGCACGACCCCGTCGACGGTCAGGTCGACCCGCTCGTTGAAGAACGCGACCAGGTCCTTGATCTTCGGGTTCTCCGGGATGGGGTCGGGGTAGCTCCAGGCCAGGTGCGGCTCCACGGTGTCACCGACGCGGACCGACCAGAACCTCGCCACCCCCTTGTAAGGGCACTGCGTCACCAGGTCGCTCGCCACCAGCAGGTCGCGCTGCACGTCCTCGAACGGTAGGTAGTAGCGCACCGGCAGCAGCGTCTCGAACAGCAGCAGCGGCCGCACGCTCGACGCGACGAGCTCGCCGCCGACCCGGACCTCCACCCGCCGTGAGCTGCGCAGAGTGTCGACTCGTGCATACGGGTCACGGGCATGCACCCAGACCCGCTCGTCCTCCTCGTACCACTCCAGCTGGCGCCACGAGAACGTGACGTGCCCATCGAGAGCCGCGAAGCCGCCGCTCGGGTCGGGGTGGGTCCATGCGCCGGCCTCGGCTCGGGCCCTCCCCGTCGTGACCGTCCACCGCAGGCCGCCGTCGCGCCCGGGCGCCTCGTCGACGAGCGCCTCGGGGCGGACGTCGCCGAGGGGGATGTAGTACGTCGGCAGGCCGCCCGGGCCGTACTGCACCAGCAGCTGGGCGCGCTGGGTGTCGGCGACCACCGCGCCGGCCAGCCGGACCCGCACCCTCCGCGGCGAGGGCTCGACGAAGGATCTCGGCTGCTCCATGACTGTGCCTCCCTGGTGGCTCGCCCGGGTCACCCTCGATCCTGGCAGTCCCCGCCGGGTCCTTGCGCCGGCTTCCTCCCCGGCCCACGCTGAACACATGGACGAGACGAGCCCGACCGGCCGGAACCGGTACGCCGTGCCGATCGACGACCTGGAGGGCGACAGCCGGGTGCCGGCCGCGCTGCAGGTCGAGTCCGTCGACGCGGACCGGGGCGCGACGATGACGGGCTCCGGCGACTGGATCGACACGACCGCGCTGGCCGACGGAGGCGCCGGGCACGGCAGCCTCGGCGGCGCGCTGGCGGACGGCGACGGCGACTGACGCCCCAGGGGGCGGTGTCCTGCGGTCAGTCCGAGACGGGGTGCTGCTCCAGGCGGCCCTCGAGGCTGGCCACCGTCTCCACGATGTCGCGGGCGATGTCCTGCGCGGTCAGCCCGATGTCGCTCAGCACCTCGGCTCGCGTGCCGTGGTCGAGGAACCTCTCGGGGATGCCGAAGTCGCGCAGCGGCGTCGGCACCCGGGCGTCGCGCAGCGCCTGCGCGACCGCTCCCCCGACCCCTCCGGCCCGCACCCCGTCCTCGACGGTCACGACGCAGCGGTGGTCGGCGGCCATCCGCACCACCTGCTCCGGGACGGGCTTGACCCATCGCGGGTCGACCACCGTGACGCCGATGCCCTGCTGGGCGCAGCGCTCGGCGACCTCGAGCGACATCGTCGCCATCGAGCCGACGGACACCAGCAGCACGTCCGCGTCCGGGCTCCGGCGGAGCACGTCGATCCCGCCGACGGTGTCGACGGCGACGATGTCGGCGCCCACCGCACCGGTCGGGTACCGCACGACGGTCGGCGCGTCGTCCACCGCGACGGCCTCGCGCAGCAGCGCGCGCAAGGTGACCGAGTCTCGTGGTGCCGCCAGCCGCAGCCCCGGCACGACCTGCAGGAAGGCCATGTCCCACATGCCGTGGTGGCTCGCCCCGTCCGGGCCGGTCACCCCTGAGCGGTCCAGGCAGAAGGTCACGCCGCACCGGTGCAGGGCCACGTCCATCAGCACCTGGTCGAACGCCCGGTTGAGGAAGGTCGCGTAGACCGCCACCACCGGGTGCAGGCCGCCGATCGCCAGCCCCGCCGCCGACGTCGTCGCGTGCTGCTCGGCGATGCCGACGTCGAACACCCGGTCGGGGAACTCGGCGGCGAAGCGGTCCAGCCCGACGGGGATGAGCATCGCGGCGGTGATGCCGACGACGTCCTCGCGGTCACGTCCGATGGCCACCATCTCGTCGGCGAACACACTGGTCCAGGAGGGGCCGGCCGAGGCGATCGGCTGCCCGGTCTCGGGATCGATCACGCCGATCCCGTGGAAGTTGTCGGCAGCGTCCTCCTCGGCGTACTTGTAACCGAGGCCCTTGCGGGTGATGCAGTGCACGAGGACGGGTCCGCCGAAGCCCCGGGCACGCGACAGCGCGTGCTCGACAGCGTCGATGTCGTGGCCGTCGACCGGGCCGACGTACTTCAGGCCGAGGTCCTCGAACATGCCCTGCGGCGCGACGATGTCCTTGATGCCCTTCTTCATGCCGTGCAGGGCATCGAAGAGCGGCGGCCCGACGACCGGGGTGCGGCCGAGTACCTGCCTGCCCCACTCCAGGAACCGCTCGTAGCCGCGCGTCGTGCGCAGCGTCGCGAGGTGGTGGGCCAGGCCGCCGATGGTCGGGGCGTACGACCGCTCGTTGTCGTTCACGACGATGACCAGGCGGCGCGAGTGGTCCGCGGCGATGTTGTTGATCGCCTCCCAGGCCATGCCGCCGGTCAGCGACCCGTCACCGACCACGGCGACCACGTGCCGGTCGGTCTCGCCGCGCAGCTGGAAGGCCTTGGCCAGCCCGTCGGCATAGGACAGTGCGGTGGAGGCGTGGGAGTTCTCGATGACGTCGTGGTCAGACTCGGCCTGGCTCGGGTAGCCGGACAGGCCGCCCTTCTGGCGCAGCCGGTCGAAGCGGTCTGCCCTGCCGGTGACCAGCTTGTGCACGTACGCCTGGTGGCCGGTGTCCCAGAGGATCCGGTCGTGCGGGGAGTCGAAGACGCGGTGCAGCGCCAACGTGAGCTCGACGGCACCGAGGTTGGGGCCGAGGTGGCCTCCTGTGCGCGAGACCGAGGAGATGAGGAAGTCGCGGATCTCCTCGGCGAGGGCGGCGAGCTGGGCCCGGTCGAGGCGCCTCAGGTCGCGAGGTCCGTGGATCTGCTCCAGCACCGTCCGAGTCTATGTCGGGTCAGAGCCGGGCCACGAAGCGGCGCCCGCGGAGCGCCTCCTCCACGAGCCCCACTGCCCGCGCCGCCGCCACCAGCCGGGCGCCCTCTCGCTCGTAGGCGGCAACGGCCGCCGCCACCGTCTCCGGGTCGACCACGTCCCGCAGCTCGGCTCGCGCGGTCCCCAGGCCCTGCCGGGCGGCCTCGATGCCGGCCTGCACGTGGTGGACGGCGAACCGGGCCAGCACGACCGGGTGCCGGCGCAGCACGTCGTGGGCCCGGTAGTCGGGCGGGCACAGGTCGAACAGCCAGGCGGCAGCCGACCGCTCCCAGCCCGGCGCGTCGGGCGGGCGGACCTCGGGGGGCCAGCCAGGGGGTACGACGGGACGGCTCACGTGACCCAGCCCACCACGTTGCGGGTGACCAGGGCCAGTGACTGCTGGACGATCTGGCCGACGTGCCTCAGCATCGGATCAGGTCCGGACTCCGGAGGCGCACGTGGAACCTGTCCAGCGTCAGCTCGATCCCGGCTTCGCATCGCTTCGGGTGCACCGTGCCGAGCTGTTCGAGTCCATGCGAGCGCTGGAGCAGGCGCTGGCCGCCCCGGCTACCGGCCGCTCGGGTGCGTGGGCGGAACGGGTCAATGTCGCCCTCGTGGAGCTCGATGCCGACTTCGGGGAACATGTGCGGCTGACCGAAGGAACGGACGGCCTCTACCGCTCGATCCTCGCGACCGCGCCGCGGTTGTCCAGCTCGGTGACCGGGCTCACCGCGGAGCATGCCCGGATCACGGACATCATCAGACGTGTGCTGGTCGACCTGAGCGGGCCCCTGGCGATGGGCGACGTGGACGGCATCCGCGAGTCCGCCACCACGCTGCTTGCCCGGCTGAGCCGTCATCGGCAGAGAGGAGCCGACCTCGTCTACGACGCCTACCAGACCGACATCGGGGGGGAAACCTGAACGGTCCGGCGATGCCGCCGCGACGTGACCGACAAGCAGCTCGTCAGTCGGCGCGGGTCGAAGTCATCTCGCGGACCTCTGCATAGCGCTCCCGCACCGCGGGGGTCGGGTCCGCGTCGAACAGCTGAGACGCAGCGGTTTCCCAGCCGGGCGGCTCCGTGTCGCCGGACAGCATCCAGGCCGCCTGCCGGGCAGCACCGTCGGCGACGTACTCGCCCGGTGTGGGCACGACGACCGGGCAGCCGAGGACGGCGGGTGCGATCCGGCGGACCGCCTCGGACTGCGCACCACCGCCGACCAGCAGCACCCGGCGCACCTCGGCGCCCTGGTCGCGCAACGCGTCGAGACCGTCGGCCAGCCCGCACAGCAGCCCCTCGACGGCGGCCCGCGCGAGGTGAGCCGGCGTCGTGGTCGCGAGGGTCAGACCGTGCAGCGACCCGGTGGCGTCGGGGCGGTCCGGCGTCCGCTCCCCCTCCAGGTAGGGGACGAGCACCAGGCCGTCGGCACCGGCCGGCGCCGACAGCGCGAGCTCGGAGAGGCCCGCGTGGTCGACACCGAGCAGCCGCGCTGCGGCGTCCAGCACCCGGGAGGCATTGAGGGTGCAGACGAGCGGCAGGTGCCGCCCAGTGGCGTCGGCGAAGCCCGCGACGATCCCGCTCGGGTCGTTCGGCGGTACGTCGGCCATGGCACTCACGACGCCCGACGTGCCGATCGACACGACCACGTCACCCGGCCGGGCACCGACCCCGAGGGCGGCCGCTGCGTTGTCGCCCGCCCCGGGCCCGAGCAACGTCGAGCCGTGCCGACCGGCGGGCTCGCTCGGGCCGAGCACCGTCGGCACCTGCGCGCCGTGACCGAGGCCGAGCTCCAGCAGGTCGGGCCGGTAGCCGCCGGTCGCCGCCGACCAGTAGCCGGTGCCGCTGGCGTCGCTGCGGTCGGTGACGAGCCGCGACAGGTCGCCGGTGCCGGCCAGCCGCCAGGTCAGCCAGTCGTGCGGCAGGCAGACCGCGGCGGTGCGGGCGGCGTTGTCGGGCTCGTGCTCGGCCAGCCAGCGCAGCTTGGTGACCGTGATGGCGGCCACCGGGACGACGCCCACGGCGTCCGCCCAGGCCTGCCCCCCGCCGAGCTCGCGGAGGAGGTCCTGCGCGGCACCGGCCGACCGTACGTCGTTCCAGAGCAGGGCCGGGCGCACGACGTCACCGGCGTCGTCGAGGCAGACCATGCCGTGCTGCTGGCCGCCGACCGATACCGCGTCGACGTCGCCGAGGCCACCGGCCGCGGCCATCGCGACCTGCAAGGCGTCCCACCAGGCGTCCGGGTGGACCTCGGTGCCGTCGGGATGCGGCGCCCGCCCCATCCGGACGAGCGCCCCGGTGGCCGCGTCGCGCACGACGACCTTGCAGGCCTGGGTGGAGGAGTCGACCCCCGCGACCAGACCCCGGCGCGACCCTGCCGGGCTCAGCGGGCGCCCAGGACGTGCTCGACGGCGAGCTGGTCGAGCTGGGCGAACGAGTAGCCCTTGGCGGCTACCGCGTCGGCGTCGAACGCCTCGTAGGCGCTGGTGTCGGCCAGCAGCTCGGCATAGGTCTCGCCGTCACCCAGCGTCGGCACCGCGAGCTCCGGCACCTTGGACGCCTTCAAGGCCGCCTGGACCTCGGGATCCGCACGGAACGCCGCGGCACGCTCCTTGAGCAGCAGGTACGTGCGCATGTTGGCCGCAGCCGACGCCCACACCCCGGCGACGTCCTCGGTGCGCATCGGCTTGTAGTCGAAGTGCCGAGGGCCGTCGTAGGCCGGCACCCCGGGCGTGTCCGCGCTGCCGCCGTTCTCCAGCAGGTCGACCAGGAAGAACGCGCTGAGCAGGTCCCCGTGCCCGAAGACCAGGTCCTGGTCGTACTTGATCCCGTGCTGCCCGTTGAGGTCGATGTGGAAGAGCTTGCCCTGCCACAGCGCCTGCGCGATCCCGTGGACGAAGTTCAGTCCGGCCATCTGCTCGTGGCCGACCTCCGGGTTCACCCCGACCATGTCCGCGTGGTCGAGGGTCGAGATGAACGCCAGGGCGTGACCCACCGTCGGCAGCAGGATGTCGCCGCGCGGCTCGTTCGGCTTGGGCTCCAGTGCGAAGCGCAGGCCGTAACCGCGGTCGACGACGTACTGCGCCAGCGTGTCGAGCGCCTCGCGGAAGCGGTCCAGCGCGGCCCGAACGTCCTTCGCGGAGTCCGTCTCGGACCCTTCGCGACCGCCCCAGAAGACGTACGTCTGGGCGCCGAGCTCCGCGGCGAGGTCGAGGTTGCGCAAGACCTTGCGCATCGCGAAGCGGCGGATGCTCCGGTCGTTGGAGGTGAAGCCGCCGTCCTTGAAGACCGGGTGGGTGAACAGGTTCGTGGTCACCATCGGCACCACCAGGCCGGTCTCGTCGAGAGCCGACCGGAACCGCTTGATGTGGTTGTCGCGCGCCGCGTCGTCGCTGCCGAAGGGGATGAGGTCGTCGTCGTGGAAGGTGACCCCGTAGGCGCCCAGCTCGGCCAGCCGGTGCACCGACTCGACCGGGTCCATCGGCGGCGCGGCTGGCGTCGCCGAAGGGGTCACGCGCCCGCCAGCCCACCGTCCACAGGCCGAAGGAGAACTTGTCCGACGGGGTCGGCGTCAGGTTGCTCATGGCGATCGTTCCTTCCCTCGCGGATGGTCAGGAGGCGGTACGTCGGGAGAGCTCGAGGAGCGGGTCGGAGAACAGGGCGTCGAAGGCCAGCTCGGCAGCACCCACCAGGGTCGAGTCGGCGCCGAGGTCCGGGGTGACGAGCCGCACCTGCTCCAGCGGTGCGGCCAGCGCCGCCGTCTCGAAGGCGGCGCGGACCGTGTCGCCGGCCGCGTCCAGGATGGCTTCGAGCGCGCCACCGAGGATGACGACCTCCGGGTTCAGCACATTGACGACGTTGGCGGTCCCGCGGCCCAACCAGCCGGCGACGTGCTCCAGCGCCGCTAGCGCCGGACGGTCTCCGGCGGCGGCCGCCGCCACCGCCTGGTGCACGCCGGGCAGACCGCCGCCGGAGGGCAGCCCGGCGAGCTCGAACAGCCGCTCCTCGCCGCATTCCGTCTCCCAGCAGCCCTGCGACCCGCAGTGGCACGGGAGCCCGCCGGGGTTGACGACGATGTGCCCGACCTCGCCGGCGTAGCCGGCGCGCCCGCCGAGCGGGACGCCTCCGGAGTAGATGCCGGCACCGATGCCGGAGTGCCCCGAGAGGTAGACCGCGTCGTCGACAGCGGCCGCGGCGCCGCGCATGTGCTCGGCCCGCATGCCCAGGTCGGCGTCGTTCCCGACCAGCACCGGGAGCCCCAGGGCCGCGGCCAGCGCTTCGCCGAGGGGGGCGTCCCGCCATCCCAGGTTCGGCGCCTGACGGACCTGGCCGTCGCGGCGGCGCACCATGCCCGGCACGGCGACCCCGGCGGCCACGACGACGGCGTCCCGGTCGATGTCGGCGAGCAGCGCCGCACCGGCGGTGGCGATGGCCGAGGTGACGCCCCGCTGCCGCCGTGCCCCACGGGGGTACGCGCGGTCGCGACGGGCGAGCACCTCGCCCCCGAGCCCGACCCGGGCGACCGTCAGGTGGGTGACACCGACGTCGACGGCCAGCACCTGGACGCGCTCGGACTGGGGCCGCACGACGTACGACGGGCGGCCGCCGCTGCTGGACACCGACCCTTCTCCCACGCGGTCCGGCCGGCCCGCCTCCTCCGGACGAGGCCGGCGGCGACGAGGTCGCCGGTCAGGTCGCCGATCGTGCTGCGGTTGAGGCCGAGCACTTCCGTGAGCCGGCTGCGCGCCGTGGGCCCGTGGACGTGGACGTACCGAAGCAGGGTGGAGAGGTTCCCCCGCCGGACGTCCTCTGACCTCGCCCCTCGTGAGCCCCGTGCGAGGACCGTCATCGGCGTACCGCTAGCCCTGTCCGCTGGCCGCGGCGCGGCGCCTGGACAGCGCGTCCACGCCGGCGGCGAGGAGCAGGACACCACCGGTGACCATGTAGACGACCGCGGCCGTGTAGTTGAGCAGGCCCATCCCGTTTGCCACCACCGCGACGACGAGGCCGCCGATGATCGCGTCGACCGGCCGGCCCTTGCCCCCGAAGAGGCTGGTGCCGCCGATGACCGCCGCGCCGACGGCGTACAGCAGCGTCTCGCCGCCACCGGTGTTCGGGGACACCGAGTTGACCCGGCTGGCCAGCAACACCCCGGCGATGGCCGCGATGGTCGAGCAGAGCACGAAGCAGAGCAACCGGACCCGCGCCACGTTGATACCGGCTCGGCGGGCCGCCTCCGCGTTGCCGCCGACGGCGTAGACGTGCCGACCGAACACCGTGCGGTTGAGCAGCAAGGTGAACGCCACCAGCAGCACCAGGACGACAGGGATGACGATCGGCACGCCCTTGATCGACGTGATCGCTTCGTTGGGGCTGCGCTCGATGCTCAGGTAGTAGGTGCAGACTCCGAGCAGCACCGCCATCATCACGACCTTGGCGAGCCACACCGACGGTGTCGTCGTGACCAGGCCGCGGGACCGCCGGTTGGCCATCTGGCGGTACGACACGGCCGCGAACACGGCCACCACGGCGACGTACATCGCCCAGCCCAGCCAGATCGGCATGTTCTTCGACATGATCGCCAGAACCGTCTCGCTCCGGATCCGGATCGTGCCACCCACGCCGATGATCTGCAGCAGCAGCCCCTGCAGGCCGAGGAACGCCGCCAGGGTCACGACGAACGACGGGATCCCGACCTTCGCGACCAGAATGCCGACCACCAGCCCGATGAACGCACCGGTGCCGAGGCAGACGATGACGCCGATCCACCAGGGCCAGTCGTTGCGGGTGGTGGCCACGCCGAGCATGGCGGCCGCCACCCCGGCGGTGTACCCCGCGCTCAGGTCGATCTCACCGATGAGCAGTACGAAGACCAGGCCGATCGCGATGACGATCACCGGGGCGCTCTGGATGAGCAGGTTCGCGAAGTTGAACGAGTTGGTGAACGTCTCCGGCTCCATGGCCGAGAACACCACCAGCAGGACGGCGAGGCCGAGGATGGCCGGCAGCGGTCCCACGTCACCGCCGCGGACCCGGGAGACGTAGTCGCGGAAGGCGTCGCCGAGGCCGGTGGTCGGCGCCGGGGGGACCTCCTCGACGTCGTCAGTGACCAGGCTCTGCGTCGTCACGACTGCGCTCCTGTCTCGGGCGGGGCCGGCGAGTCCAGGTCCGGGACCTCGTGCGGATCGGTCACGACGACGTGGCCCTCCTTCTCGACCATCGCCCCGCCGGTGATCAGCTGCACCACCTCGGTGTGACTGACGTCCTTGGCCTGCACCTGCGCGGTCAGCTTGCCGAGGTAGAGCACAGCGATGTCGTCGGCCACGGCGAGCACGTCGTTCATGTTGTGGCTGATGAGGATCACGCCGAGCCCGCGGTCCGCGAGCCGACGCACCAGTCTGAGCACCTGCTCGGTCTGCGCGACCCCGAGCGCCGCGGTGGGCTCGTCGAGGATCACCAGCTTGGAGTTCCACAGAACCGCCCGTGCGATGGCGACGGTCTGGCGCTGGCCGCCGGAGAGGCTGGCGACCTTCTGCCGCACCGACTTCACGGTGCGGACCGACAGCCCGGCCAGCGTCTCGGCTGCCCGCTGCTCCATCGAGAGCTCGTCGAGGAGGCCGGTCGAGAGCGCCTCCCGGCCCAGGTAGAGGTTCTGGACGATGTCGAGGTTGTCGCACAGCGCGAGGTCCTGGTAGACGACCTCGATGCCCAGCGCGTTGGCCTGCTTGGGGTTGTGCACGTGCACGGTCTGGCCGTCGAACACGTACTCGCCGTCGTCGAACGCGTGGATCCCGGCGATCCCCTTGATCAAGGTGCTCTTACCGGCGCCGTTGTCGCCGACGAGCGCGGTGACCCGGCCGGAGCGGACGTCGAGGTCCACGCCGTGCAGAACCTGCACCGGACCGAAGCTCTTGTTGATGCCCCTCAGCTCGAGCAGAGGGCTCCCCTGGTCAGCCGGCCTGCTGGCCGCCTCCATGGTTGTGCTGGTCATGACACCTCGCCTGCGTGGTGGTGGTGACGACGTGCGGCACGCTACGGCGTCCCTGGCTGTCCGGGACAGGGGCCCGGCTCGGTCACGGACCGAGCCGGGCCTCCTGATCCGGTCCCTAGGACAGACCGAGCTCCGCGCAGGCGTCCGCGAAGTCGGCGGTGCAGACCTTCTCGACGGTCGTGTAGCCCGCGTCGAACGGCTCGCTGATGTTGTCCTGCGTGACCCAGACCGGGGTCGCGAACACGGACGGCACCATCTTGCCGGCCTCGGTGTCCTCGACCTCGCCGTTGACGAGCGCCTCAGCCGAACCGTCGTCCTTGAGGATGGCGATCGCCAGGTCGGCGGCGGCCTTCGCCTCGAGGTTGACGTCCTTGAAGACCGTGCCGCACTGGCTGCCGTCGATGACCCGCTGCAGCCCCTCGTCGGACGCGTCCTGGCCGGTCACGGGGACCTCGCCGTCGAGGTTGTTGTTCTTCAGAACCGTCACGATGCCGCCGGCCATGGTGTCGTTGGCAGAGATGACGCCGTCGACCTTGCCCTTGTTCTGGGTGAAGGCCTGCTCGAAGGTCGTCTGCGCCACCGTGGCGTCCCACTTGCCGGTCTGGTCCGCGACGATCGTGTAGTCGCCGGAGTCGACCTTGGGCTTGAGCGCGCCGTCGTAGCCCTCGGCGAAGAGCGCCGCGTTGTTGTCGGTCGGGTCACCGTCGATGGTCACGATGTTGGCTTGGGTCTTGCCGGCCTCGTCGAGGCACGCGATGAGGCCGTCGCCCATCAGCTTGCCGACCTCCACGTTGTCGAAAGACACGTAGTAGTCGGCCGAACCGCCCAGCGTCAGGCGGTCGTAGTCGATGCTGGCGATGCCGGCGTCCTTGGCCTTGCCCTGGCACGCCGCGCCGCTCTCCGAGTCGAGGTTGACGATCATCAGGACGTTGACGCTCTGGTTGATCATCGAGTCGCACAGCTGGGTGAACTTGCCGACGTCACCGTCGGCGTTCTGGATGACGGCCTCGTAGCCGGCAGCCTCGATCGCGTCCTGCAGGGCCGGACGGTCGTTGCTCTCCCAGCGCGGCGAGGTCGTGGCGTCCGGCAGGATCACGCCGACCTTGCCGCCTTCAGCGGCGTTGCCGCCGTCGCCCTTGGTGCCGGAGTCGCCGTCGTCGCCGTCATCGCCGCCACAAGCCGAGAGGAGCAGCGGCAGGACGACCAGTCCGGCCACCGCGATCTTTCGCATCCGCATGTCGTGGTGCCCTTCGATCGGGAGCAGCGGCACCGACTCAGGGCCGCCAGGAATGTTGTGGCCCACAACGTACTCACCGTCCCGGCCACCGGGAAGTCACAAGTTCGTAACGGCGGCGAAACGTCCCGGGTCGTCCCGTGGCTGGCGTCAGATTCCGCGCGTGCCGCGGTCAGGCCTTCAGCAGCGACCTGAGGACGTACGGCATGATCCCGCCGTGGCGGTAGTAGTCCGCCTCCCCCGGCGTGTCGATGCGCAGCCTTGCGGAGAACTCGACCGTCCCCCCGCCAGGCGCCGTCGCGGTGACCGTCACCTCGCGAGGGGATGCCCCGTCGTTGAGCGCGGTGACGCCGCTGATCGAGAACTCCTCCTCGCCGGTGAGGCCCGAGCGACTCGGCGGTCTCCCCGTCGCGGTACTGCAGCGGCAGCACGCCCATGCCGATCAGGTTCGATCGGTGGATCCGCTCGTAGGACTCGGCGATGACGGCCTTGGCCCCGAGCAGCGCGGTGCCCTTGGCGGCCCAGTCGCGCGACGATCCCGAGCCGTACTCCTTGCCGGCGAGGATCACCAGGGGGATCCCGGCCTTGGCGTAGTTCTGCGCGGCGTCGTAGATCGTGGTGACCTCGCCGCCCTGGGTGAAGTCCCGCGTGACGCCGCCCTCGGTCCCCGGCGCGAGCTGGTTCCGCAGCCGGATGTTGGCGAAGGTGCCGCGGATCATCACCTCGTGGTTGCCCCGGCGCGACCCGTAGGAGTTGAAGTCCCGGCGGTCGACGCCGTGCTCCTGCAGGTAGGCGCCGGCCGGCGAGTCGGCCTTGATCGACCCCGCCGGCGAGATGTGGTCGGTGGTCACCGAGTCGCCGAGCTTCGCGAGGACCCGGGCTCCCTCGATGTCGGAGACGGGCTCCGGCTCGGCGGGCATGCCCTCGAAGTACGGCGGCTTGCGCACGTACGTCGAGTCCGGGTCCCACTCGAAGACGTTGCCGGTCGGCGTCGGCAGCGACGTCCACCGCTCGTCTCCGGCGAACACGTCGGCGTAGCTACGGCTGAACATCTCCGAGGCGACCGCCGAGTCGACGACCTCCTGGATCTCCTGGGCCGAGGGCCAGACGTCCTTGAGGAACACGTCGGCTCCGTCGGCGTCCTGCCCGAGCGGCTCGGTGGTGATGTCGATGTCCATCGACCCGGCCAGGGCGTAGGCCACGACGAGCGGCGGCGACATCAGGTAGTTCATCTTCACGTCCGGGTTGATCCGGCCCTCGAAGTTGCGGTTGCCCGACAGCACCGACACCGCCGCGAGGTCGTTGTCGTTCACCGCCTTGCTGATCGGGTTCCTGCAGCGGGCCGGAGTTCCCGATGCAGGTGGTGCAGCCGTAACCGACGAGGTTGAAGCCGATCTTGTCGAGGTACGGCGTGAGGCCGGCCCGGTCGTAGTAGTCCATGACGACCTTGGAGCCCGGCGCGAGGGTCGTCTTGACCCAGGGCTTGCGGGTGAGGCCGCGCTCGACCGCCTTCTTGGCCACCAGGGCGGCGCCGATCATCACCGACGGGTTGGACGTGTTGGTGCACGAGGTGATGGCCGCGATGACGACGTGGCCGTGGTCGACCTCGAACTCCTGGCCGTCCAGGCTGACCCTCGCCGGGTTGGACGGCCGCCGCACCTCACCGTGGTCCGGTGCGCTGTGCGGGGCGCCGTCCCCGTTCCCGCCGTGGTAGGCGGGCGAGTCACTGGCGGGGAAGGACTCGTCGGACGACTCGTCGACGCCGGTGTGCTCGTGGGTGTCGCCGGCCGCGTAGTCGGTCAGCGCGTTGCGGAAGCCGGCCTTCGCGTCCGAGAGCGAGACCCGGTCCTGCGGGCGCTTGGGGCCGGCGATCGACGGCACGACGGTCGACAGGTCGAGCTCGATGGTCTCGGAGTACCTCGGCTCGACGCCCGCGTCATGCCACAGGCCCTGGGCCTTCGCGTAGGCCTCGACGAGCTCCACCTGCTTGTCGTCGCGGCCGGTCATCCGCAGGTAGCGCACCGTCTCGTCGTCGATCGGGAAGATCGCGACCGTCGAGCCGTACTCCGGGCTCATGTTGCCGATGGTGGCGCGGTTGGCCAGCGGCACCGCCGCGACTCCTTCGCCGTAGAACTCGACGAACTTGCCGACCACGCCGTGCTTGCGCAGCATCTCGGTGATCGTGAGCACCAGGTCGGTCGCGGTGGCACCCTCCGGCAGCGCGCCGACCAGCTTGAAGCCGACGACCTTCGGGATGAGCATCGACACCGGCTGGCCGAGCATCGCGGCCTCGGCCTCGATGCCGCCGACGCCCCAGCCGAGCACGCCGAGGCCGTTGACCATCGTGGTGTGCGAGTCGGTGCCGACCAGGGTGTCCGGGTAGGCGACGCCGTCTCGCTCGAACACGACCCTGGCCAGGTACTCGATGTTGACCTGGTGCACGATCCCGGTGCCGGGCGGCACGACCTTGAAGTCGTCGAAGGCCGTCTGGCCCCAGCGCAGGAACTGGTAGCGCTCCGTGTTGCGCTCGTACTCGAGCTCCACGTTGCGCTCGAAGGAGTCCGGCGCCCCGAACAGGTCGGCGATGACGGAGTGGTCGATGACCAGCTCGGCGGGCGCCAGCGGGTTGATCTTGCTGGGGTCGCCGCCGAGCTCCTGCACGGCCTCGCGCATCGTGGCCAGGTCGACCACGCACGGCACGCCGGTGAAGTCCTGCATCACGACCCGGGCCGGCGTGAACTGGATCTCGATGTCCGGCTCGACCGCAGGGTCCCAGCCGGCCAGCGACCGGATGTGGTCGGCGGTGATGTTCGCGCCGTCCTCGGTCCGCAGCAGGTTCTCGAGCAGGATCTTCAGGGAGAACGGCAGCGTGGCGATCTCGTCCTGCAGGCCCTCGACCTTGTCGAGGCGGTAGATCTCGTACGTCGAGCCACCGGCCTCGAGCTGGCTCCTGGCACCGAAGCTGTCCTGCGCGACCTTGCCGTTGCTCGCCACGACGGTCTCCTCTCGTCCGCTCGCCATCCTGCCCCAGCATCACGGGCGCCATTCAGCGGGCTCGACCAGTGGTGAGCAGGTATCTCGACGTCAAGATACATCATCGCGAGCTGGGTGGTGGCTCAGTCCGCGCCGGAGCTCCGCTTGTCGTCCTCGACGCTGTCGGTCTCGACGTCGCCGGGCTCGGCCCCGTCGTCGGTCTGCCTGCCCAGCTGCTCGTCCGGTACGGCGCCGTCGACCGTCTTCTGCAGCAGCGGGTCCACGGTGTCGTTGTTGTCCTCGCCGTCGGGGTCGGCTGCGCCGGCAGGCGGCGGGACGTTGGGGTTGGAGGTCGTCACTGCCTGGCTCCTCTCATGAGCGGTGTCTCTCTGCTCCCCGCTTCTCGGCGGGTCATGCCTGTCCGGGGCCGCGTCACGTGCCGCGGCCGGGCAGGATGTCGCGGTGACCATCCCGCCGTACGACAGCGAGCCCACCGTCCGCGACAGCCTTGGGAGGCAGTCGTTCATGCGCCTGCTCGGGGCGCGGGCCACCGTCGTGGAGCCCGGTCACGTCGTCATCGAGGTCCCGTACCGCGAGGACCTCTGCCA
Organism: uncultured Actinomycetota bacterium; assembly: GCA_963829565.1. GTDB lineage: Bacteria > Actinomycetota > Actinomycetes > JACCUZ01 > JACCUZ01 > CAWHJC01. Next base: position 66,590 of record CAWHJC010000007.1, read on the forward strand.
GCAGAACGGGTTCCTGCACGCCGGCGTGCTCACGTCGGTCGCCGACTCGGCCTGCGGCTATGCGGCGCTGAGCCTGATGCCGGCCGGCAGCGACGTGCTGAGCGTGGAGTTCAAGGTGAACCTGCTCGCCCCCGGCATCGGCGACGTGTTCCGGGCCGACGCCCACGTCGTCCGGGCCGGCCGGACCCTGACGGTCTGCCAGGCCGAGGTGACGGCTGCCCGCGACGGGCAGGCCGACCAGCAGGTCGCGCTGATGCAGGCCACCATGATGACCCGCTGACCCGACGCGGCCCTGGCGCGAACGCCGCCGAGGGAGCACGGTGGAGGGGTGCGAGCGCACGTTCCCGAGCCGCGCACCGAGAGTCAGGACACGGCCAGCGGCCAGGCCCCAGTCACCGCGGGACCGAGCGCCTACGCGCAGGCCCAGCGGTCGGCGGAGGTCAAGGGCCTGACCCTGCACACCGACGAGGCCCTCGAGCAGTGCCGGGAGCTGCAACGGCACGCCGGCGAGCTGGTCGACGTGCAGCTGAAGCAGCGGGTTCGCAGACGGACGGACCGGGTCATCCTGCTCGCCGTCATCACCGTCGGGCTCTGGCTCGCCACCCTGATCGTCCTGCTCGACAACCTGTGAGCTGAACCCGCGCAGCTAGGGCGACCTGACCAGCACCGCCACGCACTCGACGTGGGCGGTCATCGGGAACAGGTCGAAGGCGCGCAGCGAGTCCAGCCGGTAGCCCCGTTCGGCGAACCACCGCAGGTCTCGCGCCAGCGCCGCTGGGTCGCAGGCGACGTAGGCGATCCGCCGGGCCCCGACCCGCGACAGCAGGGACACGACGGCCTTGCCGGCCCCTGACCGCGGCGGGTCGAGGACGACCAGGTCGGCGGTCCGCAGGTGGGGCCGCCGCAGCACGTGGTCCACACGGCCGCGGTCCACGCGTACGCCGGGAAGGTCGGCCAGGTTGTGACGTGCGTCCTCCACCGCGACGCGGTCCGACTCGACCGCCGTCACCCGGCCGCCCGGCGTCACGAGCCTGCCCAGCGTCGCGGCGAACAGGCCGACCCCGCAGTAGAGGTCCAGCGCCGACTCCCCCGGCTGCGGGTCCAGCCCGGTGACGACGGCGTCGAGCAGGGTCGCGGCCGCGCCCGGGTGCACCTGCCAGAAGCCCCCGCCGGTCACCCGGAACGACCGGTCCCCCACCACCTCGGTGACCGTGCCCGCGCCCCGCCCGCCCGGCAGGACCAGCACCTCCCCGGTGCCCACCGAGGCCGACACGTTCACCGACGACACGCCCGGCCAGGACCGGCCGGTCACGTTCTCCCACGCGACCAGGTCGTGCGCGATCCGGCAGCGGTCGACGGGCACCACCTCGTGCGAGCGGTGCCGGCGCAGACCGGCCCGGCCGCCCTCGTCGACCACGTAGGTGACCCGGGTCCGCCAGCCCAGCCCGCCGGGAGCTCCCGGGACCTCCTCGACGACGACGTCGCGCTCCACCCCGGCCAGCCGGGACAGCTGCTCGCGGACCACCTCAGACTTGAGCCGCCGCTGCGCGTCCAGCGATGCGTGCTGGTAGTCGCAGCCGCCGCACAGCCCCGGGCCGGCCCACGGGCACGGCGGGACGACCCGGTCCGGCGAAGCGGTCAGCACCTCCACGGCGTCGGCGCGCCAGAACTTCGCGCCGGCATGGCCCTCCGTCACGACGGCTCGCACCCGCTCGCCGGGCAGCGCGTGCCGCACGAAGACGACCCGGCCCTCGTGACGGGCCACGCAGTGCCCGCCGTGCGCCACCGGCCCGACGTCGACCGTGACGGAGCTGCCGACGGGATGCGGTGCGCCGGTCACCCTGCTGAGCCGGACCCGTCGCCGCCCGACGGGTCCCCGCGCCGGATGGCGCCGGGCGCCGGACCCTCCGGCCGGTCGGCCAGCCCGGCCGAGCTGGCCAGCTGCCACGGGACGCTGGTCACCATCACGCCGGGCGTGAACAGCAACCTGCCCTTGAGCCGCAGCGCGCTCTGGTTGTGCAGCAGGTGCTCCCACCAGTGGCCGACGACGTACTCGGGGATCAGGACGGTCACGAGGTCGCGGGGGTTGCCGCCGCGCACCGCCCGGACGTACTCGATGACCGGGTCGGTGACCTCGCGGAACGGTGAGTCGAGCACCTTGAGCGGCACCGGGATCCCGCGGCGGTCCCAGTCCTGCTGCAGGGCGCGGGTCTCCTCGGTGTCGACGCTGACGGTGATGGCCTCCAGCGTGGACGGCCGCATCGCCCGGGCGTACGCGATGGCGCGCATCGTCGGCTTGTGGATCTTGGACACCAGCACGATGACGTGGGTCCTGGCCGGCAGCATGACGTCCTCGTCGTCGCCGACGACCAGCTCGCGCGACGACACTGTCGTAGTGCCGGTGAATCCCTTTCATCATGGAGAACAGGACCGGCATGCGCGATCAGCACGATCCAGGCGCCGAGCAGGAACTTGGTGATGGTGACGACGACGAGAACCAGCCCGGTGAAGGCAGCCCGGTCGCGTTGATCAGGCGCGAGCGCTGCATCCGAGCCGACGTTGCGGAATGGTCCGCCACGTCCAAGAGGGCACGGTTCCAGTGCCGGACCATGCCGGTCTGTCCCAAGGTGAATGACGTGAAGACGCCGATGATGTACAGCTGGATCAACTTGGTCACAGACGGCGTCGAACGCGACGATCAGAGGATGGCGAACGCGGCGAGAAGGATGATGCCGTTGCTGAACGCTAGGCGGTCTCCACGAGTGTGCAGCTGGCGTGGCATGTACCGGTCTTGGGCGAGGATCGAGCCAAGCACCGGGAACCCGTTGAACGCCGTGTTGGCCGCCAGGATCAGGATGGAGGCACGTCTGCCGCCTGCAGCAGGGAAGATACAAGGGACTTCGCGAGCGCCGACACGAGGACGGACTGTCTCCGACCTGTGCGATCACACTGCGCTGCGGGTCGGTCGCGCAGTCGCCGTGCGAAGCCCACCAGGTCGCAGGTGTTCTCCGTGTAGTGCACGTCGCTGATGAGCGCCAGGCACGTGATGCCGAGGAACATGGACATCGACAATGACCCCATCAGCAGCAAGGTCGTTGCGGCGTTCTTGCTCTTCGGCTTCTTGAACGCAGGGACCCCGTTCGCGATGGCCTCCACACCGGTGAGCGCGGTGCAACCCGAGGAGAAGGCCCGGAGGACGAAGAACACGAGAGCAAGTCCGCCCAGCCCGGTGATCTCCGGGCTCGACGTCATAACTCGCGCTTTCGGCGACCGGTACCTCGCCGAGAAGTCGCCGAGCGGACCAGCCCCCAGGCAACCATGCTCAGAACCGTGAGTACGAAGACGTAGGTCGGCACCGCGAAGAACTTTCCGGACTCGCGGACACCGCGGAGGTTCATGGCCGTCAGGAACACTACGAAGCAGACCGCCATGGTGACGCGGTACTCGTTGAGCTGGGGGAAGGCGCGAGATGATGTTGTCCACCCCGGCGGATACGGAAACCGCCACGGTGAGCACGTAGTCGACGAGCAGAGCGCTCGCGACGGTGAGCCCGGCCCTCTCCCCAAGGTTCCTGTGCGCCACCTCGTAGTCGCCGCCGCCGGTGGGGTAGGCGTGCACCAGTTGCCGGTAGGACGCGACCACAACCGCACAGAAGGAGAGGAAGACCGCACCGGCCAGGTAGGGAGTCAGGTAGAGGTCGGCGAGGCCGCCCAGGGTCAAGAAGAGCAGGATCTCCTGGGTCGCGTAGGCCACTGACGACAGCGGGTCGCTCGCGAAGATCGGCAGCGCGATCCGCTTGGGCAGCAGCGTCTCGCCGAGGGCCGTGCTCTGCTGCGCTCGCCCCACGAGCAAGCGTTTCCAGGCATCGCTGAGCTCCGGCATGGTGGCGATGCTAAGGGTCGGCTGCCGGCGCGCGCCGACGAGGCTCAGGGCCGTTGCGCTAGCGTCGGAGCGTGCACTTCGTGATCATGGGCTGTGGCCGGGTCGGGTCGACGCTCTCGCACATCCTCGAGTCGCAGGGGCACACGGTCGCGGTCATCGACGCCAACGAGGCGGCCTTCCGGCGCCTCGGCCAGGGCTTCGCCGGCCGTCGGGTCACCGGCATCGGCTTCGACCGGGACACCCTGCGCGAGGCAGGCATCGAGGAGGCCCAGGCCTTCGCCGCCGTCAGCAGCGGCGACAACTCCAACATCCTGGCCGCCCGGGTGGCCCGGGAGACGTTCGGCGTCGACAACGTCGTCGCCCGCATCTACGACCCCGGTCGCGCGGAGGTCTACCAGCGGCTGGGCATTCCCACGGTCGCCACGGTGCGCTGGACGGCCGACCAGATGATGCGCCGGCTGCTCCCCCACGGCTCCGAGCCGGAGTGGCGCGACCCCAGCGGCACCGTCCGGCTGGCCGAGGTCCCGGCAGACCCGGCCTGGATCGGCGAGCGCATCAGCCGCCTCGAGGAGGAGTCGGGCGGGCGGGTGGCCTTCCTCACCCGGCTCGGCGAAGGACTCCTGCCTGGCGCCGACACGGTCCTGCAGGACGGCGACATCGTGCACGTCATCATGCGCGACGACGAGGCCGACGCGATCGAGTCCGTGTTCCGGAGCCGGTCCACCACCACTGCCGAAGGCGGGCAGTGATGCACGCGGAAGCGCAACGTCTGATGCGCGTCGCCATCGCCGGAGCCGGCAGCGTCGGGACGCTCGGTCGCCCGCGAGCTGCTCGAGAACGGGCACGAGGTCCTCCTGCTCGACAAGGACCCGAGCGCCATCAAGAAGGTGTCGGTGCCCGATGCCGAGTGGCTGCTGGCCGACGCCTGCGAGGTGACCTCGCTGGAGGAGGCCGGGCTGCACGAGTGCCAGGTGGTCGTGGCCGCGACAGGTGACGACAAGGTGAACCTGGTCGTCTCGTTGCTGGCCAAGACCGAGTACGGCGTCCCCCGGACCGTCGCCCGGGTCAGCAACCCGAAGAACGAGTGGATGTTCGACGAGGCCTGGGGCGTGGACGTCGCGGTCTCGATGCCCCGGCTGATGACCGCGCTCGTCGAGGAGGCGGTCAGCGTCGGCGACCTGGTGCGGATCTTCACCTTCCAGCAGTCCAACACCGACATGCTGGAGCTGACCCTGCCCGCCGACTCGCCCGTCATCGCCAAGCGCGTCGGCGACGTGGACTGGCCGCAGGACACCGCCCTGGTGGCGATCATCCGCGAGGGCCGGCCGATCGCGCCGAGCCCCGATGACCCGCTGGAGGCCGGCGACGAGCTGCTGTTCGTCGCGACCCCCGACATGGGCCCCTCGCTCGAGGAGCTGCTCGCCCCGCACGCCCGCTGACCCCCTCCCCCGTTGACCACGTTTACGTGGTCAAGGCGCCTGGCGTGCGCCATGCACAGACGCCAAGCGGACCATCCTTTGACCACGTGTACGTGGTCAAACGCGCCGGCGGCTAGCGGCTAGCGGGTGGTGGGCTCCAGCGGGGTGCGGCCGCGGGTCAGGAGGTAGACCATCGCGGCCAGGGCAGCGACCTGGAGCGGCCAGCCCAGCGCGATCTTGCTGGCACCCAGCCAGCCGACCTCGCCGGCCAGGTACAGCGGCCACTGCACGGCGACCCGGACCGCGCACGGCACCACGAGCACCCAGGTCAGCCGGGTGCAGAGCTTCACGATGCCCGGGTCCCTCCGCCAGGCCGTGACGTCCCCGGTCACCGAGCCGATCATGAAGCCGACCAGCGGCCAGCGGACCAGGATCGACAGGGTCAGCCCGACCGCGTACGCCGCGTTGTAGAGGATGCCGGGCAGGAAGACGTCCTCGGCCCGGCCGGACCGCGAGGCGAACAGCGCCGCGATCCCGATGCCGACCAGGCTGTTGACGACGAACTGCACCGACTGCCGCTGCACGAGCCGCACGACGAGCAGCACGACCGCCAGGGTGATGCCGACGGTCAGCGAGAGCCGCAGCTCGTGGGTCGGGACGTAGGTCAGGGTGAAGCCGAGCGTGGGGACTGCGCCCTCGACCATCCCGCGCCGCCCGCCGAGCGCCTCCGAGAGCCGGGCTCGCACGACCTCCTCGACGGTCCGCGCATCGACGCCGGGCAGGTCGGGCGCGGCCGGCGACGGGTCGCCGCCACCCTCCTCGCGCGGGACCCCGGTCCGGGCCTCGGGCGGCGAGCTCACTCGGCGCCGGCCGCCGGCCGCAGCTCGTAGCGCGGGTTGAAGATGACGGGGTGCTCGCCGTCGCGGGTGACCCTGCCGTAGCCGACCAGCGCCCGGCCGGGCTCGATGCCGGGGATCTGCCGGCGGCCGAGCCACACCAGCGAGATCGAGCCGGTGCCGTCGTAGAGCTCGGCGACCAGGGCGGGTACGCCGGCACGGGGCCGCAGCGTGACCGTCCGCAGGGTGCCGGCGACCCGGACCCGCTCCCGGTCCGGGAGATCGCGGACCAGGGTGGCGCCGACCTCCGCGCAGTCCTTCTGCAGCTCGGCCGCCTCGTGCTCCTTCGCGGAGCTGGCCAGGCGGTTCACCGCGCGGCGCAGGACGCCCTGTGAGTTACCCATGGGTTCAGCGTATGCCCGCGCGAGGCCGCCCGGGGGTCGGGCTCGGGTCAGTGGATCTCGGTGATCTCCGGGCCGCGCTCGAACGGCTTGAGGTCGCCCGCCCGGCGGGTGCCGTCGTCGGAGTCGGCCCCGAGTCGGCCCCGGAGTCGGCCCCGGCGTCGGCATCGTCGGCGTCGCCCTCGTCACCGGAGTCCGCGGACCCGGCCGCACCGGGTGCCTCCGGCAGCCGCAGCGGGATCGGCTCGCGCGGCGCCATCGCCTCGAACCCACGGACCACGACGACGTCGCGGAGCACGGCCACCAGGTCGTCTCCCGCATCCTCCTCGACCGCCGCCCGGCCGGTGAGGACACCGCGCAGGAACCAGCGCGGACCGTCGACACCGACGAACCTGGCCGGCTGGACGCTGGAGCTGCCGTCGGCCGCGCGCACGGGCACCTTCGTGCGCAGCTCGGTGCCGAGCGGGCCGTCGACCTCGTCGGCCGTGCCGCCCTGCTTGGTGATGCCGGCCCGGATCTCGCCGCGGACCTCGTCCCAGATCGACTCGGTCCGCGGTGCCGCGAAGGGCTGCAGCTGCAGCGCGGAGTCGGCCAGCACCACGGTGACCGCGACCACCTGGCTGGTGGCCTGGTCGGCCTCGACCCGCACCTCGAGGCCCGGGCCGGCCGGGCAGCCACATGCCGCCCAGGTCCACCCGCCCGCCGGCCGCCGGGTCGTCGACCTCGGCGGCGTCCCACGGACCGTTCTCCCGGCCGGCACCGGCCGCGGCTGGAGCGGCCGCGGCGTCGTCGGCAGCGGCCTCCTCGTCCCCGTCGTCCGGAGCGGACTCGGCAGCGACCTGCGGGTCCTGCGGCTCATCGTCTCGACGACGGCGTCGGAACACGCTCACACCTCTGTCTTCTCGGGCACGGACGGGTCGGGCCGGCCGTCGGCGGGGGTGAACCCACCGGTCGACCCGTGTCCACCCTCACCCCTGGCCGACCCGGGCAGCAACTCCACCTCGTGGAAAGCGGCCTTCTCGACGCGCTGCACGACCAGCTGGGCGATCCGGTCGCCGCGCGAGAGCCGGACCGTCTCTCGTGGGTCGTGGTTGACGAGCAGCACCTTGATCTCGCCCCGGTAGCCGGCGTCGACCGTGCCGGGGGCGTTGACGATCCCGAGCCCCGACCGGTGCGCGAGACCGGACCGCGGGTGCACGAACGCCGCGAAGCCGTCGGGCAGTGCGATCGCGAGGCCGGTGGGCACCATGGCCCGCTCGCCCGGTGCGAGCTCGACGTCGACGGCCGTCACCAGGTCCGCCCCGGCGTCGCCCGGGTGGGCGTAGGACGGCAGCGGCAGCTCGGGGTCGAGCCGCCGCACCAGCACGTCGACGCCCGTCGGTCCCGCATGGTCGGCCACGGCGGACGACCCTACGCGACGACGGCTCACCCGAAGAGCGTGCGCTCCACCAGCCCGATCGGCAGCCGGCCGGACCCGGCGGCCCGGTCGTGGAACTCGCGCAGCGGCCCGCGGGCCTCGGCGAGCCACCGGTCGCGCATCCGGTCGATCTCCAGCGCGCCGGTCAGGTACGACGAGGCCTGGGTCGGCCAGGCGCAGTAGCGCAGGACCTCGGCCTGCGCGGTGTCCCGGGACAACGAGGTCCGGGTGGCCATGAACTCCACCGCCTCCTCGATGGTCATCTCACCGCGGTGCAGAGCGGTGTCGACGATGATCCGCGCGGCGCGGAACAGCCGGAAGTCGCGCTGGGCGAGCTCCTGCTCCGGCGTACGGAAGAAGCCCTGCTCGCGCAGCAGGTCCTCGGTGTAGAGCCCCCATCCCTCGACGAAGTACGTGGAGCCGAACACGAACCTCAGCGGTCGCGCACCGCCGGTCGCCGACTGCGCCGCGAGCCAGGCGAAGTGCCAGTGATGACCGGGGTACGCCTCGTGCACCGCGATGGACCAGGCACCGTGCCGGTTGTTGGTCGCCAGCCGCGCGGCGACCTGCTCCGGCGTCGCGTCGTCCGGCGGGTACGGGACGAAGAAGTGGCCAGCCTTCGCCTGCCGGCACCGCTCTCCGGCGCGGGGGCGAACGGCGGCGGCTGCATGTAGTGGGCGACAGCCAGCATCGAGCGGGTGAAGGGCGCCGACGGCGCGACGACGCACCTCTCGCCGGCCGGCATGGTGACCAGCTCGTGCTCGACGCAGAACGCCCGCGCCGCGTCCGTCGCCTCCCGGTAGAGGGCGAGCATCTCCTCCGGCGTCGCGGGATGGTCGTCGTTGAACCCGCGCACGACGGAGATGAAGTCGTCGGTGCCGCGCAGCGCCTCCGACCGCTTGCTCATGTCGGCAGCCAGCTCGTCGTAGGCCGCGCGTCCCTTCTCCTGCAGCTCGCGGGAGCCGTACGAGAGTCCTTCCGCCTCGCGCAGCAGAGCGTCGTAGCGGCGCTCGCCGATGGCCCACTCCCCCGTCGCCCGCTCCACGAGGCCCTCGACGTGCGCACCGAAGCGCTCGAAGGCCGTGGCCGCCTGCTCGCCTGCCTCGGCGACGAGCCGGCGCCCGTTCTCGTCCTCGATCTCCCCCGCGACCGAGCGGGAGTACGCCACCCCGGCGCGGATCTGGCCCAGCGCCCGGCGCAGCAGGGCGGGGTGGGCGAGCTCCGGGTCCAGGTTCGCGATCCCCTGGTCGAGCAGCTCGGGCGTCGCCCGCAGCCGGGCGGCGACCGCCTCGGCCAGCTCGGGCTCCGGACGCAGCCGGTTGATCAGCAGGCCGAACACCCCGGACAGGGCGGCGCCCGCGTAGTGGTCAGGGCTTCGCCGCCAGTCGGCCCAGTCGCGCTGCACCGCGCGCCCGCGCAGCACCATCAGCACCAGGTCCCTGTCGATGCGCTCGTCGTCGGTGAGGTCGGCGTCCGCCAGCTCACCCAGGCGTCGGGACCATGCGTCCTCGGAGCGCTCGCGCGCGGCGATGCCGGCGGCGGACATGTCGGGCAGCTCGCTGTCGTGGTCGATCACTCCGAGACCGCTGGCCAGCACCGGGTTGGCCGCGAACTGGTCGGCGAGAAGCTCGGCGGCGAGCGCGTCGAAGGGGCGGTCTCCGGTGGGGATCGGCATCCGCGCACGGTAGTGGACCGGAGTGACGGAGCGCAGCGCGTGCCAGGCTGGGCGCTCGTGCGGACGTACGACGAGAGGCTGACTGCCCCGATCGGCCTGTGGGCCGCCGTCTGGGTCGGCTCGCTGGTGCTGGCCGTCTCCTTCTACGCCGCACTGGGCCCGGTGTTCGGCCTGCTCGCGCTGGCGGTGCCGGGCGTGCACTGTCCGTGCTGCTGGCCCGGTCGGCTGCGGTGGTCCGGGTCGAGGACGGGCATCTCACGGCCGGCCCGGCCCGCATCCCGGTGTCCGCGCTCGGCCCGGCCACGGCGCTGAGCGCCGACGAGTCCCGCGACATCCGCGGCCCGGGGTCCGACCCCGCCGGCTACCACCTGATCCGCGGCTGGGTGCCGGCCGGCGTGCGCGCGGAGGTCGCCGACCCGGGCGACCGGACGCCGTACTGGTTCGTGGCCTCCCGCCACCCGCAGCAGCTGGCCGACGCCATCGAGGCGGCGCGCACGTCCGGCGGGCAGGGCGCGCCGCTGAGCCCTGACGGGTCCCGGCGGCGCAGGTCGTCGCGCACCTGCTCGACCGACGCGCCGGGTCTCCCGGTGGTTGACGATGCTGCCGGCCACCGCGCCGGACATCATCGGGCCGAGGGTGCTGAGGTTGCGGCCGGCCCGGCTTCAGCAGGCGCTTGCGCAGGGAGCGCTTGGCGGCCGCCCCGAGCGAGAGCCGCAGCACCCCGGGCGCGAACGGGTCGACGCCGCGGCGCTCGGTCCAGGCCACCAGGTAGGCCTGCATCCGGCCGGGGTCGACCCGGCCACGGCACCCCGAAGACCTCGTGCAGCTCGGCGATCAGCTTCACCTCGATCGCGGCGACCAGAAGGGTCTCGGCGGCCAGCTGGACCGGCGTGGTCAGCAGGGTCGGCGGCGCGGCGAACTCCGCCGCGGCGAGCGCACCCCCGGCCGCCCCGACGGCGCCGGTTGCCTTCGAGGCGCCGGCGATCAGGGTCTGAGCCAGGTCGTCCGCGCCGAGGCCGGGGTGCTGCGCGCGCAGCGTCTCCAGGGTGCGGACCGGGATCCGCGGGCGCGATGTCGAGCAGGAGGTCGACCAGCCAGCCTCCACCGAGCACCGAGGCGCGCCCCGCGGCCCTCGCCGAGCCCGCGAGGGCCTTCGTCAGGCTCGCCGAGCTCGCGGCCGCGCTGGCGGGGGCTCGACGTCCGACCGGTCGGTCATCCTGGCGACCAGCGCGCCGACGCCCCCGGACCCCTGTTTGGCTCGGGGTCGGCGGGGGCGTCGGGGAGGTCGGGAGTCGGGAGGTCGTCGCCGCGGACGGGGTCGGGTCGAACTGGTCATGCCAGTCATGACCTGAGCCTGCCCAGTTTGCTGCGGGTCAGGCGGCGCACTCCTTGCAGATCAGCTGGCCGTTCTTCTCCGAGGCGAGCTGGCTGCGGTGGTGGACCAGGAAGCATCGCGAGCAGGTGAACTCGTCGGCCTGGCGCGGGAGCACCCGCACCGAGAGCTCCTCGTTGGACAGGTCCGCACCGGGAAGCTCCAGCGACTCGGCCAGGTCGGCCTCGTCGACGTCCACGGTGCTGGCGGCCTTGTCCTGCCGCCGGGCCTTCAGCTCCTCGAGGCTGTCCTCGGACATCTCGTCATCGGTCTTGCGGGGCGAGTCGTAGTCGGTCGCCATGAAGTTGTCACCCCTTCGCCGAAGGGTGGCTGGTGGAGCCACGGTCAATCGGTGTTCGTCGTACGCGGTGGTCTGCTGGTGTCGATCGTTGCCCGTTGTGCTGCGGGGCGTGTAACGCTCGACCCCCTCGGTTTGTGCCCGGTGCCGGTCGAACCCGGGATCCGATGCCTCCACCGGCTCGCGCGACGGCGGACTGTACCCCACGCCCGCCTCCGAGCGTCGCACGCGCCCCGTGCCACCTCCGGTCACCGAGGGTCGAGGTCGACACGATTTGTCGTAGGTTTCCCCGGGTGGGGGATGATCGGAGTTTCCAGGCTGGTCGGAGTCAGACTAGCTCGTCAGGCTGGGGGCAAACGGAACACGGGTGAGAGGGTGGTCGGCATGAGCGAGTTCCAGCAGGAGATCCAGGCCCGGCTCCGGTCGGCCAACGAGTCGCTCGCCGAGGCCCGCCAGGAGGGCGACGACTACCTGGTCCAGGTCCGCCTCGGTGAGCTCGAGTCCCTCGAGCGGATCGCGGGCGAGCACACCGTCGCCTGCTGACGCGACGCACGCCCGGTCCGTCGGCACCGGCCCGTGGCGCGCTCAGACCGCCGACGACCATCGTCGGCGTCGAGGCTCGCCAGCAGCTCGGCCAAACGGCTCGAACAGCCCGGGCGGCGCTGCCACCACCAACGCCTCCCCC
>CAWHJC010000008.1:0-275288 GCA_963829565.1 uncultured Actinomycetota bacterium
GCAGCCGGCCCTCCCGGACCGCCCAGCCCACGACCTTGTCGACGGCGTTGTGTCGCCCGACGTCCTCGCGACGCAGAGCAGCTCGCCTCCGGCGCGAACAGCCCGGCGGCGTGCAGGCCGCCGGTGCGGTCGAAGACCTTCTGCGCCTCGCGCAGCCGGTCCGGCAGGGACGCGACGACGGTGCCATCGACGACCACGGCGTCGGCCGGCACGTCGTACGGGTGACGTGCGCAGCGCGTCGATGCGCGCCTTCCCGCAGACCCCGCAGGAGCTGGTCGTGACAGCGCCGCTCGCCGCCGGCCGCGGGGCGCCACGCCGGCGGCCAGCACCACCTCGACGACGTTGTAGGTGTTGTGGCCCTGTCGTCGGTGCCCGGGCAGTACGACGCGGACGAGGTCGCCGGCGGCGCGGACGACGCCCTCGGTGACCAGGAAGCCGGCCACCAGGTCGAAGTCGTCGCCGGGCGTGCGCATGGTCACGTGAGACGTCGGCGCCGCGGCGGACCTCCAGCGGCTCCTCGACGACGAGCGTGTCACCGCGGGGCGCCGCGTGCCGTCGCCGGCCGACCGCACGACGGGGCGCCGCACCGTCACCCTGCCCATGCGCCCCCCGCCATCGCGGACCTCCCGTGGATCCGGTGGTCAGGTGGCCTACGGTCACCTAGGCCGGGTACGACCTGGTCCTCGCGGCGTGCACGCGGCCAGGAGGTGGCAGGCGATGGGCGTCCGGACCTGGATCGAGGGCTGGCCGGTCTACCGGCAGCTGACCGGCACCGACCCGCTGGGCCGCGGCGCGGCCGCGAAGTCGCAGCGCTCCGCCGACGCTCGACCGCGCGCACCGAGGACGCCGACGCGTGGCCCGCTCGGTCTGCCCGTACTGCGCGGTCGGCTGCGGGCAGCGGGTGTTCGTCAAGGACGGCAAGGTCACCCAGATCGAGGGCGACCCGGACAGCCCGATCTCGCGCGGCCGGCTCTGCCCGAAGGGCTCGGCGAGCAAGAGCCTGGTCACCAGCCCGCTGCGGCAGAAGAACGTGCTCTACCGCGCGCCGTACGGCACCGAGTGGGAGGGGCTCGACCTCGACACCGCGATGGACATGATCGCCGACCGGGTGCTCGCCGCCCGCGCGCGAGACCTGGGAGGACGCCGACGACCGACGGCCGGCCGCTGAACCGCACGCTGGGCATCTCCAGCCTCGGCGGCGCGACGCTGGACAACGAGGAGAACTACCTGATCAAGAAGCTGTTCACCGCGCTCGGGCGCGATCCAGATCGAGAACCAGGCGCGTATTTGACACTCCGCCACCGTTCCCGGTCTGGGGACCAGCTTCGGCCGTGGCGGCGCCACCGGCTTCCAGCAGGACCTGGCCAACGCCGACTGCATCATCATCCAGGGCTCCAACATGGCCGAGGCCCACCCGGTGGGCTTCCAGTGGGTGATGGAGGCGAAGGAGCGCGGCGCGAAGGTCATCCACGTCGACCCGCGGTTCACCCGGACCAGCGCGCTGGCCGACACCTACGTGCCGATGCGGGCCGGCGCCGACATCGCGTTCCTCGGCGGCGTCGTCAACTACATCCTCAGCAACGAGCTGGACTTCCGGGAGTACGTGCTGGCGTACACCAACGCCGCCACGCATCGTCAGCGAGGACTTCCGGGACACCGAGGACCTCGACGGCCTGTTCTCCGGCTTCGACCCGGAGACGCGGCACGTACGACCCGACGCAGCTGGCAGTACGCGGGGCAGCGAGGACGAACGGCGACGGCAGGACGACGACGCGCAGCGCGACCGGGAGACCGCCGCCGGCCTGCAGCACGAGTCGCACGGCCCGCCGGTCGACCACGGCGCACCCGCGACCGCGACGAGACGCTGCAGCACCCGCGCTGCGTCTACCAGATCCTCAAGCGGCACTTCGCCCGCTACACCCCGGAGGTGGTCGAGCGGGTCTGCGGCGTCCCGCAGGAGAAGTTCCTCGAGGTCTGCGAGGCGTGGACGGCGAACTCCGGCCGGGAGCGCACCACCGCGCTGGTCTACTCGGTCGGCTGGACCCAGCACAGCGTCGGCGTGCAGTACATCCGCACCGGCGCGATCATCCAGCTGCTGCTGGGCAACATGGGCCGGCCCGGCGGCGGCATCATGGCGCTGCGCGGGCACGCCAGCATCCAGGGCTCGACCGACATCCCGACGCTGTTCAACCTGCTGCCCGGCTACCTGCCGATGCCGCACCACGAGCAGCACGAGACGTTCCAGCAGTGGGTGGACGAGATCCGCCACCCCGAGCAGAAGGGCTTCTGGGCCAACGCCGAGGCGTACGCGGTCAGCCTGCTCAAGGCGTACTGGGGCGACGCCGCGACCGCGGAGAACGACTGCGGCTACGACTACCTGCCCCGGCTGACCGGCGACCACGGCACCTACCAGCAGGTGCTCGACATGATCGACGGGAAGATCAAGGGCTACTTCCTGCTCGGCCAGAACCCGGCGGTCGGCTCGGCGCACGGCAAGGCGCAGCGGCTCGGCATGGCCAACCTGGACTGGCTGGTCGTCCGCGACCTGTTCCTGATCGAGAGCGCGACGTTCTGGAAGGACGGGCCCGGAGGTCGAGACCGGCGAGATCGTGCCCGAGGAGTGCCGGACCGAGGTGTTCTTCCTGCCGGCCGCCTCGCACGTGGAGAAGGAGGGCACCTTCACCCAGACCCAGCGGATGCTGCAGTGGCGGGAGAAGGCCGTCGACCCGCCCGGCGACTGCCGCTCCGAGCTGTGGTTCTTCTACCACCTCGGCCGGCTGGTCCGGGAGCGGCTGGCCGGCTCGACCGAGCCGCGCGACCGGCCGGTGCTGGACCTGACCTGGGACTACCCGATGCACGGCGGCCGCACGACGAGCCGAGCGCCGAGGCCGTGCTGCGGGAGATCAACGGGTACGAGGTCGCGACGGGCGCCGCTGTCGAGCTTCACCGAGCTGAAGGCCGACGGCTCCACCGCGGGCGGCTGCTGGATCTACACCGGCGTGTATCGCCGACGGGGTCAACCAGGCCGCCCGCCGCAAGCCCCGGCACCGAGCAGGACTGGGTGGCGCGCGAGTGGGGCTGGGCGTGGCCGGCCAACCGGCGCATCCTCTACAACCGCGCCTCCGCCGACCCGGAGGGCCGGCCGTGGAGCGAGCGCAAGAAGTACGTCTGGTGGGACGCGGAGGCGGGCGAGTGGACCGGCCACGACGTGCCGGACTTCGAGAAGACCAAGCCGCCGTCCTACCGGCCGCCGGAGGGCGCGACCGGCGTCGAGGCGATCGCCGGCGACGACCCGTTCATCATGCAGGGCGACGGCAAGGGCTGGCTGTACGCGCCGAGCGGGCTGATCGACGGCCCGATGCCGACGCACTACGAGCCGGCCGAGTCGCCGGTGCGCAACCCGCTCTACGGCCAGCAGGCCAACCCGACCCGCAAGGTGTACGAGCGGGCGGACAACCCGACCAACCCGAGCCCGCCGGAGCAGCACGCCGAGGTCTTCCCGTACGTCTTCACCACCAGCCGGCTCACCGAGCACCACACCGCCGGCGGCGATGAGCCGGAACCTGGCGTACCTCTCCGAGCTGCAGCCGGAGATGTTCGTCGAGGTGTCGCCGGAGCTGGCCGCCGAGCGCGGGCTGGAGCACCTGGGCTGGGCGCACGTGGTCACCGCGCGCGCGGCGATCGAGGCCCGGGTGCTGGTCACCGACCGGCTGACGGCCGCTGCGCGTCGACGGCCGGGTGCGTCCACCAGATCTGGCTGCCCTACCACTGGGGCCAGGGCGGGCTGGTCACCGGCGACTCGGCCAACGACCTGATCGGCATCACCCTCGACCCGAACGTGCTGATCCAGGAGAGCAAGGTCGGGCACCTGCGACATCCGGCCGGGCCGCCGGCCGACCGGGCCGGCGCTGCTCGACGTACGTCGAGGAGCTACCGCCGCCGCGCCGGCGTCGCAGAGCCGGTCACGACAGTGCGCCGTGGCTCGTAACAGCCTCGTCGGCCCGCTGGACCCGGCGCCGGACGCCGGGCTACGTCGACGCGCCGCCGCGGATGGGCTTCTTCACCGACACCAGCGTCTGCATCGGCTGCAAGGCGTGCGAGGTGGCCTGCAAGGAGTGGAACCTCGTCCCGGACGACGGGTTCGACCTGCTCGGCATGTCGTACGACAACACCGGCGGCCTGAGCGCCAACTCCTGGCGGCACGTCGCCTTCATCGAGCAACCCGTCCCGGCCGGACGACCCGGCGCGGCCGAGCCGCGGCGCCCGAGCCGCAGTTCCTCGGCATGCCCCAGGCGACCTGCCCGGCGCTGGTCGGGACGAGCGCAGCGACTTCCGCTGGCTGATGGCCACACGTGTGCAAGCACTGCACCCACGCCGGCTGCCTGGACGTGTGCCCGACCGGCGCGCTGTTCCGCACCGAGTTCGGCACCGTCGTGGTGCAGGAGGACATCTGCAACGGCTGCGGCTACTGCATCCGGCCTGCCCGTACGGCGTCATCGACCAGCGCGAGGACGACGGCCGGGCGTGGAAGTGCACGCTCTGCTACGACCGGCTCGGGGGCGACCTGCACGCCGGCCTGCGCGACAGGCCTGCCCGACCGAGTCGATCCAGTTCGGCGACCTGGACGAGCTGCGCGAGCGGGCGGCCGCGCCGGGTCGACGCAGCTGCACGAGCCGGGCGTCGCCGAGGCCCGGCTCTACGGCCACGACCCGGCACGACGGCGTCGGCGGCGACGGCGCGTTCTTCCTGCTGCTCGACGAGCCGGAGGTCTACGGCCTGCCGCCGGACCCGGTGGTCGACCACCCGCGACCTGCCGGCCATGTGGCGGCGGGCCGGCGCTGGCGCGGCGCTCGCGATGGCCGCCGCCGCGGTCGCCGCCGTTCGCCAGGACGGCCGGCGATGAGCCCGGCGCGCGCGGCGAGGACGCTGATGGTCCCGCCGGCCGAGTTCCGGTCCTACTACGGGCGGCCGATCGTCAAGGCGCCGGTGTGGACGCACGACATCGCCGGCCTACCTGTTCACCGGCGGGCTGGCCGCCGGCTCCTCGCTGCTCGCCGCCGGCGCGCGACCTCACCGGCCGGCCGGCGCTGCGCCGCGCCGGCCGGCACGGCGCGCTGGGCGCGCTCGCTGGCCAGCACCTACTTCCTGGTCAACGACCTGGGCCGGCCGGAGCGGTTCCACCACATGCTGCGGGTGGCCAAGCCGACCTCGCCGATGTCGATGGGCACCTGGATCCTCACGCGTCTACGGCGCGGCGGCCGGCGCGGCGGCCGCCGCGGAGGCGGCCGCCCGCTGGCGGACCGGGGCCGGTTCGGCGCGCTCGGCCGGCTGGTGGCTGCCGCCGGGCGCCCGGCCGGGCTCGCCGCGGCCGCCCTCGCGCCGGCGCTGGCCACGTACACCGCGGTGCTGCTCGCCGACACCGCGATGCCGTCCTGGCACGAGGCGTACCCGCGAACTGCCGTTCGTCTTCGCCGGCAGCGCGCTGGCCAGCGGCGCCGGGCGTCGGGCTGATCGCCGCGCCGACGCGCGAGGCCGGCCCGCGCGCGGCTGGCGGTGCTCGGCGCGGCGCTGGAGCTGGTCGGCGCGCACCGGTCGGTGCGCCACCGATGGGCCTGCTCAGCGAGCCCTACACGACCGGGCGCGCCGGCCGGCTGCTGCGCACCGGCGGAGGTGCTGACCGCCGCGGGGCGTCGCGGGCGCCGTGCTCGGGCGCCGCAGCCGGGTGGTGTCGGCGCTGTCCGGGCGCGCTGCTGCTCGGCGTCGCTGGCGACCCGGTTCGGGATCTTCGAGGGCGGCGTCGCGTCGGCCAAGGACCCGAAGTACACCGTCGTCCCGCAGCGCGAGCGGCTGGCCGAGCGACGCGGTCGGAGGCTCAGCGCACGACGAGCGTGACGCCGTCGGCGCGGGCGGGCACCAGCTCGCCGACCACCGGGTAGCCGGGCACCTCGCCGGCGACGAGCAGCCCGCCGCAGGTCTGCGCGTCGGCCAGCAGCAGCAGCTCGTCCTCGCTCACCGCCGGCGTCGAGGTGCGGCCGGACCCAGTCCAGGTTGCGCCGGGTGCCGCCGCTGACGTACCCGTCGCGCAGCGCCTCGCGGGCACCGTCGAGGTAGGGCACCGCGGCAGCGTCGAGCAGCGCCGTCACGCCGCTCGCCCGGGCCAGCTTGTGCAGGTGGCCGAGCAGGCCGAAGCCGGTCACGTCGGTCGCGCAGCGCGCGCCGGCGGCGAGGGCCGGCCGCGGAGGCGTCGCGGTTGAGCGCCGTCATCGCCGCGACCGCCTGCGGGAAGACCTCGCCGGTCGCCTTGTGCCGGCTGTTGAGCACGCCGATGCCGAGCGGCTTGGTCAGGGTCAGCGGCAGCCCGGCGCCCCGGCGTCGTTGCGCAGCAGCCGCGCCGGGTCGGCCAGCGCCGGTGACCGCCATGCCGTACTTCGGCTCCGGGTCGTCGACGCTGTGCCCGCCGCCGACGTGGCAGCCGGCCTCCGGTCGCGACGTCGAGGCCGCCGCGCAGCACCTCGCGCGGCCAGCTCGAACGGCAGCACGTCCCGCGGCCAGGCGAGCAGGTTGACCGCGACCAGCGGCGCGCCGCCCATCGCGTAGACGTCGGACAGCGCGTTGGCGGCGGCGATGCGTCCCCAGTCGTACGGGTCGTCGACGACGGGCGTGAAGAAGTCGGCCGTGGCGACGACGGCGGTGTCGCCGTCGATGCGGACGACGGCGGCATCGTCGCCGGTGTCCAGGCCGACGAGCAGGTCACCGCGGTCGTCATGGCGCGGGCACGCAGCCCGGCCACCACGGCCTCGAGCTCGCCGGGCGGGATCTTGCAGGCGCAGCCGCCGCCGTGCGCGTACTGCGTCAGGCGGACGGCCGCGCTGGTCGTCATGCGGCCGACCCTACGTCGGTGGTTACCCTGACCGCCGGGTGAGTGGCTCTGTCGCCCGAGCGGAGGCGTCAGGGGTCTGGTGGCCCTCGCGGTCTTCAAAACCGACGTGGCCCAGGATCTCGGGCCAGGCGGGTTCGATTCCCGTCCGCCTCCGCTGAGCCGTCAGTCGTCGGGCATCGAGCGGCGGTCGCCGACCGGGCGGTCGGTGAGCGGGAAGGCGAGCGAGCCGGCGCCGACCCACCACTCCATCACGTCGTAGGCGAGCCGACCCGCCACGACGGATGGGTCGCCGTCCGACAGCCGTGCGGCCTCGGCGGAGTCGCAGGCGAAGATCGACATCCCGCGATACGACTCGTCGGTCTGCTCGTCGAACGGCCCGTTCACGACCACCACGCCCTGTCGCCTCAGCTCGGCGCGGTAGGCGAGGTGGCGTGCCTGGAGCGCGTCGAGCTCCTCGTCCGACATCTCCGGCGCATCGGCCGGCCGGCGCAGGACCACGACCGTGTAGACGTCGAACGCCTCGGGGACGTTGGGATCGCGTGGCATCGGTCCGTTCCTAGGCTGCGCCGCGCAGCTCGGCCTCGACGCATCGGCCCCCAACGGTTCAGCGTCCGCGATCTGCCTTTTGCGCGACGCCGTCCCGGGGCGCCTAGCGTAGCTGCCTCCGCCGGGTTGATTATCGAGGACGTGCCCAGATCGCGGTAGCGGTTCAGCAGATCGGAGATGCGGATGACGTCTCACCTCGTCGCGCTCTGCTTCGATGCGAACGACCCGCTCCGTCTGGCGCCCTTCTGGGCCGGCGTCCTCGGCTGGGAGATGGTCGACGATCCCGACGGCGGCATCGCGCTGCTGCCGAGCGACGACACCGGGTTCCGGCTCCGATTTCTTCCCGACTCAGGAGCCGAAGACCGGCCCAACCAGATGCACTTCGACCTGACGAGCACGTCCCTGGAGGACCAGCAGGCAGACGGTGGCGCGGGCGCTCGAGCCGGCGGCCGGCACATCGACATCGGTCAGCTCCCGGAGGAAGATCACGTGTGCTCGCCGACCCCGAGGGCAATGAGTTCTGCGTCATCGAGCCGGGCAACAACTTCCTTGCCGACTGCGGATTCATCGGAGCGGTGTCGTCCGACGGTTCGCAGGAGGTCGGGTACTTCTGGAGCGAAGCGCTGGGCTGGCCGTTGGTCTGGGACCAGGACCAGGAGACCGCGATCCGCTCGCCCTCGGCGGCCCGAAGATCACGTGGGGCGGCCCGCCGGTGGCGCCGAAGACCGGGAAGAACCGGCTGCATTTCGACATCGCTCCACCCGCCCACGGTGATCAGCAGGCAGAGGTCGACCGTCTCGTCTCCCTCGGGGCGACTCGCATCGACATCGGCCAGGGCGAGGTCAGCTGGGTGGTCATGGCCGATCCCGATGGCAACGAGTTCTGTGTGTTGACCCCCCGGTAGCGCCTCCGATCCGAGTCGTGGCGTTCCGGAAGCCGAACGTCGGAGGTTCTCGCTACGGTCGCGGCATGGAGATGCTCGGTAGGGACCAGATCACCCAGGCCGACCTGACCGACTGGCGCAAGCTAGGTCAGGGACTGCACGCGCGCTTCCTCGTCGGCGACTTCGCTGCCGGCGCGCGCTTGGTCAGCGCCATCGCTGAGGCGGGCGACGCAGTGGGTCACCACCCCGGGTGACGCTCAGCGGCGGCCACGTGGACCTCAGGCTCGTCAGCGATGACGCGGTCTTCCGTGACGACGGGGGAACCGAACACACGGTGGAGTGGGTGACCCAGCGCGACGTCGACCTGGCCCGGAGGGTCAGCGAGATCGCCGCCGAGCAGTCGGTGCGTGCCGACCCGGGGTCGATCACCACGATCGAGCTGGCTCTCGATACTGCCGATGCAGCAAGGATCGCGCCGATGTGGGCGGCACGTGCTGACAGGCAGCACGGACGCGCACGGCCGCGGCACCATCGGCGACGACGTTCGCGATGACACCGGCCGAGTGCCCATCCTCTGGTTCCAGGACACCGAAGAGCACGAGACGCCACGTCAGCGGTTCCACCTCGACGTCTGGGTCGCACCCGAGGTCGCCGACCAGCGGATCGCCGCTGCCGTCGCCGCGGGCGGGACGATCGTGGACGACAGTCAGGCGCCGTCGTACACGGTCATCGCCGACCAGGACGGCAACAAGGCGTGTGTGTGCACCTCTCTTTCGAGAGCGTGACCGCGCAGCGCGTGTCAGAGTGTTCGCGCACGTGACTAGAGGCACAGGGCCTCGCTAGACGGTTGAGCGAAGAGCCCGTCCTTGCCGGTGAGGTGCACGACAAGCGGGTCAGAGCGACAGATCACGGTGACGGTGGCGCGTGAAACGCCACGGTCGTACTCGCACGGCTGAATCCGATTGAGCTTGTCGGCCAAGTGGCTCAGGGCGGGAACGTCCACCACGATGGTCCCTTCGCGGCCGCTGTTGCAGCGGTAGGACACATCGCGTGCGGTGGTTCCGTTGGGACGGATTGCTGGCAATGCGGAATGGGCCGCGGTGGGATTGTGAGTCTGCCCTCCGATCGGAGCAGCGGCGGCACCCGTGTCACCGCACCCTGTCAGCAGCAGGGTAAGGACGAGAATTGGCGATGCGAGTGCCAGCCACTCCGTGAGCTTCATGCGGCGAGGATGGCAACAAGCCCGCATCCGACGCGTGAGTACGAGGGCCTACTGCCACCCAGATCCGACCGCACGCCGCACTTTCGCGCGCCGGATCTGTGCCGTTCACGGGCGGCGAACGTAATACTCGCTGAACTCCCGGCATCGACCGTCGGCGTCGAAGCGCATGATGAAACAGTTCTCGTAGGTGCGGACGACGGGGCCGTCTGGCACTTCGCGGTAGCGGGATGTGCCGGTGGCCACCACGGTGTCACCGTCTACGGCAACCGGAGCGTACTTGGCCTCGTACGTGCCGGGTAGGTCACGAGTGGAGGCCTCACCGGACGTGACCTCGCCGAGCCAGGAAGCGGCGACGGTGTCCCGGCCGACAATCGGTTCGTCATAGGGGTGGTAGCGGTACGCGACGTCCTCGCTAAACAGATCCGCGATGTCGCGCGGATCGTATGACATCCAAGCTTGGACGTACCGGTCGAGCCAGCCCCGGGCAGATGCGTGGTCCATCGGTCCACCCTAGGCAGGAACCGGCATCACCGGACGATTGGTGAGTTGTTCGTTCTATTGGGCGCGTCGCAGCATCGACACGACTGGTGGACAGTCTCCGGACGCCCATTCCCCGACAACGTCGAACCCATGCCGTTGGTAGAAGGGGACGGTGTTCGGATTTGGCGTGTCAAGAAAGGTGGGCAGGTGGTCCCCGTCGGTGACGTCGAGACATCGCTGTAGAAGGTCGGAGCCCAAGCCACGGCCCTGGCGTGCGGGGTCGATCCCGATCCAGGCCAGATACCAGTGCGGAGACGGCGGATGCGCCCGGTCCATCTGCTCGAACACGGCCATGAGTTCTGTCAATCTGTCGGCTGGGACACTCCTCTCGAAGCCCGCAACTGTTACGTCGGTGTCTGGCGCGGCTCCCGGTGGGAGCCACAGGGCGATCGCCGACAGGCCATCGAGCTTCCACACCGTGTCGCCCGCGAATGCGACTCCTGCGAAGGACTGCAACACGTCGGGGAAGTCGTTGAGGTACTGCCGAGCATCGGGAAAAAGCCAGCGAAGATGCGGATCGGCAGCAAACGATAGGACCAGGGTGGCGATCGCCTGATCAGCCTCCGCCGGCTGGACATGGGAGAAGCGGAGCGAGGCGTCGGTGTGGGGTGTCGTCATGGGCTCACCTCATTCCATAGACCATGAACGACGGCTTTCGCCTTGACAAGTACGAGCCGAAACTGGAGTACCGGCTGGTATGTACGAACCCTGGCCGCCACGACTGCCGCACGGTCCGGTTTGCCTGCCATATTGAGATGAGTTCTCGGCCGGGGACCGGTCTACCCTGCCAGCACCCGACGGAGGAGGCGCCATGGGCAGGGTCATCGCATCCATCACGGCCTCGGTGGACGGCTACGTCACCGGGCCAGACGACGGCCCGGAGTACGGACTCGGCAAGGGCGGGGAACGGCTGCACTACTGGGTGATGGGCGGCCCGTGGACCTACGACGGCGGCCACGAGTTCGCCATGCACGGACCCGACAAGGAGTTCTACGACGAGCTGGTCTCGACGATCTCGTCCGGCATCGTCGGCCGCGGCATGTACGACGCGGCGGGCGCCTGGGGAGGGACCAATCCGTTTCCCGGGCCACTGTTCGTGCTTACCCACCGCACCGAGGACCAGCCCGCCCCGGAGGCAGGCTTCACGTTCATCTCCGGCCTCGACGACGCACTGGCCCAGGCGCGCGCCGCGGCCGGCTCCGGCGACGTCTCGATCGGCGGCGGCGCCGAGGTGATCCGGAAGGCGCTGACGGCCGGGCAGGTCGACGAGCTCGTCATCTCGACGGCACCGGTGATCCTTGGTGCTGGCAAGCGGCTCTTCGACGGGTTCGACCGGGACGTCGACCTCCAGGTGGGCAAGGTCTACAGCTCGCCATATGCCACGCACGTGCGGTACGCGGTCGCGAAGTAGCCCGCACCCGTGCCGTTGAGATGCGCGTACCGTGGAATGTCGCCCTTGCGGGCGGTGTAGCGATGGGTGATGCGGCAACCCGGCCTCCGAAACTCCCGCCGCCGTGGTTCATGCACACGGCCTGGCGCGTTCATCGCGCGCTCTACCGGCTCAGTGGCGGCCGATTCCTGTGGACCACGTCGAACAAGCGCGGCTGGGGTGCGCTGCGCCTCACGACCACGGTCGGAAGTCCGGGCAAGAGCGCAGCGTCATCATCGGCTACCTCGAAGACGGCCCCGACCTCGTCGCGCTCGCGATGAACGGCTGGGACGAGGGCCATCCCGCCTGGTGGCTCAACCTCGAGTCGCACCCGGATGCCGTCGTTCGACTGGCTCACCAGCAGCCGCGCCCGGTGCGCGCACGCCCTTCCGGCGGGGGAGGAGCGAGATCGGCTGTGGCAGCGCTGGGCCGCGATCGATCCGAAGCTCGAGGCGTACGCCGGTCGGCGGTCGACCGAGACGCCCGTGATCGTCCTCGAACCGCGTGACGAGACCGCCTGACAGCGCTAGCGCGCTACCAGGTGCCGAGGTCCGTCGCCACGAGTGGCGCGGGGACTGAGTCCACAGGCCAGCAAGCGTCGAATGCCTTGTGGATAAAGGGTTTGGCTGATCGGTGGGCGGGTTGTGTCCGGGGTGGTGGCTAGGGTCGGGGTATGTCAGAGGTGCTGGATCCGCCGGTGGTGCATCCGCTGACGGCCGCCTTGGACGTGATCGACGCCGCGTTGGACGGGATCGGGTCGCAGGAACTGTGGGGGCTGTCGGGTCCGGAGCTGCTGGACACCGTGGTCCGGCTGCACCGGCTGGGCTGCCGGGGCGACGCGCAGCTGCACCGGCTGGTCCGGGAGGTCGACGCCCGGGGCGCCGCGACCGACGCCGGCGCCCCGTCGACGGCGGCGTGGCTGCGCGAGCGGTGCCGGCTGCACCCCGGTGCGGCGAAGCGGCTGGTCACGACGGCGCGGGCAGTGCACGACGACGCGGGCGGGGTGCTGGTGCACCACGCCGACCCGGTGGAGCCGGCCAACGCTGCGGACGCGGCGGCGACTCGGGCGCGGGGCCGCCGGGGGCGGGGCGTCCGGTGCTGGCGGCCGGGTTCGCGGCGGGGGAGTTCTCCGGTGAGCACGTCGCGGTGGCCACCGCCGCGCTGGGCGGCGCTGCCGCCAGCGGTGGATGCCGCCACGGTGGCCCGGGCTGAGACCTACCTGGCCGGGCAGGCCCGGCTGCAGCACCCGAAGGCGCTCGGGCACCTGGCCCGGCACCTGCGGCACGCGGTGGACCCCGACGGCGCCGACACACTCGCCGCCGAGGAGGAGGCCGAGCGCGCGGCCCGGACGTTGAGCGTGCTGCAGCGGCCCAACGGGGGCTCCGATGTGCGCGGGCACCTGGACCCGGAGCTGACCGCGGCGCTGCTGGCTCAGCTCGGGCCGCTGGCCGCCCCCCGCAAGGCGGTGGACGGGGTGAAGGACCTGCGCACCGTCGGGCAGCGCAACGCCGACGCCCTGGCCGACCTGCTGCGGATCGTGGCCGGCACCGACGGGATGCCGACCCGGCACGGCTCGCGGCCCACGGTCACGATCACGATGGCGCTGGAGACCCTGCAACGCCGGATCGGCTCGGCCGGGGCGTTCCTGGACTGGGCCGGGCCGGTCTCCGCGGAGACCGCCCGGCGGATCGCCTGCGACGCCCGGGTGATCCCGGTGGTGCTCGGCGCGAACGGTGAGCCGCTCGACGTCGGGCGGGCCTCCTACGAGGTCACCACCGCGATCTGGCGGGCCTTGGTCGCCCGCGACGGCGGCTGCTCGTTCGGGGCTTGCGACCGGCCCCCGGAATGGACCGAAGCCCATCACCGCCACCACTGGGAAGACGGCGGCGAGACCTCGGTCGAGAACTGCGCCCTGTTCTGCGACCACCATCACCGCGTCGTGCACCATCACGGCTGGACCGTGGAGCTCACCGCCGGCGTCATCGACGTCATCCCGCCACCCTGGATCGACCCGACCCAGACACCGCGACCCAACATCAAACGCGCCGACCTACCCGACCTCGCCACCGTCACCCAGCTGAGTCCTGGCGGCGAGCGGCCGCGGCTGGAATGACCCTGTCGAGCGACGAGATCGGCGGTGACGAAATCACCCACGTCGGGAGGGGGTGGCGGGGATGCCGACGTACAGTGCGCGGGTGGTCGCCGATGTCTCGCCCACCGACCCACCGATGGATCCGCGTCGGCTGGTGCCGCGTACCGACGTGGTGCTCGACGACCCGCGGCTGGCTCGCGAGACGGAGCGCCTTGGACGCGCCGCCGTGAAGGCTGCCGTCACGGCGGTGCAGGACGACGTGCGCGGCGGAACGCTCGAACCCGACCAGCTGATCGAAGCCGTGCTGGCGGCCCTGCCGGCAGTCGGGTCATCGATGCGCCCGGTGCTCAACGCCACCGGCGTCGTCCTGCACACCAACCTCGGCCGCGCACCGCTGTCTGCCGCCGCCGTCGAGGCGGTGGTAGCCGCCAGCGGCACGACAGACGTCGAGCTCGACCTGACGACCGGCCGCCGGGCACGTCGCGGCGCGGGGACGCTGGCGGCGCTCCGCCGAGCCGTCCCGTCCGCCGAGGACGTGCACGTCGTCAACAACGGAGCCGCCGCCCTGCTGCTGGTGGCGACTGCGATGGCGCGCGGACGCGAAGTCGTCGTCAGCAGGGGAGAGCTGGTCGAGATCGGCGACGGCTTCCGGCTCACCGACCTCGTCGAGTCCAGCGGCGCCCGGCTGCGCGAGGTGGGCACCACTAACCGGACGTCCATCGACGACTACTCAGCCGCCATCGTCCCGGACACCGCGTTCGTCCTGAAGGTGCACCCGTCCAACTTCGTGGTCTCCGGCTTCACCTCGACCGTCCCGGTGGAGGCGCTGGCCGGGCTGCCGGTCCCGGTCGTCGTCGATATCGGTTCCGGCCTGCTTGCGCCCGACCCGCTGCTGCCCGACGAGCCGGACGCGGCGACAACACTGGACGCCGGCGCGGACCTCGTCACGGCGAGCGGTGACAAGCTGCTCGGCGGCCCGCAGGCCGGGCTGCTGCTGGGCCGACGCGACCTCGTCGAGCGGCTGCGCCGGCACCCGGCGGCCAGGGCGCTGCGGGTGGACAAGCTCACCCTGGCGGCTCTGGAGGCGACCCTCACCGACGCCCGGACACCGACGTCGGACGCCCTTCACGCGACAGCCGACGCTCTCCAGCGGCGTGCGCACGCGGTGGCCGAGAGCCTGGTCTCGGCCGGCATCGAGGCAGCCGTCGTCCCGTCGGACGGCGTCGTCGGCGGCGGCGGTGCGCCGGGCACCATCCTGCCGGGGTGGGCGGTCTCTCTGCCCGAGACGCTCGCCGCCCCGCTGCGGACCGGTGCGCCGGCCGTCGTCGGCCGGGTCGAGCGCGGGCGCCTGCTGCTCGACCTGCGCTGCGTACCCCCGGACCGTGATGTCGACGTCATCTCCGCCGTCCGGTCGGCTGCCACGGCTCCCGGGGCCTGATGCAGCACGTCGTCGCCACCGCGGGGCACGTCGACCACGGCAAGTCCACCCTCGTCCGCGCGCTGACCGGGACGGACCCGGACCGGTGGGCGGAGGAACGCCGCCGCGGGCTGACGATCGACCTCGGATTCGCGTGGACAGACCTCACCCAGGACGTCACGGTGGCGTTCGTCGACGTGCCGGGGCACGAGCGCTTCGTCGCCAACATGCTCGCCGGCGTCGGACCGGTGCCGGCCGCCCTCCTCGTGGTCGCGGCCGACGAGGGCTGGATGCCGCAGACCGAGGAGCATGTCAGCCGCACTGGACGCTCTCGGCGTCCGGCACGCCGTCGTAGCGGTCACCCGCGCCGACCTGGCCGACCCCCGCCCGGTCGCGACGGACGTCTCCGAGCGGCTGGCTCGGACCTCCATGGGTCTGGTCCCGTGCCTGCCGGTCAGCGCGCACACCGGCGCCGGCCTCGACGACCTGCGCGCGGCGCTCCTCCGGCTGGTGAGGTCGTTGCCGCCACCGGAGCTGGACGCGCCGGTCCGGCTCTGGGTCGACCGGTCCTTCCCGGTCCGCGGCGCCGGAACGGTCGTCACCGGCACCCTCGCTGCCGGCACCCTGCACCCCGGTGACGAGCTCGACGTGGGCGGCCGGCGAGTGACCGTCCGCGCGCTCGAGTCCCTGGGCCGGCCGCGCGACAGTGTCCCTGCCGTTGCCCGGGTGGCGGTGAACCTGCGGGGGATCCGGCACGAGGACGTACGCCGGGGAGACGCCCTCCTGACCCCTGGCGCCTGGACGACGACCGGGACGGTCGACGTCCAGGTCGGATCCGACACGGCGCTGCGCGGCCCCAGCGAGCTGACCCTGCACGTCGGATCGGCGGCCGTCCCGGTGCGGGTCCGTCCGCTGGCCGGGCTGGTGGTCCGCCTGCAGCTGCGCCGGTCCCTGCCGCTGCGTACCGGTGACGTCGGTCTGCTGCGCGACCCGGGACGCCACACGGTCCTCGGCGGTGTCACCGTCCTCGACCCGGAGCCGGTCGAGCTGCGCCGCCGGGGTGCCGCCGCCACCCGCGGGCAGGAGCTGTCCCGTCTCGACGCGGCGGCCGAGCTGCGCCGCCGCAAGATCATGGCCATGGACGAGCTCGACCGCCTCGGCCTGGCGTCGCCGGTGCCGCCGGTCGCGGGGCGGTGGGTCGTCGACCCCGATCACCTCGACACCTTGCGCCAGTCACTGCGCGACCTGGTCCGCAGCCATGCCGTGGCGCGGCCTCTCGATCCGGGGCCCACCGTCGAGGCAGCCGCCCGGGTGCTTGGCGTCCCCGACCGGGAGGTCGTGACCGGACTGCTACGACCGCCGCTGGCGCTGCAGGCAGGTCGCGTGGTGGACACGTCTCGGGCAACGCTTCCCGGCGTACGTCGTGGAGGCGCTCGGCAGGCTCGCCACCGAGCTCGCCGCCGCACCCTTCGCCGCACCCGACGCCGAGCGGCTGGGGGCGCTCCGCCTGGGCGCGGCGGAGCTCGCCGCCGCCGAGCGCGCGGGCGCGCTGGTCCGGATCGCCGACGGCGTCGTGCTGCTGCCCTCCGCGGTGGACGCCGCGGCCGGCGCCCTGAGCCGGCTGCCGCAGCCGTTCAGCGTGAGCGAGGCCCGGACCGCGCTGGGGACCACGCGACGGGTCGCCGTTCCTCTGCTCGAGCTGCTCGACCGACGGGGGACGACCCGCCGGGGAGCGGACGACCGACGCGTGGTCGTCGCCCACGTGACCTGAGCCCGCCACCTGCCCGCCACCTGTTCGGCAGGGTTCCGGCCCGGGTCACGGCGGATAGGCTCGGGAGTCCGACGGGAGGAGGGCCGTCCGAGGTGCAGACGGGCGTGCAGGCCGAGGGCAGCGCTGCGGCGACCCCCGGCGACCGCGTCCTCACGCTGCCCAACGCGCTGAGCGCGCTGCGCCTGCTCGGTGTCCCGCTCTTCCTGTGGCTGGTCCTCACCGAGCGCGACGAGCTGGCGATCGCGGTGCTGATGGTGAGCGGGGTCACCGACTGGCTGGACGGGAAGATCGCCCGCGCCTGGAACCAGATGTCGAAGGTGGGCGCGCTGCTCGACCCGGCCGCCGACCGGCTCTACATCCTCGCCACGCTGATCGGGCTCACCGTGCGCGATGTCGTGCCGCTGTGGATGACGCTCCTGCTGGTCGGCCGGGACGCCTTCCTCGCGACGCTGCTCCCCGTGCTGCGCCGGCACGGGTACGGGCCGCTGCCGGTCCACTACCTCGGCAAGGCGGCCACGTTCAACCTCCTCGCCGGCTTCCCGCTGCTGCTGCTGGGTGAGGGCGACACGGTCGTGAGCAACATCGCGCACGCGTTCGGCTGGGCGTTCGCGATCTGGGGCACCGTGCTCTACGTGTGGGCGGGCGTCCTCTACACGGTGCAGGTCCGGCAGCTGGTCGTCGCGGACCGGGACGACGGCGCAGGAACGCTGCCGGTGGGGAGGTCCAGCGCATGAAGGCGGTCGTGATGGCCGGGGGAGAGGGCACCCGCCTGCGCCCGATGACCGCGAGCATGCCCAAGCCGCTGCTGCCGATCGTCAACAAGCCGATCATGGAGCACGTGCTGCGGCTCCTGCAGCGCCACGGGTTCTCCGACACCGTCGTGACCGTCCAGTTCCTCGCGAGCCTCGTCCGCAACTACTTCGGGGACGGCGAGGAGTTCGGGATGCGCCTCCGCTACACGACGGAGGAGACGCCGCTCGGCACCGCCGGCAGCGTGAAGAACGCCGAGCACCTGCTGGGTGACGACACCTTCGTGGTGATCTCCGGCGACGCGCTCACGGACTTCGACCTCACCGACCTGGTGAAGTTCCACCACGACAAGGACGCGCTCGTCACCGTGTGCCTGACCAGGGTCCCCGACCCGTTGGAGTTCGGCATCACGATCGTCGACGACGAGAACCGGGTGCAGCGCTTCCTGGAGAAGCCCACCTGGGGCCAGGTGTTCTCCGACACCGTCAACACCGGCATCTACGTGATGGAGCCGGAGGTGCTCGACTACGTCCCTGCCGGTGAGTCGGTCGACTGGTCGGGCGACGTGTTTCCGCGGCTCCTGGCCGACGGGCAGCCGATCTTCGGCTACATCGCCGAGGGCTACTGGGAGGACGTCGGGACCCAGGAGTCCTACATGAGCGCGCAGGCCGACGTGCTGTCCGGCCGAGTGGACGTCGACCTGGATGCGTTCGAGGTGTCGGCCGGTATCTGGGTCGCGGAAGGCGCCGATGTCCACCCCGACGCCGTCCTGAAGGGTCCGCTGTTCATCGGCGACTACGCCAAGGTCGAGGCCGGCGCGGAGCTGCGGGAGTTCACGATCCTCGGCAGCAACGTCGTGGCCAAGCAGGGGGCGTTCCTGCACCGAGCCGTCATCCACGACAACGTCTTCATCGGTCCGCAGACCAACCTGCGGGCCTGCGTCGTGGGCAAGAACACGGACGTCATGCGCGGCGCCCGGGTGGACGAGGGCGTGGTCATCGGCGACGAGTGCGTCATCGGTGAGGAGGCCATCCTCTCGGCCGGTGTCCGCATCTACCCGTTCAAGACCGTCGAGGCCGGCGCCGTCGTCACCTCCGACGTCATCTTCGAGACGCGCGGGCAGCGGACGCTGTTCGGCCCCCGCGGCGTGTCGGGCATCGTCAACGTCGAGATCACCCCCGAGCTCGCGGTGCGTCTTGCCTCCGCCTGGGCGTCGACGTTGAAGAAGGGCGTCACGGTCACCACCTCGCGGGACGTCTCGCGCGCGGCGCGGTCGCTCAAGCGCGCCGTGACCGCCGCCCTCACCTCCAGCGCCATCGACGTGGTCGACCTCGAGGTGGTGCCGGTCCCGGTGGCCCGGCTCGAGACGGCCCAGGGTTCCGCAGGCGGCGTGGTGATCCGAACGACGCCGGGTCAGCCGGAGAGCGTCGACATCGCTTTCCTGGACGAGCAGGGTGCCGACCTCTCCCAGGCCGGGCAGCGTCGGCTGGAGCGCATCTTCGCCCGCGGCGAGTTCCGCCGCGCGTTCCCCGGCGAGATCGGGGACCTGTCGTTCCCGCCGCGCGTCATGGAGGGCTACGCGCACGAGCTGCTCCGCTGCGTCGACACCACCGGCCTCCCGGACGCCGGCCTCAAGGTCGTCGTCGACACCGGTGGCGGCACCGCCTCGCTCGTGTTGCCGTCGCTGCTCGGCCGGCTCGGGATCGACGTGCTGACCATCAACAACGGCCTCGATGAGCGGTCACCGACCGAGACGGCCAAGGAGCGTCTGGAGGCGGTAGAGCGGCTCGGCCGGCTGGTCGCGTCGTCCAAGGCCGCGTTCGGCGTCCACTTCGACCCGGTCGGAGAACGCATCTCGCTCGTGGACGAACGCGGCGCAGTCATCGACGACGAACGTGCCCTGCTCGTCGTCCTCGACCTCGTCGCCGCGGAGGCCAAGACCGGCACGGTCGCGCTCCCGGTGACGACGACACGGGTGGCGGAGCAGGTCGCGGCGTTCCACGGCGTCGACATCGAGTGGATCGCGCTGACCCCGGCCTCGCTCGCCCAGGCCGTGGCCCGGAAGGGGGTCGTCTTCGGCGGCGACGGCCGTGGTGGCTTCGTCGTCCCGCAGTTCAGCAACACCGTCGACGGCATCGCGGCGTTCGTCCAGCTGCTCGGCCTGGTCGCACGCACCCAGCTGCAGCTCTCGGAGATCGACGGCCGGATCCCGCAGACCCACGTATCGCGGCGGGCGGTCCCCACGCCGTGGGCGGCGAAAGGCATGGTCATGCGGGCCGTCGTCGAGGCCGCGGGGTCGCTCGAGATCGACACGACCGACGGAGTCCGCGTCGTCGAGGCGGACGGCAGCTGGGCCCTGGTGCTGCCGGATCCCGCCCAGCCGGTGACCCACCTGTGGGCGGAGGCCTCCGACGATGCAACGGCCGCGGTCCTGCTGGAGCGCTGGGCCCAGGTCGTCGGCAACACCGAGGGCTGAACGGCGCAGCCCGCCCCGGCTCGCGCAACACGTCTGTCACGATGGCCCCATGCCGGCCGTCCCGCCTGCTCCGAGACCGCGCGACGCGTCGATGGTGCTGCTCACGAACCTGGTCGAGGACTCCCTCGACGAGCGGCTACGCACGCGCGGCTGCCCGGCGCGCCGCGGGGGAACCCGCCAGCCGCAGCGGCCCGGTCTACCTCGGTGTCGGTCTCCTCGCGGTCGGGCTTCTGCTCGCCACGGCGGCAGCGCAGACCCGGGAACGGGCGTCCGCGACGGCCGAGGCGCGAGAGGTGCTGACGGCCGAGATCGAGGACCGCTCGGCGGCAAACGAGCAGCTGGAGGGTCAGCTCGAGAGGGACCGGTCGGCCGTCTCGGCGGCACGTCGGGCCAGCCTGCGCATCACGGCCGAGGGCACCAGGCTGGCGCGTTCGCTGACCCTGCTCGAGTCGGCGACCGGCGCATCTGCCGTGGTCGGGCCCGGGATGCTGGTGCGCCTGGAGGACGCGTCCGACGACCCGGCCGACGCCGACGCCGACCCGAGGACGGACGACATGACGCAGGGGAGGGTCGGCGACCGGGACCTGCAGACCGTCGTCAACGAGGTCTGGGCGGCCGGCGCAGAGGCGGTAGCCGTCAACGAGCAACGGCTCACGGCGCTGAGTGCGATCCGCGCCGCGG
Source organism: uncultured Actinomycetota bacterium (assembly GCA_963829565.1). Classification (GTDB taxonomy): domain Bacteria; phylum Actinomycetota; class Actinomycetes; order JACCUZ01; family JACCUZ01; genus CAWHJC01. The sequence goes on from CAWHJC010000008.1 coordinate 20,688, forward strand.
GTGAGGCGATCCTGGTCGACTTCCGGCCGATCAACCCACCGTACGAGGTACGTGCCATCGGGCCGGACGACATGCGCACCCGGTTCGTGGAGGGTTTCGGCGGCAGCTACCTGCAGGTGCTGCGGGACTACGGCATCGAGTTCGACGTCCAGCCCGACGACGAGGTCCGGATACCTGCGTCGGCCGGTCTCGCCATCCGCTACGCGGTCAGTCCGTCCGCCGTACGCTCCGGAGGATCCGGGTCCGCGAGCCCGGGGGCCGAGGAGCAGAGGGAGAGCCAACCGTGATCGCCGCGATCGGCCTGGTCCTGGGCATCGTCGCCGGGCTCTTCCTGGAGCCCACTGTCCCGACCTGGTTGCAGCCGTACCTCCCGATCGCCGTCGTCGCGGCTCTCGACGCGGTCTTCGGCGGGCTGCGTGCGCTGCTCGACGGCATCTTCGACGACCGGGTCTTCGTCGTGTCCTTCGTCGCCAACGTGCTGGTGGCCGCGCTCATCGTCTACCTCGGTGACCAGCTGGGCGTCGGGTCCCAGCTCTCCACCGGGGTCGTCGTCGTCCTGGGCATCCGGATCTTCTCCAACACCGCCGCGATCCGGCGACATCTGTTCAGCGCATGAGCGACTCCGGCCCCGCCGAGCGGTCCGGCCCTGCCGGTGACACCGAGCGCGAGCCCCTCCGCGGCCGGGCCCGGTTCCGCTCCGCTCTGCACCCGCGAGCCACCCGGGCCCAGGCCGTGGCGGCGGTGCTCTGCGGACTGCTCGGCTTCGCGGCGGCGGTCCAGATCCGCTCGACCCAGGACGCCGGGCTGAGCGGGTTGCGGCAGACCGACCTGGTGCGCATCCTCGACGACGTGTCCGAGCGGGAGGCCCGGCTGCAGGCGGAGGCGCGCGAGCTCGAGGACACCCGGGACCTGGTCTCCGGCAACGACAGCCTGGCGGCCCTGGAAGAGGCACGCGACCGCGCCCGCGTGCTCGGGATCCTGGCCGGGACCCTGCCCGCCCGCGGACCCGGCATCCAGCTGACCATCACCGACCCCGGCCCCGAGAGGGAGGTGGGGTCCTCCGTCCTGCTCGACACCCTCCAGGAGCTGCGTGACGCCGGAGCCGAGGCGATCGAGGTCTCCACCGTCGGAGGTCCCGCGGTCCGGGTGGTCGCGAGCACGTCCTTCGTCGACGCCGGTGGGCCCGAGGACGGGTCGGGCGTGGAGGTCGACGGGACGGTGCTGGAGTCGCCGTACCGGTTCAGTGTGGTGGGCGAGTCCCGCACCCTCGCGGCGGCCCTCGACATCCCCGGCGGGGTCCTCGACGTGCTGGCGCAGCGCGGCGCCCAGGGCGTCGTCACGCAGGAGCAGACCGTCGTGATCAGCTCCTTGCGGGCCACTCCGTCGCCTCGTTACGCTCGCCCGGCTGACGCCGACGATGCCCCAGACGACGAGTAGTGGTGACGGGTGACGGTCAGCCCGACGACGACCAGAGAGGCTGTTCCGTGATCCCCGAGGACCTGCAGTACACGAAGGACCACGAGTGGATTCGCAGCGAAGGCGACACGCTGCGTGTGGGGGTCACCGACTACGCGCAGGACGCGCTCGGCGACATCGTCTTCGTGACGCTCCCGGAGGCCGGCAGCCACGTGACGGCCGGCGAGACCTGCGGCGAGATCGAGTCGACCAAGAGCGTGTCCGACGTCTACGCCCCGGTGACCGGCACGGTCGTCGAGCGCAACGAGGCGCTCGACACGTCACCCGAGCTGGTCAACTCCGATCCCTACGGCGACGGCTGGATGCTCGCGATCAAGCCCGACGGCGACAGCGCGAATGCCGGCGATGGCCTGCTCGACGCGGCCGCCTACAAGGCGGGGCTCGAGGGGTAGTCGCGCTTCCGAGGTGCACCACCTCCACCTCTGGTGGAGGGTAAGGTCTAGACCATCAGCCCACCGTCGACACCCACGGCGACCCCGTGGCGGGAGGCCCACCGATGCCGAGCTGCACGCAGTGTGGTCACAGCAACGCCGAGGACGCCCGATTCTGCAGCAACTGCGGGGCAGCACTGCGCCCCGGTCAGCCCGAAGCCGCCTCGCCGGGCGAGACGTCGACGATCACCATCAGCGGTGGCTTCGAGCCCGGCGGCGAGCCCGCTGACAAGTCGGAGGGCCTCTCGGGCGCCGACCAGGCGGCCATCGACGCGCTGCCGCCGAGCTCAGCCCTGCTCGTCGTGCGTCGTGGGCCCAACTCGGGCAGCCGCTTCCTCCTCGACTCCGACACCACCACCGCCGGGCGTCACCCCTCCAGCGACATCTTTCTCGACGACGTCACCGTGTCCCGCCGGCACGCGGAGTTCGTCCGGACCGGGGACGGCTTCTCGGTGCGTGACGTCGGGTCGCTCAACGGCACCTACGTCAACCGTGAGCGGATCGACGAGACGGAGCTCTCCGGCGGTGACGAGGTCCAGGTGGGCAAGTACCGGCTCGTCTTCTACCCGCACCAGCAGGGCTAGCCGGGCGGGATGAGGAGCGCGCGATGAGCTCGGCCCTGCCGGCCAGCTCGCTGATGAGCATCGGCGAGGTGCTCACCCAGCTCCGACCGGAGTTCGCGGACGTCACGATCTCGAAGATCCGGTTCCTCGAGTCCGAGGGGCTGGTGGAGCCGGCCAGGACGCCGTCCGGCTACCGCAAGTTCAGCCATGCCGACGTCGCCCGGCTTCGGTACGTGCTGGCCGCCCAGCGCGACCACTACCTGCCGCTGCGGGTCATCCGCGAGCACCTCGACGCCATCGACCGCGGACTCGAGCCGCCGGCCGTGCCGGGGGACCGGCCCCGGGTCCCTCGCAGCGCGGACGAGTCGCTGCCAGGGCCGCGGGCGCTGGCCACGGAGAGCGTGGAGCTGCGGCTCTCCCGCGAGGAGCTGCTGTCCTCCGCCGGCATCGACGCCGGGCTGCTCGACGAGATCGAGGGGTACGGCCTGGTCGCTCCGGTGCGGGGGTCGGGACGCTCGTCGGGGAGCCGCGCTGGCGACGGGCCGTTGTACGACGCCGATGCCCTCGTCGTCGCCTCTGCCGTGGCGGAGCTGGCGGCGTACGGCCTCGAGCCCCGGCACCTGCGGGCGTTCCGCACGGCCGCCGAGCGGGAGTCGGACCTCGTCGCGCAGGCGGTCGGGCCGCTGCTGCGGCAGCGCAGCCCACAGGCGCGGGCCCGGGCCGAGGAGGCCGCGCGCGAGATGGGGGCGCTGTCGCTGCGGCTGCACACGGCCCTGGTGCGGGCGCGGCTGAGGGACATCGTCGGGAACTGACGGTCGGGATCGCGCTTCGAGCGCCGCCGGTCACCGAGCAGACGCCCGACGCGGGTAGGGTGGGTTGCGTGAACGAGCTCGACGTCGTGGGTGTGCGGGTGGAGATGCCCTCCAACCAGCCCATCGTCCTGCTCAAGGAGTCCGGCGGCGAGCGGTACCTCCCGATCTGGATCGGGGCCGGCGAGGCCACCGCGATCGCGTTCGCCCAGCAGGGCGTCGTGCCCCCGCGCCCGTTGACCCACGACCTGATCCGGGACCTGCTCGAGGCCAGCGGCCAGCAGCTCACCCAGGTGCGCATCACCTCGCTGCGGGACGGCGTGTTCTACGCCGAGATGGTGTTCGCGAGCGGCGTCGAGGTGAGCGCCCGGCCGTCGGACGCCATCGCCGTCGCGCTGCGGACCAGCACGCCGATCTTCGGCGCCGAGGAGGTCCTCGAGGAGGCCGGGATCAGCATCCCGGACGAGCAGGAGGACGAGGTCGAGAAGTTCCGGGAGTTCCTCGACCAGATCTCGCCGGAGGACTTCAGCGGCGAAGCGAGCCGTCCCCCAAGGGTTGACAGGCCTGACCAGGACTGACCGGGCGTGACGAGGGCTGACCCTCGACCTGAGGTCGAGAGTCGGACACGCCGAGCCCGGACTACCGGGGATCGTTGACCGCAGGGTCGCCGGGTGCGTACCGTCAGGGACCTGAACGCCCCCGCTGTAACTCCACCCGTGTGATCCGCATGATCTGCTCGTGCGGCGAGGCGGGACCTTCCCCCGGGGCGTCCGAGACGGAGGTCCGTGTGACCAGCACCGGCGGCACCACCAGCGGCGACTCGGTCGACAAGGCCGCGCTCGCGGCGGCTCGACGGGCGGCCGGTCAGCAGGGGTTGCTGTTCACCGACGAGCTGCCGGTCCTGCCCGAGGACATGGGCTACCGCGGGCCGACGGCGTGTGCCGCCGCCGGGATCACCTACCGCCAGCTCGACTACTGGGCCCGGACCGGACTGGTCGAGCCGGGCATCCGCTCCGCCGCCGGGTCCGGCAGCCAGCGGCTCTACGGCTTCCGCGACATCCTGGTGCTCAAGGTGGTCAAGCGCCTGCTGGACACCGGGGTCTCGCTGCAGAACATCCGCACCGCGGTCGCCCACCTGCGGGAGCGCGGCGTCGACGACCTGGCCCAGATCACGCTGATGAGCGACGGCGCCAGCGTCTACGAGTGCACCTCCGCCGACGAGGTCGTCGACCTCGTCCAGGGCGGCCAGGGCGTCTTCGGCATCGCCGTCGGCCGAGTCTGGCGCGAGGTCGAGGGCTCGCTCGCCGAGATGCCCGGGGAGCGCCCCGGTGACACCGCCACGGACAGCGGCCACGACGCCGAGACCAGCGGCGCACCAGGACGAGCTCTCCGCGCGGCGCCGGGCCCGCCACACCGGCTGACGGGCGCACGCGTTCCCGGCTCCGGCGCGGGTTAGACTCGGCAGCGCTCACGATCCCGTGTGGGAGAGACCCCGTGCACACCCGGCGGGGCGCCGAAGGGGCAACCTCCCCGGAACCTCTCAGGCACCCGGACCACGCGGACGAGGCGACTCTGGAGCGACCGCGACAGAGGGGGACCGTACGGCGGTGAGGCAGCCGCCGTAGGGCTCGGCGACCTCGGAGGCCCCCGCGATGAGCTTCGACCCCACGTCCGGCACCACGGCGAGCCCGCTCGACGACGGGCTGCCCTTCGTGCGCCGGCACGTCGGGCCGGCGCCGGACGACCAGGCCAAGATGCTCGCGGTGCTCGGGTACGCGTCGCTGGAGAACCTGGTGGACACCGCGGTGCCGCGGTCGGTGCACAGCGACACGCCACTCGCCCTCGAGGACGGCCGCTCCGAGCACGAGGTGATCGCCGAGCTGCGCGCGCTGGCCGGCCGCAACCGCGTTCTCCCCTCGATGATCGGACTGGGCTACCACGGCACCGTCACGCCGCCGGTGATCCTGCGCAACGTCCTGGAGAACCCGGCGTGGTACACCGCCTACACGCCGTACCAGCCGGAGATCTCGCAGGGCCGGCTCGAGGCACTGCTGAACTTCCAGACCGTCGTCACCGACCTGACCGGTCTGCCGGTCGCCGGTGCGAGCCTGCTCGACGAGGCGACCGCGGCCGCGGAGGCGATGACCCTCGCCCGCCGCACCAGCAAGGCGAGCGAGGACGCCGTCTTCGTCGTCGACGCGTGACGTGCTGCCGCAGACGCTCGCCGTGGTGCAGACCCGGGCCGAGCCGCTCGGCCTGGAGGTCGTCGTCGCCGACGTCTCCGCCGACGGACTCCCGGACCGCGAGGTCTTCGGGGTCCTGCTGCAGTACCCCGGCACCGGCGGAGCGGTGCGCGACCTCGCAGCGGTTGTCGACGGCCGCGAGAGAGCCGGTGCCCTGGTCGTCGTCGCCGCCGACCTGCTGGCGCTGACCCTGCTCCGGTCGCCTGGGGAGATGGGTGCCGACATCGCGGTCGGGACCACGCAGCGGTTCGGTGTGCCGATGGGCTTCGGCGGTCCGCACGCCGGCTACATGGCGGTGCGCAAGGGTCTCGAGCGATCGATGCCCGGCCGGCTGGTCGGCGTGTCCAAGGACGCCGACGGCCAGCCCGCGTACCGACTCGCCCTGCAGACCCGCGAGCAGCACATCCGCCGCGAGAAGGCGACCAGCAACATCTGCACCGCGCAGGTCCTGCTCGCCGTCGTCGCCGGCATGTACGCCGTCTACCACGGGCCCGAGGGACTGCGGTCGATCGCGCGGCGGGTGCACAGCTACGCGACGGTGCTCGCATCTGGCTGTCGCGCAGGCGGAGGGCGTCGAGGTCGTGCACGACTGCTTCTTCGACACCGTCCTGCTGCGGGTGCCCGGCCGGGCCGCCGAGGTGGTCGCCGCCGCGGCCGAGCGAGGCGTCAACGTCCGCCAGGTCGACGGCGACCACGTCGGCGTCACCGCTGACGAGACCACGACCCGTGAGCACGTGCGTGCGGTGTGGGCCGCCTTCGGGCTGACCGATCTCGACCCGGACAGCGTCGAGTCGCCGGACACCCTGCCCGACGAGCTGCTGCGCGACGACGACGTCCTGTCCCACCCCGTGTTCCACCAGCACCGGTCGGAGACCGCGATGCTGCGCTACCTGCGCCGCCTCGCGGACCGGGACCTGGCACTGGACCGGACGATGATCCCGCTCGGCTCCTGCACGATGAAGCTCAACGCGACGACCGAGATGGAGCCGATCACCTGGCCGGAGTTCGCCGCGGTGCACCCGTTCGCGCCGCTGGACCAGGTGCAGGGCTACCTGACCCTGCTCGACCAGCTCGAGCAGTGGCTGTGCGAGATCACCGGCTACGACGCCGTCTCCCTGCAGCCCAACGCCGGGTCGCAGGGCGAGCTGGCCGGGCTGCTCGCGATCCGCGCCTATCACCGGGCCAACGGCCAGCAGGCACGGACCATCTGCCTCATCCCGTCCAGCGCGCACGGCACCAACGCTGCGTCGGCCGTGATGGCCGGGATGCGAGTCGTGGTCGTCAACACCGTCGAGGGCGGAGACGTCGACCTCGACGACCTGCGGGCGAAGATCGACGAGCACCGGGACGACCTCGCGGCGATCATGGTCACCTACCCGTCGACGCACGGCGTCTTCGAGCAGGACATCACCGAGCTGTGCGCCCTGGTGCACGATGCGGGCGGTCAGGTCTACGTCGACGGCGCGAACCTCAATGCCCTCGTCGGCGTCGCCCGGCCCGGTCGTTTCGGCGCGGACGTGTCCCACCTGAACCTGCACAAGACCTTCTGCATCCCGCACGGCGGCGGCGGCCCCGGCGTCGGACCCGTCGGCGTGCGCGAGCACCTGGCGCCGTACCTCCCCAACCACCCGCTGCAGCCCGCGGCCGGTCCCGAGACCGGGGTGGGTCCGGTCTCCGCCGCGCCCTGGGGGTCAGCGGGGATCCTGCCGATCTCGTGGGCCTACGTGCGGCTGATGGGTGGAGCCGGGCTCACCCACGCCACCGAGGTCGCCATCCTCGGCGCCAACTACGTCGCGGCCCGGCTCGGGCCGCACTACCCGGTGCTCTACACCGGCCAGTCGGGGCTGGTCGCCCACGAGTGCATCATCGACCTCCGGCCGATCACCAAGGAGACGGGCATCACCGTCGACGACGTCGCCAAGCGGCTCATCGACTACGGGTTCCATGCCCCGACCATGTCCTTCCCGGTCGCGGGGACGCTGATGATCGAGCCCACCGAGTCGGAGGACCTCGCCGAGCTCGACCGGTTCTGCGAGGCGATGGTCGCCATCCGCGAGGAGATCGGCCGGGTCGGCTCGGGCGAGCTGCCGCGCGACGACAACCCGTTGCGCGGTGCGCCGCACACCGCGGCGGCGCTGGCGGGGGAGTGGGACCACGCGTACGGCCGGCAGGAAGCCGTGCTGCCGGCGGGGGTGGACCCGCGGTCGAAGTACTGGCCACCCGTGCGGCGGATCGACGGCGCCTACGGCGATCGCAACCTGGTGTGCAGCTGCCCACCGGTGGACAGCTACTCGGACCAGCCGTAGCGGGTCAGCACCGGGCGATCGGTGCCTTCGAGCCGATCAGGCGGCGACCATGTCGGTGGGCCGGTGGGGGGCGATCACGCTGCCGTCGGGCAGCAGCTCGCCGGTGTCATCGAAGAGCACGATGCCGTTGCAGAGCAGGCTCCACCCCTGCTCGGGGTGGCAGGCGACGGTGTGCGCGGCCTCGCGGTCGGGGGCGTCTGCGGTCGGGCACGGCGGCTGGTGAGAACACATGGCGGGCGGCTTTCCTAGAACGTGTGAGCATAGTCCGGTGACCGAGGACGGCGGCGACGCCAGACCCATCGACCGTAACGACCAGTCGGTGCGCCCCCGAGTGGCGTCTGTTCCTCGACCTTCCCATGTAGTTTCGGCTTCCGCGGCCTGTCCTGGAGCCAGCGAGCCGAACGTTGTGGAATTGATCCGAAGGGACCATTCCTGTGCCCGCCGGACGTCTGATCGACCTGGTGCGGTCGCATGACGCGAGTCGCGGCTGCTGCGCCGGCCCTCCCACCGTACGTCTACGACCAGCGAACCCTGACCGACGCCTTCGCCGAGGTCGTGCTGCCGCCGGGGAGCGACCGGCGCCTCCTGGACCGGCTGCACGCTGCTGCGTCGGTCCGCACCCGGCACCTGGCGCTGCCGCTCGAGCAGTACGCCGATCTGGACGGGTTCGGCGCGGCCAACGACGCGTTCATCGACGTCGGCGTCGCGCTGGGGGAGCAGGCCGTCGCCGCCGCGCTCGACCAGGCCGGCCTCCGGCCCGCTGACATCGACGTCCTGATGACGACGACGGTCACGGGCGTGGCCGCACCCAGCATCGACGCCCGGCTGGTTCCGCGGCTCGGCCTGCGGCGCGACGTGCGAGCGGGTGCCGCTGTTCGGGCTCGGCTGCGTGGCGGGAGCCGCCGGGCTGGCCCGGCTGCACGACATGGTGGCCGGCGACCCGGACGCGGTCGCCGTGCTGCTGTCGGTGGAGCTCTGCTCGCTGACGATCCAGCGCGACGACCCCAGCATGGCCAACCTGGTGGCGAGCGGCCTGTTCGGCGACGGCGCCGCGGCCGTCGTCGTGGTGGGCGACCGGCGCGCGGCGGCCATGGGCCTGTCCGGGCCGGGTGTCGTCGCCACCCGCAGCAGCTTCTACCCCGACACCGAGCGCGTCATGGGCTGGGACATCGGCGGCAGCGGCTTCCGCATCGTCCTGTCCGCCAGCGTGGCCGACGTCGTGGAGGAGCACCTCGGCCACGACGTCATCGCCTTCCTCGGCGACCACGACCTCAAGATCGACGACGTGGCGACCTGGGTCGCGCACCCCGGCGGTCCGAAGGTCCTGGACGCGATGTCGAGGACGCTCGGGCTGCGGCCGGGAGCCCTGGACCGGACCTGGCGCTCGCTGGCCTGCGTCGGCAACCTGTCGTCGGCGTCGGTCCTGCACGTCCTCGCCGACGCGCTGGCCGAGCCAACACCGCCGCCGGGCACCGTCGCGGTGATGCTCGCGATGGGGCCGGGCTTCTGCTCCGAGCAGGTGCTGCTCCGGTGGTGACCAGCCGGTGACCAGCACGATGGCCTTCGCGTGCCTGGTCGCCGCGTTCGTCGCCGAACGCCTGGTCGAGCTCGTCGTCAGCTCGCGCAACATCCGTCACGCGCTCTCACGTGGCGGTACGGAGCGCGGCCGCGAGCACTACCCGGTGATGGTGGTCCTGCACACCGGACTCCTGGCCGGCGCGCTCGCCGAGGTGGTCCTGCTCGACCGCCCCTTCCTGCCGTGGCTGGGCTGGTCGATGCTCGTTCTCGTCCTGGCGTCACAGGGCCTGCGCTGGTGGTGCATCGCCGTCCTCGGAAGGCAGTGGAACACCCGGGTCGTGGTCGTCCCGGGTGCGACGCTGGTCCGCCGGGGGCCGTACCGGCTGCTGCGGCACCCCAACTACCTGGCCGTGGTCGTCGAGGGTGTCGCGCTGCCGCTCGTGCACACCGCGTGGATCACCGCGGCCGTCTTCACCGTCGCGAACGCGCTCCTGCTGCGGACCCGGATCCGCTGTGAGAACGCCGCCCTCCGCGAGCTCGGCCGGGAGCCGGTGGCGGCGCCGCAGCGGGTCGGCCGGTGAGCACCGACGAGCTCGACGTGCTGGTGGCCGGCGGTGGTCCGGTGGGGCTGGCCGCGGCGATCGAGGCCGCTCGCCGGGGCCTGCGGGTCGCCGTCGTGGAACCCCGCGAGGGCGCGGTCGACAAGGCCTGCGGTGAGGGCTTGATGCCGGCCGCTGTGTCGCGGCTGCACGACCTCGGTGTCGAGGTGGCCGGACGGCCGTTCGTCGGCATCCGGTACCTCGCCGACGGCCGGTCGGCGCAGGCCCGCTTCCGCAGCGGGCCGGGCCGGGGGGTGCGCCGCACGGCACTGCACGCGGCCCTCTCGGAGCGGGCGGACCGGCTCGGGGTCCGCAGGGTGACCGGCCGGGTCCGCGATGTCCGCGACTGCGGGTCGCGCGTCGAGGCGGCGGGGCTGCGGGCCAGCTGGCTGGTGGCGGCCGACGGGTTGCACTCGACCGTACGCCGGGAGGTCGGTCTGGACCGGCCGACGGCCGGGCCGGGCCGGTACGGCCTGCGCCGGCACTTCGGCATCGCGCCGTGGACCGACCACGTCGAGGTGTACTGGTCTGCTCACGTCGAGGCGTACGTGACGCCGGTCGCGGACGACCTGGTGGGAGTCGCCGTGCTCGGTCCCGCCGGCACCGGCTACGAGTCCGCCCTGGCCGAGCTGCCGGCACTCGCCGCGCGGCTGCGCGGGGCTGCCCCGGTCACCACACTGCGCGGAGCCGGCCCGCTCCGGCAGCGCGCCACCCGGGTCCGGGCCGGCCGGGTCCTGCTGGTCGGGGACGCTGCCGGCTACGTCGACGCGCTGACCGGGGAGGGGCTCTCGACCGGTCTGGCCTCGGCCTCTGCGGCCGTGGCCGCCCTGGCGTCCGGTCAGCCGGCGGGCTACGAGTGGGCCTGGGCCCGCAGCACCCGGCGGTACCGCCTGCTCACCGAGATCCTGCTCGCCGCGGCCGCGCGGCCCGGCCCCCGGGCCGCCCTGGTCCCGCTCGCCGCCGGCTGGCCCCGAGGGTTCGCGGCGGCGGTCAACCTGTTGGCATGAGTCCGAACCGAGACCCGGAACTGGGCGGCGCCGGGCGCAGATCCATGAAATCCTGAGCGGGTGCGCTGCCTCCGCCAGCCAGTTCTCGACGGCCCGGGGACGTCGGTCGACCAGGCCGACGCCTCGGCACGCCCTGAACCCGACCGCGGCCCTGGGGCGCCGGTGCGCTCGGCACGTCCGTCTCTGGTCCGCGAGGTCGTCCTCATCGCCGGCCTGTTCTTGGTCTACCGCCTCGGCCGGCTGGCGATCACCGGCCACGACGACCTGGCGATCACCAACGCCTGGTGGGTCTGGGACGTCGAGCGCTATCTGCGGCTGCCCAATGAAGAGCTGCTCCAGCAGTGGGCGCTGCAGTGGCCGGACCTGTTGCGGGCGGCCAACTGGTACTACGTCGCCGTGCACTTCCCGCTCACGTTGGCCTTCCTGGCCTGGGGCTGGCTGCGCCGCCCGCCGGAGGAGTACCGCTGGGCACGCCGGCTGATCATCCTCCTCACCGGGCTGGCCCTCGTCGTCCACGTGCTCATGCCCCTGGCGCCGCCGCGAATGCTGAGCAGCCTCGGTTTCCTGGACACCATGGCGGTGTTCGGCCCGTCGGCCTACGACGGCAGCACGGCCACCATCGCCAACCAGTTCGCGGCCATGCCGAGCCTGCACGTGGGCTGGGCACTGCTGATCGCGGTCGTGGTGGTGCGGACGGCGTCCAGCCGCTGGCGGTGGGTCGCCGTGGCTCACCCCGCGATCACCGTGGTCGTGGTGGTCGCCACCGCGAACCACTACTGGGTCGACGCGATCGCCGCCGCACTGTTGCTGCTCGTGGCTATCGCCGTGACACCGGCACCCTGGGGTCCGGCGCCTGCGGCTGCGATGTGGCGGCGGGTCCGCGCCCGTCGTCCGGCGGCCCTGGCCGGGCAGCCGGGGGGCGTACCGGCTCAGGCCGTCTCGATGCGCAGCACCACCTCGCCGGTCGGCTCCTCCGAGCCGCCGCTGGGCTCGACGGTCACGGCGAGGGCGTCCGTGGCGGACACGTCCTCCACGATCGCCGCGAGCTGGCCGCCGCGGCCGAGGACACCCGCCGACTGAACGTCGTCGCCGGAGACGAGCCAGAGCTGGTAGACCCGGTCGGAGGGCAGCACCCGCAGGTCGGCCGTCCGGAAGAGCGCGGTCCCGTCGGCGGCCACGACCGTGGCGCTGCCACCGGAGTCGGCCTCGACGGTCCGCTCGACGCGATCCGGGTCGGTCGCGACGGCGGCGATGCGTGCCGCGCGCTCCTCAGCCCGATCGGCCCGGTCGCCCTGCGCGACGGCGACGGCACCCAGGCCGATGGCCACCACCGCGAGAACGGCCGCGGCAGCCGTGGCCGGCTGACGCCACCAGCGCCGGGACCGGGCTGCGTCGAGGTCGGCTACCTCTGTGGCGTCGGCCACGCGCGGGGACAGCTGACGGGTTCGCGCCGTCTCGGCCAGGACCCGGTCACGCAGTGCCGGGGGAGCGGGCTGCGCGACGGCCTCGGCGAGCCGTGCGGTGGTCGCCGCCAGCTCGGCGACCTCGTCGCGGCACGCACGGCAGACCCGCAGGTGGGCCTCGAACTCGTCTCGCTCGACGCCGTCAAGGGCGTCGGCCGCGTAGGCACCGGTCAGCGTGTGGATGTCGGGGATGCTCATCCGCTCACCCCGAGACAGTCGCGCAGCCGGATCAGACCGTCGCGCATCCGCGTCTTCACCGTGCCGAGCGGTGTGTCGAGCAGCTCGGCGACCTCGCGGTAGGTGTAGCCCCCGTAGTACGCCAGCGTCACCGACTCGCGCTGCAGGTCGGTGAGATGGTCGAGGCAGCGGCGCACCTGCTGCTGGTCCAGCCGGGTCTCCACCTGTTCCGCGACGACGTCGTACTCCGGGACGTGGTCGCGCAGCGCCACCCGCCGGTCCCGGTCGTGCGCCGACTGCGCGGAGCGGACGCGGTCGACGGCTCTCCGGTGGGCCATCGTGTGGATCCACGTGGTGGCGCGACCGCGTGCCGCGTCGAAGCGGGTTGCCGTGCGCCACACCTCGACGAGCACCTCCTGGGCGACCTCCTCGGACTGTGCGGGGTCGCGCAGGACGCGCCGGACGACGCCGTAGACCGAGTCCGCGATCCTGTCGTACAGCAGCTCGAACGCGGGCCCGTCACCGCGAGCCACCAGCGTGACGAGCTCGTCGACCGTGGCGGCGTCCTCGCTGGCAGCCCCGAGACGGCTGCCGCGACGCAGGGGAGCCATGCGCGTCAGTGTGTCATCGCCATGCTGGACGGCCACCGGATCTCCTCACCAGCGTCGCGGGTCTTCGCGGGTTCGGGGTCGCCGGACACGCAGCCCGTACGACGTTCGGACCGTGCGGACGTCCGAGAATTGGTCCCTGCAGACCGGCGAGCTCACTGCCGGAGACCGACGGCCTGGCTCACTGCCGGATCACCGACCCACTCCGACCCTTGTCGACCTGGAGCTGGGTCGGCACCCGCTGCCGGAGATCGGCGACGTGGCTGACGATCCCGACGGTCCGACCACCGTCGCGAAGGTCGTCGAGCACGCCCATCACGTCGTCGAGAGTGTCGTCGTCGAGGCTGCCGAAACCCTCGTCGACGAACAGTGTCTCGAGCAGTGCCCCGCCTGCCTCGGAGTGACACCACGTCGGCGAGGCCGAGGGCGAGCGCTAACGAGGCCGAGAAGGTCTCGCCGCCGGACAGGGTCGCGGGGTCGCGCTCCCGGCCCGTCCATGCGTCGAGCACCCGCAGGGTCAGGCCGCCCCGCGCGCGACCACCGCCGCCCTGCGCGGAGTGGACCAGGGTGTAGCGGCCGGAGCTCATCCGCAGCAGCCGCTCGCTGGCACTGGCGGCGACCTGTTCCAGACGCGCGGCGAGAACGTAGGCCGACAGGCTCATGCGCAGGGCGTTGTCGGAGCTCTTGCCCTCGGCCAGCCGGGACAGGCCGTCGACGAGTCGGTGGCGCTCGGCCAGCGGACGTCGGGTCGCCTGGGCTGCAGCCACCTCGGCGGCCCGCTGGGTGAGCGCCGCGCTCCGTGCGGTCGCGGCGTGGGAGCGCGCCGTCGCCGTGTCGCGAGCCTGGGCGGACCCGATGGCCTGCCGGCGGAGCCCGTCGACGTCGGGCTCGGGTGCCTGGACCGCGACCGCGACATCAGGGGTCCGCGAGCTGCTCGGTGACGGCCGCGACGTCGGAGTCGTGCCGGCGGGTCAGCTCCTCGAGCTCGCTGAGCCGGTCGGCGTCGCGAACGGCTGCGAGCACCTCCTCGACCGATCGGAGCCCCCGCTCCTGGATGGCCGCCTCCACCCGATCGAGCGCACCCACGACGGCGGCCTCGAGACGGTCGATGTCGGAGAGGTGCCCGACGAGGCCGTCGAGGTCCCTCGCAGTCCGTTGCAGCCGCTCCCGGCGCGCGGAGATCGACGGGTCGTCCCCGCGCGCGGCGGCGAGCTCGGCCGTGAGCCGGTCGGCGCGCGACCTCGAGTCGACCGCCCTGGCGGCGGCGCTGCGCTGCTCACTCTCGTCGGCGACCCGGTCGCGCTCACGACGCTCGGCCTCCTGGCCGAAGCTGACGAACTCTGCTTGAGCGGCATCGACCCGGGCCGCGACGGCGGCGGTGTCGGCCAGCCGCCGGTCGGCGCTGCCGAGATGGGTCTGCGAGCTCCGCCACGGGCGTGTCGCCTCCGGCCGCGGCGCGCAGCGCGGCCAGCTCGACATCGAGCCGGCGCGACGAGCGACTCACCCTCGTGGCGGGCGGTCTCGGCCTGCAGCACGGCGGCCTCGGCCGCCTCCTCGTCCTCTGCGGCGGCAGCCGAGTCGCCCGGCAGAGCGGGCCGGGGGTGCTCGGTGCTGCCGCAGACCGGGCAGTCGGCGCCCGGCAGCAGGCCGGCGGCGAGCTCGGCAGCCATGCCGGCGAGCCGTCGGGCGCGCAACGACTGCAGACGGTCGCGCGCGGCCTGGTGCCGGTCGACCACGGTCCGCCGCTCGTCCGTGGCGACGACCAGCTGGTCACGGACAGCGTCACGGCGCAGCGCAGCCTCCAGTCTGGCGGCGCGCCGCGTCACGGTTCTGCTCGACCGCGGGAAGCGACGCCGACGGCCAGGCGGGCCGCGTCGCGCGCCGCCTCCAGAACGCTGCGGCGCTCGGCGGCGCCGGCCAGCCACTCCGCGGCCTTCGCCGCCTTGGCGCCGAGCTCGACGGCCGTCCGCTGCAGCTCGTCGGCCTGCCGGGTCAGCTCAGCCGCCTCGGCCTCCTGCTCGGCGAGCAGCGCCAGCGTCGCAGCCTCCTCGGCCGTCGCCCTCGAGGCGGTGCGCACCACCGCCAGCGCCGGCAGGGCCACCGCGGCGCTGAAGTTCCGGCGGTCGAGCTCGCGGCGGATGGTGCGGACCGCCCCGTGGTGCCGGTGGCCGCCAGCACCGTCACCAACCGTCCGTGCGCGGCATACGCCTGGGCGCGGGCATCCTCGAGCTCGGTCTGCAGCCGTCCCGCCTCGGCGAGCACGGGCAGCAACGGCGCGACCGTGCGGGCCTCCTCGCAGCTCGGCCATCGCGGCGTCCCGGGCCGGCCGCGCGGCCGCCAGCGCGGTCTGCCGCGTCTGGAGCGCCGCCGCCCGACGGCGGAGACCCACGAGGCGCTCAGCGTCGGCCAGCGCTTGGGCCGCGGCCTCCGCGGCCGCCGCCGTGGCGCCGGCCGCCTCACCTGCGGCCGCCTCGGTGGCGCGCGACCGCGCCAACAGGTCGTCGAGCCAGTGCGCGACCTCGGTGTCGCCCAGCCGTCGGTGAGGCCTGTCGGGCGGCTCCTCACCGGACGCCTCCGCCACGCGCGCGAGCAGCTGCCGGAGCTGGTCGTCGAGCTCGCCGAGGTCGCGCGCGGTCACCTGGCGACGAGTCACCAGCCAGCTCTCGACGTCGGCGAACCGGCGGGTGTCGAACAACGTCTCGAGCAGGGCACGCCGCCGGTCGGCGTCAGCGCGCAGGAACTCGGCGAACTGGCCCTGGGGCAGGAGAACCACCTGGCAGAACTGGGCCACGCGTGAGCCCCAGCAGGCCGCCGAGCAGGTGGCCCGCCTCGTCCAACCGGGTGGTGTGGGTGGTCCAGCCGCTCGCCGACCGCCTCCTCGACCAGCACCCGGGCCTGCTGGGTCGTGGTGCCGTCGCCGCGTCTGCTTCGGGCGCTCCCAGGCAGCGGACCGGGTGACCCGCAGCCGCCGGCCGCGCAGGGTGACCTCGAGGACGACCTGGGGGGCGACCCCGTCGGCGGCGTGGTCGCTGCGCAGGGAGGCCCGGCCGGCGCGCTGCGGCGGGCACCGGGGACCTGGCCGTAGAGGGCGAAGCAGACGGCGTCCAGGATGCTGGTCTTGCCCGCGCCGGTCGGCCCCGTGAACAGGAACAGCCCGGCCGTCGACAGCTCGTCGAAGTCGACCGTCTCGGTGCCGGCGAACGGGCCGAACGCGGTGACACAGAGCCGGTGCAGGCGCATCAGGCGCTCGCCTCCGCGCAGCCGCACGGCCTCGAAGGCCTCGGCCAGCAGCCCGGACTCGGCCGGCTCCGCCGCGCTGCGGACATGCGCCACGAAGTCGTCCGCGACCTGGAGGTCGCTGCGCCCGCGCAGCCGGGCGGCGTAGGATCCGCTGCGCGGACCCGTCACCCGACCTCCGGGGCGAACCCGAGAACCAGCACGTGCGGGAAGCGGGCGCGGAGGCGCTCCATCGGCTCCCGGGGACGCACGGCGTCGGTCAGCGTCACCTGCAGGTAGTGGCCGGTGAGGGCGTCCCACGAGCCGGTCGGTCAGCAGGTCGTCCAGGTGGCCGCGGATCCTGGCCAAGCGGCCGCTCGACCGGGGTGGGCAGGCGCTCGACGGAGACCTCGGCGCCGGGCGCCGTCCCGAGGTCGACCAGGAGCACTGCCTTGCGGTGGTGCTCCTCGGAGAACGAGTAGGCGAGCGGGGAGCCGCAGTAGCGGACCCGGTCGGTCAGTCGCTGGGCGCCGTGCAGGTGACCCAGCGCGGCGTAGTCGACGCCGGCGAAGGTCGACACCGGGACGGAGCCGACACCGCCGACGCTGATGTCCCGCTCGCTGTCGGAGGGCTCGCCGCCGGTCACGAAGGCGTGCGCGAGGACCACCGACCGGGCGTCCGGCCGCCCGGCCAGGTCCTGGCGGACCCGGGCCATGGCCGCGCTCAGCACGGCGGTGTGGCTGCGCTCGTCGCAGCCGAGCTCGGCGCGCACCGCGTCCGGCTCCAGGTAGGGCAGCCCGTAGACCGCGACCGGGCCGTGCCCGTCCTCCAGCAGGACCGGCCGGGCGCACCGGCCGGGTCGGTGCGCAGGTGGATGCCCGCGGCGTCGATCAGGTCGGCCGCCGAAGCCCAGCCGGCGCGCGGAGTCGTGGTTGCCGCTGATCAGCACGACCCGCGTCCCGGTCGCGGCGAGGCGGCGGAGGGCGTCGTTGCAGACGGTCACAGCGTCGACCGACGGGAGGGCCCGGTCGTAGACGTCGCCGGACACCAGGACCGCGTCCACCCCCTCGGACCGGACGGTCTCGACCAGGAAGTCGACGAAGCGCGCCTGGGCACCGAGCAGGTCCTCCCGGTGGAAGGACCGGCCGAGATGCCAGTCGGAGGTGTGGAGCAGGCGCATGCGACGACGGTATGGCGAGGGCTGGACACAACCCCGGTGGCGCGGCGGCGTGTCGCCGGACCATGCCGGTATGACAGGCCAATGCCCGGTATGACGAGGCATCTGTGCGCGCCGGGCCGTCTGTGTGCGAGGTTGTGCTCAGGAGCGTCCGGGAAGGGGTCGGCCATGGGTCAGGACGTGGCGAACCGGCAGTTCACCCGCGAGGACCGGGCGCGCTACCGGCAGAAGGTGAAGCGCTGCCTGGACGTCTTCGCGCGGATGCTCTCCGAGTCGCGGTTCGACACCGAGCGCCGGAGCATGGGCCTGGAGATCGAGCTGAACCTCACAGACGCCGGCGGCGACCCGGCGATGATCAACGACCGGGTCCTGGGGATGATCGCCGACCCGGACTTCCAGACCGAGCTCGCGCAGTTCAACATCGAGATCAACATCCCGCCCAAGCGGCTCGACGGGCCGGTCTTCGAGGGCCTCGAGCGCGACGTCAGGGCGAGCCTGAACCATGCCGACGACGTAGCCAACGAGGCCGGCGCCGACGTGGTCATGATCGGCATCCTGCCGACCGTACGCCCGGAGCACCTCACCGAGGAGACGCTGAGCGCCAACCCCCGGTACGCCCTGCTCAACGAGCAGGTGTTCGCGGCGCGCGGCGAGGACATCTCGCTGGCCATCGACGGCGTCGAGCGGATCTCGACCACGGCGGACACCATCGCGCCGGAGGCGGCCTGCACCAGCGTGCAGCTGCACCTGCAGGTGAACCCGGAGACCTTCGCCGCGCACTGGAACGCGTCGCAGGCGATCGGCGGGGTGCAGCTGGCGATGGGCGCCAACTCGCCGTTCTTCTTCGGCAAGGAGCTCTGGCGGGAGACGCGGATCGCGCTCTTCGAGCAGGCAGCCGACACCCGCTCCGACGAGCTCAAGGCGCAGGGGGTCCGGCCGCGGGTGTGGTTCGGCGAGCGCTGGATCACCTCCATCTTCGACCTGTTCGAGGAGAACGTCCGCTACTTCCCGTCGCTGCTGCCGATCTGCGACGACGAGGACCCGCTGGAGGTCCTCGACCGCGGCGACGTGCCGAAGCTCGGCGAGCTCAGGCTGCACAACGGGACGATCTACCGCTGGAACCGGCCGGTCTACGACGTCGTCCGCGGGCGTCCGCACCTGCGCGTCGAGAACCGCTGCCTGCCCGCCGGCCCGACGGTCGTCGACGTGCTGGCCAACGCCGCCTTCTACTACGGGCTGGTCAAGGTGCTGGCCGAGGCGGACCGGCCGGTCTGGTCGCAGATGTCGTTCGCCGCCGCCGAGGAGAACTTCCACAACGGCGCCCGGCACGGCATCGAGGCCCGCATCTACTGGCCGGGCATCGGGGAGGTGCCGGCCAGCGAGCTCGTGCTGCGCCACCTGCTGCCGCTGGCCCATCGCGGGCTCGAGGAGTGGGGGGTCGCGACGGAGGACAAGGACCGGCTGCTCGGCATCATCGAGCAACGCTGCCTGCGCGGAGGTCAACGGCGCCTCCTGGCAGGCGGCGACCTTCCACCGGCTCTTCACCGACCACGACCGGCCCGACGCGCTGCGCGAGATGATGCGGGCCTACGTCGAGCACATGCACTCCAACGAGCCCGTGCACACCTGGCCGGTCTGACGGCTCGCGGCGCGTCAGCCGGCGACGGACGTCAGGTCAGCTCGGGCAGCACCGCGGCGCAGAACTCCTCGTCCGTGAACGACGGACCGTTGTCGGCGAGCACCTCGAACGTGTCGGGCACCGGCACGGCTCCGGGCTGGGAGTCACCGAGGGTGTCGAACTGCTCGCTCGCCTTGAAGACTCCGTTGGCGCGCAGCAGCAGGTCCCCATCCGAGTCGTAGACCCGGAACGTCCCCGCGTCGATGAACTGGAACTCCCAGATGTTGCCGGAGATGTGCGTGGCCTTCTGCTCGTGGAAGGCGCCGTTGCCGGCCGTGCGGATCCAGCCGTCCTCGGTGGAGATGATCTCGCTGAACTCGTAGTTGTCGAAGCCGAAGAAGGCCTGGCCGTCGGAGCCCTTGACCGGGAGGACGTGGGACACGCCGCTGAACTCGACCTCGAAGTGCACCTCGATGCCGCAGAAGTCCTTCTCTTTGAAGGAGTCGGTGCCGGAGTAGTGCTCCGACGGGATAGGGCTTGCCTGCCTGGGCGGCCGCCGGCGTCGCGAGGACAAGGGCGGCGGACGCGAGAACGGCGAGGACGCGGGCGGTGCGGGTCATCGAAACCCCCAGGCAGGTAGCTGTACCACCCCGAGGCCGTGCTCCACAGTGCCCCGCCGACACGGGACACGACCATGGCCCCTATGGGCTATTCTCGCGCTGCGACGACCCGATGACTCTCCGTGCCTAGCCGAGCCGCTTCTCCTCGTCCGCGCACCACGAGCCGACCAGGCCCCGGAAGTGCGCGAGGAACTGCTCGTGCTCGTGCGGCGGGAACGTGCTCCTGACGGTGTCGGCCAGCACCCGGTCGAAATCGGCGCTGGCGAAGTAGTCCAGTGCCTGCGCATCGAAGTCGCGCAGCCGCGACGCGCAGAAGTCCTGGTAGCGCTCGGTGTCGAAGTAGGTGTCGGCGAGCGCGCCGTAGGCGGCCACCTTCTCCTCGTACGTCAGGTCGTCGCGGTCGGCGATCGCGAACCACGGCGCGGGGTCGACATGAGGCGTCGGGGCGCGGCCGGTCGCCGTGCAGAACACCGACCACTTCACCAACGCCTTGAGCGCCCACGGGAAGTAGTAGTGCAGCGACGTGATGGCGACGTCCGGGCACGCGTTCGCGTAGTCGATCGGGTGCACCTCGCGGCCGCGGACGAGCGTCTCGCAGGAGTTGAACTCCCAGCGGAAGAAGGCGTTGACGATCCGGCCGATCGACAGCACCTCGGCGCCGACCTCGGGGGAGAGGAAGTCGTGGGCGACGGAGTAGCGCCCATGCATCGGCTGGTCGGGGTCGAACTTCATCACCATCGTCTCGGCGCCGATGGACAGCGACCGGGCGAAGACGTCATACCCCTCCACCGAGGCCTGCAGGTGCATCAGCATCTCGCCGGACTCGTCGTAGGCGCGGTGCAGCTCGTCGGCGTTGCGGATCCGCGAGACGCCCGCCAGGCGCCGCCGTCGTAGGGCTTCATGAACAGCGGGTAGCCGATCTTCTCGGCCACGCGCGTCGAGGTCGAACGGGCGGTTGTAGCGCTCGGAGGTGAAGGCGTACTTCGCGTTGTCGAGCGGGTTCTTGTACGGCACGAGAACCGTGTCGGGCACCTTCAGTCCGAGCCGCATCATCGCGCAGTAGGCCGCGTGCTTCTCCATCGCCTGGAACGTGAAGGGCGAGTTGAGGAGGTAGACGCCGTCCATCAGCGCGACCTTCTTCAGCCACTCCCGCGGGTGGTAGTACCAGTAGGCGAGCCGGTCGATCACCAGGTCGTAGTCCGGCCGGGCGCGCAGGTCGAAGGGCTCGACGGTGATCCGTTCGACGTCGTACGCGTGACCGGTGCCCGACCCGTCGGTCACGGTGCCGACCGTCGGACGAGGTGCTCGAACACCCTCGGCCAGTCGTCCTCGGTCCCCAGCAGCAGTCCGATCATGTGGCGTGTGTCGGCCATCGTCGTCCCTTCGCCGATCTCGCGCACCTTAGTCAGCGGCCGTGATCGGCCCGTCAGCAGAAGCGCGGCAGGTGGTGGGAGAGCTGGCGCTGCCAGGACGGCCAGTCGTGCGGGACGTCGTGCCCCCACACGTCGAGCTCGTGCGGGATGCCCTTCTCGGCCAGCAGCCCGGCCAGCCGACGGGTGGAGGGCAGCGCCCGGGTGGGGTCGACCTCCCACGCCCCCTGCCCCACGACGAGCACCAGGAACAGGTGTCGACCGCAGCCAGTCCAGGTGCCCGCCGTGCAGGTTGGCGACGAACTCCGTGGGGTTGTGGAAGTAGGACGCCTCACCGCGATCGCCCCACGCGTCCCACTCCGACGGGTCGTAGTTGCCGGACAGGCACAGTGCCTGCGGGCACCAGGTCGGCATGGCGCAGCGCCAGGTTGGCGGCGTGGTAGGCCCCGAGGCTGCAGCCCACCGCGAAGAGGTCGGCCCGTCCGCCACAGTCCTCCCGCACGAAGGGCACCGCCTGCTCGAGCAGCCACCGCTCGTAGAGGTCGTGCCGGCGGGCCCGCTCCTCCAGCGGCACCGTCCGGTCCGACCAGGTCAACGCGTCCGCAGAGTCGACGCAGTAGAGCTTGACCCGGCCGGCGTCGAGGAGCCAGCGCACCGACTCGACCATCCCGTTGTTCTGGAAGTCCCAGGCCGACCCGGCCTCCGACGGGAACACGAGCACCGGGCGCCCCCAGTGACCGTGCACCACGACCTGGCCGCGGAAGCCGCTGGTCGGCGAGGTGAGCTCCAACGACCTCATGGGTGCTCGCTCATCGCGCGACCGCCCGCAGCAGCCCGGTCAGCCAGGGGTCGAACGCGTCTCTCCAGGCCGTGTAGTTGTGCACGTCGGGCACCTCGCGCAGCGAGACGTCGTAGCCCTGCGCGGCCAGCGCCCGCGCCATGATCCGGTTGTTTGCCAGGTTCTCCTCCAGCGTTCCGCAGGTCATCACGGTCGGTACGGGGGAGGGGTGGCCGCTGGAGCGCAGGACGGCGCCGACCGTGCGTACGACCCGCTCGTACTGGGAGAACCGGCGCTCGTGCGCGTCGTGGCGCGGGTGGAAGAACGAGCCGGACTGCAGGAACAGCGCGTCGAGGCACCCGGCGTTCTGGCGCTGCGCGTAGAGCATGGCGAGCGCACCCAGGCTCGCGCCCATCCCGACGGTCAGGGTGGTCGCGACCTCAGCCCGCAGCCGGGGGAGGACGGCCAGGCAGAGCGCCCGGGTGTAGGGGCCGTCCGCGGAGTAGCGGTCGTTGCGCGGCCCCGGCGGGAGGAGGGCGGCCCGCAGCGGCGGCAGGTTGCCGACCGCGACCCAGGCGGACAGGTACGTCGTCAAGCCGGCGAGCTGGTCGTACTCGGGGCCGTCGTGCACGACCAGCAGCGGCATCGGCTGCGCGTCGTCGCTGCCCGCCGGCGACCAGAGCACGCAGTCGAGGTCCTCCCCGAGCGACCGGGCCGGAACCGTGACGGTGCGGCGGTCACCGGGCGGGGACGGTGCGGTCAGCCAGAGCGGTGCGCGGTAGCCAGGAAGCTCCACGACCGACTTCTCACCGAACGCGCCCGGCGCGCGCAGCGGGTTCGCCGGGTCGGGGACCGTGCGCACCGACCCGTCGTGCTGGGTGATCTCGAAGAGGTACTCGATGCGGTCCACGGCCGGTCGGTCGAGCAGCAGCTCCCAGTAGCCGTCGTGCCAGGAGAACTCGAGGTGCTCGCCGGGGACCCGAACCTCCTGGTGCAGCCGCACGCCGCGCAGCCGTCGACCGCGGTCGGCGAGGTGGAACTCGACGACCTCGCGGTCGACGAGCGGCCCGGTGCGCAGGGCGGGCTCGAGGGGCATCCGGCAACACTAGAGCCGAGGAGGGGACCAGCGGCGAGAAGGGGAACGGCGTGGCGGTCAGCCACGTGGGGCGAGCGGTGGCAGCCTGCGCCCCACCCGGGAGAACTCGATCAGCTGCCCCAACCGGCGGGCGCGGGTCTCCGGGCGCTTGGCGCTGACGACCCACCAGACGCCAGCCCGCCGGTAGGACGGCGGTTGCCGGGTGAAGAACGCCCAGGCATCGCTGTCGGCACGGAAGTCCCGCTCCTGCTCCGCGTCGAGCCGGGGCTCGGCCGTCTGCTCGAACGAGTAGGTGCCGGACCGGTCCGGGCGGCGGGCCTCGAACGCTGCCGTCCCGGCCGGCTGCATCCGGCCCTCTGCCGTCAGCTCGGCGACCCGTCGCAGGTTGACCTCGCTCCAGGTGCTTGTGGCCCGTCGCGGGGTGAAGCGGACCGAGTAGCTCTGTTCGTCGATCCGGCGCCGGATGCCGTCGATCCACCCGACGCAGAGCGCCTCGTCGACGGACTCCGGCCAGGTGACGCTGGGGCGGCCGGTGCCTTTCTTCCAGTAGCCCAGCAGCAGCTCGTCGTCGCTGGCCGCGTGTTCGGCGAACCACGCCCGCAGCGACTCCGGATCGGGGAAGAACTGGGGGACCACGGCTGGCCAGCCTTCCAGGTACGCGAGCTGCTCGCGCTACCCCCAGCGCATCGCATTCACGATGGCGCGCATGAGGGTGGCGCGGCCGGCTTGCACGTCCCGACGAGTCAAGGCATCCCGTGGGCGCAGCATCAGCCGCTCGTACGCCGCGACCAGCTCGGCGCGGGCCGCGCGGACCTCGGGAGTGAAGTATTCCGGGGCCGTCTGCGCCCACTGCGGGGCGGCGAAGACTCCCGTCTCGACGACGTGAGCAGCGGCCTGCCGCAACGACAGATCATGGTTGACGGCACTCGGACTGTCGGGCTGGTCAGGTGTGGAGCCGTCGTCCTCCCAATGACAGACCACGCAGATGTGGTCGCCGCCCCGCTCGGTCAGGGTGGGGTATCCGCAGGCCAGGCACGGCAGCTCGTCGAGTGCGCCCTCCGCGTGCAGCTCGGCGAACGCATCCCGCCGTGCGGCAGTCGTCGCCCATGGGTCGCCTGTTCACGTCCCGACCGTACGACCGCAGCCACGGAGTTGTGCCGCTCAGAGCAAGGTCAGCTGGGCCGGGGGAGGCGAGGCGGTCGGCTTCGGCGACGTACGTCTGGATCGATCGTCACCCGTGCGCCACCGCCCGGCCCGCTCCCGCCCGACGCCGTGCGCCGTCGCCAGCCGTCGCACGGTGGCGGTGACCTGATCCTGGTAGGCCTTCGGGGCGTAGCTGCGGCTGCCGTACAGGTGGGCGTAGCGGGGGAGCAGGTCCGGCCGCTCCCGGGCCAGCCAGGCCTGCCACCACTCCCGCGCGCCCGGTCGCAGGTGCAGGACGATCGGCGAGACGTGGGTCGCCCCGCTGGCCGCGACGGCGGCGACCGTCGCGTCGAGCTGCTCCTCGGAGTCGGTGAGGTACGGCAGGACCGGCGCCATCAGGACGCCGGTGGGGATGCCGGCGTCGGTCAGCGCCCGGACCGCCTCGAGCCGTCGCTGGGGCGGCGGCGTCCCGGGCTCGACCCGCCGCCACACCTCGCGGTCGAGGAAGCCGACGGAGAACGCCGCCGACACGTCGGTCACCTCCGCCGCGGCGACGAGCAGGTCGAGGTCGCGCAGGATGAGCGCGCCCTTGGTGAGGATCGAGAACGGGTTCGCGGCCTCGGTGAGGGCCGGGATCACGTCGCGCATCAGCCGGTAGCGGCCCTCGACCCGCTGGTAGCAGTCGACGTTGGTGCCCATCGCCACGTGCTCGCGAGTCCAGGAGGGCTTGCGCAGCTCGCGCCGGAGGACCTCGCCGACGTTGGTCTTGACGACCACCTGCGAGTCGAAGTCGTGGCCGGAGTCGAGGTCGAGGTACTCGTGGGTCTTGCGAGCAAAGCAGTAAACGCATGCATGGCTGCAGCCCCTATAGGGGTTGATCGTCCATCGGAAAGGCATCCGCGAGGCCTCGGGCACCTGGTTCAGGGCCGACCGGCAGGTGACCTCGTGGAACGTCATGCCCCGGAACTCCGGGGTGTCGAAGTCCGGGTGACAGCACCACGCGGGAGCAGTGGCGTCGTGGCTGCCGCCGCGCCGACCCGTCGTCGTCGAGGCGAAGACTGTCCCAGCGCACGAGAACTATTAGAACAGGTGTTCGAACCAGTGTCACGGACCTGCGTGGCGCCAACCTCGTACGCCGGCCGCGCTGGGACGGCACCGCAAGGGCGACGGGATGCATCCGGCGGGCCGAGCAGTCGGCCGACTTCGCCGAGCGCTGCGAGACACGCCGGGCAGAGCAGGTGGCGGGCCGGCGTGTCTGCAGCGCTCGGTGCGGGGAGCGGGCCTCCTGCGTTCGACCTGACATAATGTCGGTTATCGGCGTTAGCCATCGCCTGCGGCATCCCGACTGGGCGTGGACTGCGACCGCTTGGCGGGGCCTGCACGCCACGCCAAGCGGTCGTCGACCACGTATACGTGGTCGAATGCGGGTCGTGCCGCCCGTGCAATACGCGTTCCTGGAGCACGACGGGCCCATCGCGTTCGCGCACCGTGGCGGTGCCGGCGACGACCTGCCCGGCCTGGAGAACTCGCTGGCCGCGTTCGCCCGGGCGGTCGACCTGGGCTACCGCTACCTCGAGACCGACGTCCATGCCACGGCGGACGGCGTCCTGCTCGCATTCCACGACCGGACCCTGGACCGGGTCACCGACCTGGCGGGCCGGGTCGCCGAGCTGCCGTGGACCACGGTCCGGGCGGCCCGGATCGGCGGCCGCGAGCCGATCCCTCGCCTCGAGGACCTCCTCGGCACCTGGCCTGACATAAGGATCAACATCGACGTCAAGCACGCCAGCGCGGTCGGCCCGCTCGTCGAGGCCGTCCGGAGGACCCGCTCGCTGGACCGGGTCTGCGTGGCGTCGTTCTCCGGGCGGCGGCTGGCCGCCGTGCGCCGGGAGCTGGGGCCGGGGCTGTGCACCTCGCTGGGCCCCCGCGGGGTCGCCCTGCTGCGGGCTGCTGCCACCCACCGGTGGGCCTCGGTGCTGGCCCGGCCCGGCGCGCCGTGCGCCCAGGTCCCCGACCGGGTCGGGCGGCTCCGGGTGGTCACGCCGGCGCTGGTCCGGCTGGCCCACAGCCGGGGCCAGCGGGTCCACGTCTGGACGGTCGATGACGCGGCAGACATGCACCGGCTGCTCGATCTCGGGGTGGACGGGATCATGACCGACCGGCTCGCGACGCTCCGGGACGTCTTCGAGTCCCGCGGGCTCCGCCTGGCCTGACGGCCCGCCTGGCCTGAAGGGCCCGCCGGCCTGCGCCCCCGCCTGGCCGGCGGCCCTAGCCGCGGCGCCACACCCGCCTGCCGCCAGGCATGCTCACAGCCAGGTCACAGACTGGCCGAATCGGGTTGCGGAGCGCTCCCCCGGGAATCCTCAGGGAGCTCCGGTCGTTCGAACCGGTGTACGAACTTCACCCCCGTGGACGGCTGGTGCAGCAAGACCTGCGCCAGCGCACAGGAGACGGGGCGGCGGGCCTCCAGCCCGCCCGTGACGGAGATCACCCCAGGAGGAGACCCACATGGCGGAGCGAGCACTGCGCGGCTCGCGGCTTGGTGCCCAGAGCTACGAGACCGACCTCGGGGTCGAGATGGCACCTCGGCAGAGCGTCACCTACGACTGCCCGCGGAACCACCGCTTCACCATCCCGTTCTCGCTCGAGGCCGACGTGCCCGAGATCTGGGAGTGCACCGTCTGCGGTGCCGAGGCGCTGCGGATGGACGGCACCCGGCCGGAGCCGAAGAGCGGCAAGCCGGCCCGTACCCACTGGGACATGCTGCTCGAGCGGCGTAGCGTGAAGGATCTTGAGGTCCTGCTCGCGGAGCGGCTGGAGCTGCTCCGCGCGGCCCCGACCGCGAAGGCCAGCACAGGCCGCCAGCGCAAGAGCGCCTGACCCGGCCCACCCGCCGCTCAGGCACCGGAAGACGTCCGGGTCGCGCGACTACCCCCCGGTGGCGCGGCCCGGACTCGGTGTGTCCGGGGGCGTCCGGTGCGTCCGGCCCGTCCGGCCGCCCGTCGCCAACCACCTCACCGGGCACCACCCGCGGACCCCAGCCGCCGCCCGTGCCAGTCCTCGGGCCTAGCGGCCCCAGCGGCCCCTTCCGCCCCATCCGCCGGTTGACCGCGGCACCCGCCCGCCGCGCCACCAACCAGGCCAGCGCCTTGCGGGCCAGCGGACGAGTGAACGGCAGGATCAGGAAGAACCCGAACACGTCCGTGACGAACCCAGGCGTCAGCAGCAGGGTGCCCCCGACGAGAACGAGTCCGGCGTCGGCCAGCTCGCGGCTCGGCAGGCGACCGGTTGCTCCCGCCCCGCGCAGCGCGTCCCAGGCCCGGCGCCCTTCCCGGCGTACCAGCCAGGCCCCCAGTGCGCTCTCGGCCAGCAGCAGGACGATCGTCGGTACGACCCCGATCTGCTGGCCGACCTGCACGATCACGGCGATCTCAACGACCGGCACGACCAGGAACAGCACGACCAGCACGAGTCCCACGCCGCTCACCCCCTTCTCGGTGCCATACGGCGCATCCGCCGACCGAACGGTCTGGACAGTCCCCACACGGTCACCCGCCAGAGTGCCTCGCGGACGATCGCGCCGCTCATCTTGGACTCGCCCCGCTCGCGCTCGACGAACTCGATCGGCACCTCCACGACCCGGCAGCCCTGGGCGACAGCGCGCCGCGCCAGGTCCACCTGGAAGCAGTACCCCTGGCTGGCGACGTCGTCCAGGTCCAGCCGCTCCAGCGTGGCCCGGCGGAACGCCCGGAAGCCACCCGTCGCGTCGCGAAGACCCAGGCCGAGGAGCAGCCGTACGTAGGTGTTGCCACCGCGGCTGAGCAGCCGGCGCGACCTCGGCCAGTTGACCACCGACCCGCCGGGCACCCAGCGGGAGCCCAGGACGAGGTCGGCGTCCTCCAGCGCGGCCAGCAGCCGGGGCAGCTGCTCGGGCTGGTGCGAGCCGTCGGCGTCCATCTCCACGAGCACGTCGAAGCCTCGGGTCAGCCCCCAGCCGAAGCCCGCCAGGTACGCAGCGCCGAGGCCCTGCTTCCCGAGGCGGTGCAGCACGTGCACCCGGTCGTCGGACGCCGCCACCCGGTCGGCGAGCTCGCCGGTGCCGTCCGGGCTCGAGTCGTCGACGACGAGCACGTGGGCGGACGGCACGGCGGCCCGGAGACGGGCCAGGATCCGCTCGATGTTGTCCCGCTCGTCGTACGTCGGGACCACGACCAGCACCCGCTCAGCCGTCACGGCGTGCCCCCAGCGCAGCGGCGGCGGCGATCCCGGCACCCAGGAGGGTCAGCACCCACTCCGGCCCGCCACCGAGCATGGTGGCCAGCGTCTGGTCGTCGTGCAGCTCGACCGTGGCGACCAGGGTCCGGGCCGTACGCTCGGGCACCTGCTCGACGACGGTCCCGTCCGGCGCGACGACCGCGCTGATGCCGCTGGTCGCGGCGACCAGGACGGTCCGACCGTGCTCCACCGCTCGCAGGCGTGACATCGCCATCTGCTGCTGGGGCTGGCCGGTGCCGTTGTAGGTCGCGTTGTTGGTCTGGACCACGATCACGTCCGCCCCGCCGGTCACGACGTCCCGCACCAGGCCGTCGTAGGCCACCTCGAAGCAGATGACGTCGCCGACCTCGGCCGGGCCGACGGTCAGGTTGCCCGGGCGGTCCGCCGCGAAGAAGTCGCGGGGGATCTGGTCGAGCCGCTGCACCAGGCCGCTGAGCTGTTCGCGGAAGGGGATGTACTCACCGAACGGCACCGGGTGCCGCTTGACATAGCGTTTCCCCGGCCCGGTCTGCGGGTCCCAGACGACTCCGGTGTTGCTGACGTAGTCGGGGCCTGGACCGTCGACCACGGCGCCGACGAGCACAGGGACGCCGACGTCGCGCACCGCGGCGTCGATCAGCCGCCGCGCCGACGGGTCGGTGAACGGGTCGATGTCGGAGGCGTTCTCCGGCCAGACGACGAGATCCGGAGCGGCCGTGCCCCCGGCCCGGACCGCGG
The DNA here is from genome assembly GCA_963829565.1 of uncultured Actinomycetota bacterium. Lineage (GTDB taxonomy): Bacteria > Actinomycetota > Actinomycetes > JACCUZ01 > JACCUZ01 > CAWHJC01. The sequence continues at coordinate 49,898 of CAWHJC010000008.1, forward strand.
CGGCCAGCCGGTGGGTGGCGTCGACGTGGTTGCGCAGGACCTGCTCCCGCTCCCCGAGGAAGTCCATCCCGACGCCCGGCACACCGCCCTGGACCAGGGCGACCGTCACCGGACGCCCCTCCCCTCCCCCGGTCGGCAGGACCAGGCCCAGCGCCGGCACGACCAGGGCACCGGCCACGAGCAGTGCAGCGGTTCGGCGGTCGCGGTCCAGGCCGGCGACCAGCGCGGCGGCCAGCAGGGTCCCGACGAGGGCGGTCACGAAGCTCACCAGCGAGGCGCCGGCCACCCCCGCGTACGGCGTGAAGGGGCCGGCCGTCTCGGCGAACGCGAGCCGGCCCCAGGGGAACCCGCCGAAGGGCAACCGGTCGCGGGCCGCCTCCTGGCCGACCCAGAGGCAGGCCACCCACACCGGCCAGCCGGGCACCCGCAGCACCGGCGGGAGCAGCGCGGCCATGAGCGCCAGGAACGCGGCCTCGAGCAGCGCCAGCAGGATCCAGGCGTCCGGCCCGATGACCGTCATCCACGACAGGAGCGGGAGGAAGGTGGCAAGCCCGTGCACCAGCCCGAGGAGGGCACCGAGACGACGGCTGACGTCGCGACAGGCCAGGACGAGGAGCGCCACGCCGATCGGCGCCAGCGGCCAGATGTCGTACGGGGGGAAGGCGACCGCCACGAGCGCTCCGCTGACCGCGGCGACCCCGAGTCGCGGGCCGAGACCGTGCCGACCGGTCCCCCACGACCGGCGGGGCGAGGCCGGTGACCCGCCCCGCCCGAGCCCCGGCGGCGTCTGCTCTCCGGTCGCCGTGCTGGTCACCGTCGGTGCTGTCCTTCCGCTGCCGGGCTGCCACCTCGCTGCAGCCTCCTGGCGCGCACGCGCCGGGCTGCGACGGTACAACGGCCGGCCGGTCGCCCGCCGTTCCGGTGGCGGGCCGCGACCGGCCCCGGAGACGGGTCAGGGCCCGGACCGCCCTTCGGACCGACCCCGTCCGGCTGGCTGCCGGATCGAGCGCCGTTGTCTACTGGGCGGTCGGGCCCTTCCCGTGTCTCACCCCCGGCAGGCCGCCTCCCGTCTCTGCGACGGCGGCGATCGGACCTGGCACCCGGACGGCGCTTGCGCATTGCGCCGCCCCGCGCCCGAAGCCGGCTCGTGGTGTCGCGGAGAGGTGGCCGTAACGGGGTTCCTGCGGTGGACGGGCCCAACCCTTGCCGTCTGCGGAGTGGTCTGTCAACCGGCGTCTGACCTGCGCTGATGCGCATACCCGCAGGTGGGAGCCCGGTTCCGCGAGAGAGTCATTTTTCCTTGACCTACAAGGGTTTCGGCGTGTCGGTCCGAACACGCCACTCACAGGTCGCCCGATCGGACCATTGACTTCCGGTGCAATCATCGGCTCACGTCGCGCCGGTGTCGGTGCGAGGTCGGGCGGTCACGGAGCGGCGGGCACCACGACCGTCCCGGTGGCCGTGACGGCCACCAGCGGCGGGTCGAGGACGGCGGCCGCGGAGGCCGCCAGACCGGCTCCGTCCCGGCCCCGGCAGGCCACCCGGGCGGTGAGCTCCAGGACCCGGCTCCGGGTCCCGACGCGAGCAAGTCGCGCGTCGACCTCGATCACGTCACCGGCCCGGACCGGGGCCCGGAACTGCACGTCCGCGTAGGACGCGAAGAGCCCCTCGTCACCGTCGGTGCGGATGCACATCTCGGTCGCGACGTCGCCGAAGAGGCCCAGGACGTAGGCGCCGTCGACGAGGTCGCCGGCGTAGTGCGCGTGCGAGTACGGGACATAGCGTCGGTGCGTCACGGTCAACCCGACCAGGGTCGAGGCGTCGGCGGGGGCGGTCATCGAGGCGGGTCTCCTCCGGGTCATGCGGTCAGGGCGTGGACGAGATAGCTGGCCACCTCGCCCGGGGTGGTGCCGCGGCCGAAGATGCGGTCGACCCCCAGCTCCGCGGTGGCGTGCTCGTCGAAGCGTGGACCGCCGACGACGAGCAGCGGAGCGCGCCCGGCCGGGTACGCCTCGCGGAACGCGGCCGACATCTCGCGCGCGTTCTTCAGGTGCGCGTCCCGCTGGGTGACCACCTGGGACACCAGCACCGCGTCCGCCTTCTCCTCGCGGGCGCTCGCGACGAGGTCCGGGACGAGGACCTGCGCACCGAGGTTGACCACCCTCAGCTCGCGGTAGTACTCGAGGCCCTTCTCGCCGGCGAACCCCTTGATGTTGAGGATCGCGTCGATGCCGACGGTGTGCGCGTCGGTGCCGATGCAGGCACCGACGACCACGAGCTTGCGGCGCAGCCGCGACTTGACGGTCGCGTTGACCTCCTTGGCCGAGAGGAGGGGGTACTCCCGCTCGAGCACCTGCACCGCGGACAGGTCCACCAGGTGGGTGACCGACCCGTAGACCACGAAGAAGGTGAAGTCCGGCCCCATCGACTTGGCGTGGACGACCATCGCCGGGTCCATGCCCATCTTCCGAGCAAGCTGAAGGGCCGCGCCCTCGGCGCGCTTGTCGTGCGCCACCGGGAGCGTGAACGACACCTGCACCATGCCGTCACCGGTCGTGTCGCCGTACGGCCGGACGATCTTCTTGCTCACCGGCCACCTCCCGGCCGTGCGGGCTCGTTCTCGAGGATGTCGGTGGCCGGGTTGTAGTAGCCGGGCGCCTGGGTCACGACGCCGTCGAATCCCTTCCCCCGGTCGGCGGGGCGCTTCATCAGTCCGAAGGTGCCGTCACCGATGGCAGCCAGCAGCGGTTCCCGCCCCGGCTCGGCGACGATGCGCTCGAGCAGCTCCACCGCCTCGTCGAGCACCTGGTGGGCGCGGGTCTGGATGAAGCCGCCGGCCGCGGGCTGGAAGTCCTCGTGCAGGTTCCCCGCCGCGTCGAGCACGTAGCGGACGTTCTGCAGGGCCAGGTCGCGGTCGGACAGGAACGGCGTGACGACCGCCTCGGTCATCATCCCGACCAGCAGGATCCCCTGACCGGTCAGCGCACCCACCAGGTTGAAGAAGCCGTCCAGCAGGTAGCCACGGAACACGTCGCCGGTCATGTGCTTGGTGGGCGGCATCCACTTCAGGGGTGCCTCGGGGAACAGCTCCCGGGCCAGCATCGCGTGCGCGAGCTCCAGCCGGAACGAGTCGGGGACCTCGGGGTTGATCTCGAACGCGTGACCCAGGCCGAGCTGCCAGTCCTCGAGCCCGGCCTCCTTGGCGAAGTACTCGTTCAGCAGCTGGCTGACCGTCACCGTGTGCGCCTCGTCGACCGCGTCGGCGGTCGTCAGGTAGTTGTCCTCGCCGGTGTTGATGATGATCCCGGCGCGCGCGTGCACCTGGCGGGAGAAGCGCTGGTCGACGAACGTGCGGATCGGGTTGATGTCGCGGAACAGGATCCCGTACATCGAGTCGTTGAGCATCATGTCCAGGCGTTCGAGGCCGGCCAGGGTGGCGATCTCCGGCATGCACAAGCCCGGACGCGTAGTTGGTGAGCCGGACGTACCGGCCGAGCTCCTTGGACACGTCGTCGAGCGCCGCGCGCATCAGCCGGAAGTTCTCCTGCGTCGCGTACGTGCCGGCGTAGCCCTCCCTGGTCGCGCCCTCGGGCACGTAGTCGAGCAGCGACTGCCCGGTGGAGCGGATGACGGCGATCACGTCGGCACCTTCACGGGCCGCGGCCTGCGCCTGCGGGATGTCCTCGTGGATGTCGCCGGTCGCGACGATCAGGTAGATCCACGGCTGCCGCGGCGCGTCACCGATGCGGCGCACGAGGCGCTCCCGCTCGGCCCGGCGCCGGTCGATGCGCCGCACCCCGCCGGCGACCTCGCGGCGTGCTGCCCGACGGGCCCGCTGGGCGTCGCGGCCCTCGGGCACCCGCAGACCGACCCGGCCGGCGGCGGCCCGCTGGGCCAGCGCGGTCACGTCTCCGTGCCCGTCCCGCAGCAGGGCGTCCCAGACGGGGAGCGCGACCCCGTGCTCGAGGCCGACCTCGTCGCGCACGGCGTCGACCAGGCGGTTGACCCAGGGGGTGCCGTCCGCGTCGGCTCCGCTGACTCCTGCCAGCCGGAGGACGGCGCGCTCGACGGAGACGGTGCTGTGGGTCCGCGCGAGCGAGACGATCGGCCGGCCGGCCCGGCGGGCCAGCGACCGGGCCTGCCGGACGGTCGCCGGGTCGAGGGCGAGCTTGTCCGGACGCTTGCGCGCTCGGCTCACGGACGTCTGCCTCTCAGGTCGGCTGGTGGGCGAAGGATCTCCGGTCCAATGCTGCTCGAACGGGAGATCGTCCGCCATTGTGCCGTACCGCGGCAGAATCCCGTGACGGCACCGTGTCGTCGTACGCCACCGGCCCGCCGGTGCGTCATCCTTGTCCCAACTTCCCCCGGACCGGCGTCCCGCCATGGCAGGGTAGCGACCGGTTTGCCCCATCACGCGCGACCCGGCAGTGGCCGGGCGGCAGCACAGGACAGGCGAGACTCACGCACATGCACCACGCACTCGGGACCCCCGCCCGGCCGGTCGCACCGGCACCCTCCCCCCGCCGACGTCGTGGCAGAGCCCTGGCCGCGCTGCTCGTGCCCGCGCTCGGCGCTGCGCTGCTGGCAGCCGGGCCGGCCGACGCGCGCGATCACGCCGGGTGCTCCGGAGATGCCGGGAGCCCTCTCGCCGGGCAAGGCGACGGCACCCCTGTTCCCGTTGCGCAGCGTGCCCGGCTACGCGGCGGCGACGAACATCGGTGTGCGGGTGAAGCCGTTCACCGGGCGGATGGACAAGCGCTTCCGGGTGCCGACGCCGGCGGGCTCGACGCTGCTCTGGGGCGACTGGAACCGCGACGGCGCCTACACGCCCGCGGTGTTCACCAACGGGCACTGGGTCGTCTACGACGCGATGATCGGCTACGCACCGGTCCCGTCCCGCGAGTTCGACTTCGGCATGACCGGCGACAAGCCGGTGGTGGGCGACTGGAACCAGGACGGTCGCACCGACATCGGCGTCGTGCGCAAGAACGTCTGGCTGCTGCGCAACCGGCCCGACGCCGGGGCGACCTGGCGCCGGGTCCCGTTCGGCCGGGCCAGCGACGTCCCCGTCGCGGGTGACTGGGACGGGAACGGCCGCGACGGCATCGGCGTGCGGCGCGGTGCGCGGTTCTTCCTGCGCGACCTGCCGACACGGGGTGGCGCCACCTACGACTACGCGTTCGGTCGTGCGTCCGACGTGCCCGTCGTCGGGGACTGGAACGGCGACGGCACCGACGCGGTCGGGGTCGTGCGGGGCTCGGCCTGGTTCCTCCGCAGCAAGAGCACGACCCGGAAGGTCAAGCCCTCGGTCACCAAGCAGGTCGTCCAGCGGCCACAGGACCCGGCAGCCCGGCCGGCGCCGTGGCCCACACCGGCCGGCAGCAACGCGGCGGCCTGCCCGACGGCGTCGGCGGGTGTCGCCAACCGGCCGCAGGTCGGCGCGACGGTCGTGCCGAGCGTCCTGCTGGACAAGTCGCTCCCCTACGACTGCCGCTGACCCCAACGTGGGGGCCAACCCGGTCTACCAGGTGCGCGCGTCGCTGCTGGAGTCCGAGCGGTATCTGCTCGGCGCGCAGTACCTGGAGCGGTGGTTCCCGTCACGGTTCCAGCGCTTCACCGACATCCTGTCCCGGATGCCGGTCCAGGAGTACGCCGTCAGGCGGCCGGCCATGGCCGCGCTGACCACCGCGGTCGCGGCGCGCACCAAGGCCCACAGCGACGCGTCGGCCGGCCGGACCCGCGACGAGGCGATCCGCTACACCGACTGGCTGGTGCGCTCGATCGCCTGCGAGCACGTCGCGGTCACACCCGGCGGCTGGGGCGCCGACTGGCAGACCGCGCACTGGGCGATGCTCACCGGCCAGGCGGCCTGGCTGGTCTGGGACTACCTGACGCCGCAGACCCGCGAGTACGTCGCGCAGATGGTCGTCTACGAGGCGGACCGCCGCCTGATGATCTCGCCCGAGTACTGGGCCAACTCCGACGGCGCGGTGGTCGACCCGGGCGACACCAAGGCGGAGGAGAACTCCTGGAACGCCGGGATCCTCGAGCTGGCGGTGGTGATGATGCCCAAGCACGCCCAGGCGACGAACTGGCGCCGCCGGGCGGTGGATCTGGAGACCGCCGCCTACGCCCGCTTCTCCGACAACAACTCCACCACGGTCGTGAACGGCGTCCCGCTGGCCGAGCGGCTCGACGGGACCAACATCTACGACGACGGGACCCTGGAGAACCACCAGGTGATCCACCCCGACTACATGACCAACATCCAGCAGTCCTGGTGGGCGGCTGACCTGGCCGGGCTCGCCGGCCGCAGTCGTGCCGCAGGCGGCATTCCACAACGGCGCCCTGGTCTACGGCGCCATCAGCTCGATCAACCTGCCGGCCGGCGGCACGTCGCCGGCGAACGGCGCGCCCTACGACCAGCCGGGCGGCACGATGTACCGCCCGGGCTCCAACGAGATCTACTACCCGCAGGGCTCGGTCTGGGGAACGGTGCGCCGGGCGCACTTCGTGAGCTTCGACGCCCATGCCCTCGCCTACGGTCTCGACTCCGCCACGCCATGGGCGGCAGGCGACGCACTGGCCCAGCACGTCGCGGGCCAGCACGCGCTGGTCGCCAACAACGGCACCGGGGACGGCCGGACGTACAGCTTCGACCCGGTGGTCGCCAACTCGCAGGAGAACTACAACGGCCGCGAGGAGTACGCCGCCTCCCAGCTCGCCGCCGGGTGGCTTGCCCTGTACGTCAGCAAGAACGCCTGGGACAAGACCTTCAACCTGCCGCCGCTGAACCGCTCGACCTATGCGCCCGCTCCCGCCGCTGACGCAGGCCCAGACCGGCTGGTTCGGGGTCACCACCGAGAGCTCCAGCCCGGCCGGCGAACGGCTCAGCCCCTAGGCGGCCGCGCAGCGCTCGCCGTGCTGCCGTGCTGCCAGCCCGTCCGGGCCGTTCAGTGACCGGACGGGCCCGGGCTTGCTCTCCCCCGCCCGATACGGTCGGGCCGACCGACCAGCCTCGACCCTGCAGGGGGCCCCGCGGATGCTCTACGTCCTGACGCGCGCCGTCTGCCTCGCACTGTTCAAGGTGCTGTGGCGGCCGGTGATCGTCGGCCGGGAGCACATCCCGCTCACCGGGCCGGTGATCCTCGCGAGCAACCACCTGTCGTTCATCGACAGCATCGTGATCCCGCTCGCCGTCTCCGGCCGCCGGGTCGTCTTCCTGGCCAAGTCGGAGTACTGGGAGGGCCGGTCGCTCGCCAGCCTGCCTCGCCGGCTGTTCTTCCGGACGTTCGACGCGGTGCCCGTCCAGCGCGAGCAGCAGCGCGACGCGCAGGCGTCGCTCGACCTGGCGCGTGGCGTGCTGGCCCGCGGTGACGCCTTCGGCATCTATCCGGAGGGCACCCGGTCCCGGGACGGCCGGCTCTACCGGGGACGGACCGGTGTGGGGTGGCTGTCGCTGGCGCGCCGGCGCCCCCGTGGTGCCGGTCGGGCCTCGTCGGCACCGACCGGGTCCAGCCGATCGGGTCGACCATGCCCCGGATCCACCGGGTGCGGATCTCGTTCGGCGCGCCGGTCCGCCCGCAGGACTACGCGGACCTCCCCCCGGGCCGGGCCCGCCGGGAGATCACCGACGCGGTGATGGGGTCCATCGCCGAGCTGTCCGGCCAGCCCCGTGCCGACGGGTACAACGACCGGGCCGGCGCGGCCTGAGGTGGCGACCTGAGGTGGCGGCGACCCGGCGCAGCGCGGGGATCCTGGTCTTCCGCCGGTCGGCCTCGGGAGACGTGGAGGTGCTGCTCGCCCACATGGGCGGTCCGCTGTGGGCCCGGCGGGACCAGGGGGCGTGGACCGTCCCCAAGGGTGAGCCGGAGCCCGACGAGGACCTGGAGACCGCTGCCCGCCGCGAGTTCGCCGAGGAGCTGGGGCTGCCGGTGCCCGAGGGCCACCTGATCGACCTGGGCGAGGTGCGTCAGTCCGGCGGCAAGGTGGTCACCGCCTGGGCGGTCGAGGGTGACCTGGACCCGGCACACGTCGTGCCGGGGACCTTCGACATGGAGTGGCCGCGCGGCTCGGGGCGGCTGGCGACGTTCCCCGAGGTGGACCGCGTCCAGTGGTTCGACCTCGGGTCCGCCGCAGAGCGGGTCGTGACCGCCCAGCGCGCGTTCCTCGACAGGCTGCTCGCCGCCGTCGACCGGGGGGTCAGCCTGATGCCGGCACGGTGCGGGCCACGACTGTCATCGAGGCGTCGTGCACGGCGACACCCCGCACGACGGTCGCCTCGCAGACCGGCAGCCCGTCCTCCAGGTCCGGCAGTCCGGTGACCGGGTCCACCCGCGTCACCCGCCAGACGGCGAACGTGGCAGGCCCGTCCGGCGACTCAGGACGCCATTCCGTGTCCCGGTGCGCGGCCAGCCAGCCGCCGCGGGTGTGCGCGTCGAAGGCCGCCGCCATGTCGAGTCGTGAGCCGGCCGTGCGGTGGGTCGCAGCAGCGAGCACCGCGCCCCACGGGTCGATCGGCGTGACCGGTGAGTCCGAGCCGAGGGCCAGCACGACGCCGGCCCGGCGCATGGCCGCGAACGGGTTGAGGGACAGTGCTCGCTCGGCGCCCAGCCGCTGGGCGTACATCCCGTCGTCGCCGCCCCAGAGCCGGTCGAAGGCCGGCTGGACCGAGGCCACGACGCCGAGCCTGGCCAGGACCTCGACAGCCTCCGGCGACACCATCTCGACGTGCTCGACGCGGTGCCGGGCGGACCGCACGCGGTCGTCCCCGAGCTGCTCGCCGGCCAGGGCGAAGCCTCCGGCCACGGCGTCGAGCGCTCCGTCGCCGATGGCGTGGAAGCCCGCCTGCAGGCCCGCCTCGGTGCAGGCGACGACGTGGTCGCGGACCGCCGGCTCGTCGAGGTAGCCGTGCCCGCGGTGGTCGGCGTCGGCGTACGGGGCGCGCAGGGCAGCGGTATGCGAGCCGATGGAGCCGTCGGCGAACAGGTCGCCGGCGGCGCCCACCGCCCCGAGCTGCCCGGGCACGGGCGACCCCCTCGGCTCCCAGCTCGCCCCAGTAGGCGACCACCTCCGGCGCCGGTACGTCGCGGGCCAGCTCCAGCAGGGCCGTGAGGTCCTCGGCGCTGGAGATGTCCGGGCCGGCGAGCTCGTGCACGCACCCCACGCCGAGCGAGGCGGCCCGGTCCAGCGCGGCCCGTTGCACGGCCCGGCGCTGCCGGGATGTCACCGACTCGCGCGCCACCCGGCGGACGACGTGGTGGGCGGCACGCGACAGGTGGCCCGGCGTCGGTGAACCCGGCCTCGCCACGGACCTCCGGGACCGCGGCCAGCAGGGCCGAGGACACGACGGCCGAGTGGACGTCGACGCGCGACAGGTAGACCACGCCGCCGTACGACGCCCGGTCGAGCTCCTGCCTCGTCGGCGGGCGCTGCTCCGGCCACGCGGTCTCGTCCCAGCCGTGACCCAGCACGATGCCGCCCCGGGCTCGTCCGCCCGGCGGCCTCCACCCGGCTCAGGCAGTCGGCCAGGGAAGTGGCCGCGGTGAGGTCGAGGCCGGTCAGCGCGAGCCCGGTCGACGTCGCGTGGACGTGGGCGTCGACGAAGGCGGGGGTCACCAGAGCGCCGGCCAGGTCGACCTGGTGATCGGCCTGGTCGGTCCAGCGCTCGGGCTCGTCGCCGACCCAGACGACCGCGTCTCCCCGGACCAGGACGGCGGTGGCGGTCGGGGTGGTCCGGGCTGCGGACCAGGCCGTGGTGGTAGAGCGTCGTCGACATCGCCGGCAAGTCTGTCAGGACGCTCGCGACGTCAGCGCTCCAGCCGCCGCTCGAACAGCGCGCGGACGCCGGGCTCGCTGCGCAGCAGGTCAAGGGCCTGCTGCGCGTGCCCGGGCACGTAGCCGTTGCCGATCAACATCGTGACGTCGGCAGCCAGCCCCTCGGCGCCCAGCGCGGCGGCGGAGAAGGACGTCGCCATCGAGAAGAACACCACCGTGCCACCGGACGCAGTGGCGAGGATCGCGCCGTGCTCGCAGCCCGGGACGTCGACGCAGACCACGGTGACGTCGGCAGGCCCGCCGAGCGCTGCCTCGACGGCGGTCGCGAGCGCGACAGGGTCGCGGGCGTCGGCCACCGCGACCGCGGTTGCCACGCCGCTGTCGCGCAGCAGGTCCGCCTCGCGCTGCACCGGCACGATGCCGACGGTCCGGCTCGCGCCGGCCTGCCGGGCAGCGGCCAGCGACAGCGAGCCGCTCTTGCCGGCTCCCCCGACCACGGCCACCGACGGGGCCGCGTAGCCCCCGACGACGCGTGCGGTGAGGGCGGGCGCCCCGCAGACGTCCAGAACGGCCATCGCCAGGTCCCCGGGGATGTCGTCGGGCAGCACGGCGGCGATCGAGCGCGCGAAGAGGATCGCGTGCCCTGCGGCGGGCACCTGCTCGGAGCGCCCGTCCCAGCGGCGCAGGCCGTCGGTCAGCCGCAGCGGCGTAAGCGACAGGGAGACGAGGGTCGCGACCCGGTCGCCGACCGTCAGGCCCAGCGGGGACTCAGGGCCGGCCTCCTCGACCACACCGACCAGCATGCCGCCGGACCCGGTCACGGGGTTCTGCATCTTGCCCCGCGCGGGCCACGATGTCGAGCACCTCGCGGCGTACCGCATCGCCGTCGCCCGCGTGCTTGGTCGCGAGCTGGCGGAAGGATGCGGCGTCCAGGTTGAGCCGTTCCACCCCGATGCGCACCTCGTCCGGCGCGATCTCCGGGCGGTCGTCCAGCCGATCGGCGGCCTGGGGCAGCGCGCCGGGCGGGCTGAGCGACCCGGTGCAGGCCGACGGGCGACGAGGGCTGGATAGGCGTCACGAACGGAGATCTTACGGCGAGGCGTTGGATTCACCGAACGTCCTCCCGTAGCCTGGTGCGACATCGGGAAGACCTCCGTCCTCCCGGTGCCGTGACCCTGAGGAGCCTCCGCATGACCGCGACCGCTGACGTCCGGCCCGACGCCCCCCGCGGCGGGACAGACGGCGCAGACCCGGGCCTCGAGCAGCCCTACGCGTACCGCCGCCACGAGCTCGTGGAGCCCGACTGGCGCCGGCTGCCCGGCTTCCGCGACGTCACCGCCGAGGAGTGGGCGAGCGCCCAGTGGCAGCGGGCGCACTGCGTCAAGAACGTCAAGCAGCTGCGCGAGCTGATGGGCGACCTGCTCGAGGACCGGTTCTACGCCGACCTGGAGCGTGACCAGGCCGAGCGCGCCACCATGTCGATGCTGATGCCGCCGCAGATGATGAACACGATCGTCCCGACCGGGCCGGCCGACGGGCGGACAGACAGTCAGGCATGGACCGATGCGTTCTACGCCGACCCGGTCCGCCGCTACATGCTCCCGGTCTTCTCCGACCGCCGCACCGACTGGCCGAGCCACCCGCACGCCACCCGCGACTCGCTGCACGAGCACGACATGTGGGTGGCCGAGGGCCTCACCCACCGCTACCCGACGAAGGTGCTGGCCGAGCTGCTGCCGACCTGCCCGCAGTACTGCGGGCACTGCACCCGGATGGACCTCGTCGGCAACTCGACGCCGGTGATCGACAAGCTGAAGTTCGACCTGAAGCCGGTCGACCGCTACGACGCGATGATCGACTACCTGCGCCGCTCCCCCGGCGTGCGCGACGTGGTGGTGTCCGGCGGCGATGTCGCCAACATGCCGTTCAAGAACCTCGAGGCGTTCGTCGCCCGGCTGCTCGACATCGAGAACATCCGCGACATCCGGCTGGCCACGAAGGCGCTGATGGGCCTGCCGCAGCACTGGCTGCAGGACGACGTCCGCGCCGGCATGGAGCGGCTCGCGACGGTCGCGCGCGCCCGCGGCGTGCACCTGGCGATCCACACCCACGTCAACAACGCCGCGTCGGTGACTCCGCTCGTAGCCGACGCCACCAAGGCGATGCTCGAGGCAGGCGTGCGCGACGTGCGCAACCAGGGCGTGCTCATGCAGGGCGTGAACGCCACGACGACCGACCTGCTGGACCTGTGCTTCTCGCTGCTCGACGGCGCCGGGATCATGCCCTACTACTTCTACATGTGCGACATGATCCCGTTCTCGGAGCACTGGCGGGTGTCGGTGCGGGAGGCTCAGAAGCTGCAGCACGGGATCATGGGATACCTGCCGGGCTTCGCGACGCCGCGGATCATCTGCGACGTGCCCTACGTGGGCAAGCGCTGGGTGCACCAGATCGAGGAGTACGACGAGGACCGTGGCATCTCGTACTGGACGAAGAACTACCGCACCGGGATCGAGAAGACCGACCCTGACGCGCTGAGCAGGCGGTACGAGTACTACGACCCGATCCACACCCTGCCCGAGACCGGCCAGGCATGGTGGCGCGAGCACGGCCCCCAGCTCGACCACGGCGCAGCCGCCGACCGCGCGGCGGCGTCCCGGGCCGCAGCGGCGGACCAGGCCCGGGTCGCGCCCCTCGGGTGAGAGCTGGTCGCGTGCGGATCGTCAGCCCTGGGCGGGCACCGATCGGTTGGTGACGTCGATCGGCTCGCCCCCGGCGTTCAGCCGAGTCGCGGTGTCATCGGCGTCCATGTGGCGCAGCCGGTGCGCGAGACCCACGATCACCTTGCGCATCAGCGTGGGGTTGCTCTCGAGGGTCGCCCAGAATCGCTGCCGTCCGATGACCATGAGCTCCACGGGGCTCGTCGACACCACGGTCGCGTCGCGCGGGGCAGGGTCGATCACGGCCAGCTCGCCGAAGGAGTCCCCCGGGCCGAGCTTCGCGACCTCGGCTCCGCCGCGCTGGACCGCCAGCTCGCCCTCGATCACCAGCCAGAACTCCTCGCCCGGTGTGCCGTCGACGACGACGGTGTGCCTGGCCGGGTAGCGCAGATGGTCGGCCTGCTTGACCATCACGTCCAGCTCCTTCTTCGACATCGACGCGAAGAGGGGGACCGACTTCAGCCGGTCGATGTACAGGTCCTTGGACATGCGGCAGCCTCCGTGGCGGGATTGTGCTGCCACTGGACTCCCGCACCGCGCCGGTGTCAACCAGAACGGCGATATGTCCGGACCTCGACCCATCAACTGTGCGCTGCCGCACCAGACACGCCGCAGAAGTGGTGTGTCAACGCACAGTGGATCTTGGGGGTGATCAGCTGGGCTTGCGGAAGATCTGGGTGGCCCAGAGCTGCCCGCCGGACTCCACCACTCCGACGCCCACTGCCCGCATCCGCGGGTCGAGGATGTTCGCGCGGTGCGGCGCCGATCCCATGAGGGCCTGGTGGAGGCCGCGCACGGAGTATGCGACCCCGACGTTCTCGGCGATGGCCGACCAGCAGCAGATCACGCCGAAGTTGCTGGTGTGGAAGAGGGTCCGTTGCGCGGACATCTGGCGAGAGTGCTGGCGGGCGTAGCTGGAGAGCTCGGCGGACAGGCGCAGCGGCCGCAGGCCGTGGGCCGTGCGGGCGGAGTTGACGCGGTCCAGGAGCTTGCCCTCCCGGGTCGTCACCGCCGAGGCGGTGGGAGCACCGACCAGGCCGGTGGTAACCATCATGAGGACGGCGGCGGAGCAGGGACAGGACAGAAAGTCGTAGACGCACGGTTCGTCCTTCGGCAGGGGACAGAACTTCCCCCGTGCGGCCGATTGCATACCCCCCGGCCGAGACGTTTATCCCTCATTCCGGCGGGTTTGTACAAGTCCGACAGGCTCAGATGGGGCAGTCCTGACCTGACCCGGGCTCAGACGTGAAGGGGTCTTGACTCGTAGGGGGTGCTGAGCACGATCGTCGTCCGGGTCGAGACGTTGGCCTCGGCCCTGATCCTGGCGAGCAGCGCCTCGAGGTCCGAGGGGGCCCGGACCCGCACCTTGAGGATGTAGCTCTCCTCGCCCGCCACCGAGTGGCAGGCCTCGATCTCCGGCAGGCCGCGCAGCCGCTCCGGGGCGTCGTCCGGCGCGCTGGGGTCGATCGGGCGGATCGAGATGAACGCGGTGAGCGCCAGGTCGACGGCCTCCGCGTCCACCACGGCGACGTACCCCCGGATCGCCCCGCGCTGCTCCAGGCGGCGCACCCGCTGGTGCACGGCCGAGGTGGACAGCCCGGTGGCCTTCGCCAGATCGGTGTAGCTCATCCGGCCGTCGCGGGCCAGCAGGGCGACGATCCGGCGGTCCAGGTCCTCCACGCGACACACCGTAACCGCCGCGGCGGCGCGGGCGCCGGGAACGCCACGGCCGCCAGGGCAGGGACCTCGCGATCCTCGCCCCGGCGGCCGGGTCAGGCCGTCAGCGAACCTGACGGATCGTGCCGTCCGGCGTGCGGACGTACTTCACGGCCGGGCCGAGGGCGACTGAGCCGTCCTCGCCCGCCCTGGCCGCGGACCCGTGCGAGGTCCTGGTCAGGGAGCCGGCCTGACGGCCGTGCTTCCCTCCCGAGGACGACGAGGCGTCCGCCGCCGGAGCGGGCAGGGCCACGACGCCCACCGTGCCGACCGCAAGGGTCAGCAGGAGAGCGGCGCGACGCCCCACCGTTGTGCTGCACAGGACCGTGCGCATCGAGTAACTCCCGTCCGAGGTGCCGGTGCACCCGACCTCTCGGTCGGACACGCCCGGCGCGACGGACAAGCCGGTCTCGCCACTCACTCCCCCCGCTGCCTAGGCGACCGGATATCTCCGTGCCCGCCTCCCACCGGCATCTGCCAGGGGAAGGCTGGTCGGTGAGGGCAGCAGGGATCACCGTGTCCCGTCCACGCCGCCAGGACGGCGGCGCAGGGGTCACATCGGCAGACCGGTGGGACGCCTTGAGTGGAGCGGTCAGCCGCGTTGCAGGTGGCGGCCGATGACCATCCGCTGGACCTGGTTGGTGCCCTCGACGATCTGCAGCGCCTTCGCCTCGCGCATCAGCCGCTCGACCGGGAAGTCCTGCACGTAGCCGTAGCCCCCGAGCACCTGGACGGCGTCGGTGGTGACCCGCATGGCCATGTCGGTGCAGAAGAGCTTGGCCATCGCGGCCTGCTTGCCGAACGAGCTCCCCGCGGTCCCGGCGGCGGGCCGCCTCGAGGTAGAGCGCGCGACCGGCCTCGACGCCGGTCGCCATGTCGGCCAGCAGGAACGACATCCCCTGGAAGTCGATCAGCACCCGGCCGAACTGCCGTCGCTCCATCGCCCAGCCCAGCGCCACGTCGAGCGCGTTCTGTGCGATCCCCACGGCACAGGCGGCGATCCCCAGCCGGCCGCCGTCCAGGGCCGCCAGGGCGATCTTGAAGCCCTGGCCCTCCTCGCCCATCAGCCGGTCCGCGCCGATCCGAGCGTCGTCGAAGCGCATCTGCGCGGTGGTCGACGCGCTGAACCCCATCTTGCGCTCCGGCTCGGCGGCCGAGACGCCCTCGGTCGTCCCGTCGACGAGCAGGCAGGAGATCCCCCGCGAGCCCTCGTCGGACGTGCGGCACAGCAGGCTGTAGAAGTCCGCCTCGCCGCCGTGGGTGATCCAGGCCTTGGTGCCGTTCACGACGTAGTCGGCCCCGTCGCGGACAGCCTTGGTGGCCAGCGCCGCGGCGTCGGAGCCGGACTGCGGCTCGGACAGGCAGTAGGCCCCGAGGAGCTCGCCGCCGATCATGTCCGGCAGCCACCGCTCGCGCTGCTCGTCCGTGCCGAACGCCGCCAGCGGGTAGCAGGACAGCGTGTGGACGCTGACGCCCTCGGCGACGGACGCCCACACGGTCGCCAGCTCCTCGACCACCTGCAGGTAGACCTCGTAGGGCTGCCCTCCCCCGCCGTGCGCCTCGTCGTAGGGCAGGCCGAGCAGCCCCGCCTTGCCCAGGGTGCGGAAGACCTCGCGCGGGAAACGGCTCTCTGCCTCGTACGTCGCGACACGCGGCGCCAGCTCCTCCCGGGTGAGCTGCGCGGGTCAGGTCGAGGAGCTCGCGCGCCTCGTCGGTGGGCAGGTGACGCTGGACCGGCACTCGGTTTCCTCTCGCTAGCCGGGAAGGACGACGACGTCGCGGTCGGTGACGTTGAGCCGCTCGATGCCGTCGTCGGTGGCGACCACGATGTCCTCGATCCTCGCCCCGTGCCGGCCCGGAAGGTAGATGCCCGGCTCGATCGAGAATGCCATCCCCACCTCGAGCACGGTGCGGTTGCCTTCCACGATGTAGGGCTCCTCGTGCGTCTCGACACCGATCCCGTGGCCGGTGCGGTGCACGAAGTTCTCGCCGTAGCCTGCTGCCGCGATGACGGCCCTCGCCGCCGCGTCGACCGACTCGGCAGTCACTCCGGGGCGGGCGTGCTCGCAGGCCGCGACCTGGGCCTCGTGCAGGACGGAGAAGTAGTCCCGGAACACGCTCGGGCGGTTCGCCGAGGGAGTACATGCGGGTGCAGTCCGAGCAGTAGCCCTCGTCGGTCGTCCCGCCGATGTCCACGACGACGACGTCACCGCGTTCGAGAACCCGGTCACCCACCTCGTGGTGGGGCGACGCGCCGTTGGGGCCGGAGCCGACGATGACGAAGTCGACCGTCTCGTGCCCCTCGGCGAGGATCGCTGCCGCGATCTCCCGGCCTGCCTCGCGCTCGGTCAGACCCGGCCTCAGGAACTCCGCCATCCGGGTGTGCACCCGATCGATCGCCTGCCCCGCGCGGCGCAGCGCGTCGACCTCCTCGGGCGCCTTGCGCATCCGCAGGTCTGCGAGGACCTCGGACGCCAGGCTCTGCTCCGCGCCGGGAAGGGCGTCGCGGAACCGGAGGACCTGCTCGGCCCACATCCGGTTGGCCAGCCCGACCCGCCGCGGCGACGCGAGCCGGGAGGCCGCAGTGGCGTAGGGGTCCTCGGTCTCGGCCCAGCCGACGACCTCGATGCCGAGGGACGGGACGGCCGACGCCTCGACGGACGGGACCTCCAGCTGCGGCGCCACGAGGAACGGCTCGCCGTCGGCCGGCAGCACCAGGCAGGTGAGCCGCTCCAGGGGCAGCGCCTCGTAGCCGGTGAGCCAGCGCAGGTCCGGCCCGGGGGTGATGAGCAGGGCGTCCAAGCCGGCCCCGGCCACCGCCTTGCGGGCATGTGACAGTCGGTCGGGCGACACGGCACGGGCAGTCATGCGGGCCAATCTAACGTGGCGCAATGCGAGAGCCTTCGAGATGGCTCCTCAGACGCCGTCTGGCAGGCTCGGCGCCGTGACCTCACCTGTGCCGCAGCCGGGCCGGCTCCTCCTGCTGGACACCCCGTCGCTCTACTTCCGGGCCTTCTTCGGCGTGCCTGACTCGATCACCGCGCCGGACGGGACCCCGGTGAACGCCGTGCGCGGGCTGCTCGACTTCATCGCCCGGCTGGTCACCGACCGTGGTCCCACGCACCTCGTCGCGGCATGGACGCCGACTGGCGGCCGGCGTTCCGGGTGGCGGCGATCGCCTCCTACAAGGCGCACCGGGTGGCGCCGGTGACGAGGAGGAGGTCCCGGACGCGCTGGTGCCCCAGGTCGCGATCATCGAGGAGGTGCTCGAGGCGCTGGGCACCCCGGTGTTCGGCGTCGCCCGGCTACGAGGCGGACGACGTCATCGGGACCGTCGCCACCGCGCTCGCAGCGGCCGGTCGACGTGGTCACCGGCGACCGGGACCTCTTCCAGCTGGTCGACGACGCGCGCGGCGTGCGGATCCTCTACACGGCCCGCGGTGTCGGGCGGGCCGAGGTGATCGACGAGGCGGCGGTCACGGCGAAGTACGGCATCCCCGGACGCTCGTACGCGGACTTCGCGACCCTGCGGGGCGACCCCAGCGACGGGCTGCCCGGCGTCCCGGCGTCGGCGAGAAGACCGCGGCCGCGCTGGTGACGCGGTACGGCTCCCTCGAGGGCGATCCTGGCGGCGCTGGACGACGGGCGACACCGCGATGCCGGCCGGGGCACGCGCGAAGCTCTCGGCCGCCCGCGACTACCTGGCGGTGGCGCCGGTCGTGGTGGCGGTGGCCAAGGACGTGCCCGTGCCGACGTACGACGACGCCATCCAGGCCGTAGCCCCGCCACCCCGAGCGCCTGCTGGAGCTCTCCGAGCGCTGGGGGCTCGACAGCTCCCTCAACCGGGTGCTGACGGCCTTCGGCACCGTCGCCCGGCCTCAGCCGACCGCGGAGTAGGCGACCACGCCGCGGCGGAGCAGGTCCGCCGCCCTGCGGGCGCGTCTCCCACGCCGAGGCCGCCCTCTCGTCGAGCACCCGGGCGGCCTCGGCGATCTGGCCGAGCAGGTCGATCACCTGCTTGGTCCAGCGCACGAAGTCACCGGCCTGCAGCTCGGCGTCGCGCAGCACCGCGTCCAGCGAGTCGCCCGACGCCCAGCGGTAGGTGGCCCAGACGAAGCCCAGGTCGGGCTCGCGCGGCCCGTCGATGCGGTGGCGGTGCTCCCGTTCCTCGAGGCCGGCCCAGATCCGGACCGTCTCGGCGAGGGCGTCCCGAGCCGGTCCCCGCGGGAGCCGCGGCTCCGGCGCGTCGTCGGGCTGGCGCGACTCGAAGACCAGGGCGGACACGCAGGCCGCCAGCTCGGCCGGCGCGAGACCGTCCCAGACCCGGTGCCGCAGGCACTCGGCGGCGAGCAGGTCCAGCTCGGTGTAGATCGCCGCCAGCCGGCGGCCCTCGGGAGTGACCGACTCGCCCTCGAGGTAGCCCAGCTCGTCGAGCAGGGCGCAGATCCGGTCGAAGGTGCGGGAGATGGTGTGCGTGCGGTTGCGGACCCGCCGCTGCAGCGCGTCGGTGTCGCGGGCCAGCCGCGCAGTAGCGCTCGGCCCAGCGCGCGTGGTCCTCGCGCTCGGCGCAGCCGTGGCAGGGATGGGCCCGCAGCCGCTCGCGCAGCCGTAGCAGCTCGGCGTCGTCCGCCGCGGCCGAGCGCTCCCGGCGGGCCCGCGCGGGGGTCTCTCGGCCAGCCCGGTGTTGCGCAGGGTCGACGCGAGGTCACGGCGCTCGGCCGGGTTGCGGGCGTTGAACGACTTGGGGATCCGCAGCTTCCGCAGCGACTCGACCGGGCTCGGGAAGTCGACCGCGGAGAGCCGGCGCACCTGCCGCTCGGCGGTGAGCACGGTCGGCCGGGGGCCGTCGGCGCCGCCGTTCAGGCCCGGGTCGAGCACGACGACCAGCCCGCCCCGGCGACCGGCCGGCACCTGGATCACGTCGCCCGGGCCGCAGCCGCTCCAGGGATGCGGCGGCGGCCGCGCGGCGGTTCGCGGCACCCGACCGGGACAGCTCAGCCTCGCGGTCGGAGAGGGCGCGCCGCAGGGCGGCGTACTCCGTGAAGTCGCCGAGGTGGCAGGTCATCGCCTCGCGGTAGCCGTCGAGGCCCTCCTCGTTGCGCCGGACCTGGCGGGCCAGCCCGACGACGGCGCGGTCGGCCTGGAACTGCGCGAACGAGGACTGCAGGAGTCGCCGGGCCCGCTCGCGGCCGAACTGGCCGACCAGGTTGACCGCCATGTTGTACGACGGGCGGAAGCTGCTGCGCAGCGGATAGGTCCGGGTGCAGGCCAGGCCGGCCAGCGACTCCGGCTCGAGCTCGGGGGACCAGACCACGACGGCGTGGCCCTCGACGTCGATGCCGCGGCGGCCGGCCCGGCCGGTCAGCTGGGTGTACTCCCCCGGCGTCACGTCGGCGTGGCTCTCGCCGTTCCACTTCACCAGCCGCTCGAGCACGACGGACCGGGCCGGCATGTTGATGCCCAGGGCCAGCGTCTCGGTGGCGAACACCGCCTTCACCAGGCCGCGCACGAACAGCTGCTCGACGACCTCCTTGAACGTCGGCAGCATGCCGGCGTGGTGGGCGGCGACGCCGCGCTCGAGGCCCGTCGAGCCACTCGTGGTAGCCGAGGACCGCCAGGTCCTCCTCCGGGATGTCCGCGCATCGCGCTGCCACGAACTCGCGCACCTCGTCCCGCTCCGCCGGGCTGGAGCAGCCGCAGCCCCGAGCGCAGGCACTGGGCGACCGCCGCGTCGCAGCCGGCCCGGCTGAAGATGAACGTGATGGCCGGCAGCAGCCCCTCGGCGTCGAGCCGCTCGACCACCTCGACGCGGCACGGTGCCGACATGGCGCGGGCCGGCTGGCCGCCCCGCTGCGGGCGGCGGTCCCCCGTCCGGACCGGCACGGCAGCTGCTCCCGCGCCAGCCGCACCAGCTCCGGGTTGACCCGGGCCCGTTCCTCGTCCCCGACGCGATGCCCGACTCGTCCCGACGAAGAGGTCGTAGAGGCGGTGGTTCGGCCAGCACGTGCTGCCACAGCGGGACGGGCCGGTGCTCCTCGACGATGACGACGGTGTCGCCCGCGGACGGTGACCAGCCAGTCGCCGAACTCCTCGGCGTTGCTCACCGTCGCCGACAGCGACACCAGTCGCACCGACTCGGGCAGGTGGATGATCACCTCCTCCCACACGGCACCGCGGAACCGGTCGGACAGGTAGTGCACCTCGTCCATCACGACGTAGCCGAGGCCCCGCAGGGTCGGCGACCCGGCGTACAGCATGTTGCGCAGCACCTCGGTCGTCATCACGACGACGGGTGCCTCGCCGTTGACGGTGTTGTCGCCGGTCAGCAGACCGACGGCGTCCGCGCCGTACCGGCGGACCAGGTCGGCGTACTTCTGGTTCGACAGGGCCTTGATCGGTGTCGTGTAGAAGCACTTGCGGCCCTCGGCGAGCGCCAGGTGCACGGCGAACTCGCCCACCACGGTCTTCCCGGCCCCGGTCGGCGCCGCGACGAGCACGCCGTTGCCCGCCTCCAGCGCCTCGCAGGCGCGGACCTGGAACGGGTCGAGGCCGAAGGGGTAGTGGCTGCTGAACGAACCGAGAGCCGAGCCCTCGGCGCTCATGGCGTTCATGGTGCCAATCTACGGGGCGGGCGTCGGCCCCTCGGGATCCGCCGCGTAGACGACGAGGGCACCCGGGACGGCGTCGCAGGTGACCGGGAGCAGGGCGACCCGCTCGCCGTCGGCGTAGGCCGTCACGCCGTCCGCGACCAGGGTGACGCTGCGGGCGCGACGCACGGTGACCGCCGGGTGGTCCACGTGGGTGCCCCTGTAGACGGTCGGGAAGACCCGGATGAACTCCGGCTTGGAGATCGGCCCCAGCACGGTGACGTCGAGCAGGCCGTCGTCGAGCCGTGCGCCGGGGCACACCCGCATCCCTCCGCCGTAGGACGGGCCGTTGCCGACCGCGACGAGCATGGCCTCGGTCTCCCACCGCTCGCCGTCGAGCTCGAGGACGTACGGCATCGGCCGGAACGTCCGCAGCTCGGCGAGGATCGCGAGGTTGTAGCGGCTGCGCCCGCTGGGCCAGGACATCCGGTTGGCGCGCTCGTTGACCATGGAGTCGAACCCCGAGCCGAGCACTCCGGCGTACCAGCGGCCGTTCGCCCGCGCCAGGTCGATGGTCCGGGTGTGCCCAGCGCGACGAGGTCGGCGGCCGCCATCGCGTCGTCCGGGACGAGCCGAGCGAGCGGGCGATGTCGTTGCCGGTGCCGGCGGGGACCATGCCGAGCGGGACGCCGGTGCCCCCGAGCACCTGCAGCGCGATGTTGACCAGGCCGTCGCCGCCGACGGCGACCACCCCGTCGACGCCGGCGGCGACCCGGTCGCGCAGCCGGTCGAACGCCTCGTCGCCGTCGCGGCCGACGACGACGTCGACGTCGAGGCCGGCGCGGCGCAGCCGGTCGGCCACCGGCTGCAGCAGCCGGGCTCCGCGGCCCTTGCCGGACGTCGGGTTGACGAGCAGGGCGATCTCGGCACGCAGCGAAGGCTACCGGTCGCCTTCGTCGTGCGGGTCCTCGTCAGGCTGCGTCCACGTCGTGCTGGTCAGCGTCGGCCGGTCGTGCGTCGGCAGGCGGTCGGTGCAGCGGGCTGGCCTCGTCGTCATCGAGGGCGGCGTAGTCGACGCCCGTCGATGCCCTCGCGGCGCCGGCGCCGGTCGGTGAGCACCGCGAGGCCGGCCGCGATGTAGTAGAGGACCAGCATCGGCAGGGCGAGCGCAGTCATCGTGTACGGGTCGCCGGAGGGCGTGGCGACGGCGGCGAACACGAACGAGCCCAGGATGACCGGACGCCAGGCCCTGAGCAGCGCGCGACCGGTCACGACGCCGGCCAGGTTGAGCGCCACGAGGAACACCGGCAGCACGAACGCGATCCCGAACACCAGGAACATCCGCAGCACGAACGACAGGTAGTTGTTGAGGCCGATGATGTTGGCGACCCGCTCCGGCGTCCGGGTTGAACCCGATAAGCAGGTCGAAGCCCTTGGGCAGGAAGAAGTACGCGAGCACGGCACCGCCGAGGAACAGCGGGACGCTGACCAGCGACGAAGGCGATGCCGTAGCGCTTCTCCCGGCGGTGCAGGCCCGGGGCGACGAATCCCCACAGGTTGTACATCCAGACCGGGCTGGCCAGGAAGAGCCCGGCCATGGCACAGATCTTGAGGGCGTACGAGAACGGGTCGCCGATGCCGCCGAAGTTCAGGGTGAGGTTGTAGCCCTTGGCGCTCGTACTCGCTCGCCGATCGAGTAGAACGGGTCGGTGACGAGGTCGAAGAGCTGGTCGTAGAAGAAGGCCGCCGCGACCGAGGCGAGCACGATCGCGAGCACGGCCCGGGTGAGGCGGACGCGCAGCTCGCGCAGGTGCTCGACGCAGCGGCATCCGCCCCTCGGGATCGCCGGGCGCGTCGCGGCGGCTTGTCACCCGACGCCCGATGACCGACGTCAGCAGCCAAGGTCGGTCGGCGCCGCGTCAGCGGTCGCGGCGCTCGGCTCCGGGGCGCGCCCGCGGGACTCGTCCGACGTGGGGCTCGACCACGCGGCCCTCGACCTCGCGCGGCGTCGGGACGCGCTGCGGCCTTCCGGCTCGTCGTCGTCTGCGCATCTCCTTGACCTCGGACTTGAAGATCCGCATGGAGCGGCCGAGGCTGCGGGCGGCGTCGGGCAGCCGCTTGGCGCCGAACAGGAGGAGGAGCACCACGAGGATCAGGATGATCTCGGGGGGGCCGAGCGATTGCGGAACATGGTCACCTCAGGGTCGTCGGTGCGGTCCCTGACGATCCGTACGCCGTCGGCTGGTGAGCCGATGCCCGGTTCCGGGGCGGCGTCGAGGTCGGCGAGCCGGTCGGTGAGCTCGGCAGGCGGTCGGTGGCCGCGCCGAGCTCGCGGGTCAGCGCCTTGGTCTGCCGCCAGAGGCGCCGGCCGAGCAGGAAGAGGCCGCGGCGGCACCGAGCCCGAGGGCGGACCCAGACGAGCACCCAGGTCATGGGCGCGAGGGTAGCCGAGCGGTCAGGCGCCGACGCGGGGCGTGATCATCGCGGCGAGCAGGTCCACCCGGTCGAGGCCCAGCGCGAAGTCGAGCACGTCGTCGTACGTGATCGCCGCGCCGTCGTGCTCCTCGAGCGCCTCGGCCGGGATGACCCACTGCTCGGCGACCACGCCGCCGGAGACCAGCAGCGTCACGACCTCGTTGTCGGCCGGCTTGCTGATCTCGTCCTGGCAGGTGGTGCAGCTGAAGGCGTAGAAGGACCAGTCGGCGCGGGTGCAGACCACCAGGCGCATCTGCGCCGGCGTGAGCTCGACGTCCCCGCAGACGGGGCACGAGGTCTTGATGGTCGTCATGGCCGTCTCGCCTCCCTCCTGGGCCTAGCCCCTGCTCGGGGCGACAGCAAGGTGTTCGGCAGCGAGCCTGAGGACGCTTGAGAGATCTGGTCCGTTGGGACCATGCCTCAGGTCCGAACGTACGCCTCCAGGGCCGCTCTCGGCCCGCTCGCGGACCGCGTCGCCGCGAGCGATCGCGCGGGTCGAGGACCCGGGCCGCGCCGCCCAGGCGCAGCGACGAGCGTGCGCAGCCACCGGTCGTCGGCCGCGCGCAGGCGGACCAGCAGCTGGCCGTCCGCGCAGCTCCTGGACGTCCTCGACCGGGTAGTAGTCGGCGACCCAGCGGGCCCGCGGGTCGAGCTCGAGGGTCACCACGGTGTCCTCCGGCGAGGGCTGGAACAAGCCCCTCGCCGAGGTCGCGCTCCGGCGCCGGGCGCGGCTCGGCGGGCGTGTCGAGCACGGTGATGGCCTCGATCCGGTCCAGCCGGAACAGCCGCACCTCCTCGGCGCGGTGGCACCAGCCCTCGAGGTACCAGCGGCCGTCGACCATCAGCGAGCCGCATCGGGTCGACGTCCCGCTCGGTCGTCTCGTCGCGGGTGGGCACGAAGTAGGTCAGATGCACCCGCCGTCGCCGGTCAGCGCCTGGCGCGCCGTCCGCCAGCGCCCGGCCTGGCCGCTCGACCTCCACGCGCGACCTGGGTCGCTGGCCGCGCGCCGTCTCCCCGGCGGCGGCCTCCAGCTTGGCCAGCGTCCGCTCGAGGGCGTCGCGGTCGTGCAGCCCGGGCACGTCGGCGAGGGCGCGCAGCCCGACGAGCAGCGCGAGCGCCTCGTCGACGCCCAGCCGCAGCGGCCGGGCGATGGTGTCGACGTTGTTCAGGTAGACGTGGCCCGTCGTCCCACTCGGCCTCGATCAGGTCGTCGGGCATGTGGCCCGGGCGTGCCGCACACGAAGAGCAGCTCGAGGTCCTTGACCAGCTGCTCCTCGGTGATGCCGAACTCGGCGCGCCGCCGCGGCCAGCGGGATGCCCTGGCGCTGGGCCAGGTAGGGCACCATCGCGAGCAGGCGGGACAGCCGCTCGGTGGCGCCGGCGCTCATCGCCGGCTGCCCCCGCGCCACGGCGGGACGTGCGCGAGCACGCCGCGGAGCCGACGGACGACGGCGTCGCGCACCTCCGCCGGCTCCACCGACCACGACGTCCGGACCGAACCCGGTCACCTCCTCGGCGAGCACGTCGGCGTCGCCGAACGGCACCGACCAGCTCGTCCCAGCCGTCCGGGCCGGCGTCGGGTCTGCGCGGTCGCCCGCCGCCGCAGCGCCAGACGCCGGACCCGGACGGGCGCGCAGACGCGCCTCGCGCGGGTCGGCTGCGGCGAGGACCAGCGCGCCACCTGCGCCGCGGAAGTCGACGCCCTCGGGCACCGTGACCTCGCCGGGCGCGCCGATCGGCTCGACCGCGCCGACGACCCGCGAGAGCCGGAACACCCGGGTGGCGTCGCGGTCGCGGTCGTGGCCGACGACGTACCACCGGCCGTGCCGCGACACGATGCCCCACGGCTCGAGGTGGCGGGTCCGGGCTCGCCGGAGCCCGGAGGTCGCGGTAGGGGAAGGTGATCGGGCGGCGGTCGCGGACCGCGGCGTAGACCGGCTCGAACGCCGGCTCGCTGGTGCGGACCCGCGGCTCGATGCCGACCAGGCTGGACGCCGTCCGGCTCGATGCCGTCGGCCTTGAGCTTGAGCAGCGCCCGCGAGGCCGGGGCGGCCAGGCTGGCCTGCTGCCAGACCCGCGAGGCCAGGCCGAGGACGGCCAGCTCGTCGGGCTCGAACCGGATCTCGGGCACGGCGTAGGCGGCCCGGTCGACCCGGTAGCCGACCTCGTCCTCGAACCAGGCGCCGTTGCCGCCCGTCTCGAGGGGGATGCCCATGTCGCGCAGCTCTTCCTTGTCCCGCTCGAACATCCGGTCGAAGGCCTCGTCGGTGCGCGCACTCGGCGTACTGCGGGACCGCCGTGCGGATCTGGTCCTTGGCGAGGAACTGCCGGGTCGAGAGCAGGCAGATGACCAGGTTGAGCAACCGCTCCGTCTTCTGCGCCGACATGCCGTGCGAACCTACCGCTGCGCGCCGCAGCGCTGCGGCGCCCGTGCTCAGGCGCGGAGCGGTCAGCGGACGTCGAGCAGGTCCACGACGAAGATCAGGGTCTCGCCGGGGCGACGATCACCGCCCGCGCCGCGGTCGCCGTAGGCCAGGTCGGGCGGGATGACCAGCCGGCGCCGGCCGCCGACCTTCATGCCGACGACGCCGCGGTCCCAGCCGGCGATGACCGCGCCGGCGCCGAGCGGGAAGGCGAACGGCTCGCCGCGGTTCCAGGACGCGTCGAACTCCTCGCCGGTGGAGTAGGCGACGCCGACGTAGTGGACGACCGCGGTCGCTCCGGGCGCCGCCTCCGCGCCGTCGCCCACGGTGCAGGTCGTCGACCTCGAGCTCGGTCGGCGGCGGGCCGTCCGGGAAGTCGACCTCGGGCTTGTCGGTCATCGCCTTCTCCTTGGCCGGGCCGTGCTGGCCCAGCACGTCGATGACGACGGCGACGCTCTCCGTCGCTGGCGTCGCTCCCGGCTGGTGCGGGCAGCTGCAGCAGCACCCGGCTGCCGACGGGCACGCCTTCGAGCAGGTCGAACGGGCTCGGCTGGCCCTCGGCGCCGACCGGGACGCCCTGCGGGCCGTCCTTCCAGGTGCTCGACAGCGGCTTGCCGGTCCAGTCGACGGCGGTGAACTGCACGACGTCGAGCTTGCCCTTGGCGACCTCCTGTCGCCGGTGCCCTCGGCGAGGACCGTGGTGACGGGCTCCTTCGGCGGGTCGATGCCCTTGGGCACGGTGAGCGTCGGGTCGGCCTCGCCGTCGACCGTCGGGAGGCCGTCGGCCAGGTCGGTGGCCGGTGCCGCTCGGGCAGCGGCGCCTTCTTGTCGTAGCGGCGATCACGTCGACGACGAAGACGAGGGAGTCGGTGCCCTTGATGCCGGCCTGCGGGTTGCCGGCCTTGCCGTAGCCGTCCTTCGGGCGGGACGACCATCAGCACCCGGCTGCCGGCCTTGGTGCCGGACAGGGCCTTGACCCAGCCGGAGATGACGCCGTCCGGCACCGGTGAGGGTGAACGCCGCCGGGGTGCCGCGGTCGTAGGAGTTGTCGAACGTCTTGGTGCCCCGATAGGTCGCGCCGAGGTAGTCGGCGACGAGCAGGTCGCCCTTGGCGACCTCCTTGCCGTCGCCCTCCTCGAGCACCTCGGACTGCAGCTTCTTGCCGGGCTTGCTGCCCTTGGGGACCGTGATCTTCGGCTTGTCGCCGTAGTCGCCGGAGACCTCGGGCAGCCGCTGCCGTCGGACCGGCTGCCGCGAGCCGCAGGCGGCTGAGCAGGGTGGCGAGCAGGGCGAGCACGATCAGGAGGGCGGGACGGCGCACGGAAAGAACCTCGAGAAAAGGGGGTGGGAGTCCGCACCAGCGTAACCCGAGGATCCGCGCGGCCTGCCGCCACCGGCGAGGGTACGCCCGGGTACGGCTGCCCGTCACATGCTCGCGATGAGCTTCTCGACCCGCTCGTCGACGGAGCGGAACGGGTCCTTGCACAGCACGGTGCGCTGCGCCTGGTCGTTGAGCTTGAGGTGGACCCAGTCGACGGTGAAGTCGCGGCGGCGCTCCTGGGCGCGGCGGATGAACTCGCCGCGCAGCCGGGCCCGGGTCGTCTGCGGGGGCACCGACTTGGCCTGGAAGATCTCGATGTCCGAGGCGACCCGCTCGGCCGCGCCGTTGCGCTGCAGCAGGTAGAACAGGCCGCGGTCGCGCGAGATGTCGTGGTAGGCGAGGTCGAGCTGGGCGACCCGCGACGACGACAGCGGCAGGTCGTGCTTGGCGCTGTAGCGCTCGATCAGCTTGCGCTTCATGACCCAGTCGATCTCGGTCGCCACCGCGTCGAGGTTCCCGCTCTCGACCGCCGACAGCGTGCGCTCCCACAGGTCGAGCACCTGCTTGACGACGCCCTCGTCGAGACCGCGGCGAGCGGCGAAGTCGCGGGCCTTGGTGAGGTACTCGGTCTGGATCTCCAGCGCGCTGGCCTCGCGGCCGTTGGCCAGCCGCACCGTGCGCCGGCCGGTCACGTCGTGGCTGATCTCGCGGATGGCCCGGATCGGGTTCTCCAGCGTCAGGTCGCGCATCACGACGTTGGCCTCGATCATCCGCAGCACCAGGTCGGTCGCGCCGAGCTTGAGCAACGTCGTGGTCTCGCTCATGTTCGAGTCGCCGACGATGACGTGCAGCCGGCGGTAGCGCTCGGCGTCGGCGTGCGGCTCGTCGCGGGTGTTGATGATGGGCCGCGACCGCGTCGTGGCGGAGGAGACGCCCTCCCAGATGTGCTCGGCGCGCTGGCTGACGCAGTAGACGGCGCCGCGCGGCGTCTGCAGCACCTTGCCCGCCCCGCAGATGATCTGCCGGCTGACCAGGAACGGGATGAGCATGTCGGCGAGCCGGGTGAACTCGCCGTGCCGCCCGACCAGGTAGTTCTCGTGGCAGCCGTAGGAGTTGCCGGCCGAGTCGGTGTTGTTCTTGAACAGGTAGACGTCGCCGGCGATGCCCTCCTCGCGCAGGCGTCGCTCGGCGTCGACGAGCAGGCCCTCGAGGATCCGCTCCCCCGCCTTGTCGTGGACGACGAGCTGGCGGATGTCGTCGCACTCAGGGGTCGCGTACTCCGGGTGGCTGCCCACGTCGAGGTAGAGCCGGGCACCGTTGCGCAGGAACACATTGCTGCTCCGGCCCCACGAGACGACCCGGCGGAACAGGTAGCGCGCCACCTCGTCCGGCGAGAGCCGCCGCTGACCGCGGAACGTGCAGGTGACGCCGTACTCGTTCTCCAGCCCGAAGATCCGGCGGTCCATGCGGTCACCGTACGCGTTCGAGCGCGCGAGCGGGACCAGGCGCGCGCGTCCTGCTCAGGAGCGGCTGAGCACGATCCCGTCGATCTGCACCTTCAGGCCGCTGGACCGGACCTTGACGGTCACCGTTGCGCGCTGCCGCTTGAACGCGGGGAGCATCAGCACCTGGCGGCGTCGGGTCGACGCGGACTCGAGGTTGATGCGACCGACCCGTCGGCCGTCGACCAGGACGGCCACCTTCCCGCACCGCGGGCAGGTGGTCGCGACGATGCCGACCCGCTTGAGGACCGCGCCGGACTTGGTGAGAGTGGCGCCCTTCCGCTTGGTCGCCCGGTACGTGTCGAGGTAGTAGCTGTCCCCTGTCCCTGCGTTCCACCCGCTCGACGGGCTGAGGCGACGGTCGTCCAGCGCACGCGAGAGGCAGCGACCAGCCGACCAGCCGGACAGCTGCCCGGCGCGGTTGCGGGCCCGCACCGACACGCAGTAGGTCCGACCCGCGCGCAGGCCCAGCGGCACGCCGTCGGCGGTGGTGCGCTGCCAGGACGCGGGTCGCGTCCAGGAGTCGAAGCCCCCGTCCCAGCTGGCCTTGCGCCAGCGCACGTCGTAGTCGCGGATCGCGCTCGAGCTGATCGCGCCGGCGTAGGTGAACCGTTCCCTCGTCGCTGTCGTCCCGTAGCCGCCGGGTCCGGTCGTGCGGACGCTGGGCTTCCCGCTGGTCAGGTGGTTCCAGACTCCACCGGTGCCGGCGTTGTCCAGCGCAGCCTGGTCGACGGTGGTCGTGGGTTGCGGCCCACCGTACGGCGTCCACGACGGTACGAAGGACGCGATGCCCCCGCTGACGCGGTAGATCCAGCCCGTTGCGCCTCCGGCGACGAACGTGCCGGTGGCGGGCCGGTCGGGCAGCGAGTCGAACTGCGTCTGCGAGAGCTGCTGGACCGGCTGGGCCGGTAGCCCGACCGACTCCCACGAGCTGGTGTAGACGGGCGCGCCGCCGACGATGCGGAAGAGCTCCGGCTGGCCGGTCACGCTGACGAACGAGCCGTCCGCGGCCAGGGAGCTCGGCGACACGGCGGCGTCGACCGTGTTGCTGTCGATGTTGATCGTGACGCCACCCCAGGTCTCCTGGTGGCCGCCGCGGTACTGCCGGATCCGCTGGTGGTTCGCCCATTGGTCGGCGGGGACCTGCGGGTCATCGGTGCCGATGTAGCACGAGGTGGAGTAGGGCTCCGGGCACCAGCGCGCGATCCAGAGCTGGTCGGGCTGGTCGAACGTCGGCGTCGACAGCTGGGAGACGATCGCCCTGATGGTGGAGTTTGCGCTTCCGTAGACGCCTGGGACGTACCCGCGGTAGCGCAGCTGGGCGCTCCACGAGTCGAGGAAGTCCAGGACGCCCTGCCGGCAGGTGGTGTTCGAGTAGCTGAACGCCTCCATGTCGAAGTAGATCGGGTTGCCGATGCCGAGCCCGAGGGCACCCATCTGCGCGACCGCGTCATCGGCGGCGGCGATGCCCTGCGCGGAGGCCTGGGCCGGGTCGATCTCGTTCGGGTAGTCGTTGCATGACGCCTGCAGCCCGACGTACGTCGGGATCAGGACCCAGCCTTGGGCGATGGCGCCACTGACCCACGACGCATTGAGGTTCGGCTGGGAGCAGCCGCGGCTGGCACCGCCGATGTACATGTTCACGGCCTTGTAGGGCGATGCCTGGAACCAGGTGGCGAGCTCGGTCAGCGACCGGGCGGTGCAGGCGTCGAACCCCTGCCCGGTGAAGGTGGTGTCCGACAGGCGGCGCGGTGCGGAGTCGGTCGTCGTCACGCTGGCGGTCCCGGCGAGAGTGCGGGCGTCGGCGAGGTCGGACGGCGCGACGACGTCGGGCGCCGCGTCGTCGAAGCTGACGCTGTTGGCGATGGTGCGGGCCGCCGCGGTGTCGTCGCCCGCTGACACGACGACCGAGACCGGCGCCCCGTCGGCGGTGACGACGCGGTCGGGGGTGGTGATCCCCGCGACGCTCCCGGTGGTGAGGTGGACGGCCTGGGTCCTGCCGACGATGTGCGGTGGGCAGGTGATGCGAGCCGGGTCACCGACGTACACCGCCTGACGGTCGAACCGCACGCAGCCGGCGCGTCCGGCCATCCGCCGGACCGGCCAGGACGCAGGCACCGTCACGGTCGCCCCGCGGAAGCTGACCTCCCGGGTCTCCCCCGCATCGGCCGCCGCCGCAGCTGCGGACGGTGCCAGGGGTGCGGTGAGCGCGAGCGCCGAGACGAGGACGAGCAGCGCGCGGGACCGTGCGCGACGAGCTGGGCTGAACACAGGCATCCCCCGGGTCGAGATGGCACCGGCGCGGTGGGCACCGACCCGAGGCAGCCTACGGGTGAATTGTCCGGTCAGGTGCGAGCCCCCGCTGTCCGCGCGGAGGGTGGCGAGGCAAGCCCAGAGGCTGGTCGGCTGTGGATCAAGGGTTGGGCCTTGCCCGCTAGGCGGACGGGTTCTCGGGGGTCGGCCCGGCCGGCTCGTGCGACCCGCCGGCCAGCGAAGTGGGCGGCGGGTTCTCCCGCTCGTCCGGCGACGGGGCGCCTCCGCTGTCCGTGCCGGCCGGTGCCCCGAGCATCGAGTTGAGAGCCGCCCCACCCACGCGGCGGAACTTGCGGCGCGGGCGACCGCGCTCCAGCACCGCCACCTCGAGCTGGGCGGCCGTCAGGTTGCGCTGATCGCCGGAGACCGGGTCTCTGCCGAGGAGCTCCACGGCGGTGGTGAGGGCCTCCTGCAGGGGCATGCCGTCGCGGTAGCGCTCCTCCAGCGCGGTGGTGATCACATCCGCGGACCCGCCCATCGCGACGAAGCCGTGCTCGTCGGCCACGGAACCGTCATAGGTCAACCGGTAGATCTGGTCGTCGTCCGCGGTCTCGCCGACCTCGGCGATGACGATCTCCACCTCGTACGGCTTGGACTCGACCGTGAAGATCGTGCCCAGGGTCTGGGCGAAGACGTTGGCGAGCCCGCGGCCGGTGACGTCCTGGCGGTCGTAGGAGTAGCCGCGCAGGTCGGCATACCGGACGCCCGCCATCCGCAGGTTTTCGAACTCGTTGTACTTGCCGACTGCGGCAAAGGCGATCCGGTCGTAGATCTCCGAGATCTTGTGCAGCGCGCGTGAGAGGTTCTCGGCGACGAAGAGGATGCCGCCGTCGTAGGCGATCACGACCACGCTGCGCCCGCGCGCGATGCCCTTGCGGGCGTAGTCGGCGCGGTCCTTCATCACCTGCTCGGGCGAGACGTATCCGAACGGCATCGTCACGAGGTGCGCTCCTCGGTCGTCGGGGTGGACGGGCTCGTGGTCATACCAGTGGTGAGGGCGGGCCGCCGGGATGGTCCATCCGGGCGGCGATGACGGTCTCCACCATCGCGCCGACCTCTTCGTCAGGCAGGCGGCGGTAGCCGTCGGCGGTGACGACCGAGACGACCGGGAAGATGCGGCGGGTCAGGTCGGGACCGCCGGTCGCCGAGTCGTCGTCGGCCGCGTCGTAGAGCGACTGGACCGCGCAGAGGGCTGCATCCTCGGCGGAGAAGTCGTCGCGCCACAGCTTCTTGAGCGCGCCGCGGGCGAACAGCGAGCCGGAGCCGACCGAGTGGAACTTCGTCTCCTCGTAGCGACCGCCGGTCACGTCGTAGGAGAACAGCCGCCCCGCCTGGGCGGGGTCGTCGGCGTCCAGGTCGTAGCCGGCGAAGAGCGGCACGACGGCCATCCCCTGCATCGCCATGGCGAGGTTGCCGCGGATCATCATGGCCAGGCGGTTGGCCTTGCCCTCGAGGGACAGCGTGGCGCCCTCGATCTTCTCGTAGTGCTCGAGCTCGACCTGGAAGAGGCGGACCATCTCGATGGCGATGCCGGCGGCGCCGGCGATGCCGACGCACGAGTAGTCGTCGGCGTGGAACACCTTCTCGATGTCGCGCTGGGCGATGTAGTTGCCCATGGTGGCCCGGCGGTCTCCCGCCATCACCACGCCGCTGGGGAAGGTGAGGGCGACGATCGTCGTGCCGTGCGGGGCCTCGGTCGTCAACGCCGTGACCGGCAGGGTGCGGCGGCCGGGCAGCAGGTCGGGCGCATGGTCACCCAGGAACTCGCTGAACGACGACGAGCCCGGCGTCAGGTAGGCGGCGGGTAGACGCCCGGGGCCAGCGTGCTGGGTCACCTGTGGGTCCCTTTCGTCGGTCGAGCCGGCTGTCCACGCGATGCGGTCCTGACCCTACTGCCGCGATCTTGATCACGCGGCGGAGTAGTACTCCGCGGTCGCGAGGTGTTCTGTCCACAGCAGCTCCAGAGGTAGGCGGGCGCCCGCCGCCCTCAGCAAGTAGCGAGCCGCCCGCACGAGCGTCTCCGGGCAGTCGTCGAACTGACCCAGGGCTGCATTGCAGCGAAAACAGAGAAGTCCACGGACCTCTCCGGTCGCGTGATCGTGGTCGACGTGGACGGCGGGTGCGGTCCGGCAGATCGCACACAGCCCGTTCTGGCTCGAGAGGAGCTTTGCGATGTCGCCTTCGGTGATGCCGTAGTTGCGTCGAAGGTGATCGCGTCGTGCTGCCGCACTGGCACAGGCCTTGCATCGTGACTGCAGCCCGTCACTGGCCCGCGCGTTGCGGGACCACTCGGTCAGTGGCTTGGTCAGGCCGCAGCTCCGGCAGAACTTGTGCATCGGTGGGATCTCGAGCGGACTGACAGTCTTGCCGAGCGCCATCCGACGGGCGCGGTATGCCTTTGCCTGACACTTCCGGCAGTGAGCCTGCCGGCCATCCTTGGCAGACTTGTTGCCGGCGAAGGCCGTGACCGGTTTCACCTCTCCGCACGGACGGCACCACTTGAGCCCGTCGGCTACCTCTGGAGCAGCGGTGAGCTTTCGGGGTCGGCGCTCCCTTGCCCATGCAGCGATGCACTCACGGCAGTAGTTCTGCAAGCCATCCCTGGATGCGGCCCGGAACCCGAACGCGGCCGGTTCCAGATCACGCCTGCAGTCGCGAACATCTCTTGGTGTCCTTCATGGGATCGCCCGATCTCTGAAAGGGGCTTCACTCCCCCCCCTTTTGCACGAACGAGCGAACAAAATCCTCGCTGTTCTCCTCAAGACGTCATCGATCTCGTCCAGCATGGCGTCGATGTCCTGGTCGAGCTTGTCCTTGCGCTCGGTGACGTCGGAGCTCGCGTCGGCCTGGACCTCGTCGACTTCCTCGCTGGTCTTGCTCGCGCGCTTCTGGCCGCCGGTGTCCTTGCTCGCCATCTCGGTCCAGCCCTCTCGCAGGTGTCGAACGTCCTTGCACCATCGACCTTAGTCGGGGGTCGGACACAAAGCGGGCAGGTTAGGCAGTCGCTAACGACCTGTTAGGGGACCTGCCTGGACCCTGACGGACATGACCAGCCAGGCACCGTCAAGCCCGGATCCGCGACCGGGCGACCCGCGTCGTGGCAGCCATGAGTGCGGCAGCCACCGCCGGGACCGTCGCGGCGACCCTGGGTGTCGCGACGGCGATGACCCCGCCTCCCGCCCCGCCCGCCCCGGCCGGCGTGGAGTCGTCGGCGTCCCCGTCGCAAGTCGACGGGTCCCAGGCACTGCGCCGGCCGCGACCGCGCGCCGGAGAGTGCCACCGGCCGCGACGGCGGCCGACGGCAGCGGGACCAGAAGGCCCAGACCGAAGACCAGCCGCCCCCGCAGCAGGAGCAGCAGGCACCACAGGACGCGCCGAGGACGAGCGCCTCGTGACCGGGTCCGTCACCACGGCCAGCTGGTCGGCCTGGTCCTGCACCGTCTCGGTGTCGGTCCCCGATGCCGCCGCGCTGCCCACCGCGCGGCAGGTCGTCGAGGCCGAGATGCGGGCGATGGACGGCGCCGCCAGCCGGTTCCGGAGCGACTCGGAGCTCAGCCGGGTCAACGCCGCACCGGGCCGCCCGCACCAGGTGTCCGCGCTGCTCGCCGAGGCGGTCGGGACCGCGATCGAGGCGGCACGGATCACCGACGGCCTGGTGGACCCGACGCTCGGCGGTCGCCTCGCCGACCTCGGCTACGACCGCGACATCCGCCTGATCCGCGACAGCCGCGACGGTCGCGGCGTGCGGCGTCGAGACCGCGTGGCCACAGCTCAGCCCACCAAGGCGACCTGGCGCGACATCGTGCTCGACGACCGGTCGCTGACCGTGCCCGTCGGGCTCGGCCTGGACCTCGGCGCGACCGCGAAGGCGCTCACGGCCGACCGCGCGGCCGATCGGGCCAGCCGGCGCACCGGCCTGCCGGTGCTCGTCGCGGTGGGCGGTGACGTGGCGGCCCGCGGCGGTGGCTGCTGGGACGTCCTCGTCTCCGAGCTCCCGGACGGGCCGGCGGTCCAGCTCCTCACGACGTACGACGGTGGGCTGGCCACCTCCTCGACCCTCGCCCGGCGCTGGGTCGCGGACGGCGAGGAGGCCCACCACCTGCTCGACCCGCGTACCGGACGGCCGGTCGACGGGCCGTGGCGCACCGCGACCGTGGCGGCGGCCAGCTGTGTCGCTGCGAACACCGCCAGCACGGCGGCGCTGGTCCTCGGCCGGCGGGCGGAGACCTGGCTGAGTGCCCACGACCTGCCGGCCCGCCTGGTCGGCCGCGACGGAACGGTGCTCCCGCTCGGCGGGTGGCCGGAGGAGGCGGCCGGATGACCGACCTCGACCTGCCGGCGCTGTGGTACGTCAGCCGCGCCACCGGACTGGTCCTCCTCGTGCTGCTGAGCCTCACCCTCGCGCTCGGCATCGTCGCCACCGGGCGGCGGACCCCGTCGTGGTGGCCGCGCTTCGCCACGGCGGCGCTGCACGTCAACCTGGCCCTCCTGAGCACCGCGCTGCTCGTGGTGCACGTCGCGGCCACCGTCGCTCGACGGCTTCGTGCCGATCACCGTGGTCGACGCGGTGGTGCCGTTCCGCTCGGCGTACCGGCCGCTGTGGACCGGGCTCGGCACGGTGGCCGCCGTCCTGCTCGGCACCGCGGTCCTCACCGCCGGAGCGCGCCGCTTCCTCCCGCCCCACGTCTGGCGGCGGGTGCACTACGTCCCCCACGCCGCCTGGCCGCTCGCCGTGCTGCACGGTCTCGGGACCGGCTCGGACACCACCAGCCGGCCGGCGCTCGTCCTCACCTTCGGCTGCGTCGGGCTGGTGGCCCTCGCCACCGTCGTCCGCTTCACCGTCGCCACCGGGCACGGGTGGGCACGCACCGCGATCCGGGTCGCGGCGCTCGTCCTGCCGGTCGCGCTGGGTCTGTGGCTGGGCAGCGCCGCCGGCCCGCTGCAGCCCGGCTGGGCGGAGCGCGCCGGGACCCCGTCGGCCCCGGGTGAGACACCATGAGGCTGCTCGCCGGGACCCGTGCTGACCGGGCGCTGAGCCTGGCCGAGCACCTCCAGGTGCACGGTCCGCTCCCCCGGTCGGCCGACCTCATCGACGCCGTCGCCGGCAGCGGGCTGACCGGCCGGGGCGGTGCCGCCTTCCCGCTGGCGACCAAGATGCGCACGGTGGCGGCGGCGCCCGGCCGCTCGGTCGTCGTGGTGAACGCGGCCGAGAGCG
The DNA here is from genome assembly GCA_963829565.1 of uncultured Actinomycetota bacterium. Classification (GTDB taxonomy): domain Bacteria; phylum Actinomycetota; class Actinomycetes; order JACCUZ01; family JACCUZ01; genus CAWHJC01. The sequence continues at coordinate 85,948 of CAWHJC010000008.1, forward strand.
AGCCGGCCTCGGAGAAGGACGCCTGCCTGGCCGAGCGTGCCCCGCAGCTCGTCCTGGACGGCGCGGAGGCGGCCGCGCAAGCCGTCGGTGCCCGCGACGTCGTGCTCTGGGTCCACCGGGGAGCGGTCGCCGCGCGCGAGTCCCTGGCCGCGGCCCTGGTCGAGCGCCGCTCTGCGGGGCTCGGACCGGGACGTCCACGGGTCGTCGCCGGTCCCGACCGCTACGTCGCGGGCGAGGCGTCGGCGGTCGTGCACCACCTCTCCGGTGGCCCGGCGCTGCCCACGATGTCGCCGCACCGCACCGCCGTGCGTGGCGTGCGCGGGCGGCCCACCCTGCTGGCCAACGCCGAGACGTTCGCCCACGTGGCCCTCGTCGCCCGCCACGGCCCGGACTGGTTCCGGTCCGCGGGCACCGCCGACGAGCCGGGGACGATGCTCGCCACCGTCCGCGGCGCAGTGCGCCGTCCGGGCGTCGTCGAGGTCGAGGTCGGCACGCCGCTCGTCGACGTGCTGGAGCGGGCCGGTGGGGCCACCGAGGCCCTCTCCGCGCTGCTCCTCGGTGGGTACGGCGGCACCTGGCTGTCCCAGGAGGCCGCCCGGGCCGCCCGGCTGAGCCGGGCCGACCTCGGGCCGCTCGGCGTGGACCTCGGCGTCGGGCTGGTGCTGGCCTTCCCCGCCTCGCGCTGCCCCCTCGCCGAGACCGAGCGGCTGGTCGGCTGGCTGGCAGCCGAGTCGGCCGGCCAGTGCGGTCCGTGCGTCAACGGCCTGCCGGCGCTCGCGGCGGACGTCACCGCGCTGGTCACCGGCCGGGAGGGTCCCGCTGCCCTGGCCCGGCTGCGCCGGCGGGCCGACCTGGTCAGCGGGCGCGGTGCCTGCCACCACCCGGACGGCACCGCCCGGCTGGCCCTCTCCGCGGTCCGGGTGTTCGACGGGCACCTCGCCGCGCACGCGCGCGACGGGCGCTGCCCCGACCTGGCGGCCTCGCCGGTGGCGCCGCTGCCGCCGCACCACCCGGTGGCAGGCGCGGAGGGCTGGCGATGAGGCTGGTCGTCGACTGGACCCGGTGCCGGGCGCACGGGATGTGCGCCGAGCTGCTCCCGGAGCTGGTGTCGCTCGACGAGTGGGGCTACCCGGTCGTCGCGGACGGCCCGGTGCCTGAGGATCTCCACCGCAGCGCGCTGCGGGCCCGGGACGCCTGCCCGGTGCTCGCGGTAAGGCTGGACCCGGAGCGTCGATCCGGCCCGGTCAGCCGCCGGTGATGGCGCGGACGAGCTCCTCCGCGGTCGTCGCAGCGGTCGAGCAGGTCGCCCACGTGCTCCTTGGTGCCCCGCAGCGGCTCCAGCGTCGGCACCCGCTGCAGCGAGTCGCGCCCGGGCAGGTCGAAGATGACCGAGTCCCACGACGCGGCGGCGACCTCGTCGGGGTACTTGCCCAGGCAGCGGCCGCGGAAGTAGGCGCGGGTGTCCTCCGGCGGCTCGGTCACGGCGCGGTCGACCTCGGCGTCGGTGACGATCCGGTCGAACCGCCCGCCGGCCGACGAGCCGGTTGAACAGGCCCTTGTCCGGCCGGACGTCGGAGTACTGCAGGTCGACGGCCTCGAGGCGGGACGAGCCCCAGTCCAGGCCGTCGCGGGCGCGGTAGCCCTCGAGGATCGTCAGCTTGGCCACCCAGTCGAGCTCCCGGGCCAGCGACATCGGGTCGGTCTCCAGCCGGGTCAGCACCGACTCCCAGCGGTCCAGCACGTCGGTGGTCACCGGGTCGGCGTCGGCGCCGTAGCGGTCCTCGACGTACTTGCGCGCCTGCTCGGCGTACTCCATCTGCAGCTGCACGGCGGTCAGCGTGCGGCCGGAGCGCAGCGTGACCAGCTGCGCGCAGCGTCGGGTCGTGCGACACGGCGTGCAGCGTCGCCACCGGCCGGTCGACCGTCGAGGTCGACCGACAGGAAGCCGTCCTCGATCATCGCGAGCACCAGCGACGTGCGTGCCGAGCTTGAGGTAGGTCGAGACCTCGGCGAGGTTGGCGTCGCCGATGATGACGTGCAGCCGGCGGTACTTCTCGGCGACGGCGTGCGGCTCGTCGCGGGTGTTGATGATCGGGCGCTTCAGCGTCGTCTCGAGGCCGACCTCGACCTCGAAGTAGTCGGCGCGCTGGGTGATCTGGAAGCCGTCGCCGCGGCCGTCCTGGCCGATGCCGACCCGGCCGGAGCCGCACACGACCTGCCGGGAGACGAAGAACGGCGTGAGGTGCCGGACGATCTCGGCGAACGGCGTCTCCCGGCGCATCAGGTAGTTCTCGTGCGTGCCGTAGGAGGCGCCCTTGTTGTCGGTGTTGTTCTTGTACAGGTTGATCGGCGGCGTGTTGGGCACCTGCGCGGCCCGCCGGCTGGCCTCGGCCATGATCCGCTCGCCGGCCTTGTCCCAGATGCAGCGGCGTCGCGCGGGTTGGTGCACTCGGGCGAGCAGTACTCCGGGTGCGCGTGGTCGACGTAGAACCGCGCGCCGTTGGTGAGGATGACGTTGGCCAGGCCGACGTCCTCGTCGGTGAGCTGCGCGGCGTCGGCGACCTCGCGGGCCAGGTCGAAGCCGCGCGCGTCCCGCAGCGGGCTCTCCTCCTCGAAGTCCCAGCGGGCCCGCCGCGCCCGGCGCTGGGTCGACGGCTGCGCGTACGCGTTGACGACCTGGCAGGAGATCGAGCATCGCGTTGGCGCCGGGGTTGCCGGGCACGGAGATGCCGTACTCGGTCTCGGTGCCCATCACCCGCCAGACGCTCATGGGTTGCAGAGCCTACGCGCGCGGGTGGCAGGATCGGCGCTCGTGACGGCGGATCGCGAGGAGCAGGTCGCGATCGTCGACCGGGACGGGCGGGTCGTCGGATCCGCGCCGCGGTCGGTCATGCGGCGGGACAACCTGCCGCACCTGGTGGTCGCCGTGCTGCTGCGGGACCCCGCCGGACGGGTCTACGTGCACCGCCGCACCGACACGAAGGACGTCTTCCCGGGCATGCACGACTGCTTCGCGGCGGGCTGCATGCTGGCCGGCGAGGAGCCCGGAGCCGGCGGCGGCCCGCGAGCTGGCCGAGGAGCTCGGGGTCCACGGCGTCGCGCTCGAGCCGCTGTTCGTCGGCTGGTACGAGGACAGGTCGACGCGGCACGTGTGCCACGTCTTCCTGACGACGTACGACGGGCCGGTGACCCACCAGCCGGAGGAGGTCGCCTGGGGCACCTGGCTGACCGTCGCCGAGCTGCGGGCGCAGCTCGCCGACCCGGACGTGGCCGTTCGTCCCGGACGGCCGGCAGCTGGTCGAGCACCTGCTGGCCGACCGCGCCGCGCTGACGCCTGCGGACCTCGGACCTACAGGTACTGGCCGGTGTTGGCGACGGTGTCGATGGAGCGGCCGGCCTCGGTGCCCTGCTTGCCCTGGATGAGCGTGCGGATGTAGACGATGCGCTCGCCCTTCTTGCCGGAGATGCGCGCCCAGTCGTCGGGGTTGGTGGTGTTGGGCAGGTCCTCGTTCTCCTTGAACTCGTCGACGCAGGCGGCGAGCAGGTGGGAGATCCGGATGCCCTTCTGGCCGAGCTCGAGGAAGTCCTTGATGGCCATCTTCTTCGCGCGGTCGACGATGTTCTGGATCATGGCGCCGGAGTTGAAGTCCTTGAAGTACAGGACCTCCTTGTCGCCGTTGGCGTAGGTGACCTCGAGGAAGCGGTTCTCCTCGAGCTCGGAGTACATCCGCTCGACCGTGCGCTGGATCATCGCCGACGACGGTGGCCTCGCGGTTGTTGCCGTTCTCGCGCGAGGTCGTCCGCGTGCAGCGGCAGCTCGGCCTTGATGTACTTCGAGAAGATGTCGCGCGCCGCCTCGGCGTCGGGCCGCTCGATCTTGATCTTCACGTCGAGCCGGCCGGGCCGCAGGATCGCCGGGGTCGATCATGTCCTCGCGGTTGGAGGCGCCGATGACGATGACGTTCTCGAGCCCCTCGACGCCGTCGATCTCGGACAGCAGCTGCGGGACGATCGTGTTCTCGACGTCGGAGGAGACGCCCGACCCGCGGGTGCGGAACAGCGAGTCCATCTCGTCGAAGAACACGATGACCGGCGTGCCCTCGGAGGCCTTCTCGCGGGCCCGGTGGAAGACCAGCCGGATGTGCCGCTCGGTCTCGCCGACGTACTTGTTGAGCAGCTCGGGGCCCTTGATGTTGAGGAAGAACGAGCTGCCCTCGGGCTTGCCGGTGACCTCGGCGACCTTCTTGGCCAGCGAGTTGGCGACGGCCTTGGCGATCAGCGTCTTGCCGCAGCCGGGCGGGCCGTAGAGCAGGACGCCCTTCGGCGGCCGCAGCTGGTGCTCGCTGAACAGGTCGGGGTGGAGGTACGGCAGCTCGACCGCGTCGCGGATCTGCTCGATCTGCGCGGCCAGGCCGCCGATCAGCGTGTAGTCGATGTCCGGGACCTCTTCGAGGACGAGCTCCTCGACCTCGGACTTCGGGCACGCGCTCGTAGACGTAGCCGGAGCGGGGCTCGAGCAGCAGCGACTCCCCGACCCGCAGGTGCTCGCGTCCCGCAGCGGCTCGGCGAGCCGGACGACCCGCTCCTCGTCGGTGTGCCCGACGACCAGGGCGCGCTCGCCGTCGGCGAGCACCTCCTTGAGCATGACGACCTCGCCGACGCGCTCGAACTCCAGCGCGGCGACGACGTTCATCGCCTCGTTGAGCATGACCTCCTGGCCGCGCACGCAGGTCGTCGAGCTCGACGCCGGGGCTGACGGTCACCCGCAGCTTGCGGCCGCCGGTGAAGATGTCGACGGTGCCGTCCTCGTTGCGCTGCGAGGAAGACCCCGAAGCCGGCCGGCGGCTGCGCCAGCCGGTCGACCTCCTCCTTGAGCGGCGACGATCTGGTCGCGGGCCTCCTTGAGGGTGGTCGCGAGCCGCTCGTTCTGGGTGGTCACGGCGGCGAGGTTCGTCTGCAGCTCGGCGACCCGCTCCTCGAGCGCACGCAGGTGGCGCGGCGACTCGGTGAGCCGGCTGGCGCAGGGCCTCGACCTCGTCCTGCAGCGCACTGACCTGCGGGTCGCAGCGCGTCGTCGCGTCGGGACGAGCGGCGCTTGCCGTCGTCGGTCGGACGGTCCGTGGAAGACACGGCGTCACCTCCCCTTCGGGGGCACTCCCTCGACGGGAGCCGTACTCCCGACAACCTACCTTCGGCAGGTCCGGTGTGGACCTGCACCGGCGCGTGTCGCTGAGACTCATTCGGCGGCCGTCCGGCTCCCGATCGGCCCGAGCCGGACCGTGCGTCAGCCCGGCTCGGCCGAGTTCTCCCCGTACGCGCCCTTCGCCGGCCGCCGCCGGCGCAGCGGTGGCGCGACCCCGTCGGCCAGCCGGCGGGTCGTCACGAGGAAGCCGGTGTGGCCGACCATCCGGTGCTCCGGGCGGACGGCGAGGCCCTCGAGGTGCCAGCCGCGCACCAGGGACTCCCAGGCGCTGCGGCTCGGTGAAGGTGCCGTGCTCGCGCAGCGCCTCGGCGGTCCGGGACAGCTGGGTCGCCGTCGCGACGTAGCAGATCAGGACGCCGCCGGGCACCAGCGCGCCGGACGACGGCGTCGAGGCAGTCCCACGGCGCGAGCATGTCGAGCACGACCCGGTCGACGTCGGTCTCGTCCAGCGTCGTCGGCCAGGTCGCCGACCGTGAGCCGCCAGGCCGGGTGCGGGCCGCCGAAGAACGACTCGACGTTGTCCCGGGCGATGTCGGCGAAGTCCTGCCGCCGCTCGTACGACGACACGCAGCCCGTCGTCGCCGACGGCGCGCAGCAGCGACATGGTCAGCGCACCGGACCCGACGCCCGCCTCGACCACCCGGGCGCCCGGGAAGATGTCGGCCATGTGCACGACCTGGCCGGCGTCCTTCGGGTAGACGACGGCGGCGCCGCGCGGCATCGACAGCACGTAGTCGGCGAGCAGCGGCCGCAGCGCCAGGTAGGTCGATCCCGCCGGTGGTCGTCACGACGGTGCCCTCGGGGCGCGCCGATCAGCGTCGTCGTGCGCGATCGAGCCCTTGTGGGTGTGGAACTCCTTGCCCGCCTCCAGGGTGATCGTGTGCATCCGGCCCTTGGGGTCGGTGAGCTGCACCCGGTCGCCCGCCGCGAAGGGGCCGCGCCGGTGCGCGGCGCCGGTGGGCGCTGTCGCGGCTGGGCACGGTGGCCGCGAGTCTAGGTCGGCCGGATCGTGGTCGGGCACGGGCCGGCAGGTCCCAGGACGCGGCGCCCGCTCGACGTCGACGTCCGCGGTCGAGGCACGCCGTAGATGTCGCCGTTCGGCCTCGACGACGAGGTACTCGCTGGCGGGTCTGCTGGTCAGCGCCTGCGACGAGCTCCTCGCCCTCCAGGTCGGCCGTGACCGATGGCCGGGCTCGAGCCGCGCGGGACAGGTCGCCGACGGGCACCCAGGGCCGCCGCTCGACCGGCGTGGCCCGGACCGCCGCCTCGACTGACGAGCGCCGACGGGTCCGCCGCCGGAGGAACGACGACCAGGCCGCGCGCGCCGGCCTCGTGCGCCTGGCGCAGCGCCTCGGCCAGCGGGCAGCGTCGGCGGCCACCGGGATCGCCCGCCGGGTCAGCCGGCGGGCCGTGATGCCGGGCAGCCGGGACTGCAGCCCCGGCGTAGCGCAGCGACTGGCTGGCGCCGACCCAGATGAACGCGCCGAGCAGGGCACCCCAGACGACGTCGATCAGGTCGACGCTCGTCGCCGGTGCGTCGCCGAGACGGCGAACGGCAGCACGAGGACGACGACGGCGACGCCGCGCCCGAGCCAGGCGGCGACGACGGTGCCGAGGTGACGGCGCCCGGTGGCCCGCCACACGGCCGCGGAGAGCACGCGGCCGCCGTCCAGCGGCAGCCCGGGCAGCAGGTTGAACACCGCCGACGACGAGGTTGCTCGACCATCAGCGCCCCGGCGAGCAGCCGCCCGACCGTGCTCGCGGCTCCAGCAGCTCGGAGACGCCGAACGCCGACCGCGGCGATCACCAGCGAGACGAGCGGGCCGGCGGCCGCGATGCCGGCCTCGCGGCCCGGCGTCTTGGCGGGCTCCTCGATCTCGGACACGCCGCCGAGCAGGTGCAGGCTGATCCGGCGGACCGGCAGCCCGGCCTGCAGGGCGACCAGCGGTGTGGCTCAGCTCGTGGACCAGGACCGACAGGTAGAGCAGGAGCGCGAAGGCGAGCGACACGGCGTAGCGCCAGTCGCCGAGGCCCGGGACCTCGCGCTCGACGGTGGGCGCGAAGCCGTAGGTGATCAGGGCGGCGACCAGGAACCAGCGTCGGCGTGACGTAGACGGGCACGCCGAAGGGCCGGGCGATGACGATCCGGCCGTCGGAGGGCCGACCGGCGCCCGCCTCGGCCGACCGGCGATCGGCGGGGTCGTGGTCCACACCGCGATGCTAGGTGGTCGCCGGCTGAGCGGGCCGTCGTGTCTGGACTGCGCCGTCGTGCCTGAGCCTGTCGTGTCCGGGGCGCCCGTATGGTGCAGGACATGAGCGCAGAGGCGGTGGAGACCGGCGGCGGCCGTCGACGTCGTCGACGCCGCCGATGCGTCGAGCGTCGCTCGCGCGCCGGCGTCCCTGTCGCCGTCGCGGGCCAGCGACTTCCTGACCTGCCCGCTGCTCTACCGCTTCCGGGTCATCGACCGGCTGCCCGAGCAGCCCAGCCCGGCGGCCACCCGGGGCACGGTCGTCCACGCGGTGCTGGAGCGGCTGTTCGACCTGCCGGCGGCCGAGCGCACGCCCGACGCAGGCGCACGACGCTGGTGCGGCCCGAGTGGGAGCGGCTGCTCGAGGCCGAGCCCGAGCTGGCCGAGCTGTTCGACGACGGACGCCGGCGCGCGACGAGTGGCTGCAGCGGCGCCGACGGGCTGCTCGACGCCTACTTCGAGCTCGAGGACCCGACCCGGCTCGAGCCGGCCGAGCGCGAGCTGTTCGTCGAGCACGACCTGGAGTCCGGGCTGCGGCTGCGCGGCTACGTCGACCGGCTCGACGTCGCGCCGACCGGCGCCGTGCGGGTGGTCGACTACAAGACCGGCCGGGCCCCCCGCGAGGGCTTCGAGGCCAAGGCGATGTTCCAGATGCGCTTCTACGCGCTGGTGCTGTGGCGGCTGCGCGGGCGGGTGCCCCGGCTGCTCCAGCTGCTCTACCTCGGCAGCGGCGAGGTGCTGCGCTACGAGCCCGACGAGGCCGACCTGCTGGCCACCGAGCGCAAGCTGGAGGCGATCTGGGCCGCGATCCAGCGCGCCACCGAGCGCGGCGACTGGCGGCCCAGCCCGAGCCGGCTCTGCGACTGGTGCGACCACCAGGCCCTGTGCCCCGCCTTCGGCGGCACTCCGCCCGCCCTGCCGGTGCTGCCCGTCGCCGACCGTCCCGCAGGCCCGGGCGGCCGACGAGCGGCCCTCCCCGCACATGCCGCGGCGACGAGATCTGAGCGCCCGGCAAGCTGCGCAACCGACGCGTGGTCCACCGGTGTCGCCGCGGCTCAGGGTGACCCGGAGATGTGCCGGAGACCACGCCGGAATCTACCCTGAAAGCGGTGGCGACGCCGCCCTCCGGTGTCTCGGTGACTCGACTGACCCCTCCAAGGAGACACCGTGACCAGCACGTCCCCGTCCGTCCCAGCCACCGCCACCGGCGCCGCCGCCGCCCGCGCCGTCGAGCTCAGCAAGGTCTACGGCGAGGGCGACACCCGCGTCGTGGCCCTCGACGCCGTGAGCTGCGAGTTCGAGCGCGGGCACTTCACCGCGATCATGGGGCCGTCCGGGCTCCGGCAAGTCGACGCTGATGCACTGCATGGCCGGGCTGGACACCGCCACGTCGGGCTCGGTCGTTCATCGGCGACGTCGACCTGACCACGCCTCGACGACAAGCGGCTCACCCGGCTGCGCCGGGACAGCCTCGGCTTCATCTTCCAGGCCTACAACCTGGTGCCCGACGCTGAACGCGCCTCGAGAACATCACGCTGCCGATGGACATCGCCGGGCGCAAGCCGGACCGCGAGTGGCTGGACACGGTGATCACGACCGTCGGCCTGCGCGACCGCCTGCGCCACCGGCCCAGCGAGCTCTCCGGCGGCCAGCAGCAGCGCGTCGCCGTGCGCCCGGGCCCTGGCCGGCCGGCCCGAGGTGGTTTTCGCCGACGAGCCGACCGGCAACCTCGACTCCCGCTCCGGGCGCCGAGGTGCTCGACGTTCCTGCGCCAGCTCGGTCCGCGAGATGGGCCAGACCATGGTGATGGTCACCCACGACCCGGCCGCCGCGGCCTACGCGGACCGCGTCCTGTTCCTCGCCGACGGCCACATCGTCGACGAGATGCACGACCCCGACGGCCGAGCCGGTCCTCGAGCGGATGAAGCAGCTTCGACCGGCCCGGCGCCAGCGGGGGAACTGACCCATGCTCCGCGTCACCTCAAGAGCCTGCTCGCGCGCAAGCTCCGGCTCCTGCTGCACGGCCCTGGCGGTCGTCCTCGGCGTCTCGTTCGTCGCCGGGACGCTGGTCCTCGGCGACACCATCGCAAGACCTTCGACAAGCTCTTCGCACGCCGGTCACCGCCGTCGTGCGTGCAGCGAGGAGTCGGCGTTCGAGGCGAACGTCACCGGCGGACGGTCAGCCCGGCGACCTGTGCCCGGCCGCGCTCCTCGACTCGGTCCGCGGGGTCGAGGGCGTGCGCACGCCGAGGGCGACGTCTCTCGGGCTTCGCCCAGATCGTCGGCCGACGGGAGGTCGCTAGGACCGGCGGCGCCCCCACTATCGGCGGCGCCTGGCTCGGCGACCCGCGACTTCACCCCTGACACGCTCCGAGGGCGCGGCCGCCCGAGCGACGGCCGGCGAGGTCGCGATCGACTCCGCGACGCGTCGGACAACGACCTCGCGGTCGGCGACAACATCGAGGTGCTGACCCAGTCCGGCGCCGCGCAGGACGGCAGACGCTCAGCGGGATCGTCAGCTTCGGCGAGGGCGGCGGCAGCCTGGCCGGCGCGACGCTGACCGTGTTCGACGCCGACGACGGCTCAGCGACCTGCTCGGCCAGCGCCGGGCACCTTCACCGAGATCCTCGCCGTCGGCGACGGCAGTGTCAGCGACGCCGAGCTGCGCGACCGGGTGCGCCGAGGTGATCCCGGGGCTCCGACGGCGACTCGACCGGCGAGGAGCAGGCCGCGCCGACTCCGGCGACATCAAGGACGGCGCTGAGTTCTTCAGCATCTTCCTGCTGGTCTTCGCCGTCATCGCGATCTTCGTCGGCTCGTTCATCATCTTCAACACGTTCTCGATGCTGGTGGCCCAGCGCAGCCGCGAGCTCGCGCTGCTGCGCGCGCTGGGCGCCAGCCGCCGCCAGGTGCAACCGCTCGGTCATCGTCGAGGCATTCGTCGTCGGCCTGCATCGGCGCCACGCTCGGGCTTGGGCTGCGGCGTCGGCTGGCGATGGGCCTCAAGGCCGGCCGTTCGCCGCCTCGGCTGAACTTCCGCGAGCGGGCTGGTGTCTCCACCGCGCACCGTCCTCTGGTCGTACCTCGTCGGCGATCGGTGACGACCGTGGTCGGCCGCGTACCCCGGCCCGGCGGGCCGCCGCAGATCCCGCCGGTGGCGGCGATGCGCGACGACATCGCCATGCCGGCGGCGTCGCTGCGACGGCGCGCGCTCGTCGGGGCGGTGCTACTGGCTCGCTGGGCATCCTCGCGCCGTCGGAGCCTGCTCGGCCGGCTGGTCAGGGGCCGGCATCCCTGGTCGGCGTCGGGGCACTGGTCGTCTTCCTCGGCGTCGCCGTGCTCAGCCCGGTCCTGAGCCGCCGATCGTCGGAGGCCTCGGCGCGGTGCTGCCGCGGGCTGTCGGGCACCGATCGGCGGCTGGCCCGGGAGAACGCCCGCGCAACCCGCGCCGCACGGCGGCGACCGCCTCCGCGCTGATGATCGGGCTGGCGCTGGTGGCGCGGCCGGCGGCGTGGTCGCGTCCATCGAACACCTCGATCGGACGACCTCATCGACCGCAGCGTCGGCGCCGACTTCATCGTGACGACGTCCAGCAACGCCGTTCCGCCCGGCGATCGCCGACGGACTCGAGCAGATCCCGCGGCGTCGAGTCGGTGACCCGGCACGGTTCGGCGGCAGGCGCAGATCGACGGGTCAGACCACGTCATCTCCGGCGGTGACCCGGACACCGTCGACGCAGCGATGCAGCCGACGTCGTCCGCGCCGGCATGCGAGGCCTGGGCTCGAGGACGGCATCCTGGTCGACGACCGACGGCGGACGCGACAAGGGCTGGAAGGTCGGCGACGACCTGGAGGTCCGCTTCGCAGGCCGGGACGCAGCGACCCTGCTCGGTGGCCGTATCTACGAGCCGAACGGCGGCCTCGGCCAGTACGTCGTGTCGCTCGACACCTGGGAGGCCAACGGCGGGGCCACCCGCGACTCGTTGCTCTACGTCAACCTGAACGCCGACGTCGACGCCGGAGCCGCAGGGCGGACGTCGACGCCGCGCTCGCCGCCTACCAACCTGGAGCTGCGGGACCAGAGCGAGTTCAAGGACGAGCAGCGCGGCAGGTCAACCAGCTGCTCTACTTCATCTACGTGCTGCTCGCGCTGGCGATCCTCATCGCCGTGCTCGGCATCGTCAACACCCTGGCCCTGTCGGTGATCGAGCGGACCCGCGAGATCGGCCTGCTGCGGGCGGTCGGCATGCGCCGGCGCCAGCTGCGCCGGATGGTGCGGCTGGAGTCGGTCGTGATCTCGGTCTTCGGCGCGGTGCTGGGGCTGCGTCTGGGCGTCGGCTTCGGGGTGCTGCTCAGTGCACGCTCTGCCGACGAGGGCATCGACCGAGCTCGTCGATCCCGGTGAGCCAGCTGGTCATCTTCCTGGTCGCTGGCCGCGCTGATCGGCGTGCTGCGCCGCGGTCTGGCCGGCCCGCCGGGCGGCGCGGCTCGACGTCCTGCGGGCGATCACGACGGAGTAGGCGAACCGCTGGCACGCAGCGCTCATGGGCTGTCGCATCCGGGGCGCGTAGGCCGGGGGCCAGGCGGTCGGCGGCGGGGGGTTCCCCGTGGCGCCGAGTCTGCCTACCGAGGCACCGATCTCCGCGCTCGAGGAGAGGTCTGACGGCTACGTACAGGAGGCAAGCGGAGGCTCCTGTTCACGTCCGCCGGCGTCAAGAACGCGAGCATCCATGACGCGCTGGTCGACTACTGGGCAAACCGATCGCCAGCTCGGCGCTCTCTGCATCCCCACTGCGGGGTACGGGCACCCCCAGGGCAGTCCGGCCGGGGCATGGCGCTTCATCAGCGGTCAGGCCCCGAGACCCATGTGCGAGCTGGGCTGAAGTCTTGGGAGTGCTGGAGCTCACCGCGCTGCCCAGCATCGACGAGGAGCGCTGGGTCTCCTGGGTCCGAGAGGCAGACGTCCTGCTGGTGACGGCGGCGACGCCCTGTACCGTGCCACTGGATGCGGCAGTCCGGGCTGGCGGACTCTTGCCGTCGCTGCGCGAGACGGTCTGGGTAGGGTGAGCGCCGGAAGCATGGTGATGACCCCGGCATCGGGGCGGACTTCGTCGGCTGGAAGACGCCCACCGGTGACGACAGGACGCTGGGCATCGTCGACTTCTCGATCTTCCCCACCTGGAGCACCAGATCTGCCCGGAGAACACCATGGCCGGGCGGAAACGTGGGCGGCCGAGATCCGGGACCGGCGTACGCGATCGACGACGAGACCGCCATCAGGGTGACCGACGGAAGCGTCGACAGTCGTCTCCGAAGGGCAGTGGAACGTCTCCAAGGAACCACGAGGCTCAGCGGGTTAGCTAGCGACCTGGCTTCAACGGCGCCGCATCGCAGCAGGTAGCGAGCCCGCGCGGTTACTTCGCGTTGAAGTAGGTCGCCTCCGGGTGGTGGAGCACGAGCGCGTCGGTCGACTGCTCGGGGTGCAGCTGGAACTCCTCGGAGAGCTTGACGCCGATCCGCTCCGGCTCGAGCAGGTCGACCAGCTTGGCCCGGTCCTCGAGGTTCGGGCAGGCCCCGTAGCCGAAGGAGAACCGCGCACCGCGGTAGCGCAGGTCGAAGTAGTCCTCCGGCCGGTCCGGGTCCTCGGCGGCGTAAGCCGAGCTCGGCCCGCATCCGCTTGTGCCAGTACTCCGCGAGCGACTCGGTGAGCTGGACCGACAGCCCGTGCAGCTCGAGGTAGTCGCGGTAGGCGTCGCGAGCGAACAGGTCGGAGGTGACCTCCGCGATGCGCGACGCCCACGGTGACCAGCTGCAGGCCGAGCACGTCGACCTCGCCCGACTCGCGGGGCCGGAAGAAGTCGGCCAGGCACAGGTGACGGCCGTGCCGCTGCCGCGGGAAGGTGAAGCGGTGCCGCTCCGTGGCGTCAACCGACGGCTCGGAGAGCAGGACCAGGTCGTCGCCCTCGCTGACGCACCGGGTAGTAGCCGTAGACGATCGCCGCCTCGAGCATCTTCTCGGTCTGGAGCCGCTCCAGCCACATCCGCAGGCGGGGGCGTCCCTCCGTCTCGACCAGCTCGTCGTACGTCGGGCCGTCACCGCGTGAGGACTTCAGGCCCCACTGGCCCATGAACGTGGCCCGCTCGTCGAGCAGCGAGGCGTACTCCTGCAGCGTGGATCCCCTTGACCACCCGGCTGCCCCAGAACGGCGGCTCCGGGACCGGGTTGTCGGTCGCGACGTCGGAGCGGGCCGGCATGTCGGCATCCGCGCGTGACGTCCGGGCGGCCGGCCGGCTGCTGACCCGCCGCGGGCGCAGCGCGGGCAGCTCGCGCACCGGGCACGCCACGCTTGACCGCGATGAGCGCGTCCATCAGTCGCAGGCCCTCGAACGCGTCGCGGGCGTAGCGCACCTCGCCCTCGTAGACCTCGGCGAGGTCCTGCTCGACGTACGGCGCGGGTGAGTGCGGCGCCACCGAGGATCACCGGGAACTTCGCGGCGATGCCGCGGGAGTTCATCTCCTCGAGGTTCTCCTTCATGACCACGGTCGACTTCACGAGCAGGCCGGACATCCCGATGACGTCGGCCCGGTGCTCGTCGGCGGCCTCGAGGATCGCCGACACCGGCTGCTTGATGCCGATGTTGACGACGGTGAAGCCGTTGTTGGTCAGGATGATGTCGACGAGGTTCTTGCCGATGTCGTGCACGTCGCCCTTGACCGTGGCCAGGACGATCGTGCCCTTGCCCTCCTCGTCGGTCTTCTCCATGTGCGGCTCGAGCTACGCGACGGCGGCCTTCATCACCTCGGCCGACTGGAGCACGAAGGGCAGCTGCATCTCGCCCTTGCCGAAGAGCTCGCCGACGACCTTCATGCCTTCGAGCAGGTGGTCGTTGACGATGTCCAGGGCCGTCTTGCCCGAGTCGAGCGCGTCTCGCAGGTCGGCGTCGAGGCCGTTGCGCTCACCGTCGATGATCCGGCGCTGCCAGCCGCTCGCCGAGCGGCAGGGCCGATCAGCTCCTCGGCCCGGGAAGCCGGCGCGCTGGCGACGTCCACGCCCTCGAAGAGGTCGAGGAACCTCTGCAGCGGGTCGTAGCCCTCGCGGCGTCGGTCATAGACCAGGTCGAGGGCGACCTCGCGCTGCCTCCTCGTCGATCCGCGACATCGGCAGGATCTTCGCGGCGTGCACGATCGCCGAGTCCAGCCCGGCCTTGACGCACTCGTTCAGGAAGACGGAGTTCAGCACGATGCGGGCGGCGGGGTTGACGCCGAAGGAGACGTTCGAGACGCCGAGCGTGGTCTGCACCGTCGGGATAGCGCCGCTTGAGCCGGCGGATGGCCTCGATGGTCTCCAGCGCGTCGCGCCGGGTCTCCTCCTGGCCGGTGGCGACCGGGAAGGTCAGGCGGTCGACGATGATGTCCTCGACGTGCAGGCCCCAGGTGGTCGGTGAGGTCGTCGATCAGCCGGGTGGCGACGCGGACCTTCCACTCGGCGGTGCGGGCCTGGCCCTCCTCGTCGATGGTCAGCGCCACGACGGCGGCACCGTGCTCCTTGACGATCGGCATCACCCGGGCGAAGCGGGACCCCGGTCCGTCGCCGTCCTCGTAGTTGACCGAGTTGATGACCGACGCGGCCGCCGAGCAGCTCCAGGCCGGCCTCGATGACCGCCGGCTCGGTGGAGTCCAGGACGAGCGGCAGCGTCGACGCGGTGGCGAACCGGCCGGCGACGGCCTTCATGTCCTCGACCCCGTCGCGTCCGACGTAGTCGATGCAGACGTCGAGCAGGTGCGCACCGTCGCGCGTCTGGTCCCGGGCGATCTCGATGCAGTCGTCCCAGCGCTCCTCGAGCATCGCCTTCTTGAACGCCAGGGAGCCGTTCGCGTTGGTCCGCTCGCCGATCGAGAGGTAGGACGTGTCCTGGCGGAACGGCACGTGCTGGTAGAGCGAGGCGACACCTGCCTCGGGCCGCGGCCGCCGGGTGGCCAGGCCGCGTCCGCCGACGCGGTCGACGACCTGCCGCAGGTGCTCCGGCGTCGTGCCGCAGCACCCGCCGACGAGCGCCAGACCGAAGTCCCGGGTGAAGTGGTCGTGGGCGTCGGCCAGCTCCTGCGGGGTGAGCGGGTAGCTGGCGCCGTCCTTGCCGAGCATCGGCAGGCCCGCGTTGGGCATGCAGGACAGCATCGTGCGGGCGTGCCGCGACAGGTGGCGGAGGTGCTCGCTCATCTCAGCGGGCCCGGTCGCGCAGTTGAGGCCGAGGACGTCGATGCCCAGCGGCTCGAGCGCCGTGAGCGCGGCGCCGATCTCGCTGCCCAGCAGCATCGTGCCGGTGGTCTCGACGGTGACCTGGCACGATCAGCGGGGCGTCGCGACCCGGCGGCGGTCAGGGCGCGCTTGGCACCGATGACCGCGGCCTTGGCCTGGAGAAGGTCCTGCGCGGTCTCGACCAGGACGGCATGGACCCCGCCGGCAGCATCCCGCGTACCTGCGTCTCGTAGGCGTCGCGCAGGGTGGCGTAGGGCACGTGCCCGAGCGTCGGGAGCTTGGTGCCCGGACCGACCGAGCCGATGACCCAGCGGGGCTGGTCCTTGGTGCTGCGCATCGTCGGCGACCTCGCGGGCGATCCGCGCACCCGACCGGGCGAGCTCCTCGATCCGGCTCTCGATGCCGTACTCCGCGAGGTTGCCGAGGTTGGCGCCGAAGGTGTTCGTCTCGACGGCGTCGACACCGGCGTCGAAGTACGCCTCGTGAACGGCCCGCACGATGTCCGGGCGGGTCACGTTGAGGATCTCGTTGCAGCCCTCGTGGCCCTCGAAGTCGTCGAGGCTGGGGTCCTGGGCCTGCAGCATCGTCCCCATCGCGCCGTCGGCGACGACCACCCTCTCGGCGAGTGCCTGACGGAGGGCGGCGGGGCTGTTGGACACGCGGGGCTGGCTGGACATCGCGGGCGAGTCTACGGCGGCCCGCAGGTCGTACGCTGGCAGCGACCGGCAGGTGATCAGACCAGAGTCCCGGAGGTCCTCCCAGGTGATCGAGCTCGACGGCTATCCCGAGCTGGTCGACCCGTTGCTGATCGCAGCCTTCGAGGGGTGGAACGACGCAGGCGATGCGGCGACCTCAGCGGTCGAGCACCTCGAGGAGGTCTGGGCGACCCAGCCGCTCACCGAGATGGATCCCGAGGACTACTACGACTACCAGGTGAACCGGCCCACGGTGTCGATGTCCGAGGAGGGGCGGCGGCTGGTGACCTGGCCGACGACCCGGGTCTCCTTCGCCCGGCTGCCCGACGTGGGCCGCGACGTCGTGCTCATTCGCGGCATCGAGCCGAACATGCGGTGGAAGCAGTACACCCACGAGATCCTCGGCGTGCTGCCACGAGCTCGGCGTCGACATGGTCGTGACGCTGGGCGCACTGCTCGCGGACTCGCCGCACACCAGGCCGGTGCCGGTGACCGGCACCTCCTCGGACGAGGCCGTCGCCGCGGTCGCTGCACCTGGAGCCCTCGCGGTACGAGGGGCCGACCGGCATCGTCGGGGTGGTGCAGGACGCCTGCACGCGCGCCGGCGTGCCGGCCCTGTCGATCTGGGCGGCGGTCCCCCACTACGTCGCCCAGCCGCCCTGCCCCAAGGCGACGCTGGCGCTGCTGCGCCACATCGAGGACCTGCTCGACGTGCCGATCCCGCTGGGCGAGCTGCCCGAGGACGCCCGCGCCTGGGAGCGCGGTGTCGACGAGCTGGCCGCCGAGGACTCCGAGGTCGCCGAGTACGTCCGCTCGCTGGAGGAGGCCAAGGACCTCACCGACGCTGCCCGAGGCGTCCGGCGACGCCATCGCGCGGGAGTTCGAGCGCTACCTGCGGCGCAAGGGCGACGACCCCCGCTGATCGGTCGCAGCGGGTGGCTCGACGGCGGTCCGGGCCGCACTCTTCATGATCGGCGCAGGGCGCTCGACCAGCCTGTATCAGACCTGTATCATCCGGGATGTGACAGGAACGCGGGCGGCGCGGCTCGCCGCCGACCTCCGGGAGCGGGTCGCGCTCGGGGACGTCGGGTCGGCCGGCGCGCTGGAGAGCGAGGCCGCGCTGAGCGCGCGCTACGGCGTGAGCCGGGTGACGGTCCGGCGGGCCCTCGACGAGCTGCGCGAGCAGGGGCTGGTCGAGAGCCGCCGCGGCGCCGGGTGGTTCGTGACCGGCACCTCGTTCCACCAGACCCTGGCCCTCGGGACGTTCCGGCACGCGACCTCCGCGGTTGCGACCGCCGGGAAGTCGGCGCAGCGCACCGTCGTGGAGTTCGGCTACCTGCCCGCGCCGCCCCCGGTTGCCGTCGCGCTGGCGGTCGAACCCGGTTCCCAGGCGCTCTACAGCAGGTCGGTGCGCACCGTCGACGGCGAGCCGCTCGACGTCGTGCACGAGTGGGTTCCCCCGGCGCCGGGAGCGGCGCTGAGCCGGGCGGCCGCACAGGACCCGGGCATCTGGGCAACCCTGGCCCGCCAGGGCAGCCGGATCGAGTCGGTGCGCCAGACGATCACGGCCGGCGCAGCCACCGAGTCCGACGGCCGGCTCCTCGAGGTCGGGCCGGGAACCCCGCTATTGCTCGTCCGCCGGGTGGCCCACCCGCGCGACGGCGCGCCCCTCGCGCTCTCCGACCACCGCTACCTGGCACACCGGTTCAGCCTCGAGGTCGAGTTCCGGGGCTGGTCGACCGCCGCCTCGGCGGAGCCACCGGGCATCACCGACCACCCCACCGTCACCGGCCACACCATCGACAGAGGAGCCGACCGGATGAGATTGCTCGTGACAGGAGGGGCCGGGTTCATCGGCTCGAACTTCGTGCTGCGCACCGCGCAGACCCGGCCCGAGTGGCAGGTGCGGGTCCTCGACGCCCTGACGTACGCCGGAAACGCCGCCAACCTCGCGGCAGTGGCTGACCGGGTCGAGCTCGTCGAGGGCAGCGTCGCCGACGCAGGGCTGGTCGAGCGCCTGGTGGCCGAGTCCGACGTGGTGGTCCACTTCGCGGCCGAGTCGCACAACGACAACTCCCTCGACGACCCCTGGCCGTTCCTGGAGGCGAACGTGGTGGGCACCTACCGGCTGCTCGAGGCGGTCCGGCACCGCGAGGTCCGGCTGCACCACGTCTCGACCGACGAGGTCTACGGCGACCTGACGCTCGACGACCCGGCGCGTTTCACCGAGCGGACGCCGTACAACCCGTCCAGCCCGTACTCCGCCACCAAGGCATCGGCCGACCTTCTCGTCCGAGCCTGGGTCCGGTCGTTCGGCATCCGGGCCACGCTGTCGAACTGCTCGAACAACTACGGCCCCTTCCAGCACGTCGAGAAGTTCATCCCGCGCCAGATCACGAACGTGCTGCGCGGCGTGAAGCCGAAGCTGTACGGCCAGGGCACCAACGTGCGCGACTGGATCCACGTCGACGACCACAACGACGCCGTCGTGACGATCATCGAGCAGGGCCGAAGCGGTGAGACGTACCTGATCGGGGCCGATGGCGAGCGCAACAACCGGGAGATCGTGGAGCTGCTGCTCGAGCTGATGGGCCGGCCGAGCGACTGGTACGACTTGGTCACGGACCGGCCGGGGCACGACCTCCGCTACGCCATCGACTCCGCCAAGCTCCGGGCCGAGACCGGGTGGGCTCCGCGCTACCAGGACATGCGGACCGGGCTGGCGCAGACCATCGCGTGGTACCGCGACAACGAGGCGTGGTGGCAGGCGGCGAAGGACAGCACCGAACAGACGTACGAGCGCCTCGGCCGCTGACCCCGCCCTAGAGGCGGACGCCGAGCAGAGCGTTGACGGCGCGACTGACCAGGCCCGGCGACTCCTCGGAGAACCCCGACGTGCCCGACGGCCGGCCGGCCTCGGCGACCCAGCGGTCCATGACCGCCAGCGCGCCGGGTGCGTCGAGGTCGTCGGCGAGGTGACGGCGCAGCCCGTCGACCGTGGCGTCGGCCGGCGGGCCGACCGGCCGGGACACCGCGTCCTGCCAGCGGGCCAGCCGGGCCTCGGCGTCGACCAGGTCCGCCTCGGTCCACGACCAGTCGGTGCGGTAGTGGTGCGCGAGCAGCGCCAGCCGCACCGCCATCGGGTCCCTCCCCGCGCGGCGCAGCCGTGAGACGAACACCAGGTTGCCCTGCGACTTGGACATCTTCTCGCCGTCCAGACCGACCATCCCGGCGTGCACGTAGTGGCGCGCGAACGGCCACTCACCGCTGAGCACCTGGGCCTGCGAGGCACTCATCTCGTGGTGCGGGAAGACCAGGTCGCTGCCGCCGCCCTCGACGTCGATGCCCATGCCGAGGTGCTGCAGGGCGATCGCGGCGCACTCGAGGTGCCACCCCGGGCGGCCGGGAGGCAACGAGGTGCCGGCCGCCTGCCAGGACGGCTCCCCCGGCCGGGCCGACTGCCAGACCAGGCTGTCCAGCGGGTGCTTCTTGCCGGGCCGCTGCGGGTCGCCGCCCCGCTCGGCGAACAGGGCGAGCATGGTCTCCTCGTCGAGACTGCCGACGCCGCCGAAGCGCGGGTCGCTGTGCACGGCGAAGTAGACGTCACCCTCGACGTCGTAGGCCGCGCCCGCTTCGCGCAGCCGCTCGACGGCGGCGGCGACCTGCGGGATCGACTCGACCACACCGACGTAGTGCTGTGGCGGTAGGACGCCGAGCGAGGTCATGTCCTCGCGGAACAGCGCCGTCTCCCGCTCGGCGAGCGCCGCCCAGTCCTCGCCGTCCCGGACCGCGCGCTCGAGCAGCGGGTCGTCCACGTCCGTGACGTTCTGGACGTAGTGGACCTGGTGGCCGGCGTCGAGCCAGACGCGGTGCACGAGGTCGAAGGTGACGTAGGTCGCGGCATGGCCGATATGCGTCGCGTCGTAAGGGGTGATCCCGCACACGTACATTCGCGCGACCGGGCCCGGTGCAGTCGGCCGGACCTCTCCGGTGGCGGTGTCGTGCAACCGCAGGGCGTACCCGGTCCCGGGCAGGGCAGGGATCGCGGGAGCGGGCCAGGGACGCACCCGCGGATACTACGTGCTCAGAACGGGGGCCACGGGATGGCCGGCCAGCCCTCCGCGGGGTAGGGCAAGTGACCGTCCCGCAGCATCCGCTCGACCCTGCGCCGGCACGCCGTCACCTCGGACGGCGCCACGAGCTCGGTCAGCCGGCTTCCGAGCGGCCCGTCCAGGTCGTCCCGCAGCACCTCGAGGACCGCGCGCTCCTCGGTGGTGAGCGGGTCGCCGGCCCAGCCCCACAGCACGGTCCGCAGCTTCGGCTCGGTGTGGAAGGTCACGCCGTGGTCGACCCCCCGCACAACGCCGTCCGGTCCGGGCAGGACGTGGCCACCCTTGCGGTCGGCGTTGTTGAGCACCACGTCGAGGACCGCCATCCGGCGCAGCCTCACGTCGTCGGCGTGGCCCAGCACCACCGGCTCGCCCCCGCCTCCGAGCGCGTCCAGGACGTGCAGCCAGCCGGACGGGAGCGCGTCCGGCGCGAGGACGTCCACCAGGTCGACTGCGTCGTCTGAGTCGACCCAGAGCTGGCACATCCCCGGGCCGAACGGCCCGTCGCGCATCACCGTCGGTGGCACGACACCCCACCCGGTGGCCTGGGACACGGCGAACGAGGCGACCTCGCGGCCCGCCAGCGAGCCGTCCGGGAAGTCCCACAGCGGACGCTCCCCCGCGATGGGCTTGTAGACGCAGCGGGCGTGCGTCGCGCCGGCGCAGACCTGGCAGAACAGCGTGGCGTTGGACGCGTCGACCAGCCGACCCTCGACCGTCAGCTCACCGTCCCGCAGCAGGTCCATCGCGGCACCCACGTCGAGCCCTCCCACCCGGTCCATGGGCTGCAACGTCAGCGGCGGTAGCCGTTGGCCCGCGGGCACACGTGACCGCCGGCATCGAGCGGGCCGCCGCAGAACGGGCAGGGCGGTCTCCCGGCCGCGACCACGGCCTGGGCGCGGGACACGAAGGCGCGAGCGATGGCTCCGGGCAGCCGCACGCGCAGCAGGGGCGGACCCTCCTCGTCGTCGTCCTCGATGAGCAGCGGCTCGTCGTCCTCGTCGTCGTCGCTCTCGACCAGCGCCTGCGCCTCGATCACGACGACCTCGTCGTCGGTGTCCCAGGCGAGCGCCATGGTCCCCACCCGGAACTCCTCCTCGATAGGGGTCGACAGCGGCTCGGTGTCGGCGACGTCGGCGGGGGTCACGGCCGGGACGGCCGCCTCGCCGGAGGACCGCCGGACGACCTCGTCGAGCAGGGCCTCGAGCCGCTCGGCGAGGACAGCGACCTGCTGCTTCTCCAGGGACACGCTCGTCGTGCGGCCGTCACCGGATGCCTGGAGGAAGAAGGTGCGCTGGCCCGGCTCGCCCACGGTCCCGGCGACGAAGCGCTCGGGCGGGTCGTAGTCGAAGACGATGCGGGCCATCCGGAAACCCTATGCGCTCGTCCCGGAGCCGCCGCCGACCGCGGCGTCCGAGCCGGAAGCGGTGGATCCCTTGCGTCGGCGCGTCCTCTTTGGCGCGTGGCGCCAGGAAGGACAGGTCGCCCCCGACGTCGTTGGCGCGCACCACGAAAGGGCGCAGAGGCGTGTACGTGACGACGCTGACCGACGCCGGATCCACGACGATGCGCTGGAACTGGTCGAGGTGCATGCCGAGGGCGTCGGCGAGCACCGACTTGATGACGTCGCCGTGCGACACCACGGCGTACACCGCGTCCTCGCCGAGCCGGCCGTTCCAGTCGCGGACCGCCTCGACGGCGCGCACCTGCATGTCGCGCATCGCCTCACCGCCCTCGCCCGGGAACGTCATCGCCGACGGGTGCGACTGGACGACCTTCCAGAGTGGGTCCTTCGCGAGCTTCTTGAGCTCCTGCCCCGACCAGTCGCCGTAGCGGACCTCGCCGACCCGGTCGTCGACGTGACGTGCCACGCCGGCATGTCCTTCGAGCATCAGGTCCACGGTCTCGGTGCACCGCTGCAGCGGGCTGCTCACGACGGCTGCCAGCGGCACCGCGGCGAGGCGGGTGCCCAGCGCGCGCACCTGGTCCCGGCCGACGTCGTCGAGCGAGACCCCCTCGGTCCAGCCGGCCAGCACACCGGCGCCGTTCGCGGTGGTCCGGCCGTGGCGGATCAGCAGCACGGTGGTCACGTCCGGGCACTCTACGAGACACAATGGCCGGGTGATCGTCGACTGCGCGCTCTACAGCCAGGGACAGCGGGAGGTCATCGAGGGCGACCTCAGCGCGGCCCTCGCGCTGGCCCGTCAGCGCGACGACGCCTTCATCTGGATCGGCCTGCACGAACCGACGCAGGACGAGCTGGACAAGGTGGCCGCCGAGTTCTCGCTGCACCCGTTGGCGATCGAGGACGCGGTCAAGGCCCACCAGCGGCCGAAGGTCGAGGAGTACGAGGACTCCCTCTTCGTGGTCCTCAAGACGGTCCGCTACGACGAGGCGGCCCAGCAGGTCGACCTGGGCGACGTGATGCTCTTCGTCGGGGACTCGTTCATCGTGTCCGTCCGGCACGGTCAGGCCCGGGCGCTGGCCGACGTCCGGCGGCGTCTCGAGGGGGAACGTCACCTGCTGGACTGCGGGCCGTCGGCGGTGCTGTACGCGATCGCCGACGCGGTGGTCGACGACTACAGCGAGATCGCCTTCGCGGTCGAGGAGGACATCGAGGAGGTCGAGGAGCGGGTCTTCTCCCCCGACCGGATCAACAACGCGTCCCGCATCTACAACCTCAAGCGCGAGGTCATCGAGTTCCGCCGGGCCGTGCGCCCACTGGTGGAGCCGATGACGCGGCTCTCGACCGGGCAGGTCGAGCGGGTGCACGAGGACCTGCGGCCGTTCTTCCGCGACGTCGCCGACCACGCGGTGCGGGTGTCGGAGCAGGTGGACGGCTTCGACGACCTGCTGACGTCGGTGCTCAACGCCAACCTGGCTCAGGTCAGCGTCCAGCAGAACGCCGACATGCGGCGCATCTCGGCGTGGGTCGCCATCGTGGCCGTCCCGACGATGATCGCCGGGGTCTACGGGATGAACTTCGACCACATGCCGGAGCTGCGCTGGCGGTTCGGCTACCCCCTGGCCCTTGCCGTGATGGCGACGATCTGTACCGTTCTGTACAGAGCGTTCAAGCGCAGTGGCTGGCTGTGACCAGCTGCGGGCCTGACGGCCGGTTCCTGACGGCCACCTGGGCCATTTTCGGCTGAACCGCTGCAGGCCGCCGGGGGATGCGGTCACCATGGGCGGGCGCGGCGCCCAGGGGGTGTGGGCCGGGCGGCCGCCAGCGTGTCCGGGGGGAGACGCGACCAGGAGCTCAAAGAGGGTTGGGGTGAGCATGCGCGCGACGGAGGGGATCCGCCGCCCGAGGGGTGGGCGGTCGCCTGCCCGACGTACGTCGCTCACGGCCGCCCTGGTCGCCGCGGTGCTGGTGTCGCTCGTCGGCTCCGGGCTGCCGGCCTCGGCCACCGACCCCACGGGGTCCGCCAGCCCCAGCGCCTCCGAGACGTCGACAAGTCCGGGAAGCTGACGAAGGCCCAGCAGCGACGCAAGGACGCGGCCGACGCGCGCGCCCGGGCCGCCGCCAAGGCCGCCGCCGAGGCCGCGGCCAAGGAGGCCGAGGAGGCCGCGAAGCTCGCCGCCGAGGAGGCCCACGATGCCGCCGAGCTGGTCAAGGCGTCCCACGAGCTGCAGAAGGCGAAGGCCGACCTGGTCATCGCGCAGGACGCGCTGGACACGGCACGTGACGAGCTGAAGGAGGCTCGGGGGATCGACGCGCAGGCACAGACCGACCTGGACGCCGCCGTCCTTGCGGAGGAGAGGGCCACCCGCGAGCTGGCCATCGTCGAGGCCCGCATCCTGTCCCGCCAGGACGACCTCGGGCTGCTCGCACGCACCGCCTACAAGTCCAACGGGTCGATGGGTGAGTGGGCGTTGGTGCTGTCCTCCACCTCTCCCAACCAGCTCGCCGAGCGGCTGGCCTTCCTGCAGAGCATCGGCAGCGCGGGCAACGCAGTCATCGCCGACCTCGCCGCCGACCGGGCCGAGCTGCTCAACGCCCAGGACCGGCTGTCCGCCGCGCGGCGTGAGGCGGAGACCAGGCGGGTCTTCGCCGCCGCTGCGCTCGCTGCGGTGTCCGCCAAGGAGATGCTGGCCGAGGCCGCCCAGCAGCAGGTGGACGCCGTCGTCGAGGCGCGGGAGGCCGCGTTCCAGGCCGCCAAGAAGGCGGCCATCGAGGACAAGCGGCAGTACCAGGTGCTGGTCGTGGAGTCCGGGGCCCTGGCCACCCGGATCATCGAGCTGTCGGAAGAGCTGCGGAAGGGCGAGGACCCGCCGCAGGGCACCGGGAGGTTCGTCCGGCCCGGGACCGGGACCGTGACCTCGGAGTACGGACCGCGCTTCCACCCGATCCTGCACTACGTGAAGGTGCACACCGGGACGGACTTCAGCGCGGGCGACGGCATCGCCTACGCAGCCGACGACGGCGTCGTGCTCTTCACCGAGTTCAACGTCGCCTACGGCAACATGACGGTGATCGACCACGGCAAGATCGGCGGGATGCGGATCGCCACGATGTACGCGCACCAGTCCGCGGTCGGCGTCAAGCCCGGCGACCGGGTCGTCAAGGGCCAGGCGATCGGTGTGATCGGCTCGACCGGCTACTCCACCGGCCCGCACCTGCACTTCGAGGTCCGCGTCGACGGCGAGCCGCTCGACCCCGCTCCGTTCCTCGAGGGCGCCAAGCTGCCCACCAAGCTCGACATCGCGGACCTCTCCACGGACAGCGACCCGATCCAGCAACAGGCAGGGCAGCGCTCTCTGAGCGTGACCTGCGCCACTCCCGCTCGTTTGTCACGGCGTCCTCGTGGCAAAGGAGTGAGGCATGCGCGCACCCGTCGCCGTCATGACGGCGCTCGCCACGGCGGTCGGCGTGGTCGTCGCCGGCGCCGGTGGTGGTGGTGCTTCGGCGGCAGACCTGCTCCCGGCACCGACCCTCAGCCCGCTTCCGACCGTCTCGGTCCCGCTGCCCACCGAGTCCGTCCCCGTTCCGGAGACCTCGCTCACCGACCCGGTCGACGACACGGTCGGGGACGTGACCGGCGGTGGAGGTGGACGGCGGCGGTGCCGGCGACAGCGGTTCGGCCGCCGGCGGGACGACATCCTCGACAACCGGCAGTTCTGACGGAGGGGCGGCCGCGACCGGCGGCGACCGCCGAAGGGCTCGGACAGCGCCGAGCAGCGGCGGGAGAGGCGTGAGCGCGAAGCCCGGCCGATGGTCGCCGGGACGGCGGCGGCGCGCGACCTCGTCGACGACGAGCACAGCCCCGAGCTGCGGGCCGCCGGGCAAGCATTCCTGACGCGGACCGGGCCATCGCCGAGATCGCCCACCAGCGACAAGGTGATGGACCAGCTCGAGCAGCAGGCGGCCGAGACGGCTCAGTACTACCGCGGGCTGGGCTACGACGTCCTGGCGGCCCAGGCGACGGCGGACACGATGGGCGACCGCTACGAGTCGGTCCGGGGCCAGATGACCACGGACGCCCGCACGGCGTACGTCACCGGCCAGCCGACCACGGACGACGGGTCCGGGGCGGACCTCGGCGCGCTCGTCGCCAGCCTCAACGACCGGGTCGCCCGCGCGAGCCTGCGGGTCGGGGACCTGACCCTGCTGACGGGACGCGGCCAGAGCCGAGTTCGAGACGATCGCCGCGCGGTACACGGCGGCCAAGACACGAGGTCGAGCAGGCCAACCGGGCACTGGACGCGCTGATGGCCCAGCGCTCCAGCGCACTCGAGGCGGTCCATGCCGCGAAGGCCGGCGACCTCGCCCTGCACCGCGCCCGGCTGGCGGAGTCCGGTGAGCTCGG
The DNA here is from genome assembly GCA_963829565.1 of uncultured Actinomycetota bacterium. Classification (GTDB taxonomy): domain Bacteria; phylum Actinomycetota; class Actinomycetes; order JACCUZ01; family JACCUZ01; genus CAWHJC01. Next base: position 112,272 of record CAWHJC010000008.1, read on the forward strand.
GCACCCAGATCCGCGCCGCCTCGGCGGCACTGCAACGGTCCGGCCGGACCGTGGACGGCACCGGCGTCTTCACCCATCCCTCGGCAGGCGCTGTGACCTCGCCCTACGGCATGCGGTACCACCCGATCCTGAAGTACCCGAAGCTGCACACCGGCACCGACTTCGCGGGTGGCTCCAGCGTCGTCCGCGCTGCCGACGACGGCCGGGTGGTCATGACGGTCGTCAGCGAGGCGTACGGCAACTTAACCGTCGTGGACCACGGAGTCCTCGACGGCAGGCGGGTCACCACCGCGTACGCGCACCAGGCGCAGTTCCTCGTCCGCGAGGGGCAGGCCGTGCGCAAGGGTGAGCAGATCGGCGTGATCGGCTCGACCGGCTACTCGACCGGCCCGCACCTGCACTTCGAGGTCCGGGAGGACGGCGCCGTCGTCAACCCGGTCACCTGGCTGAGCCGCGGCTGACCGTCAGCGGAGCCGCCGGTCGCCGTCGCCGATGACGCGCAGCCAGCGGAACCCGTAGCCCTCGAGGACCAGCTCGGCATCACCACCTGCCCCGACCTTGACCTCCCCGTCGCAGAGCAGGTCGGCGAGGACGACGGGTTGGTCGACGTCAGGAATGGTGAGCGGCACCGTCAGCGGCTCGGGGCTCAGGTTGTGCACCGCAACGAGCTGCGCCTCGTCCCAGACGCACCGGTGCGCGAGCACCGACGGGTGCGGTTGATCGATCACCTCGAACGCGCCCCAGCCGAGCTCCGGGCACTCGCGGTACCGCTGGACGAGCAGCGTCATGAAGGACAGCAGCGAGTCGGGGTCCCGGCGCTGCGCCTCGACGTTGACGTGCTCCGGCGCGAAGCCGCCTTCGACGACGGGGCCGGGCAGTCGGGAGGGCCGGGCTGTCGAGAAGCCGCCGTTCTTGCCACTGGTCCACTGCATCGGGGTGCGCACGGCGGACCGGCCTTGTGCCTCCAGGTTCTCCCCCATGCCGATCTCCTCCCCGTAGAAGAGCACCGGCGTGCCGGGCAGCGAGAAGAGCAGGCTGTAGACCATCCGGATCCGCCGCGGGTCACCGTCGAGCATGGTCGGCAGCCGCCGGACCAGGCCGCGGCCGTAGACCTGCATCTCCGGCTCGGGGCCGAACGCGTCGAACACCTCTTTCCGCTCCTCGTCCGAGAGCTTGTCGAGCGTCAGCTCGTCGTGGTTGCGCACGAACGTGGCCCACTGGCTGTCCGATGACGTCGTCGGCCGGCCGAGCAGGGCTTCCGCGAGCGGCCCGGTGTCCTGTCGGGCCATCGAGAGGTAGAGCTTCTGCATGCTGATGAAGTCGAACTGCATCGTCAGCTCGTCGCCGGCCTCGCCGCCGAAGTAGTCGAGCTGCTGGTCGCGCGGCAGGTTGACCTCGCCGAGGAGCACGCCGTCCCCCACCCGCCGGCCGAGGAACTCGCGCAGCGACCGCAGGTAGTCGTGCGGCTTGGGAAGCTTGTCGTCGCCGCCCTCCACGCCGACTGTCTCCAGCAGGAACGGCACCGCGTCGACGCGGAAGCCGGACAGGCCGAGCTGCAGCCAGAAACCCAGCACCTTGGCGATCTCGTCCCGGACCAGCGGGTTGGCGACGTTCAGGTCCGGCTGGTGCCGGTAGAAGCGGTGCAGGTAGTACTGCCCGGTCTTCTCGTCGAGGGTCCAGACGCTGGACTCCTGATCCGGGAAGACGGTTGGGATCTCCTCGCTCGGCGGCTCGTCCCGCCAGACGTAGTAGTCCCGGTACGGCGAGTCCTTGCTCGAGCGTGCGGCGCGGAACCACGGGTGCTTGTCCGACGTGTGGTTGACGACAAGGTCGGCGATGACGCGCATGCCGCGGTCGTTCGCGGTGCGGATCACCTCGACCAGGTCCCCGTGCGTCCCGAGGCGCGAGTCGACGCCGTAGAAGTCGGTGATGTCGTAGCCGTCGTCCCGGTCGGGTGTGGGATAGAAGGGCATCAGCCACAGGCAGGTGATGCCCAGCTCCGCGAGGTAGTCGAGGCGCTGGGCGAGGCCCGGGAGGTCACCGGTGCCGTCCCCGTTCCAGTCCATGAAGGTCTCGACGTCGAGGCAGTAGACGACCGCCGTCTTCCACCAGAGGTCGCTGGTGTCGGTGATCCTCACGGCGCCACCTTCTGGGTGACGTCGAGCTGCGGCAGGACCTTGGCGCCGAAGACCTCGAGGAACTCCCGCTGCTCCTGACCCACGTGGTGCAGGTAGACCTCGTCGAACCCGATCTCCACGAGCTCGAGCAGCCACGCTGCGTGCTGGTCCGGGTCGGCGGAGACGAGCACGGAGTCGCGCATGGCCTCGGGCGGCACGTGCTTGGCCGCCTCGTCGAAGGTCTCCACCGAGTCGACGTCCCAGCACAGCGGCGGGGCGAAGACGTTCGTCCGCCACTGGTCGTGCGCGATCCGCAGCGCCTCGTCCTCGTCGCCGGCGTAGGAGAGGTGGACCTGCAGGACGAGGGGGCCACGGCCGCCGGCCGACCGGTAGGCGTCGACCATCCGGCGCAGGTGGTCGTGCGGCTGCGCCACAGTGGCGAGGCCGTCGGCCCACTCGGCTGCCCAGCGCGCGGTCTCGACACTGACGGCGGCTGCCGATCAGCGGCGGCGGCGTGCTCGGGAGCGTCCAGAGCCGGGCCCGGTCGACGGTGACCAGGCCGTCGTGGCTGACCTCCTCGCCGGCGAACAGCGCGCGCATCACGTCGACGCACTCGCGCAGCCGGGCGTTGCGGATCGACTTCCGTGGCCATCCGCCCCCGGTGATGTGCTCGTTGGACGCCTCCCCCGTGCCGAGTGCCACCCAGAAGCGGCCGGGGTACATCGCCTCGAGCGTTCCCGCGGCCTGGGCGATGATCGCCGGGTGGTATCGCTGCCCCGGCGCATTCACCACTCCGAACGGCAGCCGGGTCGACTGCAGGGCTGCGCCGAGCCACGACCAGGCGAAGCCGGACTGCCCTTGCGACGCGCTCCACGGCGAGAAGTGGTCGGAGCACATCGCCGCGGTGAAACCGCTCTCCTGGGCGGTCTGCACCGCGTCCAGCAGCGCGGAGGGATGGACCTGCTCGTGGGAGGCATGCACGCCGAAGACCGTCACGGCGGTCCTCCTTCCCCCGCTACCCGCCGGTAGAACGTGCGGGCCTACCGCCAGGCGGGAAGGCCGGCGTGTCCGAGGGTCGACGTTAGGGCTAGGAAGACACGGGTAGCGGCCAGATGACCGCGCGACATCCGACACCACAGGAGGATCCATGACCACCGTACGGGACATCATGACCCCCGGCGCCGAGTGCGCGAGCGTCAACGAGACCTTGGTGGACGCCGCCCGCAAGATGCGTGACCTCGATGTGGGCGCGCTGCCCATCTGCGGCGACGACAACCGCCTCGCGGGCATGCTGAGCGACCGCGACATCGTGGTCCGCGCCATCGCCGACGGCAAGGACGCGGGCTCGGTGCGGGTCGGCGACCTGGCCGACGGCAAGCCGATCACCATCGGCGCGGACGACTCCATCGAGGAGGCGCTCGCCACGATGAGCAAGCATGGCGTCCGCCGGCTGCCCGTGATCGACGGCCACAACCTGGTCGGCATCGTCAGCCAGGCGGACATCGCCCGCAACCTGCCGGACGACAAGATCGGCGACCTCGTCGAGGCGATCTCGAGCGCCCCGTCGAACAGCTAGAGCGACCCGCCCGGCAGTCAAGGCCAAGGACCCCGGCCCGCACGGGCCCGGGGTCCGTCTGCTCGGATCCTCAGGCGTCGATGACCCCGCCGGCCAGCAGAGCGAGCACGACCAGGCCGAGCGCGATCCGGTAGACGACGAACGGCCGGAAGCTGTGGGTCGAGACGTAGCGCAGGAAGTAGACGATGACGGTCAGGCCGACGGCGAAGGCGATGACCGTCGCGAGCGCGGTCGGGCCCCAGTCGACCGGCTCCCCCTCGCCGATCTTGCGCAGCTCGAACAGCCCGGACACCAGCACAGCCGGGATCGCGAGCAGGAACGAGTAGCGAGCGGCCGCCTCGCGGCGGTAGCCCATCAACAGCCCCGCTCCGGTCGTACCGCCCGACCGCGAGACACCCGGGCACCAGTGCCAGCGCCTGCGCGCCGCCGTAGACGAGGGCGTCGCGCAGCGTGAGCCGCGTCAGTGGCAGCTCGTTGCGGGCGCGGGCGTCGATGACACCGAGCACGACGCCGAAGACGACGAGCATCGAGGCGATCAGCCAGAGGTTGCGAGCCGGCCCCTCGATCGCGTCCCGGAACAGGAAGCCCAGGATGCCGATGGGCAGGGTGCCGACGATGACGTACCAGCCCATCCGCGCGTCGGGCTCGCCGCGCAGCTCGGGGCGGAAGAGGGACAGCGTCCAGCTCTTGAGGATGTTGGCGATGTCGTGCCGGAAGTAGACGAGGACGGCGGACTCGGTGCCGAGCTGGGTGACTGCGGTGAAGGCCGCGCCCGGGTCGTCCCAGCCCAAGACCTCCGACACGATGCGCAGGTGGGCGCTGCTGCTGATCGGCAGGAACTCGGTGAGCCCCTGGACCAGGCCGAGGACGGCCGCCTCCCACCACGACAGCACGTGGGTCAGTCCCCCAGCCCGGACTCGTCGAGCGCCTCGGCGAGCAGGCGGAGCGCGGCGACCCGCTCGTCCAGGGACCCGGCGAACGACGCGACCGACAGCGTGGTGACGCCCGCCTCGGCGTAGGCCGAGAGCCGGTCCCGGATGCGCTCCTTGGGACCGATGAGAGACGTCCGGTCGATGAACTCGAAGGGCACGGCCTCGGCGGCGTCGCGGTGCTGGCGGGCCAGGTAGAGGTCCTGGACCTTGGTCGCCGCCTCCTCGTAGCCCATCCGGACGGCGAGGCGGTTGTAGAAGTTCTGCTCCCGGCTGCCCATGCCGCCGACGTAGAGGGCGGCGTAGTGGCGCAGCGGCGCCGCGCAGGCCTCCAGGTCGTCGCCGATGACGACGGGGACGGTGGGCACGATGTCGAACCCGGCCATCTCCTTGCCGGCCTTGGCCCGGCCGCGCCCGGATGTGGTCGGTCGACTCGGCCGCGTGCTCCGGCGCGAAGAAGATGGCCAGCCACCCGTCGGCGATCTCGCCGGTCAGCTCGAGGTTCTTCGGACCGACCGAGGCGAGGTAGACCGGGAGGTCGTCGCGCACGGGGTGCACGGTGAGCCGCAGCGCCTTGCCCGGCCCGTCCGGCAGCGGCAGCGTCCAGAAGCGTCCCCTCGTGCCGCACCGTCTCTCGGGAGAGGGCCATCCGGACGATCTCGACGTACTCGCGGGTGCGGGCCAACGGCTTGTCGAACCGGACCCCGTGCCAGCCCTCGGAGACCTGCGGCCCGGAGACGCCGAGGCCCAGCCGGAACCGCCCGCCGGAGAGGCTGTCGAGCGTGGCCGCCGTCATCGCCGTCATCGCGGGAGTGCGCGCCGGGATCTGGAAGATGGCCGAGCCGATGTCGATGCGCTCGGTCTGCGCGGCCACCCAGGCGAGCACGGTGGCCGCGTCGGAGCCGTAGGCCTCCGCCGCCCAGACGGAGTCGTAGCCGATGCCGATCGGCCTCGACGGCGACCGCGAGGTTGTCCCGGTCGTTGCCGGCACCCCAGTAGCCCAGGTTCACAGCGAGTCGCATGGTGGCCGACCCTATAGATTCGCCCACCATGGAGCTGCGGAGCCTCGGCAGGTCGGGACTGAAGGTGAGCCGGCTCGGCCTCGGCACCATGACGTGGGGACGCGACACCGACGAGCACGAGGCCGCCGACCAGATGTCGGCTTTCCTCGACGCGGGCGGGACCTTGGTGGACACCGCGGCCGGGTACGGCGACGGCGAGTCCGAGCGGGTGATCGGCGGGCTGCTCGCCTCGAAGGTCGACCGCGAGGAGGTGGTTCTCGCGACGAAGGCAGGGGTTTCCCGACGTACGGGGGAAAGGGTCGTCGACACCTCGCGCCGGGCGCTGCTCGACGCGCTCGACGGGTCGCTGCAGCGGCTCGGCACCGACCACGTCGACCTCTGGCAGGTGCACGCGTGGAGCGCCGACACGCCGCTCGACGAGACGCTCGGCGCCGTCGACGCCGCCGTGTCGTCCGGTCGGACGAGGTACGCCGGCATCTCCAACTACACCGGGTGGCAGACCGGACGGGCGGTGACCTGGCAGGCCGCGTGGCCCGGCCGCGCGCCGCATCGTCTCGACCCAGATGGAGTACTCCCTGCTGCAGCGCGGCATCGAGCGGGAGGTGCTGCCGGCCGCCGTCGAGCTCGGCCTCGGCGTGCTGCCCTGGTCGCCGCTGGGCGCGCGGTGTCCTGACCGGCAAGTACCGGTCCGGCACACCCGCCGACTCGCGCGCCGCCTCGCCGCACTTCGCGCGGTTCATCGAGCGGTTCCTCGACGAGCGGTCGCGACGGATCGTGGACGCGGTGGCGACTGCGGCCGACGGGCTCGACGTGGCCCCGCTGGAGGTCGCGCTCGCCTGGGTGCGGGACGCGCCCGGCGTGACCGCGCCGATCGTGGGGGCGCGGACGGCGGCCCAGCTGCGCGCGTCGCTCGACGCCGAGCGGCTCGACCTGCCGGCGGAGATCCGCGGCGCGCTCGACGAGGTGTCGTGCCCCGCCGACGGGCTACCCCGAGTCCTGACCCGAACGGCTCACGCTGGCCGGACCTGCCCCGGGCGGGCCGGGATGTGGGCCACAATGGGCCGGCGATGGCGGAGTGGGAGTACCAGCACCTCTACCTTCCGCGCGGCACCAGCCGGGGAGCCGCGCGGCGGCTGCTCACGGACCACGCCGAGTACGGCCACTGGGAGCTCGCCCGGCTGCGGCTGTTCGCCGACGGCAGCCGCCGGGTCGTGCTGCGCCGCAAGGTGATCCGGGTCGTCCGTACGGCCTGATCGAGCCTTCGACCGGCACGTCGCCCGCCGCGGTTGGTGCTCGTTCGTGCCGGTCCGGCAGATCATCCGGATACGATGATGATGTTCAGAGCGGCACGGGTGATCGTCGCCGGCTCAGCTGGTGGCGAGGAACCGGTCGAGCACGCGCACGCCGAAGCGCAGCGAGTCGACCGGGACCCGCTCGTCGATGCCGTGGAACATGCCGGAGAAGTCGAGGTCTGGCGGGCAGCCGCAGCGGCGCGAAGCCGAAACCGCGGATGCCGAGCAGGCTGAACGACTTGTTGTCGGTGCCACCGGACAAGCAGTAGGGACGGCACGGGAGCCGGGGTCCTCGGCCTGCAGCGCAGCCACCATCGAGTCGACCAGCGGCCCGTCGAAGGTCGGTCTCCAGCGCGATGTCGGGGATGACTGTCCTCGCGCCGGACGTCCGGACCGATCAGCTCGTCGATGGTCGCGAGCAGCTCGTCCTCGAAGCCGGGCAGGAAGCGGCAGTCGATGAACGCCTCAGCGGACTGCGGGATGACGTTGTGCTTGTAGCCGGCCTGCAGCATGGTCGGGTTGGCGGTGTTGCGCAGTGTCGTGCCGACGATCCGCGCAAGGGAGCCGAGCTTGGCCAGAGCCGGCTCGGGGTCGGACGAGGTCGAACTCGATGCCGAGCGCGTCGGACATCTCCTCGAGGAAGCGCGGCACGGTCGGGGTCATCCGCAGCGGCCAGTCGTGGCGGCCGATGCGGGCGACGGCCTCGGCCAGCGCGGTGACGGCGTTGTCGTCGTTGACCATCGAACCGTGGCCGGCCCGACCCTCGGCGACGAGCCGCAGCCAGCGGATGCCCTTCTGCGCGGTCTCGATCAGGTAGACGCCGCTCGTCGCCGATGCGAGAACGAGAAGCCGCCGACCTCGCTGATGGCCTCGCTGACGCCCTCGAACTCGCCGGGGTGGTTGTCGACCAGCCAGTGCGCGCCCGAGCTTCCGCCGGCCTCCTCGTCGGCGAGGAAACACAGGACGACGTCGCGCGGCGGCTTGCGGCCTTCCCGCCGCCACTGGCGGACAGTGCGCAGGCACCATCGCGTCCATGTCCTTCATGTCGACCGCGCCCCGGCCCCAGACGCAGTCGTCGACGATCTCGCCGGCGAACGGGTCGTGGGTCCAGTCGCGGGCCTCGGCGGGTACGACGTCGAGGTGGCCGTGGACGAGCAGCCCGGGGCGGCTGGAGTCCTCGCCCTCCCACCGGACGACGAGGCTGGTCCGGCCGTCGGCCGACTCGTACACGCGCGGGCTCGAGCCCGACCTCGGACAGCAGCCCCGCGACGTACTCGGCCGCCGCCCGCTCCCCCGGCCCGGTGCCGTCGCCGTAGTTCGACGAGTCGATGCGGATCAGGTCGCGGCAGATGTCGACGACCTCGTCCTGGGCCGACGGGACGGTGGGCTCGGGCACGGTGCCTCCTGCGGGTGGCGGGTCGGTCTCGCGCGCCGGGTGGCGGTCCGGCCATCCTGCCGCACGGCCCCGGACGGGTGCGGTGAGGTGCCGCCGGTTTGCTAAGGTTGCGGGCGCGTCGACGACCGGTCGCAGGGCCGGGACGGAGGCGTGATCACAACAGCAGGACACCTCGTCCGGGTGGCGGAATTGGCAGACGCGCTAGCTTGAGGTGCTAGTGCCCTTTACCGGGCATGGGGGTTCAAGTCCCCCCTCGGACAGATCGGCCAGGCAATCGCCCGCGGGCATCGATTGCCAGTGGATCTTGCATCCGTGCGGAGCCCTGAGTCTCAAGAGCGTTGAGGCCAGCGCACGTCGCGAATTGCATGGCTACTGGTTTTCTGTCGATGCGCCCGATGTCGACCACCGCACGCTGCATGACGATGCAATTCGAGATCGACGGGGTCCGGCTCAGCTGGGCGGTGCCCGAGGGTTCCACGGTACGACAAGGCGGCGCCCGCCTCCCTCCCGCGCCGCCTCCCGGGCCGGCTTGAGGTGTGGTCGCCCCGCTTGTCCCGGTAGGGTCAGACCACTCATCCGACTCTCGCAGTCTGCGGCTCGATGGGTGGGTGATGCACCCCCACGAACGGGCGTTGACGGGGGCTGCGCTTCGGGAAGACGCATCGAGGGAAACGATCCCTCTGGGGATGGAGCCCAGTCATGCGCCTGCTGACCATCGTGACCGGAGTCTCTCTAGTTCTCCTGCTCGCCGCACCGGCCGCAGCGACCCCGGCGACGTCCACGGTCCCCGTCCCTATCGACTTCCAGCCGGAGGGGATCGCGATCGGCACCGGAGACACCTTCTGACGTTGGGTCGCTCTGGGACGGCGACATCTATCGCGGCGACCTGAGCACAGGTCAGGGCGACCTGCTCGTGGAACACCTCAGGCCGAGCTGCAGCCGGCATGCGCGTCGACGAAGCCCGCAAGCTCCTGTTCGTCGCAGGGGGTCCCGGTGGCCACGTCTACGTCTATGACAGCCGCGACGGCTCCGAGGTCGCCGATGTCGCGGTCGGACTGCCGTCGGCCTTCACCAACGAAGTTGCTCTGACCGAGGATGCGGCGTACTTCACGGACACCTTCTCTCGAGTCATCTACAAGCTGCCGTATGGCAACGGCGGCTTCGGTCCGGGAACCGTTATCGCCGTCACCGGGCCGGCAGGAACGTCGCGCCAGGAACGTTCGGGCTCAACGGTATCGACGCCACCCCAGACGGCTCGCACCTGATCGTCAACCACACCGATCTCGGCATCCTCGCCATCGTCGACCCTGCGACGGGCCTGAGCACGCGGATCCCGATCTGGGGCGGCTCGCTCGTCCCCGGCACTCTGGACGGGCTCAAGATCGAAGGGCATCGTGTGTACGTCGTCCAGAATCTTCGCCAACTCGATCGCCGAGGTCGCCCTGTCCGGCGACCTGTCGTCCGGCAGGCTCGTCAACGTGATCACCTCCGACCTTTTCGAGGTCCCGACGATGATCGCTCTGCACGGCAGCACGATCGCGGCTCATCAACGGGCGGTTCGACCTCGGCTTCCCACCGCCGTTCGGTCCCGGTGCTCCTCTGGGCACCACCTTCGACGTGGTCCTGGTCCACAAATAGCCCAGGCGGCTCGTAGCGGTGTCCTGGGACGAGGTATCGGCCCGGCACGACCGATCACTGACAACCCACGGTCCTGCCGGTGCGGGATGGCGCATGCCTGACTGGTGGGTGTCAGACACATGAGGGTCGGATGACGGCGGCGGCGCCGCGGCAAAGAACTCGATGGCGATATCGTCTGGGTCCCTGACGTTGAGGCTGCGCCCCGAACTGGTCTTCCTCGATACCGGAGTTGGCGATGCCCTGCTCAACGAGACGCTCCGTCCAGCGTTGCGAGCTCCTCACGGCTCTCCACATGGAAGCCGACGTGGTCGAGACCGACACGTGCCGCGTCGAAACGATCCTCGGGGCTGGTGCTCGAGTGCTTGCGAAACCCGAACATGATGGACGGCGACGCACAAAATGGTCAGCGGCCCATACGCATCCTCGCCGGACATGATCACCTCGGCGTCGAACAATCTGCTGTAGAAGGCAGCCGCTCGCTCAAGGCCGGTCACGGTGAGCGAGACGTGACCGACGCCCGGGATCCCAGGCATACGTCCTCCAGTTGTCTAGCGCGAGCCCGAAGCCGTTGTGTCGTGACGCTACGCGCGTCCTGAAGGTCCGATAATGACGACATTGAGCTGGGCCCTCGACGTCGCATCGGGCCGAGGAGGCCCGGAACGTCCCGGCAACATCCAGGGGGTGAGAACCGAGACCACGCAACGGACCAACTCCCTCAGCAGCTCGATCCCATTCGGGACCCGAGAAGTTGGCGGGGCGCCGTAGCTGGCCGACGAGATAGCGATCTCCCGCCGACGGGCTCAACTGTCGCTCCTGAGTCGCTCGTCTGGTCGTACCGCCCAATCAAGTAGGCAATTCGCCCCCGGACAATGACCCACTCTCGCAGCGTCGCGGAGCTGGCACTGCCGATCGAGCGGCGCCTTGCCCAGACGAACGAGCCGGAGCGGCCCATACCGGGCGCTCATCGCGGCCGATGCGCCGGCCGGCGGCGATCGTTTGCCTGCGGTGGCGCCGCTGCGCGGCATGTGACGTTAGGCCGGTTGCCGGACTGACTCGAAGAAGGTGATCAGTTCGTCGGCGACGGCCTCCGGTTCGAGCACCGGCGCGAAGCGCCCCACACCCGGCATCACACATTCCTGCGGCTCAGGGACGTGCTGGGCGATGAGGCGCGCCGCATCGGCAAAGAATGTTCCGAATCGGTGCTGCTCGCCCCGTAGCAGCAGCACTGGCATAGAAATCCGTGCAAGCGCTTCGGGATCGGTAGACTGGATATCTTGGTAGGATGAGTCCTGCTGGACGAACCGGAGCATGGCCGGTACGGCGGCCGCCCAATGTTCGAAGAAGTCCGTCTGCTTCAAGGCTCGGACCTCTTCGTCGGTGCCGATCCACGGCGCGAACGCCCGCAGCGCATCGACGAGCCTTCCATCGGCCGTCGCGGTCCCTATCTGCTCCATGGCGCGGAAAGTTCGGCCGAGGTCGTCCGTGCCCATCGCCGCGATCACGAACGGTTTGTACGCTGCCACGGCGGCCACAGAGGCGCTACGAGCTGCCGCGCCGAGCACCCATGTTCCGCTTCCCGACCAGCAGACCGCGCCGACCGGCTCACCGATGCTGTCGACGAACGCCGTCACGTCCTCCTCCAGGCGAGGCGGCGAGTGGTCCGGGTGGTCGGCCGACAGTCCGCGGCCACGGGTGCTCGGCAGGTGAGCAGGTAAACCTGTCGGCCAGGTCGGGCCACAGGGCCTCCCAGGCGATCTCGTCATCGCCGATCCGCCATGGACCAGGACCAGCGGCGGACCCTCTCCCCGCACCCTGCCGGCGATTTTTGGGTGTCGTCGACGGAGATGGCTCGGTGGATGCGCTCCTCAGTCATGGTGATCTCCCGATCGATCGCTGCGCCGCTCTTCGGCGCGGCTACTGGGACACTAGAAAGGGCCGCAGGGCAGGGCATCGGTGCGATTGACGAACCTGCGGCGGCGACCTACGCGGTATCGCGCAGTCGCCTTACCGGGGGGCTGTCAGCGCGTGGTCGATTGCGTAGCGCGCGGCCTGGGTCCGGGAGGTGGTCCCGATCTTGTGGAAGATATTCGTGAGATGCCGCGCGACCGTGCGGTCGCTGATGAACAGCCTCTCGCCGATCTCCCGGTTGAACGGGCCGTCGGCCGCAAGAAGAAGCAAGGACCTCGCACTCGCGACGCGTCAACACCCCGGGCGAGTTCCACGCCGGCCGGTGTGCACCGAGTTGCTCGAACGTCGCCTCCGCGCGCGTGACCTCCGCCGCGGCGGACGCCTCGTCACCCAGGGCGCGGTACGCCGCGGCGAGCCGAACACGGTGCTGGCGGCGTCGTCGCTGCGCCGAGCTGGTGCCAGCGTCGGCAAGCGTCACGTAGCACCGGGAGAGCCTCCTCGGCGCGGTCCTCGGCAAGTAGTACCGCGCCCGCGCGCCCGCCGCATGGCCTCTTGTCCCGAGGTTCTGTAGGTCGCGGCCGTTGCCGCGAGTTCGGACGCGGCGACGGCAGCGTCATCGAGGCGTCCCGCGGCGATCGCGATCTCGACAGCTGCAGCACACAGGGGAGCGCGGCGCAACGGGTCCGTGCCGGCCGCCGCCACAGCTGTGCGCACCGACGCTGCGGCACCCGCGGAGTCACCCTCCTCCAGTCGCAGCAGCGCCCAGTACCGGCTGCGGGTCACGGCCGCGGGCGTGCGCCTCGTCGTAGGCGTCGATGGAACTCGGGTCACCGCGCAGCCGGCGCGTCTCGGCAACGAGGTGCCAGGCCTCCGCGGCGTAGTCGATCCGGTTGGCTTCGAGGTCCCTCACGATCCGAAGTGCACGTTGTTCGGCCTCGGCCCACTCGCCACGGAGCAACAGGAGTTGCGCCCGATGCACTCCGCACAGACCCCCGAAGAACACCACCGCGGGGAGGGTGGACAACCATGGTTCGGCCAGGTCGGTCCACCGGGACATCCGACCTAGGTCGGCGACCTCGTGGCAGGCCGCGATCGTGTGACGGTAGAGGGAGGTTGCCTGAGATGAACGGCGCGAGCCGGCCGTCCAAGACGGTGACCATCGCCTCATCGAGGACCGCGAGCCCGTCGACAACGTGACCAGACCTGATGAGGGCACGGCCCTCGCCGTTGAGGCCCACCGCGACCAGGTCCGGCGCGCCTATCCGGCGGCCGAGGTCCTGCACCCGGCGGGCCGCGTCCAACGCCGCGGCCGGTTGGCCGGCCATGAGATTCGCCTCGACGACGGTGAAGATGACGAGGTACGCGTGGGCCGCGGACTCCGGGATGTCATCCGCTAGCCGGCCCGCGCGGCCCAACCAGCCCGCAGCCTGCGGCTCGTCGCCCCGCGCCATGTGGAAGATGCCGAGCACAGTGGCGGTCAGCGCGGCCTCGGCCGATCGGGAGTCAGCCAGGAAGGCGTCGTAGCTGGCGGCGCCGAGCCGCAGGTTGTCTTCTACGCGGCCGAGCCACCACACGGCGTCTGCGTAAAAGCGAGGTCGTCTGCGGTGAGTCGTTCGGCTGCGACGATGTCGAAATGCGCCGCGGCGGTGGCCCAGTCTCGCGCCGTATACGCCTGCCGTGCCTGGGTCAGGTTGTCCGTGTTCTCGTCCACCGGCTTCCCCTCAAGGGACAGCAGGTTATCGATCTCAGGTCGGAGAAGCTGAGAATTCGCCATCGCCGTTGCGCATCAGTCCGCCGAGTGAGCAAGGTCTTTTTTGCGCTGTCTGCACTAGCGAGCCCCTGGAATCACACTCACGCCGCCTGGATATGCCTCGGCGGCCAGGGTCTCGGGCTTATGTCCCGGTCGCTGGTTCGGATCGTCTGGAGCAGCCTGCCCGACACCCGGCGACTCGACAGCGTGCCGCGGCTGGTCTATGCCCTTAAGGCAGGAAGATGGCGGCCATCCTCAAGGGAGACCTCGTGGCGGACGGATCGGTGCCTTATGAGCATGGCTCGGTGGCGTACCGGGACTTCGGCGGCCAGGGACCAGCGGTGATGCTGGTGCACGGGCTGGGCGGAAACCTGGCGCACTGGGGACGTGACGCGCCGCTCCCTCAGGAGCGGTAGCGGCTGATCGCGATCGATCTGCCCTCCCACGGAGCCTCCACCGCCCCGGCCGTCTACTCCTTCGATCACGACCTCGGCGCGGTGGACGAAGTACGTCAAGACCCTGGGGCTGGATCGGCCCGCTCTGGTCGGGCACTCCTACGGCGGCATGCTCGCGGTCTCGCTCGGCGCCAGTCGCCCAGGCCGGTACCGGGGGGTAGTCAACGTCGACGGCCTCCGGTTCGCCCTGGATACCGAGATCGGAGCCGGACTCGCACATTCGGAGGAACTGCCGGAGGAGGCCTTGGTGGATGAGGGCGACGCCGAGTGGCTCGAAGCCGAGGTCAACCGGGAAGTCGAGGACGCCGCCTCGATCGGATTACGCCTCGAGCGCGACGGCGAGATGGTACGACGGGCGTTTCAGCTGGGCGACGACGGCCGCTGGCACAGGTCGCCCACCATCAGCCGCTTCGTCGAGATCGCCCATGCCCTGGACGCACTGGATCTCATGCCCGCGTACACCGCAAGCTCCTGTCGAATCGTCACGGTGCTCGCCGAGCACCGCTACGCCCCGAACGAGGAGGCGGCAGACAGCGCCAGGCGGCACGCTGACCAGGTTCGAACGGCGCTGGTCGCCGCGGGTGCCGAGCTGGATAGCGTTCCCTCCGGCCACTACCCGCACGTCGAGGTGCCTGAACTGACAGCCGAACGGTTCAGCGCATGGGTCGGAACCTGACTACGGCTAAGACGGCCATCGTCATTGTTTCGCGACCATCTAACGCGATGAGAGCACGCGTGACTCACGACCTCCAGTTCGGCAAAGGTCGTTCGCCGACAGGCGTGATCTTCGTCGTGCACACCTTCATGCCGGGCAGCAAGAACTGGTTGAGCTGCTCGAAGTCGTCGGCCTGCACGATGAGATAGATCGTGTGCTCCATGAAGGCGCCGTACATGGCGACGAGCGTCACCTCTGACACGCTTGCGTCGTGAAAAGGAGGACTGGATCCCCCGCGGCCGTAGGGGCAGTTCTCCGGACTGTGTACTTGCTCGATGTGGAAGAGCACTGCGAGTCCTCTCTGTCGCGGTTGCCGAATCGAGCATCCCACCTGGGTGACGACGAGATTCAGCGCCTCGACAGGTCAGGCGCCAGGGCGCAACACTCTCGGCAACCCGCTCCGCCACGGCGTGCCACGAGTCCGATGGCTCGGGACACCGCTCACGTTTCCGGCTGGGGTTGGTAGTCCCTCGGCCGTGGACGGGTTGCGATTGAGGAAGGTGGGCGTGACCCCCCGTGCACGTCGCCACGACCGGCAACCCCGAAGCCATCGCCTCCAGGTACACCGAGCCGAACGCCTCTCCCACGGACGGGGCCACCAGCAGGTCTGCGCACGCCAGTCAGAGCCGGAGGTCCGCATGATCCCGCCAACCGACGAAGAAGACACCTTCGACCGCCAGGTCGCGTACCACGGCGAGGGTGCCCCGCCCTCCCACTCGCCGTGGATGACCACCCCAGACCAGTAACGGGGCTACCGGACCCAGCCGGTCCCGAACGCGGGCGTACGCTCCGAACCAAGAGTGGCAAGCGCTTCACGTCCGTGAACCGTCCGACGGACAGCAGGACCGAGACGCAGCTGCCCGGTCTTGGGTCCCACAAGGCCGACAGATCGGCGAGTGAGTACCGGATGCGGCCGACGCGTGCGGACTCATCCCAACCGCGAGGCTCATCGACGAGCCATCTGCTGCAGCAGGGCAAGTCGCTCCTCGGCGGCCAGGTCCAGCCGCTTGAAAGTGGGCGGCGTCAACTCCGTTGGGAACGATCGTCACGCTGTGTCGGGCAACCTCCGGAGACGGACGGCGCGGTCGGCCTGGCCGGCCGAGCACCGTCAGCACCGTGCGCTCCGTGAGTGCAGTCCTGCGCATCTCAATCGAGCCCAGTCAGGGCGGCGTACCGGCTCATGACCGGGCCGTCGACGGCGGACTCGATGCGCTCCAGCATCATCAGCTCGGTCCCGGCTGGAGATGGGTCACGTGGCATCCGCCCAGGCGCGTCGCGCCGCGTCATGCAGATGGTGTCAGGTGGTGCAGGTGAAGGACGGCCGGCGGCAGCGGCCGTCGGCGACGAGCAGGTCGAACCATGCGGCTGCTTGCCGCGCTGCCAACTTCGGCGGGTACTGCCGCGAGAACCCGGTCCGGGGCGCCGGGTTTGTCCTCGTAGGAGGCGTGCAGGGTGGACCGTGCTGATCCAGCGGGTCCTCGCCTCGCCGCCAGGCGTCCGGGCCGGGGTGAAGTCCGGGCCACCGTGATGGGCAGGCCGCTGTAGAACGTCGCCGCGTGACCCGGGTCTCCTGGTCGGCCGACTGACCCAGCCACGATCTGTGCCGCCCAACCAGCGTCCGGCAAGGCTCGGGCCAACGACGGAACGACGTGCGCTGAACCACCTCGGAGGAGAGAACGCGATGCCCTGCAACACCACCTGGTTCGATGTGCCACGAGCGGCGCCGGTGCGGCAGGCCCCAGACATGGTCGCCATTCGACCATGACCCGCGGCGAAGCGGGCACGGTGCCGGGTACCGTCTCGGTGGTGGAGACCACGACGACCACCGTCGCGGCGCCTGACGGCCGTGTGCTGTGTGTCGAGTCGGGCGGGGACCCGGCCGGGCGACCGGTGCTGGTGCACGGGGGAACCCCGAACTCACGACACCTGGCGAATCCCTGGCTGGAGGATGCCGCCCAGCGCGGCATACATCTCGTCAGCTACGACCGGCCGGGCTACGGCGGCTCGACACCGCAACCCGGGCGAACTGTCGCAGACTGCGCGGACGACGTACGAACCATCGCGAACGCGTTCGGCATCGACCGACTCGCGGTCTGGGGTTTCTCGGGTGGCGGCCCACACGCATTGGCCTGCGCCGCGCTCCTACCCGACCTTGTGTCCGCCGTCGGTTCCCTGGCGTCCCTCGCGCCCTACGGCGCGCCAGGCCTCGACTACTTCAGCGGCATGGGGAAGGACAACGCGGACGACATCCAGCTGTACTTCGACGACCCAGCTGCCGCGCGGGAGAAGGCCGTGACAGGATCGTGACGAGGTCCTGGCACGAGAGCCGGACACACTCTTCGAGAACTGGGCGTCGTTGTTGTCTCCTGAAGACGCCTCGGCCCTCACGCGCGACTTCGCCTCGTACCTCGTAGCCTGCGGCAAGGATGGCCTCGCCCCCGGAGACCAAGGCTGGTGGGACGACGGATGCGCGCACCTGGAGCCGTGGGGCTTCAGCCTCGACGCCATCCGGATCCCGGTGCAGCTGTGGCACGGCGCGAAGGACCAGTTCGTCCCCCAACAGCACGGACAGTGGCTCGCGCAACAGATCCCGGACGTCGACGCGCACCTCACCGCATCGGACGGCCACCTGACGCTGGCCCTCAACCGGGTCCCCGAACTCCACGAATGGCTGCTCCGGCACCCGTAGCTCGGAGGCTGGAGCTGACGTGGTCAGCCGCCGCAGCCCTTGACGCCGGTCGGGACGAGGGCGGCAGCCGCCGTGCGCACCGCCGAGAACGTCTGGCCGGTGGAGGTGATCGCGTGCCGGAGCGCGGCTGCGTAGCGGGCCTGGCGCTCCTCCCCGAGCAGCGCCGGGTTGCCGAAGGACAGCACCACCCGCCCCCGGCGGTAGACCTGGTCGTCGGCGGACGCCGGCGTAGTCCTCGGCCGCCTTCACGATCCCGAACACGATGACGTCGACCTGCTTGGTCGCGGCCATGTCGACCGCACCCGGGATGCCGGTCGCGAGGCCCGGCCGGGTCTCGCCCTCGTCGGCGTGCGCGTCACGCATCGGCAGGCCGCGGCGCATGAGGGCTTGGTTGATGCGCTCGAGGTCGGCCTTGGTGCTCGGGTGGTTGGCGCGGTACCGCCGCACGGCGTCGACGTAGCGGTCCTGGCGAGCCTGACCCATCCGCGCCGGGTTGCCGAAGGACAGCACGACGCGTCCCAGCCGGCTTGCCTGGTCGTCACCGCAGCCGGTGTAGCTCGCGGCGTTCTGCGCGGTGTCGAACAGCAGCAGCGAGGCGTCCTTGGTGATGATCCCCTCGGTGCAGCCGCCCTCCGCGAGGAAGCTGCACAGGCCGTCGTTGACCACGGCGCCGGGGCCTTCGTGACGACGCTGGGTGAGGGTCACGCCGTCGTCGGACATGGCGCGGACCAGCGCCATCGCCTTCGGCGTGCTGCCCGACGGGCCGGCAACGGCGCCGGCCGGCGCGACGGCGCTGACCAGCGGGGCCAGGGTGGCGGCGAGCGCAACAATGGCGACGGCGAATGCGCGACGAGAGTTCTCGTGGGCACGGTGGGCTCCTGGGTCCAGTGGCTGCGCGGGCTTCCGCGCGGTTCTGACGTCACTGACGCCTGACCCTGCCAGCCGGTTGCTTCCCGCGGGCCGATTTTCGCGAGAACGGCTCCTGGCCAGCGGTGTCTGGCCAGGAGCCGTTCTTCGTCTACCTCACTGGAGCACGAGGGCGAGCACGAGGCCGATGACGACGAGGCTCTGTGCGCTGTGGACGGCGATCCCGATCAGAGCGCTCCGGTAGCGCCGCGACGGGTACGCGAGGATCAGCGCGTCGAGCAGCGTCATCGGGATCACCCACGGCACGTGCAGGTGATAGGCGGCGAACAGGACACCGTTGGCGGCCCAGTCGCCGCGGCCGAACACGCCTTGCATCCGGGGCAGGAGGAACCCGCGGAACAGGAGCTCCTCGCCGAGCACGGTGTTGAAGATCGCCATCGCGACGATGACCGCGAACCAGACCCAGTTGCCGGACAAGAACGTCTCACCGGCGTCGGACGCCAGGAGCAAGCCCAGGTCGCGGTCGGCGACGGGTGGCAGCGTCGGCAGCTCCTCCCTGAGGGCGATGGCGAGCACGAGCGGGAGGAGGATCCACCACGTCCTGCCACCCCTTCGGCCGGTTGTGGGATCGACCGGGGCCCGCACCCACAGCGCCTCCTTCACGACGGACCATCGCAGCGTTCTCTGCTCGCGCAGGACGAGGCCGAGGACGAGGACGAACTGCCAGACCAGACCGACGGTCAACACCCCGATCAGGGCACGCGGCCATGCCGAGGGCCCGTCGAGGGCGTCCGCGAGCCGCGGCGCGACCAGCCAGGCGAGCGCGGCCATCGGCAGCGCGGCTGCTGCCCAGATGCCGAGGATGCCGGCGAGTGTGAGCTGCGGCAGCGGGGCCCGGGTTGGGCCCGGCTGGACGCGGTGTTCGGTCGTAAGCATCGGACGTCTCCTTCGGGTGGTGTCGGGTTGCATGACGTCCGAAAGTAGGAGCGGCCCGGGGTGCGGGTCGTCGGTCGCGCTGGCGATTTCCAGTCGTCCCGCGTGTCGACGCGTCGGTCGTTCCCAGGGATGATGCTGGCCCCGAGGTGGCGGGCTAGCGTCGGTGTCATGGAGGCGGATCTGCGCACTCGCCTGGGGCGCCACGGCGTGAGCGCCCTGGCGGCATGCTTCGCCGTGGGTGCGCTCGTCGAGGACCTGGTGAACCCGACGGTGATGATCGACGGTCGGTCCTACGACCGGGCCCCGGAGGCGACCCTCGTCGTGGTGCTCGCCGGCGTGGCGGCGCTCGTCGCTCATGCGCGGCCGGCTCGGTGTCGCGGCGCCGCTGTCGGCGGTCGCGCTGTTCGGGCTTGCGTCCCTGTCGGCACCCGAATGGGTCCTCGACTCCACCTTCGTCTATCTCCTGGTCATGCTGGCCTCCGGCCTCGCCGGCTACATGGCACAGTCGCGGCTGGACCACGCCGGCCTCGTCGTCATCCTGGGAGCGGGAAGCCTGGCTGTGTCGCAGCACCCGGCCGCAGACGTCGGGAAGTGGGCATCGGTACTCGTGTTCATCTCGATCGCTTGGACGATCGGCGTTCTCGTCCGAGGTCCTGTTGTCAGGGCTCGTTCCGCTGAGGAGCGGGCCGCGCAGCTCGAGCAGGAGCAGGAAGACGCCGCACGCCAGGCGGTCATCGACGAGCGGCAGCGGATCGCCCGCGAGCTGCACGACATCATCGCCCACTCGGTCTCCGTGATGACTGTGCAGACCGGGGCTGTCCGACGGCGTCTCACACCCACGCAGGACCGGGAGCGCGAGTCACTGGTTGCGGTGGAGCGCACCGGCCGCGAGGCACTGGCCGAGATGCGCCGGCTCGTCGGGCTCCTCAGGGAGGAGGAGTCGGCGGCCAGCTATGGGCCGCAGCCCGGGATGCAGGCCATCGATCGCCTGGTGGAGAACGTGCGAGCGGCGGGCCTTCCCGTGGATCTCGACGTCGAGGGCCCGATCCGCGAGCTGCCCCCCGGCGTCGACCTGGCCGCCTACCGCGTCGTACAGGAGGCTTTGACCAACGTCCTCAAGCACGCCGGTCAGGCCCGCGCCTGGGTGAGCATCGGGTGGGGCGAGCGGGAGCTGCGGATCGAGGTGGCCAACGACGGCCGCGACATCGGGGACGGCAGCGGATTCGGGCACGCGGGCATGCGGGAACGTCTGCGGCTCTACGGCGGCCGTCTGGAGAGCGGTGCCCGACCGGAGGGCGGCTATCTCGTACGCGCGTACGTCCCGATCGGATCCGACGCGTGACGCCGCGCGTCGCCGTGCTGATCGTCGACGATCAGGCGCTGGTGCGGACCGGCCTGCGGATGGTCCTCGAGCTCGAGCCGGACATCGACATCGTCGGCGAGGCCGCGGACGGCGAGCAGGCGGTCACCGTCGCCGCCGACACGAACCCGGACGTCATCCTGATGGACGTCCGGATGCCGCACATGGACGGGCTGGAGGCCACCCGGCGGATCGTGCGCAGCCGCGAGCAAGGCCCGCGGGTGCTCATCCTGACCACCTTCGACCTGGACCAGTACGTCTACGAGGCCTTGCTCGCCGGCGCGAGCGGGTTCGTCCTCAAGGACATCCCGCCGGAACAGCTTGTCGAGGCGATCCATGTCGTGGCGCACGGCGACGCCCTGCTCTCGCCGACGATCACCCGCCGGCTGATCGAGGAGTTCGTCCGCAGACCACCCGACGCGGCACACCCACCGCCGCGTGAGCTGGAGCAGCTCACCCCGCGCGAGGCCGAGATCCTGCGCTTCGTCGCCCGCGGGCTGTCCAACGCGGAGATCGCCGCGCAGGCCTTCGTCAGCGAACCCACGGTCAAGACGCATATCGCCCGGATCCTCATGAAGCTCGGTCTGCGGGACCGCGTGCAGGTTGTTGTCTACGCCTACGAGCACGGGCTCGCGAAGCCCGGTGCCTAGCGCGCCCTTAGCCTGCCCCGAACGCCCGCTCGAGCCCGTCGAGGATGAGGTCGAGCCCGAACTCGAACTCCTTGCCGAAGTCGTACCCGGGCTTTAGCACGTGCTCGAACGTGAACGCGGCGAGGTGGGGGTACTCGTCGACGGGGAACTGCGCCAGGATCGCCTGCGCCAGGACCGAGGTCTCCTCCGGGGTGTCGAACGGCAGACCCCGCTCCTGCAGCGCGAAGCCGTAGATGTAGCTGTCGAGGGCTGCGTATGCGTGCGCTGCCAGCTCGAAGGAGAAGCCCGCCTTCCGAAGGCAGCCGATCACGGCGTCGTGGTGGCGCAGCGTGGCCGGACCCGGCGAGGTCCGCGACTCCATCAGGCCGATGGCCCACCTGTGTCTGGACAGGGCCGCGCGAGCCGCGACCGCCCGCCGGCGCATCGCCGTGTTCCAGTCGTCCTCGTCGGAGGGCAGCTCGATCTCGCTGAAGACGATGTCGATCATGCCGTCGAGAAGGTCCACCTTGTTGGCCACGTGGTTGTACAGCGACATCGCCTCGACCCCGACAGACTCGCCGAGCTTGCGCATCGTCAGCGACTCGATCCCGCTCGCGTCGGCGAGCGACACCGCCGCCTGCAGCACCCGTTCGCGGTTCAGCGGGGTGCGGGGCGCCGCGGCGGAGGGCTGTGCGGGCATCTGCGGCTCCTGCTCGGGGTGGTGCTGGCGGTCCACCTTACACCGTAAGCGTACGGTCCTCAGGTCGGTGCCTGGGCCCTTCGCAGCACCGTGCGGCCATCCCCCGCGGGTCATGGTGCTCGCCCCCTGCCGGCCGCCGTGGCGGCCTGCGACCGTCGAGGACGGGTCGACACGCGGCCCGGCACCCACCTGGGCACCCGTACCGGAGGATCACCATGAGCAAGCGCACCGCCCTGATCGCAGCAGGGGCCGTCCTGACCGTGGGCGGGACGATGCTTGCCGCCACCGGAGGGGCGGTCGTCGCGGCAATCGGGACCGACGGCACCTTCTCGTCGCGCGGCACCGTGACGTCGACGACGGCCGCGCTGGTCTCCGAACGGGGTGTCATCGAGGACCGGGGCGCTGACGTGCTCGGCCGGCCACTCGGCGGAGATCTCGGTCTCGCGCTCCGCCAAGCCGGTCTTCGTCGGCGTCGGACGGGCCCGGGACGTGGATCGGTACCTCGCCGGCGCGGCTGTCGAGACCGTCACCGACTTCGACGTCGCTCCACTCCACCTGACCGGCTCGGTCCGCGAGGGATCCCGGCAGCTCGACGCACCAGGAGACCAGGACTTCTGGGTCGAGCGGTCACAGGGGTCGAACGCGGCCGCCACCAGCTGGAAGCTGCGAGGTGGCGAGTTCCGCGTGGTCATCATGAACGCGGACGGGTCCGCCGGCATCGAGGCGAACGGGCAGTTCGGTCTGCACATCCCGATCGTCGCCGCGCTCGGCGCCGTTGCACTGGCCGGTGGCCTCGGTGCGACGGTCATCGGCGCGATCTTGCTGGTCCTCGGGCTTCGCACGGCAGGACCTGCGCAACCGGCCGACGAATCCGCCCAATACGAAACCGTGGCCGCCTGAGCTGCCGCGGCCAAGCCGCTTGCAAGAGCGGTCCAAGTTCCCAGGCGCAGCCTGGTGTTCGACACGACAAATCCGACCCGAAAGCAGGGATACCCGTGTTGCCTCTCCTCGCCCTCCTCCTCGTCATTCTGTTGATCGCCTACCTGGTCCGATTGGCTCGGACCGTGCAGGAGAACCGGCCGGCGTCCCCGCCGCGCTCACATCTGCACGAGCTCCAGCCGTACTCGGCCCGTTAGTCCAGGCGTCCGCCGGAGGCCAGGACGGCGAGTGCGTCCGCTGTGACCCACTCGTTCGTCCGGCCTTTGTCGACGCCACCCCATCCGACGTGCTCGTTGTGGTGCTTGAGCCCGTCCGTGCCGCGGTAGTACCTCGCCTCGGCGGGCCAGCCCCCGTCGGGCAGCCGTTTCGACTCCAGCAGGTCGAGCGCGTCGTGGCAGCGCGGGTCGTCGAGCCGGCCGACCTCGGCCAGCCCCTTCAACCCCGCCAGGACGTCGTAGTGCCAGTAGCCCGGATAGTGAAGTGCCGCCCAGTCGGAGCGGATCAGCATCTCGGTGGACCGTCGGAACAGCAGCCGCCGCGACAGGAACACCTCCGCGGCGCGGTCCGCCGCAGCCTGCGCGGCCTCCGCGGCGCGGTGTGCTGCGGCCTGCGCGGCGTCAGCGGAACCGTCCCGATGGGCGTGCGCGTACGCCGCCAGGCCGCGCATGGGCAGCAGGGTCTCGTGGACCGAGGACGACGTCGCCTTCTCCTTGCGATCACAGTTCCAGCCGCCGTCCGGCCACTGCCAATGCCGCAGGCGCTCCACCAGCCGTCGGACCGGTCGTCCTCAAGTCCGAGCTGGACCACAGACAGCAGCGCCGAGCCCTGCTGTGACCCGCACCGCCGGTGCCGCCCGTTGCGCACCGGCACCGCTGCCCGGGATTCCCGGCCGGACCTGTCCTCGAACTCCCGGTAGAAACGCTCGGCAAGCCACGCTCGCAGCAGCTGGTCCCGCATCGGCACCAGCGCATCGTCACCGGACGGGTAGCCGAGGTCGGCCAGCGACGTGAGGACCCAGTGCGCGCCCTGCCACTTCGCGTAGCAGCCGGGCCGCAGCTGCGCCTGGCCATCGATGAGCCGCCGCACGCGCGGCGACCGCCGGATCTCGTCCCGCAGCCGGCGCACCGGCCGGGACTCCGGGTCCTCGCCGAGTGCCCCGATGCGCACCTTCCACCGGACTGACGGCTCGTCGCTCCGCAGCAGGTGCTCCACGATGGCTGACGTGCCCACCGTACGAGCGTAGAGACCCATGGCTCGCCTAGCCTGTCGTCCGTGCCGGACGGACCCCGAGAGCTGCGGCTCGTCGTCACCACGACCGACTACGACGCAGCCCTCCGCTTCTACCGTGACGTCCTGGGCCTCGAGCAGCAGGCAGCGTTCGACGACGAGAACGGCGGCCGGGCCACCCTGCTGCACTCCGGCCGCGCGACCGTCGAGCTCGGCGACGAGGCGCACGCCGACGCCATCGACGCGCTCGAGGTCGGACGGCGGGTCACCGGTCCCCTGCGCGTCGCGTTCGAGGTGGGCGACGCGGCGGCGATGGCCGACCGTCTGGCCGCGGAGGGCGCATCGGTCGTCGCGCCCGCCGTACGGACGCCGTGGGGCTCGGTCAACGCCCGGCTCGACGGGCCGGCGGGGCTGCACCTCACCGTCTTCTCCAACGACGCCTATGTCGGCGACCGGCCCCGTCTGGACGGACCGGTCATGCTGGCCGAGCCAGACCCGTTCTGGGCGACCACCGGAGCAGAGCTCATCGGCAGGGTCCGAGAGGTGCTCGGGGCGAGCGCTCTGGTCGTCGAGCACGTCGGCTCGACGTCGGTCCCCGGCCTGCCGGCCAAGCCGGTGATCGACCTGGTCCTGGGCCTGCCGGACCCAACCGACGAGGAGTCATACGTCCCCGCGCTCGCGTCGATCGGCTACCAGCTGCGCATCCGGGAGCCGGAGTGGCACCAGCACCGGCTGCTCAGGCACACCGACCCGGTCGTGAACCTGCACGTCTTCGCTGCCGGGTCGCACGAGATCGAGCGGATGCTGGCGTTCCGCGACCACCTCCGGCGGGACGACGCCGACCGGGAGCGTTACCTGCGCGCCAAGCGCGAGCTGGCGGCGCGGACCTGGGCCTTCACCCAGGACTACGCGGACGCGAAGTCGGATGTCGTCACGGACATCATGACCAGGGCGCTGGCGCAGGAGCCCGGTGCCTTGCGGGGCTGCCTCGTGCTGGTCTCGGGACCGCCGGGGAGCGGCAAGTCGACGCTGGCCGAGGGACTCGCCGACCGCCTCGGGATGCCGTTGCTGGCCAAGGACACCGTCAAGGAAGCGCTGCTCGACGAGCTGGGCGCGCAGGACGTCGAGGCGTCGCGCATTCTCGGCCGTGCTGCCGTCGCGGTGATCCTCGCGGTGGCCCGGCAGAGCGGAGGGGCGGTGCTCGAGGGCCCGTGGCGTCGCGACCGCGCCGGCGACGTGGCGGCGCTGCCCGGCCGGCTCGTCGAGGTGTTCTGCCGCGTCGACCGCGAGACGGCGATGCGCCGCTACCGGGCCCGGGCCGACCGGCATGACGGCCACTTCGACGACGTACGGGTCGAGGACGAGCTGTGGGGCGACCAGGTCACCGCACCGGTCGCCGGCGGCTGGCCGGTGATCGAGCAGGACACCTCGGCGCCCGTCGACCTCGACCAGCTGGTCCGCCAGGTGCGTCAGGCCTCGGCCCGCGACTGAGGTCGCACGTCCGGGGCTGTCGTGTGGTGGTGCACGATCAGTGCGGCCGGCGGGACGACGAGGAGCAGGACCGCCCACCCCAGCGGCAGCCCCGCAGCGACGAGCAGGACGACCAGCAGGCAGGCGAGCGACTGCGGCGACGACCGCGGACGGCGCTGCGCGCCGGCGCCGCACCCATCGGCGCGTGCAGCGCCCAGACCGCGAGCAGGAAGACGACCACCGGCACCGCGCATCGCTGTGGCGACCACGGTGTCGGAGGCCTCGATGTGGTGCGTCACCGCCTCCGCGGCGAGCTCCAGGCCGGCACCGAGCGCGGCCAGCGACCCGAACACGACGTAGTGCCCGTAGCCCCACCAGAAGCCGAGGTGCCGGTTCCGCTCCAGGCCGCCGCCGGCGTCCTTGAGGAAGTAGACCCACCACAGCGCGAACAGCAGGCCGAGGCTGCCGCCGGCGACGAGGACCAGCTCGATGCTCAGCCCGTCCTCGTCGATCATCGCCCGCACGGCGGTGAACGCCGCGAGGACGCACTCCCCCAGCACGATGATCGTGAACAGCCCGTACCGCTCGGCGATGTGGTGCGGGTGCCAGTTGGTCATCGCCGGCTGCTCGGCCCACAGCGGGACGGCGAGCTCGGCGGCGACCAGCACGACGAAGGCCGCCAGGGCCAGCCCGTCCGGCAGCGCGAGTCGGAGCAGCCAGGCCGCCTGGACCAGCCCGACCCCGACGACGAAGCGCAGGGCGGTCGCCCGGTGGCTCCGGGTCGGAGCGGGCCGCGCGGGCCCACTGGCAGATCATCGCGACCCGCATGATCACGTAGCCGACGACGGCGACCCGGAAGTCGGCGTCCTCGAACATCGCGTGGCACCCCGGCCGCGAGGACGAGCACGCCGCTCATCTGCACCAGGGTGAGCAGCCGGTACGGCGCGTCGTCGCAGTCGTACGCGGACGCGAACCAGGTGAAGTTCATCCAGGCCCACCAGATCGCGAAGAACGCCATCAGGTAGGTGCCGAGCGTCTCGAGGGCGTGGCCGTCGGCGATGCCGTGCGCGAGCTCGGCGGCCACCGCGGCGACCGCCACGACGAAGGTCAGGTCGAAGAGCAGCTCGAGCGGGGTCGAGGCCCGGTGCTCCTCGTCGATGCGGCGCGACACCATCGGCCGGCGCCACGGCACCGGGCTCGGCGGTCGGTCGGTGGCTGACCCGGTCACGGCCGGACGGTACATCGGTGACGGCAGCACCGTATGCCACCGTGCCGGCCGTACGCCGGGACGCGCCGCGACGAGTAAAGGCTAGGGGGTTGATCAGCGTGGGTCAGTGCTCTATCCTTGACCGGTGATCGTCCTGACCGTGGACCAGCGGAACAGCCGGCGCACCAGCGACCGCATCGACGCCCTGCTGCGGCACGTCTCCGACCGCGGCACACCCGTGGTGCGCGCCTTCGAGCGGACCGCCGGCGACGAGGTGCAGGGCGTGCTGTCCGACCCGGCGGCGACCGTCGATCTGGTGCTCGACCTGGTCCGCCAGGACGCGTGGAGCATCGGGATCGGCGTCGGTGCGGTCGACCAGCCGCTGCCGGACAGCACGCGCGCCGGCTCCGGCCCGGCCTTCTCCCTGGCGCGCGAGGCGGTCGGACGGGCCAAGGCGCGCCCGACCGGCCTGGCGGTCACCGGCTCGGCGGCCGAAGCCGTCCGACGGCGTGCAGGCGGCCCTCGACCTTCTCGCCGCCGTCGTGGCGCGGCGGACCGAGCGCGGGTGGGAGGCGGTCGACCTGGCCGCGCAGGGTCTCAGCCAGGTCGAGGTGGCCGAGCGGCTGGGCATCACCAAGCAGGCGGTGTCGCAGCGGCTGCACGCCGCCGAGTGGTACCTCGAGCCCGCCGGCCGGGACCTGGCGGCGCACCTGCTGTCCGAGGCGGATGCCAGGCTGGACCCGTCATGACCGTCGTCGTCCTCGTCCTCCTGCTGCTCGCGGCTGCCGCGCCGCTGCTGCTGACCCCGCTCCGCCGGCGCGTTGCCGACCCGGTCCTGCCGGTGGCCGCTTCTCGCGGCGCTGCTGCTCGCGCTGGCGGCGGCGCTCGCCGCACGAGCCGACCCGGTCGACGGGTGGCGGCTGGCGGCCGCGCTGGTGATCGGTGTCCTGGCCGCGACGACCAGCGGGAGCCTCGTCGTGCGCGGCGTCTTCCGCCTGATGCGACGCGAGTTCCTGCCGGCGCGCACCCGGCCGCTGCCGGCCACGACGGCCTCGGCGGCATCGACGGCACGCCATGCACGCGACGGCAGACCGACGGCGGTCGAGGAGCGCCCGGACGACGCCGACCGTCCCGAGTCGGTCCTGCGCGGCGGCGCGTGGATCGGCTACCTGGAGCGGGCGGCCGTCGCCTCGACCCTGCTGGCCGGCTGGCCCGAGGGGGTCGCCCTCGTGCTGGCGGTGAAGGGGGTCGGCCGCTACGCCGAGCTGCGCGAGACCAACGCGCCCGAGACGTTCATCATCGGGACCCTGGCCAGCCTGCTCTGGGCCGTCGCCGCGGCCGGTACCGCTCACCTGCTGCGATAGCGTCCCGCCGATGCGCATCCTCGTCGTCGGCGGCACCCGGTTCATCGGCCGCCATCTCGTCCAGCAGGCCCTCGACCGCGGCCACCAGGTCACCGTGTTCCACCGTGGGTCACCGGGCCCGGGCTGTTCGCCGGCGACGACCGGGTCGAGCAGCGCACCGGCGACCGCAACGAGGACCTCTCCGCCCTCGCCGACGGTCAATGGGACGCGACGGTCGACACCTGCGCCTATGTCCCGCGGCACGTCCAGCAGCTCGCCGACGTCCTGGGCGACCGCGGCGGGCGCTACCTGCTGGTGTCCAGCGTCTCCGCGTACGCAGCGCCCGAGCGCGCCGGCTTCACGGAGGACGCCCCGCTGGCCGAGCTCGACGACCCCAGCACCGAGGACGTCACCGACACGACGTACGGCGGGCTGAAGGTTCTCTGCGAGCGCGCCGCCGCCGACCGCTTCGGCCGCGGGAGCATCGTCGTCCGGCCCACCTACGTGGTCGGCCCGGACGACTACACCTGGCGCTTCCCGTGGTGGGTCGAGCGGCTGGCCCGTGGCGGCGAGGTGCTCGCGCCCGGGCCGGCCGACGCGCCGGCTCAGGTCATCGACGTGCGGGACATGGCGGCCTGGATGGTCGGCCTGCTCGAGCAGCGAGCGTCCGGCCCGTTCCACGCGGTGAGCCCGCGCGCCGCCGTTCTCCTACGGCGACCAGCTGGCGCGCGATCCGCGACGCCGTCGTCCCCGCCGGGCACGACGCTGACCTGGGTCGACGCGGGCTTCCTGCTCGCCGAGGGTCTGGACGACGGTGCGCTGCCGCTGTGGAGCGCCGACGACCCGGGCGTGCTGTCGATGGCCGCCGACCCGGCCCGGGCGACGGGCACCGGGCTGCGGCCCCGGCCGCTGGCCGAGACGGTCCGCGACACGCTGGGCCTGGATCCAGACGACCAGGCCCAGCGGCCGAGCCAGCCCGGCCTGCCCGCCGAGCAGGAGGCCGACCTGCTGGCCCGCTGGCACGCCCGTCGCGCTGACCCGGCGTACCGGTATCAGTTACGGGTGTAGAGCACGATGCCGAGGCACATCTCGTCTGTCGTGCCCTCTCCCCAGGTCACGTAGCGCGGCTCCACGTCGGCGAGCTCCGGCACCATCGACCGCAGCGCGGCGTCATGGGTGCAGGTCACCCGCAGGGTGTCTCCTCGCTGGACCCGGACCGGCCGCTCCAGGGGCGTCGCGCTCTGGTCGTCGAAGTCCCAGACCGTACGGTCGAGCAGCCGCTGCTCGTCGCTGGTGCCGGGCTCGAGGTCGACGCTGATGGACCGGCCGAGCAGATGCATGTGGCCGGCCACCGACCGGACCACCATGTCCGCCGGCGCCCGCCGCTCGCAGCTCTGCGTCGGTCCCGGCCCGAGGCGCCGCGATGTCCCCGCCGCAGAGCAGCTGCAGGCCCGACACGGTGCGTCCCGCGTCGGAGCCGACCCGGCTCGCCAGGTCGAGCACCGACCGGGTGCGGTCGCACAGCGGACCGGTCTCCTCGGCGGTGCAGGGCAGCTCCACCGGCGCGACGAGCAGCATGGTCTCCAGCCGGCGTAGGTCGGCTGTCCCCGGCATCAGTCGCAGCCGGACGGCCGTGTCGTCGGGGGCGTCGCCGGCCCGCAGGTTGTAGTGCAGCTGCAGCACGATCTGGCTGCCTGCCTCCAGCCACTTCCCGGTGCGTGCCCGCAGCACCGTCTCGCCGCTGCCCGGTGCCCAGCCGGCCAGCCAGGGAGCCGAGTTCAGGCTGTCGTCGGCACCGCCGGCGCCCGGCAGGCCGGTCCCCCCGAAGCAGGTCCAGCCCTCCCCCGGCGTCGCGGCGTCCTGCTGCTCCGCGGCCGGGACCTGGGAGGGCGGCACCGTGAACAGGATCGCGTGGTGGACGACCGCCGCGTTGCCCGGCAGCACGTCCGAGCCGGTGACGAACGCGTCCGCTCCAACCCCGGGTCGACCAGGAAGCACCGGTAGTCGTCGGTTCCTCCCGCTGGGGCCGACGGCTGGTAGGGACCGCCCGGCAGCCGCAGCGTCGCCAACCGCTCGCCCCGCCGCAACGGAGCCGCGGCCGGCCGGGCAGCCGTGGTCGACGCCACTCGTCGCGTGATCGTGTGGCGGGGTGCCCGGTGAGTGCGTGTGCGACGAGGGGGCGCGGTGCCTCGGACCGGCAACGCTGAGCCCCGCGGGCCGGTCGGCTCCGCAGCACAGGCGCTCAGCAGCAGGGCACGGCGAGGGCGGCGACAGCGGTCGGCAGCCGACGTACGGACGACGTCCGATCGGACCCGCACCACTCCACTGTTCGATCCTAGGCTTCACCCGTGCCGCAGCGGGTAGAGCCGGTTGTCCGACCCTGCCGCAGAGGAGACCTGCATGTCCGCCAATCTCTCGACCGGTCCGTCCACCGCTGCCAGCAGCGCGGCCCGCCAGGCGGCCAACAGCGGCGCATCAACAAGGCGGCGCGGGTCGGCTTCCTCGCCAAGGGCCTGGTCTACGCCCTGATCGGCATCCTCGCCTTCCAGATCGCGCTCGGTGACTCCGAGCAGGCCGACCAGAAGGGGGCATTGCAGGCGGTCGCGGAGCAGCCGGGCGGCAGCGTCGTGCTCTGGCTGATGGTCATCGGCTTCACGGGCTACGCCCTGTGGCGGTTCACCGAGGCCGCCTGGGGCCGCCGGGACGAGACGGACGAGAAGAAGCGCACCGTCAAGCGGATCGGTTCGGCAGCGAACGGCGCTGGTCTACCTCGTGCTTCGCCGTCCTGGCCTTCAAGACGGTCACGTCGAGCTCGTCGTGCGGCGAGCAGCGCACAGATGACGGCGAAGGTGCTGAAGTGGCCGGGCGGCCAGGCGATGGTCTTCGTCGCCGGCCTGGTCATCATCGCGGTCGCGATCGGCCTGACGATCCGCGGGCTCAAGACCGACTTCGAGAAGCACCTCGACACCGGGCGGATGAGCCGCACAACCTTCAACGCCGTACGCCGCCTCGGGCAGGTCGGCTACGTCGCCCGTGGCACTCGTCTTCGCACTCGTCGGCATCTTTGTCATCAAGGCGGCGATGGACCACGAGCCGGGCAAGGCCGCGGGCTTCGACGTCGCGCTCAAGAGCATCGCGGAGGCGCCGTTCGGCCAGTTCCTGCTGATGGCCGCGGCGCTCGGCCTGATCTGCTTCGGCGCCTACGCGTGGCCGAGGCGCGCTACCGCCGGCTCTGAGCCCGATCGCGTAGAACGCGACCGCGGCAGCGGCTGCGGCGTTGAGCGAGTCGACGCCACCGGACATCGGGATGCGCACCCGGTGGTCGGCGATCGCCAGCGCGCGGTCCGAGAGCCCGCGCCCTCGGCGCCGAGGACCAGCGCGCATCGCGCGGTCGCCTCGGCGGGCAGCTCGTCGAGCGGCCTGGCGTCGAGCGCCGGCGTCAGGGCCAGCACCGAGAAACCTAGATCCCGTACGTCGCGCAGGCCGCCCGGCCAGGTGTCGAGGCGGGACCACGGCACCGAGAAGACGGCGCCCATGGACACCCTGACCGACCGGCGGTAGAGCGGGTCGGCGCAGCGCGGACTGACGAGGACCGCGTCGACGCCGAGCCCGGCAGCGCTGCGGAAGACCGCGCCGACGTTGGTGTGGTCGACCAGGTCCTCGAGGACGGCAGGTGCGCGGCCGCGCCGGCCAGTCAGCGGCGGAGGCAACGGCAACCGGGACATCGCCGCGAGCGCGCCACGGTGGACGGAGTAGCCGGTGACCGCCTCGAGCGTCTGCGCGGTCCGCGAGGTAGACCGGCACGTCGAGCCGCTCGACCAGGTCGGCCAGCCCTGGCAGCCACTTCTCCTCGAGCAGCAGCGACCGCACCGGGTACCCGGCGGCCGACGGCGCGCCGGATGACCTTCTCGCCCTCGGCGACGAAGAGTCCCTCGGCCGGCTCGCGGCGCCGCCGCAGGTCCACGTCGGTGAGCCCGACGTAGTCGCCAAGTGCTGGTGAGCTCGCCTCCACGCGCTCGACCCGTCCTGGCACGACAGCGATCGTCGCAGGCCGTCGGGCGGCGAAGGCTCCCGGCCGGGTCAGAGGGCGAGGATCTGCACCATCGCCACCAGGCCGACGACGACGATCAGGGCACGCAGGATCGGCTGCCGGGACCCGGCGGCCGAACAGTGCCCCGACCTGCCCTCCGACCGTCGAGCCGAGCGCGATCAGCCCGGCGGCCGACCAGGCCACGTCGGTGACCAGCGATGAACAGCAGGGCGGCGACGCCGTTGACCAGCAGCGCGAGCACGTTCTTCGCGGCGTTGATCCGCTGCAGGTGCTCGTCGAGCAGCAGGCCCATGACCGCGATCAGCAGGACGCCCTGGGCGGCGCCGAAGTAGCCGCCGTAGATGCCGGCCAGCGAAGATGCCGAGGTACAGCAGCGGGGCCGCCGTGGCAGCGGTGCCCGCCGTGCCGTTCGCGCAGCCGGGCGGCGACCCACGGCTGGACCACGACCATCACGCAGGCCAGGCCGATCAGCACCGGGACGATGGTCTGGAACGCCGCGTCGGGCAGGACCAGCAGCAGCAGGGCACCGGTCAGCCCACCGAGGACCGACGCGACGGCCAGCCGGGCGAGCCGCCGCGCCTGCCCGGCCAGCTCCTTCCGGTAGCCGATGGCGCCGCTGAGGGACCCGGGGACCAGACCGACGGTATTGGTGACGTTGGCGAGGACCGGGGGGTAGCCCACGGCCAGCAGGACAGGGAAGGTGACCAGGGTGCCGGACCCGACCACGGTGTTGATGGTGCCGGCGGCGAGCCCGGCGAGCGCGACAGCAACGGCCTCCCAGAGGCTCACGCGTCCGATCCAGCCACCACGCCCGCGATCTTCACGGCGCCCCGTCTCCGGTGCAAACCGGCTGCGGTCAAGGCTGGGGGCTCCGGCGCCGACGTACCAGGGGTGATGGGGCCTCGTCGTGTCACCGCGCTGGTGGTCGGCGTCGTCCTGCTCGCCGGCCTGCCGAGCGCGCCCGCACGGGCCGAGACGGCGGAGGAGGCGCGGGCGGAGGCTCGCGCGGTGGCGGCTCGCATGGACGCGATGCAGCCGCGGGTCGAGAAGGCGCTGGCCGCCTACGACCGTGCTCTGGGCCGGCTCGCCGTCGGGGTCACCCGCAGCCTGACCGCCGAGCAGGTGGCCGACCAGGCCGTGGCGCTCGAAGCCCAGCACCGGGACGCCGAGACCGACCGGGTCCGCGCCATCTACATGACCGGCGGCGCGGCCGCCCTCTACGCGAGCGTGCTCGACGCCGGCGGCCCGGTGGACGCGATGGCCGGGTGGTCTACGTGCAGCGATCTGGTAGCCGTCGGGGCGGCGGCCCTGAACGCCTCCAGCACCACCACCGAGGACCTGCAGGACCGGGCCGACCGGCTGCAGGCGGCCGCCGAGACCCGCACGACCACGGCGTCCGAGGTGCAGCAGCGGTACGAGGAGCTGCGCGCCGTCATCGACGAGCTCGCCGTCGAGCTGGCCGCCCTCTCCGAACGGGCCAGCGACCTTCAGCAGGCTCAGGACCTGCTGGCGCAGGTCGCCGCGCTCAACGCCGCCGTCGACGCCGCTGGGGCGGCGCGGGTGTCGACCGCCCGCGCGAGCGCGATCCCCGCCGCGTTCCGCGCGCTTGTACGTCGCCGCCGCGCGCACCTGCCGCGGCATGTCATGGACGCTGCTGGCCGCCGTCGGACAGGTGGAGTCCGGGCACGGGGCGAACACGAACACGTCCTACGCCGGGGCGCAGGGGCCGATGCAGTTCATGCCGGCGACCTTCGAGGCGTACGCCGTGGACGGCGACGGCGACGGCGACCGGGACATCCGGGACCCGGCGGACGCGGTCTTCAGCGCCGCGCACTACCTGTGCGCGAACGGCGCCGGCCGCGGCGGGCACGCGTTGGAGCGCGCCGTGTGGCACTACAACCACGCCGACTGGTACGTCGCCCTGGTGCTCAAGCTGGCCGGGCAGTACGCCGAGCGCGACGGCGCCTGACCACCGTACGTGTGGACGCCGACACACCGGACCTACGGCGTGTTTGGTGTGGCGGAGTCCACAACGGGGGCTGCGACGCCGCCGAGCACCCCGCCGATGCCCTTGAGCGCCTCGCCCAGCTCGCTCGGCACGATCCAGACCTTGTTGGCGTCGCCCTGCGCGATCTTCGGCAGCACCTGGAGGTACTGGTAGGCGAGCAGCTTCTGGTCCGGGTTGCCGGCGTGGATGGCGTCGAAGACCTTCTGGATGGCCTGGGCCTCACCGTCCGCGCGCAGCACGGCGGCCTGCGCGTCACCCTCGGCCTTGAGGATCGAGGCCTGCCGCTCGCCCTCGGCGGTGAGGATCTGCGACTGCTTGAAGCCCTCCGCCGTGAGGATCGTGGCGCGCTTCTCGCGGTCGGCGCGCATCTGCTTCTCCATCGAGTCCTGGATGGAGGTGGGCGGGTCGATCGCCTTGATCTCGACCCGGTTGACCCGGATGCCCCACTTGCCGGTGGCCTCGTCGAGCACGCCGCGCAGCGCCGCGTTGATGTGGTCGCGGGAGGTCAGCGTCTCCTCGAGGTTGAGGTTGCCGACCACGTTGCGCAGGGTCGTGACCGTCAGCTGCTCGACGCCCTGGATGTAGTTGGCGATCTCGTAGGTCGCGGCCTTGGCGTCGGTCACCTGGAAGTAGATGACCGTGTCGATGCCGACCACCAGGTTGTCGGCGGTGATGACCGGCTGCGGCGGGAACGAGACGACCTGCTCGCGCAGGTCGATCAGGGGACGGAGGCGGTCGATGAACGGCACCAGGATCGACAGGCCCGGCGACAGGGTGCGGGAGTAGCGGCCCAGCCGCTCGACCACCCCGGCCCGGGCCTGCGGGACGATCCGCACGGTCTTGGCCAGCGCGATGAGCACCATCAGCACGATCGACTGCCGCGACGCCGAGCACGACGAGCGATTCCATCTAGAGCTCCGTTTCGTAGACGACCGCCGTGGCGCCGTCGATCTGCACGATCTCCACGTGGCGACCCGCCTCGATGCTGGTGCGTGGGTCGTAGGCGCGGGCCGACCACACCTCACCCTTGAGCTTGATCCGGCCCGTCTCGCCGTCGACCGGCTCGAGGACCAGCCCGCGCTCGCCGACGAGGGCGGCGGTGCCGGTGCGGATCGCGAGCGGAGTGCGCAGGTGGCGCAGCGCCAGGGGGCGGACCACGGCCAGCATCGCGACCGACACCACCAGCGCGACCAGGACCTGCAGCGAGGATCTGGTCGGTGATCATCGCGGTGACGGCTCCCGCGAAGGCGCCGGCGGCCAGCATCGCGAAGACCAGGTCGAGGGTCGTGACCTCGACGATGCCGAGGACGACGGCGAGACCGATCCACGCGACCCAGTCGTAGTCCCCGAAGCCGTCCACGTCGCCATCCTATTGAGAGCGGACACCGTCACCCGGCCAACGCGCCGCGCCCCCTCGCTCGTTCCGCCCCTCAGACGGCGCGGGCCGTCCAGCGGTGCGCGGAGCGGCCGAGCTCGAGGGCGAGACCGAAGGTCTGCGGCCAGTGCTTCCGCGGTGAGGGTGCGCTCGATCGGCCCGGCCGCGACGACCTGGCCGCCGCGCAGCAGCAGAACATGGGTGAAGCCGGCCGGGATCTCCTCGACGTGATGGGTCACCAGCACCAGGGCGGGGGCGTCGGGGTCAGCGGCGATGTCGCCCAGCCGCCGGACCAGGTCCTCGCGGCCACCGAGGTCGAGGCCGGCCGCCGGCTCGTCGAGCAGCATCAGCTCGGGGTCGGTCATCAGCGCGCGAGCGATCTGGACCCGCTTCCGCTCGCCCTCGGACAGCGTCCCGAACCGCCGGTCGGCGAGGTGGGCGACACCGAGGGCTCCGAGGAGCTCCTCGGCACGCGTCGAGTCCAGCTCGTCGTAGCTGCTCGCGCCACCTCCCGACCACCGCCCACGACGCGGTGAGCACGACGTCGAGGACCGTCTCACGAGCGGGCAGCCGGTCGGCGAGCGCAGCGCTGGAGAGCCCGATGCGCGGCCGCAGCTCGAACACGTCGACGGCACCGAGGGTCTCCCCGAGGATCTCGGCGCTGCCCCGGCTCGGGTGCAGGTTGGCCGAGGCGAGCTGCAGCAGCGTCGTCTTCCCGGCGCCGTTGGGGCCGAGGATCACCCAGCGCTCCCCCTCGGCGACGTCCCAGTCGAGGGAGTCCAGCAGTGTCGCACCCTCCCGCAGGACGCTCACCCCGGAGAAGGCCAGCACGTCGGACATGTGGCTCAACCTATCCAGCGGCGCGCGATCTACCCTGACCGGCGTGCGGGAGCTCACGAGCGCTGGCCGGCTGGCGGCATGGGGCAGCGCGGCGATCGTCGGGGCGGTCAGCCCGGACGAGGCTGCTGACGAGGTGCGCGGCGCGCGCGAGGGCGGCCACCGTGTCGTCGGGCTGCCCGACGAGCCCGGCGCGGTCAACCTCGCCTACGCCTTCGCCCGGCTGAGGTCGCTCGGCGTGTCCGGGCTGCGGCTGGTGCTGCCGGTCCCCGGCGACGCCAGCGGCCTCCCCGGTCCCGCCGCGTTCAACGAGCGCGCGGTGGGCCGCGGCGAGGCCGTCCTCGACCGTCGGTGGTCCCCGCGCTCGGGCTGCTCTGCGAGTCGCGGGCCACCTGGTCGGTCCACCCGGTGGCCGCCGGGCCGGGCAGCGCCGCTCACCGTGCGGGATGCGTCCCGCGCGTTGACCGGGGTGATGCGGCACTGTGCCGACGAGCTCGCCCGCATGGACGTCGCCCGGTGGGAGCCGGTGGCCGCCGAGGTGCTTGCCGCGCGGTCCTCGTCGGCCCGCCCGGCGCTCCCGCTGTCCGCCGGCGCCGAGGCGCATGGGGTGCTCGAGCAGGCCCTGCGGGTCCTCGACGATCGTCGAGGTGGCCCGGTCGGGCGACGGGGCCGCCGTCAGCGCGGGCGAGATGGCGGCCCGGTCAGAGGTGCTGCGCGACCTGCACGCCGCCGCCCGCCGGGCGCTCGAGGCGGCGTGCAGCCCTCCGCCGGTGTGACGGTCAGAGCAGGCGTGCGGTAGAGGTCCAGCGTGCGGGTCGCGATCGACGCCCAGGAGAACGACTCCACGGCCCGGCGCCGGCCCGCCTCCCCCATCACCCTGGCCCGGTCGGGGTCGTCGAGCACCTCGGTGAGCCCGGCCGCGATGTCCGCCTCGAACCGGGACGGGTCCAGGGGCGTCCCGCTGCCGTCGGCCGCCTGCTCGATCGGGCACCAGCAGCCCGGTCTCGCCGTCGGCCACGACCTCGGGGATGCCGCCGGT
Organism: uncultured Actinomycetota bacterium; assembly: GCA_963829565.1. GTDB lineage: Bacteria > Actinomycetota > Actinomycetes > JACCUZ01 > JACCUZ01 > CAWHJC01. The sequence goes on from CAWHJC010000008.1 coordinate 149,747, forward strand.
CGACGTCGCCACCACGGGGACCTCGCAGGCCATCGCCTCGAGGTTGACGATGCCCATCGGCTCGTAGACCGACGGGCAGGCGAACACCGTCGCGTGGCTCAGGATCTGGATGACGTCCGGCTTGGGCAGCATCTGCTGCACCCACACGACGCCGTCCCGGTCGCGGCGCAGCTCCTCCACGAGGACGGTGACCTCGGCCAGGATCTCGTCGGTGTCGGGGGCTCCGGCGCAGAGGACCAGCTGCACCGACGGGTCGAGGGACAGGGCGGCGCGCAGCAGGTGCGGCAGGCCCTTCTGGCGGGTGATCCGGCCCGACGAAAACCACCGACGGGCCGGTCCGGGTCGATGCCGTGCCGCTGCAGGACGTCGGTGCCCGTGTCGGGCTGGTACTCCTCGGTGTCGATGCCGTTGTGCACCACGTGCACCCGTCCGGCGTCGACGTCCGGGTAGCAGCTCAGCAGGTCGTCGCGCATCCCGGCCGAGACGGCGATGACGGCGTCGGCCGCCTCGACCGCGGTGCGCTCGGCCCAGGACGAGAGCGCGTAGCCCCCGCCGAGCTGCTCGGCCTTCCACGGCCGCAGCGGCTCCAGGCTGTGCGCGCTCATCACGTGCGGCACGCCGTGCAGGAGCCCGGCGAGGTGCCCCGCGATGTTGGCGTACCAGGTGTGCGAGTGCACCAGGTCGGTCCCCTCGCAGCCGGCCGCCATCGTCAGGTCGGTGCCGAGGGTTCGCAGGGCGGCGTTGGCGTCGGCGAGGCCGGCCGGGACGTCGTACGCCGTGACGCCCTCCTCGGACCGCGGCCCACCCATGCAGTGGACGCGGACGTCGACCAGCCGACGCAGCTCGCGGGCGAGGTACTCCACATGGACCCCGGCACCGCCGTAGACCTCGGGCGGGTACTCGCGGGTGAGCAGGTCGACGCGCATGGCGTGATTGTGGACCAGCAGGGGTAGCGTGCGCACATGCCGGAACGGATCCTGTCGATCGTCCTAGCGGGAGGTGAGGGCAAGCGGCTGATGCCGCTGACCGCCGACCGCGCGAAGCCGGCCGTGCCCTTCGGGGGGATCTACCGGCTCATCGACTTCGTCCTGTCCAACCTGGTCAACGCCGGCTACCGCAAGATCGTGGTGCTCACGCAGTACAAGAGCCACAGCCTGGACCGGCACATCTCCTCCACCTGGCGGCTGTCCGCGATGCTCGGGAACTACATCGCCCCGGTGCCCGCGCAGCAGCGACTCGGGCCGCGGTGGTTCGCCGGGTCGGCCGACGCGATCTACCAGAGCCTCAACCTGATCGGCGACGAGCAGCCCTCCCACGTCATCGTGTTCGGCGCCGACCACATCTACCGGATGGACCCCAGCCAGATGGTCCGCCAGCACGTCGAGTCGGGGGCGGGCGTCACGGTCGCGGCGATCCGGCAGCCGATCGCCCTGGCCGACCAGTTCGGCGTCATCGAGACCGCCAAGGACCGCCGCCAGATCGCCGCCTTCCGTGAGAAGCCGACCGACGCGGTCGGCCTGGCCGACGCGCCGGAGCAGGTCTACGCCTCCATGGGCAACTACGTCTTCACGACCGACGTGCTGCTCGATGCGCTGCGCCGGGACGCGCTCGACCCGAGCAGCAAGCACGACATGGGCGGAAACATCATCCCGATGCTCGTCGAGCAGGGCCAGGCCCACGTCTACGACTTCCGGGACAACGACGTGGCGGGCTCCACCGAGCGCGACCGCGACTACTGGCGGGACGTCGGCACCCTGGACGCCTTCTACGACGCGCACGCCGACCTCATCGCGGTGCACCCGGTGTTCAACCTCTACAACCACGACTGGCCGATCTACACCGCGCACGAGCCGCTCCCGCCCGCGAAGTTCGTCCACAACTCCGAGGGACGGGTCGGCCGCGCGATCGACTCGTTCGTGTCGAGCGGCGCGGTCGTCTCCGGCGGCAAGGTCGAGCAGTCGATCCTGTCGCCGTGGGTCACCGTGCACTCCTGGGCCGAGGTGACCGGCAGCGTGCTGATGGACCACGTCACGGTCGGCCGGAAGGCCGTCGTCCGCAACGCGATCCTCGACAAGAACGTCGTCGTCCCGGAGAAGGCCCGGATCGGCGTCGACCGCGAGGAGGACCTGGCCCGCGGCTTCGTCGTGTCCGAGGGCGGGATCACCGTGGTGGGCAAGGGCCAGCGCGTCCGGGTCTAGCTGCTCGCCGCCCAGTAGCGTGACCCCGTCATGACCGCACCCGCTCGCGGCAGCCTCCTCGTCACCGTCACCGGCAAGGACCGGCCGGGTGTGACGTCCGCCCTGCTCGGCACGCTCGCGACGTGGGACATGACGGTCCACGACGTCGAGCAGGTCGTGATCCGCGGACGGCTGGTGCTCGGGGTGCTGCTCGGGGCGGCCGCCGGCACCGAGGGTCGGGTCCGGACCGCCCTCGAGGAGGCGCTCACGCCCCTCGGGATGGAGGTCGAGGTATCGGCCGTCCCCGACGAGGGCGGCGCGCAGCGCCGCGGCCGCAGCCACGTGACGGTCCTCGGGCACCCGCTACGGCCGGCGGCGCTGGGCGGCGTGGCGGGCTGCATCGCCGACTACGGGGGCAACATCGACCGGATCGTGCGGATCGCCCGGTACCCGGTCACCGCGGTCGAGCTCGAGGTCTCGGGCGCGGATCCCGCCCTGCTGCGGCGCCAGCTGGCCCTCGCCGCATCGACGCTGGGCGTCGACGTCGCTGTCGAGCGCTCCGGGCTGCACCGGCGGGCCAAGCGGCTCGTCGTCCTGGACGTCGACTCGACCCTCGTCCAGGGCGAGGTCATCGAGATGCTCGCCGAGCACGCGGGCTGCGCCGCCGAGGTGGCCGAGGTGACGGAACGAGCGATGCGCGGCGAGCTCGACTTCGTCGCGTCGCTGCGGGCTCGCGTCCGGCTGCTCGCCGGGGTCCCGGCCACGGCTCTTGACGACGTACGCCGTGACCTGCAGCTCGCCCGGGGCGCCCGGACCTTCGTGCGGACGCTGAAGCGGCTCGACTACCGGATCGCGGTGGTCAGCGGCGGCTTCACCCAGGTCACCGACGCGCTGGTGGCCGAGCTGGGCATCGACTACTCGGCGGCGAACACCCTCGAGGTGGTGGCCGGGAGGCTCACCGGTGAGCTCGTCGGGCCGGTGGTGGACCGCGCGGGCAAGGCGGAGGCGCTGGAGCGCTTCGCCCGGGAGGCGGGCGTCGCGGTGTCGCAGACCGTCGCGATCGGGGACGGCGCCAACGACCTCGACATGCTGGCCCGGGCCGGGCTCGGCATCGCCTACAACGCCAAGCCGGTGGTGCGCGAGGCCGCCGACGCGGCGCTGAACCTCCCCTACCTGGACGCGATCCTGTTCCTGCTCGGCATCAGCCGCGAGGAGATCGAGGACGCCGACGCGGCCGAGGGTCTGCAGGTCGTGACTCCGCCGACCTGAGGTGGTGCCGCACCGGTGCTCGGGGCAGGATGCGGGCATGCGGGTAGCGGTCTACGGCGCCAGGCGGGGTCGGCGGCTACTTCGGTGGTCGGCTGGCCCAGGCGGGCGCCGACGTCCGGCTCATCGCGCGCGGGGCGCACCTGGCCGCGCTGCGCCGGCTCGGCCTGCGCGTCCGCAGCGTCGCCGGGGACTTCACGGTCGAGGTGGCCGCGACCGACGACCCCGCGGACGTCGGCGTCTGCGACTACGTGCTGTTCTGCGTGAAGTCCTACGACACCGAGTCGGCAGCGGCGCGTCTGGCACCCCTGCTGGGCGACGGCACCGCCGTGCTCTCGCTGCAGAACGGCGTCGACAACGAGGAGAAGCTCGCCGCGGCCGTCGGCACGCAGCACGTGGTCGGCGGAGCTGCCTTCATCTTCGCGGGCATCGGCGAGCCGGGGGTCGTGGTGCACACCGGAGGACCGACGAGCATCACCTTCGGCGAGCTGGACGGGCACAGCACGGAGCGCTGCGCAGCGCCTCCTCGAGAGCTGCCACGCCGCCGGCTTCGGCGCCGAGCTGTCGTCGGACATCAGGACCGTCCTGTGGGCCAAGCTGGCGTTCATCTGCGCACAGGCCGGGGATGACCGCAGCCGTGCGGCTGCCGATCGGCGACATCAGGTCCACCGCCGCCGGCTGGTCCGCCTTCCGGGCGATCGTCGAGGAGGTGGCGGCCGTCGCGGCCGCGGACGGCCACCCGCTCCCCGCAGCCGCCGTGCAGCGGGCTCTCGAGCTGGGCCGCACCGTGGAGCCAGGCAGCTTCTCGTCGCTGCACGACGACCTCGTGGCCGGTCGCCGCATGGAGCTCGAGGCGCTGCACGGTGTCGTCGTCCAGCGGGCCGCGGAGCACGGTGTGGCGGTGCCGATGACGCAGGCCGTCTACGCCGTCCTGCACCCCTGGGCGCTGCGGAACGAGCGAGCCTGACCTTCCCGCACCCATCACGCCCGAAGTGGACCGGCCACCCGGCGCGGCTCGCCGCGCACAACCGGTCCACTTCGGCGTGTCGCGGGGTGCGGCGCTGTGCCTTGCCGCGTCGGCAGTGCCGCACGGTTCACGACTGCGAGCATTGCCACTGCCGGCACGCAGCCACCTGCGCGGCCGCCACCGGCACCGCGAGAGCTCGCGCCAACAGGACGCAGGCCCCTCCGGTGTCCGGCCCGGCTAGGTGCTGCCCCGGTCACGACCCGCGGACGTCGGGCCGAGCGGCCGGCGCACTCGGAGGGGTGCGCCGACCTGACCCGGCTACCGCTCGGGCGTCTCAGCCTCCGCCTTGCGCTTGCATTCGGCACAGGACCTACAGCGCTTCGGCGCCGACCCTCGGGCGAACGACTCGACGTGCACGCCCGGGTGCCCGCAGAATCCGCAGTTTGGCATCTTCATCACCTCCTAGGAGATGTTTCGTCACCCGCCCTGCTGGAATGGACCCCGCCCGCGTTTCGGCAGACCAGCGGCGCCGGGACATCGATCCAGCGCCCGGACCCACCATCCCGGCGCGGCGCTGGGCTCAGGCGCCGGTCGCACCGTCGATGCGCTCACGGAGCAGGTCAGCATGACCGTTGTGGCGGGCGTACTCCGCGATGTGACTGACGAGCAGCCAGCGCACTGAGAACGGCGAACCGTCGCGGATCCTCGTGCCGGTGTCGTCCAGGGATCGCTGCGGCGACGACGGCACGCGAGCGCTCGCACTCCTCACGCCAGATCTCCACGGCCTCCCCGACGCCGCCGTCGAGCGACTCGAAGTCCTGGTCGGGGTCGTCGTCGGAGTAGAACAGCATCGGGACGTCCTCGCCGGCGAGCTGGATGCGGAACCACCAGCGCTCGACGGCGGCGAGGTGTCGCACCAGTCCGTGCAGGCTGAGGTCCGACGGCGGGACGACCTTGTCCGACAGCCGTTCCGGAGGGACCCCGCGGCACTTCGCCTCGAAGGTCTCGCGGTGCCAGTCGAGGAACCCGGTGAGCACGGCACGCTCGTCACCCGTGGGCGGCACCTCTTGTCGGTTGTCGTCGCTCCAGAGGGGAGAGAAGTTCTCTGCTGGGATCTCTGGCATGAGCCGAGCATGCCGTGCGCCACTGACATCCGTCAGCGGCCCGGCTCCCACATCTCGACGAGCCTGCCCTCCCCGACGTCGACGATGGCGACCGCGCCGGGCCGCAAGCCGCGCAGCTCATCCACGAAGATCGCGAGGAGATGCTCCATGGTCGGGTTGTGCCCCACGACCACCACGGAGCCGGTCACCCCGGAGAGCCGCTCGGCCAGCTCCCGGGCTCCGGTGAGGTAGAGATCGCGCTCGACCGCCGGTCGGGGCGCCCGCAGCGACGGTGCCATCGCGTCCCAGGTCTGGACCGCCCGCACGGCTGACGAGCACCACACAGCGTCGGGCGCGGGGACGCGGCCGGCGAGCCATTGACCGGCCTCGGCTGCTGCCCGACGGCCCCTCTCGGTGAGCCGGCGCTCGTGGTCGGCCCCCTCCTCGCCACTCTCCGCCTTGGCGTGCCGGACCAGGACGACAGTGCGGCGGGGGCCACCGGAGGGGTCGGTCATGACCACATCGTGCCGCCTCCGCAGAGGTCCCCCTAGGCTCGCCCCCGTGGATCACCGACCGGACCGGCCCGTCTCGGACGGGACACTGTGCGTGATCGGTGGTGCGGAGGACCGGACCGGTGACCGCGTGGTGCTGCGCGAGTTCCTGCGCCTCGCCGGCGGGGACGGGGCACGGGTTGCCGTGGTCGCCACCGCGTCGGCGCTGGGACCCGAGGTCCTGGACGCCTACGAGGAGACTTTCCGCGACCTCGGTGCGGGGTCAGTGGTCCGACTCAGACCCGAGACGCGTGCCCAGGCTGACGACCCGGCGGTCGCCGCCGCCCTGGCCGACGTCGACGCTGTGTTCATGACCGGCGGCAACCAGCTCAAGCTCACCGCAGTCGTCGCCGGGACCGCGTTCGGTGCGGCGGTCACGGCGGCGTACGGCCGCGGCGCAGTGGTCGGGGGCACCTCCGCCGGGGCGAGCGCCGTCAGCGAGCACATGATCGCGTTCGGCGAGGACGTCGACTCGCCACGCCAGGGCACGACTGCCTCCGCGGCCGGGCTGGGCCTGCTGCCGCGACGTCGTCGTCGACCAGCACTTCGCACAGCGCAACCGGTACGCCCGCCTGCTCTCCCTGGTGGCCCGGTCGCCGCGCCTGCTCGGGATGGGCGTCGACGAGGACACGGCGGCCGTCGTCCGCGGTGGCCGTGACGCTGGAGGTCGTCGGGGCGGCTGCGTCTTCGTCGCCGACGGTTCCCGAGCGGTCAGCGACGCTCATCTCGCCGAGCTGGGTGCGCCGCTGCTGCTGTCCGGGGTGGTCGTGCACACGCTGCCGTCGGGGGCGCGGTTCGACCTCGTCGAGCGCGCGGCTCGTGTCGTTCGTCGAGGAGCATCTGGCGCACCAGCTCAGGCACCAGACGGAGGAGGACGACGACCGATGAGCAGCGCACATCCGGACCTCGCGATCCTGCAGACCAGGGTGTACCGCGGGCCGAACCTGTGGTCGTACGAGCCCGCGATCCACCTCCTCGTCGACCTCGGCTCCCTGGAGGACCATCCGTCCGACACGATCCCCGGCTTCGTCGACGGTCTGGTCGAGGCGCTGCCGGGGATCGCCCAGCACTCCTGCTCGCGCGGCCACCGCGGCGGGTTCCTCGAGCGGCTCAAGGAGGGCACCTGGCTCGGCCACGTCGCCGAGCACACCGCGCTGCAGCTCCAGCAGGAGGCGGGGCACGACACCCGGCGGGGCAAGACCCGCGGCACCGGCGTCCGCGGTCAGTACAACGTCATCTACGGCTACGTCGACGAGCAGGTCGCGCTGGCCGCCGGGACGTTGGCGGTGCGGCTGGTCAACCACCTCGTGCAGCCGGACCCGGAGTTCGACTTCGACGCGGAGCTCGAGCGCTTCCTCGTGCAGGCGGAGCGGACGGCGTTCGGCCCGTCGACCCAGGCGATCCTGGACGAGGCCGTCTCGCGGGACATCCCGTGGCTGCGGCTCAACCAGTACTCCCTCGTCCAGCTGGGGCAGGGCGTCCACCAGCGCAGGATCCGCGCGACCATGACGTCCAACACCTCGGCGCTGGCGGTGGACATCGCGGGCGACAAGGAGCTCACCGACCCGGCTGCTCGCGGCGGCGGGCCTGCCGGTGCCTCGGTCGGAGTCGGTGCGCACGGCGGACCAGGCCGTGCGAGTGGCCGGCCGGCATCGGCTATCCGGTCGTCTGCAAGCCGCTGGACGGGAATCACGGCCGGGGCGTCGTCCTGGGCATCGCCGACGACGACGAGCTGCGTGCCGCGTTCCCCGTGGCGCAGGACCAGAGCCGGCGCGGCTGGGTCGTCGTCGAGTCGTTCGTGACCGGCAAGGACTACCGGGTGCTCGTGATCGACGGGCGGATGGTCGCGCTCGCCGAGCGGGTGCCGGCCCACGTCGTCGGCGACGGGGCGCACACGGTCCGCGAGCTGGTGGACGAGACCAACGCCGACCCGCGGCGCGGCGTCGGCCACGAGAAGGTGCTGACGAGGATCAAGGTCGACGACGCCGCGGTCGCGCTGGTCGCCGAGCAGGGGTTCGGGATGGACGGCGTGCCGCCGCAGGGTACGACAGTCAAGCTGACGCTGACCGGCAACATGTCGACCGGCGGCATCTCGATCGACCGCACGCTGGAGGCACATCCCGACAACATCGAGATCGCCGAGGAGGCCGCGCGCGTCGTCGGTCTCGACGTGGCGGGCATCGACTTCATCTCCCCCGACATCGCCGAGCCCGTACGCGAGACAGGTGGCGCGATCTGCGAGGTCAACGCGGCGCCCGGCTTCCGGATGCACACCCACCCGACGGTCGGGGACCCGCAGTTCGTCGCCAAGCCGGTCGTCGACTCGCTGTTCCCGCCCGGCAGCCCCAGCCGGATCCCTGTCGTCGCGGTCACCGGGACCAACGGCAAGACGACCACCTCACGGATGATCGCCCACGTCTTCAAGGGCATGGGCCGCAAGGTCGGCATGACCTCCACCGACGGCATCGTCATCGACGAGCGGCTGGTCATCAGGGCCGACGCGTCCGGTCCGAAGTCGGCCCGGATGGTCCTGCAGAACCCCCGCGTCGACTTCGCCGTCTTCGAGGTGGCCCGCGGCGGCATCCTGCGCGAGGGCCTGGGCTACCAGCGCAACGACGTCGCGGTCGTCCTCAACGTCGCACCCGACCACCTCGGCATGCGCGGCATCGACACCCTGGAGCAGCTGGCGCGACGTCAAGCAGGTCGTGGTCGAGGCGGTGCCGCGGGACGGCTTCGCGGTCCTGAACGCCGACGACGAGCTGGTGGCGGCCATGCGCCGACGGTGCTCCGGGGAGGTCGTCTGGTTCACGATGTCGCGAGTCCGGGAGCGACGTACGGGAGATGGTCGACGAGCACTGCCGCCGGGGCGGCCGCGCCGTGGTGCTGGACCGCGGCGAGCTCGGCGAGATGATCGTCATCCGGCACGGACGGCGCGCGATGCAGCTCGCGTGGACCCATCTGCTGCCCTCCACGTTCGGCGGCAAGGCGAAGATGAACGTGCAGAACTGCATGGCGGCCGCCGCCGCCGCGTTCGCCGCAGGAGCGCACCTGCACGACATCCGGCAAGGGCTGCGGACGTTCACGACGTCGTACTACCTCTCGCCCGGCCGGCTGAACCAGATCGACGTCGCCGGGGCGAACGTCATCGTCGACTACTGCCACAACGCACCGGGCATGAGGCTGCTCGGAGACTTCGTCGAGGCGCTGGCGGAGGCGGCAGAGGCTGCGTCGGACCTGGCGCGCCCGCAGCGCATCGGCGTCATCGCGACCGCCGGCGACCGCCGCGACGAGGACATGCGCGAGCTCGGAGCGGTCGCTGCCGACCACTTCGACGTGCTCGTGGTCCGCGAGGACGCCGCGCTGCGCGGCCGGGCGCGCGGCGACGTCGCCGGGCATGTCGCGGACGGCGCTCGGGCCCGGATGGCGGAGGGTGCCCGCTGCAAGCAGGTCGAGATCGCGCTGGACGAGATCCAGGCGGTGCACGAGGCAATGGCACGAGCCAACCCGGGTGACATCGTCGTCCTCTGCGTCGACAAGCACGGCGCCGTCCTGGCCGAGCTCGAGACGATGTCCCACCAGGCCCAGGCGGGCGCACACCTCGGCGAGGCCGTCGGCGACCCCGACACGGCGACGCCTGCCGTCGTACCGGAGTGAGCAGGCGCCGCTTCCTCGTCCTGCACGGGTGGGAGAACCACCGTCCGGTCGAGCACTGGGAGTGGTGGCTCACCGACCGCCTGCGGGCGCAGGGCGAGCAGGTGCTGTACCCCCAGCTGCCCGCTCCGGACCGGCCGGACCTCGAGGAGTGGCTGGAGGCCTTCAGCGCGGAGTGGCGGCAGATGGGCGATGGCGAGCGGGTCGTGGTCGCCCACTCGCTGTCCTGCCTGCTCTGGCTGCACGTCGCCGACCGGGGGCTCGCCGAGCCGCCCGCCGACCGGGTGCTGCTGGTGGCGCCGCCCAGCCCGCGGGTGACGGCGTCGACCCCGGCGATGGCCGGCTTTCTCGCGCCGGTCGACCCGGCCGCGGTCTGGGCTGCGAGCCGCAGCGACGTCCGGCTGGTCGCCACCGACGACGACGTCTACAGCACGGAGGGCACGGCACACGTCCTCTACGGCGAGCCGCTGGGGCTGGACAGCGAGCTCCTGCCCGCGGGAGGCCACGTCACGATCGAGGACGGCTTCGGTCCGTGGCCTCCGGTGCTGTCCTGGTGCCTCGACCCGAGCACCCGGTTCGCCGGCGAGCTCCCGATAGCCTGACGAGATGCCGCCCCTCCAGACGTACGCATGACCGGGTGGTCGTACGCCGGCGAGCCCGCTGCCGGGGGCACGGCCGGCGTGACGCTCGTCGAGGGCTCCAGCTTCTGTCTCTGCGAGGCCACCGGCGACATCCGGGACGGCACCTCGCAAGGCGTGTTCTTCCGGGACACGCGCATCATCGACCGCTGGACGCTGACGATCGACGGCGAGAGCGTCGAGTCGCTCGCGCTGATGTCCGATGAGCCGTGGTGCGCCACGTTCGTCGGTCGCGCACCGCCGAGGCCGGGACGTGTCGAGAGCACCCTGCTGGTCCGACGCAGCCGCTTCGTCGGTCAGGGGATGCGCGAGGACGTGCGCGTGGAGAACCTCGCGGACGAGCCCGCGGCCGTCCGGCTCATGCTCGAGGTGGACGCGGACTTCGCCGACCTGTTCGAGGTCAAGGAGTCGCGAGTCCCTCACCGTCCCCGCCCGGAGGTCTCCGTCGCGGCCGACGGGCTGCGGCTCGAGCGCCACTACGGCGGCAGCACGCCCAGCCGCGGTGTCCTGGTGAGCGCGCCGGGCTCTGTCGCGTCGCCGGTCGGGCTCCTGTTCGACCTGGTGGTCCCGGCCCGCGCCTCGTGGCACACCACGATCCAGGCGCTTCCGGTGCTCTCCGGCCTGGTCCTCGAGCCCAGGTTCCCCAGCGACCGGCCCCTGACCGAGACGGTCGCCGCGCAGCGCTGGCGGCAGTGGCGTGAGACCACGCCCTTCCTGACGACGAACGACCCGAGCCTGGCGCGGACCCTCGAGCGCAGCCGCGTCGACCTCGGGGCGCTGCGGATCTTCGACCCCGAGCGACCGGACGTCACGGTGGTCGCGGCCGGGGCTCCCTGGTTCATGACGCTGTTCGGGCGGGACTCCCTGCTGACGTCCTACATGGCGCTGCCGGTCGACCAGTCGCTCGCGCTGGGCACCCTGAAGACACTGGCCAGGCTGCAGGGAAACGCCGTGGACCTGCCGTCGGAGGAGGAGCCCGGCCGGATCCTGCACGAGGTCCGTTTCGGGGCGGAGCCCGCGCTCGCCCTGGGCGGCCGGACGGTCTACTACGGCACGGCGGATGCGACACCACTGTTCGTGGTCCTGCTCGGCGAGCTGCGCCGGTGGGGCCTGGCCCGTGACGAAGTGGGTCCCCTGCTGCCGCACGCCGAGCGGGCCCTCCAGTGGGTGCTCGACTACGGCGACCGCGACGGGGACCTGTTCGTGGAGTACCAGCGGGCCACCGACCGCGGCCTGGTCAACCAGGGGTGGAAGGACTCCTGGGACGGCGTGAGCTCCGCCGACGGCACGATCCCGCCGACTCCGATCGCGCTGTGCGAGGTGCAGGGGTACTGCTACGCCGCCTTCCTGGCCCGGGCGCACTTCGCGTGGGAAGAGGGCGACTCGGCAGGCCACCGCGCTGTGGAGCGAGCGAGCCGGCCGGCTCAAGGAGGCGTTCAACGCCACCTTCTGGCTGCCGGACAAGGGCTACTTCGCGATGGCTCTCGACGGGAACAAGCACCCGGTCGACTCCCTGACGTCGAACATCGGGCACTGCCTGTGGAGCGGGATCATCGACGACGACAAAGCCGGACTCGTCGCCGAACGGCTGATGTCCCCGGAGATGTTCACCGGATGGGGCGTCCGCACCCTGGCCACGTCGATGCGCCGCTACAACCCGATGAGCTACCACAACGGTTCGGTCTGGCCGCACGACAGCGCGCTGGTCGCGTCGGGGCTGATGAGGTACGGCTTCGTCACCGAGGCCCAACGGATCGCCAGCGGCCTGCTCGACGCGCGCAGACGCGTTCGCCGGCCGGCTGCCGGAGCTGTTCTGCGGGTTCGACCGGTCCGAGTTCTCGGAGCCGGTCCCGTTCCCCACGTCGTGCTCGCCCCAGGCGTGGGCCGCTGCTGCGCCACTGCACCTGATGCGGTCCCTGCTGCGGTTCGACCCGTGGGTGCCCCGCGGCAAGGCGTGGCTGGCGCCGGCCTTTCCCCTGGTTTCCCGGACTTCACGCTGCAGAACCTCCCCCTGGCCGGCTCCCGTATGTCCCTGACGGTCGTCGACGGCCACGTGGTCGACCTGCAGGGAGTGCCCGATGACCTCGAGCTCGTACGGGAGCCTCGCAAGCCGTCGACCGCGATGCATGAGGGCGACACCGGGGCCTAGCGGCGGAGGACCTTGGCGCGGATCCGCTCGGGGCTGTCGACGATCGCGCCGGCGGCGCCCAGCCAGGCGGCGATCTCGGTGCGCTCGGCGTGGCACATCACGCCGACGACGTCCCCTGCCGCCGGACCCGTCGACCAGGGCTCGCATCCCGTCGAGCTCGGTGCGATAGGCCGGTACGTCGCCGACACCAACTGCCGACGCGCCCTCGCGGAGCAGCGCGGTCAGCCCCTCCACGTCCCGGCCCCGCAGGTAGTGCTCCTTGTGACCGATCACCACCTGGTCAGCGCCGCGGGCCGCGATCTCGGCCACCCCTCGGATGATCTCGTCCGTGCGGTCGCCCGGCGTGCCCATGACCAGTCGGACCTGCCGCCCCGGTGCCCGCAGGCCCATGAGCACCTCCATCAACGCGTGCACGCCTGCCTCGTTGTGCGCCAGGTCGACGACGACGGTCACGCCGGCCAGGTCGTAGATGTTCATCCGCCCGGGGTTGTCATCGGGCCCCGGGCGGAAGCTGCGCAGGCCATCGATGACCGCCTCGCGGGACAGGCCGGCGCCCAGGGCGGCGCCGGTCGCCGCCAGGACGTTCTCGACGTTGACGTGGGACAAGCCGGACAGCGTCACGGGCACGTCGACGACGGGAACGAGCCCGTCGGGCTCGGCACGAGGGTCGATGACGGTGACGGCGCCGTCGATGAGAGTGACGGCACGCCCGCCCTCGGTCAGGACGGCGCGCAACGACGGCGAGTCGGGGTCGCGGGAGAAGACGCAGACCCGCGCGTCCACCGCCAGGCGCATCGCGAAGGTCCGCGGGTCGTCACCGTTGAGCACGACCCAGCCGTCCCGCCGGGTGACGCGGGTGATGACGGCCTTGACCTCGGCCAGCTGGTCGATGGTGTCGACGCCGTGCAGGCCGAGGTGGTCGGCGGAGACATTGGTCACCACCGAGACGTCGTTGTGCGCGACACCGAGGCCGCGCAGCAGGATCCCGCCGCGCGCCGTCTCGGTGACCGCGAGCTGCACCCGCGGGTCGTCCAGGACCTGCTGGGCACCGCTCGGCCCGGAGTAGTCGCCCGCCTCGACGAGCTCGCCATCCACGAAGACGCCGTCGGTCGAGGACCAGCCGACGACCAGGCCGGCACAACGGCCGATCCGGGCGATGAGCCGTGACGTTGTCGTCTTCCCGTTGGTCCCGGTCACGGCGATCACCGGGACGTGCGGCCGGCGGGTCGACGGAGGGTCGCCGGGCTCCGACCCGCGCACGAAGTCGGCCGCGGCCCGGATCGCCGCGGGCAGGTCCGCGCCGGGAAGGGAGTCGAGAACACCCGCGACGGCGTGACCGAGCGCCTCGGCCCGGCCACGGTGCCGCCACGGGAACGACACCACCAGGCGGTGCAGGTCCGCGGTCGGGCGCGAGCGTACGGCCAGGCGGGTCGTCCCGGTCTCGTGCGCCACCCGGCGCACGACCTTCGCCACCACGCGCCCGGCGAAGCGCTGCCGCAGTCCCGTCTCGGGGGCACCCGGCCGGACCGCAGCGAGGCCGAGCTGGCCGGCGAGCTTGCGCGCGTCGTCCTCGCTGATCGCCATCAGTGCGGACAGGTCGAGGGTCAGCTTCACCGCGGGGCGCGGGAAGTAGAGGTTGGCTCCGTCGAGGATCCGCAGCTCCACCAGCGACGGCCGGAACCCGTCCATCAGGTCATCGCCGGACCTCAGGCGCCCATGGCGTGCACGCCGCCGTCGACGTGCACGATCTCCCCCGTGGTCCTCGGGAACCAGTCGGAGAGCAGTGCGACACAGCCACGCGCAGCAGGCTCGAAGTCCGAGGTGTCCCAGGCCAGCGGCGAGCGGGTGGACCAGACGCCGTCGAACTCCTCGAAGCCCGGGATCGACTTGGCCGCCGTCGTCTTGAGCGGGCCGGCGGCCACCAGGTTGACGCGGATCCCGTCCGGCCCGAGGTCCCTCGCCACGTAGCGCGCGGTCGACTCGAACGCTGCCTTGGCCACGCCCATCCAGTCGTACTTCGGCCAGGCCACCGTGGCGTCGAAGGTCAGGCCGACGATCGAACCACCGGAGGACATCAGCGGCTGCGCGGCGACGGCGAGCGCCTTCAGGCTGTACGCCGAGATCTGCACCGCTGTCGCCACGTCGGCCCACTCGGTGTTCAGGAAGTTGCCGCCCAGGGCCGCTTCGGGGGCGAAGCCGATCGAGTGCAGCACACCGTCGAGCCCGTCGACGTGCTCGCGCACGCGGTCCGCGAGAGCGTCGAAGTCCTCGGCGTTGCTGGCGTCGAGCTCGATGACCGGTGGCGTCTTCGGCAGCCGCTTCGCGATCGTCTGGGTGATCCGCATCGTGCGGCCGAACGACGTGAGCACCACCTCGGCGCCTTGCTCCTGCGCGATGCGCGCCACGTGGAACGCGATCGAGGTGTCCATCAGGACACCGGTCACGAGGATGCGCTTGCCGTCGAGCAGTCCCATCTGCCAGTCCTCCTTCAGTGGCCCATGCCGAGGCCGCCGTCGACCGGGACGACCGCCCCGGTGATGTAGGCCGCGTCGTCGCTGGCGACGAACCGGACGACCCGCGCGACCTCGTCGGGCGAGCAGAACCGCCCGAGCGGGATCTGCGACTTGTAGGTCTTCTGCAGGTCGTCGCCGAGCTCGGCCGTCATGTCCGTCTCGACGAAGCCCGGCGCGACGACGTTGTAGGTGATCCCGCGCGACCCGAGCTCGCGGGCGAGCGAGCGGGCGAGTCCGACCAGCCCCGCCTTCGAGGCGGCGTAGTTGCTCTGCCCGGCCGATCCCAGCAGGCCCACCACGGAGGAGATGAAGACGACGCGGCCGCGGCGAAGCTTCAGCATCCCCTTCGACGCCCGCTTCGCGACCCGCCACGAGCCGGCGAGGTTCGTGTCGACGACGACGTCGGCGAAGTCCTCCTCCGACATCCGCATGACCAGCTGGTCACGGGTGATGCCGGCGTTGGCGACGAGCACCTCGACCGGGCCCTGCTTGGCCTCGACCTCGGTGAAGGCCGCCTCGACCGACTCCGGATCGGTGACGTCGCACCGCACGCCGAGCAGCCCCTCCGGCGGCTCGCCCGACCGGTAGGTCACCGCGACCGCGTCACCGTCGGCCGCCAGGGCCCTGGCGATGGCCAGGCCGATGCCGCGGTTGCCGCCGGTCACCAGGACGCTGCGCCCGCGGGCGCCGTCCGCTGAGTCGTCCGTCACGGGCGCGACGTTATCGGCTGACCCGCCCTGTGCGCGAAACCCGGTTGGCGCCGCCGGGCTAAGGTCCTGGGGTGCGCGCGATCCAGGTCAGCCGCTTCGGGGGTCCGGAGGTCCTCGAAGTCGTCGACCTGACCCCGCCCGTGCCGTCCGGCGACCAGGTCCGCATCAGCGTCGACTCGGCCGGGATCAACTACGCCGACACCCACCAGGCCGCCGACGACTACCTCGCGCGGCAGCAGCGTCCCGTTCGTCCCCGGCGCCGAGGTCGTCGGCCACACCGACGACGGCCGCCGGGTCGTGGCACTCCTCGGCGCAGGGGGCTACGCCGAGCAGGCCCTGTCGCGGCCGGCCACCACCTTCACCCTGCCGGACGGCGTGGACGACACGACCGCCCTGGCCCTGGTGCTGCAGGGCACCACCGCCTGGCACCTCCTGAAGACGAGCACCCGGATGGCCCCCGGCGAGTCGGTCGTAGTGCACGCCGCCGCCGGCGGTGTGGGGACGATCGCCGTCCAGCTGGCGCGCGAGCTGGGCGCCGCGCGGGTGATCGCGACGGCGTCCACCGCCGAGAAGCGCGACCTGGCCAGAGACCTGGGCGCCGACGTCGCGGTCGACCCGGCGGAGAGCGACCTGAAGGCGGGCCCTGCTCGAGGCCAACGGCGGTCAGCCCGTCGACGTGGTCCTCGAGATGACCGGCGGCACGGTCTTCGACGCGTCCCTGTCGGCGCTGGCGCCCTTCGGCCGTCTCGCCACGTACGGCATGGCGTCGCGCACTCCCCCGACGCCGGTCGACGCCGGCCGGCTGATGGCGACCTCTCGCGCGGTCGTCGGCTTCTGGCTGGTGCACGCGCTGCGCCTCCCTGGCGGCCTGCGGCCGGCGATGGAGGAGCTGCTCGACCTGCACGCGGCCGGCCGGCTGCATGTCCTGGACGGGGGCCGCTACCCGCTCGAGGACGCCCGGCGGGCCCACGAGGACCTGCGGTCCCGACGTACGCACGGAAAGCTCACGCTCGACTGCACCCAGACCGGCTGACCACGCAGACCCGCACCCATCGCATCCCCCGGAGAAGCACGTGCCCGCAGAGATCGACGAGGCCTTCACCGACCTCCCGTTGCGCCAGCTCGCAGACGCGGCCCTCAGCCGCGCCCGCGAGCTCGGTGCCGAGCACGCCGACCTGCGCGTGGAGCGGATCCGCGACGAGAGCATGAGCCTGCGCGACGCGCGACTGGACGGGACGAGCGACCGCGAGGACCTCGGTCTCGCCGTGCGGGTGGTGCACGACGGCACCTGGGGCTTCGCCAGCGACGTCGCGCTGACGTCGGACGCCGCCGCGCGGCTGGCCGAGCGGGCCGTGGAGGTCGCGAAGGTCAGCCGACCGCTGTCGACCGAGCGGGTCGTGCTGGCCGACGAGCCGGCGCACGGTGACGTCAGCTGGGTGTCGCACTACGACATCAACCCGTTCGCGGTGCCGGACAGCGAGAAGGTCTCGCTGCTCTCCGACTGGAGCGCCGGCCTGCTGGCCCACGACATCGTGTCCCATGCCGAGGCGACAGCCCACACCGTGCTGGAGAACAAGTTCTACGCCGACCTGGCGGGCACCACGACGACCCAGCAGCGGGTGCGCGTGCACGTCCAGCTCGAGGCGGTGGGGGTCGACAAGGAGTCCGGCCGGTTCGACACGATGCGTACGCTCGCACCGCCGGTCGGCCGGGGCTGGGAGCACGTCACCGGCACGACGTACGACTGGGCCACCGAGCTCGACGAGCTGCCCGAGCACCTGGCCGCCAAGCTCCGGGCGCCCTCGGTCGACGCCGGGACGTACGACCTCGTCATCGACCCGTCGAACCTGTTCCTGACCATCCACGAGTCGATCGGCCACGCGACCGAGCTCGACCGGGCACTGGGCTACGAGGCCAACTACGCCGGCACGTCCTTCGCGACCTTCGACCAGCTCGGGGCGCTGAAGTACGGGTCGCCGGTCATGAACGTGACGGGTGACCGCACCGCAGAGCACGGTCTGGCCTCGATCGGCTATGACGACGAGGGCGTCGCGGGGCAGTCGTGGGACATCGTGCGTGACGGGGTTCTGGTCGGCTACCAGCTGGACCGCGCGATGGCCCGGCGCAAGGACCTGGGCCGGTCGAACGGGTGCGCCTTCGCCGACTCCCCCGGTCACGTCCCGATGCAGCGGATGGCGAACGTGTCGCTGCAACCCGGCGCCGGCGGGCCGTCGACCGAGGAGCTCATCTCGCGGGTCGACCGCGGCATCTACGTCGTCGGCGACAAGAGCTGGTCGATCGACATGCAGCGCTACAACTTCCAGTTCACCGGGCAGCGCTTCTTCCGGATCGAGAACGGGCGGCTGGCCGGCCAGCTGCGCGACGTGGCCTACCAGGCCACGACCACCGACTTCTGGGGCTCGCTGGAGGCGGTCGGCGGGCCGCAGACCTACGTGCTCGGCGGTGCCTTCAACTGCGGCAAGGGCCAGCCCGGCCAGGTCGCCGCGGTGAGCCACGGCTGTCCCACGACACTCTTCCGCGGCGTGCGGATCCTCAACACCCAGGCGGAGGCAGGGCGATGAGCAATCGTGAAGACCGCAGCGGAGCAAGGTCGATGATTGCGAGCAAGAGATCATGACGCCGACGTGAAGGCGCAGGACGTCGTCGAAAGGGCTCTGTCGCTGTCGGAGTCCGACGGCTGCGTCGTCCTGGCCCAGGAGAGCAGCGACGCCAACCTGCGGTGGGCGGCCAACACGCTGACGACGAACGGCGTCATGCGCGGTCGCCAGCTCACCGTGATCGCGACCGTCGGCGGCTCCGAGGGCACCGCGACCGGTGTGGTGTCGCGCAGCAACGTCGGGGTCGACGAGATCGAGTCGCTGGTGCGGGCCGCGGAGAAGGCCGCCCGGGAGAGCCGCTCCGCCGAGGACGCGCGGCCGCTCGCCGAGCCGACCGACGTACCGGTCTCGGGGCTCGGCTGGGACGAGGCGCCGGCGGAGACCTCGATCGGGGTCTTCTCCTCGCTTCGCGCCGACGCTGGGCGAGGTGTTCGTCAAGGCACGCGCCGAGGGCCGGGAGCTGTTCGGCTTCGCCGAGCACCAGCTGTCCACGATCTACCTCGGGACGTCGACCGGCGTCCGGGTCCGGCACGCGCAGCCCACCGGCCGGATCGAGGTCACCGGCAAGACCGCGGACTGGTCGCGCTCGTCCTGGGTCGGCCAGGGCACCCGCGACTTCTCCGACGTCGACATGGCGGCGATCGACAGCGAGCTGACCCGCCGGCTGGGCTGGGCGGCCCGGCGCGTCGACCTGGACGCCGGCCGGTACGAGACGCTGCTGCCGCCGAGCGCGGTCGCCGACCTGCTGGTCTACCTGTACTGGACGGCCGTGGCCCGCGAGGCCGACGACGGCCGGACCGTGTTCAGCCGCAAGGGCGGCGGCACGCGGGTCGGCGAGCGGCTGGCCGACGCACCGCTTGCGGATCTGGAGCGACCCGGCGGCGCCGGGGCTGGAGTGCGACCCGGTGGTGTTCGCCGCGTCATCGGCCGCATCGCAGTCGGTGTTCGACAACGGCCTGCCGATCGGGTCGACCGACTGGCTGGCCGACGGTGAGCTCAAGGCCCTCATCCAGACCCGCCACTCGGCAGAGATGACGGGGCTGCCCTTCACGCCAGGCATCGACAACCTGCTGATGTCATCCGGCGACGCCACCCGCGGGCTGGACGAGATGGTCGCGGACACGTCACGCGGGCTGCTTCTGACCTGCCTCTGGTACGTCCGGGAGGTCGAGCCGCAGACCTTGCTGCTCACCGGGCTGACCCGTGACGGCGTCTACCTCGTGGAGGGCGGCGAGGTGGTCGCCGAGGTCAACAACTTCCGGTTCAACGAGAGCCCCGTCGACCTGCTGGGCCGCCTCGCGGAGGTCGGGCTGACCGAGCGCACCCTGGCGCGCGAGTTCGGCGACTACTTCACGCGTACCGCCATGCCCACCTGGCGGGTCGCCGACTTCAACATGTCGTCGGTGTCCAAGGCGTCGTAGGCTCTGACCTGCGCGTAGACGCCGAGGGTGACGCGGCGCTCGCGTGCCCGAGGATCATCTGCACCTGCTTGACCGACGCTCCCCCGGCGATCAGGGCGCTCGCCGCGTAGTGCCGGAGGTCGTGCGTCTTGTAGGTCGTGCCGTCGCCTTCCAGAGCGGCTTCCAGCCCGAGTAGGTCAGCGGCGACCGAGCTCCAGTCGGTGAACAGGACCCGTCCTCGGCTGGCCTGAAGGCCGCCAGGTGGGCGCGCGTGGAGCGGTGTGCGGATCTCGGAGGCACTCGGGCTGCAGCGTCGGACAATCGACTTCCTGCGGGGCTCGCTGCGGCTCGAGCGCCAGCGCGCCAGCCGTACCCACCCTACCGGTGCCCGGTCAAGACGCGGGGCAGCGTCCGTACCGTGCCGCTCGGGGCGCGTCGTGGTCGACGAGCTGGCATCGTGTTCACGGTCGGCCTGGCGATGAGCCTGTCCTGCGTCGCGCTTCTGGTCGGTGCCGTCTGCTCGGGTAGCGGCGGCCACTCTGAGCGCGCCGCATGTGGGGTCACGCAATCCGCGGCGCGTCAGTCGATGCCGCGATGGGACGTTTGTTGAGCGGAACGGGTCCGTAGCGGCGCCTGGCAACTCGTGCCGTGGGGGTGTCACGGAGACCGCCGCGCGCTGGCTTGCCCGGCTCGGGCGACCTCGGTTGGCTTCCCGATTGGCGGCACGGCAGGCACCGCACCGGCAGCCGTAGATGCTGTACGTCGAGACGGTGCGGTGCTCCAAGGGCATCGGGCCGCGCTGCGAGCTGTTGCGCGCATCGCTCCCGGCCCAGGTTCGTACGGTCAGGCCCCGCGCCCTCGCCGCTGCCGCTGGGGGGAAACGGAAGCGGGCAAGGGCCAGGGTCCCCCCGGACCGACCGCGGGAGCGGCCGGCCCCTCGGGCTGAGGGAAGCGGGCGAGGGCGCGCGGCCCCTGCCCGTCGACTCCCAACGGACTTGCAGCTCCGCGCCGCCTCTCCCCTGGAGCCTGCGCCGGTCCTCGCGTCGGCCAGCAATGGCCACTTCCGACTAGCCGGGTACCGCGGCACCGTCGAGTCGTGCTCGAGTTCGTCCCCGATGAGCTGCAGGCGGCGCGGTGGCAGTCGGCCCCTTGCTCACCGGTCAGGGCCAGACCGGGAAAGTTGTGCCAGCCGGTGGCGTCCTCGGCGTCGGGCCGCGGACGGCCCCTCTCGACCGGCGGTGGTCCCGACCGCCGATCCTCAGCCACGAGCAAGAACATTGCGAGCGCCACGGACCCTGGCATACAGGCATCGGTGCAG
This sequence comes from uncultured Actinomycetota bacterium, assembly GCA_963829565.1. Lineage (GTDB taxonomy): Bacteria > Actinomycetota > Actinomycetes > JACCUZ01 > JACCUZ01 > CAWHJC01. The sequence goes on from CAWHJC010000008.1 coordinate 170,808, forward strand.
ACGCACCGGAAAGATCGCCGGAACCGCCACAAAGGACTAGGCGCGCCCACGCTGCCTGGGATACCCGGCCCCTAGGGCGACGATGGGGGCCTCGGTGTTGGCCCCAGCAAAGTGCCGGGCCGTTACCCGCCGGTGACGCCCCGCTGAATGACTCGAAGTGATCATGGGCTCCCGGTCGGCGGCGTAGCACAGTGTCGATGACCTTGGTCTGACAGCGCACCGAAGAGAGGAACCGCCATGAGGCTGCGACTTCGTCTGGTCGTTACCGCGCTACTGGTGTCGATCATCGGGTTCGGGGCGCTCGGGTCGCTCGGGGCGTCGGCTGGCCAAGCGCCACCGATCTTCCCGCACCGGCACCTCCTGATGACCCCGCAGGGCGAGGTCCCAGTTGGTCCGGCCGTGTGCGACAACTCCGACCTGCAGAGCGCGTTCAACGAGTTCCACGCCAAGATCCACGTTGGCCCGGCCAACGCCGCCTTCGACCACTCGCACAACCCGGTGGACATCAGGGCGGCCCTCTGCTGACGCACCAGGAGCCGCCGTCCTCGCGACGCGGGGCCGTCGATGCGCTGCTGAGTTAGCGTCCTGGGCCATGGGATCCTGCATGGGGAGCGGCCATGCTCGGAATCGTCGGCATCGCGGCCACGTACTTTGCCGGCGAGCGGCAGACAAAGTCTCGCTCCGCAGAAAGTCCGCAAGACGTTCGCTTGCGGTCAACTGCTGCCAACGGTCGTCAGCAGCGTTACCGCAGGTCAGAGACGAGAGCCATGCACAGTCAACGGCTGTCAACCATGCGGCAGGACTTCAACATGTCGTCGGTGTCCAAGGCGTCGTGAGGCTCAGGCCTGCACCTCATCGGCGTGAAGGGCGGGCCGTTCGGACGACCGTGCGTTCGCCCGCTCGGCCGTGTTGCGGCCTGGCGCGCAGTGCCAGGATCGGTGGCATGAAGTCTCTCCCGTCATACGTCTTCGCGGCCCTCGGGATCGCCCTACTCGCCCTCGGCATCAGCGGCATGGCGTACGGGGAGGACGCGGGCGACCAGCTCATCGGGTCGCTCGTCGCCATCGTCGGCGTCGTGCAGATCGTGTTCGGTGGGCTCCGACGCAAGACGGAGGACGACCGGCCAGACTGGGACAGGCGCGAGCGCACATACGTCCAGGAGCGCTGACAGCTACCCTGCCGCTTGTCCCTGTCGTGCGGTGGTGTTACCTCTGTGACGACCGCGCCACCCGCCAACGGACGAGGAACGACATGGCAGGCATCGACAGCAAGAGCTTCGACCAGCCCGACGAGACGCGCACACCGGACAAGACGCAGATCGATGTCGTGCGACTCGGCGACACCGAGGTGGGACGGTTCACGTTCGCACCCGGGTGGCGGTGGTCGGAGTGCATCAAGCCGGTCGTGGGCGGCGAGTCCTGCCAGGTAGACCATGTCGGGTACGTCGCCTCCGGTCGCATCGGCGTCGCCCACGAGGACGGCACGCAGGTCACTCTGTCGCCAGGACAGGCCTACCGGATCGCCCCGGGCCACGACGCGTGGGTGGAGGGCGACGAGGATTTCGTGGGCTACGAGTTCAAGGGCGCCGCCACCTACGCCAAGCCCTGACGCTGGGGTGCCGAGAGGAAGTGGCCGGATGCGGGCAGTCGTCCACGACCGGTACGGCCCTCCAGAGGTGCTGCGCGTCGCCGATGTCGAGCGGCCCGTGCCGAAGGACGACGAGGTGCTCGTCCGGGTCTTCGCCTCGACGGTGACCCGCGGCGCAGCCATGGGCGTGCGCTTCGACGAGTACCGGTTCGCCCGTGTCTTCACCGGCATCCGCCGCCCGAGGAAGACGAGTTTCGGCTCGGAGCTCGCGGGCCGGGTGGAGGAGGTCGGAGCGGCCGTCACGGAGTTCAGGGTCGGGGACGAGGTCTTCGGCATCGAGGACGGCGCGAACGCGGAGTACGTGACCGTCCGTGAGAGCGGCGTGATCGCAGCGACGCCGACAGGGCTGAGCTACGAGGAAGCGGCGGCGGTCCCGGACGGCTCGCTGCTCGCGCTGACCTGCCTGAAACCGGGGTATCCCCTGCGAGGGAAGAGCGTCCTCGTCTACGGCGCCGCAGGCTCCGTGGGGACGGCGGCGGTCCAGCTCCTTGCGCATCACTTCGACGCCGAGGTGACTGCGGTGTGCGACACGAAGGACGTCGAGCTCGTGCGGTCGCTCGGCGCGCGGGACGTCGTCGATCGGTTGCGCGAGGACTTCACGACGATCGGCACGACGTACGACGTGATCTTCGACGCGGTCGGCAAGCACTCGTTCCGCCGCTGCCGGCGCTCGCTGAAGCCCGGCGGGATCTACATCTCGATGGATCTCGGATTCATGTACCACGTGCCGCTCCTCGCTCTCGTCACCCGGTTCGCCGGGAGCAGGCGTGGGACGCTCGGCGTCGGCCGCTATCGCAAGGCGGACCTCTTGCTCGTCAAGGAGCTCGTCGACGCCGGCAAGTACCGGCCGGTGATCGACCGGACCTACCGGCTCGACGAGATCGTCGAGGCGACCCGCTACGTCGAGAGCGGGCAGAAGACGGGCAACGTCGTGCTCCGCATCACCGAGCCTGAGCCGGGCGAGCAGCCTGAGCCCGCCGCCAACTCCTCGATCGACGACTGACCGTCGACGGACGCGACCCGGCTGTGCCCGAAGGACGACGCAACCGCCTCACGCCGCGCCTCGCGCCCCGGACGGACGCGTTGCGTCGTCTTTCCGGACCGCATCCGGGGGTCAGGCGTCCTCCAGGCGGAAGCCGATCTTCATGCCGACCTGGAAGTGCTGGGGGGCGCCGTCGACGATCTGGCCGCGGACCTGGGTGACCTCGAACCAGTCCAGGTGGCGCAGCGTCTCGGCCGCGCGGGCGATGCCGTTGCGGATCGCGACGTCGACGCCCAGCTCGGAGGTGCCGACGATCTCGGTCACGCGGTACGTGCGGTTGCTCATGAACGCTCCTCGGGGTGCTGGCCGGTCCGGCGACCCGGGACGGGGGCCGGACAAGTGGCTAGGGTGAGACGCGTGGCCCGCATCCCGCAACCGAGCCGTCCGCGGCGGGCCGCGGCACGCGAGCCGGTCTACCAGATCACCGGTGCCCGGCGGGGTGTCCGCGACGACGTCGACGGCCGGACCCGGCGCTACCTGATCTCGATGGGCATCCGCACCGTCTGCTTCATCCTGGCCGTCGTGGTGGCCGACGGCTGGCTCCGCTGGGTGCTCATCGGCGCCGCGCTGGTCCTGCCCTACCTGTCCGTCGTGTTCGCCAACGGGGGCCGGGAACGGGTCGTCGACCTGGCCGAATCGGACCTTGCGGACGACCGGAAGGCAATTGACCGGTCCGGCGCCTGAGATGACATCGATCCGTGCAATACTCCCGCCACAGCGCTGCGCGGGCGACCGCGGCGGCGCCTCGAGCGCGATGCCGGGCGGCTCCCCCCGTGGCTGCCCGGCATCGCCTTGCGAGGGGTACGCGTGACAGGTGGCCCGAGCCGGGAGACGACGTCCCCGGTGTGCTCGGCGAAGGGCTGCCGGGCCGACGCGGTCTGGGTGCTCGCGTGGAACAACCCCAAGCTGCACACGCCGGACCGGCGCAAGACATGGACCGCCTGCGACGAGCACAAGGGGCCGCTGAGCGAGTTCCTGGAGGCCCGTGGCTTCCTGCGCGAGACGCACACGCTCGCCGAGTGGAACGAGGCCGGGTCAGCCGCCGATCGCGGACATCGGGCGCACCGGCTGCAGGAAACCGGGGTCGTCGATGCCGTGCCCGGGCCGCTTCGCCAGCAGGGCGGCGCGCATCCGGGCGGCGAGGTCGTCGTCGGTCGCGCCGGCGCGCAGCGGCGGCCCGCAGGTCGGACTCCTCGCGGGCGAACAGGCAGTTGCGCAGCTGACCGTCGGCGGTGAGCCGCACCCGGTCGCAGGCCCCGCAGAACGGCCGCGTCACCGAGCCGATGACGCCGACCCGGCCCGGGCCGCCGTCGACCAGCCACTCCTCGGCCGGCGCGCTGCCGCGGTCGTCGGCACCGACCGGTGCCAGCGCGAACGCCTCGGCCAGGCGGCCGAGGATCTCGTCGGCGGTGACCATGTCGGTCGCGGGTCCAGCCGTGCTGCGCGTCCAGCGGCATCTGCTCGATGAACCGCAGCTGGTAGCCGGCTCGCAGCGCCCAGCGCAGCAGCGGCACCGCCTCGTCGTCGTTGACGCCCCGCATCAGGACGGCGTTGACCTTCACCGGCGCGAGCCCTGCCGCCTCGGCCGCGGCCAGACCCTTCGAGCACGTCGGCGAGCCGGTCGCGGCGGGCGATCTGCACGAAGCGGTCGCGGTCGAGGGTGTCCAGCGAGACGTTGACCCGGTCCAGCCCGGCATCGGCGAGCGCCTGGGCCGTGCGGGCCAGGCCGATCCCGTTGGTGGTGAGCGACATCCGTGGCCGCGGGGTCAGGGCGCCGACGCGCTCGACGATGCAGACCAGCCCACGGCGCAGCAGCGGCTCGCCGCCGGTGAACCGCACCTCGGTGACCCCCTCGCCCACCGCGAGCGCCACCAGCCGGACGAGCTCGTCGTCGGTGAGCAGGTCCGGGCCGGGCAGCCACTCGAGGCCCTCGGCCGGCATGCAGTAGGAGCAGCGCAGGTTGCACTTGTCCGTCAGCGAGACCCGCAGGTCCGTCGCGACGCGTCCGAAGGTGTCCACCAGCACGTGAACCACCCTACGTCCGGCCAGCGGACAACGGGCGGGCTACCGTCTCGGTGATGTCCGGCTACCGCCGGCAGGGGTCGCTACCGCTTCCTGCTCTCCCGGCGCTGGCTGGGCCTGCTGGGAGCCGCGCTGCTGGTCGGCGCGCCGTGCTGCGTCGCGCTGGGCCAGTGGCAGCTGGACCGGCTGTGCCGAGCGCCATCGAGCGCAACGATCTTCTCGAGCGCAACCTCGACGCGCGCCCGAGCACCGCCGGACGACGCTGCTCGCGGGTCGGCCACCGACCGGCGGACGGCGACGTGCTACGCGCGGGTCAGGGCGCCGCGGCCGCTACGACGCGGGCCGGCAGCTGCTCGTCCGCAACCGGCCGTTCGAGGGCCGGGTCGGCTACTACGTCCTCACGCCGTTCGTGACCGACCAGGGCCCGGCGCTGCTCGTGGTCCGCGGCTGGGTGCCGGGCGGGCGCGAGCTGCCGAGTCCCTGCCCGACGTACCCGCTGCTCCGGCGGGCACGGTGACGGTCACCGCCCGGGTCCGGCCGAGCGAGGCCGGCCGTCCACCGACCGGCGAGCCGCCGGCCGGCCAGGTCACCCGCATCGACGTCGCCGGAGATCGCGAAGACCCTGCCCTACGAGGCGTACGGCGGCTACGGCGACGTCGTCGCCGAGAGACCCCGGCGCCGCGCCGGGCTCCGGCAGCGGCTCCCGGCAGCCGGAGCCGCAGCGAGGGCCCGCACCTGGCCTACGCGTTCCAGTGGTTCCTGTTCGCGGCACTCGCCGCTCGGCTGGCTTCGTCGCTGCTGGCCCGCCGCGAGGAGGCAGACCGCCGGCAGCGTGCCCGGCCGGGACCCGCCGGTCCCGGCTAGCGTCACCGGACCGGGCGTCACCGGTGCGGAGCAGGGGTAGGGAGCCGCCGTGGCCATGCGCATCGAGGACTACGCCCTGATCTCGGACATGCTCTCGGCCGCGCTGGTCGGGCGCGACGGCTCGATCGACTGGCTGTGCTTCCCGCGCTTCGACTCCGACGCCGTCTTCGCCGCGCTGCTCGGCGACGAGGAGAACGGCCACTGGCGGCTCGCCCCGCGCGCCGGCGGCACGTGCACGCGCCGGCGCTACCGCGGCGACACGATGGTCCTCGAGACCGAGTGGGACGGACCGAGACGGCACCGTGCGGGTCATCGACTTCATGCCGCCGCGCGACGAGGCGCCCGACGTCGTCCGGATCGTCGAGGGCGTCTCCGGCGCGGTCGCGATGCGCAGCGAGCTGCGGCTGCGCTTCGACTACGGCGACGTCGTGCCGTGGGTGCGTCACCTGGACGGCAGCTCGCCGCCGTCGCCGGGCCCGGACGCCGTCTGGCTCGCGTCCGACGTCGCGCACCACGGCCGCGACTTCGCGTCCTCCGCCGACTTCACGGTCGAGGCCGGCGAGCGCGACTCGTTCGTCCTGACCTGGCACCCGTCGCACCGGCACCGGCCCGAACCCGGTCGACCCGCTGGCGGCGCTCGACGACACCGAGCGCTTCTGGCAGTCGTGGTCCGACCGTGCACGTACGACGGGCCGTACCGCGAGGCCGTCCTGCGCTCGCTGATCACGCTCAAGGCGCTGACGTACGAGCCGACCGGCGGCATCGTCGCGGCCGCGACGACCTCGCTGCCGGAGGAGCTCGGCGGCGTGCGCAACTGGGACTACCGCTTCTGCTGGCTGCGCGACGCGACGTTCACCCTTCAGGCGCTGGTCCGGACCGGCTACACCGACGAGGCGGCCGCGTGGCGGGAGTGGCTGCTGCGCGCGATCGCCGGCAGCCCGGACCGGCTGCAGATCATGTACGGCGTCGCCGGCGAGCGGCGGCGTCCCGGAGTGCGAGCTGCCGTGGCTGCCCGGGCTACGAGGGCTCGCGCCGGTCCGGGTCGGCAACGGCGCGGTCGACCAGCTGCAGCTCGACGTGTACGGCGAGGTGATGGACACCCTCTGGCTCGCGCGCCGGTACGACCTGGACCCCGACGAGGACGCCTGGCGGATGCAGCGCGGCCTGATGAACTGGCTGGAGGGCAACTGGCAGCAGCCGGACGAAGGTCTCTGGGAGGTCCGCGGGCCGCGCCGGCACTTCACCCACTCGAAGGTGCTGGCCTGGGTGGCCGCCGACCGGGCGGCTCGCACCGTGGCGGACTCGGGGTACGACGGACCGGTCGACCGCTAGCGCGCGCTCGCCGAGGAGATCCACGCCGAGGTCTGCGCCAAGGGGTACGACGCCGACCGGCAGACGTTCACCCAGTCCTACGGCTCGCGCGCTCTGGACGCCGCAGCTGCTGCTCATCCCGCAGGTCGGCTTCCTGCCGCCCGAGGACGAGCGGGTGCGCGGCACGGTGCGGGCGGTGCATGGCCGAGCTGGCCACCGACGGCATGGTCCGCCGGTACGACACCGACGACACCGACGACGGCCTACCCGGGGACGAGGGCGCGTTCCTCGCCTGCAGCTTCTGGCTGGCCGACGCGCTCGTGCTGGACGGCCAGGTGGACGCCGGACGGCAGCGGTTCGAGCGGCTGCTGTCGCTGCGCAACGACGTCGGCCTGCTCGCCGAGGAGTACGACGTCGTGGCCGCGCGCCAGCTGGGCAACTTCCCGCAGGCCTACAGCCACCTCGCGCTGGTCAACTCCGCGCTGAACCTCGCCGACGTCCCGTCGCCGGGCAAGGCGTCACCGGCCGAGCAACGGGGAGCCGGCGCCGGCCAGAGCTGACCGGCCACCAACGATTCGGCCGTGCGCCTACCCCGCGTGCTCCTACCCGGCCCGGTAGAACAGCCAGGCGTCCTTCATCCGCTGCGCCTGGCCCTCGGTGAACTCGGTGTAGCAGGAGTCGTAGGAGTAGTCCATGTAGTTGTGGATCGGGTCGAGACCGGGCTCGCGGCAGCTGTCCTGTCCCTCCGGGCAGCCGTTGGTCGCGGTCTTCTGGGGCGGTGTGTCGGCCACGAAGTCGCCCTTGGCGTTGCAGCCGCCGTAGAACGTGTGCTCGAGGTTGAGCCAGTGCCCGACCTCGTGCGTCGCCGTCTCCCCCTTGTCGTACTGGCCGGCATACGTGTCTGACGTGCCCGGGATGGACTCCCAGTCGAAGACCACGCCGTCGAGGTACGCCTGGCTGGGACTGGTGAGGATGTCGGGCAGGTAGGCCCAGCCGAGGTAGGCGCCCGCCGTCGTGGAGTACAGGTTCAGGGCGTTCGTGCCGCCCTGGCGCAGGGTCTGCTTCATCGTGTTCTCGTTGGTGCCACCGATGCCGCCGTAGAACCAGCGTGCGTTGTCGGTGCGCGTGACGCCGGCGAGCTCGAAGGCGAACCCGGTGTCGGCGCCGCCCTCTCCCCCGCCGAAGGTCTTGTTGAGCACGCGGACCTGGCTGGCGATCTGCGCGTTGGTGAGGGCGCCGGTCGCGCCGTCGGTCACGACGTGGAAGTAGACCGGCACGGTGACCGCGAAGCTCTGCCCCGGCCTTGCCCTTGGCCGACGCCGGCAGGTCCTGGTGCGCCTGGTCCAGGCCGGGCTCGCGAGCTGTCCCGCCCCGGGCGAGGACCGAGCCCGCGGCATCGGAGTGCTCAGCCGTAGGGTCGCAGGCCTGCTTCGACGCGCGTCCGGAGTCCTGCTCGCCGGCGCCCGCCGGCGTCACCAGCGCGACGGCGCACATCAGCAGCGACAGCGTGGCCGCCGACACGGTCCTGACGATCCTCACGGTCTTCTCCGCTCTACCCGTGAATGGAACCCCGATGGCGCGGATCATAGGTCGCATCCCTCGCGAAAGCACCCCTTCCGCCCCATGTCAGTGGTCTCGGCCACGATGGCAGCAGAGCCGGGGACCGACCCGGACCGCCGCCAGGAGGCAGACATGGACTGCAAGATCGAGCTCATCTTCGTGCCGGTGACCGACGTCGACCGGGCGATCGAGTTCTACGTGGAGAAGGTCGGGTGGACCCTGGACATGCAGGCCCGGGTCGACGAGAACACCCGGTTCGTCCAGGTGACGCCCCCGACGTCGGCCTGCTCGATCGCGTTCGGGGAGGGGATCAGCGACATGCCCCCCGGGACACAGAACGGCATCCAGGCTGTCGTGCCCGACGCGGAGGCGGCCCGCAAGGAGCTGGTCGATCGCGGTGTCGACGCGTCCGAGGTGCAGACGCTCGGCGTGGGGGTCGTTCACGTCGTTCAGCCGATCCGGACGGCAACACCTGGACCCTCCAGCAGCTGCCGCCCCCGGGCTCCTATGACGCCGCCCCGGAGGGCTGAGCCCACCGGCCGTCGGTCACCCGTCGCCGAGGTGTCGGCCCATGAAGACCACCCCCGGGAGCTCGGCCACCTCGCGGAAGCCGCCACGGACCCAGAAGCGCCGGGCCCTCGGGTTGTCCGGTGCGACCCCGAGGTGCACTCCCGTCGTGCCGGTCGCCCGCAACGCGTCCAGGAAGGTGTCGAGCAGCCGCATCCCGTGACCCGAGCCCTGCGCCTCCGGTGCGAGGTCGAGGTGCAGGTGCGCGGGCCGCCCCTCGAGCACGTCCTCCGGCGCGCGCGGCGGGTGATGCACCAGGTGTCGCAACCGGTCGGCCGGTCCCCACTCGGCCGGCGGGGTCGTGGGCTCGGCATGGCGGGCCCGCAGAGCCGGCCACCACGAGATCTCACAGGCCGCCTCGAAGCCGCGGGTGTCCCGCACCCCGAGGACGTAGCCCACGACCCGGCCGGCGGGATCCTCGGCCACGAACGCCAGCTCCGGGGCGTACGCGAGGTACGGCCCGGCCCAGACGTCGCCGATCAGATGTGCGGTCCACCAGGCCGGTCGCGTCCCCTCCGCGCTCGCCGGTGCGCAGGCAGACGTCGTACACGGCGTCTGCGTCGCCGGGGCGGAACGGTCTGATCTGCACCGGCGCCTCAGCGCAACGCCGGCTGGCACATGGTCAGCGTCCGGGCCGCCGTGTCCACCTCGGCCTCGACGCCGAGCGGGACCGTGAGCTGCGGCACCCCGTGCCCGAACGGCAGCCCGGACATGAGCGGGACACCGAGCCCCTCCAGCCGCTCGACGACCGTCTCGACCGCGCCGTCGCCGCAGTCCAGCCAGCTGCCCAGCACGACGCCGGCGACGCCGTCGAACCATCCGGTGCGCAGCAGCTGGGTGAGCATCGAGTCCAGGCGGTACGCCGGCTCGGCGACGTCCTCGAGGATCGCGATCCCCCCGCGCGCCGGACGGGACTCGGCCGTGCCCACCGTGTTGGCGAGCAACGCCAGAGTTCCGCCGACCGTGACGCCACGCGCCCGGCCGGGCACATGGCAGACGCTCGCGTCGGCCTCGAGAACCCGCGCCGTCTCCGGCTCGAACAGCGTGCGGCGCAGATGCTCGGCCGTCACGGGGTCCGGGTTCTCGCCACCGAACACGCTGGCAGCCGGCATCGGGCCGAACAGCGTGGCCAGCCCCAGGTGGTGGGCCACCGCCTCGTGCAGCACGGTGACGTCGCTGAACCCGACCAGCACCTTGGGACCGGCCGCCGGCCATCGCCGCCCAGTCCAGCCGGTCGACGAGCCGAGCGATCCCGCTGCCGCCCCGGGCGCACAGCACGGCGGCGACCTCCGGGTCGCACCAGGCCTGCATCAGGTCGCTGGTGCGTTCGGCGTCGGTGCCGGCGTGATGCCGGGTGCGCGACAGGCGTGCGGCGCGACGATGACCTCGAGCCCCCACGACTCGAGCACCGCGCAGCCGCGGCGCAGCCGGTCCGCGACGATGTGGCCGCTGGGTGCGACGACCGCTACCCGGTCGCCACGGTGCAGCCGGCGCGGTCGGGTCAGGGGCTCCGGCCGCTCGCTCACGCGGCGACGACCTCGACGAGCCGGGGCAGCACCTCGCCGATCGGGTCCCGCAGCAGGGCGGCCGCCATCCCGTCGTACGGCGTCGCGTCGCGGTTGACGACCACCAGCCGCGCGCCCGACCGGACCGCGACCTCGGCCAGCCCCGCGGCGGGCTGCACCTGCAGGGTCGTGCCGACGGCCAGCAGCAGGTCGCACTCGCTGGCCGCCCGCCAGGCCGCGTCGAGGACGTCACGGGCGCAGGGACTGCCCGAACGAGATGGTGGCCGCCTTCTGGACGCCACCGCAGGCCAGGCACGCCGGGTCGGCATCGCCGGCGGCGACCCGCTCGAGGTTCTCCTGCATCGTGGTCACCCGGGCGCACCGGAGGCACTCGACGTCGAAGAGCGTCCCGTGGATCTCGATCACCCGGGCCGGGTCGAGACCCGCCCGCTGGTGCAGGCCGTCGATGTTCTGGGTCACCACCGCCCGCAGCCGCCCGGACCGCTCGAGGGTGACCAGGGCGCGGTGGCCCGCGTTGGGCTCGGCCTGCCAGGCCGGGTGGTCCCGGCGGTTCTCCCAGGCCCGGCGGCGCAGGGCCGGGTCGGCCAGGTAGCTCTCGAAGGTGAACATCCGGGCGGCGGACGGGTCCTTGGTCCAGAGGCCCTGCGGCCCGCGGAAGTCCGGGATCCCGGACTCGGTCGAGATGCCGGCGCCGGTCAGGACGGTGACCTGCTGTGCCGAGCGCAGCCAGTGGCGCACGTCGTCCTCGCTCGTGCTCACCCCGGCACACTAACCGGCGCCCGATACGGGCAGGATGTCCTCCATGGACCTCGGACTGACCGATCGCGTCTACGTCGTCACGGGTGGCAGCCGGGGCCTCGGCCTGGCGAGCGCGCACGCACTGGTCGCCGACGGCGCCCGGGTGGTGCTGTGCTCCCGCGACGAGCAGGCACTCAGTGCCGCCGCGGAGTCGATGGGCGGCCCGGACCACGCCCTCGCCGTGCCGGGGGACCTGGCCGACGAAGGGCTCGGTGGGCGGCTGGCGGCGGCGGCGGTCGGTCGCTGGGGCCGGCTCGACGGCGCGCTGATCAGCCCCGGGGGTCCCCCACCGGGCCCGGCGCTCTCGTTGCTGGACGACCAGTGGCGAGCTGCCTTCGAGTCGGTGTACCTGGGCTCGCTGCGCGTCGCCCGGGCGGTCGTGTCGGGCATCGGCGACGAGGGCGGGGCGATCGCGTTCGTGCTGTCCCTGTCGGTGAAGCAGCCGATCGACGGCCTCGCCTCGTCCAACGGCCTGCGGCCCGGTCTCGCCATGCTGGCCAAGACGATGGCCGACGAGCTGGGCTCGCAGAACATCCGCGTGCTGGGGCTGCTCCCCGGTCGCCTGGACACCGACCGGGTCCGCGAGCTGGACCAGGCCAGCGGCCGTCCGAAGAAGCTGCGCGAGGAGTTCGAGAAGCGGATCCCGCTGGGCCGCTACGGCGACCCGGAGGAGTTCGGCCGGGTCGCGGCCTTCGCGCTCTCCCCTGCCGCGTCCTACCTCAACGGCGTGATGATCCCGATCGACGGCGGCCTCGCCCGGGGTCTCTGACGGTAGCCTCCACCGGTGAACGTCTGGGACGCCGAGCACGCCCTGGACGCAACCGGCGCCCGCCGGCTGCTGGCCGCGCAGTTCCCCGAGCTGGCCCTCGACTCGGTCGAGCTGCTGGCGGTCGGGTGGGACAACACGGTGTTCGTCGTCGACGGCACCTGGGCGGTCCGGTTCCCCCGCCGGGAGGTGGCCCTGCCGCTGATGGACCGCGAGCTGGCGCTGCTCCCGGCGCTGGCCCCCCGGCTGCCGCTGCCCGTCCCGGTCCCCGAGCTGGTCGGGCGGCCCGACGGTGACTACCCCTGGCCGTTCTGGGGCGCCCGGCTGGTCCCCGGGGTCGAGCTGGCGGATGCCCGGCTCCCCGAGGACGGGCGGGAGTCGCTCGGTGCGGCGGTCGGCGCCTTCCTCCGGACGCTGCACCAGCCCTCGGTCGCGGACGACCTGAGGGCCGTGCTGCCGGACGACCCGATGCGGCGGGGCACGCCGAGCACCCGCGGCCCGATGGCCCGCGCGGCGCTGGACGGGCTCGCGGGGCGCGGGACGTGGGCGGCGGGGTCGCCCGCCGACCGCGCCGTGGACGAGGTCATCGCCGCCGCCGACCCGTTGCCGCCACCGACCGGGTAAGCCCGTGGTGGTCCACGGGGACCTGCACCTGCGCCACCTCCTCGTCGGCTCCGACGGAGCGGCGACAGGGATCATCGACTGGGGCGACTCCTGCCTGGCCGATCCGTCCCTGGACCTGTCCCTGGCCTTCGCCGGGTTCGCGGGGAGCGCCCGGACGGCTCTTCTCGACGCGTACGCCGGGAAGGTCGACGAGGAGCGCGAGCTGCGGGCGCGTGTCCTCGCCCTGGCGCTGTGCGCCGCGCTGGCGGACTACGCGGACCTCGAGGGGCATGACGCGCTGCTCGCCGAGTCGATCGCGGGTGTCCATCGCGCGGTCGACGCCGCACCGCCGAGTCGTTGACCGGCTAGTCCGCGCTCACGGCGTCGCGCGGCCGAAGCCGGACTCGCGCGCCTTGACGATCGCCGCAGGCCGGTCCGGCACGTCGAGCTTCATGAAGATGCTCGTCACGTAGTTGCGGACCGTCTTGTCGGACAGGTAGAGCCGGGCTGCGATGACCGGGTTGGGTGCCCGGCGGCCATCAGGTCGAGCACCTCGCGCTCCCGGTCGGACAGCGCGGGGAACGGCTTGGCCGCAACACCTGACCCGGCGGTGAAGAAGGCTCGGACCCGGGCGGCAGCCTCCGGCCCGTACACGGCCTCGCCGGCCGCGACCCCGCGCAGCGCCCGGCCGATCTCCTCCTGGCCGGCTCCCTTGAGCAGGTAGCCCAGCGCGCCCGCCTGGATGGCGGCGAAGACCGCGGAGTCGTCGTCGACCATCGTCAGGACGAGCACGTGCACGTCGGGCTTCTCGGCCGCCAGCCGCCGGGTGGCCTCGACCCCGCCGAGGACGGGCATCTGGAGGTCCATCAGCACCACGTCAGGTGCGAGCTCGTGCGCGAGCGCCACGGCCTGCTCGCCGTCGGCCGCCTCGCCGACCACGTCCACGCCGATGTCCTCGAGCAGCACCCGCAGGCCCTGCCGGAAGACCGGGTGGTCGTCCGCGACCACGGCTCGCAGCCAGCCGGTCATCGCTACACCTCCCGCGGCGCGGGGAGCGCAGGGGCCGCACTCGGGATGGGGAAGGTCGCGGTGACCCGCGTCCCGTGAGGTGGCACGGGGCTGACCTCCAGGGAGCCGCCCACCTCCGCCGCGCGCTCGCGCATGGAGGCGAGACCGACGCCGGCCACCCGACCGGCCGGGATCCCCACCCCGTCGTCGACCACCGACACCACGACCTGGTCGGCGACCTCCAGCGACACCGCGACGGTGGTGCCGCCGGCGTGCCGGACGGCGTTGGTGAGCGCCTCCTGGGCGATCCGGAAGGCGGCCACCTCGACCGCGGCCGGCAGCGCCGTCGGGGCTCCCGTGGCAGGTCACGGTCATCCGCATCCCGCCTTCCGCAACGGTCGACTCGAGCGCACGCAGCGCACCGGCGAGCCCGAGGTCGTCCAGCGCGGGCGGTCGCAGCCCGTGGACCAGACGACGTACGTCGGCGACGGCCTCCTGGGCCTGACCCGTCGCCGCGGCGACCAGCTCCGCCGCCCGATCCGGGTCGTCGCGGCGCAGCGCCGCAGCGGCCGTGTCGAGGCACATCACCACGCCGGACATCTGCGGCCCGAGCCCGTCGTGCATGTCCCGGCGGAGCCGACGCCGCTCCTCCTCCCGGGCGGTCACCAGCCGCTCGCGGGACTCCTCGAGGTCGCCCGCCATCCGCAGGGCGAACGCGGCGTTGGCGAACGGCCCCGCCACGACGGACAGCGCGCGCAGGTCGGCCCGGCCGAGCCCGCCGGTGCCCGGCCGGGCGGCCGCGAGCAGCCTCCCCACGTGCTCGCCGTGCAGGACGAGGTCCAGGACGTGCGGCGGCGAGCCGGGGTGCTCACCGCTCGCCGTGCGCACGACCTCCCCGACCTCAGGGGCACCTCCGCGGCGACGTACGGCAGCTTGAGTCCGCGCCGCGACCAGCGCGACCCCGTCCTGGAGCGCGTCGCGGGACGAGCCGGCGGAGCGGACGGCGTCGTCGAGCCGGGCGAGCAGGGCCGAGGGGTCGCCGCGCTGGCCGTAGAGCAGCCGGTCGACGCCGCGCTGCACCCGGACCCTGGCCGGGTGGAAAGCGAGGGCCACGGCGAACGCGGCCGCGAACGACACGGCGCTCCCGGACGAGTCCACGAGCGCGCCGACCCAGCCCACGACCGCGACGTACACCAGCGCGGCGCCACCCAGCAGCACGCCGGCGACCAGCGCCCGGCTGACGATGAGGTCGACGTCGTAGAGCCGGTAGCGGTAGGCGGCGAGGGCGAGCCCGGCGGGCACGAGCAGGACGGCTGCCCCGACGCCCCACCAGGGCGCCAGGCTCACGGCAACGAGGGCGCTGACGATGCCGAGGCCCACCCACGCCAGCTGCCGACGCTCGGTGGCCCCGGCGCGGACGACGCGCACGACGAAAGAAGCGAGCGCGGCCAGTGCCAGGACACTGAGCACGATGTTCGACGCGAGCTCGAGCCCGCCCGTCCAGCGATCCAGACTGTCGACGCCCAACGGGTTCTCGACCCCCGGCAGCGTGTCGGACTCCACCGGTGCGAAGGCGAGCCACCAGGCAGAACAGCACGACGAAGGCGAGCGAGGCGCGCAACAGGATCAGCCACCTGCCGGGCAGTGGCCTCCCGAACGGCACGACCTGGAGCAGGAGGACCGACACCAGCAGGAACGCGGGGGCCCAGGTCCAGGTGGCCAGCCACAGCGGCACCGCGACCGGCCCCTCGACCGTGCCGTCTGCGGGGCCGTCGAGCAGCCGGGTGCCGTCGTAGCCGAGCGCGAAGGCGCTGCGCCGACAGGGAGAGGGCATAGACCGCGGAGAAGGACCCGATCGTGACCAGCAGCCAGCCGATGCGGCGGGCAGCCGGCAGCCCGACCAGCAGGGCACCGAGGCCGGCGAACGAGGGACCGACGATCGCCTCCGGTGTGGCGAACATGTCCGTGACGTAGCGGGGGGTTGCCGAGCGCAGCGAGCGACACGGCTGTCACGCAGGCGACGGTCGCGCCCACCGCGAGGGCCCGGGCGGCCACCAGGGCGGCCCGGCTGCTCGGAGTCGCCGGTCGGAGCCATGCTGGGAGCCAACGCTAGAAGCGCGGTCACCGGGTGTCAGGCGTTCGCCCAGTCGCGGTCGCTCATCCGCCCGACGTGCCAGGCCGTCCCGAGGCAGGCGGCGAGGTAGAGCCAGTGCGGGTCCACCGGCACGGCGCGCCCGACGGAGAAGTCCAGCACGATGAACCCGAGGAGCGCGGCGGGGATCCAGCGCGGCAGGACGCCGCTGCGCAGCAGGCCGATCCCCAGCGTCAGGACCCCGAGCACGCACCCGGCGAGGAACGGCAGCCCCCACAGCAGCCCCATGTAGATGTTGTCCGCCGACGTGTCGACGAAGGCCCGCATGTCGGCGGTGTTCCCCACCTCGGCGGCTGAGTGGTAGGCGAACTCGGCGAGGTGCACGCCGGCGAACCCCCACATGCCGGCGACCAGGAGCACTGCGGCCGTGACCGCCGTCCGCGGCATCTTCCGGGCGAGCAGGTGGGCGTACGCGAGGAAGCCGATCACCATGAACGGGATGGCCAGGGTGCCGATGGTCGAGAGGACGCCGATCGTGCTCCCGTGCTCGGCGTACTGGTCGATGAGCCGGCCGGGCGCGTCGGCCGGGTCGGGAAGGGTCCACCGGCCGACCACGGTCTCGATGGTGTTGCCCACAGCGCCGACGACGAGGCCGACCACGGCAAGCCGGCGGCTGAAGCGGTGGGTCCGCGGCGGGGCCGGGTCAGGCTGCTCAGACGATGTGACGGCAGGGTCGAGGGCGGTGGCGGACACGGCGGTGCCTCCTGGCGACGGGCGGGCCGGTCCCGCCGTACACCACAAAGATCGCGTCCGGACGTGTCCCTCGCGCTCGGGAGCGGCTGTCCCGACCTCGCCGGGACGTCGCGGCCGTGATCCAGGTGGCGCCGAGGCCCCTCCAGGGGCCGCCGCGTCACCTGGATCACCGACAAGGACGGGACGGTCAGGCGACCTCGACGGGCTCGTCGCGCTCCTGGGTGGCGAACTGGGTGCGGTAGAGCTCGGCGTAGAGCCCGCCGGCCGCGAGCAGGGCGGCGTGGCGGCCGCGCTCCACGATCCGGCCGTCCGTCGACGACGAGGATCTGGTCGGCCTCGCGCACCGTCGAGAGCCGGTGGGCGATGACCAGCGAGGTGCGGCCCTCCAGCGCGATCTTCAGCGCGCGCTGCACCGCCACCTCCGACTCGGAGTCGAGGTGGGCGGTGGCCTCGTCGAGGACCACGACGTCGGGTGCCTTGAGCAGCAGCCGGGCGAGAGCCAGCCGCTGCTTCTCGCCGCCGGAGAGCCGGTAGCCCCGGTCGCCGACGGTGGTGTCGAGCCCGTCCGGCAGCGAGCCGACGAGCTCCCAGATCTGGGCGGCCTTGCAGCGCGTCGACCAGCTCGTCGTCGGTGGCGCCGGGCCGGGCGTAGAGCAGGTTGGTGCGGATCGTCTCGTGGAACATGTGGGCGTCCTGGGTGACGACGCCGACCACCTCGTGCAGCGACTCGAGCGTCACGTCGCGCACGTCGTGACCGCCGACACGGACCTCGCCCTCGACGGTGTCGTAGAGCCGGCCGACCAGGCTGGTGATCGTGGTCTTGCCGGCGCCGGACGGGCCGACCAGCGCGGTCATGGTGCCGGCGGGCACGACGAGGGACACGTCGTGCAGCACCTGCTGGCTCGGTGCCTGGTCGAGCACCGCGACCGACTCGAGGGAGGCGAGCGAGACCTCGTCGGCGCGCGGGGTAGCGGAAGGACACGTCGCGCAGCTCGACGTCGGTCGGCCCGCGGCGCAGGGCGACCGCGTCCGGCTTCTCGTCGATCATCGGCGGCAGGTCGAGCACCTCGAAGACCCGCTCGAAGCTGACCAGCGCGGTCATGACGTCGACCTGGACGTTGGACAGCGCCGTCAGCGGGCCGTAGAGCCGGCCGAGCAGCGCGGTCAGGGCGACCAGCGTGCCGAGCGTGATCGTGTCGTCGATGGCGAGCACGCCACCGACGCCGTAGACGAGCGCGGTCGCGAGCGACGGCGACGAGGGTGAGGCTGGTGAAGAACACCCGGCCGTACATCGCCTGCTTGATGCCGATGTCGCGGACCTGGCCGGCCTTCTCGGCGAAGCCGCGCGACTCGTCGTCGAGGCGGCCGAAGAGCTTGACGAGCAGCGCGCCGGACACGTTGAACCGCTCGGTCATGGTCGTGCCCATGCCGGCGTTGAGCTGCATGGCCTCGCGGGTGATGGCTTGCAGCTTGCGACCGACCCAGCGGGCCGGCAGCAGGAACATCGGCGTCAGGATCAGCGCGCCCAGCGTGATCTGCCAGGACAGGTAGAGCATCGTGGCCAGCACCAGGATCAGGCCGATGACGTTGGACACGACCGACGACAGCGTGGACGTGAACGCCTGCTGGGCGCCGATCACGTCGGTGTTGAGGCGGCTGACCAGGGCGCCGGTCTGGGTCCGGGTGAAGAACGCGACCGGCATCCGCTGGACGTGGGCGAAGACCCGGGTCCGCAGGTCATAGATGAGGCCCTCGCCCACCTGGGACGAGAGCAGTCGCTGGAAGAGCGTCAGCACGGCGTCGAAGACGGCGAGGCCGGCCACCGCGAGGGCGATCCCGACGACGACCGACTTGTCGCCACCCGCGGGTCGGCCACCTCGTCGACGATCACCTTGAACAGCAGCGGCAGGGCCACGATGAGCACGGCGTCGATGACGACGAGGACGAGGAACATCGCGATCTGGCGCCGGTACGGCCGGGCGAACCGCGCGATCCGCGGGACCGTGCCCGGGGCCAGCTTGCGCTTGGCCACCTCACCGTCGCGGGTGAGGGAGCGCATGGCTGCCCACGGGCTGTGCGACATCGACACCGGCGCCTCCTGTAATCATTGTTACAACCCCGGCAACGCCGCGCCGACGCCGTTGCTTCCCCTGGACGGTACGTCGCCGCACCGACACCGGCCCGCGGGCGAGCCGTCAGAAGGCGCTGATGCCGGTGAGCGCGCGTCCGATCAGCAGCTTCTGCACCTGGCTGGTGCCCTCGTAGAGCGTGGTGACCCGGGCGTCGCGCAGGTACTTCGCCGCCGGGTACTCGTCGACGTACCCGTAGCCGCCGTGCACCTGGATGCAGTTGTTCGCCACCCTGATCGAGGCCTCGGTGGCGAACAGCTTGGCCTTCGACGCGGCCACCGAGTAGCGCTCGCCGCGGGACTTGAGGTCGGCGACCGTCCAGGTGAGCAGCCGCGAGGCGTCGACGTCGACAGCGGAGTCGGCGAGCATCTCCTGCACGAGCTGGTGGCCGGCGATCGGCTTGCCGAACTGCTCGCGCTGCGTCGAGTAGGCCACCATCGCGTCCAGCGCCGCCTGGCCGATCCCGGTGCAGGACGCGGCGATCGACATCCGGCCGTCGTCGAGCGCCGAGAGCGCGACCTTGAGACCGTCGCCCTCACCGCCGAGCAGCGCCTCGGGCCCGACCTCCACGCCGTCGAGCACGAGCTCGGCGGTGTCGCACGAGCGCAGCCCGAGCTTGCCGTGCAGCGGGACGGCGCTGAAGCCGGGCCGGTCGGTCGGCACCAGGAACGCCGACACACCCTTGGCCCCCGGCCCGCCCGTGCGCGCCATCACGAGGGCGACCTGCGCGATGGATCCGTTGGTGATGAAGACCTTCCGGCCACTGATCCGCCAGCCGCCGCCCGGCCGCGGCTCGGCGGTCGCGCGCAGGTCGGCCGGGTTCGAGCCGTGGTCCGGCTCGGTCAGCCCGAAGCAGCCCAGGACCTCGCCGGTGGCCATCCGGGGCAGCCACTCCTGCTTCTGCTCCTCGCTCCCCCAGCGCTCGACCGAGCCGGCGACCAGCCCGAGGTGCACCGACATGATGGAGCGCACGTTCGCGTCGCCGCGGCCGAGCTCCTCGATGAACAGGCAGTACGTGAGGGGGTCGGCGCCGCCGCCGCCGTACTGCTCGGGGATCGTCATGCCGACGAACCCGGTCTGGCGCAGCCCGTCCAGCGCCTCCTGCGGGAAGCGCTCCTCGCGGTCGTTGCGCAACGCCTCCGGCGACGACCACGTCGTCGACCCACTCGCGCACCGCGGCCCGGACGGCCCGCTGCTCGTCGGTCAGCGAGAGGTCCACTCAGCCGCCCGGTTCCGCGGGCTGCTGCCGGGCGAGGTCGCGCAGGCGGCCGGCCTGCGCGGCGCGCTCGGCAGCCTGCTGCTCGGCGTGGCTGCGGCCGGCGGCGCCCAGCAGCAGCGCCTTCGTGTCGCGGACCGCACCCGCCGGGGCGGCCAGGACGGCCGCAGCCAGGTCACGCGTGACGGAGTCGAGCTCCTCCCGAGGTACGACGACCGACGCGAGCCCGAGGTCCACCGCCTCCTGCGCCCCCACCCAGCGCCCCGTCGCGCAGATCTCCAGGGCCCGCGGAGTAGCCGACGAGGTCGACGAGCGGCTTGGTGCCGGCGAGGTCGGGCACCAGACCGAGGGTGGTCTCGCGCATCGCGAGCTGGGCGTCGTCGGCGAGGACCCTCAGGTCGCACCCGAGCGCGAGCTGGAAGCCGGCGCCCACCGCGTGGCCCTGCACCGCCGCGATGCTCACCACCCGCGGGTCGCGCCACCAGGTGAATGCCTCCTGGAACCCCGCGATCGTGGCGTCCAGGTCGGCATCGTCGAGAGCCGCCAGCGTCATCAGCCCGGGCTCGCCCTCGACGCCGGTCGTGAACATCGCGCGGTCGAGCCCGGCGGAGAACGACGCACCCTCGGCGCGCAGCACCACGACCCGCACCGACTCGTCGGAGAGCAGCTCGCGGCCGATCGCGATCAGCGCTCGCCAGGTGGCCGGCGTCTGGGCGTTGCGCTTCTCCGGGCGCGACAGCGTGACCGTGGCCAGCGAGCCGTCGCGCGCCAGCTCCACCCCGTCGCCCCCAACGGTGGGCGTCGCCGAGCTGGTCAGGACTTCTTGCCGCGTGTCGCGCCGCCGCGACCGCGCAGGGCCACCCCCGACTCGGCCAGGATCCGGTGCACGAAGCCGTAGGACCGTCCGGTCTCGGCCGCCAGCTCGCGGATGCTCGAGCCGCCGGAGTACTTCCGCTTGAGGTCCGCCGCCAGCTTGCTTCGGTCACCACCGGTGATGCGCGCGCCCTTCTTGAGCTCGACCACGTCAGCCTCCTCGTCCACGCCATCCCGTGACTGTCGGACCGTTCCGCCGCCATGATCGTCGCGATCCCGTGCGCGCCAGAGCAGTTCTGCCCCGCGCCCGAATGATCTTCGTGCGCCGATGTCAGGCCAGGGCGACGAGGTCGGCGTAGTCGGCGTTCCACAGGTCCTCGACGCCGTCGGGCAGCAGGATCAGCCGTTCCGGGGACAGCGCGTCGACGGCGCCCTCGTCGTGGGTCACCAGGACGACCGCACCCTTGTACGTGCGCAGCGCGCCCGAGGATCTCCTGGCGGCTGGCCGGGTCGAGGTTGTTGGTCGGCTCGTCGAGCATCAGCACGTTGGCGCTGGACACGACGAGGGTGGCCAGCGCGAGCCGGGTCTTCTCGCCGCCGGAGAGCACCCCGGCCGGCTTGTCGACGTCGTCGCCGGAGAACAGGAACGAGCCGAGGACCCGGCGGACCTCCGCGTCCTCGAGGTCGGGCGCGGCGGAGCGCATGTTCTCCAGCACCGTGCGGTCCGGGTCGAGCGTCTCGTGCTCCTGCGCGTAGTAGCCGACCTTCAGGCCGTGACCCGGGCACGACCTCGCCGGTGTCGGGCTCCTCGACGCCGGCGAGCAGGCGCATCAGCGTCGTCTTGCCGGCGCCGTTGAGCCCGAGGATCACGACCCGGCTGCCCCGGTCGATCGCGAGGTCGACGTCGGTGAAGACCTCCAGCGAGCCGTAGGACTTCGACAGGCCCTCCGCGGTCAACGGGGTCTTGCCGCACGGCGCCGGGTCCGGGAAGCGCAGCTTGGCGACCTTGTCGCTCCGGCGCACCTCGTCCAGGCCGGCCAGCAGCTTCTCGGCGCGCTTGTCCATGCTCTGCGCGGCGCGGGCCTTGGTGGCCTTGTAGCGCATCCGGTCGGCCTGCGCCTTGAGCACCGAGGCCTGCTTCTCGACGTTGGCGCGCTCGCGCTTGCGCCGCCGCTCGTCGGTCTCGCGCTGCTGCAGGTAGGCCCTCCAGCCGATGTTGTAGACGTCGACCTCGGCCCGGTTGGCGTCGAGGTGGAAGACCCGGTTCACCGTGCTCTCGAGCAGGCCGACGTCGTGGCTGATGACCACCAGCCCGCCCTTGTACGTCCTCAGGTAGTCGCGCAGCCAGGTGATGGAGTCGGCGTCGAGGTGGTTGGTCGGCTCGTCGAGCAGCAGCGTGGCGTCGCCGCGCGCCACCGCCGGGAGAAGAGGATGCGGGAGAGCTCGACGCGGCGCCGCTGGCCACCGGAGAGCGTGCGCAGCGGCTGGCCGAGCACGCGGTCCGGGAGCCCGAGGCTGGACGCGATCGCCGCCGCCTCGCTCTCGGCCGCGTAGCCGCCCGCGGCCTGGAACTCCTCCTCCAGCCGGTCGTACCGGCGCATGGCCCGGTCGTGGGTGTCCGGGTCGGCGCTGGCCATCTCGCCCTCGGTCTCGCGCATCCGGCGGAGCACCGCGTCCAGGCCGCGGGCCGAGAGGATCCGGTCGCGGGCGAGCACGTCGAGGTCGCCGGTGCGCGGGTCCTGCGGCAGGTAGCCGACGTGGCCGGAGCGGGTGACGGCGCCGGCGGCCGGCTGGCCCTCGCCGGCCAGGACCCTGGTCAGCGTGGTCTTGCCCGCGCCGTTGCGCCCGACCAGGCCGACCCGGTCACCGGGGGCGATGCGGAAGGTCGTGGCATCGAGGAGCAGGCGCGGGCCGGCGCGCAGCTCCAGGCCGGTGGCGGTGATCATCGCGAGTGCCTGCATTTCGTCTGTCAACGGAGCGGTGGGTCTCGGGACGGCGTGGCGGACGGCTACGTGGGTAACGGGAGACCAGCTCACGAGGACGGCGAAGACATGCGCCGTAGTCTACGGAGCCCGCTGCGACAGGACGGAGCCGATCCGTGGGGATCAAGTTCGACGACCAGTCAGTGGACGTCGGGGGTCTCCGACCGGCGCGGGATGGGTGGGCCGATCGCCGATCGGCGGCGGCGGCGTGGGCATCGTCGGCCTGCTGATCTACGTCCTGGTGTCCGTCCTCGGCGGCGGCAGCGGGATCGACCCCGGCCAGCTGGTCCCGCAGGACGGCTCGGTGCAGGGCCAGGGCGCCGGCACCGGTGACCTGGAGACCCGCTGCAACACCGACGGCGCGCGTCGAGAAGTACGACGACTGCTTCCTGGTCAAGGTCTACAACGAGATCAACGAGGTGTGGACCGACGAGTTCAACCGGGCCGGCGAGACCTACGAGCAGCCCGGGCTGACCTTCTTCACCCAGGGCGTGCAGACCGGCTGCGGGACGGCGTCCTCGCAGGTCGGGCCGTTCTACTGCCCGCCGGACCAGAGCATCTACATCGACATCGGCTTCCTCGAGCAGCTGCAGCAGCAGTTCGGCGCCGAGGGCCGCTACGCGCAGGCCTACATCATCGCTCACGAGGCGGGGCACCACCTGCAGACGCTCTTCGGCACCGAGCGCAAGGTGCGCGCGGCCCAGCAGGCGCGCCCCGGCGAGCAGAACGAGCTCTCCGTCGCGATGGAGCTGCAGGCGGACTGCTACGCGGGCGTGTGGAGCCGGCTGGCTGACGACCGGGGCAACGTGTCGGTGGGCGAGACCGAGCTGGACCAGGCGATCGGCGCCGCGGAGGCGGTCGGCGACGACCGGATCCAGCAGAAGACGCAGGGTCGCGTCGACCCGGAGTCCTGGACCCACGGCTCGGCCGAGCAGCGCCGGCAGTGGTTCCTCACCGGGCGCCGCTCCGCCGACGTGAACAGCTGCAACACGTTCGGCTGAGCGGAGCACGACACGCCTCGGCGCCCGGTCCGTGACCGGACCGTTGCCCGACCGTGACGGCCGCGGCCTGTCGACTGTCGGTGGGCAGGACGAGAGTGGCCGTCATGCGCCACGTCCGACCGGTCGCCCTGGTGGCTCGCCTGCTGCTGCACGGGAGGCGTCGACGGCCGCACGTCGAGGTCATCGACGCGTCCTTCCACGTCGACACCGAGGCGATCTGTCCCGACTGCCTGGGGTGGATCAACCCCTGGGACTACGTGCGGCGCAACGCCTTCGACCTGCTCGAGCACGAGGTCTGCCCGCCGGTCGTGGTGCGGCAGAGCCGCAGCTAGTCGCTCAGACGTTGAAGCCGATCGCCCGCAGCTGCTCGCGGCCCTCGTCGGTGATCTTGTCCGGCCCCCACGGCGGCATCCAGACCCAGTTGATGCGGGTCTCCTTCACCAGGCCGGCCAGCGCCGAGTTGGTCTGGTCCTCGATGACGTCGGTCAGCGGGCAGGCAGCCGACGTCAGCGTCATGTCCAGCGTCACGGCGTTGTCGTCGGCGACGTGCACGCCGTAGAGCAGCCCGAGGTCGACGACGTTGATGCCGAGCTCGGGGTCGATGACATCGCGCATCGCCTCCTCGACGTCCTCGACCTTGGCGATGCCGGGGCCGCCCTGCCCGTCGGTGGCGGTGGTGGCGGTCTCGCTCATGCGATCTCCTCCGTGGTTCGGGTCGTCGGGTCGGTGGTGCCGGTCGAGTCGGACAGGGCGGCTCGCCCCTGGGCCTGCGACGTGGCGTCCTTCCAGGCCATCCAGCCCGAGCAGGGCGCACTTGATGCGGGCGGGGTACTTCGACACGCCCTCGAACGCCACGGCGTCCTCGAGCACGTCCTCGAGCTCCTCGGTGACGGCCTCGGTGTCGCCCTTGGCCCGCATCAGCGTGAGGAACGCCTGGTGGGCGCGGTCCGCCTCGTCGACAGTGCGGCCGACGACCAGGTCGGTCATCACCGACACCGACGCCTGCGAGATGGAGCAGCCGAGGGAGTCGTACGAGACGTCCTCGACCGTCCGGCCGTCCGTCGGCGAGCCGCACCCGCAGCCGGACCTCGTCGCCGCAGGTGGGGTTGACGTGGTGCACCTCGGCGTCGAACGGGTCGCGCAGACCCTTGTGGTGCGGGTTGCGGTAGTGGTCCAGGATGATCTCCTGGTACATCGACTCGAGCTTCACAGGCTGACACCACCCGGGCCGCCGAAGAACCGCTTGACGTGCTCGAGACCGTCGACGAGCGCGTCCACCTCGGCCGTCGTCGAGTAGAGGTAGAACGATGCGCGGGTGGTCGCGGGCACGGCGTAGCGCAGGCACACCGGCCGGGCGCAGTGCTGACCGACCCGGACCGCGATCCCCAGCTCGTCGAGCACCTGGCCGACGTCGTGCGGATGCAGGTCGCCGAGCGCGAACGAGATCGCGGCGCCCCGCGCCTCGGCGGTGCGGCGGCCCGATCACCCGCAGCCCGTCGACCGACTGCAGACGCTCCAGCGCGTACGTCGTGATGGCGTGCTCGTGCGCGCGCCACCGCGTCCATGCCCAGCCCGCTCAGGTAGTCGACAGCCGCGCCCAGCCCGACCGCCTGCGCGATCGGCGGGGTGCCGGCCTCGAACTTGTGGGGCACCGCGGCGAAGGTGGAGGAGGCCATCGTCACGGCCTCGATCATCTCGCCGCCCCCGAGGAACGGCGGCAGCTCCTCGAGCAGCTCCTGGCGGCCCCAGAGCACACCGATGCCGGTCGGGCCGCACATCTTGTGACCGGTGAAGGCGACGAGGTCGGCACCGAGCGCCTGCACGTCGAGCGGCATGTGCGGGGCCGCCTGCGAGGCGTCGACGACGACCAGGGCGCCGACCTCCCGCGCCCGTCGGACGATCTCCTCGGCCGGGTTGACCGTGCCGAGGATGTTGGACACGAGGACGAAGGAGACGACCTTGGTGCGCTCGGTGATCAGCCGGTCGATGTCGGAGAGGTCGAGCCGACCCTCGTCGGTCAGCGGGAACCACCGCAGCGTCGCGCCGGTGCGCTGGGTGACCATCTGCCACGGGACGATGTTGGAGTGGTGCTCCATCTCGGTGATGACGACCTCGTCGCCCTCGCGGAGCCCCAGGGGGCTGCCGGCCCAGGCGATGACGTTGGCGGCGAGGTTGAGGGCCTCGGTGGAGTTCTTGGTGAACACGACCTCGGCGCGGTCGGCGGCGTTGACGAACGCCGCCACCTTGTCGCGAGCGCCCTCGTAGAGCGCTGTCGCCTCCTCGGCCAGCACGTGGATGCCGCGGTGCACGTTGGCGTTGTGCCGCGTGTAGTAGTCGTCCAGCGCCTCGAGGACCTGCCGCGGCTTCTGCGACGTCGCCGCGTTGTCCAGGTAGACCAGCGGCCGGTCGTCGTGGACCAGCCGCTCCAGCACCGGGAAGTCCTTGCGGACCCGCTCGACGTCGAGGCCGACCGTCGGGGCAGCAGCCACCGCGGGCACAGCGGTCATGCCGGCGTGCCTGCCTTCTCCGCCTTGGCGACGTAGCGCTCGTAGCCCTCGGTCTCGAGCCGGTCGGCGAGCTCCGGGCCACCCTCCTCGACGATCCGGCCGTCGACGAAGACGTGGACGAAGTCGGGCGCGATGTAGCGCAGGATCCGGGTGTAGTGCGTGATCAGCAGGACGCCGGTCTCGCCGGTCTGCGCGGACCCGGTTGACGCCCTCGGAGACGACCTTCAGCGCGTCGATGTCGAGGCCGGAGTCGGTCTCGTCGAGGATCGGCGACCTTGCGGCTTGAGCAGCTCGAGCTGCAGGATCTCGTGGCGCTTCTTCTCGCCGCCGGAGAAACCCTCGTTGACGCTGCGCTCGGCGAAGGACGGGTCGACGGCGAGCCGCTCCATGGCCTCCTTGACCTCCTTGACCCAGGTGCGCAGCTTGGGCGCCTCGCCGTCGACGGCGGTCTTGGCGGTCCGCAGGAAGTTGGAGACCGAGACGCCGGGCACCTCGACGGGGTACTGCATGGCGAGGAACAGGCCGGCGCGGGCCCGCTCGTCGACGGTCATCGCCAGCACGTCCTCGCCGTCGAGGGTGACGGTGCCGCGGGTGACGGTGTACTTCGGGTGGCCGGCGATCGAGTAGGCCAGCGTCGACTTGCCCGAGCCGTTCGGGCCCCATGATCGCGTGGGTCTCGCCCGCCCGGACGGTCAGGTCGACGCCGCGCAGGATCTCGCGCGGGCCCGACTCGGTGTCGACGGTGACGTGCAGGTCGCGGATCTCCAGGGTGCTCACAGGCAGTTCTCCTAAGCGTTCTCGGCGACCCGGACGGAGACGAGGACGTCGTCGCCCTCGACCTTCACCGGGTAGACGGGTACGGGCTGGGTGGCGGGCAGGCCGGTCGGCCGGCCGGTGCACCAGGTCGAAGCGCGAGCCGTGCAGCCAGCACTCGATGGTCGTGTCCTCGATCTCGCCCTCGGAGAGGGCGACGTTCGGCGTGCGAGCAGACGTCGTGGATCGCGTAGATCGTCGCCGTCGCTGCGCACGATCGCGACCGGGACTGCCGTCGACGCATCACGCGGATGGCGCCCCCGTCGGGGACGTCGGAGACGGCGCAGACGCGCTGGAAGTCGGCCACTAGTGGACCGCCCCCTCGAGCTCCTGCCTCGACCTGCGCGAGCAGGCGCTCCTGCACCTCCGGGATGCCGATCTGGTTGATCACGTCGGCGAAGAAGCCGCGCACGACCAGCCGGCGCGCCTCGTCGGCGGGGATGCCCCGCGACTGCAGGTAGAACAGCTGCTCGTCGTCGAAGCGGCCGGTCGCGCTGGCGTGGCCGGCGCCGACGATCTCGCCGGTCTCGATCTCGAGGTTCGGCACGGAGTCGGCGCGGGCGCCGTCGGTGAGCACCAGGTTGCGGTTGAGCTCGAAGGTCTCGGTGCCCTCGGCCTCGGCGCGGATGAGCACGTCGCCGATCCAGACCGTGTGCGCATCCTCGCCCTGCAGCGCGCCCTTGTAGACGACGTTGGACTCGGCAGTGCGGCACGGCGTGGTCGACGAAGAGCCGGTGCTCGAGGTGCTGGCCGGCGTCGGCGAAGTAGAGGCCGAGCATCTCGACGTCGCCGCCGGTCGCCGTGAAGCGCGCCTCGGTGGACACCCGCGCCACGTCGCCGCCGAAGGTGACCGCGATGCTCTTGAACCGGGCGTCGCGACCGACCCTGATCGACTGCTGGGAGACGTGCACCGCGTCGTCGGCCCAGTCGTTGACCACGACGACCGTCAGCGCCGCGCCGTCGCCGACGACGAACTCGACGTTGTCGGCGTAGGTCGCGCTGCCGGCGTGGTCGAGGACCACGACGGCCTGGGCGAAGGGCTGGACGTCGACCAGGACGTGCCCGAAGGCCGGTCCCTGGTCGCCGCCCTCCCCGTGGACGCGCGATCGTGGTCGGCCGGCTGGCGACGACGTCCTTCGGCACCGTGACGACGGTGGCCTTCTCGAAGGCGCCCCACGCCCGGGCCGCGACGCGGTCGGCCGGCTCGCCGCCACGCCCGAGCCGGACGTCGCCGCGCCGACCGTCTCGACCTCGACCTCGGGGGCGGCGTCGACCTCGACGTGCACCGTGCCGTCGCCGGCTGGAGTCGTCCTCGTGCAGGCGGCGCAGCCGGTCGAGCGGCGTGAACCGCCACTCCTCCTCGCGCCCGGTGGGCACGGCGAAGTCGGCGAGCTCGAACGACCTCCTGCGCAGGCCGCGGCTGTCGCCGGGGAGCGGGACGGCACCGTGGGAGTGCGGCCGGCCGCTGAACCCGCCGGTCTCGGGCGACAGGATCTCGCCGGCGACCGATGGGCTGATCGTCTCCGGGGTCGTCTGGGACATAGGGCTAGCCCACAGCTCCTTCCATCTGCAGCTCGATCAGTCGGTTGAGCTCGAGGGCGTACTCCATCGGGAGCTCCTTGGCGATCGGCTCGACGAAGCCGCGCACGATCATCGCCATCGCCTCGTCCTCGGTCATGCCGCGGCTCATCAGGTAGAAGAGCTGGTCCTCGCTGACCTTGGAGACGGTCGCCTCGTGGCCCATCGTCACGTCGTCCTCGCGGACGTCGACGTAGGGATAGGTGTCCGAGCGGCTGACCGTGTCGACCAGCAGCGCGTCGCACTTCACCGTCGACTTCGAGCCGTGGGCGCCCTCGAGGACCTGGACGAGCCCGCGGTAGGACGTCCGCCCGCCGCCGCGCGCCACCGACTTGGAGATGATCGTCGAGGACGTGTTGGGCGCGGAGTGCACCATCTTGGCGCCGGCGTCCTGGTGCTGGCCCTCGCCGGCGAAGGCGACCGACAGCGTCTCGCCCGGAGGCGTGCTCGCCGAGCAGGTAGCAGGCGGGGTACTTCATGGTGACCTTGGAGCCGATGTTGCCGTCGATCCACTCCATCCGGCCGCCGGCCTGCACCGCGGTGCGCTTGGTCACCAGGTTGTAGACGTTGTTCGACCAGTTCTGGATCGTCGTGTAGCGGACGTGGGCGTCCTTCTTCACGATGATCTCGACGACGGCCGAGTGCAGCGAGTCGGAGGAGTAGATCGGGCGCCGTGCAGCCCTCGACGTAGTGCACCGAGGAGCCCTCGTCGGCGATGATCAGGGTCCGCTCGAACTGGCCCATGTTCTCGGTGTTGATCCGGAAGTAGGCCTGCAGCGGGATGTCGACCTTCACGCCGGGCGGCACGTAGATGAACGAGCCGCCGGACCACACCGCGGTGTTCAGCGCGGCGAACTTGTTGTCGCCGACCGGGATCACCGTGCCGAAGTACTCCTTGAACAGCTCCTCGTGCTCGCGCAGCGCGGTGTCGGTGTCGAGGAAGAGGACGCCCTTCTCCTCCAGGTCCTCGCGGATCTGGTGGTAGACGACCTCCGACTCGTACTGCGCGGCGACGCCCGCGATCAGCCGCTGCTTCTCGGCCTCCGGGATGCCGAGCTTGTCGTAGGTGTTCTTGATGTCGGCCGGCAGCTCGTCCCACGACGTCGCCTGCTTCTCGGTGGACCGCACGAAGTACTTGATGTTGTCGAAGTCGATGCCCGACAGGTCGGAGCCCCAGGTCGGCATCGGCTTCTTGCCGAACAGCCGCAGACCCTTGAGCCGGAGCTTGAGCATCCACTCGGGCTCGCTCTTGAGCGCCGAGATGTCGCGCACGACCGCCTCGGACAGGCCGCGCTGGGCGACCGGCGCCGGCGACGTCGGAGTCGGCCCAGCCGAAGGCATAGCGGCCCAGGCCGTCGAGCTCGGCGTGGGTGGTCTCGGGGATGGTCGTCACTGGGCAGTCCTCCGGGTGGTGGGGCTGGGGAGGTCGGTGGATCTCGGGACGTACGTCGTGCAGACACCGTCGCCGTGCGCGATGGTGGCCAGTCGCTGGACATGGGTGCCGAGCAGACGGGCGAAGACCTCGGTCTCGGCCTCGCACAGCTCGGGGAACTGCTCGGCGACGTGGGCGACCGGGCAGTGGTGCTGGCAGAGCTGCTCGCCCGTGGCCGGTCGCGGCCGGCTGGGTCGAGGCAGCGTAGCCGTCGGCCGAGAGGGCGTCGGCGAGGGCCTCGGCCCGGTGCCCGGCGGGGGCCGCTCGACCATCGGCCGGTACCGGGCCTCCAGCTCGGCCACCCGCTGGCGGGCGAACGCGGCGACGGCCGGCCGCGCCACCCTGCTCCTCGACGAAGCGCAGCGCGCTGGCCGCAAGGTCGTCGTAGGCCTGGTCGAAGGTGTCCCGGCCGACCGCGGTCATCGCGAACAGCCGCGCCGGGCGGCCGCGGCCCCTGGTGGCGGTGGCCCGCGGCTCGCGCTCCTCGATCAGCCCCTCCGCGAGCAGCGCGTCCAGGTGGCGGCGCACGGCGGCGGGGGTCAGCCCGAGGTGCTCGGCCAGCAGGGCGGTGGTGGAGGGACCGGTCTCGAGGATGGTGCGGGCGACCCGGTCGCGGGTCGAGTCCTCGAGGTGGGTTTTCACAACACCAGTGTGGCGTTATTCGGCACCGATCGCAAACGCCGGGGCGGGCGATGCGTGGGCTGCCACAGCGGCGCTGCGCACCACACTGTCCGGGTGAGCGACACCATCCTGACCAGGCGCGACGTGGCCCAGGGACTGCGGGCGCTCGGGCGTCAGCACCGGCGACCTCCTCCTCGTCCACAGCTCGGTCAAGGCCCTGGGCTGGATTCCCGGCGGCCCGGTGGCGATCGTGCAGGCGCTGCGCGACGCCGTCGGGGAGGCCGGAACCCTCGTGGTGCCGACCCAGACCAGCGAGAACAGCGACCCCGCCGGCTGGGCGCACCCCCCGGTCCCGCAGAGCTGGTGGGACGGTGATCCGTCGCGAGACCCCCGGCTTCGACCCCCAGCTCACGCCGAGCCGGCACATGGGCGCCGTCCCGGAGGTCGTGCGCACCTGGCCGGGCGCCCGGCGCAGCAGCCACCCGCAGACGTCGTTCGCGGCGCTGGGCCCGCTGGCGGAGGAGGTCGTCGCGGTGCACGACCTCGACTCCCAGTGCGGCGACCGCTCCCCCTTGGCGGCGCTCGAGCGGCTCGGAGCGCGGGTCCTGCTCCTCGGGGCCACGTTCGGCTCGTGCACCGCGCTGCACCTGGCGGAGTACCGCGTCCCGGAGGTCACGCGGCGCGTCACCCACGGCGCGGCGGTCCTCACCGACGGGGGCGGACGCGAGTGGGTCACCTACGAGGACGTCGACCTCGACGAGGACGACTTCGACCGGATCGGCGAGCACCTGCTCTCCACCGGCGTCGTGACGACCGGACGCATCGGCGACGCGGACTGCCACCTCGTCGACCTGGCGACGGCCGTGGACCGGGCTCGCTCGTGGATGGCCGAGCACCGCCGGCCGGCGTCCGGGAGTCCCTAGACTCCGCCGCGTGAGCGCCGACCCAGCGGTGGAGGTGACCGACCTCGTCAAGCGGTACGGCGAGACGGTCGCCGTCGACGGCCTCACCGCGGCGTTCCGCGCAGGGGAGATCACCGCGGTCCTCGGCCCCAACGGCGCCGGCAAGACGACGACCGTCGAGACCTGCGAGGGCTACCGCCGGGCCGACTCGGGGACGGTCCGGGTGCTCGGCCTCGACCCCTGGCGCGACGCCCGCCGGCTGCGGCCCCGGGTCGGGGTGATGCTGCAGTCCGGCGGGGTCTACCCCGGGGTGCGGGCCGAGGAGATGCTGCGGCACATGGCGTCCCTGCACGCCCATCCCTTGCACGTCGGCATGCTCGTCGAGCGGCTGGGTCTCACGGCGGTCACCGGTACCGCGTACCGACGACTGTCCGGTGGCCAGCAGCAACGGCTCTCGCTCGCCCTGGCCGTCGTCGGGCGCCCGGAGCTGGTCTTCCTCGACGAGCCGACCGCCGGCCTGGACCCGCAGGCCCGCCGCGCGACCTGGGACCTGCGTCGCCGACCTGCGCCGGGACGGGGTGACGGTGGTGCTGACGACGCACTTCATGGACGAGGCCGAGCGGCTGGCCGACCACGTGGTCGTCGTCGACCACGGCCGGGTGGTCGCGGTCGGCAGCCCGCAGGAGCTCACGGCCGCGGGCGCGCACGGGACCCTGCGCTTCAGGGCTCTGCCGGGCCTGGACGTCTCAGCGCTCGCCGCCGCACTGCCGGCGGCGACCCGGGTCGAGGAGTCCACCCCCGGTCACTACGTGGTGCACGGCACCGTCGACGCGCAGCTGCTCGCAGACCTCACCGCCTGGTGCGCCGCCCGGGACGTGATGCCGGAGGGTCTGGCGGTGGGGCAGCGCTCCCTCGAGGACGTCTTCCTCGAGCTGACCGGCTCGGAGCTGCGCGGATGAGCGGCTCGGCGACGTCGACCGGACCAGGTGAGTTCGTCCCCGGACCGGGCGCTGCTCCGCTGGGCCGGATGGTGCTGTCCCAGACCGGGCTCGAGGTCCGGATGGTGCTGCGCAACGGCGAGCAGCTGCTGCTCACCCTCGTCATCCCGGTCCTCGTCCTGACCGTCTTCGGCAGCGTCGAGATGATGGACCTCGGCGGCCGCTCGGAGCGCCTCGACTTCCTGGTGCCCGGGTGTGCTCGCGCTCGCCGTGCTGTCCACGGCGTTCACCGGGCTGGCCATCGGCACCGGCTTCGAGCGTCGGTACGGCGCGCTGAAGAGGCTCGGCGCCTCGCCGCTCCCCCGCAGCGCCCTCCTCGCGGCCAAGGGGCTGTCCGTCCTCGCCGTCGAGACCCTGCAGGTGGTCCTGCTCGGCGTGGTGGCTCTCGCCATGGGCTGGGCGCCAGCCTGGTCGCCGGGCACGGTGCTCGCCACCGTGGTCCTGCTGCGTGGCCGGCACGGCAGCCTTCAGCGCCCTGGGCCTGCTGATGGCCGGCACGCTGCGCGCCGAGGCGACCCTGGCGGGGGCGAACCTCGTCTACCTGCTGCTGCTCGTCAGCGGCGGCATCGCGGTGCCCCTCGACCGCTTCCCCGACGCGGCCCGGCCGGCGCTCGAGGCGCTGCCCGCCGGCGCGCTGGCCGAGGGTCTGCGCGAGGTGCTGGCCGACGGCGCCGGCCTGCCGGTGGCGAAGCTGCTCGTGCTCCTCGCCTGGGCCGCCGCCGCCGGCGTGCTGGCCGCGCGCACGTTCCGCTGGGAGTGACCACGCGGGAGTGCTCCTGACCCGCGAAGCGGGCCCGTACGCTGGCCGCATGCTCGCCCGGGTGCTCGCGTGGCGGCCGACGGAGGCCGTGCTGCGCCGGACCTTCCTCGCGGCCCTGGTGATGAACGCCGTGATCGTCGTCACCGGCGGCGCGGTGCGGCTCACCGCCTCCGGCCTCGGCTGCCCAACGTTCCCGCGCTGCACCGACCAGAGCCTGGTGGTCACCCGGGAGATGGGCGCGCACGGCGCCATCGAGTTCGGGAACCGGCTGCTGACCTTCGTCCTGTCCGCGGCCGTGGCGGCCGCCCTGCTCAGCGCGTGGCGGGCAGGGCGGCGCGACCTGCTCCGGCCCGCCGGCCTGCTCTTCCTCGGCATCGTGGTCCAGGCCGCGCTCGGCGGCGTGACGGTCCTGACCGGCCTCAACCCGGTCACGGTGATGGCGCACTTCCTGGTGTCGATGGGCCTGATCGCGGTGGCCGTCCTCGCGTACGAGAGGGCGGTCGGCCGGGTCGCTCCCGCGACGGCCGTGCGGCGCGAGGTGGCCGTGGGGGCGGCGGCTCTGACGGCGGCGGTCGCCACGACGCTCGTGCTGGGCACCGTGGTCACGGGCACCGGCCCGCACTCCGGGGACCGCAACGCGTCGCACCGGCTGCCCTTCGACCTGGAGGCGGTCACCCAGCTGCACGCGGACGGCGTCTTCCTCGTCATCGGCCTGACCCTCGGGCTGCTCGTCGCCGTGCTGGCCAGCGACGCACCGGGGCCGCTCCCCCGCCGGGTGGTGGTCCTGCTCGGCGTGGTCCTGGCGCAGGGCCTGGTCGGCTACGTGCAGTACGTCACCGACCTCCCGGTCGCCCTCGTCGCGGTGCACGTCCTCGGGGCCTGCCTGGTGTGGATCGCGACCCTGCGCGTCCTGCTCGCGGCGGTACCGGCCTGGGGGTCGTCGGCACCTGGTCAGGACGTCAGCGCCCGGGACGGGGCCGGAAGCCGGCCAGCACCGGTTTCGGCAGCCGCGCGATGAGCGGCTCCACCGCCGCAGCCACCTCGGCCGGCGTCGGCCGGTCGCCGGGTCGCGGCGACAGGCAGGACAGCACGAGCTCGGCGACCGCCCACGGCACGCCGTCCGGCAGCTCGCCGGCCGCGGGCACCCGGCCGGTGCTCGCATAGAACAGCGTCGCCCCGAGCCCGTAGACGTCCGCGGCCGGGCCGACCGCGCCACCGTGGGGCTGCGCCTGCTCGGGTGCGAGAAAGCCGTCGGTGCCCACGACGTGGCGCAGCGCGGCAGCCTCGTCCAGCGTGCGCGACACGCTGAGGTCGATCAGGCGGGGAGGCGCGCCCATGATGACGTTGCCCGGCTTCACGTCCAGGTGCACCAGGCGCTGCCGCCGCAGGTAGTGCAGGGCGGAGGCCAGCTCGAGCGCGAGGGGGAGCAGCTGCTCCGGCGCCAGGGGTCCGTACCGCCGGACCAGGCTGGACAGGCGCGGGCCCTCGAGGTGCTCCAGGAGCAGGTGCGGCCGGTCCCCGCCGAGCTGTGCGTCGAACGACCGGACGACGACCGGGTGCCGCAGCCGGTCGAGCAGCGCCGCCTCGCGAGCCAGCGCACGGAGCGCGTCCGGGTCCTCGGCTCGGGACGGGCGCAGCACCTTCGCCACCGCGGCACTGTGCAGCCCCTCGTCGAAGACCAGGAAGGCCTCGTAGGACCAGCCGCCCCCGAGCAGCCGGTGCACCACGCGGC
This sequence comes from uncultured Actinomycetota bacterium, assembly GCA_963829565.1. Taxonomy (GTDB): domain Bacteria; phylum Actinomycetota; class Actinomycetes; order JACCUZ01; family JACCUZ01; genus CAWHJC01. The sequence goes on from CAWHJC010000008.1 coordinate 205,851, forward strand.
CGGGGACGACCGAGTCCCCGGCCGCCAGGCCCCAGCTGTCGGTCACCCTTGGCCCGAGTTCGACCCGGAGCGGTCGGCTGACCCGCCGCTCGAGGTGTTGGTGCCGCCGGTGTTGGTGCCGCCGGTGTTGGTGCCGCCGGTGTTCGGTCCCGCCGGTGTTGGTGCCGCCGGTGTTGGTGCCGGCTGTCTGGACGTCGGCGGTATCCACGGTGACGTTGTCGACGTCGTCCCGTCCGGTGCGGGTACGGGTCGAGTCGTCGACGGCGGCGTCCGGGCTGTCGTCGGGCGAATCGTCCGGACTGGCCTCGTCGTCGGCGGTGGTGAGGACCGAGATGCTGTCCTCCCGCTTGGCGGGCTGGTCGTCGGAGCCCGTCGAGGCCTGGACGGCGACGAACCCGCCGAGCCCGAGCAGGGCGGCCACCACGGCAACTGCGGCGCGTACGAGCATGTGCATCTGAGTCTCCTCGTCGGAGTGGATGTGACGACTCCGACGGTGGCCGCACCGGTCCTAACGCGGCTCTAAGGGACGGTGAGGTCTCGGCTCAGGCGGCTTCCTCGTGACATTGGATAGCGATCGGGCCACCGACGGGCCGCTTCCCCCTCCGATGCTGCCCCGGCGACAGACCCGGACCGGCCTCAGCCGTCGGAGCCTGGTCCGGAGCTGTCGTCCTCGACCGCGAAGCGCGGTGTCCCGTCGACGCAGCCGGCCTGCACCTCGACGCGGCCGTCACCGTCGTCGACCCGCTCGAAGCGGACCCGCGCCTCTCTCTCCGGCTCGTCGTCCAGGTCGTCGATCTCCCAGCCGAGCGGCCGGCGACGCACTGAGCCGCACCAGGCCGGACCGGCAGGTGCCGGACACGAAGCCGCCGCGCGTGGTGACGCTGCGCTGCACGTCGGCCACCGTCGAAGTGGTCGACGTGGGCGAGGCGCTCGGCGGTGGGCGACGTCGACGACCTGGGCGTCGACGTACCAGGGCCCTCGCCGGATCCGCTGGCGGCGGGGGCGGTGACCCCGCCGTCGGTGAACGGGTCGCCGACCAGACCGGCGGCTCCGAAGCCGACGCCCACCGAGGCGACGGCGAAGAGGGCCCACGCGGCGACGAGGGCGAGGCGGCGGTCCATGTCGGCCAGTCTGGCGGCCCGCGAGTTAACCCATGCCTAACGCCGCGACATCGCTGGCTCGCCTGCCGCACCGCACATCCCGCGGGCACTACCGTCGGCGGCGTGGCCGTGCTGCTCCTGATCGAGGACGACCCGCGGATCCGGACCGCGCTGACCAGGGCGCTGACCGACCGCGGCCACGCCGTGTCCTCGGAGCCGGCCGGCATGCGCGGCCTGCAGCGGGTGCTCGACGACCCGCCGGACCTCCTGGTGCTCGACCTCGGCCTGCCGGACGTCGACGGCATCCAGCTGCTGCGGATGCTCCGACCGGTCAGCAAGGTCCCGGTCATCGTGGCGACCGCTCGCGACGACGACGCCGCGACCGTCGCCGCGCTGAACGCGGGCGCCGACGACTACGTGGTCAAACCGTTCAGCGCCGAGCAGCTGGATGCGCGGATCCGCGCCGTGCTGCGCCGCACTGCCGGCGAAGCGCCGGTCACCCGCCTCGAGGTGGGAGAGCTCGTCGTCGACACGCGGACCCGGACCGTTCAGCTCGGCGGGGCCACCCTGGACCTGCGGCCCTCGGGAGTTCGACCTGCTCGCCTACCTGGCGGCCCGGCCCGGCGAAGTGGTGAGCAAGCGGACGCTGCTGGCCGAGGTCTGGCAGCAGCCGATGGGCGGTGCCGACAAGACCGTCGACGTGCACCTGTCCTGGTTGCGCCGCAAGCTGGGCGAGACGGCGAGCGAACCGCGGCTGCTGCAGAGCGTGCGCGGCGTCGGGGTGAAGCTGGTCGACCCCCGCGACGCATGAGGCGGCGACTGGCGCTGCTCGTCGCGGCGACGACGTCGGTGGTCCTGCTCGCGTTCCTGATCCCCGCCGCGGTGCTCGTCAGCCGGGCCGCGGCCAGCAGCGCGGTCTCCGACGCGACCGCCCGCAGCCAGTCCGTGGTGTCCGCGGTCGCCGCGGGTGCCGGCGACGAGGAGATCGACGCGGTCGTCGACCAGCTCGCCGCCGAGGGCCTCGCCGTGACCGTGAGCGAGGAGTCCGGAACCACCACGCAGACCTCGAGCGACCGTGACCCGGACGGGCGACGGTGCGGCCCTGCTGCGTCAGCCGGTCCTGGTCGAGGGCCGGATGCTGGTCGTCGAGACGGTCGTTCCGCGCGAGCAGCTGCGCGAGGGGGTGTCGCGCGCGTGGGCGGTCCTGGGTCTGCTCGGCCTCGTCCTGATCGGGCTGTCCCTGCTCGTGGCGGACCGGCTGGCGCGGACGATCACCAGGCCCATCACCGACCTGGCCCGCGGCGCGGACCGGCTCGCGCACGGCGACCTCACGACCCGCGTGCGGCCCGACGGGCCCGCGGAGGTCCGCGAGGTCGGCGCCGCCATCAACCTGCTGGCGGGCCGGATCGGTGAGCTGCTGGCCGGGGAGCGCGAGTCGGTGGCCGACCTGTCGCACCGGCTGCGCACCCCCGTGACGGTGCTGCGGCTCGAGGTCGAGTCCCTGGCCCCCGGTCTGGAGCGGGATCGGCTCTCCGCCGCGGTGGACGAGCTCGCCCGTCAGGTCGACGGGCTGATCCGCGAGGCTCGCCGGCCCGTCCGGGAGGGGGTCGAGGCCCGTGCCGACGCCCGGGAGGTGGTCGCCGAGCGGGTCGCGTTCTGGTCGGCGCTGGCCGAGGACCAGGGCCGGGAGGTGACGGTGCACCTGCCGGAGACCGCGTGCCCGGTGCGCGCCACGCCGGCCGACCTCGAGGCCGCCCTGGACGCCCTGCTCGGCAACGTCGTCGCCCACACGCCGGAGGGCACCGGGCTCATCGGTCGCCGTGGGTCGCGACGGCCACGACGGGGTGCTGGTGGTCGTGAGCGACGAGGGTCCGGGCTTCGCCGACGACGACGTCGTACGGCGGGGAGAGAGCCGGGCCGGGTCGACCGGGCTGGGGCTGGACATCGCGCGACGCACGGCAGCCGCGTCCGGAGGTGACCTGCGGATCGGGTCCGCCCCGGGTGGCGGAGCGAGGGTGTCGATGCGGCTCGGGCCGCCGGCCGTCTAGAAGGGCAGCAGCGGGTCGACCGCGACCGCGACGAACAGCAGCGTCAGGTAGGTGATCGAGCCGTGGAAGAGGCGCATGGCGGCCGCCTCGACCGGCGTACCGCCTCGGGCCTTGGCCAGCAGGGTGTGCGCCTCCCGCAGGAACGCCGCTCCCAGCACCAGCGCGGCCAGCCCGTAGACCGGGGTCATCCCCGCGACCGGCCACAGCAGCAGGGACACCGCGACCATCACCCAGCTGTAGGCCACGATCCGACGGGCGACCGTCACCGGGCTCGCGACCACCGGAAGCATCGGCACCCCGGCGGCGGCGTAGTCGTCCCGGAAGCGCAGGGACAGCGGCCAGTAGTGGGGCGGTGTCCAGAAGAAGATGACGCCGAAGAGCACCACGGGGGTCCACGTCAGCGAGCCGGTGACCGCCGACCAGCCGATCAGCACGGGCATGCAGCCCGCCGCGCCGCCCCACACGATGTTCTGCGGCGTGCGGCGCTTGAGGGCCAGCGTGTAGACACCGACGTAGAACGCGATGGCCGCCAGCGCCAGCGCGGCCGGCAGCAGCCCGGTCGTGACGGCCAGCCAGGCCACCGACGACGACGCCGAGCGTGACCCCGAAGACCATCGCCTCGCGCGGGCTGACCAGCCCGGTCGCCAGCGGGCGCCGCTCGGTGCGGTGCATGACCTGGTCGATGTCCCGGTCGAGGTAGCAGTTGAGGGTGTTGGCGCTGCCGGCGGCGAGCGCGCCGCCGACCAGTGTGGCGGCGACCAGGCGCCACGGCGGGATGCCGCCCTCGGCGAGCAGCATGGTCGGGCACGGTGGTGACGAGCAGCAGCTCGATGATCCGCGGCTTGGTCAGGGCGACGTACCCGGTCACCAGCGCTCGGCGGCGTGCGCGGGGGTCTGGCGGCGGACGGTCGTACCCATGCGTCCTGGGTGGACGGCCGTCACGCGCTACCTCGTTCCATCGTGGTCTGTCTGGCGTCTGTCTGTCTGATGCTGGCTGCCCCGGTCAGTTTCGGTGGCCCTCACCGGGGCAGCCACACTCTATCCGCCTGTCGAGCAAGCAGAGGCGCCACCAGGGCCGACCTGAGTAGGCTCCCGAACGCGTTGACCCCCCGAGGACAGAGTCCCAGGATCGAGCCGTCCGACGACCCGTCGAAGGAGCACTGACGCGCGTGAGCACCCAGCAGAAGCTCGAGTGGTCCGACCTCGACCAGAAGGCCGTCGACACCATCCGCGTTCTGGCCATGGACGCGGTGCAGAAGGTCGGCAACGGCCACCCCGGGACGGCGATGAGCCTGGCCCCGGCGGCGTACCTGCTGTTCCAGCGCTACCTCCGCCACGACCCGACCGACCCGGCGTGGCCCGGTCGTGACCGTTTCGTCCTGTCTGCCGGACACTCCAGCCTGACGCTCTACATCCAGCTCTACCTGTCCGGCTACGGCCTCGAGCTCGACGACCTCAAGGCGCTGCGCACCTGGGGCTCGCTGACGCCCGGTCACCCCGAGCACGGCCACACCGCCGGGGTCGAGACGACCACCGGGCCGCTGGGTCAGGGCGTCGGCAACGCCGTCGGCATGGCGATGGCGGCCCGCCGCGAGCGCGGCCTGCTCGACCCGGACGCGGCGCCGGGCACGAGCCCGTTCGACCACCACATCTGGTGCATCGCCTCCGACGGTGACATGGAGGAGGGCGTCACCAGCGAGGCGTCGTCGCTGGCCGGCACCCAGCGGCTGGGCAACCTCGTCCTGCTCTACGACGACAACCACATCTCGATCGAGGACGACACGTCCATCGCGCTCTCCGAGGACGTCTGCCTCCGCTACGAGGCGTACGGCTGGCACGTGCAGCGCGTCGACTGGCTCGCCGGCAACGGGAAGTACGACGAGAACGTCGCCGCGCTGGCAGGCCGCCTACGACGCGGCCGTCGCCGAGACCGAGCGGCCGTCCTTCATCGCGCTGCGGACCGTGATCGCCTGGCCGGCACCCAACGCGCAGAACACCGGCAAGGCCCACGGCAGCGCACTCGGGGCCGACGAGGTCGCGGCGACCAAGAAGATGCTCGGCTTCGACGAGACCAAGACCTTCGACGTCGGGCCCGAGGTGCTCGCGCACGCCCGCGAGGTCGTCGCCCGCGGGCGGGCCGCGCACGCCGAGTGGCAGGAGCCTTCGAGCGCGTGGGCCGAGGGCAACCCGGAGGGCAAGGCGCTGCTGGACCGCATGTCCGAGCGCCGGCTGCCCGACGGGTGGACCGACGCGCTGCCGGAGTTCCCCGCCGACCCGAAGGGGATGGCGACCCGCAAGGCGTCCGGCAAGGTGCTGGAGAAGATCGCGCCGGTCCTGCCCGAGCTGTGGGGCGGCTCGGCCGACCTCGCCGAGTCCAACAACACGACACCCGAGGGCGAGCCGTCGTTCCTGCCCGAGGACCGGCAGACCAAGGCGTTCCCCGGCGGCCCGTACGGCCGGGTGCTGCACTTCGGCATCCGCGAGCACGCGATGGGCTCGATCATGAACGGCATCACGCTGCACGGCGGCACCCGCGTCTACGGCGGCACGTTCCTGGTCTTCAGCGACTACATGCGCCCCGCCGTGCGGCTCGCCGCGCTGATGCAGCTGCCCGTGACCTACGTCTGGACCCACGACTCGATCGGCCTCGGCGAGGACGGCCCGACCCACCAGCCGATCGAGCACCTCGCCGCGCTGCGGGCCATCCCGGGCCTGGACGTCGTGCGTCCGGCCGACGCCAACGAGACCGTCGTGGCCTGGCGGACGATCCTCGGGCACACCGACCGGCCGGCGGGGCTGTGCCTGACCCGTCAGGACCTGCCGACGTACGACCGGTCGGTCTTCGCTCGGCCGAGGGCACCGCCCGCGGCGGCTACGTCCTCGCCGACGCCTCCGACGGCCAGCCGCAGGTCGTCATCGTGGCCACCGGCTCCGAGGTCCAGCTCGCCGTCGCGGCCCGGGAGGCGCTCGAGGCGGAGGGCACCCCGACCCGCGTCGTGTCGATGCCGTGCCTCGAGTGGTTCCGCGAGCAGGACCTCGCCTACCAGCAGCAGGTCTGCCCCGGCGGCGTGAAGGCGCGGGTCAGCGTCGAGGCCGCCGTCGGCAGGGCTGGCGCGACATCGTCGGCGACGCCGGCGAGATCGTCAGCATCGAGCACTTCGGGGCCAGCGCCGCGCACACCGTGCTGTTCGAGCAGTTCGGCTTCACCCGCGACCGTGTCGTGGCCGCCGCGCACGCGACGCTCGAGACGCGTCGGCTCCATCACCGGCAGCACGACCGGCAGCTGAGAGCGAGGGGATCACATGACCGACCAGCACCCCGGATCGACGCCGACCCGCTGCGCCGCCTCTCCGAGGAGGGCGTGGCGATCTGGCTCGACGACATGAGCCGCGGCCGGCTCGCGACCGGCAACCTGGCCGACCTGATCCGCGACAAGCACGTCGTCGGGGTCACGACCAACCCGACGATCTTCCAGAAGGCGATCAGCGAGAGCGACGCTCTACGACCGGCAGCTGCGCGACCTCGCCGTCCGCGGCGTCGAGGTCGAGGAGGCGGTCCGGATGGTCACGACGTACGACGTGCGCTGGGCGTGCGACGTGCTGCGCCCGGTCTACGACGCCACCGACGGGGTCGACGGCCGGGTCTCGATCGAGGTCGACCCGCGGCTCGCGCACGAGACCGAGCGCGACGGTCGCCGAGGCGCGCCAGCTGTGGTGGCTGGTCGACCGGCCCAACCTGTTCATCAAGATCCCGGCCACCAAGGCCGGCCTGCCGGCGATCGCGCAGTGCCTGGCCGAGGGCATCAGCGTCAACGTCACGCTGATCTTCTCCCTCGAGCGCTACGGCGAGGTGATGGACGCCTTCCTCGACGGCATCGAGCGGGCCCGGGTGGCCGGCCACGACCTCTCCCGGCTCGCGTCGGTCGCCTCGTTCTTCGTCAGCCGCGTCGACACCGAGGTCGACAAGCGGCTCGACAAGATCGGGTCGGCGGAGGCGAAGGCGACTGCGCGGGCAAGGCGGCGATCGCCAACGCCCGGCTGGCCTACCAGCGCTACGAGGAGGTCTTCGGCGACCGAGCGCTGGGCGTCGCTGGCCGCCGCCGGCGCCCGGCCGCAGCGCCCGCTGTGGGCGTCGACCGGCGTCAAGGACCCGGCGTACGACGACACGCAGTACGTCGTCGAGCTGGTCGCCCCGGGAGTCGTCAACACCATGCCCGAGGCGACCCTGGACGCGGTCGCCGACCACGGCGTGATCCGCGGCGACACGATCCGGGCTGACTACGCCGACGCCGCAGCAGGTGATGGCGGCCCTCGCCGCCGTCGGCGATCGACATGGACGACGTGGTGCAGGTGCTCGAGGACGAGGGCGTCGAGAAGTTCGAGACGTCCTGGAACGAGCTGCTGGAGTCGACGAGGCACGAGCTGACCCGGCTCGCGACGGCGACGGCGGCGTCGACCGTCGACCTGCGTGAGCGTGTCGTCCAGGTCGGCGGTGGCACCCCGGCTCGGAGCGCTCGGACCTCGACCGGGGGTCGCGGCCGGCGCTCGCGGCCAAGGACCCGACGCTGTGGGGAGCCGAAGCGCGAGCCGAGGCCGCCCAGCGGCTCGGCTGGCTCGACCTGCCCACGTCGTCCGAGGCGCTGCTCCCCCGGCTGCGCGAGCTGCGCGAGCGGCTGCGCGCCGACGGCGCTCGACCACGTCGTCCTCGCCGGCATGGGCGGCTCGTCGCTCGCGCCCGAGGTCATCACCCGCACGCGCCGGCGTCGACCTGACGATCCTGGACACCACCGACCCGCACCAGGTCGCCGCGCGCGCTGCGGGACCGGATCGAGCGGACGGTCGTCGTCGTCGCGTCCAAGAGCGGCGGCACCGTCGAGACCGACAGCCACCGGCGGGCCTTCGAGCAGGCGTTCCGGAAGGCGGGCCTGACCGAGCCGAGGTCGCCGGGCGGATCGTCGTGGTGACCGACCCGGGGTCGCCGCTGCAGGACGAGGCCACGCGCCGCGGGCTACGAGGTGGTGCTCGCCGACCCGGACGTCGGCGGGCGCTACAGCGCCCTGTCGGCATTCGGGCTGACGCCGAGCGTATCTGGCCGGCGCCGACGTGGAGCGGCTGCTCGCCGACGCCCGGGTGCTGGCCGACCAGCTCGGGGACGACGACAACCCGGGCCTGCGCTCGGTCGCGCGCTCGGGCGACCAGCCGAAGGCCGGTCGCGACAAGCTGGTCGATCGCCGACACCGGGTCGGGGATCGTCGGCTTCGGCGACTGGGCCGAGCAGCTCGTGGCCGAGTCGACCGGCAAGGAGGGCGCGGGCATCCTTCCCGTCGTCGTCGAGGGCACCGACGCACCCGGCTTCGCCGACGCCGGACCGGACGCCCATCGGGTCGTGCTCGGGCCGGGCCGGCCGGGCCTCGACGCGACGTCGGTGACCGGCTCGCTCGGCGCGCAGTTCCTGCTCTGGGAGTACGCCACCGCGGTCGCCGGCCGGGTGCTCGGCATCAACCCGTTCGACCAGCCCAACGTGGCCGAGTCGAAGGAGAACACCCAGAAGATCCTCGACGAGGCCGGCGACGGGCCGCTGCCCGAGGGCGAGCCGGCCCTGGTCGACGGCGCCGTCGAGGTGCACGGGCCGAGCCTTGCCGCCCTCGGCGCGACCGGCGACCGACCTCGACGGCGTGCTGCGCGGGCTGCTGGCCGTCGTGCCCGAGCGCGGCTACCTCGCGGTGATGGCCTACCTGGACCGCGGTGGCCGACGACGCGGCGCAGGGCGTCCGCGAGCGACTGGCGCAGCGGCCGGCTGCCGCGGCAGGTCACGTTCGGCTGGGGGCCGCGGTTCCTGCACTCGACCGGCCAGTTCCACAAGGGCGGCCCGCAGGTGCGGCGTCGTTCCTCCAGGTGACCGGCGCGGTCGACCCAGCGACGTCGACGTGCCGGGCCGGCCGTTCTCGTTCGGCCGGCTGCGAGCTGGCCCAGGCGCTCGGCGACCAGCGGGCGCTCGCCGGACGGTGCCGCCCGTCGTACGCCTGCACCTGACCGACCGTGCGGAGGGGGTCCGGCAGCTCCTCGCGCGGCCGCCGCGGCCGCGGAAGGGACCGCCTGACGTGACGGCCAGCTACCCACCTCTGCGCGACATCCCGCTCCACGAGGCCGGGCGCAGCCCGGCAGAACCCGCTGCGCGACGTCCGGGACCGGCGGCTGCCCGCGGGTGCCCGGGCCGTGCGCGCTCGTCGTGTTCGGCGTCACCGGCGACCTGGCCCGCAAGAAGCTGATCCCGGCGGTCTACGACCTGGCCAACCGCGGCCTGCTGCCGCCGGGCTTCGCGCTGCTCGGCTTCGCCCGCCGCGACTGGGGCGACGGCGACTTCGAGCGCGCTGTCCCGGGAGGCGGCCGAGAAGGGCGCGCGCACCGGGTTCCGGGAGGACGTCTGGCAGCGGCTCTCCGACAGCATCCGCTTCATCCCCGGGTCGTTCGACGACGACGACGGCCTTCGACAAGCTCGCCGACGACGCTGATCGAGATGGAGGAGTCGCACGGCATCCAGGGCAACGCCGCGTTCTACCTGTCGATCCCGCCGGCGATGTTCCCCGTCGTGCTCAAGCAGATGCAGCGCACCCGGATGGCCGACAACACCGAGCGCGGCGGCTGGCGGCGGGTCGTCGTCGAGAAGCCGTTCGGCCACGACCTGGCGAGCGGCCACGAGCTCAACGCGCTGGTCGACGAGGTGTTCACGCCGCAGGACGTCTTCCGCATCGACCACTACCTGGGCAAGGAGACGGTCCAGAACCTGCTCGCGCTGCGGTTCGCCAACACGCTGTTCGAGCCGGTGTGGAACGGCAACTTCGTCGACTCGGTCCAGATCACGATGGCCGAGGACGTGGGCATCGGCACCCGCGCCGGCTTCTACGACAGCGCCGGTGCGGCCCGTGACGTGCTGCAGAACCACGTGCTGCAGCTGCTCGCGCTGACCGCGATGGAGGAGCCGGTCGCCTTCGACGCGGAGGCGATCCGCACCGAGAAGACCAAGGTGCTGGGCGCGATCTCGCTGCCCCGACGACCTCGAGCACTACGCCGTGCGCGGGCAGTACGACCAGGGGTGGCTGGGCGGGCAACGTGTCGGTCGCGCTACCTCGACGAGGAGAACGTCCCCGGACGTCGACGACCGAGACCTACGCCGCGGTCCGGCTCGGCGTCGAGACCCGGCGCTGGGCCGGCGTGCCGTTCTACCTGCGCACCGGCAAGCGGCTGCCCCGGCGGGTCACCGAGATCGCGGTCGTCTTCAAGAAGGCGCCGCACCTGCCGTTCGCGGCGACCGACACCGAGGAGCTCGGCAACAACCAGCTCGTGGTGCGGGTGCAGCCCGACGAGGGCATCACGATGCGGTTCGGCTCGAAGGTGCCCGGCTCGTCGATGGAGGTCCGCGACGTGTCGATGGACTTCCTCTACGGCGAGGCGTTCACCGAGTCGTCCCCCGAGGCCTACGAGCGGCTGCTGCTCGACGTGCTGATCGGCGACGCGACGCTCTTCCCGCGCAACGAGGAGGTCGAGCTGTCCTGGGGGGTCATCGACCCGCTCGAGGAGTTCTGGGCGGGCGACGAAGCCGGAGCTCTACCGGGCCGGTGAGTGGGGCCCGAAGTGCGCCGACGACATGCTGGCCCGTGACGGCCGCGTCTGGCGGCGGCCGTAGAATGACCACGATCCTCTGGGACACCAACGGGACCGAGATCGTCAAGACGCTGGCCGCCGAGCGCCGTGCCGCTGGCGCCCTCGCGTCGGGCCTGGCCCTGACGCTGGTCGTCGTCGCCGACGAGAAGCACGTCGACGAGGCCCGCGAGGCGGCGACCGCGGCGGCCGCCGCCCACCCCTGCCGCGTGCTGGTCGTCGTCCGCCGCAAGGTCGAGGCCGACGACCGGCTCGACGCCGAGGTGCAGGTCGGCGGCCATCTCGGCGCCAACGAGTCGGTCGTGATGCGGATGTACGGCCGGCTCACGCTGCACGCCGAGTCGGTCGTGCTGCCGCTGCTCGCCTCGGACGCGCCGGTCGTCACCTGGTGGCACGGCGACACCCCGGAGAAGCTCGCGTACGACGCGCTCGCGGTGCTGGCGTCGCGGCGGGTGACCGACGTGTTCACCGCCGAGGACCCGATGGCCGAGCTGAAGCGGCGGGCCAAGGACTACGCGCCCGGCGACACCGACCTGGCCTGGACCCGGACCACCCCGTGGCGGGCGCTGCTCGCCGCCGGCTTCGACGACCTGGTGGCCGTCCCCACCGCGGCCGAGGTGCAGTCGCAGCCGGGCAACGCCAGCGCGGTGCTGCTCGGCGGCTGGCTGGAGGCCCGACTCGGCGTGAAGGTGAAGCGCTCGACGTCGGCCGGTCCCGGCATCACGTCGGCCGAGGTCCGCTTCGGCCGCAACGACCGGCTGCGCATCGACCGGCCGGACGGCTACCTCGCGACGCTGTCCCGGACCGGGATGCCGGACCGGCAGCTGCCGCTCAAGCGGCGCGAGCTCGGCGACCTGCTCGCCGAGGAGCTGCGCCGGCTCGACGCCGACCAGCCCTACGCCGACGCGCTGGCCGCGGCGACCGGTGAGCGGGAGCTGGACGCGAGGCCGGCCAAGCGGGAGCACATCTGGCGGGACCCGATGCGCGCTGCCCGACGTACGGCAAAGAAGACCGCCACCAACAAGACAGCCACGAAGAAGCCGGCCACGAAGAAGACAGCGAGCAAGAAGACCGCGACCAAGGCCGCGGCGAAGAAGTCAGCCGCGAAGGCCACGAGCCGGCGAAGGTCGTCGTGAGCGGTCCTGCCGTCCTGGTCCACCGTGACCCCGAGGAGCTCGCGGCGGCGGTCGCGGCCCGACTGATGACGCGGCTGGTCGACGTCCAGTCGGCGCGCGGCGAGGCCTCGGTCGTGCTGACCGGCGGGAGCATCGCCCGGCTCACGCTCGAGGCGGTGCGCGACTCGCCGGCGCGCGGCGCGGTGGACTGGCGCCGGCTCGACGTCTGGTGGGGCGACGAGCGGTTCCTGCCCTCCGGCGACCCGGAGCGCAACGAGACGCTGGCCCGGGAGGCGCTGCTCGACGCGGTCCCCCTCGACCCGGCGCGGGTGCACCCGATGCCGGCGTCGGACGGCCCGGACGGTGACGACCCGGAGGCTGCGGCCGCGCGCTATGCCGACGAGCTCGCACGGGCTGCCCGGCCCGAGGACCACGCGGACGCACCGGCCTTCGACGTCTGCCTGCTCGGGGTCGGGCCGGACGGGCACATCGCGTCGCTGTTCCCGGGGATGCCGGCGCTCTACGACGACCGGCCGGTCGTGGCGGTGCGGGGGGCGCCCAAGCCGCCGCCGACCCGGATCACGTTGACCCTGCCGGTCATCCAGGGCTCGCGCGAGGTGTGGGCCGTCGTCGCGGGCGAGGACAAGGCGAAGGCCGTCACGATGGCGCTGTCGGGGGCCGGGACGACGCAGGTGCCGGCGGCTGCCGCCCAGGGGCGCGACCGGACGCTGTGGCTGCTCGACCGGGCCGCCGCCGGGACACTGCCGGCCCGCCTGGGCCGGATCGCGTCTCCCTGATGGCGATCCCGGACCACGTCCGGGCGCTCCGCACCCGGATCGGTCATGACCTGCTCGTGTTGCCTGGCGTGTGTGCGCTCGTGTTCAACGACCGCGGGGAGGTCCTGCTGAACCGCCGAGCCGACAGTGGCGGCTGGGCGTTGCTGGGCGGGATCGTCGACCCGGGCGAGCAGCCGGCGGACGCCGTCGTGCGCGAGGTCTACGAGGAGGCGGGGATCCGGGTGGTGCCGGCGCGGCTGACCGGGGTGTACCTCTCGCCGGAGATCCGCTACCCGAACGGGGACCACTCGCAGTATGTCTTCACAGCCTTCGAGTGCGTGCCGGTCGACGACACCCCGCCCAGGGTGAACGACGACGAGTCGATGGACGTCGGCTACTTCCCGCTCGGCGCCTTGCCCGACCTGCCGCCGGACCATCGGGAACGGCTGGACCACGCCCTGGAGAACCACAAGGCGGCGTACTTCCGGGCTGCTGGTCCCCCGCTCTGACGAACGACGGTATCGGCAGGAAGGGGACCGGCATCATGTACGTGTGCAGCCGGAGTCAGCCGAGGAGACTCTGCGCCGCATCGAGCAGCTGCTCGACGAGCGCATCGGACGGGTGAACCTGGAGGATCTGACTCTGTACGAGCGCGTCCTCGACGTCGTCATGGGGTTCGAGAGCTGGTCAGACATTGCGATCCGGCGGGTGCATGAGATCCACCGACTGAAGGCGGAGGAGTGCGACTCGTGTGAACGGTGGCTGGAGGGCGACGTCTAGCCCACCGCCCTTACCCGGTCGAGCGCCTCACGCGACGCCACATCTGCAAGAGCACGCGGTGCAGAGCTCTTCCCCGCGTCGTCGTCTGTGAGCGGATGACCTCGCACGATGCAAGGCAGATCCGCGCCGCATCGAGCCGGAGCATGCCCAGCCGGTGCGATAGCCGTCCCTGTCCGCCACTGACTTCCTCCACCTGGGATGAACCGTGAGGCGGGCGGACGGTTGCATCGGTCAGGCGGATGTCCTGCCCCAAGGGTCCGTTGGCACCCCCGACGGCCGTTGTGTCAGCAGCCGTTCGCATAGCTGACAAGTCCGGGACATCGGCCACGGACACGAGCCGCACATCATGTCCTCGCTGGTATGCCGCGGGAACCGGGTGAGCGCCACCCCGTGCTCGTGCATGGCGGCCAGTGGCAGGCCCACACTCGCCGCGCCGGTCAGCCGCGGGACTGGTGGGCGAGAGCCTCCAGACGGTCCGCGGCGAGTGGGGCGCCGCCTTCCGTGGCGTACCGGGTGGCGAGGTTCTCGGCCGCGGGCTTGAGGGTCCGGGCACGCCGTACGGCATCGCGGAGGGTGTCGGCGGTGAACTTCCGCTTCGGCAGCAGCACGCCTGCCCCGGTGTGCTCGGCCCGGCGTCCGACCTCGGCCTGGTCGCGGCCCCACGGGACGACGACGACCGGGACGCCGGCGGCCAGCGCCTTCTGGGTGGCGCCCATTCCGCCGTGGGTGATCGCCACGGCCGCGTGCGGCAGGAGGAGCGAGTGCGGCAGGAACTCCTCGACTCGCGCGTTGGGCGGGACGTCCAGCCCGGCTGCGAGGCCGGCGGGCATCGTCGCGACGACCTCGAGATCCTCCCCGGCAAGGCCGCTGAGGGAGGTCCGGACTAGGTCGCCGTCGTCCTGGAACTCTGAGGAGGTGGTGACCAGGGCGACCGGCCGGTGCAGCCTCGAGAGCCAGGCCGGGGGGTCCGTCGGTGGCTCCCATGTCAGCGGCCCGATGAAGCAGTACGAGTCCGGCCAGCTTGACCGCGGGTACTCGAAGGCCGTCGAGGTCAGGTAGAGCGTCAGCGGGGCGCTCGCGTAGAGGTCGGTGGTGTTCCGGGCGGGGGCGGCACCGGCGAGCGGCCGCACGCGCTTGTTGAGCGGCGGGATGATCGTCCGCTCGAGGGCTCCGAGGACGATCGGCTGCAACAGCCGGTTGCGCAGCCGCCAGAGCGGGCCATCGCGATGCCGCAGCCCCGGCCCGAACGGCGGCACCTCGGGTGAGGGCAGCGGCGTCGGGAAGCGCTGGAGCATCGCCCAGGGCAGCCCGGAGGCCTCCGCGGCGGCGGTGGCGCCCCAGGCATTGCCGTCGATGAGCAGCACGTCGGGCCGCTCCGCAGCGATCAGCTCCTGAATGTCCGGGACCTCGATCACGGCGCGCCGGGCGATGGTGCGCACCGCGCTGCGAAGCTTCGCCTGCGGGGTTCTCGGTAGGTAGTCGGTGAGCTCGATCGTCAGGACTCGCGAGTCGATCGCGTCCGCCTTGAGACCCATGTCCCGCAGGCGGGGTGCCTCGGCACCGAGGGTGCGGACGACGACCTCGTGGCCTCGCCGGTGCAGCTCCAGCAGGATCGGCACGGTCGGGAACAGGTGCCCGCGCGCGTGCGAGGTGTAACAGACGACCTTCATGACAGGACTCCCTCCAGGAGCTCGCGCAGTGCCCGCTCGGTCTGGCGCCTGACAGGCCCCGCTGCCGGCGCAGCAAGTGCCACACGTACACGTCGCAGATGGCGATGACCTGGGCCAGCCGTCGCCCACGCCGGACGCCGGTCAGGGCGCTCAGCCACGGGGAGAACACCCGGGCACACCACTGGGCGTGCAGCCGCTTGCCTTGCGCGGTGGCGTCGGCGAAGGCGCCGACGCGGGTCTCCTGCCGCAGCAGGTGCATGACCATGTCGCCCTCGGACTCGTAGTGCTCGACGAGGTTGGCGGTGATCGCCCTCAGGTCGCCCGCCGGCGCCTGACCGCGTTGGGCCATGATGTCGGCGCTCACGCTCTGGGCGAGTGCTCGGACGACGCCTTCCTTGCTCCCGAACCGGCGGATGACCGTCTGCACGGTCACCCCGGCGTCGGCGGCGAGCCGATCGAGCGTGACGTGGTCGTAGTCCTCGGTGCTGAAACGGGCGTACGCGGCGGCGAGGATGCCCCGGCCAGTCTCCTCGGCGGCCATGGCCCGGGCGACTTGGACATACGGCCTTTTCATATCAATAATGCTTACACGGAAATACGGGACCTGTCAGCAGGTCAGCCATCGATCACGCGTGCGGCCCCAGGTAGCGGGCCACGTCTCGCCAAACCCACTGCGTTCGGGGATTGAGCCACATGGGCGAGCCCGGATGATCCACTCGGAACGCAGGCAGGAGCTGGCACGACCGATCGGTCCGGCGGGCCAAACGTCGCGTCACCCGCGTCGCGGTAGCGCCGACCAGCTGAGCAGTCTGGTGGCTTGGTCAATCCACCTCGCCGATCAGAGCCGAGGCTGGCTGACCGGGCGTCTCGATGGGGTCAGGTTTGGTGCCGGACGTCGTTCAGCGCGCAACGGCTGGTGTCGTCCGGCGCGGTCAGGCGTCGCTGCGCGCAAAGATGACGGCTCCCGGCACATCCTCGTCCGGTCCGATGACCAGCTCGGCCTCAATCGTGAACCCCGCGGCACGAAGCCAACCCATGACCTTGCTCGGCCGCCGATGGTAACTGTCAACGTTGATTGGACGACCCGTGTAGCCCTCGGACGTGTGTCGTGTCTCGTCACCGACGTGAAAGCCGACCAGTAACAGGCCCTGTGGTCGCAACACTCGACGGAACTGCTCGAGCACGCCGGGCATGGCCTGGTCGGGCACGTGAATCACGGACCAGAACGCGACTATGCCCGCGAGCGAGTCGTCCGCCAGGGCGAGGTCGGTCATCGTTCCAACCTGGAAGCGAAGGTCTGGATAGTCGCGCCGAGCGATGGCGATCATCTCGGGCGAGAGATCGATGCCGAAAACGTCCACTCCGGCGCCGTGGAGGTAGCCGGTGACGTACCCCGGTCCGCAGCCAACATCGGCGACAGGCCCGCCCCCGGCACCGTGCAGCAACTCGGCGAACAACGCCAGGCTCGCGCGGAGGTACGGCCTCCCACCGAGCAATCCACGTACTTTCTCGGCGTATCCGGAAGCGTCGGTGTCATACGACGAGCGGGTGTCGGATAGCCAGGCATTGGCCATGGGTGACACGGTATCCCGATCGGCGACGCCCTGCCCCGCAACAACAAGCACTCCGATACCGCGTTCGCGGACGCACGCACATCGGCATGGAAAGCGCGTCCCTGAAGGCCGCTCGGCAATGCCGGATCCGATCGTCTGATTGCCGCGGACACTGCGTCGGGGCCGGCACTATCGTCGTTGCACAATCGGGACGTGATGGACGCCGATGCGTTGCGGAGCGGCACATACGATCACTCGGCGCGGGATGAGTACAGGTGCGCGTCCGCTGGAGGAAACCAGTAGTCGGGCCACTCGTCAGGGTCGATGTCCCGGCCTGGTGGAACAGGGGCGTGATCCCAGCCCTGTCCCTCGTAGATCTCGTTCAGTAATCGTCGCCGCCACAAGGTTCGATTGTGATGCTCATCCGCGTCATCGGGTCCGGGCGGGTTGTGTCCAGCACGCCGGAAGCTGCAGAGGGCCGCGTCCAAAAAACAATCCTGCAAGGTTGGTGCGGCGAGGCGCGACGGGTCGGGCATGCTGGCATCCAGGATTACGGCAGGTCTGTCATTGACGAGCTCGATCGCCGCCTGGCTCCAGGAGAATCGGCTGATCGGTAGCCACCGCACGCTCCATGCCCACGGTTCCATGCGGGTTAAATTCTCGCGGTACTCGTCAGCCATCTCTCGGGCCGTCAACAGCCTGCCGCACTCCATAGAAGGCCACAGCAGACGCGGATTCAGTGCCATGCCGTCGGCGAGGTTGAGAAACGTAACCAGACTCGGTGGCAGCGGCCAGGGCTCCACTGCCGCTTGAAGGTAACCGAGATCCTCGGCCTCGGCCGGCGGGTTCATCGATTCCCACAAATCAGGTGCGCGCCTGGATAGAGCGCGTATTCGCCCGCTCGAAGGCCTTGGCCGCTTCTTCCGACGAGTCAAGGGTCACCGCTCGATAATGCCGGTTGAGTCCGTCGACTGCCTAGACGGTGGCGGTGGCCGAGCCGCCCGACACAGGCAGGCTCTCGTGTCGGCGCTGGCACTACCGATCGGATTCCCGCCGGAACGCTTCGGGCAGAGCCGCAGTTTTCCCTCATCTTCATGGGTTCTCATCGTCGGTCTGGAAAGTCCAAGACGATGCCTTGCTCACCCGAGGCCTGGCCAATCGCCTGATACAGGTCGCCTATATGTCCCTTCGCCGCTTCGGATGGGAACCTTCGATTCGGTAAGGCATGGTCCGTTGCGTGAATGAGGCAGTCCATCAGCAGAAGGATGTCTTCTTGCGACACGTCCAACCTGACCGTGGTGGTCATTGATCGATCCCTTCCGCTAGAGAGAAGACGGACGGGCTTCTTTTTCGGGTGGACACGATACCGACGCGCCGCCGAGCGGACCCAAGCGCTTGAGGCTCTTCCATCCACGGGGGCGAGGCGAGCCGCCCCGTTCAGGTGCATGGTCATAATGGTCTCGTCGTGTCCCAGAAGGGACACCACTGCTGCTGCACGCGACCGCGTGCCGTCGTAACGGGGATTCTCATCTGAGTCGCCCCTGGGCACACGTCGCGCCGTGCCATCCGACCGGGTACTGCCGTCTCGTGAGGCGGTCCTCGACATCGCCCTGCGGTTGTCTGCGGGCGAGCGCCTCCACCACGCTGGCCGTCCTGCTGCTCGTCGGCCTGGTCGTCACCGGCGCCGGCCCGGCGGCCGCCGCGCCGCCCGTCTGCGACACCGCGTCGGTCACCAGGACCGGCGGTCTCGGGCCCTACGACGTGCAGGTGTGCCTGGTCACCCCGGGGGACGGTGACCAGCGGGCCGACCCGGTCGACGTGACCGCCACCGCGACGGTGACCGATCCGGCGGGCCGTGCCCAGGTCCAGCGTGTCACGTTCCGCTGGCTGCCGACCGGAGCGGCGGACGACATGTACCTGCTTGCCGACAACGACGCCGAGCCAGGCAACCTCTACCGGATGGCGTTGCGCAAGCTATCGGCTCCCGAGTGCGACGGGCACCCTAGTCGCGCGCGCAGTCGTCGACGACGACGTGCTGGACGGCGTCCAGGGAGCGACCACGGTCGACAGCGGCGTCGACGTCGTCAAGGACACCACGACGGTGCCGCCGGCGTCGCCGCCGTTCAGCCCTCGGCTCGGCGCCCGGGGCCGGGTGAGCGCTACACGATGGCCGCGGCCGGCGACGGAGTAGACGGGTCTCCGCAGTCCCACGCGGTGGTGAACGTGATCAAGGGGTGGGACCCGACTCCTTCTCCTACCTCGGCGATGTGTCGACCAACGGCAGCGCGTACGAGTTCGACACCTGGTACGGCGAGGCCGGCGGCTTCGGCGACTTCCTGGGCCATCACCAACCCGGTCATCGGCAACCACGAGTATCGCACGAGAGCGGCGAACCGTACTTCGGGTTCTGGGGCGGCGTCCCGCACTACTACAGCTACGACGTCGGGGGTTGGCACGTCGTCGTCCTGGACAGCACCACCGAGTTCGCGCAGAGCACTGTAGGCAGCGAGCAGTACAGGTGGCTCGACGCCGACCTGACCGCACATCGGGGCGACTGCACGATTGTCATGCAGCACCAACCGCGCTACGCCGAGGCACCCGGCTCTCGCGGATACCTGCAGGACCTGTGGTCGCTCGCCTACGACCGTGGTGTCACGCTGCTCCTCACCGCCACGTCCACAGGTACGAGCGCTGGCACCCGATGGACGCGGCCGGGAACGTCGTGCCCGATGGGTTGACCCAGATCGTGGCCGGCGGCGGTGGCAGTGAAGCCGTCAACGAAGCCACCCCGGACCCCCGAGTGGCCAGCGCAAGACTGGATCGGTGCCCTTCGCCTCGACCTCGGGGCCGACGAGCTGGACTTCAGCTATGCGGACGGGGCCGGTGCCGTCGTCGATGAGGGCACCGTGCCTTGCCGTCAGCCTGGCCGGCGCGACGCCGACCACGCCCTCGGACACCGCGACGCCGACCACCTCGCCCTCGGACACCGCGACGCCGACGCGGCCGACCGGTCTCACCGCGACGGTGACGTCGGCGACCGCGGCCAGGCTGTCGTGGCAGGCCGTCGAGCGACGCGTCGGCGTCGCCGCGTACGTGGTGCGACGCAACGACGCCGTGGTCGCCGCCCTTCCCGGCGGCGTCACCTCGTGGGGTGACGGTGGGCTGTCGGGCGGCACCTACGGTGGACCGTCGAGGCGGTCGAGCCGCCGGCAACCGTTCGGCACAGTCCGCGCCGGCACCGGCAAGACACCGAAGCCGTCGCGAAGCACCAAGACGCTGCTCGCCGACCTGCGGACAGCGCACCGAGCACCGGAGCCGGCTGGACGGCCGCGCGGTTCGGGGGCTGGACCGACGCCGACGTCGACGGGTGCGCGCACCCCGAAAGAGGTGTTCGTCGCCGAGGCAGTCATGGCGCCGCGGATGCGCGCCGGTTGCGACCTGCGGGGCGGGAAGTGGTTCTCCGGTACGACGGCGGGGTCAGCAGCAGCGTGACCGGCCTCGTCGTCGATCACTCGTCAGCCTGCGCGAGGCATGGCAGTCCGGCGCGTACCGCTGGTCGCTGCTCACCCGCCGCCAGCACGCGAACGACCTCGGCTACGCCAGCACCCTGATCGCGGTGACCAAGGCGTCCGCCGGTGCCAAGGGCGGCGGGAACCGCAGGACTGGCTGCCACGCAAGGCCGTCCGCTGCTCCTACCTCAGCCAGTGGGTCGCGGTGAAGTGGCGCTGGCGGCTGACCGTCGACCCGCGGAGCGCGACTCCTCAAGATCCAGGCTGTCGGCATGCGGCTGGCCGAGCGTCCAGCTCCCGAGCCGGCCGCGAACATGAGTTGACGTAGCCCACCACCCCTACTCACGCCAGCCGAACATCCGCTGATGCCTGATCGTGTGCATTTGCGGAGGCCCCGCAACGAGAGGTCCCGGGAACGCCTACCGTGGCGGATGGACGATCGATACGGCGACGGGAGGGCGGGCCCGTGTCACATGTACGACGATTCGACCACGTCGGCCTCACAGTCGCAGATCTCGACGTGGTGACCGCCTTCTTCGTGGCGCTGGGCTTGGAGGTCGAGGGCAGGACGTTCGTCGAGGGCGAGTTCTTGGACACGGTCTGCGGCATTCCCGATTCCCGCACCGAGATCGTCATGCTGAAGCCGCCCGACGATGGCACCCGCCTGGGCTGTCGAAGCTTCGTGCGACCCGACTCCGTGCCGGGCTCACCGGCCGCCATGGCCAACGAGCTGGGATTGCGCAACGTGGCCTTCGAGGTCAACGACCTGCAGGCGGCTGTCGATTGGGCAGCTACCGAGGGCTACGGACTGGTCGGTGGCATCGGCGAGTACGAGGGCGCTTGGCGGATGGCCTACGTCCGGGGGCCGGAAGGGATCATCGTCTCGCTGGCCGAGCGCATCGGCTGAGCCTCGCAACGCCCGCATCTGCCGCAGGTTGTGGTCTTTCGTCGTGGGCGCGACCGAGCCTCGACCATCGCCGTCAATTCTTCGGGCCCCGCGATGCTGATGCGCTCGTCAACGAGGCGAAGAACGCGGACCGGTCGATTGCCACGGGCGGCCGCCTCGATCTTGTGGTGGCCGTCCAACCAGAAGTGGCTCAGCACCCAGTGCTGGTAGTTGTCCTCCCCTTCGTCCATATCCGGTTGGAGCACGTCCAAGAGCGAATGCGCAACTGCCGTGGCGGGCTCGGTCCCGCCGGCCGCCGAATACTCAGCAACCCTTTCCCGCTTGTTCCACGCCCGGTGGCACCATCGGCACCACGAACTCATACAGATGCCGATCCATCCCGACCGGTGCTTCGAACGTGCGGTAATACGGGTGTGCCTGGGTCATCTGGGGACCCAACGAAGGAATCAACTCCGCCACGTGGCGTTCGATGGTCAGTCGCCCTTGACGTTGACGATCTGGCGCAGCGTGTGCCGGACCTCGACCAGGTCGGCGGCGTCCGCCATGACCTGGTCGATGTCCTTGTACGCCGCCGGGATCTCGTCGAGGAACGCGTCGGTGTCGCGGAACTCGATGCCCGGCATGCGCCTCGCGCAGGTCGTCGAGGGTGAACCGCTGCGCGCGCCGTCCGCGAGAATGCCCGCCCGGCGCCGTGCGGCGAGGAGTTCAGCGACAGCGGGTGCCCTTGCCCGCCACGACGTAGGACGCCGTGCCCATCGAGCCCGGGATCAGGCCCGGCTGGCCACCTGCGCCTCGATGGCGCCCTTGCGCGACACCCACACGTCGCTCGCCGAAGTGCTCCTCCTGCTGCGGTGAAGTTGTGGTGGCAGTTGATGCGCTCGTGCTCTCGACGACCGCCGCCGATCCACCCGAGAGGCAGCCGCGACGCGGTCCATCATCTCCTCGCGGTTGAGCAGGGCGAAGTGCTGCGCCCAGCGCAGGTCGCGGATGTAGGCCCAGAACTCGTCGGTGCCCTCGACGAGGTAGGCGAGGTCGCGGTCCGGCAGCTCGATCCACCAGCCGCTCGCATGAGTCTTTGCGCGACGGCGATGTGGTGCTGCGCGATCTTGTTGCCGACGCCGCGCGAGCCGGAGTGCAGGAACAGCCAGACCCGGTCCGGCTCGTCGAGGGAGACCTCGATGAAGTGGTTGCCCGAGCCGAGCGAGCCCAGCTGCAGCCGCCAGTTGCCGGCGTACTGGTCGTAGTCGACCTCGCGCCGCTGCTCGAGCTCGGCCGATCCCGCGACTGCGCCGTCTCGGTCAGCGTGCGGTTGTGACGCCCGCCGAGAGCGGCACGGCGGCTCGATCGCCACGCGGCAGTGCGCGCAGGTCGCGGCCGGCGAGGTCGGCGCGCGATGAACTGGGTGCGGACGGCGATCATGCCGCAGCCGATGTCGACGCCCACCGCCGCCGGGATGATCGCGCGGACGGTCGGGATGACCGAGCCGACCGTCGCGCCCTTGCCGAGGTGCGCGTCGGGCATCAGCGCGAGGTGCGGGAAGACGAACGGCATCGCGCGGTCGGCTCGGCCTGCTCGCGGGTGCTCTCCTCGAGCACCGACGCCCAGCTGATGAGCCGAGGGGCGAGCTGTGTGGGCATGACGATCGGTCCTTCCCTGGGATGAGCGGGCGTCCGCTCGGCAGGAGTCGAACCTGCGTCCCCGGCTTCGTAGGCCGGTGTCGTGTCCGTTGGACCACGAGCGGTCGGCGGCGACAGCGCCCCGGCGTCGTGGCCTGATCGGCCCCGGTGGGGTCAGTCGCCGTGCGTGCGCCGGTACCGGCGCACGTCGAACAACGGGCGCTTCGAGGAGCGTCCGTTGCCGCGTCGTCGTTCCAGATGAGACACGTCCCACATGGTGACGGCACAGCACGGCCCCGTCAACGCGGTTTCTGCGCGCACACGTCCCGGCCGCGTCGCGAGACCCAACGAAGGTCCGGTCATCAGCGGGGTCCATCAGGAACGAAATCGACGGTCGTCGCCAGCGCATGATGCCGGTTATCCCCTTGCTGGCGAAATATTCGGTCATGCCGCGGGTCGAGTGCTCGGTAGCGGCACGTACACGTCGGGCCTAGGCATCAGACGCTTTGCATCGTTGTGCAGTAGGCGGGCTGCTCGCTCAGCGGCAGATGAGTGCGTTTGATGATCCCGCCGTGTGCCCCGCTGCTCCTAGTTCACGAGGAGGGAGGCCGTGTCCATGAAGGCTGCTGACTCGCGGGCGTGGCCATACCAACGGAGGTAAAGGCCGGTCGTGACGCGCTCGACGAAACCCCATAGCCACACGCGTTCGGGATCAACGTTCGCGGGCTCGGCCAAGCGGCGACATTCCTCACGCAGCATGGGGCGTGCCGCGCCGGGCTGGAACGCCTCGGCATCCGCGATCTCCCGGCACGCGGCCCGCAGGACGACCCCGAGGTCGTAGGCGCGCTCCCCGACGAATCCGTCCGGGTCGATCAGTGCCCAGCCTTCTCCGCGGCGGAGCACATTGCCGGCGTGCGGATCACCGTGACACACCACCTCCGCCATCTCGGAGGCCGCCAACTCCTTGGCGTACTCGGTCGCGACGACGAGGACGTCCGCATGCTGGGTCCCGTAGCGCGAACCCAGGTCGGCCAGTATGGCCAACAGACCCGATGCTTTGCTCTGGAACGGGCGACCACAAGTCATTGGCACTCGCCAGGCCTCCCGCAGCAAAGGCACGAGTACCTGGCCCTGACCGCCCAGCGTGGACGACTCGCTCCGGAGATCGTGGCCAAGTCGCTCAAGGAGCAGGGCGCCGCTGTCGGCTTCCCACGCCATGACCCTTACGTAGCCGTGACCCGCGCCAGCTCGCAAGACGCGCACGGCCGCGTCAAGGGCTCCCGGTTCCGCAATCTTGAGGACGGCCGCCGAGCCGTCGGCGCGCCTTACGGCCAAGGGAGGCGTACCCGCTCCGCCCTCGAGCCAACGCTCGACCGTCAAGCCCCACTCCTGGCACGCGCTCCGCACCACCGCACCAAAGTGCTGAACGGACGCAGAGAGGTCCCGATCGGAGATGCTCCGCCTGCGCTCGGCCTCCGTCACGGCGTGATCGATCGGGTCCCGGGTCACTCGAGCAACCGTACCGAGGACCCCGTCTGTCGCAGACTGCCCGCGCAGCACATGCAAACCCGCGACATGACCGCTCATCGGCATGTGCGGAAGCCGTCCGCTTTCCGGCACGCACCTGACTGCATGGACATCCAGGTGGGGGGTGACCAGTAGTGCCGATTCTCGAGCGATAGCGGAGCACAGGCTCATGCCGTGTCAGCCACCGTCCGGAACTCGCGCTAGCGGTACATCGGCGCTAGCCGTAAAGAGGCGGCCCTACAGCCTCAGCTGCTTCCGCGGCTGCGTCCAACCATTCAGCGAAGCCTCTCGCTTCGTTCGGGTTGAGCAGAAGAGTGGCCGCCATTCCTCCACCGTCAATCCCCTGCCAATACCCGTCCGGCACGCGCACGGTGAGAGTCACCCCACCCTTCGAGGACCCACCACCGGAGAAACTGGCCGCGCGAATGATCGCACCGCCGCCTGAGTGAACCCCATCCTGCTCCTGCCAGACTGTCGTCGGTTCCATCGGACGATCCTCCCCCAGCACTGCGCCGTTGTGCCTGACCACTGTCGCCAAGAATGCGCGGCAGTCATGCGTGGGCCCTACCACTCCATGCGGTCGACAAGATCGTCGGTGCCCAACCCGGCCCGACCACTCACTCGCTCGACGCTGAAGGTCGCGATCCCCGTGCGAGGATGCTTGTCGCCGACGCGGTTCCGGCCATTAGGCGGCCTTCAACTCGCCACCAGACGTGACCGCCGTGTACTGGAACTCTTTCCCGGAATGCGTCACCACCACGACCTCATACGTGCGCATCGCCTCAGCCGCCTCCGGAATCTCCACACGCTCATAGTTTTGGGCGTGCCTGCGGAACGTCCTCTCGTGCCCGATTCGGATCCTCGGGTAGCGGCAATAACCGAGTGGGCCGACCGCGTAGCTCGAGACCGGGAGGGGTTCATGACTGGATCCGAGGGTCTCCCCGCGTGGCCGGCGTCCGCCTCGCAGTGTGATCGATGGCAGCGTGCCGGAATCACGCGACTGCTGGGACCAGTGATTGCGGTGGCGATCCTAACGAGTTGTGCTGGCAGCGACGTGGACGAGAAGTCGGCCGCGGCGGACGGTTCGTCACCGCAGTCATCACCGACCCTCAGCACGAGCATGTCGACCCGACAGGTGGACCCGAACGGCTTCATTCTCGCCGAGCGCCCGGGCTGCGCCGCTGACGCGGGTGGCGACTTGGTCCGGGCCACCACCAGCGAGGGCAACGGCGTCGCGTTCCTGCTGATCGGGACGGGCACGAATGGTGTCGTGCTCGCTCCGCAGTCTGGCGGCGGTATCTGCGAGTGGTTGCCGTACGCCGAAGAGCTCGCGACGAGATACCGCGTCGCCCTGTTCGACTGGAAAGAGCCCCGGTCCGAAATGCCAGCTCTCGCGGCGGCTGCGTTGCGCCGCGCGGGCGTTCGAAGTGTCGTGCTCTGTGGCGCTTCGCCGGCGGCGCCCTGGCGATGTCTGAGGCGCACCGGGTCCGGCCGCGGCCGGCGGGCGTCCTATCGTTCGGCGGGGAGCGACCCTGCCCGGCTTCGACGGCCGGCCCGGCATCAGGAAATGGCGCGGACCACTGCTAGCGCTCGGCAGCAGGCACGACAGCTACTTCGACAGTGGGGATGCGCGGAGGCTGCGCCACCTGCATCCCGGACCGGAGACCGTCGTCATGCTCCCCGGGTCGCCGCCGCCGCCCCGCAACCGCCGCCGCCGCCGCCGCCAGGTGTCCCCAGCTGACCTTCATGTGCTCGGTCTTGCCGCTAGCCGTTGAGCCGGACCCAGTCGTCCAGGTAGCGCCGGACATCCCCCGTATCCCCCGGCACCATGCATCGCACGCCACGTCTGGTCCTCTAGCCAGAGCCTGGCCAGGTACTGTGTTAAGCTGTGCGCGCAGACGTCTACTTCGAGCTTGCGCAGGTCGTCTCGCCCGAGGGGATGGGTCGGGACGGGGAACGGCTCGTCCGGCTCAGACGGGACGTCATAGCCGATCGTCCACGCTGGGGTCACGACCACCGAATGCCCCCCGTTCGGTTCGATGGTGGACGGCAACGACAGGACCGCCTGAGAGTCCGTCACGAAGCGAACCAGCCAGCCACCTCCGGCGGACTCGTCCACAACCACCACGTGATCGCCGAAGTCGACGAAGCAGTCGGTGACGGACCCGATCCCGCCGAGCAGTTCTGGCCGGGAGGCCAGGATGCCCAATGGTTCCGGCAGCACCTGGGCTGGCACTTCCTGGGAAGCCAGCCACGGCAGGAGTTCTCCACTGAGTGGCCGCTGGGCTTGGTCAGTCCTCAGGATGCTGGCGTCGCGGGGCTGGAGTGGCAGCGAGGCGAGCCAGGACAGCGAGGTGACCAGGTGCTCCGGTAGTGCGGGCAGCCGATCCGTGGTCGTCCGGGCATAGGTCGTTCCCGGGTCAAGAACCGTCCACCATGCTTCAGGCAGCGCCCGGTCGGATTCAGACAGCACCCGCACAGAATGCTGGATAGATGGAATGCGCTCGACCTGCCCCGCCGGCTTCCGATGGAATCGGGGCCGTGCGGGGTCCTCTCCATGATGACGAACTGCTGGTCGACCTGAAGCTGGTTCGGGAGCTGGTCGATCGTACGTTTCCGCAGTTCTCGTCCCTGCGGTTGGAGGCACTTCGTCTGTCCGGTTCGAGCAACGCGCTGTTCCGGCTGGGACACGACCTGTTGGTTCGACTGCCCCGGCAACCCGGTGGCTCGGCCACCATCCAGAAGGAGGCGCGCTGGTTGCCGTGGATCGGGCCGCTGCTGCCGACCGCCGTCCCCGAGATCGTCGGGATGGGTGAGCCAGGGTTCGGCTACCCCGAGCGATGGTCGGTGCTGCGGTGGCTCGAGGGACAGGTCCCGTCAGCGCCCGCGCCCGGGGCTAAGACGCGTCGCTAGAGGTCCTTCACTGGACCTCGCGGCGGTGGTGAAGGCCTTGGGCGAGATCGACGTATCGCCTACCGCTCTGGCCGACCCCGAGTTGACCTGGTACCGGGGAGCGCCGCTGGCGACCCTCGATGCGCAGACTCGCCGGAATCTGCAGGAGTGCCGGCAGCACCTGGGCTGGACCTGGACCTGGACGCCTGTCTGGACGTGTGGGACCACGCCATGGCCCAGCCCGGCAGCACAAAGAGCGCAGCACCCCGGTGGTACCACGGGGACCTGCTGGCGGAGAACCTGCTGTGCGCGATGGTCGGTGGCTGCTCTGCTCGACTTCGGCGCGCTGTCCATCGGTGACCCGACCGTGGACTTGATCGTCGCCTGGGAGGTCTTGGACGCCAACGCGCTAGGTGTTCCGACAGGCGGTCGGGTGCGATGACGAGACCTGGCTCCTCGGTGGGCGTGGGCCTTGTCGTTGGCCGTGATGACGTTCCCCTACTACTGGGACTCGATGCCGACCCGATGCCACAGCCGACTCGCCATAGCTCGTTCGGGTCGACGCAGCCGTGACCACCAGGTCCCAGCCGATGACATCGAGCCGTTGCCAGGAGTTCAGTGTCACAGCCAGCGACGGACCCGCCGCATGTAGTCGTCGTACGGCGCACCGAACCGCTCGTGCAGGAACCGCTCCTCGGGTGGATCGCGCCCCAGAGGACGAGCAGCACCGCGGCCGGGAACAGCACGAGCCCCCAGAACGTGGGTGCCAGCAGCGCCAGCCCGAGGTAGAGCGCGAGCAGGCCGACGTACAACGGGTTGCGGAGAGGCGGTACGGCCCCTCCTCGATCATCGCCTGCGTCGCCTGCCCCGGCAGCAGCCCGGTCTCATGTCGCCCGAACAGCCACAGCGACCAGCCGTTCCACCCGACGAACAACAGCACGAGCGCCCAGCCGAGCGGAACCCGCCACCCGCCGAGGTCGACCGGGTCACACCAGAACAGCGTGACCAGCCAGCCGACCAGCAGGGGTGCGCCGATCGCGACCGGCGGCCACAGCCGGTACGCGACGGTGTCATCGGAGCCGTGCACCATGCCCTCATTGTCGCGCCCAGTGCGGGTGATCGGTCCGCGGAGGAGTTCGCATCACCCTCGAACCACGCCGTTCAGCCGAGCTGCCTGTCGGGTGAGGTGATCGCGCTCCGCGAGGTTGGCGGCAGCGCGGGCCGCGTCGCCGTACAGCCGAGCCGCGCGCGAGGTCGCCTGCCTGCTCTCGGAGGTATGCCTCGACAGCCGGGTACCTGGGAACGGCCCGATCCACCTGTTCGAGCGCGGCCAGACCGGCTTGCGCCCCGTCTGCCTCCCCCACTGCGACGGCACGGTTCAAACGGACGACCGGGTTGTCCGTGAGGCGCTCGAGCTCCTCGTACCACTCCACGATCTGTACCCAGTCGGTCTCGTCCACCGTCTGCGCGTCGGCGTGCAGCGCGGCGATGGCGGCCTGCGCCTGGAACTCGCCCAGCCGGTGCGCCAGCGCCGCATGCAGGATCGCCACGCCCTCGGCGATCAGTTCGGTGTCCCACCGGGATCGGTCCTGTTGCGCCAGCGGAACGAGGGCGCCGTCGGTGTTCCGCGCCGCGCGGCGTGCATGGTGCAGCAGCATCAGCGCGAGCAGACCCGACACCTCCTCGTGGTCGGTCATCGACCTCACCTGACGCGTCAGCCGGATCGCCTCGTCGGTGAGGTCGACCTCGCCGCTGTAGCCCTCGTTGAAGACCAGATAGAGCACCCGCAGGGCGGTGGCGACGTCTCCGGGTTCGTCGAAGCGCACGCCCGACACGGTGCGCTTGGCCCGGCGGATGCGCTGGGCCATGGTTGCCTCGGGCACCAGGTACGCCTCCGCGATCTGGCGTGTCGTCAGACCGCCCACGGCCCGCAGCGTGAGCGCCACCGCGGAGGCCGGCGTGAGCGAGGGGTGGGCGCACAGGAAGTAGAGCTGCAGAGTGTCGGCCGTGTCCTCGGTCGGGCCTGGCGGCGGCTCGGCGGCGACGCGGGCCTCGCGGGCGAGCCGAGAGCTCTCTGACCGGGTCGCGTCCAGGAACTTGCGCCAGGCGGCCGTGATCAACCAGCCTTTCGGATCCGCCGGCGGCTCCGTCGGCGACGTGGCCAGCGCCCGCAGCAGCGCGTCCTGCACGGCGTCCTCGGCCGTCGCGAAGTCTGCTCCGCGACGGACCAGGACACCGGTGACCGCAGGAATCAGCTCCCGCAGCAGAGATTCGTTCACTCCGCGACCGTGGGCGGGGAGCCGTAGAACGGACGCAGCTCCAGCCATTCGCAGATCGGCTCGCCGTCCGGGCCCGGCGCGGCCGAGTAGGCGCCTGCCACCTCGACGGCTCGCTCGTAGGTCTCCACATCGATGACCAGCCAGCCGGCGATCAGGTCCTTGGTCTCCGCGAACGGTCCGTCGGTGACCGGCGGCCGGCCCTCGCCGCCGTACCGGACGAACGTGCCCTCCGGGGACAGCGCCTGGTGGTCCACGAACTCGCCCGTCTCCTCCAGCCTGGTCGCGAAGTCGCGCATCCACTGGACATGCGCGTCAACCCTCTCCGGCGCCCACTGGTCCATCGGGGCGAAGTCCACGGCGGGAGCCGGACCGCCGCGGTAGTGCTTGAGCAGCAGGTACTTGGCCATGAGTGTCTCCTTCGGTACGCCGCGACTATTGTGGCCGCGTATGCACCGGGGACGACGCGGGCCGGGGTTTCTCGACATCGGCTCCGTCAGAACCGCCACCGGGTGGCGCCACCGGGTGCGGCGGCGAGCACCACCGTTGCCCGCCGGGGCGTGAGCCGGTAGACACGCCACGGCGGCGGCCCCGCGGACGGCGCGCTGTACTCGGCCGTCAGAGCGACACCGGTCGCGTCGACGCTGGCCGGCCATCCGCCAGCGGCCCATCGTCCGGCCATCTCCGCGACGACATCAGGGTCATCGACCAGGGCGGCGTCGCCGTCCACCGCGAGGTCGAACTCGTCGGTCGAGACGCCCAGCGTGCATCGGGGGTCCCTGGCGAGGTTCCGCCCCTTGCGCGTCGTCTCGCCGGTCGTGAAGTAGAAGAGGCCGGACACCCACATCGGGCCGAGTCCGTCGGTGGGGGCTGCCATCGGGGTTCGTCGTAGCCAGCCAGCTGCGGTTGTCGGGACCGCCCGTCCCCGCCAGCTGCTCAGGGCCGGCCAGTCGCGCCTCCACCCGCTGCCAATCGACGAGCGGCAATCCGTACAGGTCGGCAAGATTCTGGCTTCCATGTGCGTTCTGACCTCCGGAGGCAGCGAGACTCATCGGAGGCGGGCCCAGGCAAGAAGGTCACCAACCCGGATCGTAGAACAGGTCACGCAGCAACGCGATCTCTGCGCCGTGGTGGATCTGCTCGTCGATGAGGATGCTCACGACCTCGCCTGCTGACCGTGGCGCGCCCAAGTGACTTGGCCGCAACTGTCGAGGTCATCGTCCGAGGCGGATTGCAGCCAGCCGGTGATGGCCTCACGACTGTCCAGCCAATGCCGTATCCCTGCTTCGGCGCTGGACGGCACAGGCAGATCGGGGAAGTTGCGCACCCCGTCGCCGAACGCGTGCTCCCAGTAGATCCAGTTGTCCGCGGCGATGTGGACAGCCGCCAGGCGATCGTGGTCACAGGCGCAGGAAAGGGAGGCGCCTCGTCGTACTCATAGCTCCAACCGCTGGGTGCCTCGGTGTCCGGTCGGACGTTCCAGCAGCCCCCAACGGGCTCCCAGAAGAACTCCTCATCCGTGAGCCCTTCGCACCGGGTCTGGAGGCGTTCTGCGCTGGCAGACCAGAGGTACGCAAGGTGCCTGACGGCTCCGGCCACTGATCAGCCTACGCCGGGCTTGTAGAGTACCTGGCGGGATCGGGGCCGGCTCACCGCCGCGAGAGCAGGAACGAGGGAGGATGTCGGCATGCCTGAGGAGGAACGGAGCGGCGTGCGGCTGACCAACCTCGACCAGCCCCTGTTCACCGACGCCGGCGCCACCAAGCGCGACCTCGTCGACTACCTGGACGCCGTTGCGGACCGGTTCGTGCCGGTGCTCGCCGGGAGAGCCTTGAGCGTTGTCCGGGTACTGCGCGGTCAGGCGCCGTTCATGCAGAAGAACCTCCCGGCGTACGCCCCTGCATCGATCCCGACGCTCGACGTCGCGACGCAGGACGGGAAGCGGGTGGTCCGCTATCCCGTCTGCGACGACCGGGAGACCCTCCTGTGGTTCGCCAACCAGCGCGCCGTCGAGTACCACCCGACCCTGTTCCGTGAGCGGGCGTTCGACGCCCCCACGCACCTGGTCGTCGACCTCGACCCGCCCGCGGGCTCCGACGCTTTCGCGGGCGCGGTGCAGGCCGCCCTCTTGGTGCGGCAGGCGCTCAGTGACGTCGGCATGACGGCGCTGGCCAAGACCAGCGGCGCAAAGGGCGTGCATGTCGTCGTGCCGCTGGCGCCGGGTCAGTCGGCGGTGGACGTGGCGGCCGCCACCCGCGCCGTCGCGGCCCGAGCGGAGCGGCTCGACCCGCAGCTGACGACGACTGCGTTCGTCGTCGAGGAGCGCGGCGGCAAGGTCTTCCTCGACGCGACGCGAGCGGGTGGGGCGACGGTTGTGGCGGCCTACAGCCCCAGGGTCCGGCCCGGTGTCCCGGTGTCGTTGCCGGTGGCGTGGGAGGACCTCGCTGGCGTGTCTCCGGCCGAGTTCACCATCACGACCGTCCCCCGGCTGCTCGGCGACGCTGACCCGTGGACCGCGTTGATGCCGCCACCACAGGTCCTCGACCCCGGACTGGTCGAGGAAGGGCACACCATCCCGGTCGCCC
Source organism: uncultured Actinomycetota bacterium (assembly GCA_963829565.1). GTDB lineage: Bacteria > Actinomycetota > Actinomycetes > JACCUZ01 > JACCUZ01 > CAWHJC01. The sequence continues at coordinate 237,863 of CAWHJC010000008.1, forward strand.
GGGTAGCGGCCATGCACGCCGGCAAGCGCCGCGCGCGAGCCCAGCGGGCCGCGGAACCGACCGCTGACGGGTGAAACCAGATCGGCCGGGGGTGCGTCTCACCGGCAGCTGCTCGACCCGCTGAGCCGCTGAACGGCTCAGTTGCTCGCGCCCCGGGAGGACCTCATGGATCGACGTCCCATCGTGATCGCTGGTGCGGTCACCGCCGCAGTGCTCGGTCTCGGCGCGGTCCAGCTGCATCCCGGAACCGCCCCCGTGGCCCGGGCCGACGGGCTCGTCGGCTACGACGACTGCGCGGCCCTCCTGACCCACTACCGCGACGAGCTCGCCCGGACGGCCACCGCCTACGGGTTCGGCTACGGCGGATACGGCGCGCTCTCGGACACGGCGGCGCGCGGCGAGCGGCGCGGCGCGGTCCTCCGCAGAGTCCGGCGCCGTCGGCAGCGGCGCCACCGGCACCAACCTGCAGGAGCAGGACGTCGACGAGCCCGACCTGGCCAAGCTGGCGGACGGCCGGCTGCTCGTCCTCACCGGCAACCGGCTGCGGGTGCTCAGCGCAGAGCCGCAGCCACGGCTGCTCGGGTCACTGCGGGTCGGTGACGGGCAGACGTACGGCGGGGAGGTGCTGCTCGTCGGCGACCGCGCACTCGTGCTGGTGCCCGGCTACCGGACGGCACCGGAACCCGCGACCGGCTCCACGTCGGGCACGGCGTCCGACACCACGGCTGACCGCTCGATGATCTTCCGGCCCGGAACGCCCACGACCCGGGTGCTGCTGCTCGACGTCTCCGGTGACCAGCCGCGGCTGCTCGAGACGGCGACCTACGACGCGCAGTACGTCAGCGCCCGGCTGCACGACGGGACCGTACGGCTGGTGACCACGACGCGGCCGCAGCCACCGGTGGTCTACCCGCGCGGGCCCTCCCCCGCCGAGGAGCGGCTGGCGCTGACCGAGAACCAGCTCCGGGCGGCCGACATCACCCTCCGCGACGTCGTCCCGCAGGTCCGGCGAATCGCCGCGGACGGGACCGTGCAGCAGGAGGGCAGCGCGGTCGACTGTCGCCGCACGTACCACGCCCAGTCACCGCAAGGCGTGAGCACCCTGATGGTCACCACCATGCGACCCGCCGACGGCCTTGCCGCCACGGACAGCACGGCAGTGACCACCGACGGGGACCTCGTCTACGCGTCGTCGGACCGGCTCTACGTCGCCACCAGCCGTTGGGGCACCGTCGGGCCGTTCATGCCCATGACGCGGGCCAGCAGCAGCAGCATCAGCAGCGGGGTCGTGGCAACCGACGAGGTGAGCACCGAGCTGCACGGCTTCGACATCTCGTCAGGGACCGAGACGCGCTACCTGGGAAGCGGCTCGGTGCCCGGCTATGTCCTCGGCCGGTGGGCGCTGTCCAGCCACGAGGGGGCACTGCGCGTCGCGACCACCCGCCAGCCGCCGTGGGACAGCGAGCGGGCGGGCAACACGTCCTCGATGGTGGTCAAGCTGGCGGAACGCGACGGTCGGCTGGTCGAGACCGGCCGGGTCGAGGGTCTCGGCCGGACCGAGCAGATCCGCGCCGTCCGGTACTTCGGTGACGTCGCCGCCGTCGTCACCTTCCGACAGACCGATCCTCTGTACCTGCTCGACCTCTCGGGGACCCCGCGGGTGCTCGGTGAGCTCAAGGTGCCCGGCTTCTCGACGTACCTGCACCCCCTCGGCGATGGGAAGCTGCTCGGCCTCGGGCAGGACGCCGACGAGAACGGCCAGGTCACCGGGGTCCAGGTCTCCGTGTTCGACATCGCGGACCTGAGCAAGCCGTCGCTGGTCGACCGGCTGCGCCTCGGCCACGGATGGACGCCTGCGCTGGACGACTCGCGCGCCTTCACCTACGACCCGGACCGGCGCACGGCGACCTTCGCGTTCACGAGCTACGACCCGACCGGCCAGGACGGTCAGACGGCGAGCGCCGCCCTCGGGATCGCCGTCGACGCCTCCGGGCACCTGCGAGAGGTCGGCCGGATGCCGCTGGCGGTCGACACCTGGTCGGCCCGGGTCCTCGTGGACGACGAGCGGGTCTACGCCGTCGGCGACACGCGGCGTGGTCGCAGGAGACGCAGCGACGTTGACGCCGACCGGCTCGCTGGACTTCGGCCTCAGCGGCTGAGCGCCCGGGCGCTCTACGGCAGGGCTGCCTTGGCGGCGGCGAGGTCGTCGGCCGCGAAGACCAGCCGGGTGTCGGTCGCGAGGTACGCGAGCGTGATGTTCACGCCCGCCCTGCCCAGCTTGCTGCTCACCTCGCCGAGAATGCCGGGGCGGTCCTGCACCGCGACGACCAGCACCTCCTGCTCGGAGGCGATCCGGACCCCGGCCGCGGCCAGCGTCGAGAAGGCGGCCGGCGCATCGTCGATCAGGACGTGCACCTCCGCCTTCCCACCGCCGCTGGCGACGGCACAGAAGCCGTGGATGTTCACGCCGGCGGCACCGAGGAGGCCGGTGATCCTGGCCAGCTCCCCGGGGTGGTCGTCCAGGTAGAGGGTGAGGTCCGTCGCCACCGCTCACCTCCTAGGGCCGCACCTCGATAGTGCCACCGCCAACCCCGGGGGCGACGGTGAACCACCGCAGCAGCGGCTGGACGAGCGGCCCGATCGCCAGCGCGTAGAGGACGGTCGCGATCCCGAGGGTCCCGCCGAGCAACCAGCCGGAGGCCACCACGACGACCTCGATGCCGGTCCGGACCAGTCGCACCGACCCGCCGGTCCGGGCGACCAGGCCGGTCATCAGCCCGTCCCGCGGCCCGGGACCGAGCCGCACGCCGATGTACGCCGCCGTCGCCACCGCGTTGAGCAGGATCCCGGCGACGGCCAACGCGATCCGCAGCGGCAGGCCGTCCACGGCGGGCAGCAGGGCCAGCGACACGTCGACCGCGATGCCGATCACGACCACGTTGCTGACGGTCCCCACGCCCGGGCGCTGCCGCAGCGGGATCCACAGCAGCAGCACCAGCGCGCCGACGACGACGGAGACGCCGCCGAGCGTCCCGCCGATGCTGCGGACCAGCCCCTGGTGCAGGACGTCCCACGGCATGACCCCGAGCTCGGCCCGCACCAGCAGCGCCATCGACAGGCCGTAGAGCGCCAGCCCGGCATAGAGCTGGACCAGCCGACGCGGCAGCCGCCGGTCCGTCCGGGCGGGCGGCGCGGCGACGGCGGTGCCACCTTGTGCCATGCCCCCATGGTGCCGGATGATTGGCCCGCCCCTTGCAGGCCAATCCCGGAGGAGTGGCGGTTCGTGACCTCGATCGGCCCGGCCCGCGTCGATGCCGTCCATGCTGGGACCTGGTGGGCGACCTGGCGGGCACCCGTCCCCCGCTGTACGCCGCCCTCGCGGCCCGGCTGCGGCTGCTCATCGGTGACGGTCGCCTGCCGGTCGGCGCCCGCCTGCCCGCCGAGCGTGAGCTCGCGGCGGCACTCCACCTGAGCCGGGCGACGGTCGCCGCGGCCTACGGCCGGCTGCGCGAGCAGGGGTGGGCCGACGCCCGGCAGGGGGCGGGCACCTGGACCCGGCTGCCGGCGGGACCGTCGCAGGGCGCCTGGCTGCCCGCGACCCCGCGCCCGGGTGTCATCGACTTCGCGCACGCGGCACCCCCGGCGCCGCCTCAGGTCCCGGCGGCGTTCGCCGCCGCCCTCGACGAGCTGCCGCGGCTGCTGCCCGGGCACGGCTACCACCCCCAGGGCCTGCCGGAGCTGCGGGCCCGCATCGCCGAGCGCTACACCGCGCGCGGAGTCCCCACGACACCCGAGCAGGTCCTCGTCACGGCCGGTGCGCTGCATGCGGTCGCGGTGGCCGTCGAGACCCTGGTGGACCGTGGTGGTCGCGTGCTGGTCGAGCACCCGACGTACCCCAACGCCCTCGACGCGGTCCGCTCGCTCGGGCGGCGCGCCGTGCCGGTCGCGGTGACCGCCGGCGAGCCGGAAGCCCTGGTCCGCGACCTGAGCCGAGCGGCGCGGCAGACCTCCCCGGGCGCCGCCTACCTGATGCCCGACTTCCAGAACCCGACCGGCCTGCTGCTCGACGAACCCTTGCGCCGCCGGCTGGCCGTCGGCCTCCAGCAAGCCGGCGTCATGGCGATCGTCGACGAGACGCTGGCCGATCTCGGCATCGACGCGGAGACACCCCTGCCGTTCGCGGCGGTCGCCCGGCCCGGTGCGGTCGTCACCGTCGGCTCGATGAGCAAGAGCGTGTGGGGCGGCCTGCGGGTCGGCTGGCTGCGGGCCGAGGAGGACGTCGTACGCCGGCTCGCTGCCGTCGCGGGGCACACCCACATGTCCGGGCCGGTGCTCGAGCAGCTCGCTGCCTGCCGGCTCCTGGACGCTGCCGACGAGGTCCTCGCCGCCCGCCGGGACGACCTGCGCCGGCAGCGCGACGTCCTGGTCGCCGAGCTCGCCCGGCACCTGCCCCGCTGGGAGGTGCCGGTCCCCTCCGGCGGGCTGGTGCTGTGGTGCCGGCTGCCGTCGCTGTCGTCCACCGCTCTGGTCTCCGCGGCCGAGGGCCGTGGGCTGCTCCTCGCCCCCGGGCCGAGGTTCGGCACCGGTCACGCCTTCGACGACCGGCTGCGGCTGCCCTACACCCAGCCCGTCGACGTCATCGCGCGGGGCGTCCGGCTGCTGGCAGACGCGGTCGCCGACCTGCCGACCGCCCGCGCCGCCTCCGACGCCGAACAGCTCGTGGTCTGAGACCGTCGTCAGGATCGGCGAACGTGTGGTTCTCTGGCGACGTGGACCAGGTCGCAGTCCTCGCCAGCTCTGCCGCGATCAGCGCCACGTTCGGCGCAACCGCTGGCTATCTCTCCCAACGCGCGCTGGCCGGCCGACAGGCACGGATTGGCTACGAGTACAACGCGCGAAAGCGCCTCTACGAGGCCGTCGGGCCGTTGCGGTTCCAGCTCTTGATGGCCTCTCGCGACGTCGTGCGCAGAGTCGCCGGCCACAGACGCGAGAGGCAATGGAACCTCGACCCGGCCGGCTACTACGGCAGCAACACCCTGTATCGCCTGCTGAAGCCCCTCGGGGTCTGCATCCTCATCGAACACCAGATGAACGCCGCGGACTTCTCGGTCGACCCGAGCTCGGTCAAGTTGCTCCAGTTCGAGGTCGGCGCATACCGAATGCTGACGAACGCGGATCCGCTTCCGTACCACTCCGAGCTGGACTGGGCCCGCGAGTCACAGCACGTCTTCCGCGACAACCTGCGGCGCGCGGCTGCGCGGCTGATCAAGGTCGACCAGCAGGGCCATCAGGTCGTCATGGACTACGCGGAGTTCCTGGCCGAGTGCCCGGACCCGGCGTCGGACGAGGCGCTCGCTCCGCTGGCCCGGATCATCGAGGACTCCGGGACGTCACTGACCCACAACGGCGTGTTCTGGGTGCGCGTCGTCGGGTACGCCTACCTCTGCCAGCAGTTCATCGCAGAGAACGGAGCCGGTCTCGGGTTCACCCAGCGGTCGATCGAGGTGCGACGACTCCTGGAGGTTGTCGACGACCCGCAGGTCCAGGCCCATCTCGGGAGCCAGGAGCAGATCTACCGAGGGATCGCCGACGAGGGGCTCGACCTGGCCGGGGTCATGACCCGGGCACGTCAGAGGACGTCGACGTCGGCGTGATCCGCGCCGCCGGACAACCGGGCGTAGCCGGGTCCCCGGTCGAAGAACGGCTCCTCGCCGGTACGCCGGGACCGCAGCTCGATCCGCAGCTCCTCGGTCGCTGGTGCGTCGACGAGCGGCTCCGTGCCGTCGTACGCCACGACCACGCCGTAGTCGTCGCGCGCACCGGTCGTGCTGACCTTCCCCCACTGCACGTCACGAAGCACCTGCTCGACCGGCCGGTCGAGCGGGTCGCCCCAGCCGCCGCCGCCGGTCGTGCGGATCCGGATCACCTCTCCGGCGCGGACCGGCTCGGCGTCGGCGAGCGCGTCGACCTCCCGCTCGCGCGGGCCGTCCGGGTCGACCGTCACCTGGAACGACCGGCCGGCCTTGCCGCCCTTGACGCCCCAGCACGCGAGGATCGACCGGTCGGCGATCGACATGAAGTGCGCGTCCCGCAGCATCCGGATGTGCTTCTCGTAGCCGAGTCCCCCTCGGAAGAGTCCCGCCCCGCCGGAGTCGACGGCCAGCCCGAGCCGCTCGACCAGGAACGGGAAGCGTGACTCGGTGAACTCGGTCGGCAGGTTGCGGGAGTCCGGCACGACGTGGATCGTGTCCTCGCCGTCTGCGTAGTACCGGCCACCCGAGCCACCGCCGAGGACCTCGCGCATCAGGTAGGGCTCCCCGTCGCGGTCGGTGCCGTAGACGCCCGTGTAGCGGATCGTCTCCTGGTCTGCGGGCATCCGGCCGTCGACGGCCTTGGCGATGACGCCCGCGAGCACGCCGAGCAGCCGCAGGATGACGAAGGTTCGCGCGTTCGTGGGTGCCGGGAACACCGGCGTCAGCAGCGTCCCGGGGGGCGGGAAGCGCATCTCGATGAGCGGCACCACGCCCTCGTTGACGTCGAGCTCAGCCATTCGCTCGGGCGTGGGGGCCAGGTTGCGCAGGATGGGCGCGAGCCACTTCTTCAGGAAGTTGCCGTCGGCGTAGTCACCGCAGTGGTTGATCGGCCCCTTGGCCTGCGGCGACGTACCGGTGAAGTCCAGCACCAGCGGCACGTCCGCGGACGAGTCCATGGTCAGGGTGATCCGCTGGGTGTGCAGGCGGGGCTCGTCGACCCCGTCGTGCTCCGCGTAGTCCTCCCACACGTACGTCCCGTCCGGGATCTGGGAGAGGATCTCCCGCCGGTAGGTCTCGGTGGTCCGGTCGATGATGGCGTCGAAGCAGGCCTCGACGGTCTCCCGGCCGTACCGCGCGAACAGCTCGCCCAGCCGGCGTGAGCCCATCAGGCAGGCGGAGCACTCAGCGTCCAGGTCCGCGGCGAGCGAGTCCGGCATCCGCGAGTTGCGCGTCATGATGCGCAGCGCGGCCTCGTTGCGCACGCCTTGGTCCCAGAGCTTGATGGGGGGCACCATGAGGCCCTCCTCGAACGCAGACGTGGCCGAGGACGGCATGGAGCCGGGGACCGCTCCCCCGATGTCGTCATGGTGACCGAACGCCTGCACGAAGGCCACGACTTCGGGCTCCCCCGCCGAGTTGTCGACGAAGACAGGGACAGTCACGCAGAGGTCCGGCAGGTGCCCGATACCTCCCTCGGACAGGTAGACGTCGTTGTGGAAGAAGACGTCGCCGGGGCGCATCGTCTGCAGCGGGAAGTCGCGGGCCACCGGGTGGACGAGGGCGGAGTACGACCGGCCGGTTAGCTTGCGCAGCCTCCGGTCGTGGATGCCGGCGCGGAAGTCGTGGGCGTCGCGGATCATCGGCGACCGCGCGGTGCGCCCGATCGCGGTCTCGACCTCCATCTCGATCGCCGCGAGGGAGCCCTGGACGATCTCGAGGACGACGGGGTCGACCGGGTCGACGCTGGTCATGAGGCCCTGCCGACGACGATGTTGCCGAACCGGTCGACCCTTGCCCGGAAACCGGGGTGCAGCGGAACGGTCGAGCCGAACTCCTCGACGACGGCAGGTCCGCTCAGCTCGTCCCCCGGTGCGAGGTCTGGTCGCCAGTACACCGGCGTCTCCATCCAGCCCGAGGCGTCGTCGAAGAACACCGGGCGCGCTCCCGTACGAGCCCGCTCTGGACCGCCGTCGCGGCGCTCCACCTCGCGCGGCCGCGGACGTTCGATCGGTCCGATCCCGGACACCCGCAGGTTGACCCACTCGACCGGCTGGCGGGGATCGTCGCGGAACGCGTAGCCGTAGAGCTGCTCGTGCGCGTCGTGGAACGACTTCGCCACCACGTCGGCCCAGGCACCGTCGACCGGACCCTCGGGTGCTTGCACGCGCACCTCGAAGGCCTGGCCGGCGTAGCGCAGGTCGGCGCTGCGCAGGTAGCGGTGCTCCGCGCGCCCGAAACCCTCCCGATCGAGGCTCTGCGCCGCCTGGGACTGCAGGTCGGCGTAGTGCGCGGCCACGGCGCCCAGATCCAGATCGGTGTGCCGCCCGACCGCCGTGCGGACGTAGTCGTTGCGGACGTCGACCGTGAGCAGGCCGTACGCCGAGACGTTGCCCGGGTCGCGCGGCACCAGCACGCCGGCCAGGCCGAGAACGTCGACCAGTCGGCACAGCAGCAGTGAGCCCGACCCGCCGAACGTCGCCATCGTGAAGTCGCGCACGTCCAGGCCGCGCTGCACGGTGACCTGGCGCAGGGCGTTGGCCTGGTTCCACGCCGAGATCTCCAGGATGCCGGTCGCCGCCCGCTCGAGCGTGCAGACCGAGCCGCCCGGCCAGGTCGCGCAGCCCGGCGCGCGCCGCCTCGACGTCGAGCGGGATCTCGCCACCCAGCAGGTGCGGCGGGATCCGCCCGAGCACGACGTGCGCGTCGGTCACGGTCGGCTCGGTGCCGCCGCGGCCGTAGCAGACCGGCCCTGGGTCCGCGCCGGCGGAGCGCGGCCCGACCTTCAGCGAGCCGTCGGGCGACATCCACGCCACCGAGCCCCCGCCAGCCCCGACCGTGACGATGTCGATCATCGGGATCTTGCTGGGGTAGCTGCCGATCGTCCCCTCGGTCGTGAGCGTCGGCTCACCGTCGATGACGACCGACACATCGGTCGACGTGCCACCGCCGTCGCAGGTGAGCACGCGGTCGAAGCCGGCGTCGCGGGCGATGAGCGCGGCACCGAGCGCCCCGGCGGCCGGCCCCGACAGCACCGTCGTGATGGGCTGGTGGACGACCTCGTCGGCGGAGAGCACACCGCCGTTGGACTTCATGACGTACCAGGGCACGCCGGGAGCGACGTCGTGCAGGCGGCCGGTGATGCTGGCCACGTACGAGGCCATCCGTGGCTTGACGGCGGCATCCACCAGCGTGGTGACCGCGCGCTCGTACTCGCGGTACTCACGCAGCACGTCGCTGGACAGCGAGACGACCGCGTCAGGGTGCTCCCGGCGCAGAACCTCGAGCATCCGCTGCTCGTGCACCGGGTCCGCATAGGAGTGCAGGAAGCAGACACCGATCGTGTCGATGCTCCGGTCCCGGAACCAGCGGGCCACCTCCACCGCCCCGGCCTCGTCGAAGGGCCGGACCTCCTGACCCTGGAAGTCCAGGCGCCCCCCGACCGTCCGCACCCGGTCGACCGGGACGATGCGTGGTGGCTTGACCCAGAAGTAGGAGTTGCCGTAGCCGTCCGGGACGCTCTGCCGGGCGATCTCGAGCAGGAACTCGTAGCCCTCGGTGGTGACCAGGCCGAGTCGCCCGACCTTGCCCTCCAGGAGCTGGTTGGTGGCGACGGTGGTGCCGTGGCTGACCGACACGACGTCCGCACCGGTCGCGGACATCAGGTCGAGCACCTTGTGCACCGCGGTGATGAACCCGTCCGCCGGGTTGCCCGGTGTGGACGGGGTCTTGGTCGTGACCACCTCCCCCGTCCCGGCGTCGAGGGCGACGACGTCGGTGAAGGTGCCTCCGGTGTCGATCCCGATGCGCAGGCGCCGGTGCCGGCTGTCGCTCATGGCGGCCATTCAACCCTGCCGCTGCGCCACGGTCGTTGCGGCCACTGGTCAGTCGACGATGTCGTCCGTCGGCTGGGCGTGCGGGAACGAGGTGGTGGCCGGGCGGACCAGGTCGTCGGCGTAGCGGCGGATCAGGTCGAGGTTGCGGTCCGCCAGGTGGTCGAAGACCTGCGGGACGCTGGAGCCCGGGGTCAGCGACGCCATGGCACGTCGCCGGGTCGAGCCGGGCGCCGAACCCAGCACTCATGGCTGGCGGCCCGCGCGACGACCTCGGCAATCGGCGTGACGACCATCGAGTTGCCGAAGTACAGGACGCCGCCCGGGTCGATGCCGGTCGCGTTGGCCCCGACGACGTAGACGTGGTTGTCGTAGGCCCGGGCCCGGTTGGTGAGCTCCCAGATGTCCGCCGACCGCAGGAGGGCCGACGGCCGGACGATCACCTCGGCACCGCGCACCGCGGTGATCCGGGACAGCTCGGGGTAGTCGCCGTCGAAGCAGATGATCTGCCCGATCCGGCCGAGGTCGGTCTCGACCACGCTCACCTCGTCGCCCGGGGTCACCCAGCCGCCGCGCGAGCGCATCTCGGTGCAGAACGGGTGGGTCTTGCGGTAGACGCCAAGGACCCCGCCGTCCCGGCCGAGCAGCACCGACGCGTTGTGGACGACGCCCCTCTCCGGCCCGCGCTCGTAGGTGCCGACGACGACGTGGACTCCCAGCCGGCGGGCTGTCTCCTGCAGCGGCTCGACGACCGGGCCGGGGACCTCGGACACCAGGTCCCAGAGCGCCTCCGGGCCGATGCCCGGCGTGAAACCGGTCGTGACGGACTCGGGCAGCACGACCAGCTCGGCGCCGGTCGCCTCCACGCACCGGGTCACCCAGTCCGCCGCCTTGGCCAGGTTGCCCTTGACCGACTCCGCGGTGAGCGGACCGGGCAGCGGGGCAACCTGGACGGCCGCGACGGTGAACGCCTTCATCCCGCCACTGTGCCACGCCGGGCGATCGCGACACCGGATGATTCGGCTCAGGCGCCGAGGTGGCGGTCGAGGAACCGCACGGTCCGCTGCATGGACAGCGGCCACTGGGGGCCGAAGGCGTGCTCCTCGCCGTCGTACACGAAGAGCTTCGCGTCCTTGCCGTTGTCACGCAGCGCGTCGTACGTCGCTCGCGTCCACCGGATGGGGCAGCTGTCGTCGGACGTGCCGTGATGGATCAGGATCGGCTCGGTGACCCGGTCGAAGTAGGTGCGGGGACTGACCTCCCGCCAGAACCTCGGGTTGCCCTCCGGCGAGCCGTGCCGGGCCACGATCTCGGCAGCGAGCTCGGAGCGCTCGCCGCGGATCCAGCGGTTGAAGTTGTCCTTGGTCCGCGAGCTGACGGGCGCGAAGACGACGGCCGCCTTCACCAGCCCGGGCTGGGCGACGAGGGTGTTGTAGGTGACGCCCCCGCCCATGGACCGCCCCAGCAGCCCCACCCGCTCGCCGTCGAGCCTCGCGATGCCCGACTCCCGGATGGCAAGGACGGCGTTGACGGTGTCCTCGGTGTAGCCGAGCCGGAGGCTGCGCTCTGCAGACGGGTCGTCGTCGGAGGACGCATGGTTGCGGTAGTCCGTGTGCAGTACCGCGTAGCCACGCCGGGCCAGGTAGTCCTGCTCGCGCATCAGCCCCTGGCCGGTGACGTAGATCGAGGGGTCGATGTGGCCGTGCAGCAGCACCAGCACCGGGAACGGGCCCCGGCCGTGTGGCATGTTGAGGATGCCGGAGATGCGCAGGTCGCCGCTGCGGTAGCTGACAGTACGCCGGGTGTAGTCGCTGGTACGGAGCAGCACGCGGCCCAGGCGCAGTCCGCCGCCGTCGTACGTCTTGGTCATCAGCGCCGGGATGGACACCCGGCTGGCTGCCTCCGGCACGGGCGCCACGCTGGAGGTGGTGGACGGGGCTGGCGGATGGCGCGGTGGCTGCCGGGCTCTGCGGGCTGGACGACGTCGCCGGTGAGCCGGAGGTGGGGACGGCGGCCGGAGGGGGCCGGCGAGCGCATCCCGTCGGCGCTGCCGTCGGCGGCCGAGCAGCCCGACACCACGCCGAGCGAGAGCACCACCGAGACGGCGACCAGCCTTGGCCCCGGGATCATGCGCTCCATCGTGCCCCACCACCAGGGCCGATGTCGGCCTCGCGGGTGGGACGATGTGGAGCGTGACCGCCACCCACCCGTCCGGCGTACGGACCTACAAGCAGCGCTCGGGCCGGCTGACCTTCCGTCAGGAGGACGCGCTCAGCCGGCTCTGGCCGCGGCTGGGTGTGGCGGTCGACGGTCGACCCCTCGACCTGCGCGAGCTGTTCGGGCGGAGCGCGCCGGTCGTGCTCGAGATCGGCTTCGGGATGGGCGAGTCGACCGCGGAGATGGCGGCGGCACAGCCGGACCGCGACGTGCTCGCCGTCGACGTCCACACGCCGGGCCAGGGCAGCCTCCTGCAGCTGGTGGAGTCCGCCGAGCTGAGCAATGTCCGGGTCGCCGCCGGCGACGCGCGGGTCGTGCTCGCCGAGATGCTCGCCGTCCCGGTCGCTGGCCGAGGTCCGGGTGTTCTTCCCCGACCCGTGGCCCAAGGCCCGGCACGCGAAGCGCCGCCTCGTGTCGCAGGCCTTCGCCGACCTGGTCGCCGACCGGCTCGTCGCGGGCGGCTTGCTGCACGTCGCGACCGACGTCCCGGCGTACGCGAGCCAGGTGCTCCGCGTGCTCGGTGGCCACCCGGCCTTCGTGCTGTGCGAGGAGGCGCCGTGGCGCCCGACGACGAAGTACGAGCGTCGGGGCGTGCAGGCCGGGCACCCGGTGCGGGACATCGCGGCCACCCGGCGAGCGGGCACTAATCCGGTTGAGCCCCAGCGGGACGAGTCATAGCGTCGGTGCCGTGCCAGCACCGGGACTCTCGACCGGCGTCACTGCTCCTCACCAGCGTGAGGTCGCTGCCGTCGAGGTCGTCGACCTCACCAAGACGTTCACCCGCAAGCCCGGTCGGGCCGGCCGGAAGGCCGGGAAGCCGGGCCGCCGCCGGGTGGCGGCCGTGGACGGCATCTCGTTCACGATGCGCCGCGGGGAGACGATCGCCATCCTCGGCCAGAACGGATCGGGCAAGTCGACGCTGCTCCGGATCCTGTCCACCCTGCTGCTGCACGACGGCGGGACGGCGCACGTGTTCGGGCACGACGTCCTCCGCGACGCTCACGCCGTTCGGCGTCTGGTGAACCGGGTGTCGGTGGAGGCCAGCTTCTTCAAGAAGATGTCCGCCGCGGAGAACCTGTCGTACGCCGCGCGGTTCTACGGCATGGGAAGCACGAGCACGCGCGACCGGATCCCCGAGATCCTCGAGCGGGTCGGGTTCCCGGTGCACCGTCGAGGCGAGCCGATGGAGAGCCTGTCCCGGGGGATGCAGCAGAAGGTTGCGCTCGCCCGGGCGCTGCTCACCTCGCCGGTGCTGCTGCTGCTCGACGAGCCGACGACCGGCCTCGACCCGCGCTCGAAGCGCGACGTGCAGGAGTTCGTCCGGGAGGTCCGGGTGACGCACGACTCCACGATCCTGCTCTGCACGCACGACCTGGCCGAGGCGGAGGCGCTGGCCGACAGGATCGGCATCCTGGACCGCGGCCAGCTGCTGGCGCTCGCGCCGGCCGACGAGCTGATCCGAGGCTTCGGGGCGAGCACCCTCGAGGAGGCGTTCTTCGCCGCGACCGGCCGCGAGATCGATCCCGACGCCGACCCGGACGAGGACGAGGAAAGAGAGGTGTTCGGATGAGCAGCCTGCAGGACGACATCCGGATGCAGCTGGTCGGCGCGCGGGGCATCGTCGAGCGCAACATCTACCTCACCCGGCGCTACATCTGGTGGGACGTCGCCTTCTTCGTCTGGACGGTCGCCAACACCCTCACGATCGTCTTCATCGCCAAGGGCATCGAGGCCAACGGCGGCACGATCGACGTCAACCGGCAGACCACGTACCTGCTGATCGGCGCCGTGCTCTGGGCCTACCTGGGCATCATCTTCGAGTTCCTCACCGAGACGGTGGCCTGGGAACGGTGGGAAGGCACCATCGAGTACACCTTCATGGCGCCGCTGCGCCGCGGCGCCCACCTGGCCGGCATGGGGCTGTTCGCCGTGCTGTACGGCCTGGCGCGCGCGGTACTCCTCTTCGCGGTCGTGGCGTCGTTCTTCGACGTCGAGATGCCCCGGGCGAACTTCCTGGCGGCTCTCGTCGTGGTGCTCGTGGCCAGCGTGTCGTTCACCGGCATCGGCATGATGACCGCGGTGCTGCCGCTCATCTCCCCGGAGAAGGGCGCCCAGCTCGGCTTCGTCGCCCAAGGTGTCCTGCTCGTCGTGTCCGGCGTCTACTACCCGGTCGAGGTGCTGCCCGGCTGGATGCAGGCCGTCGCCCAGATCAGCCCGGCGACGTACGCGCTGGACGGCACCCGGGCGGCCATCCTGGAGGGCGCGGGTCTCGGCGAGCTGTGGGGCGAGATCGGCGCCCTTGTGCTGATCGGCGTCGTCGCCGTGCCGCTCGGCCTGGCCCTGTTCAGCGCCGGTGAGCGCTACGCGAAGCGAAACGGCAAGCTGAAGCGGAACGGCTGACCCGCACGCCGAGAACTATCGGTCAGCGCTCGCGGGAGGCGACGACGGCCAGCCCGGTGTTGACCCCCGAGATCGCCGTCGTCAACACCGCCGTGCGCCGCGGCAGGTCACCGCGGAGCCCGCAGAGTGCGGCCGAGACCGTGTCGCTCGCATGGATGAGGACGGCGAGCCGGGTCGCCCGGCGGCGGTCGTCCCCGTCCAGCAGCAGGAGCTCGGCGCCGATCACGAGGGTGCGGATCCCGAACATCCGGAACGGGTAGACGCCCGGCTGTGGCCCGCTGCCGGCGCCGACACCCAGCCGACGCAGCAGGAAGCGTGGCGCCAGCAGCGCCGAGGGCACCGTTGACGAGCCGCACACCTGCCAGTGCGGTGCGCGCCGTCGCCGGATCCAGTGCCATCTCCCCGATCACCCCCAACAGCCACCGCCACCGTGGCAGCACGGCCCCGGCCGGTCAACCGAGGAGGACGGCGCGACCGCAGAACGTGGCAGAGGCTTTGCCATGGCTCGCCTTTACAGCCCGTCGCCCCGCGAACACACTGTGGCCGGGGGCGGCCGTCGGTCCGGGGGGATCTGTGCGCGTCCGCCCCGATTGGGGGCTGTTCGCGACATGACGGCGCACATCGATGTCGTGCGGTCCGCACGTCCGAGCATCGGCGAGCCTGGACGAGGAAGCCCTGTCGCGCCGGACCAACTCCGAGCTCGACACCCTTTTCCGGACCAGTCCGCCGGGCGACCTCCCGGCAGGTGTGCTGCGCGGCACCGTGCTGGCCTTCCCGGGCACCTGGCTCTGCCGGGCGATCGCTCGCCTGCGCGTACCTGGTCGGGTGGCAGGGGAAGGTCGTCGACGCGTCCCGCGGGACAGCTCGTCAACCGCATCACTCCCCTGCGGCTGCGGGTCATCAGGGCGCGGGTGGCTCAGGGCCTGAGCTGGGTCGACGACGAGCCGTGCGTGGTCATCGACTACTCACGAACGTCCCTCGTCGCGCGGATGGTGCGGGACGAGACGCGCGAGGTGGCGCCCGGGCTGCACCTCGGCGTCGTCTGGCTGCGCGGGCGCCGGACGGCCTGGTTCGCGCTGCGCGCCGGCCCGCGGCCGCAGGGCTGACCCGGCTGGGGGGACGGATGCCACACCAGGTCGCGGTCACCGTGCGCGCCCCGATCGCGGACGGGAGGGGTAGCGACCTGTCGCGGCTGCTCGCGTCCATGAGGCACCAGGGTGCGGCCCACAACGACGTGCTGCCGATCGGCGACCTGCCCGGCGTGCACTTCGCCCGGCTCTTCGTGCTGGAGGAGACGGCGGACCTCGACGGCGCGAGGCTGCCGGCCTGCCTGTTCTACATGGCCGACGTCGACGGATCCGCCGACCGGCACCTTCGGGACCTGTCGACGGTCACCGGCGACGGCGTCGACGCGTCTTCGCACACTGTGACGGCTACCCCGAGGCGCCGACGGCGACCGCGCGGGTCGCCTGGCTGCGGGACCACCAGGTGGCCCCGGCCGCTACCTACGTCCACTCCGTGGGTCGCAGCGTGGACCAGGTGCACCAGGAGGCGCGGCTGCGCGAGGCGATCGAGCAGTTCGTCGACCGGCCGGCCGCGATCCCGGCACAGCTGACGGCCGTGGAGGCACACGGCAGGATCCGTGCGTTCGCGACGGAGCGCGACGACCTGCTGTGGTCCGTCCGGCCGGCCCCGCCGGCCCGGGCTGCGGTTCCGGGTCGGCGAGGCCGTGCACCGCGTCGCTCTGCCCCTGCTGGCGCTGCTGCCTGCTGCCGGTGCTGGTGCCGGTCGTTCTCGTCGCCGCCCTGCGCATCCGACTCGCCGAGCGGCACGACGTCGCGGAGACCGGCCCGCCCGCACCCGAGCACGCCCACGAGCTGGAGGGACACGAGGACTTCGTGGCGCAGAACTCCTTCACCGCAGTGGGCTTCGTCAAGCCGGGCAAGCTCCGCCGGCTGACCATGCGGGCGGTGCTGATCGGCCTGGACTACGCCGACCGCCACGTCTACAACCGGGACAACCTGGCCGGCGTCCGCTCGATCCACTTCGCCCGGTGGGTCCCGATCGACGACGGCCGGCGGCTGGTGTTCTGCAGCAGCTACGACGGAACGCTCGAGAGCTACATGGACGAGTTCATCGACCGGCTCGCCTGGGGGCTCAACGCGGTCTTCAGCAACGGTGTCGGCTACCCGCGTACGCGCTGGCTGCTCTTCGGCGGGGCGAGGGACGAGACAGCGTTCAAGAACTACCTGCGGCGGCACCAGGTGGCCAACCCGGTGTGGTACTCGGCGTACGACGAGCTGCCCGCCCGCAACGTCGACACCAACGCCCGGCTGCGTGCCGACCTCGCCCGCGACCTCGACGAGCAGGGGGCCGAGGCATGGCTCGCGGCGGTGTGACCAGGATGACCACGCAGCTCGAGCTGGACGACATGCAGGGCCTGCTGGCCCGTGGCTACGGCTCGCTGCCGTTCGCGACGTTCCTGCTGCTGGGCGTCGACGACCCGGGGGCGGCCCGGTCCATGCTGGCGCGGTGGGCGGACGTCCTGGCCGACGCATCCTCCCGCCCCGCCGACGAGGCTGTGAACGTCGCGCTGACCGCTGCCGGCATCGCCGCCCTGTCGCCCGAGCGCGGCATCCCGGCCGGGTTCTCCGAGCAGTTCGCGTCGGGGATGGCCACCTCCTACCGCAGCCGGCTGCTCGGCGATCTGGACGACGACGACCCGCGCGGGTGGCGCTGGGGCGGCCCGACCACTGCCCCGGTTCACGTCATGGTGCTGGTGTTCGCCCGCACAGAGGAGCTGCTGGCCGACCGGTGCGGCCGGCTCGCCCACCAGGCCGGCGAGCACGGCCTGTCCGTGGTGGACCGGCTGGAGACCGGCCGGCTGGGCCCGACCGAGCCCTTCGGGTTCCGCGACGGCATCTCGCAACCGCCCTTGGAGGGTCTCGGCGGCGGCGACGGCCGGGGAGACCCGGTCCGGGCCGGGGAGTTCGTGCTCGGCTACCCGAACGAGCACGATCAGCTCACGGCGCGCCCCCTGCTGCCCGTGGCGGACGACCCCCGGTCACTGCTGGCGCGCGACCACGCGACCGGCCTCGCCGACCTGGGGCGCAACGGGTCCTACCTCGTGGTCCGCCAGCTGCGCCAGGACGTCGAGGCCTTCTGGTCCTTCACCGAGACCGCGACCCGGAGTGCGGACGGGCGGCCCGACGCGGCGGCGAGTCAGCAGCTCGCGGCGAAGATGATGGGCCGATGGCCGAGCGGGGCGCCGCTGGTTCTCGCACCGGAGCGCGACGACCCGGCGCTCGCCGCGGAGAACGACTTCGGCTACCACGTGACCGACCCCCGAGGGATGGCCTGCCCGCTCGGCTCGCACGTCCGCCGGGTCAACCCGCGCGACGCCCTCGAGCCGCGGCCGGGCACCGAGCAGTCGCTCGCGATCAACCGCCGGCACCGGCTGCTGCGGCGGGGGCGCAGCTACGGGTCGGCGGAGCGCGGCGGCGAGACCGGGCTGTACTTCATGTGCCTCAACGCCAACCTCGCCCGGCAGTACGAGTTCGTCCAGCACTCCTGGGTGAACAACCCGTCGTTCAACGGCCTCTACGACGAGCCCGACCCGGTCGCCGGGCCGAGGAGTGCCAAGGGGACGTACTTCACCACGCCCGCGCGACCGGTCCGGCGCCGGTACGCCGATCTGCCGCAGTTCGTGCACGTCCGGGGAGGGGCGTACTTCTTCCTCCCCGGGATCCGGGCTCTCCGCTACCTGGCCGAGCGTCCACACCGGCCGACGACTGGAAGGGACTGAGCCGACATGGCGCCACGACAGGATGCGAACGGCCCGGGCCGCTACCACGACACTGCCCTGTGGCGGGCCCTGGACGCCCTCGCCGAGACCGTCGACCGGCGGATCGGGTGGGACCGGTTGCCGAGGCCGCTCGGGCTCGCCGTGCTCGCCGGCGTGCGCGACACGCTGCGGCGCCGCAACCTGCACGACACGCGCACCGTGGCGGCCACGAACGAGCCGCCGGTGTCGCCGCGCCGGCCCGAGGACATGGTCAGCCGCACGCTCGACGGGTCGTACAACGACCTGACCGACCCGGCCATGGGCATGGCCGGCTCCCGGTTCGGACGCAACATCCCCCTCGACGACATCCCGCAGGAGTCCCGTTCCGACAAGCTGACGCCGAGCCCTCGGGAGGTCAGCCGCGCGTTGATGACGCGCAGCTCCCTGATCGAGGCCACGTCCGTCAACGCGCTGGTCGCGCCCTGGCTCCAGTTCATGATCCGCGACTGGTTCAGCCACGGCACCAGCCCGCAGGACCACCCGTGGGAGATCGAGCTGGCCGAGGACGACGAGTGGCCCCAGCGGCCCATGCACGTCATGCGCGTCATGGAGGACCCGACCCGGCCGGCGTCAGCGCCGGGCCGCTACCCGACGTCGATCAACACCAGCTCGCACTGGTGGGACGCGTCCCAGATCTACGGGCACACCCGCGGAGTACCAGAAGTTCGTGCGCACCGGCCACGACGGGAAGCTGCGCGTCGAGCCGGACGGCTCGCTGCCCCTGCCGCCCGGGCAGGACGGCAACCCGACCGAGGAGCCCGGCTTCTGGATCGGGCTGGCCATGCTGCAGACGGTGTTCACCCTCGAGCACAACGCCGTCTGCGACATGCTCCGGTCGCGCTATCCCGCGCTGGGGCGACGAGCAGATCTTCCAGCGGGCCCGGCTGGTCATCGCGGCGCTGATCGCGAAGATCCACACGGTCGAGTGGACCCCTGCCGTGATCAGCCACCCGACCACGGTCACGGCGCTGCGGGCCAACTGGTTCGGACTCGCCGGCGAGCGGCTGCGCCGCCAGTTCGACCGGATCAGCGGGAGCGAGCTCGTCAGCGGCATCCCGGGCGCCCAGACGCAGCACTACGGCGTCCCCTACTCCCTGACCGAGGAGTTCACCGCGGTCTACCGGATGCACCCGCTCGTGCCAGACGACTGGAGCTTCCGCAGCACCGGCGACGACCGGCCGCTCGGCGAGTTCACGCTGCGCGACCTGTCCGGCCCGGACGGCATGGCCCTGATGCAGAAGGTCCCGATGCAGGACCTGCTCTACTCGATGGGCACCATGCACCCCGGGCTGGTCAGCCTGCACAACTTCCCACGGTTCCTGCAGGAGTTCGTCCGCCCGGACGGCAAGCTGATGGACCTGGCGGCGACGGACATCCTGCGCCATCGCGAGATGGGCATCCCGCGCTACTGCGCATTCCGCCGCTTGATGCATCTCGACGCGCCGAAGACCTTCGAGGACCTCACCGACGACCCGGCGACCGCGCGCACGATGTCCGAGCTCTACCACGACGACATCGAACGCCTCGACCTGATGGTGGGGCTCTACGCGGAACGCAAGCCGGCAGGCTTCGCCTTCAGCGACACGGCGTTCCGGATCTTCGTCCTGATGGCCTCCCGCCGCCTCAACAGCGACCGGTTCTTCACCACGGACTACACACCGGCCGTCTACACGCCCGAGGGACTGGACTGGATCGCCGACAACTCGATGGCGACGGTCCTGCTGCGCCACTATCCCGGGCTGCGCCCGAGCATGCGCGAGGCGGAGAACGCGTTCAGCCCGTGGGTCCGGGCCGCGGGCTGAGCGGGAGCGGCGATGAAGCCGGAGGGCTCGTTCACCTATTTCGTGCTCCGCCCGCTCAGCGACCTGGTCCTCTGGCTGTGGCGCCTCGAGCGGCGGCTGGAGTTCCTCTACCGGCCGCAGTTCGACAGGTGGCTGCGCCCGCCCCTGTTCCGAGCGGCCCAGCGGCTGCAGAACGCGCGCCGACCCGACGAGCACCTCGGCCTGGCGGAGGAGAAGCTGCTCGACGACGAGGAGCAGCACACCCAGCGGATGATCGACGAGATCGCCGCCTTCACGAGGGAGAACTGGCTGCCGGGCGCAGCCCAGCGATTCGGCAACACCAAGACCTTCGGCGTGCTCCGCGGTGAGCTGACAGTTCCGGACGGCCTGCCGGCTCACCTCCGCCACGGCCTGTTCGCCCGACCGGGCAGCTATCCGGCGTACGTGCGGTTCTCCGGCCCGGGTCCCTATGCCCCGCCGGACCTCGAGGACCTCGGTCAGTGCTCCGTCGGCATCAAGGTGATGGGTGTGCCGGGGCCCAAGCTGATGGAGGACGAGCGGGAGACGCAGGACCTGATCCTGGTCTCGCCGGCGAGCTTCGTGACGCCGAACATCCGGGAGAACGCCAAGCTGCAGCAGTGGGTCCGGGCGAAGGCGCCCATCGGGTACGCCATCAACCCCGGTGACACGCCACCTCCTGCACCTCTTCATGCAGCTGCTGTACTCGCCGATGCACAGCAACCCGCTCGAGGTGCAGTACTACAGCAACGTGCCGTTCCTGCTCGGCGAGGGCCAGGCCGTGGAGTACTCGCTGAAGCCGCAGCGCGCCGGCCGGACGAGGATCCCGGTCCGTCCCGGTGAGAACTACCTGCGCGACGCCATGGTGCGGACGCTCGCGGCCGGTGACTGGACGTTCGACTTCATGGTGCAGGTGCAGACGGACCCCCACCTGATGCCCATCGAGGACGCGACGGTGAAGTGGCCGGAGGAGATCTCGCCGTACGTCGCCGTGGCGCAGCTCCGACTGCCCGCGCAGAGCTTCACCTCCGACGCGCAGCTGCGGTTCGCCGACGTCCTGCGCTACAACCCCTGGCACAGCCTCCCGGAGCACCGGCCGCTGGGGAACTCCAACCGGGCACGACGCAGGATGTACTTCGAGATGGCGCGGCTCCGGCAGAGCATGAACCAGGTCGAGCACGTGGAGCCGACCGGGGCGGAGACCTTCGAGGACGCGGGACCGGTCGAGACGATCGATGTCAGGGACCGCTCCGCGCAGCCCTGGACCGGGTGACCAGGCCAACCGACCAGCACTCCCGCCAGGGCCACCACCGCGCCGAAGACCGCTCCTCGCACGAAGTCGTCGCTGCCCATCCCGCCGCGTCCGGCCGTCGGCGGCGCGACGAACACGCCGGGCGCGCCTGCCGGTGGGGGCAACGGGCCGGCGGGCTCCTCGCGAGGCGAGGGGACGCTGGGAGCGCGGCCGGTGAGCACGTCGTCGACGGCGGCGAAGAACTCTCCGGCCGTCTTCTTCGCGACGCCGCTGAGCACGCGCTGGCCGACGCCCCCGATCATCCCTCCGACGACGGCGTCGGCGTCGTAGTCGAGACGCGTCCCATCGCCGGACTCGGTCAGCACGACTTTGACGTCTGCGCTGACCGTGCCCGGAGCGCCGGCTCCGGAGGCCTTGAGCGTGAACTGACCTGGCTCGTCGGGGTCGGTGAGCGCCACGTCGCCCTGGTAGGTGCCCTTGATGGACGCGACGCCGGCCGTGATGGTCATCCGGTAGGCGTCCGGCCCCACCTCCTCGAGCTGCTGGCAGCCCGGGATGGTCCGGACGAGCACGGCCGGGTCGTTGAGCGCGGCCCAGACCTTCTCGCGCGGCGCGTGCAGGGTGGCGGTGCCGCTGACCTTCACAGTTCCTCCATCTCGGCTGTCTCCTCGTCTCGGGGGGTACGTCGGCGAAGCGCCGGGATCTCCCCCGCCGCGTGCCGGTTGCGCAGGTCGAACAGCTCGCTCGGCGAGATGGGCATCCGCCGGATGCGGAAGCCCTCGGCGTCCTCGACGGCGGCGGCGAACACGGCGGCCGACGGGATGACCCCCGCCTCACCGGCACCCTTGATGCCGAGCGGGTTCAGCGGCGAGCGGGTCTCCAGGTGGTCGATCTCGATGTGCGGCACCTCACTCGCGTACGGCATCAGGAAGTCCATGAACGACGCGTTGAGGAGCTGGCCGTTCTCGTCGTAGGCCATCCGCTCGTAGAGCGCGCCGCCGACACCCTGCGCGACGCCGCCGTGCACCTGGCCCTCGACGATCATCGGGTTGATCAGCGGCCCGCAGTCGTGCACGACGCAGTAGCGGAGCACGTGGATCTCGGCGGTCTCCGGGTCGGTCTCGACGACCACGACGTGCATGCCGTTGGCGAACGTCGACTGCGTCGGCGAGTAGTAGTCGGTGCCCTCGAGCCCAGGCTCCTCGTCGTCATCGACCGGCGGACCACTCGCGTCGCCGACGGCGAACTGGGTCGCCGCCTTGGACGCCTCGTCGAACGCGTAGCGCAGCGGGTTGGAGAGCACGGCGACCGTGGCGAGCGGGATCGACGCGGCCGGCGAGCCCTTGACCCGCACCTGCCCGTCGACGATCTCGAGGTCTCCCGGGTCGGCCTCCAGCGCCTCGCCGGCGATGCGCAGCGCCTTCTCCCGGACCTTGCGGGACGCCAGCGCGATCGCGTTGCCGCTCATCACGGCTGCCCGGGAGGCGAACGTGCCGACCGCGTAGCCGAAGCGGCGCGTGTCGCCGGTGACGACCTCCACGTCCTCGAGAGCGACCCCGAGCTCGTCGGCGGCGATCTGGGCGAACGACGTGAAGTGGCCCTGGCCCTGGGTGGTCAGACCGGTCGCGACCTTGACCTTGCCGGAGGTCTCGACGAGCACGTGGGCGCCCTCGTAGGGCCCGACGCCGGTGCCCTCGACGTAGCAGGCGAGCCCCACGCCGACACGTCGCCCCTCGGCGCGCGCCGCCTGCGGCCATGGCCAGCGTGCCGTCCCAGTCGACGAGCTCCTTCAGCTTCTGCAGCGACGCCGGGAAGTCGCCCGAGTCGTAGATGAGCGGCCGGCCGTCCTGGAACACCAGCCCGTGGTCGTAGGGCATCTCGTCGGGGGTGATGAAGTTGCGCGCTCGCACCTCGGCGCGGTCGAGCCCGAGCTCGTCCGCGATCGCGTCCATCGTGCGCTCCATCGCGAAGACGCCCTGCGGCCGGCCGGCCCCGCGGTAGGGCGTCACGATGACCGTGTTCGTGTAGAGCGACCACCACTCGCAGCGGTAGGCGCCGGGCTTGTAGGGACCCAGCAGCTGGGTCGAGGTGATGATGGGCACGATGACGCCGTACGGCGTGTAGGCGCCGTTGTCGTGCCAGAAGCGTACGTCCAGCGCGAGCAGGCGGCCGTCGTCGTCGAAGCCGACCTCGACCTCCTGCAGCTGCCCGCGCTCGTGCGCCGACGAGACGAAGTGCTCGCGGCGGTCCTCGACCCACTTGACCTCGCGGTCCAGCCGCCGGGCCGCCCACGGCACCAGCACCTCCTCCGGCCACGGGTGCACGATCTTCACCCCGAAACCGCCGCCGACCATGGGCGCGACGCACTCGACCTTGCCGGCCGGCAGCCCGAGCTTGGCGGCCACCGCTGCGCGGACGCTGGTCGACGTCTGGGTCGAGGAGTAGACGCGCATCGAGCCGTCGGCCGCGTCCCAGCGGGCGTAGACGCCCTTGCCCTCCATCGGCATCGACGCGCTGCGCTCGATGTCGAGGGAGAGGGTCAGCCGGCGCGGTGCGGCAGCCATCGCGGCGTCGACGTGGCCGACCTCGTCGAGGTTGTGGGCGGCGACGTTGTCGGGGACGTCGTCGTGCACCGTGCGATCGGCTCGCCGGGCGTTGTCCACCCCGACGACCGGCGGCAGGACGTCGTAGGAGACCAGCACCCGCTCCGCCGCGTCCTCGGCGAGGTACCGGTCGCGGGCGACCACCATCACCACCGGCTCCCCGACGTGGTTGACCTCGTCGCGGGCGAGCGCGTAGCCGGTGCGCGGAGCGTGCAGCGACGGGTGCGGGATGAGCAGCGGCAGCGGCTCGGCGACCGCGCTGCCCTCGCTCTCGTCGGAGGCCAGCAGGTCGTCGTAGGTGTAGACCGCGACGAGCCCCTCGACCTCGAGCGCGCCGGTGGCGTCGATGTCGGTGACCCGGGCGTGGGCGTGCGGGCTGCGGACGAACGCGACCCCCAGGGCGGCCTGCCCGAGGTCGTCGAGGAAGTGCGCGGTGCCGGTGACGAGCTTGGCGTCCTCGACCCGCTGCACCGGCTCGCCGAACAGTCTCGTCGTCACGAGGCGCCCCGCTCGCGGGTGATCTCGGCGGCGCGCAGCACGCTGGCCACGATGTTCTGGTAGCCGGTGCAGCGACACAGGTTGCCGCTGATGGCTTCGCGCGCCTCGTCCTCGGTCGGTGCGGGGTTGTCGACGAGGAAGGCCGCCGCGGTCGTGAGGAAGCCGGGCGTGCAGAAGCCGCACTGGAGGCCGTGACACTCGCGGAACGCCTGCTGCACGGGATGCATGTCCTGTGACGTGCCGAGGCCCTCCACCGTCGTCACGTCGTGACCGTCGGCGGTGACGGCGAGCAGCAGGCAGGACCGCACCGGCTCGCCGTCGAGGAGCACGGTGCAGGCCCCGCAGACTCCGTGCTCGCAGCCCACGTGCGTACCGGTCAGCCGCAGGTCGTGGCGCAGGAAGTCCGACGAGCAGCCGTCGGGCCGGGACCTGCGCCTCCTGCGGCACACCGTTCACCGGTCAGCCGGACGTCGTGCAGGCTCCTCGCTCACGCCACCGCCCTCCCCGCCGCCTCGGCGAGCGCCCGTGCCGTCAGCACCCGCACCAGGTGCAGGCGGTAGGCGGCCGACGCGTGGATGTCGGCCTCCGGCTCCGCCTGCTCGCCCGCGAGGTCGCCGGCGCCGGCCCAGTCGGCATCACCCGGCTCGGCGCCTGCGACCGCGTCCGTAAGGTCCAGGACGAGCGGGCTGGGGGCTACCGAGACGTACGCCGCCCGGGCCGAGCTCGACGACACCGTCCACGATCGTGACCACTGCCGCCAGGCCGCACACCGCGTAGTCGCCGTGCCGCCGCGCGACCTCGACGAACGTCGTCCCGCTGCCGGTCGGGAAGGCGGGGAACGTGGCCGAGACCGCGAGCTCACCCGCGGCGAGGTCGGACTCGAGGGGGCCGGTGAAGAACGCGTCGGCCGCCACCTCCCGGCGTCCCGTCGCGCTGGCCACCTGCACGGTGCCGCCGGTCAAGGCCAGCACCGCGGTCATCTCGCCGCTCGGGTCGGCGTGCGCGATGCTGCCGACCGTCGTGCCCCGGTTGCGGATCACCGGGTGGGCCACCAGCCGCAGCGCCTGCCGCAGCAGCGGCTGCACGCCGTGCGCCGCCTGGTCGCGCTCGACGTCGGCGTGCCGGGCCAGCGCGCCGACGACGACGGCGCCGTCCTCGACGCGGACCGGGGCCAGCTCGGTCAGCCGGTTGATGTCGACGAGGTGGGCCGGGGCCGCGAGGCGCATGTTGAGCATCGGCAGGAGGCTCTGACCGCCGGCGAGCACCTTGCCGTCGCCGCCCACCTGCGCGAGCACCGCCAGCGCCTCGTCCAGCGACGAGGGCGCCGACCAGGCGAACGCGGACGGCTTCACGTCGGTGATCCTCTCAGAACGGAAATGATCACGTCCCCGTGATCAGTGGCCCCCGACCGCGCTGAGTTCAGCGCTGTCGGGGGCCATCGATCACGTCCGCGTGATCATTTCGGACACGGACATGGACCTGGCGTCCGGCGGCGGGCCGGTCAGGGGCGGGTCTCCCGGTCGTCGCCGTCCCGGCGCGGCGGGGGTGGCCCGGCGGTCCCGGCGGCGCCCCTGTCGTAGCCGACCTCACCGCCGGTCGCTTCCTCCTCCAGCGGGTCGTGGTGGACACCGGTGTGGCCGACAGCCATGGCCGTCCCCTCGTCGAAGCCCGCCGGGGCGTGCAGGGCGTCCCGCATGTACGCGGGGGCCAGCGCAGTAGACCAGGTGGTAGCCGACCAGGAGCACGACGGTGCCGAGCGCGATGCCCTCGAGCGTGAAGTCGTCGCTGATCTGGTGGGCCACCGGCCCGACGGCCAGGATGATGCCCGCGCCGATCGGCACCAGGTTGATCGGGTTGGCGAAGTCCACCCGGTTCTCGATCCAGATCTTCGCGCCGAGCAGGCCGATCATGCCGTACAGCACCACGGTGATGCCGCCGAGCACGCCACCCGGGGTCGCCGCCACCAGCGCGCCGAACTTCGGGCACAGGCCGAACAGGATCGCCACCACGCCGGCGACGTAGTAGGCCGCTGTCGAGTAGATCCGGGTCGCCGCCATGACACCGATGTTCTCGGCGTACGTCGTGGTCGGCGAGCCACCGACCGAGGTGGAGACCGCGGTGCCGATGCCGTCGGCGAAGATGGCCCGGCCGATCATCGGGTCCAGGTCGGTCTTGGTCATGGCGCCGACCGCCTTGACGTGGCCGGTGTTCTCCGCGATCAGCGCGATGACGGCCGGCAGCACGAGCAGGATGGCGGAGAACTTGAAGTCCGGCGAGACCAGGTCCGGGAAGCCGATCCAGTCGGCGTCCTTGATCGGGTCGAAGTTGACCCGCGGGTGCTTGGTCGACCTCGCCGGCGACCGCGTAGAACGGAGGTGATGTCGCCCGGCCGTCTTGTCCAGCACCCACGACAGCGCGAAGCCGAACACGAGAGCGAGCAGGATGGCGATGCGGCTCATGAAGCCGCGCAGCAGCACGGTCATGAGGAACAGCGCGAACATCGTGATCATCGCGACCCAGCGGTCCTGCTGCCAGTAGACGTCAGCGACCACGAAGGCCAGGCCGAAGCCGATCAGCATGACCACACCGCCGGTGACGGCCGGCGGGAAGACCCGGTGGATGATCCCGATGCCCAGGAAGTTGATCGCCAGGCCGACCGCCGCCAGCACCAGGCCGGCGACCATGATCGCGCCGGTGACCAGCGAGTCGCTGTCCTGCGCCGCGCGGATCGCGAATACGCCACCGACGAAGGACGCGCTGGTGCCGAGGTAGCTCGGCACCCGGTCCTGCGTGATGAGCAGGAACAGGATCGTGGCGACGCCGGACATCATGATCGCGAGGTTGGGGTCCAGCCCCATCACCAGCGGGAAGACGAACGTCGCCCCGAACATCGCGATGACGTGCTGCGCCCCGATGCCCGCGGTCCGGCTCCAGGAGAGCCGCTCGTCCGGCTTGACGACCTCGCCCGGGGGCGGTGTCTTGCCGTCGTACACGACCTTCCAGCTGAACGCCATGGTGGCCTCCTGTCGCACTGGCTCGCGGTGACCCTCGTCACCCGGTCGACAGGGTGGCGCAACTGACGGCGCCGAACGGTGGGATCTCGCGACTGATGGGTTACTGACAGATCGCGCGCCCCGCAGTTGTCGGGATCCGCACAGCCCGTGCCAGCACCCGTGCGGAGGCGTTACGGTCCGGGGCATGACGTTCCTGCCCGGAGCCGCCTCCACGTCGGTCCGAGACCTGCTGTCCGGCCCCCCGCGCGCGGGCCGGGTGGTGGGCGTCCACCCCTCCTGCGCGTACGTCGTCTGACCGGGACCGCAGCTGGTGGCACTGGAGAGCGCCGACGGGCTGGGGCTGCCCTGCGCGCGTGCGCCTCGGGCGCGGACCGCGCCGACGGCACCCTTCGGCGACGTACGGCGGGGTGACCCCGCCCTCGGTCGGCGACGAGGACGGTGACCGCCGGGCCGTTGTCGGTGCGGGTGGCCCGCTGGTGGTCGCCGCCTCGGGTCGCGGTGCCGGCCGACTCCCGCGCGACGGATGGCCCTGCTGGCCGGGCTGCTCGACGGCACCTGCCGGCGACCCGTCGGCCACCGACCTCGCCGCGGCCGACCTGCTCGGCCGCGGTCCGGGGCTCACCCCGGCGGGCGACGACGTGCTGGCCGGCTGGCTGCTCGCCGTGCACCACCACGCCGAGCTGCGCGACCCGCTGGTCGCCGTGCTCGACGACCTCGCCGGCCGCACGACCGCGCTGTCGGCCGCCCTGCTCGCGCGAGGCCGCCGCGGGGCGCGGCGCTGCCGGCGGCGGTCGCGGTCGCGGACGCGGTGGCCGGGCACGGCGACGGAGGGCGACCTCCCGGTCGCCGTCGCCGCCCTGCTCGCCGTGGGGCACACGTCGGGCCTCGCCCTGGCGCACGGCATCCTGCGCGGGGCGCGCGCGGTCGCCGAGCCTGGTGGGTTCCGGGTCGCCGACGCGGATGGTGGTCGCGTGACGGAGCGGCATGCACGTCGAGGTGCGCCGCGGCGCCTACCACGACTCGGTGACCCTGATGCAGGTCAGTCGCGCACGTCGCGGCGGTCGACGGCGTCGCGGCGGCCCAGGTCGCGATGGGCACCGGGCTCAACCTCGACCTGATGCGCGGGATGGGCTTCGACCCGCCGGCCGAGGCGGGTCCGAACGACCTGGTGGTGGCCGTGCGGGCCGACGACGACGAGCTCGCTGCAGGCGGCGCTGGCGCGCGCTCGACTCCGCGCTGACGGCGAGCTCGGCCGGCTCGTCGGACGGGCTCGGCGGCCGCGACCCCGAGCCGCGCACCGTGACGTCGGCGGTCCGCCGGTCCGCCGAGGAACCGACGCTGGCGCTCGTGTCCGTGCCGGGCGCCCACGCCTTCACCGAGGCCTGGTCGGCGTCTGCAGGCCGGTCTCTCGGTCCTGCGTGTTCAGCGACAACGTGCCGGTGGAGCAGGAGGTGCGGCTCAAGGACGAGGCCGCCCGCCGCGGGCTGCTGGTGATGGGCCCGGACTGCGGCACCGCGGTCGTCGGCGGGGTCGGGCTCGGCTTCGCCAACGCGGTGCGGCCGGGGCCGGTGGGGCTGGTCGCCGCGAGCGGGCACCGGCGCCCAGCAGGTGATGTGCATGCTCGACACCCGCGAGGTCGGCGTCAGCCACTGCCTCGGCGTCGGCGGGCGCGACCTGTCCGTCGGCGGTCGGCGGCCGGTCGACGAGGGCGGCGCTCGCGCTGCTCGACGACGACCCCGGCACCGAGCTGGTCGTGCTGGTGTCCAAGCCGCCGGACCCGGCGGTCGCCGCCGAGGTCACGGCGTACGCCGAGTCCCTGACGACGCCGGTGCTGATGGCGCTGCTCGGGCCGGGGCAGCCCGACCTCACCGACGTGCGCGCGCCGCGCCGTCGAGGCGGTCGGCGGGACGTGGGCCGAGCCGTGGTCGTGGGACGGCCAGCCGCCGCCGACCGGCGGCGCTGCCCTGCGCGGGCTCTTCGCCGGCGGGACGCTGTGCGACGAGGCGATGCTGATCGCGTGCGCGACGCACTGGGCCAGGTCCGGTCCAACATCCCGCTGCAGCCCGACTGGGCGGTCGGCGCCGGACCTGCGGGCCGCCGGGCACCTGATGCTCGACTTCGGGGACGACGCGCTGACCCAGGGCCGCGCGCACCCGATGATCGACCAGCGCACCCGCCTCGACCGGATCGCCGTCGAGGCCGCCGACCCGAGCTGCGCGGTGCTGCTGCTCGACGTCGTCCTCGGGCACGCGGCGCACCCGGACCCGGCGGCCGAGCTCGCCCCGGCGCTCGCCGGAAGCCCGCAGCACCGCCGCGCGCTGACGGTCGCGAGCTCGCCGTCGTCGTGTCGCTGTGCGCGACCGCCGACGAGCCGCAGGACCCGCGCCGGCAGGCCGAGGCTGCTGCACGACGCCGGTGCGGCGGTGCTTCCTGTCCAACGCGGCGGCCGCCCGCCACGCCGTCGCCCTGGTCGAGACCCGGGAGCCCCCGCATCGACCACCAACTGTGCGTTGACACACCACCTGTGCGGCGTGTCTGGTGCAGCCAGCGCACAGTGGATCTTGGGAGGTGCGCCGATGAGCCTGCTGGAGTCGTCGCCGCGACTGGTGGCGGTCGGCGCGCAGATGTTCGCCGACGCCGTCGCCGGCCAGGCCGCGCCGGTGCAGCAGGTCGACTGGCGGCCGCCGCTGGGCGGCGAGGGGGTGAGGCCGGCACCTGGCCCGGGTGCTGGCCGACCCGCGGAACGGCCGACGGCCAACGCGACCGCGGTCGGGCCGGATGCTGGCGGCCGGGGCCGAGCTGGTGGACGTACGGCCTGCGTCGTGAGGCGCTCGCCCTCGACGCAGGGGCGTTCCTGCACGCCGGCCCACCCATCGACTGGGAGCGCGCGTCCGGTCCGCTGCGCGGGGCGCTGATCGGCGCCATGCTCCTCGAGGGGCTGGCCGACACGCCGGAGCAGGCCGAGCGGCGCCGCTGGCGGCCGGCGACGGGCTGCACTGGGAGCCGTGCCACCACCACCGCACGGTGGGCCCGATGGCCGGTGTCGTCAGCCCGTCGATGTGGATGTTCGAGCTGCGCGACCCGGTGCACGGCGGCACGGCGTTCTGCTCGCTCAACGAGGGGCTCGGCAAGGTCCTGCGCTACGGCGCCTACGGGCCCGAGGTGGTCGAGCGACTGCGCTGGATGTCCGACGGTGCTCGGGCCGCTGCTGCAGACGGCCGTCCGGCGCGCGCCGGCGCAGGCCCGGTCGACGTCAAGTCGATCGCGGCGCAGATGCTGCAGATGGGCGACGAGGGGCACAACCGCAACCGGGCCGGGACGCTGATGTTCCTGCGCGACCTGCTGCCGACGCTCGATGGACTCCGGCGCGCCGTCGTCGGACGTCGCGGAGGCGGCGCGCTTCATCGGCGGCAACGACCACTTCTTCCTCAACCTCGGCATGCCGGCCTGCAAGCTGGCCTGCGACGCGGCGCGCGACATGCCCGGCTCGTCGGTCGTCGTGGCGATGGCCCGCAACGGCACCGACTTCGGCATCCAGGTGTCCGGCACCGGCGACCGGTGGTTCACCGGACCGGCCAACACACCTGAGGGCCTGTACCTCGGCGCCTTCGGGCCGGACGACGCCAACCCGGACATCGGCGACTCGGCCATCACCGAGACCGGCGGCATCGGCGGCTTCGCGATGGCGGCGGCCCCTGCGATCGTGCGGTTCGTCGGCGGCGAGGTCGGCGACGCGATCGAGGCGACCCGGCTGATGTACGAGATCACGCTGGCCGAGAACCCGACCTACCAGGTGCCGGTGCTCGGCTTCCGCGGGACGCCGACGGGCATCGACGCCACCCTGGTGACCCGGACGGGGATCCTGCCGCACATCAACACCGGCATGGCCGGCAAGGTCGCCGGGCACCGGACAGGTCGGCGCCGGCCTGGTCAACCCTCCGGCCGACGATCTTCCCGGCGGCCGTGGCGGCGCTGGCCGACCTGGCCCCGCCGCTCTGACCTCGCGCGGCTGTCGGTGGTGCGGCGCAGGCTTGCGGTGTGAGCACCTGGCGCGAGTTCGAGTTGCCAGGCCCCCGAGCTGGCGGCCGAGGTACGGGCCCGCTTCGCCGTCCGCAAGCACGCGACGATGGCGACGCTGCGCGCCGACGGCTCGCCGCGCATCAGCGGGACCGAGGTGGCGTTCTCCCACGGCCAGCTCGTCCTGGGGAGCATGCCCGGAGCGGTGAAGGCACGCGACCTGCAGCGGGATCCTCGGGTCGCCGTCCACTCACCGACGGTGGACCCGCCGGAGACGGACCCCGCGGCGTGGGAGGGCGAGGCGAAGGTGTCGGGACGCGCGGTCGAGGTTCCGTCCGAGAGGCACCTCGCATACCTTCCACCTCGACCTCGACGGAGGTGGTGCACACCCGCGTCGTCGGGCGACCGCCTGGAGATCGTGTCGTGGCACCCTGACCGGGGCGTCGAGCGGCGGACCCGTCGCTGAGTCGGCGCGGTTCAGAACCCGACGACGACCACGGTGACGTTGTCGATGCCGCCGTTGTCGAGCGCAGCGTCCACGAGCGCGTCGCAAGCCTCCTGCGCGCTGCCGCCGCCGATCAGTCCGGCCAGCGCGCGGTCTTCGACCATGTTGGTCAGGCCGTCGGTGCACAGCAGCAGCCGGGCGCCGGGCGGACAGCGCGACCTCGGTGACGTCCGGCTCGATGTCGCGGTCCAGGCCCAGTGCCTGGGTGAGGTACCCGTGCATGCCGTGGTCCCGGGTGAGCGGCGCCAGCTGCCCGTCGGGGCCGAGCAGGTACGCGCGGCTGTCCCCGACATGCAGGATGCGCGCCGACCCGTCGTCGACGACGGCGAGCACCAGCGTGGTCCCCATGCCGGTCGCGTCCCGGCTCCTCCTCGGCCGCCTGCCAGCACCGCCTCATGGGCGCGCTCGCGGCGGCCTCGGCCAGGTCATCCGCGGACGACCGGGCCGACAACGGCGCCGCGTCAAGGCTCGGACACGGCGGTCAGGCTCGCGACGTCGCCCGCCGGGTGGCCGCCGAGGCCGTCCGCGACGGCCAGCACGCCACGTTCCGGCCGGGCCAGCACGGCGTCCTCGTTGCGGGTGCGGACGTGGCCGACCTCGGTGCGGTACGCGACGTCCATCCGGACACCGTATTCGCCGCCGCATGTCGCCCCGCACGGCTGGGGTTCGGACACGCCGGTGGCGCTGACTGAGCAGCCTACCCTCGGTCAACCGCCGGAGGTCCTCCGCACGGTCGACGTCACTGTCCGTCGCGACATCCCCGCACTCGACCAGGACGAGCCTGTCCTCGTGGCGCCGCAGCACCTCCCGCGCACCCACGTCACCGACGGCGAGCTCGGCCACCTCCGGCCACCACGACCGGCCGAGCACCACGGGGTGACCCTGGCGGCCTTCGTAGGTCGCGACGGCCAGCGAGCCGGGGCCGTCCGCCACCGCGACCAGGCGGGCGACGGCCTCGGCCGTCAGCCCCGGCTGGTCGACGAGCACCACCAGAGCCGCATCGGCGTCCTCGGGCATCGCCGCCAGCCCGGCACGCAGCGACGAGCCCATGCCCTCGGCCCATGCCGGGTTCGGCGACGACGACAGCACCGGGGACGTCGAGCTCGACGGCACCGCTCACGACGTACGCAGGAAAGGTCCCGCCCTCCACCAGCACGCGCACTGCCCGGTCGACGAGCCGCTCCCCCGCCAGCTCGGCCACCGCCTTCGGGTCCGCCGAACCGGCGACCGGCACCGGCGGCCAGCACCAGCCCCGGCGACCCGGCTCACGCCGGCGGGTCGGCGTGGATGGGGCCGGCGGTGTCGCCGAGACGACGGCCGGAGCCGCCCCACCGGTGGGCGATGATCTCCGCCGCGATGGACACCGCGGTCTCCTCGGGCGTGCGGGCCCCGATGTCCAGCCCGATGGGCGACGCCAGCCGGGCCAGCGCGTCCTCGTCGAGGCCTTCGTCGCGCAGCCGGGCCAGCCGGTCGTCGTGGGTGCGGCGACTGCCCATGGCGCCGACGTAGGCCGCGTCGGTCCGCAGCGCCACCTCGAGCAGCGGCACGTCGAACTTCGGGTCGTGGGTCAGGACGCAGATGACCGTGCGCGAGTCCACGGTGGTGGACTGCAGGTAGCGGTGCGGCCACTCCACGACGACCTCGTCTGCCTCGGGGAACCGCTTCGGCGTCGCGAAGACAGCACGCGCGTCGCAGACCGTGACGTGGTAGCCGAGGAACTTCCCGACGCGAGCGACTGCCGCCGCGAAGTCGATGGCGCCGAACACCAGCATCCGTGGCGGTGGCGCGAAGGACTGCACGAACACCGTCAGCTCGTCCTGGCGGCGCTCACCGTCCGGGCCGATCCGGTGCAGCCCGGTCGTCCCGTGGTCGAGCATCCCGCGTACGTCGTCAGCGACCGCGTCGTCCAGCCGCCGCGAGCCGAGCCCGCCCGACGCGGGTCGGTCCGCCTCCGGCCACACGACGAGGTGCGCACCGACGTTGCCCGGGCCCGTCGACCACCGTGGCCACCGCGACCGGCTGGTGGGCCCGGATCGCCGCGACGACCTCGGGCAGCTGCGCGAACGTACCCGCGTCCACCGGCTCGACGAAGACGTCGATGATGCCGCCGCAGGTCAGGCCGACCGCGAAGGCGTCGTCGTCGCTGACGCCGTAGCGCTGCAGCACCGCTTCGCCGGAGGCCATCACCTCCTGCGCGAGCTCGTACACGGCGCCCTCGACGCAGCCCCCCGACACGCTCCCGGTCGGCTCGCCGCTGGCCGCCACCACCATCGCCGCGCCCGGCTGCCGGGGCGCGCTGCGCCAGGTGCCGACCACGGTCGCGATCGCGAACCGGTCGCCGGCGCCGAAGAGCCGGTCGACCTCGTCGACGACGTCATGCACCGCTGCTCACCTCTCCGCCGACCCCGACAGGACGGCCGCCAGCCGCTGCAGCGCGGCGAGGGAGTGGCCGTCCACGAAGTCGTCGACCCAGGGCAGGGCGGCCTGCATCCCGGCCGTCATCGGCGCGTACCCGGGCTGGCCCCGGTGCGGGTTGGCCCACACGACACGGTGCGCCAGCCGGGACAGCCGGCGCATCTGCTCCCCCAGCAATGTCGGCGTCGCCGCGCTCCCAGCCGTCGGACGCGACCAGCACCACCGCCCCACGCGCCAGCCCGCGCTGGCCCCACCGGTCCAGGAACGCCTTGAGCAGCTCGCCGAGCCGGGTGCCACCGCTCCAGTCGGGCACCGAGCCGGAGACGGCCAGCAGGGCTGCCGACGGGTCGCGTCCGCGGATCTCCCGGGTCACCCTGGTCAGCCGGGTGCCCACGGTGAACACCTCGGTCCCGGCACGGCGCCGCGCGGCCGCGTGGGCGAAGCGCAGGAAGGGGTCGGCGTAGGGCTGCATCGAGCCGCTCACGTCCAGCAGCAGGACCAGCCGCCGGGGCCGGGGCTGCCGGGCCCGGCGCTCCAGCCGCACCGGCTCCCCGCCGCGGCGCAGCATCGCTCGCACGGTGCGCCGCGGATCGAGCGCGCCACGGTGCGAGCCGGCGGTAGCGCCGGGACAGACGGGTCTCACCCGCAGGGTCGATCGCGGCGATCAGCGCGCGCACGGCCTCCCGCTCGGCGGCGTCGAGACCTGCCAGATCGCGGTGGCGCAGCACCTCGGCCTCGCTGGCGGTCGCCGCGGGGACCTGGTCGGAGCCCGGTGTCCCTTCTCGCTCGGTCCCGGGCAGGGCGACCGGCCGCAGCACCTGCACCGGCGGCGCGTGCCGCATCGGCGGAGCCGTCTGCCCAGCGAAGTACG
Source organism: uncultured Actinomycetota bacterium (assembly GCA_963829565.1). Lineage (GTDB taxonomy): Bacteria > Actinomycetota > Actinomycetes > JACCUZ01 > JACCUZ01 > CAWHJC01. The sequence continues at coordinate 272,881 of CAWHJC010000008.1, forward strand.
CCGCGAAGGCCCGGTCGTAGCGGTCCAGGTCGTCCGGGCCGGCACAGAGGGTCAGGCGGCCGGCCCAGTAGAGGTCCCGCCGCCGGGTCACGTCGAGGTGGCCGGCCGCGGCGACCGTCTGGTGCACCCGGTCCGGGGTCGCGTCGACGCCGGCTGCTCGCAACGTCCGCGCGAAGCCGACCAGCGTCGGGGTCACGTCGTCGTCGACCCCGGTCCCGGTCACCCGCTCGCCGCCACCGGTCGTCACGCTCTCAACCGTAGAGCCTGCCGTGGGCGGTCGCCGCCGCGTCGCCGGCAGACGTTGACAGCCTCCACCGGCCGGCGGACGGTGTCAGCAGTCCCGACCCGATCAGGAGGCACCGATGACTCACCCGAACGCCGAACTGGTTCGCCAGGCCTACGAGGCCTTCCAGAAGGAGGACCTGGACACGCTCAAAGGGCTCGTATCGCCCGACGTCAGGTGGCACGAGGCGGGGAACCCGGAGACCATCGAGGGAGCGGAAGCGGTCCAGCAGCGGTTCGGCCTGGGTGGGCTCGAGGCGGACATCGACATCCACGACATCCTGGCGGACGACGACCACGTCGTCTCACTGATCCGCGCCCGGATGCGCAAGCCCAACGGTGACGAGGTGAGCTACCCGGTCGTGGAGGTCGTGCACGTCGAGGGCGGCATGATCACGGAGCGCTGGGCGTTCATGGACGCCGTCCCGGCCGACGTCGGCGCCTTCTTCTCCGACCTCGGCTGAGCGGGGTCGGTCGGCCGACTCGGTCGGCCTCAGCCGGCCGCCGCCCACTCGGCGAGCCGACCGGCGACCCGCTCCTGGTCCTCGCGGTACTTGAGGAAGGCGCCCAGCCCCGCGCAGGCCCGGTCCAGCTGGCCGTCGGTCAGGTCGGTGACGCCGAGGGCGATCAGCGCCTCCGTCCAGTCCAGCGACTCGGCCACCCCCGGCGGCTTGAGCAGGTCCTCGTCGCGCGCGGCCCGGGCGACCCGCGCCACCGCCTGGGCCAGCGCGGCCGTCGCCTCGGGTAGCCGCCGTCGGATGATCGCCACCTCGCGCGCCAGGTCGGGGTGCTCGAGCCAGTGGTAGAGGCAGCGCCGCTTCAGCGCGTCGTGCACCTCGCGGGTCCGGTTGCTCGTGACCACCACGACCGGCGGGGTCTCGGCCCGGATCGTCCCCAGCTCGGGCACCGAGATGGTGAAGTCGCTGAGGACCTCGAGCAGGAACGCCTCGAACTCGTCGTCCGCCCGGTCGACCTCGTCGACCAGGAGGACGCTCGGGGTCGTCTCGAGTGCCTGCAGCAGGGGCCGCGCCACGAGGAACCGACGGTCGTAGAGCTCGGCCTCGAGGCGGTCCGCGTCGTCGACCCCGGCGGCCTCGGCCGCCCGGAGGTGCAGCAGCTGGCGTGGGAAGTCCCAGTCGTAGAGCGCCTGGGCGGCGTCGAGACCCTCGTAGCACTGCAGCCGGATCAACGGTGCGTCCAGCACACCGGCGAGCGCAGTGGCCAGCGACGTCTTGCCGACGCCCGCGTCGCCCTCGCAGAACAGCGGCCGGCGCATGGTGAGGGCGAGGTACGCCGCGGTCGACACTCCCTCGTCGGCGAGGTAGCCCTGCGCGTCGAGCAGCTCGGCGAGCCGGGCCGGGGAGAGCACGTCCTGCGTCACGAGGACACCGTACGGCGACCGGATGCCTCGGGCATCCTGTGCGGATGGACGGACTCACCCCGGAGCTCCAGCGCGCGCTGGCGGTCCATCTGTTCAACCGGACGTGGGAGCTGCTCGAGCAGCGGCAGGCGTCACCCGGCGGAGGGGCAGCAGCGGAGCGCGAGCTGCTCGAGTGCGCGATGGGATCACGGCTGCACTGGGCCGGCATCGGCTCCGACGAGAACCTGGCGGCCGGCGACTGGCTGGTCGCCCACGTCGCCAGTCACCTCGGGCACGCCGGCCTGGCGCTGGACTACGCCGCCGCAGCCCACGAGCGGGTCACGACCTCCACGGAGCAGCTCCCGGCCTGGCTGCTGGCGTCGACCCTCGAAGGGCTGGCCCGGGCGCATGCCACCGCCGGCCACGACGAGGAGCGCGACGCGTCGGCCGCGGAGGCGCGCCGGGTCCTCGAGACGGTCGACGACGACGAGGACCGCGATATCGTCGAGGGCCAGCTCGCCACGATCCCCGGTCTGCCCCAGGCCTGAGCCCGGACGACCAGCCCATCCCATGACGACACCGACCCAGACCCCGCCGGACGACGAGCCGGGCCCCGTGCGCCTGCTCGCCGGGCTCTTCCTGACCCAGCTCCTCGCGGTGATCGCGATCGCCGCCGTCCTGACGGTGGTGGTCTCCTCCCTCGGCGGCGGCCTCGACGACGACGTCAGCGCGGGTACGCGGCCGGCCGACCGGTCCAGCGCCACGA
>CAWHJC010000009.1:0-12649 GCA_963829565.1 uncultured Actinomycetota bacterium
CTCCCGGTCGAGGACGGCTGGGCCGACGCCGTCATCTCCAACGGCGTCATCAACCTGTGCGCCGACAAGCGCGCCGTCCTCAGCGAGATCCGCCGCGTGCTGCGAGCCCGGCGGCGTGGCTGCAGTTCGCCGACATCGCCAACGGCCGGCCGGTGCCCGACGGAGGCGCTGCGCGACATCGACCTCTGGACCGGCTGAGATAGCCGGTGGGCTGCCCCGTGCGGGCTGGCAGAAGATGCTCGACCGAGATCGGCTTCATCGGACATCGCCGATCGGCGAGCCCGTCGACACCTTCGGCGGCGCCCTGCAGGGGAGACAGAACGCCCGGGCCTACGAGGTCTACGGCCATTCGTTCCTCGCGCGCCGATCCCCCGGCTTCCGCACTGAACCCGACCCACCGAGAGAAGGAGTTCGACCATGTCCAACAAGGCAGTCGTCAGCCTGATCACGGGGCTCGAGGACCCGGAGAAGGTGACCGTCTCGTTCCTGGTCGCCGTCGGAGCCGCCGAGTCGGGGCGGCCGACGCTGATGTTCCTGACGAAGGAGGCGGTCCGGCTCGCAGTTCAGGGGGTGGCCGTGGGGGCCGCCTGCGAGGGCTGCCCACCCCTGCCGTCCCTCATGCAGCGCTACGCCGACGCGGGCGGCCAGTTCTACGTCTGCCCGATCTGCTTCGACGCGAGCAGCTCGACAAGGGCGACCTGATCGCCAACGCCGAACTCAACGGCACCGTCCCGATGTGGAAGTGGATCGGCGACGAGGCCGCCACCACGTTCAGCTACTGAGGTTCCGTGCGCCGGACGGCGCCCCCAGGCACTGCGGTGCGCCGTCCGGCTGCCGACGTCGAGGAGGTGGGCGCGGTGGTCGACATCGTGCCGCTGGTGGACAGCGGGCTGGGTAACAGCAGCTACCTGGTCGATCTGGGCGACGGACGCGCGCTGGCCGTCGATCCGAGCCGCGACCTGCGGGCGCTCCGGGCCGCCGCCGGGCCCCGCGGGCCTGCGCGTCGCCTTCGCCGCCGACACCCACCTGCACGCCGACTTCCTCACCGGCGCCCTTCAGCTGGCCGTCGACGACGGCGCGCGGATCGTCGCCTCGGCACGGGGCGGCCGCACCTACGACCACGTCGGCCTCGACGACGGCGACGAGGTGGACCTGGGCGGCCTGCGGTTGCGCGCGCTGGCCACGCCCGGGCACACCGGCGAGCACCTCGCCTACCTGCTGCTCGACGGGCAGGTGCCGGTGGGCGTGTTCACCGGCGGCTCGCTGATCGTCGGCTCCGCCGCGCGCACCGACCTGCTCGGGGCGGAGCGCACCGATGAGCTGACCCGGGCCCAGTACCGGTCGCTGCGGCGGCTGGCCACCCTGGACGACGACGTCGCCGTGTGGCCGACGCACGGGGCGGGGTCGTTCTGCTCCGCGCCGGCCGGGAACCGGCGGACCACCACGATCGGAGTCGAGAGGGCCTCGAACGCGCTGTTCCAGGAGCCGGACGAGGACACCTTCGTGGCGACGCTGCTCGGCTCGCTGCAGAGCTATCCGGACTACTTCCGGGAGCTCGCCGAGGTCAACCGGCGCGGCCCGCGGCTGGTCGGGGACGATCCCCTCCCCCGCCTGACCCGGGCGCAGGCGGGAGCGGCGCAGCGGAACGGCGCCGTCGTGGTCGACGTCCGGCCCGTCGTCGACTACGGCGCCGGCCACCTGCCCGGCGCCCTGTCGATCCCGCTGCGCCCGCAGTTCGCCAGCTGGCTGGGCTGGCTCGTCCCGCGCGGGACGCCGGTCGTCGTCGTGTGCGACGCCGCGCAGGACGCCGATGACCTGCGTGTGGCAGGCGCGGAAGATCGGCTACGACGACCTGGTCGGGACGATCGGGATCGCGGACTGGATCGCCGCCGGTGGGGCGGTGGCCGTCACCCCGGTGGTGACGGCCGAGGAGGTCGGCCCGCTGGACGACGTCGACGTGCTGGACGTGCGACAGGACCGCGAGTTCGCCGCCGGCCACGTGCCCGGGGCGCGGCACGTGGAGCTCGGGGACCTGGCCGGCCGGGAGACCGGGCTGCCGCGGCGGCGCACCGTGGTGATGTGCGGGCACGGCGAGCGGGCGATGGGTGCGGCCAGCCTGCTGGAGCGCGCCGGCCGACCCGGCGTCACGGTGCTCGTCGGGGGACCGGAGGACTGGGCACGCGCCACCGGCCGACGGCTGGCGACCGGTTCCAGGTGAGGGCGACCCGCCCGGTGCGGCTGGGGCTGCGCGCCAACGCCGCCCAGTTCGTGCTGCTGGTCGCGGTCAACGCGCTGGTGGGCGGGATGCTCGGTCAGGAGCGCACGCTGCTGCCGCTGCTCGCCGAGCGGGAGTTCGGGCTCACCGCGCACGCCGCCGTCCTCACCTACGTCCTGGCCTTCGGCCTGGCGAAGGCGGCGGCCAACTACGCCGCCGGGTCGTGGGCCGACCGGTACGGGCGCCGGCCGGTGCTCGTCGGCGGCTGGCTGGTCGCCGTACCGGTTCCGCTGCTGCTCATGTGGGCGCCGTCGTGGGGCTGGGTCATCGCGGCCAACGTGCTGCTCGGCGTCAGCCAGGGCCTGACCTGGTCGGTCACGGTCATCATGAAGATCGACCTGGTGGGCCCCGAGCGCCGCGGGCTGGCGATGGGGCTGAACGAGTCGGCCGGCTACCTCGCCGTCGCCGGGACCGCCCTGGCCACCGGCTACCTCGCCGAGGGGTACGGGCTGCGACCCGAGCCGTTCCTGCTCGGCGTCGCGTACGCGGCGCTCGGCCTGGGGCTGTCCACGCTCGTGGTGCGGGAGACCCGGGAGCACGCCCGGCTGGAGGCCGGCCGGCAGCCGCAGCCCGGCGAGCTGGGCTCGTGGGCGATCTTCCGGCTGACCAGCGTCCGGGAGCCGGCGCTGTCGTCGGTGTGCCAGGCCGGCCTGGTGAACAACCTCAACGACGGGCTGGCCTGGGGCCTGTTCCCGCTGCTGTTCGCCGGCGCCGGACTCGGGTTCGGCGAGATCGGCCTGCTGGCGGCGCTGTACCCGGGCGTGTGGGGGGTGGGCCAGCTCGCCACGGGTCCGGCGTCGGACCGGTGGGGGCGCAGGCCGCTGATCGTGGGCGGGATGCTGCTGCAGGGCGGGGCGCTGGTCGTCGTGGCGGTCGGCTCGACATTCGCCGTCTGGGCGGTCGCGGCCGTCCTGCTGGGAGTCGGGACGGCGATGGTCTACCCGACGCTGCTCGCCGCCGTCGGCGACGTCGCCCATCCGGCGTGGCGGGCCCGCGCCGTCGGGGTGTACCGCCTCTGGCGCGACGGCGGGTTCGCCGTCGGTGCCCTGGTCGCCGGCATCCTGGCCGACCTGTACGGCATCCGCGTCGCGGTCCTGGCGGTCGCCGGGCTGACCGCGGCGTCCGGCCTCCTCGTCCGGCTGCGGATGTACGAGACGCACCGGCCGCGGCTGCCCCGCTGCTGAGCGCCTCCGGCACCGGGGTTGCCGGCCGCCGGGTCGGTTAGGTTGCCGCAGTGATCCTGGAGTCGCTGGACATCACACCCGAGCAGTTCGCCGCCGGCACGGGCTGGACCATCAAGCCCGAGGGTGCGTGCAAGGCCGAGGTCTGCGTACCGCTCGGCCGGTCGGCGGGCTTCGACCTCGCCGCGACGGCCGGACGCCTGGGCATGGCGCTGGTGCACGACGAGGAGGCCGGGCTGTGGGCGCTGGGCCCGGAGTCGCTCGGCGACCGGGCGCTGATCAGCGCGGCGGCGCCGGAACTGGTGCTCGACGACGTCGACGGCGCCGAGTTCCGGCTGTCGTCGCTGCGCGGGCAGAAGGTCGTCCTCGTCTCGTGGGCGCCCTACTAGGGCTGCGCCTTCGACCTGCCCGGGTGGCAGGCGCTGCGCTCCGAGCTGCACCCGCGGGGTCTCGAGGTGGTCACCGTCAGCCTCGAGCTCTCCGGCCCCGACGCCTCGCGGCCGTATGTCGACCGCGCCCGGCCCGAGCATCCCGCCCTGCTGGACCCCCAGCACCGGATGGACGCGCTGTTCGGCGTCGTGAACATCCCGAACGTGGTCTGGATCGACGAGGACGGCATCATCGTCCGGCCACCGGAGCCGGGCTGGCCGTCGGCGGACCGGGCGATGCCGGCCGGGATCGCCGAGCTGGCGCCCCGGCTGAGCCGGGCGGCGGGGGCACCGGAGCCGGTCGCGGGCTCCGCCGGGTACGCGGCGGCGTTGAACTCGGGGCAGGACCGGGGCAGCTATGCCGACGCGATCCGCGACTGGGTGGCCGAGGGCGCGGACAGCGTGTTCGCGCTGAGCCCCGCGGAGGTCGTGGCCCGGTCGCAGCCCCGCTCGGCCGGGGGATCGGAGGCGGCGGCCCACTTCGAGCTGGCCGAGGCGCTGTGGCGTCGCGGGCGGCGCGAGCTCGCCCTCGCCCACTTCACCGCCTGCCACCGCCTGCAGCCCGACAACTGGACCTACCGGCGGCAGGCCTACTCGCTGATCGGCAACGAGCGCGTGGGCGGGGAGTTCGGCCGGTTCGCCCAGGGGCCGGTGCGGGGCGAGGAGGACGAGTGGCCCTTCGAGTCGGACTTCCGCTCGGCGGTCGCCGTCCTCGGCGAGGGCGAGTACTACCCCAGGACGCTGTGACCTGCCCGTCGTCCCTTCGGTGGACGGGCTGCGCTTCCCTGGTTCCGGCCCGCCGATCCGGGTAGCTTCCGGGCTCCAGGACGCAGGGAGGCGCCATGTCGGCCGTCGAGGATGCCGCCGAGCGGGCCGAGCCGGTCGCCGACCGCGACCCGGACGTGTCGCTGGACGGCGCCGAGCCGGTCCCGATCCCGACGGCCCGTGGCCTGGCCGGTGGGCTGCTGGCCGCGGTCGCCCGGCCCCGCCCGCTGGCCCGCGAGGCGGTCAAGGCGGGCCGGGACGTCGTGTCGATCCTGCGGGGCACCGACGGCATCGGTCCGTCGGAGCGGGACAAGCGCTTCGCGGACCCGGCGTGGGCCACGAACCCGGTCTACCGGCGGGTGGCGCAGACCTACGTGACCCTGGGCGGCTCGCTGACCCGGCTGGTCGACGACTACGAGGCCGAGGGCGCCGACTGGCGGGACGTGGAGCGGGCCCGCTTCGCGGCGAACGCGCTGGTCAGTGCCCTCGCGCCGACCAACACGCTGGCCGGGAACCCGGCGGCGCTGAAGAAGGCGATCGACACCGGTGGCGGCAGCGTCGTCCGGGGGCTGCGCAACATGGTCGGCGACCTGCTGCACAACGGCGGTATGCCGACGCAGACCGACCGCTCGGCGTTCACCGTGGGCACCGATCTCGGGGTCACGCCGGGGCAGGTCGTGTACCGGGACGAGGTCGTCGAGGTGATCCAGTACGCGCCGTCGACGCCGACGGTGCGGGAGCGCCCGCTGGTCGTCGTCCCACCGCCGATCGGCCGGTTCTACTTCCTGGACCTGCGGCCGGGGCGCAGCTTCCTCGAGTACGCCGTCGGCCAGGGGCTGCAGGTGTTCCTGGTCAGCTGGCGGAACCCGACGCCGAAGCAGGCGGACTGGGACCTCGACACCTACGCCGAGCGGGTGCGCCGGGCGATCGGGGTGGCGAAGGAGGTCACCGGGTCGCCGGACGTGAACACGCTGGGTTTCTGCGCGGGCGGGATCCTGACGACGACGCTGCTCAACCACCTGGCCGCCACCGGCGACGAGAGCGTGCACAGCGCCGCGTACGCCGTCACCCTGCTGGACTTCGCCACGCGGGCGCCGATCGGCGCCTTCTCCGGGGCCCGCATGGTGGGGGTGGCGCGGCGCTCGTCGCGGGCGAAGGGCGTGATCACCGCGCGGTCGATGGGCGCCGTCTTCAACTGGATGCGGCCCGACGACCTGATCTTCAACTACCTCGTGCGGCAGTGGCTGATGGGCGAGGACCCGCCGGCGTTCGACATCCTGGCCTGGAGCGTGGACGGGACGAACCTGCCGGCCACCCTGCACGAGCAGTTCCTGGGGGTCTTCCGCGACAACACGCTGGTCCGGCCGGGCGCGCTGACCGTGCTGGGCACGCCGATCGACCTCGGCCGGATCACGCTGCCGACGTTCGTCACCGGGGCGACGACCGACCACCTCACGCCGTGGACCGGCTGCTACCGGACGACGCAGCTGCTGTCGGGGCCGTCGACGTTCGTGCTCAGCTCGAGCGGGCACATCCAGAGCCTGGTCAACCCGCCGGGCAATCCGAAGATGTTCTATTACACGGGCGGCGAGCCCGGGCGGGACCCGGAGGCGTGGCGCGAGGCGGCCGAGAAGCACAGCGGCAGCTGGTGGGAGGCCTGGGCGCCGTGGACGATCGAGAAGTCCGGCGCCGAGGTGCCCGCGCCGGCGTCGCTGGGGAGTGCCGAGCACCCGCCGCTGGAGGCGGCGCCGGGTTCCTACGTGCTCGACCGGGTCCCGGCCTGACCGAGGGACAGCCAGCCCTCGCTCGCGGACACCTCGAGGCAGACGTCGACGAAGCGGTGGACCGCCGCGCCCGCACCCCGGCGCCAGTAGAGCTGGACGGGGATGAGGGTCGCGGGTTCGACCGCACGCCAGACGAACCCCGGGGGCACGGGATCGAACTGGGTCTCGAAGGCGACGGAGAACGCCCGGCCGGCCGCCATCTGTGCCCGGGCCGCGGGATCCCGGTGGAACAGTGCCGACGTCAGGTACTCGAACTCCTGGATCGAGCCGCGGAACCCGTGACCGCGGAAGGAGTCGACCACCTGGTCGAAGAAGTCCGGCGAGAACTGCCGGGGCCAGATCGCCAGCGTGCTGCCGGCCAGGTCCTCCAGGCTCAGTACGGTCCGGCCCACCAGCGGATGGTCCTCGCCCAGCACCACGCCGATCGGCTCGTCCCGCAGCCTGACCGACTCGAGCTCGTCGTCCACGTGGGCGGGGCGGGCCATCCCGACGTCCACCCGCCCGGCCCGGACCGACTCGATGCTCTCCGTCTGCCACATCTCGACCATCTGCAGCGAGAGCCCGGGCCACCGCTGGTGCACCGCGCTGACGAGCAGCGGAAGCGTCTCGTTCACCAGGGTCGGCGTGTAGGAGATGACCAGACGTCCGCTCTCCCCCGTGCTGGTGCGCTGGGTCTCCTCGACGGCGGTCGTCACCGACTGCAGGATTCCCCGGGCGTGCTCCAGCAGCGTCGCTCCGGCGTCGCTCAGCTCCACCCGCCGGGTGGTGCGCCGGAAGAGCTGGACGCCCAGTTCGTGCTCGAGCTGCCGCACCTGCGCACTCAGCGACTGCTGCACCATGTGCAGCTTCGCCGCGGCGCGGGAGAAGTTCAGCTCCTCGGCGACGGCGACGAACGCCCGTAGGTGCCTCAGTTCGAGGTTGCTGGTCCGCACGGCACCGCCTCCTGGGAACGGCCACCCGGCAACGGGCCCGCGCACCGGTCGACCGACGACTCGGTGGATTCACCAACCTAGATGGTGAATCGCACCAAGAAACAGTGTTTCCCAGGTCACATCTGCCGCTCCTAGGTTTGTGCCGTTCGTGATCACCGCGATCACGGGATGGAGGCGGACGCCGTGCAGCTGGTCAGCTACCGCAGGGGGGACGCGGTCGCGGCTCCCCGCCCCGGCGTCCTGGACGGCGACCGGGTCGTCGACCTCGCCGAGGCGGCGCCGACGTCCCCCGGTGGAGCGGCCGCCCCGACCACCGTGCTCGAGCTCCTCCGCCGCGGCGAGGAGGGCCTCGACCTGGCCCGCGGCTGCCGGGACCGCGCGCGCGAGACCGGCGACTTCTCGACGCCGGTGGGCGAGGTGCGACTGGCGGCCCCGCTCCCCCGCCCCAACTCGATGCGCGACTTCATGCTCGTCGAGGAGCACGTCAAGAACAGCTTCGGCACCGTGCCCGAGGAGTGGTACCGGCTGCCCATCCACTGGAAGGGCAACCCGGACACGGTCATCGGCCCCGACGACGAGGTGCCGTGGCCGCACTACACCGACAAGCTCGACTTCGAGCTCGAGGTCGCCGCGGTACTCGGCAGGCCCGCGTTCCAGGTGACGCCGGAGCAGGCCCTGGACTGCATCGTCGGCTACACGATCTTCAACGACTGGAGCGCGCGCGACATCCAGTTCCGCGAGATGGACGTGAAGCTCGGGCCGGCCTTCGGCAAGGACTTCGCGACCTCCCTGGGCCCGACCCTGACCACCGCGGACGCCATCGACATCTCGACGGCCCGCATGAGCGCGCGCGTCAACGGCGAGACGTGGTCGGAGGGCAACCTCGGCGCGATGGTCTTCAGCTTCGCCGAGGTGATCTCCACGCTCTCGGTGGACCAGCCGCTGCAGCCCGGTGACGTCTTCGGTGGCGGCACGATCGGCCGCGGTTGCGGCCTGGAGATGGACCGCTGGATCGCCCCGGGCGACGTCGTCGAGCTCGAGGTCGCCGGCATCGGCGTCCTGCGCAATCGGGTCGGCCCGAAACGGCCGGCCCCCGGATACGGCATCGACCTGGTCCGGACGACGGCCTGACGCCGTCCCCCTGCTGCACGTTCCGGACCGCCGCCCGGCGGACCGGCTCCCCGCACAACGCAACGGAGACGCGCATGACCGAAGTGATCCTGCAGGTCTACCCCACGCTCGGTGACGAGCAGGAGATGGCCGCCCGGCGTCCGATCGGCCGGGACAACGACGCCTACCAGCGGATGCTGGCGAGCCTGGTCGAGCTGGTGAAGGCCGCCGACGACCTGGGCTACTGGGGCATCACCCACGTCGAGCACCACATGCACTCCGAGGGCATGGAGATCTCGCCGTCCCCCCTCATGCTCAACCTCTACCTGGGGCAGCACACCAAGCGCCTCCGCCACGGTCAGCTCGGGCTGGTGCTCCCGGCACACGACCCGATCCGGCTCGCGGAAGAGATCGCGATGGTCGACCACATGCTCCAGGGCCGGCTGTTCGTGGGCATGGCGCGCGGCTACCAGGCCCGCTGGCAGAACATCCTCTGCCAGCGCTTCGGAGTCACCTCGACGGCCTCGGACATGAGCGACGCCGACCAGCGCAACCGGCTGCTGTTCTCCGAGAACTTCAAGATCATGAAGAAGGCGTGGACCGAGCCGCTCCTCCAGTACGACGGCCCGACCTACCAGGTGCCGTTCCCGATCGAGGGCATCCCGAACTGGCCGCCGGCCGACACCATCACCCGCCCGTACGGCCAGCCCGGCGAGGTCGACGAGCACGGCACCATCAAGGGCGTCAGCGTCGTGCCGCGTCCCTATCAGAGCCCGCACCCCCAGCTGTTCCAGGCGTTCGGCGCCAGTCCGGGCACCCTGCAGTGGTGCGGTGAGGAGAACGTCACCCCGACGATCCTCATGGGGTCCCACGAGAAGCTGCGCCAGCTCATGGACATCTACGTCGAGGGAGCCAACTCACGCGGCCGCAACCCGCGCTTCGGTGAGGGCATCGGCGTCTGCCGCACGTTCTACGTCTACCCGAACGGGACGCCGCAGGACGAGGTGCGCGCCCGGATCCGGGAGAGCGTGGACCGCTACGAGAAGCCGGTCTGGCAGGGCTGGTACGAGCAGTTCGGCTTCATGGAGGGCGCGCGCTACGACGGCGAGGAGGGCCCGGTGCCCAAGCCGGGCGAGCACCTCGCCGACCGGCTGATCAACAGCGGGCTGCTCATCGGCGGCACGGTCGACGACGTCAAGCGCCAGATCAGCGAGTTCCTCACGAAGATGCCGATCGACTACTTCGTGTGGCTCTTCCACTGGGGCATGATCCCGCGCGACGAGGGCCTGGCGATGCTCGAGCTGTTCTCGACGCAGGTCATGCCGGAGTTCGGCCTCGCGGAGGCGACGGCCGGCCAGGCCTGACCGATCCCGTCCGGCCGGGGGTGCCTGCGCACGCGCAGGCACCCCCGGCACCTCCCCTCGATCCCGTCCATGGAGGACGACCCATGAGCAACAGCCGGAGCGCCTCGGCGGCGCTGCCACCGCCGACCCTGCAGGACCTCGGCGGGGGGTTCTCCGCCTTCGTCCAGCTGGACGGCGGCTGGGGTCTGAACAACGCCGGCGTGCACGTCGGCGAGCGCGGCGTGACGCTGGTCGACACCGCCTTCACCGCCGCCCGCGGCGCCGGCCTGCGCGACGCCGTCGCGGGGATCACCGACACCCCGGTGCGGACGATCCTGAACACCCACCACCACGGTGACCACACCTACGGCAACTACCTGTTCCCCGAGGCGACGATCGTCGGGCACGACCTGTGCCGGAAGGCGATGCTCGCCGTGGGCCTGGGGACCACGGACTGGTTCCCCGGCGTCGAGTGGGGGGAGCTGGAGATCGCGCCGCCGACGGTGACCTTCGAGGACTCGGTGACCGTCTGGTGCGACGACGTCCCCGCCACGCTGCGGTACGTGGGGCGGCCGGCGCACACGGCCGACGACGTCACCGTGTGGGTGCCCGATCGCGGCCTGCTCTTCGCCGGCGACCTGGTGTTCAACGGCGGCACGCCGTTCGTGGTCATGGGCTCGGTGCAGGGGCTGGTCGAGGCGCTCACCGACCTGTCCGGCCTCGGGTGCCGGCACGCTCGTCCCCGGCCACGGCGCGGTGTGCGACAGCGGGGTGATCGGCGAGCCAGCTGGAGTACCTGCGGCTGATCCAGGAGCTGGCCAAGGGGGCTTCGCCGCCGGGGACGAGCCCCTCGAGGTGGCCCGGCGCACCGACCTCGGCGAGTTCGCCCGCTGGACCGACTCGGAGCGACTGGTCGGCAACCTGCACCGGGCCTACTCCGAGCTGCGCGGGGAGCCGCTGGGGACCCCGCTCGACTACCACCTCATCGTGGACGAGATGGTCACCTACAACGGTGGCCGACCGCTGACATGTCTCGCATGACCGCCGCCGCCGTCGCTGGAGGAGAGGCCGGGATGCCGCCGTCCCCCGAGGAGCTGCAGGCGCACTTCCGTGAGGTGATGGCCGGGGTGGCCACGCCGGTCTCGGTCGTGACGGCGCTCGCCGACGGCCGTCCGCACGGGACGACGGTCAGCGCGTTCGCGTCGCTGTCGATGAACCCGCCGATGGTGCTGGTCGCCCTCGACCGGGGGTCGGAGCTGCTGGCGCGGGTGCGGCAGTGCGGGCGGTTCGGGGTGAACGTCCTCGGCGCGACCCAGTCGGCGCTGGCGCTGACGTTCGCGAAGAAGGGCGGGACGGGCAAGTTCGACGGCGTGCACTGGGAGCTGCACGACGACCTGCCGCGGCTGCCGGGCGCGCCCGGGTGGCTGGCCTGCGACGTCGCTGCGCTGGTGGACGGCGGTGACCACGTCGTGGCGCTGGGCACGGTCGTCGCGGCGGAGACCCTCGACGGCCGGCCGCTGACCTACCACGGCCGGGAGTTCGGGACCCACACCCTCGTCGAGGAGCTCCCGTGACGTCCCGGCGGTCACCGGCCGAGGCCGTCCAGCACGCCGTCGCGGCGCTGGCCGAGGGCCGGATGGTGGTCGTGGTCGACGACGCCGACCGGGAGGACGAGGGCGACCTGATCCTCGCGGCCGAGTGCGTGACCGGGCAGCAGATGGCCTTCCTGGTCCGCCACACCACCGGGATCGTCTGCGTGCCCATGAGTGCCGGTCGCGCGGACGCGCTGCGGCTGCCGCAGATGATCACCGAGAACACCGACGCGCACGGCACCGCCTTCACGGTGACCGTCGACCACGTCGGCACCGGCACCGGCGTCTCGGCGGCCGACCGGGCACGCACGGTGCGCGCCCTTGCCGACGCGTCCACGATGCCCGACGACCTGCGCCGGCCCGGGCACGTCTTCCCGCTCCGGGCCGGGCCGGCGGGGTGCTGGTGCGGGCCGGGCACACCGAGGCCGCCGTCGACCTGACCGACGATGGCCGGGCTGTCCGGGGTCGGGGTGATCGGCGAGATCGTCGACGAGGACGGCTCGATGCGCCGCGGCGCCTCGCTGACCGCGTTCGCCGCGGAGCACGACCTGCCGGTGCTCGCGATCGCCGACCTGATCCGCTACCGGCGGGCCACCGAGCAGCTGGTCGAGCTGGTGGCCAGCTCGCAGATGCCGACAGGTTCGGCGACTTCCGGGCCCTGGCCTACCGCAGCACCCTCGACGGCAGCGAGCACCTGGCGCTGGTCATGGGTGACGTCGCCGAGGCGGGCCGGACCGAGGCCGGCGCCCTGGTGCGGGTGCACTCGCGAGTGCCTCACCGGCGACATCCTGGGTTCGCAGCGCTGCGACTGCGGCGGCGCAGCTGGAGCAGGCGCTGCGGGCCGTCGCCGCCGAGGGCTGCGGCGCGGTGGTGTACCTGCGCGGGCACGAGGGACGGGGCATCGGGCTGGCGCACAAGATCCGCGCCTACGCGCTGCAGGAGCAGGGCCTGGACACCGTCGACGCCAACACCGCGCAGGGACTGCCGGTCGACTCCCGCAGCTACGGCGTCGGCGCGCAGATCCTGGGCGATCTCGGCATGACGCCGCATCCGGCTGATCACCAACAACCCGGCCAAGTTCGGCGGACTGGACGGGTACGGCCTGACGGTCGTCGGCCGGGTGGCCCTGCCGGTCGTGGAGACGCCGCACAACGTCCGCTACCTGCGCACCAAGCAGGAGCGGATGGGCCACTCGCTGGAGACCCGCACCGGCACCGTCTGGTTGCGCGACGGCTGAGG
>CAWHJC010000010.1:0-12294 GCA_963829565.1 uncultured Actinomycetota bacterium
GTGCCGAAGCCTAGGGTCAGCCGTTGGCCCGGCCTCGGCGGACCACTGCCGCCGTGGTCGGCCCCGCCGTTCGGGGCGGGGTCCGGCGGATGACGTCAGGGCCCAGCATCCGCCGCTCGAAGGTCTGCATCGCCAACAGGGCACACAGGACCAGCAGCGGGCTGAACAGCACGACCGCGAGCAGCACGAGTCACCGCTGCGTGCCCGCGGCAGTCGCCCGGTGCGGTGTGTCGGGCACGGCGACGAGCCGCTGCATCAGCTCTGCGGCGCTGGGGGGAATGACCGGTGCAGGCATGCCCGTGGGGAGGCTGCGCCGGACCTGCATCCGGAACTCACTGACGTTGACGAGGAACCCGAGCAGGTTCACGTCGACCGGCCCCATGTCGGCAACGAGGGCTGTGGAGTCGGTGCCGAGCGAGACAGCCGCGGTGTGGCGGCGGCTGCCGACGCCGACGGCTGTCCCGTCGGCGTCGATGAGCTCACCCGTGAAGACCCCTGCGGCTGCGAGATGGTCGTACTGGTTGACGAACCGCTCGAGCCGGTAGGCACCTTTGAACGTCCCGGTCCCGCCGCTCGGCGACCCGAAGGTTCCGGTCACGGCGGCCTCCGCGCAGAACGCTGGGCCGCTGCTGGCCGAACGACCAGCGCTCTCGACGGGGAACGGGATGATGGTCACGGGGAGTCTCCAGGGGATCACGGTGTGCCCGCGCAGGGCCTTCCACTATGAGGACCCCTCGGGGGCAGTCGCATGACGCGAAACGGGCGTACTGTGCCGCCGTGAGCGCCGCGGAGTCCGCCGACGCACCGCCGCGTGGCTGGCAGAACGAGCCCGACGTCGCGGCGCTCATCCCGATGGTCCGGCGCATCGTCGGGCGCGCGTGAGCGACGCCGCCGCCGCCGACGACCTCGTGCAGGAGACGCTGGTGCGGGTGCTCGGCGGCCGCCGACCGGGTGGAGCCGGGGATGCTCGAGCCGTACGCGATCGTCACGGCACGCAACGTCATCGCGTCGATGTGGAAGGAGCAGGACCGGCACCGGCGCAACCAGCACCGGGTCGTCGACCTGCGGCCGCCGGCAGGCGCCGGACGAGGACCTGCTGGCCGCGAGGAGCGGGCCGCGGTCGCCGCGGCGCTGGCGCGCCTGTCGGAGCCGCGAGCGGGACACGCTGCTCGCCCACGAGGTGTCCGGTCAGGACACCCGATCGCTGGCCGCCGAGCTGGGCTCGACCGCCGGTGCCGTCGCCGCGCAGCTCAACCGCGCGCCGGGCCCGGCTGCGGGTCGAGTACCTGCTGGCCCTCGAGCAGGCCGAGCCGCCCACCGACCGGTGCCGTCCGGTGCTGCTCGCGCTCTCCGGCGGCGACCGCCGCCGCCAGCGGGAGGTCGACGCGGCCCGGCACCTGCTGGAGTGCGACCTGTGCGCGCGGCTGAGCGAGCCGCTGATGGAGCGCGGCGCAGCAGCGTGACGACGAGGTCCGCATCCCGATCCACGGCGACGCCGACATCGTCGTGGCGCGGCAGGCGCGTCCGCGAGCTGGCCGCGCGGCTGGCGTTCTCCGCACCGAGCTGACGCTGATCGCGACCGCGGTGTCGGAGATGGCGCGCAACATCGTCCGGTTCGCCGGCCAGGGCGAGATCGTCATCGAGCTGCTGGACGAGCCGCGGCGCGGCGTCCGCATCGTGGCTCGGGACACCGGCCCGGGCATCGCCGACGTCGAGCAGGCGCTGACGGACGGCTACAGCACCTACCACGGGCTCGGCCTCGGCCTGCCCGGTGCCCGCCGGCTGATGGACGAGTTCGCGGTCGTCTCCGAACCGGGCCGCGGCACGACCGTGACCATGACCAAGTGGCGGCAGGAAGGATGACCATGGACGAGGACGTCAACGAGGCGGCACAGGAGGTCGCCGAGCGACTTTCCGACGCATCGACCGGCAGGACGAGGACCAGCTGCTGCCGCAGCTGGTGGCGCACCTGCGCGAGCACCGGACCAAGCTGCGGCAGGAGTGGGCCGGCCGCATCCAGGACGCGCACCTGCTGCAGGCCATGACGCCCCAGGAGATGGCCGCCGAGACGACGTCGGTCTACGACAACTACGTCGAGGTGCTCGAGACGGGCAGCGTCGAGGCGCTGCAGCACTACGCGCGCGACCTGTCCGAGCGGATCATCCCGCGCGGGGTCGAGACGCACGAGGTCGTCGGCATCGTGCTGCTGCTGCGCGACGTGCTGGCCCGGTCGCTGTTCGAGAAGTACCAGCAGGACTTCGCGCTGCTCAACCGGGTTCTGGACGCCTACGAGCCGGCCGCCAACCGCATCGCGAACACCGTGGCGGTCAGCTTCGTCGACGAGCGCGAGCGGGTCATCCGTCAGCAGCAGGACGCCATCCGCGAGCTGTCCACGCCCGTGCTGCCGGTCCGCGAGCGGCTGCTGATCCTGCCGATCATCGGCGTCCTGGACAGCGAGCGCGCCCGACAGCTGACCGAGCAGCTGCTCACCGGCATCCGCACCCACCGCGCGAAGGTCGTCGTCATCGACATCACCGGTGCTCCGGACGTCGACGAGGCGGTCGCCAACCACCTGGTGCAGACCGTCGACGCCTCCCGACTCATGGGCGCCAGCGTCATCATCACCGGCCTGTCGCCGGAGATCGCCCAGACGCTGGTGACCATCGGGGTCGACCTCAGCAAGATGAACACCATCGGCGACCTGCAAGGCGGCCTCGAGGAGGCCGAGCGACTGCTCGGCTACACGGTGACGCGCGGGGAGGGCGCGACCGGCGAGTGACTGCCGGACCGGCGCTGGTCTCCATCCTGCGGCAGGGCTCGCTACCTGATCGCGTCGATCCACACTGCCCTGGACGACTCGCAGATGGTCCGATTCCAGGCAGGATCTGATCGAGCAGATCGGCGAGCACCGCTCGCGCGGCGTCATCATCGACGTCGCTGCGCTGGACGTCCTCGACTCCTTCGGGTCGCGCACCCTGCGCAACATCGCCGAGATGGCGCGGCTGCGCGGGGCGCTGACGGTCATCGTCGGCATCCAGCCGGACGTCGCGTTCGCCATGGTCGCAGCTGGGGATGGGCACCGGATCTGTGGCACACGGCGCTGGACCTGGAGGAGGGCCTCGCCTACCTCGACAACCAGCGTCCGGACCGGCGAGACCGCGTCGCGGCGCGAGGTCCGACGGCCGCCGATGAACGACCGTCGACGACCTCACGCGTGACTACCGGGCCGCGTTCCTGCGCTACCTGCCGCGCCGCGACGAGGCCGCCCTGCACAGCGGCTACGAGCTGGGCCGCTCCGCGGTGGCCGAGGGCTGAGCATGCTCGAGCTGGTCCAGGTGCACCACGAGATCCTCCTCGAGGTGCTGCGCGAGATCCGCGCCGACGAGCTGACCGACGTGGCGACCGCCGCCTCGGAGTTCCTTCTCGAGGTGCTCGCGACCTACGACATGGCCCAACGGGTTCTCCGGGAGCAAGGGTGACGGCAACGGCGACGCCATCGCGCCAGCCCGTCAGGGCTCGGTGATGACGGCAGGCGGCGCGCTGACTCCCGGGTCGGGCTCCGGCCGCTGACGATCGGCGAGCCGCTCCACCGAGGCCGAGAGAAGTCCGGCCCACAGGCCGAGGAACGCTGCGGCGAGCAGAATTGCAGCGACACGTGGGAGACGCGGCAGATGCGACATGGCGGATCTCTCTTTCCCCGGCTGGGGCTTGTTCAACGTCCCCTGCGCGCCCCTGAGGCTGGAAAGCCTCAGGGGCGCGTCGTCTCGAGGCACGCTCGGATGACCGGACTACGCCTGAAGGAGACCGAGGATGGCGTTGAGCAGGTTGGTCAGGATGGCCC
Organism: uncultured Actinomycetota bacterium; assembly: GCA_963829565.1. GTDB lineage: Bacteria > Actinomycetota > Actinomycetes > JACCUZ01 > JACCUZ01 > CAWHJC01. The sequence goes on from CAWHJC010000010.1 coordinate 3,842, forward strand.
CGAGGTTGCCGAGCTGGGGACCGTCGAGCAGTCCGGCGATGGCGCACAGCAGGTTGCCGAGCAGGTTGCCCGCGCCGGGCACGGCGGTGATGTTCAGGTGCACCACGTCCAGGTGGATCTCGAGGCCCAGCAGGTTCAGGTCGAGCGGCCCGAGCACCAGGTCGAGGATCTCGCAGCCGACCTGCGACGTCGCCACCGTGCCGGGGGCCGGGACAAGCGGCGAGACCGATGACAGCCCGGGGCGCACCGGCATCCGGACGCCGGTCCTCGTCACGCGCTCGGTGTCGCCGTTCTTCTTGGTGACGGTGCCGGTCAGTCGGCCGACGGCCTTGCTCCGCCCCGAGTCACCGGTGACGAACTTCTTCACGTTGTAGCGACCGACGAACGTGGCCCCGTTGTCGGCCTCGCCGGTCACCTTGCTGACCTTCATCGTGCCGAACTGGTTGGTGATGGTCTGGGCCGAGGCGGACGGTGCCGCGCTGCCGCCGATGAGCGCGACGATGGCGAGGGTGACGGTGAACGCGAGCAGCCGGGCTCGGCGCCGGATTCCGCTGGGACCCGATGGGATGTCGGTCGAGTCGTCTGTCGTGGGACGTGCCATGTGGGCGGTGTCCTTCCACTAGGGGTGGCTCGTGCCGGCCGCCGGCTGCTGGACCGCCCGCACACTTCGGAGATGAAGATCACGCCAGGGCACCGGCATGACGCGGGGCTGCGCAGCCGCCGCCCCGAGCACACAGAGCTGGGAAAAACGGGTCCGAATTGTTGGACGATGTCGCGTCATGCGCAGGCCTCATGCGCGTCCGCCTCGGCAGTGCGCACCCAATGACAAAGGATCAGGTGGGTGTCTCGCAGTGTCGTCCGCTGATCGGGCTGCGGCACTGGTCATGTCCGGGGCCGCCGTCGATCCGATCCCTGCCTTGTTGCCCGTCGAGCGAGTCGTCACCACGGCCACCCAGGATCGTGTCGCTGCCTGGGCCGGCCTCGAACTTGTCGTTGCCCTTCTGGCCGTTGATGTAGTCCGAAGGGCTCTCGAGTGATGCCACGGAAATGTCCGGCCCGGGACCCATGAAGTAGGAGCCGGGCGGGCCAGGGTTCGAGGCAGCGGAGTCCCGGCCAGGGCCGCCGTAGAAAACGATGCGCCAACTAGGCGGGAAGGATCCCTGCGCGGAGAACGCGGCGTACTGCATGTCGGCACCTTCACCGCCGTACAGCTGGTCGAAGCCACCGTCGTAACCGAGCAGGTCCGAGCCGGCGCCGGCCCAGAGGATGTCATCTCCGGCGCCCCCGATCAGCTCTTGTCGACCCATACCGCCGTACAGCTGGTCGGCTCCGTCCTCGCCGCTGATGTACTCATGCTTGGGATAGTCCGCTTCGGAGGTCACGTCACCCGGAGTGACCGGCCCAATCAGGGAGCGGAGCACGTCGTCTCCGGCGCCGCCATAGATGTCCTCGAAGCCCTCCCCGCCATCGATGCGGTCGTTGCCGTCGCCTCCGTAGAGCTGCTCATAGGTGAAGGTGGCGATCCGCCCTTCGGTGACGAGGTAGGAGTTGTCCCCGCCGCAGATGAAGTCATCCCCCGCGAGCCCCTCGATGCGGTCGCGACCGTCCAGGCCGACAATGACGTCGTCACCGGACGTACCGATGATGAGGTCGTCGCCCGCTGTGCCGATCATCGTGGCTGCTCTGCCGAAACACGTCAGTTGATCCTCTGCCGCCCAAGCTCCAGGCGGTGCGCCGACGCTCAGCACGAGGCCGACCACCAGGAGTCCTCCGCTCCGACATGCCCGCATGGTCCGCCTCTGAAGATTAGGACGACGAACGAGGCCACGGGCCTAGTCCGATAGGGCCGGCGGATCGAGCGCGGCGAAGTAGCTCAGCCATCACAGCAGCGGCGGTGATGAGGAATGCCGCCGTCGCCGCCTTGTGACTGATCAACGAGGTCGTCAGGCCTGCTTGGTCTCCCAGAAGATCTTGTCGATCTCGGCGATCTTGTCGAGCAGCTTCTGTGCCGCTTCGGCGTCCATCGAGCCCTTGGCGCCGGAGGCTCCGGCCAGCTTCGTGGCCTCGTTGAACAGTCCGTGCAGCTCCGGGTACTTCTCGAAGTGCGGCGGCTTGAAGTAGTCGGTCCAGAGGACCCACAGGTGGTGCTTGACCAGCTCAGCCCGCTGCTCCTTGATGAGGACGGCGCGGGTGCGGAAGTCCGCGTCGGAGTTCTCGCCCGCCTTCTGGATGATCATCTTGATCGACTCCGCCTCGATGCGGGCCTGCGCGGGGTCGTAGACGCCGCACGGCAGGTCGCAGTGGGCGTGCACGACGGTCTTCGGGGTGAGCAGACGCGAGAGCACTGGATCAGTCCCTTCCTCGAACACATGATCTCGTGTGGACACTACTCCGGGCAGGTACCCCTCCCTGGGGCGCCTACCCGCGGTGCGAAGGTCCAGTGAGGAGGGTCACGTGGGACGGCTTCCGCTGGGTCGAGTGCTCGTCCGGGGACGCTCCATGGAGCCGACGTTGCGCGACGGCGACCAGCTGCTGGTGCGCTGGGGCGGCCGGCCCCGGCCCGGGCAGCTCGTGGTGGTCCGCTGGGCGGACCGCCCGCTGTCGGTCAAGCGCGCCGGTGTGCGGTCCGACGACGGGTGGTGGGTCGAGCGGGACAACCCGGCGGAGGGGGTCGACTCGTGGCAGGTCGGGCCGGTCGCGGAGCCTGACGTGCTGGCGACCGTGGTGCTGAGGCTGTGGCCGCTCAGGCGCCGACGACCCGCTCCGTGACCGACACCGCGGCGGCACGGAGGTGCCGCTCCAGCTCGGCGAGCGCACTGCCCGGGTCGCCCGAGCGCATCAGGGTGAGCAGCCGGCGGTGGTCGGCGACCTGGGACCGCGCGTTGCGCCGGGCGCGTTCCACCGAGGCCAGCGCCAGCCGCAGGTCGGCGGTCAGGACGTCGGCGCCGGCGACCAGCCGGGCGTTGCCCAGCAGCGCGACCAGCGAGGTGTGGAACTCCAGGTGCGCGTGGGTGGCCACGACCTGGTCGTCCGCCTGCGCCGCTGCGGCGTACGTCGCCAGCGCTGCCGCGACCGGCGCGAGGTCCGCGCCGGCGGCACCCGCCCGGACGCCGGCGCTCTCCAGCACCAGGCGAGCCTCGAAGATCTCTCCGATGTCGTGCTCGGACAGCTCGGTCACCACCACGCCCCGGTTGGGGTAGCGGGTCACCAGGCCCTCCCCGGAGAGCACCTGCAGCGCCTCGCGGACGGTGGAGCGGGCCACGCCGAACCCCTCGGCGAGGCTGACCTCGCGCAGCGGCTCGCCGGGGGAGAGGTCGCCTGCGAACAGCATCTCGCGCAGCGCACCGGCCACCCGGTCGGTGGTGCTCGACCGGTCGATGGCGCGGAGGTCGACCACCTGCTTGACACTAGCGGAGGTCAGGCCTCACACTCCGGTTGTCGGACAATAATTGTCTGACAACCCGCCAATCCGACGAGCGTACGTGAGGGTGGTCATGACCGGGATCCGTCCGCTGAGCTGGGGACGTCGCTACCTGATGTGCCGTCCAGAGCACTTCCGGGTCGACTATGCGATCAACCCGTGGATGGACGTGGACTCGCCGGTCGACCCCGACCGCGCACTGGCCCAGTGGGACACGCTGGTCGCCACCCTGCGCGGCGCCGGCGCCGAGGTCGAGCTGATCGACCAGCTCCCCGGCACGCCGGACATGGTCTACGCGATGAACTACGGCATCCTCGACGGCGACCACGTCGCCATCACCAGCTTCCGGCACGACGAGCGCCGGGCCGAGGCCGAGGCAGCCGAGTGGTGGTTCGGCGAGGCAGGGCTCCGGACGACCCGCGTCGCGGACAGCGGCGTCGGCGCCTTCGAGGCGGGCGACGCGTTCCTCTACGGTGACTCGCTGATGGTGGCCGCGGGGCCGCGCACCGACCTGGCCACCCACGCGGTGCTGTCCCGCGAGCTCGGCGTCCGGGTGGCGACCGTCGGTGTCGTCCACCCCGCGCTCTACCACCTCGACCTCAGCTTCTGCCCGCTCGACGAGACGCGGGCGATCGTGGCACCCGACGCCTGGGATGCGGCCGGCCGGGCCACGGTGGCCGCTCTCGTGCCGGAGCCCCTTGTCATCGACGAGGAGGAGGCGTTCACCTTCTGCGCCAACTCGGTCGTCGTCGGCGACGTCGTGGTCATGCCGGCCGGGGTTCCGGTCCGGGTGGCCCGGCAGATCGAGGCGTGGGGCTTCTCGGTCGAGACGGTGGATGTCGGCGAGCTGCACAAGGGCGGCGGCTCGATCCGGTGCATGACCCTGCCGCTGGACACCGTCCTCGACCCGGCCCGCCTGCCCGGTCGCGACATGAGCGGGGCCCGTCGTGGTGGCGAGGAGCTCGTCGCCGTCTGAGGCCGAGGGGCGGCACCACACGGAGGTCCGCTTCGGGTGGTATGCCAGAATCCGTCACTCGGGAAGGACACCGGTGGTGACCGTGCAGGAGAGTGGTCCGGGGGATCCGTCGAGCCCGGCGTACGACGGGAACGACCCGGCCTTCGGCCTCCACGTCGGCGGGAAGCTGGAGACGGTCTCGACCGTCCCCCTGCGCAACCGCGACGACCTGTCGCTGGCCTACACCCCGGGCGTTGCCCGCGTGTGCTCGGCGATCGCGCGGGACCCGGACCTGGTCCACGACCTCACCTGGAAGTCGAACGTCGTGGCGGTGGTCACCGACGGGTCGGCTGTGCTGGGTCTCGGCGACATCGGCCCGGCCGCGGCCCTTCCGGTGATGGAGGGCAAGGCGGTCCTGTTCAAGGTGTTCGCGGGTGTCGACGCGGTGCCGATCTGCCTCGACGCGGCGGACGTCGAGGACATCGTCGAGGCGGTCGTGCGGATCGCGCCGGGCTTCGGCGGCATCAACCTCGAGGACATCAGTGCCCCGCGCTGTTTCGAGATCGAGAGAGCGCTGCGGGAGCGGCTGGACATCCCGGTGTTCCACGACGACCAGCACGGCACCGCCGTCGTCGTGCTCGCCGCCTTGCGCAACGCGGCGCGCCTGACCGGGCGCGGGCTCGGCGACCTGCGCGCGGTCGTGTCCGGCGCGGGCGCGGCGGGCGTGGCGGTGACGACCATCCTGCGTGAGGCGGGGATCGGCGACATCACGGTCACCGACCGCAAGGGGGTCCTGCACGACGGGCGCGGGGACCTGAGCACCGTGAAGCGGCACCTCGCGGCGGTCACCAACGAGACCGGCCACACCGGCAGCCTGGCGGAGGCGATGCGCGGGGCCGACGTGTTCGTGGGCGTCTCGGGCGGCGTGGTGCCCGAGGAAGCCGTCGCCGCGATGGCTCCGGGTGCGTTCGTCTTCGCGCTGGCCAACCCCGACCCGGAGATCGATCCCGAGATGGCGAGGCGCCATGCCCGGGTCGTGGCGACCGGCCGGAGCGACCTGCCCAACCAGATCAACAACGTGCTCGCCTTCCCCGGCATCTTCCGAGGGGCGTTGGACGTCCGCGCGAGCGACATCACCGAGGGCATGAAGCTCGCAGCGGCCGAGGCCATCGCCGGCGTCGTCGGAGACGACCTGGCGGACGACTTCGTGGTGCCGAGCCCGTTCGACGAGCGGGTGGCCCCCGCCGTCGCGGCCGCGGTCGCGGCGGAGGCGGAGCGGGCCGGTGTGGCCAGGCGGCCCGGGCGCACCGGCCCCTGAACTCAGGCCAGGGGCGGGAGCGACGGGCGCGGCCGGCGGTGTGGCAGGTCCTCGCCGCGGCGGGCCGCCGAGATCCAGCGGCGGACACCGGTCGGGGGCGTGGCGCGGGTGACGGGGGTGTGCATCGAGGGCTCCTCGTGGGATCGGGGTCGACGCGATGTATCGCGTCCTCGAGATAGACGATATATCGCGTTCGTCGAAAGTCAAGATGTATCGCGAATTTCCTCGGACCGGACCCCTCACGGCATGGCCCAGGTGCGCCGTCAGGTCCTAGATTCGGGACATCGACACACGGCAGGGAGACCCATGAGCACCGACGAGCTGGTCGCCGTCCTGGCGAAGGTCGACCTGTTCCACGACCTGAACCACCGGCTGCTCCGCAGCATCGCCAACGCGGGGCGCGACGAGTCGTTCTCGCCGGGAGAGGTCGTCCTGGCGCAGGGCGAGGAGGTGAGCGGCTTCCGGTCGTTCTCGCCCAAGGGCGTCGAGATGCACGTCGTCCTGTCCGGCGGGGCGACCGCAAGCGTCGACGGCGTGCAGCACGCGAGCCTGGGGCCGGGCGACTACTTCGGGGAGCTGTCGCTGATCGACGGGGAGCAGCGGTCGGCCGAAGTGCGGGCCGGCGACCAGGGGATGACGACGTTCGCCCTGAACAAGTGGACGTTCGCCGAGCTCCTCGACGAGCACCCCGAGGTCGCCGTTCCGATGCTTCGGGTCATGGTCAGCCGGCTGCGGGCCGCCGAGCGAGCCGCCCGGCCCAGCTGATCAGCCCAGCGGTAGGCGGCTCGGAACGGTCCGGCTCAGAACAGCCGGGCCCAGGTGCCGCGGCCCACGATGCCGCTGCCCGCCCAGCCTTGTGCGCGTTGGAACCGCCGGACCGCGGTCTCGGTCCTCGTGCCGAAGTAGCCGGTCCGCGACAGACCCAGTCGCCCTTGGACGCGGCGCACGGCGTCGCCCTGGCTGCCCGTGCGCAACGTCGTCAAGAAGGGCGCCGGCCCGCTGGTCGATGTGGTGGTCGTGCGCTGCGGCTGACGGAAGACCTCAACGACCCACACCCGCCCGTCGCGCTCCACGACACCCACGCCGAGCTCGGTGTAGTCGGAGTCGAGGATGTTGGCGCGATGCCCGGGGCTACCCATGAACGCCGCGTGCACGGTGTCGGTGTCCGGCCCGTAGCCGACGTTCTCGCCGACGTATCGCCAGCCCGTGACGTCCGTGGTCAGGTTCGGGTTGTGGAACAGCGTCCATGACTCGGCCATCCGGCCGGCCTGGGCCCGAGCCACCTCGGTCAAGTCGCCCCGGCTCGTCAGGGCGGCCAGACCGTGCGCGGTGCGGGCTCCGTTGAGCCTGGAGGTGACGCCGTCCTCGGTCGACGTGGCTCCAGCCGGCTGCGCCGTCACGGCCCCGGTCACCAGCGCAGTGAGGACAAGGGTCAACGTCGTCACAACGAGCGCCAGCCTGTTGAGCCGGTCGGCGAGGGCGTGGAAAGCGGGTCGGGCGGTCCGGATTGGCACGAGATCTCCGTTTTTTGGGGGTCACCTGAGGCATCGACGGCTCCGCGGGGGGCGGTGCATGGTCCCTGCGCACCCCCCGGGTGATGGGCGCGCACTAGGGGCCGCGTCGGTAGGGTCGGGCGCGTGCTCGCCGCCACCGCCGTACGGCTCGACCCGGACGACCCCCTGGCCGGGCTCCGCGTCGGGGAGCACGCGGACCCTGCGCCGCGAGAGGGCTGGGCGACCGTGCGGCTGCGCGCGTCGTCGCTCAACCACCACGACATCTGGAGCCTGCGTGGTGTGGGTCTGCCCGAAGACAGGCTGCCGATGGTGCTCGGTTGCGACGGTGCCGGCGTCGACAAGGACGGCGCCGAGGTGGTCGTGCACGCAGTGGTGAGCGATCCCGACTACCGGGGTGACGAGACGCTCGACCCCAAGCGGTCCCTGCTGTCCGAGCGCTACGACGGGACGCTCGCCGACCTGGTCCTGGTGCCGCGGCGCAACCTGGTGCCCAAGCCCGTCGGGCTGACCTTCGAGGAAGCCGCCTGCCTGCCGACGGCATGGCTCACGGCGTACCGCATGCTCTTCACCCAGGCGGGGGTCAAGCCGGGCTCGACGGTCCTCGTCCAGGGCGCGGGTGGTGGGGTGGCGACCGCACTCGTCGCCCTTGGCCGAGCCACCGGTGTCCGGATGTGGGTGACCAGCCGGGACGAGGCGAAACGGGCCCGGGCGCTCGACCTCGGCGCGGACCAGGCCTTCGAGGCGGGGGCGAGGCTGCCGGAGCGCGTCGACGCGGTGATGGAGACGGTCGGCGCGGCGACCTGGGAGCACAGCCTCAAGGCCCTCCGCCAGGGAGGCACGGTGGTCGTCACCGGGGCGACCGGAGGGCACCAGGCCGTCACCGACCTGCGCCGGGTCTTCTTCCTGCAGCAGCGCATCGTCGGCTCCACGATGGGCACCCGCGACGAGCTGGAGCGGCTGCTGCGACTGCTCGCGGCGACGGGGGTCCGCCCCGTCATCGACAGCGTCCTCCCGCTCGAGGAGGCGACCGAGGGGTTCCGCCGGCTGGCCGGCGGCGACGTGTTTGGCAAGATCGTGCTGACCCGACCGGCCTGATGTCGGAGGCCGAGCCCGACGACGCTCTGCCCCGATGGCGCGACCCGAGCTGGCAGGCCGACGCCCTCGGCTGGGTGGAGACCGAGCTGGCTGGGCATGGGCGCCGGCGCACGGGTCCCGCCGAGCAGGTGAAGGCGCGGCCCTGGTCGA
>CAWHJC010000011.1:0-7367 GCA_963829565.1 uncultured Actinomycetota bacterium
GCGGTCGGCTCCCACGAACGCGCCGGTGAACCAGGCCCAGGGTGGGCTCGCTGAACCGGTCGAGAGCGGACACGTCGCCCAGTGTCCACGCGGGTACGACAGTCCGCCGTCGAGCCGCGTCGTCCCCGGGTCCTCGCGGGTAACCGGTTCCGGCAGACTGAGTGGCATGCGCCACTCCCTGTACGAGGCCGAGCACGACGAGTTCCGTGACATGGTCCGCGCCTGGGCGGAGAAGACCATCGCGCCCTTCCACGCGCAGTGGGAGAAGGACGGGATCGTGCCGCGCGACGTGTGGCTGTCCGGCGGGCAAACAGGGGCTGCTCGGGTTCGACATGGACGAGGAGTACGGCGGGGCGGGCGTCCACGACTTCCGCTACCACGCCGTCGTCGACGAGGAGCTGGTGCGGATCGGCGCCAGCGGCGTCGGCTTCGGCCTGCACAACGACGTCGTCGGCCCCTACCTCCGCGACCTCGCGACCGAGGAGCAGAAGCAGCGCTGGCTGCCCGGGTTCTGCAGCGGCGAGCTGATCACCGCGATCGCGATGACCGAGCCCGGCGCCGGCAGCGACCTGCAGGGGCTGCAGACCACCGCCCGCAAGGACGGCGACGGCTGGGTCCTGAACGGCTCGAAGACGTTCATCACCAACGGCATCAACGCCGACCTGGTCATCGTCGTCGCCAAGACCGACCCGGAGGCTCCGGGCGCGAAGGGCCTCAGCCTGCTCGTCGTCGAGCGCGGCATGCCCGGCTTCGAGCGCGGGCGCAACCTCGAGAAGGTCGGCCTCAAGGCGCAGGACACCGCGGAGCTGTTCTTCGACGACGTGCGGGTGCCGGCCGAGAACCTGCTGGGCGGCGAGAACCGCGGCTTCCTGCACCTCATGGAGAACCTGCCGCAGGAGCGCCTCGTCATCGCGGTGGGGGCGGTCGCGGCCGTCGAGCGGGTGCTGGCCCTGACCGTCGAGTACGTGTCGTCGCGCAAGGCGTTCGGCCGCCCGGTCGGCAGCTTCCAGAACACCCGGTTCGTCCTGGCCGAGCTCCAGACCGAGGCGACGATCGCGCGCACGTTCGTCGACGAGTGCGTCGCGGCAGCTCAACACCGGCGAGCTGACCGCCACCGACGCGGCCATGGCCAAGTGGTGGACGACGGAGCTGCAGAACAAGGTCGCCGACCGGTGCCTCCAGCTGCACGGCGGCTACGGCTACATGGACGAGTACCCGGTCTCGAAGGCCTGGCGGGACTCCCGCGTGCAGTCGATCTACGGCGGCACCAACGAGATCATGAAGGAGATCATCGGCCGCTCCATGGGCCTGTGACCGCGCTCCAGACTGGGCGCCGTCCTCGCGCAGCGGCGTCGACCCGGTCGGCGTCCAGCGGCGCACCGTCGGCGTCCTCAGCGGTGCCGTCGCGCTCGGCGGGCTGGGGGTCACCGTCGGGATCACCGTGGGCGGGCTGCTCGCCCGCGACGTCGCGGGCACGGACTGCGCCGCCGGTCTCGGGCAGACCGCGGCGTGCTCGGCGCCGCGGTGGTGGCGGTGCCGCTCGCGCGGATCAGCGACCGCGCGGGCCGGCGGGCCGGCCTGGCGGCCGGGTACGCCGTCGCCGTCGTCGGGCGCGGTCGCTGACCGTGGTCGCGGCGGCGGTGTCCTCGCTCGCGCTGCTGCTCGTCGGGCTCTTCGCCTTCGGTGCGGCGACGGCCTGCGGGCTCCAGGCGCGCTACGCCGCCGCCGACCTGGCGACCCCGGAGCGCCGGGGCCGGGCGCTGTCGACTCGTCGTGTGGGCGACCACCCTCGGCTCGGTGCTCGGTCCGAACCTCGCCGGGCCGGGCGCCGACCTCGGCAGGAGCCTGGGCCTGCCCGCGCTCGGCGGCGCGTTCGTCGTCTCGGCGGTCGTCTTCGTCGTCGTGGCGGCCGGCGTGCTGCTGCTGCTGCGGCCCGACCCGCTGCTGCTGGCCCGGCGGCTCGGGGCGGGGGCTCCGGAGCCGCGTCCCACGGCGGGCCACGGGGACGGCGATGCGGGCGGTCTGGGCCTCGCCGACCGGACGGCTGGGGCTGACCGCCGTCGTGGTCTCCCACGCGGTGATGGTCGGTGTGATGGTCATGACGCCGGTGCACATGGGGCACGCCGGCGGCTCGGGCGGGGACGACGCTGCGCGTCATCGGGCTGGTCATCAGCGTGCACGTCGCCGGGATGTACCTCTTCTCGCCCGCTGGTCGGGCTGCTGGCCGACCGGGCCGGCCGGAGGGCGACGGTCGCGCTCGGCGGCGCGCTCCTGCTGGCCGCCGCGGCGCTGGCCGGGACGGCGCCGCCGGGGGCCGCCGTCCAGCTGGGCGTCGGCCTGCTGCTGCTCGGGCTGGGCTGGTCGTGCGGCCTGATCGCGGGGTCGACCCTCGTGACCGAGTCGGTCGGACCCGACCTGCGCCCGACGGCGCAGGGCGGCACCGATCTGCTGATGGGGCTCGGCGCGGCACTGGCCGGCGTGGTCGGCGGCCCGCTGCTGGCCGTGGGCGGGTTCGGCCTGGTGACGGCGGTCTCGGCGCGCGCTGGTCCTGCCGCTGGCCGTGGTGTGGGTCGCCGGCGCGCGGCCGGCGCTCAGCGGTCCCGGTAGTTCCTGATCAGCAGGACGATGCTGACCAGCAGCGCGAGGGCGATGGCGATCTGCAGGACGGTGTCCCAGGCGCCCGAGCCCGTGCCGGGAATCATGGGGCGAGCGTAGGCCGCGGACGGCGCCCCGGCGCCCCGGCCGGGTTAGCGTCGGGGGGTGCGCCTGCAGGAGTTCTGGTCCCGTCTCGATCGTCAGTTCGGCTCGATGCGCGCCCAGAGCGTCGCCCGCGACCACGTCTTCGCGGCGCTCGGCGGGCGCAGCGCGGTGGACGCGATCGAGGCCGGGCTGCCCGTGCGCAAGGTCTGGCTGGCCGTCTGCGAGGAGTACGAGGTGCCGCGCCAAGGAGCGCTGAGCGGTCCGCGGCCCGTGTGCGGACCGCCGGGGCGCCGGGACGGTCGGCGTGTCGGCCTGGCAGTCGAACAGGTGTTCGGCCTACAGTGGCGTCCACAGGCGGACCCGCTCTCCACAGGTCCGCCCGCAGACCAGAAACTGTCGGTGCCTCGTCCTAGCGTCGGTCCCGACCCGCTTCCCGCGAACTTCCGCGAACCGAAGGTGAGCACCATGGCAACGCTCGACCGCGACAAGGCCCTCGACATGGCCCTCGCCCAGATCGACAAGCAGTTCGGCAAGGGCTCCGTCATGCGCCTGGGCGACAGCCCCGAGGTGGCCATGAAGGTCATCCCGACCGGCTCGATCGCCCTCGACATCGCGCTGGGCATCGGCGGTCTGCCGCGTGGCCGCGTCGTCGAGGTCTACGGCCCGGAGTCCTCCGGTAAGACGACGGTCGCCCTGCACGCGGTGGCCAACGCCCAGGCCGCCGGCGGCATCTGCGCGTTCATCGACGCCGAGCACGCGCTCGACCCCGACTACGCCCGCGCCATCGGCGTGGACACCGACGCGCTGCTGGTCAGCCAGCCCGACACCGGTGAGCAGGCGCTCGAGATCGCCGACATGCTGATCCGCTCCGGCGCGCTCGACCTGATCGTCGTCGACTCGGTGGCGGCGCTCGTGCCCCGCGCCGAGATCGAGGGCGAGATGGGCGACAGCCACGTCGGTCTGCAGGCCCGGCTGATGAGCCAGGCGCTGCGCAAGATCACCGGTGCGCTGAGCAACTCCGGCACCACGATGATCTTCATCAACCAGCTGCGCGAGAAGGTCGGCGTCGTCTACGGCTCGCCCGAGGTCACCACCGGTGGCCGCGCGCTGAAGTTCTACTCCTCGGTCCGCCTCGACGTCCGCCGCATCGAGACCCTCAAGCAGGGCACCGACGCGGTCGGCAGCCGCACGCGCATCAAGGTCGTCAAGAACAAGGTCGCGGCGCCGTTCAAGCAGGCCGAGCTCGACATCCTCTGGGGTCAGGGCTTCAGCCGCGAGGGTGGGCTCATCGACGTCGGCGTCGAGCAGGGCTTCGTGAAGAAGTCCGGCGCCTGGTACACGTACGAGGGCGATCAGCTCGGCCAGGGCAAGGAGAACTCGCGCAACTTCCTGAAGGACAACCCCGACCTCGCCGACGAGATCGAGAAGAAGATCAAGGAGAAGCTGGGGATCGGCCCGCAGCTCGACGCCCCGGCGGCCGCCCCCGTCGACTTCTGACCGACTCGGTGGCATTCCAGTCCGGTCGTCGCGGCGGCTCCGGCTTCGGCCGGGGTCCGCGGCGGCCGGCGGGCGGCCCGGCCGACGATCCCCTGAACCCGGATCGTCGCCCCCGGGCCGCCGGAGGACGAGCTGCGGTGACCCCGTGTCGGCCGCCCGCGGCATCTGCCTGCGGGCGCTGACCGGGGCACCGAAGACGCGTTCGCAGCTGGCCGATCTGCTCGCCGCCCGGGACATCCCGGACGACGCGGCGGAGACCGTGCTGGACCGGTTCACCGAGGTCGGCCTGATCGACGACGCCGCCTTCGCCCGCGCCTGGGTCAGCTCCCGCCAGGCCGGGCGCGGGCTGGCCCGGCGGGCGCTCTCCGCCGAGCTCCGCGCCAAGGGCGTCGACGCCGAGGTGGCGGCCGAGGCGGTCGAGGAGGTCGACGACGACGACGAACGCGAGACCGCCCGCCGGCTGGTCGACCGCAAGGTCGGGGCGATGCGCCGCCTCGACCGCGCGACGGCGACCCGCCGGCTGATGGGGATGCTGGCCCGCAAGGGCTACAACGGCGGGCTCGCGGCCGCGGTCGTCCGGGAGGCGCTCGACGCCGACGGCGTGGACGCAGGCCGAGGTGGCCGGGTTCGACGACCTCGACGAGGACGCCCTGCTTCCCTGAGCGCGCCCGAGGCTGCTGCTGACCGCGCGGCCCGGCTCAGGTCGGGTCGGGGTCCCTGCGGGCCCTGCCGCGGTCCGGACGTCGCCGTCCGACCAGGTTGTCGGCGTAGGGCGTGTGGCTCTTGCCGGCATGCGCCTCGACCTGCAGCCGCTCGAGCAGGTGCGGGTAGTGCATCTCGAAGGCCGGGCGCTCCGAGCGGATCTTCGGGATCGCCACGAAGTTGTGCCGCGGCGGCGGCGAGGACGTCGCCCACTCCAGCGAGTTCCCGTGGCCCCACGGGTCGTCGCGCAGCGCCAGCTGCCCGTACTTCCACGACTTCACGACGTTGAAGAGGAACGGCACGATCGAGGCGCCCAGCACGAACGAGAAGATCGTCGAGATCACGTTGAGCGTGGTGAACCCGTCGGTCGGCAGGTAGTCGACGTAGCGGCGCGGCATGCCCTCGGCACCCAGCCAGTGCTGGATGAGGAACGTGCCGTGGAAGCCGATGAAGGTCATCCAGAACTGCAGCTTCCCCAGCCGCTCGTCCATCATCCGGCCGCACATCTTCGGGAACCAGAACGCGACGCCCGCGTTCGCGGCGAACACGACGGTGCCGAAGACGACGTAGTGGAAGTGCGCGACGACGAAGTACGAGTCGGTGACGTGCCAGTCCAGCGGCGGGCTGGCCAGCAGCACGCCGGTCAGCCCGCCGAGCAGGAAGGTGACCATGAAGCCGATCGACCACAGCATCGGCGTCTCGAAGGTCAGCTGGCCCCGCCACATGGTGCCGATCCAGTTGAAGAACTTCAGCCCGGTGGGCACGGCGATCAGGTAGGTCAGGAACGCGAAGAACGGCAGCAGCACCGCGCCGGTGGCGTACATGTGGTGCGCCCACACCGCCAGCGACAGGAAGCCGATCGCCAGCGTCGCCCCGACCATGCCCTTGTAGCCGAACAGCGGCTTGCGGCTGAACACCGGGATGATCTCGGTGACGATGCCGAAGAACGGCAGCGCGATGATGTAGACCTCGGGGTGCCCGAAGTACCAGAACAGGTGCTGCCACACCATCGGGCCGCCCATCTCGTCGGAGTAGATGAGGGCGCCGAGGTTGCGGTCGGCCAGCAGCGCCATCAGCGCGGCGGTGAGGATCGGGAAGGCGAGCAGGACCAGCAGGCTGGTGATCAGCGTGTTCCAGACGAAGATCGGCATCCGGAACATCGTCATCCCGGGCGCCCGCAGGCAGACGATGGTCGTGGTGAAGTTGACGGCGCCCAGGATCGTGCCGAGGCCGCTGACCGCCAGCCCGGCCGTCCACAGGTTGCCGCCGAGCCGGGGGAGTGCTCGCCGGTGGACAGCGGGGCGTAGGCCGTCCAGCCGAAGTCGGCCGGCCCGCCCGGGGTGAGGAACCCCGACATCGCGATCAGGCTGCCGAAGAGGAACAGCCAGAACGAGAACGCGTTGAGCCGCGGGAAGGCGACGTCGGGCGAGCCGATCTGCAGCGGCATGATCAGGTTGCCGAACGCGAAGAACAGCGGCGTCGCGAACATCAGCAGCATGACCGTGCCGTGCATCGTGAACAGCTGGTTGTACTGCTCCGGTGAGAGGAACTGCAGCTCGGGCTGGGCAGCTCCGCCCGCATCAGCATGGCCATCAGCCCGCCGGCGATGAAGAACACGAACGACGTCACCAGGTACATCAGGCCGATGGTCTTGTGGTCGGTGGTCCGCAGGATGTTGGACAGCCGGGAGCCCTTGACCGGGACATGCGCGGGGCTCGGCCGGCTGATGATCGGCTGCGGCGCGATGGCGGTCATGCGGCGTCCCCGCCCGGGACCGCGCAGTTTCCGTCGGATGGCTTCGACGATGCAGGCATCGGTGCCCCCACGGGTCCTCGCGCGCTCCACTGCGAGCGCGCAGCCGGCACGTCGCTCGCGAAGGCGAGCGGCTCTGCATCGTCGCGCATCAGACCGGGCGAGGGAACCCGGTCGGCGGTGCTTTCGGGCGCTCACGTCGCTGGGTCGGGCCTCAGCGGCGGCGGCCCACGCGCAGATGTCGACGGCCTGATCACCAGGCGTGGCCGCGTCGGCGACCGGCCAGGGGGCTTCCCGAGTCCGAGCGGCCGCCAGCCAGCGGCGGATCTCGCCGTCGAACCATTCGCGGGCGGCGAGCGTGGGCGCGCCGGCGGGCCCGAGGAAGGCGGTCTTCCGACTTGCGTCCCACCGGGAGAGCGCAGCACCATGTTGTACCGGGACCGTCGATGGCGGGCCGGAGGGGACGACCTCGGCGACGACCGCCGACACCGCACCCGCGGCGGTGGCAGAACCCCGCCGTGCCCGCTCGCATCCCGGCGACGAACTGCTGCGCGGCGGCCTGCCGGGTCTCCTGCGGGTCCCCGGAGCGGGGCACAGGCGGCAGCGGACGCCGCACGACCGCGTCCGTCGTCTCCATGGTGACGATCGTCCTCGCCGCGGGAGGGGCGTCCCACGGCCACGCCGCGCCGGGAGGGTCAGACGGGCGGCGCGCCACC
>CAWHJC010000012.1:0-12220 GCA_963829565.1 uncultured Actinomycetota bacterium
TCCCGTCGTCACAGGGCGGCACCGGGAAGCCCGGGTGCGACCCCCCTGACCTCGTCCCGCGGGAACCGGACCGACGCGGCTGCCAGCTTGCGGGACGCCGCAGCCGCAAGGTCGATCTGCAGCACGTCCGCCAGGCGCACGAGGTACAGCAGTACATCTGCGAGCTCCTCCGCGACCCTGTCCCCCAGATCGGCTCTGCTTGCCATGACGGTGGCCTGGTCGGCGGGAATCCACTGGAACAACTCGGCGAGCTCGCCCACCTCCCCGACCAGTGCGAGGAGCAGAGACTTTGGATCATGGAACTGCTGCCAGTCGCGCTCCTCGGTGAACGAACGCATCGCCTCACGCAACTCAACCAGGTCCGACACGCGCCGAGCATCTCATCCACGGGGAGGTCGAGGTCTGCGGCCACCGCTAGGGTTGGCTTCGCTGCGGCCCGACGGGCTTCCACGGCGGGACCCATTGCGGGTCTACGCGGACACGCCCCCACCCGCACGAGTCGACTCGTGCTGCCTGGGGACCTGTTCCGTGACGTTGCTACGCCATTCCGCCGATGGTCTGCTCGCGCTCGCGCGGCGCGACGACCTGGGCGAGCGGATCGCGGAGCAGATGCGTCACCACACCGGTCGGGCCTCCTCTCCCGCCGAGCGACGATCCTGGTCCCGAAGCCTCCCGGTTCTTGCTGACGACCTGGTACAGGCGGGACTCGGCCGGGTCGAGATGCTCGTCGAGCATCATCTCCCGCTGACGTCGAAGCGCGTCGACGTCATCTTGGCCGGCCAGCACCCAAGAACCGGCAGGCCGTCCTTTGTGGTCGTCGAACTGAAGCAGTGGTCCTCCGCGCACACCTTCGACGGCGAGCCCACACTCGTGGACGTTGGGGGTGTCGCGGGGGGTCCTCGATTGCACCCCGTCCTGCAGGTACGTGGCTACTGCGAATACCTGGTCGGCTTCACTCGGGCGCTCCATGACGAGCCTGATCCAGTAGCTGGCATCGCGTACCTGCACAACGCGACCGACCGTTCTGTTGAGGACCTACGAGACCTGTCGCAGGATCGCTACGGCAGGCTGTTCACGGCGCAACGGCGTCATGACCTCATCGAATTTCTCCTCAGCCGATTCGACACCGACGCGTACGGAGCACCGCACGCGGATGCCTTGCTCTCCTCAGCGATCGCGCCGTCGCGGCAGCTTCTCGCGTACGCGGCCGAGGAGATCCGCGACCGGGAACAATTCGTGCTCCTAGCCGAGCAACGACTGGCCTATGAGCACGTTCTCCATGCCGTGGATCGGGCCCGCCGAGCGGATGCCAAGACGGTCGTCATCGTGACCGGCGGGCCGGGAAGCGGCAAGAGCGTGATCGCTCTGTCCCTCCTCGGTGAGCTCGCACGTCAAGGGCGCACCGTGCTGCACGCGACCGGGTCCCGATCGTTCACGCAGACCTTGCGCAAGGTGGCAGGCAAGGGCTCGCTCAGGACCCAGAGCCTGTTCAAGTACTTCAACCAGTTCATGACGGCCGAGCGCAACGGCCTCGACGTGCTCCTGCTGGACGAAGCGCATCGCATCCGCGAGACGTCTGTCGACCGCTGGACGAAGGCTGAGTATCGGACTGGACGGCCGCAGATCGACGAACTCGTGGCAGCGGCGAGGGTTCCCGTCTTCCTGCTGGATGAGCATCAGGTCGTCCGGCCAGGCGAACTAGGCACAGCCGACGACATCGACGCCTTCGCCCGCCGGCAGGGTCATGCTGTCGTCCGAATCCGGCTCGACGGCCAGTTCCGCTGCGGTGGCAGCGAGGAGTACGTGACGTGGGTACAGCGACTCCTGGGGCTGGCCGAGGGCGACCCGGAGGAGTGGTCGGGCGATCCGGGCTTCAGCGTCGTGGTCGCGGACACCCCTTCGCAGATGGAAGCACTGCTCGAGACGAGGATCGCCGAGAACTACCAGGCCCGGATGGCAGCAGGGTACTGCTGGCCCTGGTCGGACCCCCGCAAGGACGGCACGCTCGTGCCCGATGTCCAGTTGGAGGGCTGGTCACGTCCCTGGAACCTCAAGGGCGACCGCGGCGTCGGCGGCGCTCCGCCCGCGCCCCTGTGGGCGACCGACCCCGCCGGCTTCGACCAGGTTGGATGCGTCTACACGGCGCAGGGCTTCGAGTACGACTGGTCGGGAGTCATCCTCGGACCTGACCTCGTCTGGCGGGAGGGCCGGTTTGTGTCGCGTCGGGAACACAACAAGGATCCGGACTTCCGCAATCGGACTCGCGTGAGCGACGAGGAGTTCGACCGGCTGGTTCGCAACGTCTACAAGGTGCTGCTCACGCGGGGGATGATCGGCACCGTGCTGTACTCGAGCGACCCCGAGACGCGCGAAGCATTGAAGGCCCTCGTGGCTGACTCGGCAGAGGCCCGCGCGTGGGTGTCAGCCGATCGCGGTCAGAGCAGCCGGGACGTGTCGGCCGGGAAGTAGCTGTCCTGGAAGAAGCGCTTGCGGACCGGCTCCAGCTGGCCGAGCAGGTCGGTCAGAGCCAGCTCGGCGTTGCGGCCCTCGTCGGTGCCGGCCTTGCGCAGGTCTTTCAGGCCCTTCTTGGCGCGCTCGATGGTCCAGTCGAGGTTGGTCAGCACGGCCGAGACGTGGGCCATGGCCTGCTCGTCGGCCACCTGTCCCGGCGTACGACCGTCCGGTGCCTGAGCCACGCCGCCTCCTCGCCTCGCGGACCCTCGTGTTCGCGCCCACCGTAGTGCCGGGCATGGACACTCAGCCGGACTCCTCCACACCCGTCAGCGCGTCGCGCAGGGCCGTGTCGTCGAGCGGGCCCGGCACGCGCAGCGCGCGCGGGAATGCCTTCCGGCGCGCGGCGAGCTCGAGGCAGCCGAGGTCCGGGTGCAGATGGGCGCCCCGGCCGGGCATCCGTCGCCCGACGTCCGGGACGAGGGCGCCGGACCGCGCGACCACACGGAGCAGGTCGGCCGCGTCGGCGCGCTCGCGGCACCCGACGCAGGTACGGACCGGCGCGCTCAGGCGGGGCTCTCGGCGTCGTCCGGCGCCGGAGCGGGCGGCGCGATGCGCTCGACGTCGGGCCGGATGTCGATCCGCCAGCCGGTGAGCCGCGCAGCGAGCCGGGCGTTCTGGCCCTCCTTGCCGATGGCCAGCGAGAGCTGGTAGTCGGGCACGACGATCCGCGCCGCGCGGGCCGCGGGGTCGACGATCTCGACGTGGTTGACCCGCGCCGGCTGCAGCGCCTGCGCCAGGAAGGTCGCCGGGTCCTCGGACCAGTCGACGATGTCGATCTTCTCGCCGTGCAGCTCGGCCATCACGGCGCGGGCCCGGGCGCCCATCGGGCCGATGCAGGACCCCTTGGCGTTGACGCCGGGTCGTGTCGACCGTACGGCGATCTTGGTGCGGTGGCCGGCCTCGCGGGCCACCGCCTTGATCTCCACCGTGCCGTCGGCGATCTCCGGCACCTCGAGGGCGAACAGCTTGCGGACCAGGTTGGGGTGCGTGCGCGAGAGCGTGATGGACGGCCCGCGCATTCCCTTGCGCACCTGCACGACGTAGCAGCGCAGCCGCTCGCCGTGCCGGTAGGTCTCGCCCGGCACCTGCTCCGGCGGAGGCAGGACCGCCTCGATGCGGCCCAGGTCGACGTAGACGTTGCGCTGGTCCTTGCCCTGCTGGATGACCCCCGAGACGATGTCGCCCTCCTTGCCGGCGAACTCCCCGAACGTCTGCTCGTCCTCGGCGTCGCGCAGCCGCTGGAGGATGACCTGCTTGGCGGTCGTCGCGGCGATTCGGCCGAATCCGGTGGGAGTGTCGTCCCACTCGCGGAGGACGTTGTTGTCCTCGTCGGTCTCTGCTGCCCAGACGGTGACGTGGCCGCTCTTGCGGTCGAGCTCGACACGGGCCACCGGCTGGTGTCCCTCGGTGCGCTGGTAGGCGATCAGCAGCGCCGACTCGATGGCCTCGACGAGCATGGCGAAGGAGATCTCCTTCTCCCGCTCGAGCGCGCGCAGGGCGCTCATGTCGATGTCCATCGCTCAGCCCTCCTCGGTGCGCCGGTTGAACTCCACCTGGACCCGGCCTTCGCTCACTTCGGCCCAGGTCAGGCGGGTGTCCGTGCCGTCGACGTCCAGGGTGACCGCCTGCTCGTCGACGGCCGTGACGCGACCCGTGGTGCTGCCGCCTGCGGACAACCCCGCTGTGACCAGTCTGCCGGTGGCCCGGCGCCAGTGCCGCGGATCGGTCAGCGGGCGGTCGACACCCGGAGATGTCACTTCGAGTACGTAGGGCAGGCCACCCATCACGTCGCTGTCGTCGAGCGACCGGGACACCGCGGAGCTCACCTGGGCGACCGTGTCGAGACCGACACCGCCGTCCCGGTCGACCACCACGCGCAGCAGGCGACGCTTGCCGGCGGGGGTCACCACGACGTCCTCGAGGTCCAGCCCCTGGTCGGCGACGACCGGTGCCAACAGGTGGAGGAGGGAGTCGCGGTCCGCTGCTCGTGCCACCTCGGACCTCCCTGCTCTGCTGTTGTCGTGCCGGTCACCCACGATAGCGGTCGGACCGGCGCGGCCCCGCATGGGATCATCGCCGGATGACGCGGCGGGGGTCACTGCCACCCGGCCGTCGCGAGGTCCTTGCCGCCGGTGCCGCCGGTGGCGCGCTGGCCCTGGCGGGCGGGCTCGCGGGCTGCCTGCCCGGCGCCGACCGGTCGCCGCCACCCCCGCCCGACCCGGAGCTGCGCCGCCGGGAGCGCATCGCGGCCGAGGTGACGGCGCTGGCGGCGCGCTACGACGCGGTCGTCGCGCGGTTCCCGATGGCCGCCGGCGAGCTGTCCACGCTGGCCGCCGAGCACCTGGCCCACGCCGACGCGCTGCTGGGTCCGCCGGCCGCCCGGCCGTCGGCGTCCGGCTCGCCGGCCACCTCGGCACCGCCCGACCCCGGCCCGGTCCCCGACACGTTGCCTGCGGCCGTGGCCGACCTGGCCGCCGCGGAGCGCACGGCCTGGAGACGGCGCAGCCGCCAGTCCGCCGAGGCGTCGCCGGAGCTGGCCCGGCTGCTCGCGTCCATCGCCGCCTGCGAGGCGGCCCACGCCGCACTGCTGGACGTCCGTCGATGACCCGGCCACCGGCCGCCGTCCCGGTCCTGCAGGCCGTGCTGGCCGCTGAGCACGCGGTCGTCTTCGGGTACGGCGTGGCCGGTGCCCGCCTGTCCGGCGTTCCCCGGCGCCGGGCCCAGCGGGGCTACGACGCGCACCGCGCTCGGCGCGACGAGCTGGCAGCACTGCTGGTCGAGCGAGGCGCCGAGCCGGAGCCCCCGGCCGCGTCCTACGCCCTGCCCCGCCCGGTCGAGGACGCGCGAGACGCCGTCGAGCTGCTCACCCTCCTCGAGGAGCGGCTGGCAGCTGTCTGGGCCGACGCCGTGCTGGAGCTGCGGGGTGACCTGCGCGGGCTCGCCACAGCCGGACTGCGGGACGCGGCGGTCGCGGCTGCGCTGTGGCGGCGCGGCAGCGTGCCGTTCCCGGGCCTCGCCGAGCGCTCCGCCTAGCAGCCCGTCACGGCGCCAGGACCGTCGCGATCTCCAGCAGCCGGGCCGCCGCGGCCGGCTCGCTCCAGGACGACTCGACGACCCAGCGCGCGAAGACCCAGCGCCGGAACCGCTCCGGCTCGACGCCGCACAGGTCGGCCATCCGGCCGGTCATGGCCACCGGGTCGGCCGCCAGTCGCTCCTGGCAGTTGAAAAGGTGCTGCAGAGGGTCGTAGGCGCGATCACCCTCGTACGGCTTGGGGTCGATGACCAGCCACGGCTCGCGGTCGGCCGACAACACGTTGCCGCCGTGCAGGTCGGTCAGCAGCAGGACGTCCTCCTCGGCGCGGGTCTCGGTCGGCAGCGACCGGAAGAGCTCCAGCCCCGTGCGGAACAGGCCGGCATCGAGCGTCGGGCTCGGCGTCTCCTCCGCCTCGTCCGCCCATGCCGCGCACATCCGAGCGAGGGGCCGGAACGGGTGCCCGGCCGGTGGCCGGACCCACAGAAGGCGCAGCAGGTCCGCGATGACGACGTCCTGCTCCTCCTCCGGCAGGGACTGCCCGAGCTCGACGCCCGGGAGGGCGCGCTCCATCAGCAGCGCGCTCGTGTCGCCGTCCACCCAACCGTTGCGGAGCAGCACGGCGCCGCGGCCGGCGTAGAGGCGCAGTGCGTCAGGCTCGTGCAGCCCTTCGTGCGTCCACCCGACCTTCAGGACCAGGTCGCGGCCCGCGGCGTCGCGTCGGCGACCGTGGTCGGGAGCCGGGCCAGGAGGAGCTCGCCCGTCACGGCGACATTCTCACCTGCGCACGACGGTGAACCCCCCGGCGACCACCACCACGTTCACCGCGCCACCGGTCCTGACGACCGCGTGGCTCACGCGCCGTCCTCGGCCGTCGTAGACCTCGACCCGGGCCGGACTCGTACCTGGGACGTCGACTGTCGTCTGCTGATCGGTGGTCGCCGAGCTGCGCAGCAGCGCGATCCCTCGATTGCCGCCCTGGAGGACCAGTCGCGAGACCAGTGGCTCGACCATCAGCGCGTCGAGCCGTGCCTCGTCGTCGCCCTCGGCGGTGGTGGTGGCGGTGACGGTCTGCTGTCCCGCCGCCAGCGGCCCTTCCACCGTGACCGGCAGCAGAGCACCCGGCGCCGGTGAGCCGCCCTGCTCGCCGACCGCACCCGAGCTGACCTGGCCCAGCACCGTGCCGCCGGCGCTGAACGTCGTGACCGCGGTGCTGCCGTGCTCCAGGTCGACCACGGGTATCAGCCGGGCCGGACCGGTCCCGACGTCCACCGAGGCGCTGCCCCCGTCGGGGATCGCGGCGTAGTGGTCACCCTCGTAGTACGACTCCCCTGTCCACGCGCTCGCCGGCTTGACCGTGTGTGCGCCACCGGTCAGGGCGCCCCCCTCGACCTGCACGGTGCGGTTACCCTCGCGCTCGACGATCGTGCCGCTGCTGGCGGCCAGCTCGGCCACGTCCGGGTTGGCGTCCAGCGCGAGCATCGAGAGCAGCCCGTGGATCGTCGACTCCGCGCCCGCGTTGAGGTTGCGGTTCCCGTTCCCCTCGACGCCGTCGACCGTCCGCCCGGTCGACGGGTCGTAGGCCGGCTGGTTGGACGCGTTGGCCCCGAAGTACCAGGCCGCGACCATCCCGGCGAGCCGGCGCATGCCGGCCGAGCCCGTCACCTCGGCGGTGGCCAAAAGCGACTGGAGCCGCGAGTCGACGCCGTACGCGATCTGCGAGCGGTCGATGCGCGACGGCAGGCGCCCGTTGTCCGGGCCGCCGGAGGTGAGCAGCCACGGGTCGAACGTGGCGGAGTCCAGCACTGCCGGCGCGACGAGATCCGGGTCGCCGAGCGTGGTCGAGGCCCTGGCGAGGGCGGCCGGCATCTGCGAGCCCCAGCCGTGCCAGATCGAGCGCGACAGTGCCCACGGCCGCACGGCGCCGAACGGCCAGCTGTCCGCGTCGCCGCCGGAGAGCAGGGCCAGGCCCTCGGCCAGCTTCTCCAGCGTGTCCACGGCGGCATCCGACCCGCCTGCGGCGACGTACGCCGAGAGGCCCAGGACGGCCTCCGCCGTGGCGTCGCCACCATCGACGATCAGCCAGGCGGGGGTGCTCTCACCGTCGATGTTGATGAAGCTGCGGTAACGAGTCAGGGTCTGGTCCTGCACCGCCGCGATGCTCAGGTCCAACCGGTCCCGCAGGAAGGCCGCGAACGCGGGGTCGGAGTCCCGGAAGGCCGCGTAGCCCTCGCCGAGCGCCCACACCGTGCGGGCCAGCCAGTAGGACTCGTCACTGTCGGACGGGTCCGGCAGCTCCTTGATCGAGGGGCTCGGGTTGAATGTTCCGTCGGTCTGCATCCACAGCACGACGTTGCCGGCGTCCGGGCCGCTGCTCGTCTGGAAGTAGGCCACCGCGCGGAGCAGGTCGAAGGCCTTCTGCCGGCTTGCGTCGTCGCCGGTCTGCTTCCAGTGCCGCAGGTAGACCACCGCGGCGCGCGTGACGTCGTCGGCGTTGAAGGCGCCCTGCCCCCAGTTTCCGTCGCCGTCGGGGTCGCCTCCGCCGCCGATCCGCTCGTACACACCGCCCGGCCGCACGTCGGCGTAGGTCCACAGCACGCGCAGCGGCTGGTCAGGCAGGTACGTCGTGTGGTTCGCCTGGGGCGGCGGGGTGACCGTGGTGCCGAGGAAGTCCAGGTGGGCCAGGTTGGTCAGCGGTGCCGCGGCCGTCGCCGGCGACGTCGTGGGTCCGACCATCAGCAGCGACGCGAGCAGGGCGAGCACGAGAGCGCCGATGGTGCGGCGCTGGGGAAGGCTGCGTTCGGTGGTCTCGGTCATGCGGTCCTCGCCTCGGGTCGGTGGTCGGTATGGCAAGCGTTGTCGGGTCGGATGTGCCGTCCCTCGGCCGCGGCCCGTCGGGCCGCGTCGGCGACGGCCAGAGCGGCCAGCGCCTCGGTGGCCCCTGAGCGTGGGGCCGGTCCGCCGGCTGCGGCACTGAGCAGGTCCATGGCCGCGGCGCGGACGCTCTCGGCGTACACCCGGGACTTCGCGCCGTCCTCGCCGAGCACCAGCTCCAGCACGACGCGGTGCGGCAGGTCCAGGTCACGGCCGCGGCCGCGCGCCCCTGCCGGACCTGCGTCGCGGTGCACCACAGCGGTCACCCCACTGCCCGGACCGAGGCGGTGCCCCGGCACGTCCAGCAGGTCGTTGGCCCGGGCCGGCAGGCCGTACGCAGTCTCGGCACCGTCGTCGTTTGTCCACGCCTCGACGCGGGCTCGCAGCGGGATCCAGCCCTCCACGCGGACCTCGGCGGCACCGTGGTCGAGGCGGAGGGTCTGCCGCTCGCACCGCGCGGCGTGGGTGAAGCCGTGGGTGTGTGTCGCCAGCACACCACCGGGGTGCAGGGCGGTCGCGCTGACCAGGTCGGTCGTGCCGTCGGCCCGGTGCGCGGCCATCGCCGACACGAGGTCGGGAGTGCTGCCGATCAGCAGGTGCGCGGCGTCGAAGAAGTGGACTCCGTGCTCGACGAAGATGCCCCCGCTCACGTCGGCGTCCCAGAACCAGTGGCCGGCCGGCAGGTCCTCGTCGCTGGCGTCGTTCTCGAAGCTGAACCGCTGCACGGGTCCGAGCAGCTCGGCCTGCAGCCGGACCAGTGCCTGCAGGAGGGGGTTGTAGCGCAGCACGTGGTCGACGACCAGAACCCGATCGGACGCCTGGGCGGCGGCCGCGACGGACCGGCCGGCCACGAGGTCGGTGGCCAGCGGCTTCTCGCACAGCACGTGACGGCCCGCCTCCAGGGCGGCCAGGGTGATCTCGGCGTGCTGGTCCGGCGGCGCGACGACCGCCACGGCGTCGACCCGGTCGTCGGTGAGCAACGTCCGCCAGTCGGCGGACGACGTGGCACCGTGCTCGGCCGCGAGGGTTGCTGCCCGTTCCCGGTCGGGGTCGGCCACTGCGCGCACCTGCAGTCCCGGAAGGTCGGCCACCGCGCCGGCCAGGAAGGCGGCGAAGCGTCCCGCGCCCACGATCCCGAGCCCGACGATGCGCGTCACGTGTGGTCGAGCCTCGCCACGCCGATCTTGGAGTCCGCCATGCCGTAGAACACGTAGCGGACGCCCTCGACCTCCTCCACGGCCGTCGGGAACACCACGTTGGGAACGGTGCCGGCGCGCTCGTCGTCGGTCTCCGGGGCGAGGATCGGTTCGGCCGTGCGGGCGAGCACGCGGGACGCGTCGTCGGGGTCGAGCAGCATCGCGCCGGCGGCGTACTCGACGCGCTGGGTCGCCGGGTCGAACCCGATCGGCGGCTCACCGGTGACGCCGTGGTGGATGAGCAGCCAACCCTCCTCGACGCGCAGGGGCGGGGGGCCGGCACCGATCTTCAGCTCCTCGTACGGATGCTCGGACAGGGCGACGCAGCGGTGGTCCCGGGGCCGGGCCAGCGCCCGCACGTCCGCGAGCACCTCGTCGACCGGGACGTAGGAGATCCAGATGCCGGGTCGCTCGTCGGTGACGCCGGCGGGCAGGTGCACGGTCTCGCCCTCGCGGAACCAGCCGAGGTCCCACATCGGGCGGTGCAGCATCGCGTAGGCCGGACGGCCGTCCGGGTCCGGCACCGGCTCCGGGAAGAACACGGCGTCCTTGTTGGGGAACATGCACAGGTCGGTGTCCAGGTCGGGCTGGTACGCGAACTGCACCGGGCCGAGCCGGCGCCACTCGCGGAGGTCGGAGGACACCGCTAGCGCGAGCCGCGGGCCGAGCGGACCGTAGGCGACGTACGTCATCAGGTGCAGGCCCAGCGACGGCACCCGCGTGGTGCGTGGGTCCTCGACGCCCGCGTTGTTGGCGCCGCGCTCCCAGCCTTCGTCCGGCGCGAGCACCACACCGCGTCGCTCCACGCCGACCGGCACGCCGTCCTCGAGCACCACCTCGGCGAGCCCTACGCGGGAGACGTTGCCGGCGGCCACCATGCGAGGCAGCAGATGCAGTGTGCCGTCGGGCGTCCGACCGCTGGCCGGGTTGAGGACACCGAGCTCTTCCATCGGGTCACCTGCCGCGGGCGACATCACGACGCCGAGCCGGGTCAGCGCGTAGGGGACGGTGGAGGTGAGCTGTGGGGACACGGTCAGCCCTTCACGCCGGAGCCGAGGTCGGACGAGGTGAAGTGCCGCTGGAACGCCACGAACAGGGCAGACGGCCGGCGCGGCGAGCACGACGGCTCCCGCGAGGATCGCGCCGTAAGGGTTGCTCGCCCGGCCGGCGACGTTGGACAGGAAGTTCGCCAGCGAGACCGCCAGCGGCTGCATGTCACTGTCCTTGGTGATGAGGAACGGCCAGAGGAACTCGTTCCACGGCCCGATGAACGTCAGCAGCACTGCGGTCAGCAGCGCAGGACGTACCAGGGGCAACGCGACCGACCACAGGATGCGCAGCTCGCCCGCACCGTCTATCCGGGCCGCGGCGAAGAGGTCCTCGGGCAGCTGCAAGAAGAACTGCCGGAAGATGAAGACCGCCGCGGAGTTGATGGCGAACGGGAGGATCATGCCGAGGTAGGAGTCGGCGAGTCCGTAGCTGCGGACGATCATCACGTACAGCGGGATCATCAGCAGCTGGAACGGCACAAGCTGCACGAGCAGCATGGCGGCGAACAGGGTGCCCCGCCCGCGGAAGTGCAGCACCGCGAGGGCGTAGCCGGCCAGCACACCGAACACAACGGTCGTGAGCAGGACACCGCCGGTGAAGATGCCGGAGTTCAGCAGGGACTGGCCCAGATTGACGCGTCCGTTGATCGCCGAGTAGTTGTCGAGCGTCCAGCCCCCTACCGGGAAGGCGCCGGCCACCGAGGTGTCCGACTCGGCCTGCAGCGACGCGACCAGCATGTAGTAGAAGGGGAAGAGGAACACGAGAGCGCCGAGGATGAGTACCGCATAGCGGGCCACGGTGCCGGGGTGCTGCCCTGCCGCACGGGTGTCCCTCGCGGCGTGCCTGCGTCCTCGTCCGGGACTGGTCCGGTGACGACTGCCTGTGCCATCTCAGTCCCTCTCCAGGAGCCGGCGGTTGATGAGGGAGATCACCAAGACGGCGACGACGAGCAGCACGCCGATCGCGGCGGCCACGTCCGGGTTCCCCTGCTCGATGCCCTTCTGGTACATCACGAGCACGGGTGACGCCGACGCACCGTTCGGTCCGCCGCCGTTGGTGAGCAGGTACGGCTCGGTGAAGAGGTTCGCCCCGGTGATGGTCGCCAGGATCACCACCAGGGTTGTCGCCGGGCGTACGCCGGGAACCGTGACGTTGCGCCACTGTTGCCACCGGGTCGCCCCGTCGACCTGGGCCGACTCGTACAGCTCCTTCGGGACGGACTGCAGCGCCGCCAGGTAGAGCAGGATGAAGAATCCGAGCTGCTTCCACGTGACGAACATTGCGATCAGCGGCATCGCGAGCGTGGAGTTCACCAGCCAGGACGGTTCCGGCGCCAGGCCGCCGAGCACCTTGTTGACCAGTCCGTTCTCGGCGAACAGGAACAGCCAGACCGAGACGACCGCCACGCTGGCGGTGACGTAGGGCGCGTAGTAGCCGACCCGCAGGAAGGTCCGCCCGCGGATGGCGCCGTTGAGCGCGGTCGCAAGAAGCAGGGCCAGCACCACGGTCAGCGGAACGTTGATGACCAGGAAGACGCCGACGTTGCGGAACAACT
>CAWHJC010000013.1:0-18893 GCA_963829565.1 uncultured Actinomycetota bacterium
CGGCGCGCCGCCCGAGCGCCCAGCGGCAGTGCGATCGCGATGGGGATGAGCGCGAGCAGGCTCTCGAACAGCCGGCTATCGGTGTAGAGGCCGACGCCGAACAGCGCGATCGTCTGCACCAGGGCGAAGCCGAAGAAGAGGGTGGCGAGCGCGAAGACGTATGCGCGCGGCCGCATGCCGAAGCCGTGCAGGTACGTCGACAGGAGCGGTCCGGAGATGCCGGTCGCTCCCTGCAGCCCCCCGGCGGCCACGCCCACCGGTGGCGATGCGATGCGGGTGACCCGCGGAGGGAAGTGGAAGCCAGGCCGGGTGAGCGACAGGACGACGTACACGACGATGATCCCGGCCAGCACCGCGGACAGGACGCGACCGTCCAGGCCCTTCAGCGCCATCGTGCCGATCACCGAGCCGACGGCACCGCAGGCCATCATCACCGGGAGGTCCCGGGTGTGCTCGGCCTCGGCTCCGGTGGCTCCACACCAGCCACCCGTTGGCTACGACGCCGGGGATCGCCATCACGACGACCGAGCGCTCCACCCCGAGGAACGCGGCCATGACCGGGATGGCGATCTGCGGCAGGCCGCCGCCCGTCGCGCCCTTGATGAACGCGCCGAGTGCGATCGCCGCGACGATGACGACGAGGTCGAGGCTCCCGGCACCGTTCACCGCCGGTACCGACGGTGCGGGTCCCGGACACCACCGTCGTCACGCGGTCCGGGGGATGCTCTGCTGCACCCGGCCACTACAATCGTTCGCAGCGCTGGTGTCAAGGGGCGGCCGGGACCAGCCCTGTTCATGCGGGCCGGACGCCTCCTTGACCACCGCAATCGTTTGAGGAAGGCTGCCACCCATGACGGAGCGGGTGGTGGCGGTGCTCGGCACGCGCTACACCGACCTGTCGGTCGAGGAGGACCGTGCTCGGCCCGCTCGGTGTCCGGATGGTCGCGGGCGACGGCGGCTCGGCCACCGACGTGCTGGCCGTCGCGGCTGGCGCGGAGGTCGTCCTGGCCGGGTCGCGGCCGCGCTTCGACGCGGACGTCGTCGAGCGCCTTGCCTCGGGCGGGTGCCGCGGGATCGTCCGCTACGGCATCGGCACCGACAGCATCGACCTCGCCGCGGCTGCCAGGGCCGGGTTGGCGGTGGCGAGGGTCTCCGACTACGGCACCGAGGCGGTGGCCTTCCACGCGGTCTCGCTCGTCTCCGCCCTGCTCCGCCGGCTGCGCGAGGCCGACGCCGCCGTGCGCGCCGGGGAGCTGGGGCGTCGGCGGCCTGCGACCGCTGCACTTGCCGAGCCGGCTGACCGCCGGCGTTGTCGGCTTCGGCCGGATCGGGCGTCGCGCCGCCGACCTGCTGCGCGGGCTCGGGTTCCACGTGGTGGCGCACGACGAGTTCGCCGAGGTCCCGACCGGCCACGGCGTGCGCCCGGTCTCCCTCGACCAGCTGCTCGAGCGCAGCGACGTCGTCACGCTGCACCTGCCCGGCAGCCCCGACGGCACCCCGCTGATGGATGCGGCGCACCTGGCAGCGATGCGCCCCGGCAGCATCCTGGTCAACACATCGCGCGGCTCCCTGGTCGACGTACCCGCCTTGGTGCAGGCGCTGCCCACCGGGCGACCCGCCGCGGCCGGGCTGGACGTCTACCCGCAGGAGCCGCCCGACGTGTCGGCCTTCGAGCCGGTGGCCGACCGCGTGCTGCTGACTCCGCACATGGCGTGGTACACCGAGGAGTCCGAGCTCGACATGCGGCGCAAGGCGGCCGAGGAGGTCGCGCGCCTGCTCCGCGGGGAGCCGCTGCGCGAGCCCGTCGTCGAGCCGGAGGTGGCAGCACGGTGATCGTCGCACCGGAGGTGTTCGCCCGATGATCTACGACCTGTCCGCGATGACCAGCCCCGAGGCGGCCGAGGCAGTGGCCCGCTCACGCACCGCCGTGATCCCGATCGGCAGCATCGAGCAGCACGGGCCGCACCTGCCGAACGGCACCGACACGATGGCGGCCGACGCTCGTCGCGCGCGAGGTCGCCGACCGCCTGGACGCCGTCTACGCCCCCTTCGGGCCGTACGGCGTGACGCCGATCCACGCGGGTCATCCCGGCACGGTCACGCTTCGGCGCGGGACCTTCGAGGCGTTGCTCACCGACATCTGCACCGAGCTGGTCGGCATGGGCGTGCACACGGTCATCCTGGTCAACTGGCACGAGGGCAACATCGCCTCGATGAACGCCGTCGCGACCGATCTGCAGGAGCGGCTCGGCGTCACGTTCGTCGCCGCGCAGGCCTGCTACGTCGCGCAGCGGCTCTACCGCGACGAGGGCGGGGAGCTCACCCACGGCGGTGGCATCGAGACGCTCGCCGTGATGGCGCTCGACCCGGACCTCGCCAAGGTCGAGCGCGCCGGGGAGCCGACCCGGCCGGCTGGCGCCGAGGAGATGGACCTGATGCGCCGGTCGCACGAGGTCTACGGCTTCATCACCGACGTGTCCGAGCTGGCCGAGGACGGGTGGTACGGCAACCCCACCTGGGCGACGCCGGACCGGGCGAAGACGTTCGCCGACACCGTCGCCGACGGGGTGCTCGAGCTGGTCGAGCACGTCTTCCGCGCGAGAGACATCCGTGCGGGCACCACAGGACGAGACCGCTCCGACAACGAGGAGAACGCATGACAGACAAGGTGCGGCTTGCCCCGGTAGGTCTCGGCCGGTGGGCCCGCGTGCTGGCCCGCGGAGCTCAGCGGGGCGACGTGATCGAGCTCACCAGCTGCTTCAGCCGGGACGAGGCCAAGCGGGCGGCCTTCGCCGAGGAGTTCGGGATCGAGCGCACCGCCTCGTCCTACGAGGAACTGCTCGCCGACCCCGCTGTCGAAGGCGTGATCATCACGACGCCGAACGACACCCACAAGGACGTCATCATCCAGGCGCTGGAGGCCGGCAAGGCGGTCTACACCGACAAGCCGATCGCCCACACCCTTGAGGACGCCAACCGGATCGCGGCTGCGGTCGCGGACACCGGCGGCGTGTTCGCGGTCGGCCACAGCTCGCGGCGGTTGTCCGGCCACCGCGAGATGAAGCGCTGGCTCGAGGACGGCCGGATCGGTGACATCTCGCTCGCCGAGGCGAACTTCTCCAACGAGCGCGGACTGGAGCTCACACCGCAGACCTGGCGCTACTACGCCGCCAAGAGCCCGGGTGGCGCCTTCATCCAGCTCGGCGTGCACCACGCGGACACGTTGCAGTTCCTGCTCGGCCCGGTGAAGAGCGTCACCGCGCACGCGCGCAAGCTCTACACGATGTCCGAGGTGCCGGACGCGATCATGGCGATCCTCGAGTTCGAGAGCGGCCCACTCGGCTACATCGGGACCGGCTGGGCGTCGCCCGGCGTCTACTCGATGAACCTGCTCGGCACCAAGGCCAACCTCATGTACGACCTGGACTTCACCCACTGGGACGAGTCGCACCTCGCCGACGACTGGTCGAGGCTGCGCTCGCAGTTCTACGGCGAGTCCGAGCGCCAGGCGGTCGAGCTGCCGCGCACCGACATGTTCCGCGAGCAGCTCGAGGAGTTCGCCCGCGCGGCCCGCGGCGAGGCAACGGTCGAGGTCGGGGCGCGCGAGGCCGTGCTGGCACTGGCCGTGGTGCGGTCGGTGCTGGAGTCCTCGGCGCGGGACGGGCAGGCTGTGCTCGTCGAGGAGGTCATCGACTCGGCCGGGGTCGACCGCACCCTGACCTGAGGTCGGGCGCGCCGGGAGAGGAGCTGCCGTGCCTGTCGTCCGTCCCACCGACCTCACCTGGTCCGAGCTGCCGAGCCGCTTGGTCGCGGACCCGCTGGCGGCCGCGCCGCTGGGGGGTGTTCGCACCGGCAGCACGGTGCGGGTGGTCCGGGTGCTGCCCGGCCCGCGCACCCCGCACCTGCATCCCCACTGCGAGGAGATCCTCTACGTGCTCAGTGGCTCGGGCACGACCTGGGAGGGTGACACGTCCAGCGATGTCGGGCCCGGCGACCTGGTGGTGGTGCCGACCGGCGTACCCCACGCCACTGTCGCGCACGGGGCGGAAGGCCTGGTGGTGGTCTGCTTCTTCCCTCACCCGGACCTGACCGCCAACATCGAGGAGCTCACCGGCCCCGAGCGGTCCTGACGGCAAGCGGCCCCGCCTGGTCCAGGCGGGGCCGCTGCCGTCCCTCAGAACGCGAGGCAGCTGTCCGGGACCTCCTCCACATGCGTGAACCCGATGTGCGACGGCGTGTTGCCGCTCTTGAGGCTGCCACCGGCCAGGAAGCCGGGACCCATGACTCGAGTGTTCTCGGGCAGCGACTCGAGGTCGGCGATGACCGCGGCCTTCGGGGCCGCACACTCGGCGGTGTCCTTCACGATCGCGTCGACGACGTCGATCCACTCCTCGACCGTGCTCCATGCCTGGCCGTTGGTGCCGTTGTTCGCCGACGAGTCCGTCTTGTAGCAGTAATGAGCCAGTGCGGGGCTCGCGCCGACGGCGAAGAGACCTGCCGCCGTCGCGAGCACTGCGCCGGTTCGGACGATTGTGCGCAAGGAGTTCCCCCTCCGTAGGTGATCAAGACGGGGCGAGTATGCCAAGTCACCGGTGGCGGGTGGGGCTGTTTCGTGACGTCGCGCAGGGGCGCCGGGCATCGCAAACCGACGGTGATCTTCCCGTCACGGATCGTCCGTACGGGGTGGCGCCTACTCGCTCGTGAACAGCAGGAAGTCCTCGCAGAAGTCACGCTCTTCGGTGTCGTGCGGCCCGGCGATAAAGTGCGTGATGAGCTCGACGAACTCGTCGTCCTCCGGATCGATGGTGCCGTTGTGGTCGACGACGAATGTGTCCTTCGACAGACCGTGGTCGACGAGCAGCAGCTCACCGTCGTCGCCGATCACACGCTGGGTGCCGACGAAGAAGCCTACGATCGTCAGGGTTCCGTCACCGTTGTCCACGAGGTGCAGGTCACGAAACTGCCCGACCTGCTCGATCGTGAAGGTGAGGCCGGTCTCCGGATTGGTGTAGGTGAACGTTCCCCGGAACCGGTCGGCGAAGTAGGGGTACTCGGAGTTGCCCTGGTTCTTGATCGAGAAGTAGCCGCGAACCTCGCCGTGGAGTGGCACGTCCACCAGGCCGCAGAACGTCGGCTCCTCATCGCCCGGCGCGGGAAGCAGCTCGTCGAACACGTCGTGGTACTGCTCCTGCACGTGCGGCGGCTCGGCCTGGGCGGGCACAGCGACCAGCATCGTGGCCGCCGACAATGCGGTGATCGTGATAGCCCGGTTGATCCAACGTGCGCGCATGCGGAACCTCCGCCGTCATCGCGAACCCCCGAGCGACCCGCTCTAGGCCGTCGCTTTGCCGACGACGGTAGGCGCGGGGGGCCTGCCCTCCCATAGTCACTTCGGCGTGGCCCACCCCCACGAGGGCATACCATCCGGCCCACGCTGCTGCCTCGGTCCGAGATCCCGGTGACAGCGATCCGACAGCAGCCACGCGCAGCATGCCTCACGTGTCGAACGCGCTCATGGACCGGAGAGGCCGTCGTGGACCCGCGCTATGTAGTGGAATCTGTGGGCTTGGCCCTCCTTGCGACCTGCAGCGTGGGCGCCTGGACTCTCCGAGTGGCCGTGGCTGCGGCGGGACGGCGGCGCAGCGCCGCCGCCGTCGCCGCGGTGGAAGCCGTTCTCTTCGCGCTTGTCTTCGGGGCGGTCGTGTCATCGCTCGACGACCCGGTCCGCGTCGGGGGCTATGCGATCGGGGTGGCTGTCGGCACCCACCTCGGCATCGCCGGGGAAGAGCGGTTCTCGACCGGGCAGTCGATGGTTCGCCTGGTTGTCGACGGCTCGGGCGATGCCGAGACGTCCACTCTGCGACGTCGAGGCTGGCCGGTCACCTGCGCTGGCGCCGACGGCGTGCGGGGCCGGGTGGCGTTGATCAGCGTGGCGGTCGACGATGCCGCGCTCCCCTTGCTGCACGCCGACATCTCGGCGGAGGCGCCCGGCGCCTTCCGGACGACCGAACGGCTCAGGGAGGTCCGGCCCATCGCGTTCCCCACCGGGATGCACCAAGTCGGTGGCCGGCGAGCGGGTCGCGCGTAGAGCGGACGTTGAGCAGCGCCGCCCACGCTAGCTGCGCAGCGGGTACGCAGCAGAGCGGCCCGCCGACTCTAGGAGACGTCATGCGACGCAGCCCTGCCCTTCTCGCCCTCGGCCTACCGGTGTTGCTGCTCGCAGCCTGGGCCGGAGCGGTCCCCGCCTCGGCTGCCAGCAGCAGCCCGGTGCTGATCGAGGCCCTCACGCCGTTCGGAGGGGACGGCACGTTCACGGCCACCGGGGACGCGGTCTGCTCTTCTGGGACGACCACCGAGGTGTCCAGCTTCGGGACCGGCTCCGACCGGTCGAGGGCCCTCACCTTCCACGTCGTCAAGACGTTCGCCTGCGATGACGGCTCCGGCACCTTCACCGTCCGTCTCGACGCCGTGGTCCGGCCGTGCAGCCCGACGGACCGGGGCAGCTGGGTCGTCATGGGAGGCACCGAGCAGTACGCCGGACTCCGCGGGGCGGGCACTCTGGTGGGCACGTACTTCCCGGGGGACGCCTGTTCCGCCGAGGGGGTCGTCGACCGGCTCTCCGGCATGATGGTCACGCGGTAGCCGCCGTCCACGGCGACGCCGAGCTGACCGGAGCGCGCTCATGCAGTACCGCATCCTCGGTCCCCTCGAGGTGGTCGACGAGCAGGGGAGGCCCACGCCCGGGCTGGGGCCGCCCAAGCAGCGGGCCTTGCTGACGCTGCTCGTGCTGCACGCAGGGAGCGTCCTCCCGACCGGCCGCATCGTCGAGGCGCTCTGGTCCGGGCGCCCGCCCCGCACCGCTGCCCACTCGGTGCAGGTCTACGTCTCCGACCTGCGTCGTGGCCTGGGTGGTGCCGCGGGCGCGGACGGCGACGCGATCGAGACCCGCGGTGCCGGCTACCTGTTGCGGGCCGGCCCGGAGCAGGTCGACGCCCGGCGCTTCGAACGCCTTGTCGCGGACGGTGGACGGGCCCTGCGCGCCGGCAACCCGGGGGATGCCGTCAGGGACCTCGCCGAAGGGCTGTCGCTGTGGCGCGGACCCGCCCTGGCCGACGTCGCTGGGGAGGAGTTCGCGCAGGAGCACATACGGGAGCTGGATGGGCGACGGGTCGACGCGATGGAGGGACTCGCCGACGCCCGGCTGGCAACGGGCGACGACGCGGACGTCCTTCCGCTGCTCGTCGACGCCATC
This sequence comes from uncultured Actinomycetota bacterium, assembly GCA_963829565.1. Lineage (GTDB taxonomy): Bacteria > Actinomycetota > Actinomycetes > JACCUZ01 > JACCUZ01 > CAWHJC01. The sequence continues at coordinate 7,253 of CAWHJC010000013.1, forward strand.
GCCGTCGACCCCATGCGTGAGCGGCTCCGGGGCCTGCTCATGGTCGCGCTGTACCGCGACGGTCGGCACCCGGAGGCCCTGAGGTCATATCAGAAGTTCTCGGACCTCCTCGCCGACGAGCTCGGGATCGATCCCTCACCTGAGCTCCGGCACCTTCAGGAACGGATCCTGCTGCACGACCCCGCGCTGCTGCCGGGTCGCCGGGAGGAAGCTGACCCGGCGGCGACGGTGGTCCGCAATCCCTACAAGGGTCTGCGGCCCTTCGCCGAGGACGACGCCGAGGACTTCTTCGGCCGGGCGAACCTGACCGAGCGTCTCCTCGACGAGCTGCGGCTGGGTGCTCGCCTGCTCACCCTGGTTGGGCCCTCTGGGTCGGGCAAGTCCAGCGTCGTAGCGGCCGGGGTCCTTCCGCGGCTGCGCGTTGGTGCCGTCCCCGGTTCCGAGGCGTGGCAGCTCGTCCCTCTGGTGCCCGACGAGGAGGCCGTCGCTGTTCTCGAGGACCTGCGGGAGGCGCAGGACCTCGCCCCCCCGACGCTCGTCGTCGTGGACCAGCTCGAGGAGCTGTTCGTCCACCTGGACGGCACGCTCGCTGCGCGCTTCCTGCGGACGCTCACCGCCCTGGTGACAGACCCCGGCGGCACGGTGCGCGCACTGACCACCCTGCGCGCGGACTTCTATGACCGCCCGCTCGAGCACCGCGGGTTCGCCGACGCCTTCCTGGCCGGGGTGGTGACCGTGCTGCCCTTGTCGGCCGCCGACCTCGAGCAGGCCGTGGTGGGTCCCGTGAGCCGCGTCGGGTCCGAGATCGAGCCGGGGCTGGTCGCCGAGCTGGTCGCCGAGGCCGTCGACCGGCCCGGGGCCTTGCCACTGCTGCAGTACGTCCTCACCGAGGTGTTCGACCGGTGCCGCGGGTCGGTCCTTACCTCGGCCGCGTACCACGAGATCGACGGCCTGCGCGGTGCCCTGAGGCGGCGGGCAGAAGGACTGTTCACATCCCTGGACGACGACCGGCAGGAGGTGGCGATCCAGGTGTTCCTGCGGCTCGTCCGGGTCGGTCCAGCGGAGCGGGACTCCCGCCGCCGGGCGCCTGTCTCGGAGCTGATCGGGACCGGCCTGGACACCGTTGCGCTCTCCGACGTGCTCGAGCAGTTCGCCCGGCACCGGTTGCTCTCGCTCGACCGGGACGCGGCCACCGCCGAACCGACCGTCGAGCTCGCGCACGAGGCGTTGCTCTGGGAATGGCACCGCTACGCGGGCTGGGTGGAGAACCACCGTGCTGCTCTTGCGGACCGGGACGCTTTGCTGCGAGCCGTCGAGGAGTGGGAGTCCTCGGGCAGACACCCCGACTACCTTCTGCGCGGACAGCGGCTGGCGAGGTTCACCGCCTGGAGCACCGGCGCGCGACTGCGACTCAGCAGTCGCGAGCACGCGATGCTGGACGCCAGCGAGGAGCTCGACCGCGGCGAGAGCGCCCGGGCGGAGGCACAGCGCGCCAGCTCGCAGCGCCAGCGCAGGGATCGGAGTCGGCTCGTGAGCCTGTCAGTCGCCGTCGCTCTGCTGGGCACCGCAGCGGGCGCGGCGGTGGCCACTCGGGGTGACCCGGGACCGCCCCGAGTGGGGTTGCTCTTCCACGACGCGGGCACCGAGGTGGACCAGCAGCTGCGGGCCGGCTTCGACCGGGCGGTGTCCGACTTCGACCTGGCGTCGTCGGTCCGCTCCGCGAGCGTGCGCGGCGCTCCGCGCGAGCTCGATCGGTTGTTGTCCTCCGACATCGACATCGTCCTCGTCTACACGATCCAGACCGAGGTGGACCCGATTGCCCGCCGGCACAGCAGCGTCCGGTTCGTCGTCGTGGACCAGGTGAGCAGCGAGCCGAACGTGACCTCGGTGGTCTCCCAGGACGAGCAGGGCGCGTACCTCGCCGGAGCCGCCGCGGCGCTGACCAGCAGGACCGGGACCGTGGGCTTCATCGGCGGTGTCCGCGGCCGGTTGATCGGCCGCTTCGAGGCCGGCTACGTCGCCGGGGCTCGTGCCATCGACCCGGGCATTGACGTCCTCGTCGACTATGTGAGCACGCCACCCGACTTCAACGGGTTCATCGACGTGGTGGGGGGTGAACGGACCGCCAGAGAGATGTATCGGGCAGGTGCCGATGTCGTGTTCGCCGCCGCCGGGCAGTCGGGGCTCGGTGTCTTCGAGGCGGCCGCAGCCCTCTCCGGACCGCGCCTCGGACATCTGTGGGCCATCGGCGTCGACACCGACCAGCACGAGACTGTCCAGTGGCTCCCGGGGATGGTGGACCCGGCTCGCTGGCAGCGCCACATCCTGACGTCCGTCGTGAAGCCGCTGGACAGCAGCGTCTACGGTGTCGTGGCCGACCATGCCCGCGGCCGGTTACGCCCCGGCGTGCGGAAGGCCGGCCTCGCTGACGGGGCGCTCGACCTCGCCTGGAGTGGCGGCTACCTGGACGCCGTCCGCCCGCGCCTCGAGGAGATGCGTCGCGGGGTCGTTGCCGGGGACGTCATCGTTCCGCACGTCCCCTAGCGTTCCCCCGCCGAGCCGCGCCGCGGACTCGCCCGGGCACACGACTGGCGCCGGCCCGGAGGGGGCGAGCCGACGCCAGTCGCGGTATGGGGGATCTACAGGTTGCCGGGCTCCGCCTCGAGGCCGAGCGCCTCCTGCGCCTCGGTCAGGCAGGAGAAGTCGGCATGCTCCTTCCAGTCGAAGTCCTCAGGCACGTTCTCGTTGGCGATCATGTCCTGGTTCCACTGTTCGAACGCGTCGAGCCGGTGCGCCACCGGTCAGCGACCAGTTGTACTCCATCTCGACCTGCCACTCCTCGAGGTCGCCCTCGCTGGGAGTCAGGTCGTACTTCCCGGCGATGGCGACGGCCGCGTCCTGGTTGTCCGTGAAGTCGTCACCCTCGGACAGCCCACTGCTTGGCCGCGATCCGGCCCTGGAGGTAGGCGCACACCGCGTCCTTGTTCTCCTCCATCGTCTCGTTCTTGACGACCCACACCTCCTGGGGGACGTCCTTGTACTCCTGGTAGATCATCTCGCCGTTGGCCTCGTCGAGGGGCAGCAGGTGACGCGGCTGCAGCACGGCGACGTCGAGCTGCCCGCCGATCAGTGCCTGCAGCCGGTCGTCCGAGCCACCCTCGACCTGCACCCACTCCATCGACTCCGGGTCCACGCCCATGTCCTCGAGGATCTTCTCGCCGACGGTGATGTTGCGGTCGCCGGCCGGCCCGCCGCTGATCTTCAGGCCCTCGAGGTTGTCCTTGTCGACACCCTCGCGGATGCCGAGGAACCAGGCCTCGGTGTCCTTCTCGACGCCGACGATCTTCATCGGGACGCTGCCCTCCGCCAGAGCCGACCAGATGACGTCGCTCTCGCCCTGTGCGATCCACACGCTGCCGCCGACCAGGCCGGCGATGTACTCGTCCGACGCCACGACCTCGGCCGGCTTGGTGAAGCCGAGCTCCGGCCAATACTTGTCGTCGGCGATCATCCAGGCCATCTGGTTCATGAAGTCGTCGTTGTCGATCGCCAGCTTGACCTGGTCGAGACTCAGGCCGTCACTGCTGTCGCCCTTGCCGGAGTCCGTGCCGGTGTCGTCCCCGTCGTCTCCCCCGCACGCCGCGAGAGTCAACGCCGCCGCCAGCATCAGTGCCGGCAGTCTGAACTTCCTCATCCTGTTCCCTTTCATCGAAAGAACGGCTGCACCTCGTCTGACTCCCGCGCCCGCCCCCTAGGCCCTCCAGGCGGAGACCTTGCGTTCCAACAGCTGGCTCAGGCCGACCACGGCTATGCAGAAGAAGAGGAAGATCATCAACATGCCGTACGTCCGTGCGCTGTTGAACTCCTTCTGTGCCAACGTGATGATGTAGCCGATGCCGTTCGACGCCGTGAACAGCTCGCCGATGAACAGCCCGATCAGCCCTCGCGAGACGCCCATCCGGATGCCGGTCGCGACAAACGGCACCGTCGAGGGCAGCACCACCGACTGGAACAGCCGGAGGCGGCTGGCTCCGAAGGACCGGGCGGCGCGGATCAGGGAGTTGTCGACGGTCTTGACGCCCTCCATCACCACGACCATCGTCGCGGGCACGGCGGAGAGCACGATGATCACGATGCGGGCGGTGTCGTTGATGCCGACCCACAGCAGGATCAGCGGCATCAGGATCAGCCGCGGGGTCGTGTAGACGGCCCACACGTACGGCGCGAGGATGCGGTCGACGATCCGGATGCCCCCGATGAAGAGCCCGAGCGGCACGGCGATCACGATCGAGATGGCCAGGCCGATCATGTAGATCCAGGCGCTGATGCCGAGGTTGCTCCACAGGATGCCCTCGTCGCTCATCTCCTTGAGCTCGCGGAACACGTCCGTGACGGACGGCAGGAAGAGCTGCGGGATGTCGCTGTACACCGCGACCAGCTGCCAGAGCACGAAGAAGCAGGTGACGTTGACGACCCCGATGATCCAGCGCTGCTTCCGGCTGTAGACCCGCTTGCGGGACGTACGGAACGGCTTCACCTCTGGAGTGGTCCGCGTGGCGACGCGACCGGCGGTGCTCGTGCTCACACAGCCACCTCCTCGCGCCAGCGGCTCGCATAGGCCTCGACCCGGCGGGAGATGCTGATCAGGACCAGTGCGATGGCGATGAGCGTGCTGGCGAAGGCGAACATCCGCGCCCGTGTTGAAGTTCCGCATCGACTGCATGACCTCGGTGCCGATGCCGCCGGAGCCGACCGTCAGCTCGATCACCAACAACCCGACGAAGCCGCGGGAGATGCCATTGCGCACCCCGCTGGCGATGAAGGGCAGCGTGTACGGCGTGATGACCTTGGCGAACATCTCCAGGCGACCTGCGCCGAAGCTGCGGGCTGCGTTGACGAGCGACTCGTCGACGGTCTGCACGCCTTCCTTGCAGCTGAGCAGGATCGGCACCACGGCCGACAGCACGACGAGCCAGATCTTCACCTCCATCCCGAAGCCGAAGAAGACGATCATCAGCGGCGCCAGCGCGATCCGGGGCATGGCGAAGAACGCCCAGAGGTAGGGCGAGGTCAGCAGGTCGGCGGTCGGTGACATCCCGATCGCCAGGCCGAGGGGGATGCCGACGACCAGCGAGATCGCCAGGCCGATGGCCATCGCCCGCATGCTGTTGCTGACTGCCGGCCAGAGGTCGCCCTCACGCCAGGCGGTAACGAACTCCTCCGCCACCTCACCCGGGCCCGGGAACAGGATCGGGTTCGGGTCGAAGACGACGATCAGCAGCTGCCACAGGCCGATGAACGCGGCGAAGCTGACGATGCCGGGGAGCACCCGCAGCGCCAGGCGCAGCCAGAGCGGTCGCCCCTTCTTCACGAGAAGAGGCTCGGCGACCGTTGCCGTCGCCACTAGGTCTCCCTCGCTGCAGTCACCGTCTCGGCCTCGGCCTTCGCCGGCCGCTCGGTGGCGAGCAGGTCCCACACGTGGTCGCGCAGTGCCTGGAACTCGGGCAGCTGCCGGCTGGCGCGGCTGCGCGGACGAGGAAGGTCGACCGGGACGATCTCCTTGATCCGACCCGGCCGGTTCGTCACGACGGCGATCCGGTCGGCCAGGGTCACGGCCTCGTCCACGCCGTGGGTGATGAAGATGATGGGCTGGCCGGTCTTGGCCACGATCTTGGTGAGCTCCTCCTGCATGAGCTCACGGGTCATGGCGTCGACGGCGGCGAACGGCTCGTCCATCAGCAGCAGCCGCGGCTCGGTCACCAGCGCCCGGGCCAGGCCGACGCGCTGGCGCATCCCGCCGGACAGCTCGCGGGGTACGCCTTCTCGAACCCGGTCAGGCCGACCATCTCGATGTACTCCGCGATCTTGGCCTTCGTCCCGGAGTCGATGCGGTGCTGCATCTCGAGCCCGAACCGGACGTTGGACTCGACGGTGCGCCACGGCATCAGCGCGTAGTCCTGGAAGACGACTGCGCGGTCCGGCCCGGGGCCGGTCACCGGCTTGCCGAAGACGCGCACCTCGCCGGCCGCGGCGGGCACCAGCCCGGCGACCACGTTGAGGAACGTGCTCTTGCCGCAGCCGCTGGGCCCCACGATGGCCAGGAACTCACCCTCGGCGACGTCCAGGGTGAAGTTCTCCAGCGCGATGAGCGTGCTCTTGTCCCGGGTCCGTTCGTAGGCGACCGCGACGTTGCGGGCCTCGACCGCCATCTCGCGACCTTCGCGTGGTGCACCCTGCATCGACTGCCGGCCTCCCTGCATCACGTGCGCCGAGCGGGACTCGCTCAATGCAATCGTTTGCCCAACGGTCAGTATCGAGCCTCCAGATCACGTGTCAAGGGTTTCGCACCGGTCAACCTCGGGCCGATGCCAATCTGACACCTGCTCGGGCGCGTCCTCACGGGAGCAGGTGCAGGCCGCCGTAGGAGATGCCGGCGACGATCACCCAGGACGCGAGACCGACGGCTGCGGCCCGCCTGCCGGTGACCGCGAGGGAGCGCAGATCGAGCGACGCGCCGAGGCTGAACAGCGCGGCGGCGAGCACGAGCGACCGGGCCGTCGTCGCCATGTCGAGGGCGGACGACGGGACGGCCCCGACGCTGCGCAGCGTGACCATCACGAGGAACGCGAGCACGAAGCCGGGAACGAGCGGCACCGGCGGCGTGTCGCCGGACTCGTTGTCTCGGGCGGCCCGTCGGGCAGCCAGCGAGGACGCGGTGACCATCGGCGCCAGCAACAGGACGCGGACCAGCTTGACCAGCACTGCCGTGCTGAGCGCCACGGCGCCGACGCCGCCCGCGGTCGCGACGACCTGCCCGACGTCGTGCACGCTGGCACCGACCCAGAGCCCGAACTCGTGCTGCGACAGGCCCAACGGGCCGCGCAGCAACGGCATCACGAGGATCGCGAGGCTGCCGCAGACCGTCACCAGGGCGATGGCGGTGGCGACGTCCTCGTCGTCGTGGCGGCGCGTTCCGCTCATGGCGACGACGGCCGAGACGCCACAGATCGAGAACCCGGTCGCGATGAACAGCGCCATGGGCGCCGGCAGGCCGGCCAGCCGGCCGAGCCAACGGGTGAGGAAGAAGGTGGCGAGCACGGTGACCACGACGAGCACGAGGGTCGGGATGCCCAGCTCGAGCACCTCGTCGACCGACAGCTCGAGCCCGAGCAGCACGATGCCCACCTGGAGCAGGCGCCGCCGGGCGAAGGAGGTGCCGGCCTCGGCCCACCGCGGCAACGGCCGCAGCGCGCGCACGACGACGCCCAGCAGGACGGCGGCCGTCAGCACGTTGAGGGCGCTGGCGAATGTGTGTAGGGCGAGCGCGGCGAGGGCTCCGGCCGCGGCCACGACCAACCCCGGCAGCAGCCGGGTCCGCGCAGGGCGGTCGAGGGTCATCACAGCGTGCAATCGTATGCACGATTCGCCGGTACGACGGTCCGGTCGGTCACTAGGGTGCCCCCGTGCGAGCGCCGACCTTGCGGGACGTGGCAGAGGCCGCAGCCGTCCACGTGGCGACCGCCTCCCGTGCCCTGAACCCGCAGACCCGCTCGATGGTCAGCGCGGCCACTGCCGAGCGAGTGGTGCTGGCTGCCGCGGAGCTGGGCTACCGGCCGAACATCTACGCCCGCAGCCTCAAGACCGCCCGGTCGGACTCGGTCGGGCCTGGTGATCCCGGACCTGATGAACCCACTGGTGCCACCCATGGTCCGGGGCGCGGAGGACGTCCTGGTCCCGGCGGGCTACAACCCCCTCGTCGCCAACACCGATAATGACCCGTCGCGCGAGCGCGCCCAGATCCAGTCCCTGCGCGCTCGCCAGGTCGAGGGCCTGATCGTGGCGACCGCGCGGCTGGCAGCACCCGTACCTGGAGACTCTGCACGAGGGGCGGCGTGCCGCTCGTCCTCGCCAACCGCCTCCTCGGAGCCGGGCAGATCCCGTCGGTGACGGCTGACAACGCCGTGGGGCAGCGCCGCGGCGGTTGCCCACCTCGCCGCGCTCGGCCACACCCGCATCGCCCACGTGTCCGGCCCGCAGGACCTCTCCACCGGCCTGGTCCGCCGCCGCGGCTACCTGCAGGGACTGCGCGACGCGGGACTGCCCGAGGACCCGCGCCTGGTGGTGGCCTGCGACGCGTGGACCGAGGAGGAGGGCGCCCGCGCGTTCGGGGCGCTGCTGGACGTGGGCATCGAGGTGACCGCGGTCGTGGCCGGCCACGACCGGGTCGCGCTGGGGTTGCTACGACGCGCTTCGCCGCCCGCGGGCTGTCCTGCCCGGAGGACATCAGCGTCGTCGGCTTCAACGACATGCCGTTCATGGACAAGATGCGTCCGGCCATGACGACCGTGCGGGTCGATCACTACCAGGTGGGGGCTGAGGCGGCCCGGCTGCTGCTCGACGCCTTGCGGGACCCGGGGCGTCCGGCCCGTGCCGTCCTGCTGCCGACGGTCCTCGTGGTCCGCGGCTCCACCGGACCCGGTCACGCGCCAGTTCGCGCGTCGCCGTCACCGCCGGGCTCGCCAGCCGTCGCCGAGGCGCGCCTTGAGCCCGTCGAGCTCGGTCCACAGCACCGCCGGGACCTTGTCGGCGCCGATGGTGTCGAACCACTCCTGGATCTGCGGGATCTCGTCGCGCCACTCGGCCGGGTCGACGGCCAGCACCCGCTCGAGCTGCTCGGGTGTCATGCCGAGTCCGCGACGTCGAGGGAGTCCGCGGTCGGGACCCGGCCGATCGGCGTCTCGACGGCGGCGGCGCGTGCCCTCGATGCGCTCGATGACCCACTTCAGGACGCGGCCGTTCTCGCCGTAGCCGGGCCACAGGAAGCCGCCGTCGTCGTCGCGACGGAACCAGTTGACGTAGAAGATCTTCGGCAGCTTGGAGGCGTCGGCGCCCTTGCCCACCTCGACCCAGTGGCCGAAGTAGTCGCCGGCGTTGTAGCCGATGAACGGCAGCATGGCCATCGGGTCGCGGCGCACGACGCCGACCTCGCCGGTGGCGGCGGCGGTGGTCTCCGACGACAGGGTCGCGCCCATGAAGACGCCGTGGGCCCAGTCGCGAGCCTCGGTGACCAGCGGGATCGTCGTCTTGCGCCGGCCACCGAAAAGGATCGCCGAGATCGGCACGCCGCGCGGGTCGTCGTACTCCGGCGCGATGATCGGGCACTGGGTGATCGGCGTGCAGAACCGCGAGTTCGGGTGCGAGCTCGGCTCGTCCTCGCCGTCGGGGCGTCCAGTCGCGGCCCTTCCAGTCGGTCAGGTGCGCCGGCGGCTCGTCGGTCATGCCCTCCCACCAGATGTCGCCGTCGTCGGTCAGCGCGACGTTGGTGAACAGCGAGTTGCCCCTGGCGATCGTGCGCATCGCGTTGGGGTTGGTGTCCCACCCGGTGCCGGGCGCGACGCCGAACAGGCCGTACTCGGGGTTGAGCGCGTAGAGGCGCCCGTCCTCACCGAAGCGCATCCAGGCGATGTCGTCGCCGAGCGTCTCGACCTTCCATCCCTCGATGGTCGGCTCGAGCATCGCGAGGTTGGTCTTGCCGCAGGCACTGGGGAACGCAGCTGCCACGTAGTGCACGCGCTTCTCGGGAGAGGTGAGCTTGAGGATCAGCATGTGCTCGGCCAGCCAGCCCTCGTCGCGGGCCATGACCGACGCGATGCGCAGCGAGAAGCACTTCTTGCCCAGCAGGGCGTTGCCGCCGTACCCGGAGCCGTAGCTCCAGATCATCCGCTCCTCGGGGAACTGGGTGATGTACTTCGTGTCGTTGCACGGCCACGGGACGTCGGCCTGCCCGGGCTCGAGCGGGGCCCCGACCGAGTGCAGGCAGGGGACGAAGTCGGCGTCCTCTCCCATCCCGGCCAGGACCTTCGAGCCCATCCGCGCCATGATGCGCATCGAGCACACGACGTACGCCGAGTCGGTGATCTCCACGCCGAACATCGGCGACTCGGCCTCGAGCGGCCCCATGCAGAACGGGATGACGTACATCGTGCGACCGCGCATGCTGCCCGCGGTACAGCTCGGTCATGACCGCCTTCATCTCCTCGGGGTCCATCCAGTTGTTGGTCGCGCCGGCGTCGGCCTTGTCGCGCGAGCAGATGTAAGTCCGATCCTCGACGCGCGCCACGTCGGAGGGGTCGGAGCGCGCACCAGAAGGAGTTCGGCTTCTTGTCCTCGGCCAGCCGCTTGAGCGTTCCGACCGCGACCAGCTCCTCGGTCAGCCGCGCCCACTCCTCGTCGGAGCCGTCGCACCACACCACCCGCTCGGGCTGGGTCAGCTCGGCGACCTCGTGCACCCACTCGTCCAGGCGGCGGTGGGTTGTCGGGGAGTCGATCATCGATGCCGTCATCGCCGGAGATGTCCCTTTCGCGTGGTGACCGCGGACCCGGGTTGTGCGCTGGCTCTCGGTCGCGGGGCTGCTCACGGTAGCCCGTGATGACCGCTCCGCGGCAGGGGGGTCATGAGACGAACGAGCAGATCACTTGCCATGTGCCCGGTTCTGCCCGACACTACGTGGCCCTCGCCATGGCCTGGCTGGTTGGCGACGCGGGGGGGCGGGGTACGCAAGGCGGCAGATCGGACTTTCCGCCGCGCGAGACCTGGAGAAAATGCCATGAGCCCTGCCCTGATGACCGACCTCTCACGCCGGGACGCTGGCGGCGCCGCCTCCGGCTTCATCGTCGCGATCCTGGTGCTCGCGGGGGTCGCGGTGGCCGCCTTCTTCTACTTCGGTGGCGAGGCTGACGTCGACATCAAGAACCCGGACGTCGAGGTCAGCAGCGACGAGACCCCCAACGAGAGACCGCTCCTCGCACCCCCGCGAGCCTGTCGTGCGGGGCTCGCGGGATTCGGAGTGCCACCTCGGTGTCGGTACAGTCGCCGCGGCCATTAGGCCCACGCGCCCGGAGCCAACGGATAGAGCGTCTGACTACGGATCAGGGGTTGCAGGTTCGAATCCTGCCGGGCGCGCCCACGCGTTTCCCGCAGGTCAGGACGTCTCCCGAGGCGGCTTTCGGCGCAAATCAGCCGCGGCGGATCAGCCGCGGCGGCGGCTCCGCTGCCTCCGGGTGGGGGACCGCCGAACGCCATCTGGGTGCTCGGCAGCTCATGGTCCGAAGGCGGCGGACCGCTGGTGGCTCAACTCTGAAGCCAGTGCATCGCCCCGGCCGCGAAAACATCGGGATCTGAACGGCCCTTGCGCGAGGTATGCCTGTTCGGACCAGCAGGGCTGGGCCGAAGGGTGAGCCGACGTGCGACTCCGATGAGGGACGTCGCTGTCACTGGTTGGCCCGCTCGCCCTTCGCTGCCCTCTCCGCGACCTCACGCGATGCGGCGTCGCCCGTGTCTCAGGCTTCTTGGCCTGCACGATCCACTGGCCAGCAAGGCCCGCCTGGCCGAACGGCGGGAAGGACTCCCAGCGCCCGGCCGAGCCCTTGTGTCGCTCAAAAGGCAGCCGCCAGGTCAGGCGGGACGACCAAGTCCTCGACCTCATCCAGCAGGGACCAGGCGCCGTTCTCCTTGGCGACGTCGATCGCGCGCTGCCCGGCGGGCGCCATCCGTCCCTCAGCGAGCAGCTTCTCGACGCGTACCTTGTTGGTCCGCGACCAACCGCTGGCCGGCTTCCGGGGGCAGTACCACAGCGCTGTG
>CAWHJC010000014.1:0-121574 GCA_963829565.1 uncultured Actinomycetota bacterium
ACACGACCGTCACCACGGCACCGCCGCGGCAGAAGGCGAGCGCGTGCGGCGAGGTGGTCTCGACCGGCTCGTACGTCGCCGAGGCACCGAACCAGTCCGGGTGCGCGCGGCGGAGGCGCAGCGCACGGGACACGACGAGCAGCTTCTCGTCGTCGAGGTCGCGAGGCAGGGCGCCGGAGTCCAACGCCGCCAGCCGCTCCCGGCGGATCGTGTAGTCGACCGGCCGGCGGTTGTCCGGGTCGACCAGCGAGAGGTCGACGAGATCACAGCCCTGGTAGACGTCGGGAACACCCGGCACGGTCATGGACAGCAGCTTCTGCGCGAGCACGTTGCAGCGGAACGCCGGCGCCAGCCGGTCGACGAAGCCGGCCACCGACGAGGTCACGTCCGGGTCGGCGAGCACCCCCTGGGCGAAGGACTGGACGGCGCGGTCGTAAGCCTCGTCCGGCTCCGTCCAGGTCGTCTGGCGCTTCGCCTCCCGGGTGGCCTTCTCCAGGTAGCCGCCGAGCCGTTCGGTGCTGATCGGCCAGGCGCCCACGACGGTCTGCCAGAGCAGGTACTCGGTGTTCGGGTCCAACCCGTCCGGCCGGTGGCGGGCGGCCTGGGCCCGCCAGCCGGTGACCGCCGCGCTCCACTCGCCAGGCACCTCGGACAGGACCGCGAGGCGGGCCCGCACGTCCTCGCTGCGCTTCGTGTCGTGGGTCGACAGCGTGGTCATCGCGGCCGGCCAGTTGGCCTGCTGGCGGACAGACCATTCGTGCAGCTCCTCGGGCGCTACCCCGAGACGGGCCGGGTCACCGCCGACCTCGTTGAGCGACGTGAGGCGCAGCCAGCGGTAGAACGCTGTGTCCTCGACCCCCTTCGCCATCACCGGGCCGCAGGTCTGCTGGAACCGCACGACGAACTCGTCGCGGTGCGGGCCGCGCCCGAGCTCACCGAGGGCCAGCCGGGCGACGAGATCGACCGTGCCGTGCCGGTCCTCGGCCAGTCGCAGGGTCGCCGCCGCCGCCGCGTCCCGGAGCACCCGCTCGGACTCCGCCGGCACCGGATCGCCGGGCACGACGTAGGCCCGGTAGACGGGCATCGCCACGAGCAGCTCCACCAGGGACTCGTGCAGGCCGCGCCGCGTGTGGTCCCGCAGGCTGAGGTGCTCGTGGCAGATCGTGGCCGCCACCTCGACCAGCCGGGCCACCTCGGCGTGCAGGCCGTGCTCCACCACGAACCGCTTCGCCTCGTCGACCACGACGGCGAAGTCGGCCGGCTCGCCGGTCAGCTGGCTGTAGAGGTCGGTCAGCGGCCACTTCCCAGAGGGGTCGAGGAGCGTCCCGCCGATGCGCAGGAGGGCGTCGTACCCCGTCGTGCCGGCGCACGGCCAGTCGATGGGCAGCTGCTCGTCGCCCTCCAGGATCTTCTCCACGACGATCCAGGCCCCGGTGGCACCGAAGAGCCGCATCACGTACTCGCGGGGGTCGGCCAGCCCGTCGGGGTGGTCGATGCGCAGCCCGTGGACGCGGCCCTCCGCGACGAGAGCCAGCAGAACGGCGTGGGTCTCCGCGAAGACCTGTTCGTCCTCGACGCGCAGCCCGGCAAGGGTGTCGATGTCGAAGAACCGCCGGTAGTTCAGCTCCTCGTCGCCGACCCGCCAGTGGGCCAGCCGGTAGAACTGCCGGTCGAGCAGCTCGTCCAGCGGCAGGTGCTCCGTCCCTGGCCGGACCGGGAAGACATGGTCGAAGTAGCGCAGCACCGGCTCGCCGGAGGAGTGTCCGGTCGCGTCCAGAGTGATCTCGCCGTCGGCGACGACCTCGCCGATCCGGCGGCCCAGGACCGGCATCAGGATCGCCCGCTCCTGGGCGGCCCAGTCGACGTCGAACCATCGCGCGTACGGCGAGGCGGGACCGGTCCGCAGCACCGACCAGAGCGCTCCGTTCAGCGACGCCGGCGTCGGCACCGCCATGTGGTTGGGCACGAGGTCGACGACGACGCCCATGCCCAGGGCGGTTGCCGCGTCGGAGAGCCGGTGGAACCCGGCCGCCCCGCCGAGGTCGTCGTTGAGGTGGTTGTGGTCGACGACGTCGTAGCCGTGCGTCGAACCCGGTGCCGCCTGGAGTACGGGGGAGAGGTACACGTGCGAGACCCCGAGCTCGTGCAGGTACGGCAGGACAGCGGCCGCGTCGTCGAAGCCGAAGTCTGGACGCAGCTGCAACCGGTAGGTGCCGGTGGGCACCCGCTCGATCTGAGGCACGAGGACCTCAGACCACCCGGCGCAGCACGAGGATCGACCGTGACTCGATGGTCAGCGTCTCGCCTGCCTTCGCTGTCGGCCGGTCGACGACCAGCGGTGACGCCGTGTCGAGCACCACTTCCCAGCGCTCGCCGTAGACCTCACGCGGCACGGTGAACTCCATGTCGTCGTGGTGGCCGTTGAAGAACAGCAGGAACGAGTCGTCCCTGACGCGCTCGCCACGGCTGTCCGGCTCGGCGATGGCCTCGCCGTTGAGGAACACGGCCAGCGAGCGCGCGTACCCCACCTGCCAGTCACTCTCGCTCATGTGCTCGCCGCCGGGGGTGAACCATGCGATGTCGCCGAGCTCGCTCTCCGAGCCGCGTCCCGGGTCGCCCTGGAAGAAGCGGCGCCGGCGGAACACCGGGTGGTCCCGGCGCAGCGCGGCCAGCGACTGGACGAAGTCGGACAGCGCCCAGTTGTCGCGTGCATCCGCCCAGTCCACCCAGGCGATGGGGTTGTCCTGGCAGTAGACGTTGTTGTTGCCCTCCTGGGTGCGGCCGAGCTCGTCGCCGTGAAGCAGCATCGGCACGCCTTGGGACAGGAAGAGCGTGGTCAGGACGTTGCGCTTCTGCCGCTCGCGCAGGCTGAGCACCTCGAGGTCATCGGTCGGCCCCTCGACGCCGCAGTTCCACGACCGGTTGTGGCTCTCGCCGTCGGCGTTGCCCTCGCCGTTGGCGTCGTTGTGCTTCTGGTTGTAGGACACCAGGTCGGTCAGCGTGAACCCGTCGTGCGCGGTGACGAAGTTGATGGACGCCAGTGGCCGCCGGCTGTCGTCCTGGTACAGGTCCGCCGACCCGGTCAGCCGGGAGGCGAACTCGGCGAGGGTCGCCGGCTCACCGCGCCAGAAGTCGCGGACCGTGTCGCGGTACTTGCCGTTCCACTCGGTCCACAGCGGCGGGAAGTTGCCCACCTGGTAGCCGCCCTCGCCGACGTCCCACGGTTCTGCGATGAGCTTGACCTGGGAGATCACCGGGTCCTGCTGCACCAGGTCGAAGAAGGCAGAGAGCCGGTCGACCTCGTGGAACTGGCGGGCCAGCGTCGAGGCGAGGTCGAAGCGGAAGCCGTCGACGCGCATCTCCAGCACCCAGTAGCGCAGCGAGTCCATGATCAGCTGCAGTACGTGGGGATGGCGCATGAGCAGGGTGTTGCCCGTGCCGGTGGTGTCGTAGTAGTGCTCGGGACTGCCGTCGACCAGCCGGTAGTAGGCCTGGTTGTCGATGCCGCGGAAGGACAGCGTCGGGCCCATCTGGTTGCCCTCGGCAGTGTGGTTGTAGACCACGTCGAGGATGACCTCGATGCCGGCGGCGTGCAGCTCGCGCACCATGGCCTTGAACTCGAGCACCTGCTGTCCGCGCTGCCCGCTGGACGAGTAGGCGTTGTGCGGCGCGAAGAAGCCGATCGTGTTGTAGCCCCAGTAGTTCGACAGGCCCCGCTCGACCAGGTGGTGGTCCTGCACGAACTGGTGGACCGGCATGAGCTCGATGGCGGTCACGCCGATGCGGTGCAGGTGCTCGATGATCGCCGGGTGGCCGATGCCCGCGTACGTGCCCCGGATGTTGTCGGGCAGCGACGGGTGAGTCATCGTGAGGCCGCGCACGTGGGCCTCGTAGATCACGGTCTGGTGGTAGGGCGTGCGCGGGTGGCGGTCGTTCTGCCAGTCGAAGAATGGGTTGATGACGATCGACTTGGGTGCATGGCGACCGGAGTCGAGCGTGTTGACCCGGTTGTGGGCGGCGAAGCGGTAGTCGAATAGCGACTCGGCCCAGTCGACCTGGCCCTCGACGGCCTTGGCATAGGGGTCGAGCAGGAGCTTGGACGGATTGCACCGCAGGCCGCGGCTGGGGTCGCGCGGGCCGTGGACGCGGAACCCGTACCGCTGGCCGGGGCCGACCCGCGGAAGGTAGCCGTGCCACACGAAGCCGTCGACCTCGGGCAGGTCGATCCGGGTCTCGGTCAGCCGGCGGCTGTTCGCGCTGCCCTCGAACAGGCACAGCTCGACACGGTCGGCGATCTCCGAGAACAGCGCGAAGTTGGTGCCCGCCCCGTCAAAGGTCGCGCCCAACGGGTAAGCCGTGCCCGGCCAGATCTCCATAGGGACGATTCTCCCTGATCACCCCTGCCGGCCACCGACCCGCCCCGACCGCTGCGAACTGCGCAGGACACGCGACGCGATCCCGGCGTGTTCGCAGCGCTCGGCGGACAGGAGTCCGGGCGGGCGCGGTCAGCGCAGGCCGGGAGTGGGGTAGCGGCTACAGAACTCGCGTACCTCGCCACCCACGGTGTCGACCGAGGCCTCGTCGCCGGTGCGCTCCGCCTCGACGACCCGGTCGATCCAGGCCGCGATCGCGTCCATGTCCTGGACCGTCATGCCGCGCGAGGTCACCGCCGCCGTGCCGATGCGGATGCCGGACGGGTCGAAGGGCTTGCGCGGGTCGAACGGCACGGTGTTGTAGTTGAGCTCGATCCCCGCACGGTCGAGCGCCTTGGCCGCCTGCTTGCCCGGCAGCTGCTTGTTCTCGAGGTCGACCAGCAGCAGGTGGTTGTCGGTGCCGCCGGACACGAGGTCGAAGCCGCGCGACGTCAGCCCCTCGGCGAGCGCCTTGGCGTTGGCGACGATCGCGTGGGCGTAGTCGCGGAACTCCGGGGTCGCGGCCTCCTTCAGCGCGACCGCGATCGCTGCCGTCGTGTGGTTGTGCGGCCCGCCCTGCAAGCCCGGGGAAGACCGCCTTGTCGAGCGCCTTGGCGTGCTCCTCGGTGCTCATGATCATCGCGCCACGGGGGCCGCGCAGGGTCTTGTGCGTCGTCGTGGTGATGACTCCGGCGTGCCCGACCGGCGACGGGTGCGCGCCGCCGGCGACCAGTCCGGCGATGTGCGCGATGTCGGCGACCAGCACCGCGCCGACCTCGTCGCGCGATGGCGGCGAAGGCCGGGAAGTCGATGGTCCGCGGGATGGCCGTGCCGCCGCAGAAGATGACCTTGGGGCGCTCGGCCAGCGCCAGGTCGCGGACCTCGTCCATGTCGACCCGGCCGGTCTCCTTGCGCACGCCGTACTGCACCGCGCGGAACCACTTGCCGGTGGCCGACACGCTCCAGCCGTGGGTGAGGTGGCCGCCGGCGGGCAGCGCCATCCCCATGACGGTGTCGCCGGGCTCGCAGGAAGGCGAGGTAGACCGCGAGGTTCGCCGGCGAGCCCGAGTAGGGCTGCACGTTCGCGTGCTCGACGCCGAAGAGCGCCTTCGCCCGCGTCGATGGCCAGCGTCTCGACCTGGTCGATGACCTGCTGGCCCTCGTAGTAGCGCTTGCCGGCGTAGCCCTCGGAGTACTTGTTGGTCAGCACCGTGCCGGTGGCCTCGAGCACGGCCCGCGACACGTAGTTCTCCGACGCGATGAGCCGCACGGAGTCGCGCTGGCGCTCGCCCTCGGCGACGACGAGGTCGGCGACCTCCGGGTCGGCGGTGCGCAGGTCAGGGTCGTGCGTCATAGCCGTCTCCTCCGTGAGGTGTGGGAGCCGCCTAGAGGCTATCCGGCGCCATGCCGGCTCTATCGTCAGCGCCCCAATGATCGAGTTCGTCAGGCTTGCGGAAGGTTGACCATCGCGTCGTAGCGGGCGAGCACCAGGCCGGCGACCTCGGGGGCGTCGCCGAGCACGCCGCTGGTCACGTCCGCTCCGGCCTCGTTCAGCCGGTCGGCGAACAGGCCGGGGAAGAGCAGGTACGAGGCGACCGCGATGCCCGGCGCCCCCCGCGCGCGGAGCGTCTCGACCGCCTCCTCGACCGTCGGTCGGGCCGCGGAGGCGAAGGCCGGCTCGACCGCCCACCAGCCGCGAGCCTGCCCAGGTCCTGCGCGAGAGTCCGGACGCCGGCCACGGCCGTGTCGTCGGTGGAGCCGGCGGCGGCCAGGACCACGGCCGTGTCCCGGTCGCCGATCGGCACGCCGGCCTCGCTCAGCCGCCGCTCCAGCGCGTCCAGCAGCAGCGGGTCCGGCCCCAGGACGTCGGCCTGCACGGCGACCGCCCCCGCGTCGGCGATCGCGGCCGGGACGTCGATGCGCGAGTGGTAGGCCGCGCCGAGCAGCAGCGGCACCACCACGGCGTCGTCGAGGACCGCCAGCACCTCGGAGAGCCGGGGCGACACGTGGTCCAGGTAGCTCACCTGGACGTCGAGGCCGGGTCGCTGCCGGCGTACCTCCGCCAGCAGGGCCTCCGTGGTGCGCGCCGCCGCCGGGTCCCGGCTGCCGTGCGCCACGGCGACCAGCGGCGGGTGTGTCACCCGGTGACTATCCCAGGACCGCGTGCAGATCCACCACAGTGCCGACGACCACGACGGCCGGCGGCCGGACGTCACGCTCGCGGGCCAGGGCGGCGATCGTCGAGAGGGTGCCCACCGTGGTGCGTTCCTGCGGCGTGCAGCCGGACTCGACGATCGCGACCGGGGTGTCCGCCGGCTTGCCGTTCGCCACCAGCCCGGCGGCGGCCTCCTCCAGCCCGCTGACGCCCATCAGCAGCACGAGCGTCCCGTCGAGGCGGGCCAGCGTCGCCCAGTCCAGCCCCTCGTGCCCGGACGCGATCGTGACCTGCCGCGACCGGCCCGCGGTGGGTGACGGGGATGCCCGCCGACGCGGGCACCGCGATCGCGCTGGTCACCCCCGGCACGACCTCGACGGAGATGCCCGCGGCGACGCAGGCGAGCGCCTCCTCGCCGCCGCGCCCCAGCACGAAGGGGTCACCGCCCTTGAGCCGCACCACCCGGCGGCCGGCCCGGGCGTGCTCGATGAGCAGCTGGTTGATCTGCTCCTGCGGCACCGGGTGGTTGCCGGCGGTCTTGCCGACGTCGATCGACCAGGACGTCCTCGTCGAGCCCGTCCAGGAGTGCGCGCGGCGCCAGCCGGTCGACGACCACGACGTCCGCCTCGGCGAGGAGCCGCCGGCCGCGGGTGGTGATCAGACCCGGGTCACCCGGGCCGCCGCCGACCAGTGCGACGTGCCCGGCGGCGGCCCGGCGGTGGTGGCGCAGCGGGAGCTCGCCGGCGTCGAGGGCGACCGCGATCGCCTCGCGCAGCGACCGGGCTCGCCGGGGGTCGCCGCCAGCGGTCACGGCGACCGTCACCGAGCCGCTGCGCGCGACGGCCGGGGTCCAGGCAGCCGAACGGCTCGCGTCGTCGGCGCGCACGCACCAGACGCGTGCCCCCTCTGCGTGCGCGGCCACCAGGTCGTCGGTGGCCGGGTCGCCGGTCGCGGTGTGCACCAGCCATGCGCCGTCGAGGTCGCCGGCGGTGTAGTCGCGCGCCTGCCAGGTCAGGGCACCGGAGTCGAGCAGGTCGCGCAGGTCCTCGCAGACGTACGGCGCGACGACCACCACGTCGGCGCCCGCGTCGACCAGCCCGGAGGCCCTGCGGGCGGCCACCGGGCCGCCGCCGACGACCACCGCGCGGCGGCCGGCGACGTCGAGCGTCAGCGGGTACGTGGGCGCGCTCACTGCGGTGCCACCACCAGGTGGATGCCGCACTCGGTCTTGCCGCTGCCGGCCCACCGGCCGGCCCGCGGGTCGACGTCCGGAGGTACGCCGGGTGCACGGGAAGCAGCCGACCGACGCGAAGCCGTCGGAGAGCAGCGGGTTGACCAGGATGTTGTGCCGCCCGACGTAGTCGTCGACGTCGGCCTGGGTCCAGCGCGCGAGCGGGTTGACCTTCACCTTGCCGTTGCGCGCGTCCCAGTCGACGACGGGCGTCAGTGACCGGGACGCCGAGTCGTCGCGGCGCAGCCCGCTGCCCCAGGCGTCGTATCCCGCGAGCGCGCGGTCCAGCGGCGCGACCTTGCGCAGGGAGCAGCAGCGGTCGGGGTCGCGCGCGAACAGGTCACGGCCCTGCCGCCGCGTCCTGCTCCGGCACGGTCAGCTCCGGACGTACGGTGACGACGTTGACGCGCCCCCGGTACGCCGCGGCGACCGCGTCGCGCATCGTCATCGTCTCGTCGAAGTGGTAGCCGGTGTCGAGGAAGAGCACGTCCGTGCCCGGCGCCACGCCGGGCGACGATGTCGATGAGGACGGCGTCGGCCATCGACGAGGTGATGGCGAAGCGCGGCCCGAAGGTGCGGACGGCCCATCGCACGATCACCTCGGGGGAGGCGTCCTCGAGCCGCCAGGCGGCGCGGCGCGCCAGCGCCTCGCGGTGCTCGGCGAGGCTGCGTGCGGCCGGGTCGTAGGTGGGCATGGGCGCCAGCAGTGCAGCCGTCATGACGTCACCAGCCCGACCAGCTTGAGCGAGAACACCCGGGTGCACGACCGGCAGTGCCAGGCTCCGTGTGCCTCCTCGTGGGGGCGCAGGTCCTCCTCGCCGCAGAACGGGCAGTAGAACGGCACCGCGCGCGCTCACTCATCTGCAGGTGCCTCCTCGTCGGCGCGGGCGACCCACTGGGCGAACCGCTCGCCCTGGCTGCGCTCGTCGGCGAACCGGCGGACCACCCGCTCGACGTAGTCGGGCAGCTCGTCGGCGGTCACCTTGTGGCCGCGCAGCTTGCGGCCGAAGCCGGCGTCGAGGCCGAGCGCCGCCGCCGAGGTGGACCTGGAAGCCCTCCACCTGCCGCCCGTCGGCGCCGGGGACCAGCTGGCCCTTGAGGCCGATGTCGGCGATCTGGATGCGGGCGCAGGAGTTCGGGCAGCCGTTGACGTTGACCGACAAGGGGCTGGTCGAGATCGGGCAGCCGCGACTCGAGCTCGTCGATGAGCTTGGCCGCGCGGCTCTTGGTCTCGACGATCGCGAGCTTGCAGAACTCGATGCCGGTGCAGGCCATCGTGCCGCGGCGGAAGGTGCTCGGCCGGGCGTTGAGGCCCAGGCCGCCGTGGCGTCGACCAGCGCGTCGACCTGCTCGGCCGGTACGTCGAGGACGACCAGCTTCTGGTGCGGCGTGCGTGCGGACCCGGGTCGAGCCGTGCGCCTCGGCCACCTCGGCGAGCCGGACCAGCGTGGTGCCGGAGACCCGGCCGACCGTCGGCGCGAGCCCGACGTAGTAGCGGCCGTCCTGCTGCCGGTGCACGCCGACGTGGTCGCGGGCTGCCGTAGGGCACGGGCGGGGGCGGGCCGTCGACGAGGCGCGCGGCCGAGGTACTCGTTCTCGAGCACCTCGCGGAACCGCTCGACTCCCCAGTCCGCGATGAGGAACTTGATGCGCGCGCG
Organism: uncultured Actinomycetota bacterium; assembly: GCA_963829565.1. Classification (GTDB taxonomy): domain Bacteria; phylum Actinomycetota; class Actinomycetes; order JACCUZ01; family JACCUZ01; genus CAWHJC01. Next base: position 9,457 of record CAWHJC010000014.1, read on the forward strand.
GGTGCGCAGCCGGCGGTAGCCGTAGTCGCGGAAGACGCCGACGACTCCGGCCCACACCTCCGGGACCTCGTCCAGCGGCACCCACGCGCCGAGCCGCTGGGCGAGCATCGGGTTGGTCGACAGGCCGCCGCCGACCCACAGGTCGAAGCCCGGGCCGTGCTCGGGGTGCACGACGCCGACGAACGAGATGTCGTTGACCTCGTGCTCGACGTCCTGCAGCGGCGACCCGCTGATCGCGGTCTTGAACTTGCGGGGGAGGTTGGAGAACTCCGGGGAGCCGATGAACCGCTCGCTGGATCTCGTCGATCGCCGGGGTGCCGTCGATGATCTCGTCGGCGGCGATGCCGGCGACGGGGGAGCCGAGGATGACGCGCGGGGTGTCGCCGCACGCCTCGGTCGTGGACAGGCCGACCGACTCGAGGCGCCGCCAGATCTCGGGCACGTCCTCGACGCGGATCCAGTGCAGCTGGACGTTCTGCCGGTCGGTGATGTCGGCGGTGTCGCGGCCGAACTCCTGGGACACCTCGGCGATGACCCGCAGCTGCTCGGTCGTGAGCCGGCCGCCGTCGATGCGGACCCGCAGCATGAAGTACTCGTCGTCGAGCTCGTGCGGCTCGAGCACGGCGGTCTTGCCGCCGTCGATGCCGGGGCGTCGCTGGGTGTAGAGGCCCCACCAGCGGAACCGGCCGCGCAGGTCGGCGGGGTCGATCGAGGCGAAGCCGCGCTGGGCGTAGATGTTCTCGATGCGCGCCCGGACGTTGAGCCCGTCGTCGTCCTTCTTGACGCGCTCGTTGGGGGTGAGCGGCTCGAGGTGGCCGAGCGCCCACTGGCCGTGGCCCTTGTGAGCGCTCTTGCGCTCATGGGTGGCGGTGGGCGTGTGTGCTGCTGCTGGGGGCGCCATGGCGGCGGGTCTCCGGTGGGGAGGGGCACGCAGGCCGACGCTCAGCAGGCGCCTCGAGGAGGCGCGACGCGAGGCGTGACCGCGCGCCGTGGCGAAAGGGGCGGCGGGGTCAGCCGCGCATACAGACCGCGCTCGACACGTGACCGAAGTCGACGTGGAGCCGCGCAACAAGCCTGAGCAGGCGCGCATCGGTCGGTGACATGCCGAACAGACTGCCGCTGTCTCACATGCTGCCCACCCTCGTCCCACCATCTGGTCACCCACCCCGGGAAGCGGCGAAATGATCACGGGAGCGTGATCGTTGTCCCTCGACCGCGCTGAATTCAGCGGTGGTCGGGGGTTAGTCGGTGCGGTCGGGCCCGGTGCTGGGCCTGGTGCTGGGCCGGTGCTGAGCGTCAGGGGAGGTCGGGCGTCGCGCGGGTGACGATGGCGGCGGTGTCCAGGCCGGCGGGGAGCGTGCCGAACGCGCCGCCCCAGTCTGCGGCGTCGGCCGGAGCCGGGAGGCGCAGAAGGCGTCGGCGACGTACGTCGGGGAGTGCCGCACCAGCAGCGAGCCCTGCAGCACCAGCGCCATCAGCTCCACCAGCCGCCGGGCACCGTGCCTCGTCGACCGTCGTCGAGCTCCTTGCCGAGCCGGTCCATGCGCCGCGTCCAGCCGCGCGTCGCCGCCGCGTGCCGTCTCCGACCTCGGCGACGAACGCCTCGACGACGGCCGGCTCGCGGCCGAGCGCCCGCAGCACGTCGAGCGCGTTGACGTTGCCCGAGCCCTCCCAGATGGAGTTCAGCGGCGCCTCGCGGTAGAGCCGGGGCAGCCCGCTCTCCTCGACGTAGCCGTTGCCGCCCAGGCACTCCAGCGCCTCGCCGACGACGGCCGGCGTCCGCTTGCACACCCAGTACTTCCCGACCGCCACCGCGAGCCGCCGCAGGTCCCGCTCCCCGCTGTCGAACGGCGTGCGCCAGCCGCATCGCCAGCGCGGTCGCCGCCTCGGACTCGACCGCCAGGTCGGCCAGCACGTTGCGCATCAGCGGCTTGTCGGCGAGCAGGCCGCCGAACGCCGACCGGTGCGCGGCGTGGTGGGTCGCCTGCGCCACCGCCTGCCGCATCAGCGCGGTCGACCCCAGCACGCAGTCCAGCCGGGTCGCCGAGACCATCTCGATGATGGTGGCGACGCCGCGGCCCTCCTCGCCGAGCCGCCGCGCCCAGGTGCCGTCCAGCTCGACCTCGGCCGAGGCGTTCGACCGGTTGCCCAGCTTGTCCTTGAGCCGCTGGATCCGGAAGACGTTGCGCGTGCCGTCCGGCAGCACCCGCGGCACCACGAAGCAGGTCAGCCCGCCCGGCGCCTGCGCCAGCACCAGGAAGCACGTCGCACATCGGCGCGGAGCAGAACCACTTGTGCCCGGTCAGCAGGTACTCGCCGTCCTCGCGTCAGGGGCTCGGCGCGGGTCGTGTTGGCCCGTACGTCGGAGCCGCCCTGCTTCTCCGTCATGCCCATCCCGGCGAGCAGCCCCGCCTTCGTCCGCGGCCGGCCGCAGCCCCGGGTCGTACGAGCGTCGCGCGTCAGGCCCGGCTCCCACTCGGCGGCGAGCGCGGGGTCGGTCCGCAGCGCCGGCACCGCGGCGTACGTCATCGACACCGGGCAGCCGTGCCCGGCCTCGACCTGCGACCAGACCACGAAGCCGGCCGCGCGCCGCAGGTGGGCGTCGCGGCCCGCGTCCGGCGCCCACGGCGCCGCGTGCAGCCCGGCCTCGACGGCGACCCGCATCAGCTCGTGCCAGGACGGGTGGAAGTCGACCTCGTCGACCCGGTGCCCGTAGCGGTCGTGGGTCCGCAGCGACGGTGGGTGCGCGTTGGCCTCGACACCCCACCGCTGGGCCTGCTCGGAGCCGGCCCGGCGGCCCAGGCGGCGAGAGGTCCGTCGACGGCCGCCGGCCCGGCGTACCTGCTCGACCGCCTCGACCAGCGCGCGGTCGGTGGCGAGCACGTCGTGCCCACCAGCGGCGGCGGCTGGTTCGTGACCTCGTGGGTGAGCGGCCTGGGCGGTCACGTGGCCTACCGTATTGCCGTGGCCGCGGAAGCGTCGGTCGAGCAGCCGCGGCGGCTCGGTCGCCGCGCGTGTCGCCGGCGTCGCTCTGGCGGCTCACCAAGGAGACGACGGCGGTCTGCTTCCGCTACCGGGTCACCGGGCTCGCCGCCGAGGCCGGCTTCTTCGCCCTGCTGTCGCTGCCGCCCCTCGGTGCTGGGGCTGGTCGGGTCGATCGGCTACGTCGGGCCGACTGGGTCGGCGCAGGACGTCGTCGACGAGGTCCGGGAGCGGATCCTCGACGGCTCGCGCGACGTCCTGACGGCCGACGTGGTCACCGACGTCATCGAGAAGACGCTGACCGACGTCTTCGAGGACGGCCGGTTCGACCTCATCTCGATCGGCTTCCTCATCGCCCTGTGGTCCGGGTCGCGCGCCCTCAACGTCTTCATCGACACCTTCTCGATCATGTACGGCCTCGGCGGCGTGCGCGGCATCATCCGGACCCGCGCGCTGTCGTTCAGCCTGTACATCGTGGCGCTGCTCGTGGGCATCGTGGTGATCCCGCTGGTGCTGGTCGGGCCGACCCTGCTCGGCAGGCTGCTGCCCGAGCAGGTCGACTTCCTCTACTCGCTCTACTGGCCGGTGGCGACCCTGCTCTCAGCGGTCTCGCTGACGTCGCTCTACCACGTGAGCGTCCCGGTGCGGACGCCGTGGCGTGCGCGACCTGCCCGGCGCCCTGCTGACGCTGGCTATCTGGTTCCTCGGCAGCTTCCTCGTCCGGTGGATCATCGCCATCAGCGGTCGGCGGCGCCTCGATCTACGGTCCGCTCGCCACGCCGATCGTGCTGCTGATCTGGCTGTACGTCCTCTCGATCGCCGTGCTGATCGGCGCGGCGCTCAACGCGGCCATCGAGAGGAGTGGCCGCGCCGCGAGATGGACCGAGGCGCGCAGCCGCCCGGAAGCCCGGCGCGACGACGCGGGCCGGGGAAGCCGACGCCGGGGATGGAGACCGGCGAGCTCGAGCTCGCCGCCCAACCGGACGCCCGGCGCGAACCCTCTCGAGCCGCACGCCGAGTAATCCGCTGGCGCCGGTCAGCAAGCGCCGCTAGCGTCTCGCCGCAGAACCACCGGACCGGAAGCAGCTCGGGTCGCGAGCGGAGAGGAGGACGTGATGACTGCCGTCGTCGCCGCACGCCTCCTCCCCGGTGCCCGCTGACCCCATCGTCGCGCAGGGCACTCCCACCTCGCTTCGAAGGGCCCTCCGTTGAGCACGATCGACATCACGTCCCTCGGCTGGGACGACACCGCTGACCTCCGACTTCACGCCGTACGCCGCCGAGCACGTTCCCGCCCGGGTCAGCCGGGTGGACCGCGGCGCCTGCGACGCCCTCGGCCCCGACGGCCCGATGCGGCTCACCTTCTCCGGCGCGCTGCTCGCCGCGGCGAGCCGCCGACCCGGTCAGCACACCCTGCGTCGGTGACTGGGTCGCCGCGCGGAACTGGGCGGACGGCCGGGTGACCGCCGAGACGGTGCTGCCCCGGCGTACCGCCTTCGTCCGGGCCTCGGTCACGCCCGGCACCTCGCACGGGCCAGGTGCTGGCCACCAACGTCGACCTCGCCGTCGTCGTCGAGGGCCTGCACCCCGAGCCGCGACATCGGGCGCATCGAGCGGTTCCTCGCGCTGGCGTGGGAGAGCGGCGCGACCCCGCTGGTCGTCCTCACCAAGGCCGACCTGGTGCCCGACGCCGACGCAGGTGCGCGCCGACGTGGCGGCCGCGGCGCCTGGGCGTCGACGTGCTGGTGGTGAGCGCCGAGACCGGCGAGGGGATGGACGAGACCTGGAGCCGTACGTCGTGCCGGGCCGGACCCTCGCCTTCCTCGGTCCGTCCGGCGCGGGCAAGTCGACGCTGACCAACGCACTGGCCGGCGCGACCTGATGCCGACGCGCGCGCTGCGCGCCGACGGCAAGGGCCGGCACACGACCGCGCACCGCGAGCTGGTCGCTGCTGCCCGGCGGCGGCGCTGGTGGTCGACACCCCCGGGCTGCGCAGCGTCGGGCTGACCGACGTCAGCGAGTCGCTGGACCTCGTCTTCGCCGACATCGAGGCAGCTCGCCGAGCAGTGCCGGTTCGCCGACTGCGCGCACGAGACCGAGCCGGGCTGCGCGGTGCGGGAGGCGCTCGAGTCCGGCGAGCTGCCCGAGCGCCGGTGGGAGAGCTACCTCAAGCTGCAGCGGGAGGCGCGCTGGATGGCGATGCGCCACGACGCCCGGCTGCGCGCCGAGGAGCGGGCCAGGTGGAAGCGGATCACCAAGGAGTACCGCCAGTCCGGCCAACCCGCCCCTGACGGCCGGTCAGTCCAGCCGGCCGGTGTCGTCGGCAGGCGGCACTGATCACGTGCGTGATCATCGCCCCTCGACCGCGCTGAATGCGACGGTCACGGGTTGCGACGGGTCGGCTCAGTCCAGCCGCCGGTGTCGTTCCAGTGCAGCAGGGCCGGCGTCTCGCGCTCCCAGCCGAGCACCGAGACCGACGCGGTCGACAGCCTGAGCTGGGCGCCGGCGGCGACGTCCAGGCCGAGCCAGCGCGCGCCGAGCACCCGGCAGAAGTGGCCGTGCGAGAACGCCAGCACCGGGCCGGTGCCGGCGCGCGGACGAGCGCGACGACCTCGGTCGGCCCGGCCGGCGACGGCGTCCGCGGTCTCGCCGCCGCGCGGGCCGTCGCGCCACAACGACCAGCCCGGCCGGTCCTCGCGGATCTGCGGCGGTGGTGAGGCCCTCGTCCTCGCCGTAGTCCCACTCGGTCAGGTCGTCGACGACCTCCGCGTCGGCGAAGCCGGCCAGCTCGGCCGTGCGCCGGGCCCGGACGCCGCGGGCTGGACAGCACCCGCGCGAACGCCGATGCCGGCCAGCCGGCGACCCAGCTCCTCCGCTGCCGCCGCCCGCCTCGGTCAGCTCGAGGTCGGTGCGGCTGGTGTGCCGGCCGGACGCGCTCCACTCGGTCTCGCCGTGCCGGACCAGCCACAGCTCGGCGGGTGCCGGGGGCGTCGTCACGGCCCCGGCACGCTAGCCCTGCCGGTCGTCCGGAGCGGTCAGAGAAGGGAGCCATGGCTGAGCAGCAGGTCGACGCGGTCGTCATCGGGATGGGTCCGGGCGGCGAGGAGGTGGCCGGCCGGCTGGCCGAGGCGGGCCTGTACGTCGTCGGCGTCGAGCGCGAGCTGGTCGGCGGCGAGTGCCCCTACTGGGGCTGCGTGCCGAGCAAGATGATGATCCGCGGGTCGACGCTGATCGCCGAGGCCCGGCGGGCCGACGGCTACGCCGGGCGGCGCCGCGTCGAGCCGGACCTCGGCCCCGTCGCCAAGCGGATCCGCGCACGAGGCGACCGACGACTGGGACGACAAGGTCGCCGCCGACCGGTTCGAGGGCAAGGGCGGCCGGCTGGTGCGCGGGCTCGGCGCGTGCTCGACGGTCCCGGCCGCGTGCGGGTGGGCGACGGACGTCTTCGTCGCGGCCCGCGCCGTGGTCGTCGCGTCCGGGATCGGCTCCCGTCGATACCCGCCGATCGACGGGCCTGGCCGACACGCCGGTACTGGACCAACCGGGAGGCGGTCTCCGCCACCGCAGGCCCCCGCTTCCCTCGCCGTGCTCGGCGGCGGCGCGATCGGCGCTCGAGCTCGCGCAGATGTTCGCGCGCTACGGCTCGCCGTGACGGTCATCGAGGCGGCCGACCGGGTGCTGCCGCCGGAGGAGCCGGAGGCGGGCGAGGTCGTCGCCGCGGCGCTGCGGGAGGACGGCGTCGAGGTGCGCACCGGCGCGAAGGCGGTCCACATCGGCGCGTCGGCGGCGACGATGCCGTCGATGGCGAGGTCGTGGTGCGTCTCGAGGACGGTACGTCGGTCCGAGCGGCCGAGCTGCTGGTCGTCGGTGGGGCGGCGGGCCCGCGTCAAGGAGCTGGGCGTCGACACGGTCGGGCTCGACCCGGAGGCGCGCGCCGTCGAGGTCGACGAGCGGATGCGGGCGGGGGAGCGGCTGTGGGCGGTCGGCGACGTCACCGGCGTCGGCGCCTTCACCCACATCGCGATGTACCAGGCCGGCATCGCGATCGCCGACATCCTCGGCGAGCGAGCGCCGACCGGCCGACTACACGCGGCCTGGCGCGGGTGACGTTCACCGACCCGGAGGTCGGCTCGGTCGGGCTCACCGAGCGAGCCGCCCGCGAGCAGGGCGTCCGGGTCCGCACCGGCACCGCGCAGGTGTCGAGCGTCGGCCCGCGGGTGGATCCACGGGCCGGGCAACGAGGGCGTCATCAAGCTGGTGGCGGACGCCGACGACGGCGTGCTCGTCGGGGCGACCTCGTGCGGCCCGTGGGGCGGCGAGGTGCTCTCGATGCTGACGCTGGCGGTGCACGCGCGGGTCCCGGTGGCCACGCTGCGCACGATGATCTACGCCTACCCGACGTTCCACCGCGGCGTCCTGGACGCGCTGACCGACCTGGGGGCGTGACCCGCCGGCTGTCGGTGGGGCAGCGGAGAATGTGCCCGTGCTGCTCGTCGACGTCGCCGCAGCGTCCCGGGCGGTCGTCCGGCGACGACGAAGCGTACAGAGAAGTCGGCGGCGGTGGCGGGCTGCCTGCAGGCCGCCTCGCCGGTCGAGGTGCCCATCGTCGTCGCCTACCTCTCGGGCGAGCTGCGCCAGCGCCGGACCGGCGTCGGCTGGGCGTCCCTGCGTGACCTGCCCGAGCCGGCGGCGTCTCCGACGCTGTCCGTGGCCGAGGTGGACAGCGCGCTGGATCAGGTCGCTGGGCTGTCCGGCGCCGGCTCCCAGTCGGAGCGGGCCCGTCAGGTCGCGGCGCTGTTCTCCCGCGCCACGGAGCTCGAACAGGGGCTGTTGAGAGGTCTGCTGACCGGAGAGCTGCAGGCAGGGGGCGCTCGAGGGTGTGATGCTCGACGCGGTCGCGCGGGCCACCGGTCTCCCCGCCGCGGACGTGCGGCGGGCAGTCATGCTGCGCGGGGCGGTCGGGCCGGTCGCGGTGGCGGCGCTCGAGCGCGGCGCCGACGGCCTCGCCGAGTTCCGCCTCCAGGTCGGCCGGCCGGTGCAGCCGATGCTGGCCTCGCCGGGTGACGATGTGGAGTCGGCGCTGCAGCGGCTCGGCACCGCCGCACTGGAGTGGAAGCTCGACGGGGTCCGCGTGCAGGTCCACCGCGACGGCAGTGACGTCGCGGTGTTCACCCGCAGCCTCGACGACATCACCTCGCGGGTGCCCGAGGTCGTCGAGAGCGCCCTGTCGCTGCCGGTCCGGTCCGCGGTCCTCGACGGCGAGGCGATCTCGTTGTGGCCGGACGGCCGGCCGCGCCCCTTCCAGGTGACGGGCAGCAGGGTCGGCTCCCGGGTCGACGTGGCGGCGGCGCGCGAGACGGCCCCTTTGTCGACGTACGCCTTCGACGTACTCCACCTCGACGGAGAGGACGTGCTGTCTCTGCCCGGTGAGGAGCGCTTCGCTGCTCTCGCGAACGCCGTGCCGGAGGACCTGCGGGTGCCCCGGACCGTCACGAGTGATCTCGACGCGGCGCAGGCGTTCGTCGCCGACACCCTGGCGAGGGGACACGAGGGCGTGGTGGCCAAGTCGCTCGGGGCGCCCTACGAGGCCGGCCGGCGCGGAACCGGCTGGCTGAAGGTCAAGCCCCGGCACACGCTCGACCTCGTCGTGCTGGCGGCCGAGTGGGGTCACGGCCGCCGGCGCGGCTGGCTGTCGAACCTGCACCTGGGGGCGGTCGACCCGGCCGGCGGCGGGTTCGTGATGCTCGGCAAGACCTTCAAGGGCCTGACCGACGAGATGCTGGAATGGCAGACGAGGCGCCTGCAGGAGCTGGCCGTCACGTCCAGCGAATGGGTGGTGCAGGTGCGGCCCGAACTGGTGGTCGAGGTGGCCTTCGACGGGGTGCAGACCTCGCCTCGCTACCCGGCCGCGATGGCGCTGCGGTTCGCCCGGGTGCTGCGGCACCGCCCGGACAAGACGCCGGCCGAGGCCGACACCGTGGAGACGGTCCGCGAGATCCATCTCGGCAGTCGGCGGGGCAGCGCTGACCCGTCCGGGTGACCCCCGGGTCAAGGCCGTGCCAAGCCATGCCGATGACCGGGTCATGACCTACGCCCCGCTGATGTTCCCGGCCAACAACTGGATGGACCTGCTTGTCGCGGCCGATTACGTCGGGGTGACGTACGCCGAGCTGGTGGCCGCGGCCACCAAGGGCGATCTGGACGCGACGGTCACGCACCCGCGTCGGCCCGGCGACTGGATGGTCCGCATGGGGTCCGTGGAGAGCTGGGCCGAGCGCCGCAGCCGGCCGCTGTCCGCCTGACCTGCCGACCGGCGGGAGGCCCGTCAGGCGGGACGCCGGTGTAGCGATCATGGGCGCGGGGAACGACCACCGCCGTGAGTTCCCGGACCGTGGCGACCGCCACCCTGCTCGCCCTCGCCTACATCATGCTGAAGGCAGTGCCGCTGGTCGTGTCATCGACCTAGCCGCGACGCGTGGCGTCGACGCCCTGGCCGTTCGGACGATCACCGCTCCACCGGTCGGGTGCGATGTGGCGTGGCGCGCGCACCGGGGATGTCGAGGCGGCTACCGTCCGTGATCACCAGCCGCTCGATCGAGGAGAACACCGTGAAGTCATTGCCTTTCTCCATCGTGTTCGCGGGCCTCGGGGTTGCCCTGCTCGTCCTCGGCATCGCCGGAATGATCTACGGGGAGGACGCGGGCGACCAGCTCATCGGCGCCCTGGTCGCCATCATCGGGGTCATCCAGATCATCTTCGGCGGGCTGCGCCGCCGGACCGAGGACGACCAGCCGCACGGAGCGCACGCGCACACGAGCTGACCTGCGGGTCGTCGGGGCGCAGTCGACCTCTGGTGAAGCTCCGAGGGGCCAGGTGCTCGCGCTGCCCCCGAGAGTCAGCGCGAGCCCCCCGCGGCCGCTGCTCGACCGATTCCCCGTCCGGCGACAGGTCCCCTCCGCCCCTCGCCGGTCTGCTGATTGTGGTCGCCGTGATCCCCGCTTCCCATCGGTCGAGCGGCCCGGTGGGGCGGACCGGTCGGACGACCCAGATGGGTCGATATCGCCGGGACCGCCGGCAGAAGGCCGGAACGGCTACGGCAGTGCTGCCTCCGTGACAGGGGCCCGCGCGCGACCTGACGTGGCGTCACCCGTTTGGGTGTTCGAGCGACCGTCCAGACCCCCCGATCACTCAGGCATGGCCCACCCCTCGCCCACGACGCTGCACTCCAACGACTGGCTCGACCTCGTCGACGCCGCCGAGCACGCCGACGTGCCGTACCGGGAGATCGTGCGGGCCGTCACCGACCGAGAGCTCACCGCCATCACCACCCACCCGCGCCGGCCAGGGGACTGGCTCGTGCGGGAAGCGGATGTCGATGCCTGGAGGTCCGGTTACCCCAGCAGCAGCGCGATGGTCTCCGGCTAACTGGCTGGTGGCGCTTCCGTCGTGGGGCCCTGCTCGCTGGCGACGACGTCGGCAGCGAGGTCGCGCACCTTGCGGTTCTCCCGCTGAGACGCGCGCGAGAGCATCTCGAAGGCCCTGTCGGGGGTGCAGCCGTGCCGGGCGACGAGAACGCCCTTGGCCTGGTCGATGACCGGACGTGACTCCAGTGCCGCGCGCAAGTCGTCGACCTCGTCCTGGCACTCGCCCAGGGCGGTGTGGACGGGGCGGTCCTCAGGGGCGAACGTGGCCATGCTGTCCTCCGGCGTCTGAGAAAGTGCCTGGCCCGACGGGCTCCTGATTCCACCGTCCGGACTCGGCGAAACCGAGCCGCCGTCACGTTGACCAGCCGTCAGCTGGCGCTCTCGTGGTTGTCAGGGGCGCTCGCCGTACACGGCCCGGCTGGCTATCCGGCGGGCCAGCACCGCCCTGATCCAGAGACGCGCGGTGCCGACAGGTCCCCGGCCAGCCCGCACGGACGACACCCCCAGCAGCATAAGAGGCGGGGTGCCCCGCCGGGGGCCGAGCTAACCTCGGGTGCCAGATCAGGGGGAGCCGTGATGATCACCAAGGCCGAATTGCGCCACGCCATGCTTGGAGGACCGGCGAAGACGTGGCACGAGTGGCGGGTGTCGATGTTTGCGGCCGCGGTGACGTTCTTGGTGCTCGCCGTCGGCCTGCGACTGGTGACCGGCCGCGCCCCGTGGCTGTGGCTAGCCTGGGTTTCGCTCTCGTCGCTGTCTCGGCCGCCGGGGTGAAGTGGGGGCACCGTCTTGTCAGCCGCGTCCTGCTCGGGATCGCGCTGCTGCTCGTGCTCTACCTCGTCGTCACGATGGTCTAGCCTTCTGGATCGATTAGACAGAGTGCTGAGGGTCTGACGTAGGTCTACTTGGTGGTGATCTCGTCACGAAGCAGGGACCAGATCTCGAGGTCCCGGTAGGCGCCGCGGTGGAACCACGCGCCGCGCATGACTCCTTCGAAGGTGAAGCCGCACTTCTCCGCGACGCGTCTGGATGCCTGGTTGTCGGGATGGATGTTCAGCTGCAGCCGGTTGACTCGCTTGAGCCCGAACAGATAGTCGACCAGCAAACTGACCGCTTCGCTGGTGTACCCGTGACCGGCGTGGTGGTCGCCAAATAGCTGGTAGGAGATCTCGTAGCCCACCAGGTAGTGCGTGATCGGGAAGAACTCGATCTCCCCGACGATCTCGTCGGGTGTGGTGATGAGGAGCAGGCCTTCGTCCCTGTCCCACAGACCGTTCCTTGTCGAACTCGGCCCGAAGTGCAGTGTGGCTCCTCACACCGAGAGGAAAGTAGGAGCCTCGGGAGGCCAGATCGGTCTCGAACGCGTAGAGCTCGACCAGATCTTGCTCACGCACAAGGCGGAGGCTGACTCGATCTCCGCAGAGCATGTGGCCACACTATTCAGCCTTGCGCGACGCGGGCATCGCGATCAGGCTCTAGGGCATGAAGCGCGTGCTCTGCGCCATCTTGGGCCACCGCTACCTCCGGATCCGCTACCCGGGCAGCCCGGACGGCCACTACCTGAGGTGCGCCAGGTGCGCGAAGGAGCGCGACGAGCTAGCCGGTGGCGGCGGGATCGGCACCGGCGCCTTGGGCCACTGATCCTCGCCGCTGGCCCGCAAAGCACAAAACCCCCTGTGACCAGGGGGCTTGCTGGTGGGCGATACAGGACTTGAACCTGTGACCTCTTCCGTGTCAGGGAAGCGCGCTAGCCAGACTGCGCCAATCGCCCTCTGCTGCGGGAGCAGCGGTTAAATTCGGTTGGAACTTGGTGGAGCTCGAGGTGGAGACGGGATTTGAACCCGTGTAGACGGCTTTGCAGGCCGTTGCCTCGCCTCTCGGCCACTCCACCGAGTGAGTCCCGAAAGATCTCGAGACTTCCGAGCGGACGACGGGATTCGAACCCGCGACCCTCACCTTGGCAAGGTGATGCTCTACCAACTGAGCCACGTCCGCGCGACAGACAGGAGCGCCCCCGCAGTGCCCCTCTGTGCGGAGTAGACCATAGCCCATCGCCAGGAGCCCGACCAACGCGGAACACCCCCCGGGCGGGGCGCTAGGTTGCCCGCCATGCCCACCCCCACGACCCCTCCGCCCGCCTCCCGAACCGTCACCGTGACCGGCGACGCGCTGGTTCTGGAGGACCTCGTCGCCGTGGCCCGGGGCAGCGCTCGAGCCGAGCTCGGCACCGGCGTGGGGGACCGGATGGAGTTCAGCCGGTCGGTCGTCGAGAGAGCCGTCGAGGCGGACCAGGTCATGTACGGCGTGACCACCGGGTTCGGCGCGCTGGCCGACACCCACGTCGGCCGGGCCGACCTGGAGCGGATGCAGCTGGCCCTGGTCCGCTCGCACAGCGCGGGCGTGGGGCAGCCGCTCCCGGACGACGTCGTACGTGGCCTGCTGCTGCTCCGGGCAAGGACCCTGGCCGCGGGGTACTCCGGTGTCCGCCCCGACCTGCCGCGCCGGCTGCTCGAGCTGCTCGACCGCGGCCTGCTGCCGGTCATCCCGGGCAAGGGCTCGGTGGGCGCCTCCGGCGACCTCGCCCAGCTGGCCCACCTGGCTCAGCCGCTGGTCGGGGAGGGCCGGCTGCGCCGCACCGGTGACCGGGACCTGGACGGCCGTCCGAGCGCGGAGCTGCTCGCCGAGGAGGGGCTCGAGCCGCTCACGCTGGCGGCCAAGGAGGGGCTGTCGCTGATCAACGGCACCGAGCCGATGCAGGTGATGCTCGCGCTGGCCGTCGACGAGATCGGCCTGCTGGTCAAGGTGGCCGACATCGCCTGCGCGATGAGCGTCGAGGCGCTGCTGGGCACCGACCGGCCGTACGACGAGCGCGTGCAGGTGATCCGCCCGCACCCCGGTCAGCTCGCGTCGGCGGGCAACCTGCGGCGGATGCTCGCCGGCAGCCCCCTGGTGGCCAGCCACCGGGAAAGCGACCACGCAGTGCAGGACTCCTACTGCCTGCGGTGTGCTCCGCAGGTGCACGGCGCGGTCCGCGATGTCCTCTCCCACGCCCGCCGGGTCATCGACATCGAGCTCGGCTCGATCGTCGACAACCCGGTGATCGTCCCGGACGGCGAGGTCATGTCGACCGGCAACTTCCACGGCGAGCCGCTCGCGTTCGCCGGCGACATGCTCGCGATCGCGGTCAGCGAGCTCGCGTCGATCGCGGAGCGGCGCACCGACCGGATGCTCGACCGGGCGTTCTCCCGTGACCTGCCGGCCTTCCTGGCCAAGGACCCCGGGACCAACTCGGGGTTCATGATCGCGCAGTACACCGCCGCGTCGCTGGTGAGCGAGAACAAGGTGCTGGCCCATCCCAGTAGCGTCGACACCATCCCGACCTCGGGCAACCAGGAGGACCACGTCTCGATGGGCTGGACGTCGGTGCGGAAGCTGCGCGAGGTCGTCGCCAACGTCCGGTCGGTGCTCGCCGTGGAGATCCTGGCCGCCGCCCAGGCCATCGACCTCCGGGCTTCCGTCGCAGCTCCCGGCGCGGCCAGCGGCGCCGCCCATGGGGCCGTCCGGGCCGAGGTGGCGCCGATGGACGTGGACCGTGAGGTGGCCGGGCAGATCGCCGCCGTGGACCGCCTCCTGCCGAGGATCGTCGAGGCCGTCGAGGGCGCGGTCGGTGCTCTCGAGTAGCCAGCCCTACGCCTGGTTCGCCGGGCGGCTGGCGACCGACCTGGCCGACGTCACCGACGACCCGGCTGCGCTTGACGGCGCGGGCTGGTGGGCGGTCGTCCTCGGCTTCGAGGGCGAGGTGGTGTGTGCCCGGTTCCGCGAGGTCCGCGAGGCCCCGCCGCCGACGGGCCGCTGGCCCGGCGTGCCGGCCGCGGCGTGGTCGTCGTCGATGAGCCGGGACGAGTACGTCGCCGGGGTCCATCGGATCCGGGAGGGCATCGCGGCGGGGGACTACTACCAGGTCAACCTGTGCCGGGTACTCGCGGCGGGGCTGCCGGACGGCGCCGAGATGTGCGGGCTCGCCGGCCTGCTGGCGAAGGGCAACCCCGCGCCGTACGCCGGGACGGTCAGCCTTCCCGCGTACGGGCTGGAGGTCGTGACCGCCTCGCCCGAGCTGTTCCTGCGCCGCGACGGCGACTCGTCGAGTCCGGGCCGATCAAGGGCACCGCGGTCACGGCGGACGGCCTGACCGACAAGGACCGGGCCGAGAACGTCATGATCGTCGACCTGGTGCGCAACGACCTCGGGATCGTCGCCCGCACCGGGTCGGTCGAGGTGCCCGCCCTGTGCGCCGTGGAGCAGCACCCGGGGCTGGTGCACCTGGTGTCCACCGTCCGCGCGGTGCTGCGCGAGGACGTCGGCTGGCCGGACCTGCTGGCCGCCGCGTTCCCGCCCGGGTCGGTGACCGGCGCCCCGAAGTCCAGCGCCCTCGCCGCCATCCGGGCTCTCGAGGCGACTTCGCGCGGCCCCTACTGTGGCGCGGTGGGCTGGGTGGACGCGGGGCGGCGCACGAGCGCGCTCGCAGTGGGGATCCGGACGTTCTGGAGGCGCGACGACCGGCTGCACCTGGGCACCGGGGCCGGCATCACGTGGGGCTCCGACCCCGACCAGGAGTGGGACGAGACCGAGCTCAAGGCGCGCCGGCTGCTCGCCGTCGCCGAGGAGGTGCGGTGAGGGTATGGGTGAACGGGGCCGTCGTCGACGACGGCGAGGCGCAGGTGTCCGTCTTCGACCACGGGATGACCGTCGGGGACGGGGTGTTCGAGGCCGCCAAGGTGGTCGGCGGCGTGCCGTTCGCCCTCACCCGGCACCTCGCCCGGCTGGCCGTCTCGGCGCGCGGCCTCGGCCTGCCGCTGCCCGACGAGGCGACCCTGCGCGGAGCCGTCGTCGAGACGCTGGCCGCAAATGCCGAGCACCTCGGCGCCACCCTGCGACTGCGGATCACCCTGACCGGAGGCACCAGCCCGCTCGGCTCGGAGCGCGGCGACGCCGACCCGACCCTCGTCGTGGCGCTCGCCCCCACCCGTGCGTGGGCTGCGTCGGCCAAGGTCGTCATGGTGCCGTGGACGCGCAACGAGCACGGGGCGACCGCCGGGCTCAAGACCACGTCGTACGCCGAGAACGTCGTCGCCCTGGCCCACGCGCGGGCCCACGGCGCCGGCGAGGCGCTGTTCGCGAACACCGCCGGGCAGCTCTGCGAGGGGACCGGGACGAACGTCTTCGTGGTCCGGGACGGCGAGGTGCTGACGCCGCCGCTGACCTCGGGCTGCCTGGCGGGGGTCACGCGCGCCCTGCTCCTCGAGTGGGCTGACGTCACCGAGGCGGATCTGCCGGCTGCGGTGCTCACCGAGGCCGACGAGGTCTTTCTGACCTCCTCGACCCGCGACGTCCAGCCGGTGCACGCGATCGGCGACCAGGAGATCGCGCCCGGACCGGTCACCGCCCGGCTGGCCGGCGTCTTCGCGGAGCGGGCCGCCGCCGACGTCGACCCCTGACGGGAGGTATCGGCCCACCTGGTGGGTCAGGCCAGGCTGGCGTCGCTGGGCAGCCGGAGGTCCGAGGACGTCCAGATCTCCCGCAGCAGCCCGTCCTGGAACCGCAGGACGAAGACGACCATGAGGTCCGCCGGGCTGGCGCCAGGTCCAGTTCTGGGTATCCCGGTGAGCCGGACCCGGCACATCGCCGTGTCGCCGTCGACGCAGAGCACCTCAACCGGCACGTCGGAGTCGGGTACGGCGGCGCACAGTGTCATCGCCCGCTCGCGCAGGCCGGCCCAGCCCTCCGGCTGGCCGGGGACCGCCGAGTGGTCGACCAGCTCGGGGTGGACCATGGCCTGCAGCGCGAGCACGTCGCCGGCGACGAGCGCGCGGACGACGGCTTCTCCGGCGGAGGCCTCGATGGTCATGGAGACATGTAACTGGCTGCGCGCCGCCGCGGCCATCGCCCCATCGCGTCGAGTCCGCCGACCGATGGACCTAGGCCGACCGGTGCGTTGGGGCCATCCGGGTGGTGTCCCTGAGGCACCTGAGGGCACTGGCCGGTCACTAGGGTGCGGTCTATGGACGGAGCCCGACCGGTCCGCGCACCGCGCGGCAGCCAGCTGACCTGCCAGTCGTGGGGGGCCGAGGCCGCCCTGCGGATGCTGCACAACAACCTCGACCCGGAGGTGGCCGAGCGGCCGGACGACCTGGTCGTCTACGGCGGCAACGGCCGGGCCGCGCGCTCCTGGGAGGCCTTCGACGCCATCGTCGACTCGCTGCGCACGATGGCGCCCGACGACACGCTGCTGGTGCAGTCGGGAAAGCCGGTGGGGGTGGTCCGCACCCACGAGGGCGCACCGCGGGTGCTGATCGCCAACTCGCTGCTGGTGCCTCGCTGGGCGACGCCCGAGCACTTCCGGGAGCTCGAGGACGCCGGTCTGATGATGTACGGCCAGATGACGGCCGGCTCGTGGATCTACATCGGGACCCAGGGGATCCTGCAGGGCACCTACGCGACGTTCACCGAGGTGGCCAACCAGCACTTCGGCGGCACCCTGGCCGGGACGGTCACCCTCACGGGCGGCCTCGGCGGGATGGGCGGCGCACAGCCGCTCGCCGTGACCGGCAACGGCGGGGCGGCGCTGTGCATCGAGGTGGACCCGTGGCGGGCCCAGCGCCGGCTCGAGCACGGCTACCTGGACGAGATCGCCGACTCCCTCGACGACGGCATCGCCCGGGTCGAGGCCGCCAAGCGGGAGCGCCGTGCCCTGTCGGTGGCGGTCGTGGCCAACTGCGCGGACGTGCTGCCCGAGCTCGTCCGGCGCGGCTGGGTGCCGGACGTCGTCACCGACCAGACCTCGGCCCACGACGCGCTCAACGGCTACGTGCCGCACGGGATGTCGCTGGAGGAGGCGCATCGAGCTGCGGTCGGCCAAGCCCTCGGAGTACGTCGACCGGTCCCGCGAGTCCATGACGGTGCACTGCCGGGCGATGGTCGACCTGCAGCGGGCCGGCGCGGTGGTCTTCGACTACGGCAACGGGCTGCGCGGCCAGGCGCAGGACATGGGCTTCGCCGACGCGTTCTCCTACCCGGGCTTCGTGCTCGCCTACATCCGGCCGCTGTTCGCCCGGGGAGCCGGGCCGTTCCGGTGGGCCTGCCTGTCCGGCTCGGCGGCCGACCTCGCGGCGACCGACGACGCGGTGCTGAAGGCGTTCCCCGACGACGACCAGCTGCAGCGCTGGGTCCGGTTCGCGGCCGAGAAGGTCAAGGGGCAGGGGCTGCCGTCGCGGATCTGCTGGCTCGGCTACGGCGAGCGGCACGTCGCGGGCCAGGCCTTCAACGACCTGGTGGCCTCGGGAGCCGTCTCGGCGCCGGTCGTGATCGGCCGCGACCACCTCGACGCCGGCTCGGTGGCCTCGCCGGAGCGGGAGACCGAGGGGATGAAGGACGGCACTGACGCGGTCGCCGACTGGCCGGTCCTCAATGCGCTGCTCAACACAGCGTCCGGCGCGACCTGGGTGTCGGTGCACCACGGCGGCGGGGTCGGCATCGGCAAGTCGATCCACGCCGGCGTCGTCGTGGTCGCCGACGGCACCGACCATGGCCTACGACAAGGTCACCCGGGTGCTGACCAACGACCCGGGGACGGGGGTGCTGCGGCACGCCGACGCCGGTTACGAGATCGCCGAGCAGGCAGCCCGCGAGGTCGGCATCCGTATCCCCATGCTCGACGGCACCCACAGCCCACCCTGGCAACCCTGACAGCCACCTGCCCCGCGTACGGGCTCCTGCGCCAACGCCCGCAATGATCACGTCCCCGTGACCATTTGCCCCCGACAGCGCTGAACTCACGACGGTCGGGGGACAGTGATCACGTCCCCGTGATCATTTTCAGCCGGTCTTGCGGCGGGCGCGGTAGGCCGCGACGTGCAGCCGGTTGCCGCAGGTGCGGCTGTCGCAGTAGCGCTTGGACCGGTTGCGCGAGAGGTCGACGAGCACCCGCTCGCAGTCGGGGGCGGCGCAGACAGCCAGCCGGGCCCGCTCGCCGGCGGCGATGACGAACGCCAGGGCCATGCCGCAGTCGGCCGCGATGTGCTCGGCCAGCCCGACACCTGGCGCGAAGTAGTGGATGTGCAGCGGCCAGCCGTCATGGTCGGTCAGCCGCGGCGTGGTCCGGGCGTCCGCTACGAGGTCGTTGACCAGCCGCACGGCGGCCGGCTCGTCCTCGGCGACGAAGACGGCGTGCAGCCGGTCACGCAGCCGCCGCACGGCGGTGAGGTCGTCACGGGTCAGCCGGCCGACGTCGGAGATCTTCTGCCGCTCCACCAGGGCATGCAGCGCGCCGAGGTCGGTCAGGCCGTCGTGCGGGGACCGGCCGGGCGCGGTGTTCACCAGTTCGACAACCGTCGAGAGGGCGCACCCGGTGTCATGGCCGAAGTCCACGACGGCTCCTCTCGCTGCTAGTGTCGCCCGCGTCATGAGCGTAACCGGGCAACGGTACTGACGATACCCGAGAGGAGGGCGGCGTGGCGCTGACCGACCGGCCGGTGCTCGCCGCGGCGGCCGGCGCGGGCTGCATCGCCAGCTCCGCCACGCTGGTCCGGTTGGCCGACACCGCTCCTGCCACCGCCGCCACCTTCCGCTGCCTCTACGCCTTGCCGGTGCTGGCCCTGCTCATGCTGCGCGAGGACAGACGGTATGGCACCCGGCTCGGCCCGTGAGCGGTGGCTCGCGCTGGTGCCGGTGTCTTCTTCGCCCTCGACCTGGTCCTCTGGCACCACGCGATCGCCTCGGTCGGCGCCGGCATCGCGACGGTGCTCGGCAACCTGCAGGTCGTGTTCGTCGGCATCATCGCCTGGTGGCTGCTGCACGAGCGGCCCAGCGCCCGGCTGGTCGCCGCCGTGCCGGTGGTCCTGGTCGGGGTGGTGCTGATCTCCGGCGTGGTGGGCTCCGGCGCCTACGGCGAGGACCCGGCGCTGGGTGTGGTCTTCGGGATCGGGACCTCGATCGCGTACGCCGGCTTCCTGCTGCTCCTCCGCCAGGGTTCCCGTGACCTGCGACGGGCCGCTGGCCCGCTCTTCGACGCGACCCTGGTGGGTGCGGTGCTGTCGCGCGGCGATGGGTCCCTGGGTCGGCGGCGTCGACCTGACCCCGTCCTGGCCGGCCCATGGCTGGCTGGTCGTCCTCGCGATCACCTCGCAGGTGGTCGGGTGGCTGCTGATCGCGGTGTCGCTGCCCCGGGTGCCGGCCGCGCTCACCTCGGTGATCCTGCTGCTGCAGCCGGTGGCCTCGGTCGCCCTCTCGGCCGCTGTCCTCGACGAGCGGCCCTCGTCCGTGCAGCTGCTCGGGTGCCTGATCGTCCTCGTCGGAGTCGTGGCCGCCACGGCCGGGCGCGTGACCGGCTGACGCACCGGCGGGCAGGATCGCCGTATGAACCTGACCGTCCGCCACATCGGCCGCCTGCTCACGATGGTCGGCGAGCCGCTCGCCGACGCGGCCGTCGTCGTCCGCGAGGGGCGGGTGGCCTGGACCGGGCCGCGAGGCGAGCTCCCGGCCGATGCGCCGGAGGAGCAGCTCGACGCGTCGGGGGCCTGCGTCGTCCCGGGTTTCGTCGACCCCACACCCACCTCCTGTTCGCGGGGGTGCGCCGGGGAGAGTTCATCGCGCGTCTGGCCGGCACCCCCTACGACGGCGGTGGCATCCGCACCACGGTCGAGGCCACTGCCGCGGCGAGCGACGAGGAGCTGCTCGACCTGGCGACGGGCCGGGCGGCGGCGGCACTGTCGCACGGCACGACGACGATGGAGATCAAGAGCGGCTACGGCCTGACGCCGGACGCCGAGCTGCGCCTGCTGCGGCTGGTCGGTGAGCTGTCCCGGCGTACGCCCGTCCGGCTCGAGGCCACCTACCTCGGCGCGCACGTCGTCCCGGCGGGCCGTGACCGCGGGGAGTACGTCGCCGAGGTGATCGCCACGATCCCCGCGGCGGCCGCCGCCGGGGCGCGCTGGTGCGACGTGTTCTGCGACCAGGGGGTGTTCACGGTCGACGAGGCCCGGCGGATCCTGCTCGCGGCCCGCGAGGAGGGCCTGGGGCTGCGGCTGCACGCGGAGGAGATCGCGCGCACCGGTGCGGCCGGGCTGGCGGCCGAGCTGGGCTGCGCCAGCGCCGACCACCTCGAGCACGTGAGCGAGCCGGACGCCCGGGCGATGGCGGCGGCCGGAGTCGTCGGCGTCCTGCTGCCCACGGTGACGCTGTCGCTGCGCTCGCAGGCCTGGGGGCACGCCGCGGTCCTGCGCGAGGCGGGTGTCGAGCTGGCCCTGGCGACCGACTGCAACCCGGGGACGTCGTGGTGCGAGTCCATGCCGTACGCGATCCAGCTGGCCTGCCTGGCCATGGGCCTCTCGGTGGACGAGGCGTTCCGGGCGGCCACCCTCGGCGCCGCCCACTCGCTGCGGCGCGACGACGTCGGGCACCTTGCGGTCGGGGCCCACGGTGACCTGGCCGTTCTCGCCGCCGAGCACGAGGCCGACGTCGTCGCGCACCTCGGCGGCAGGCCGGTCGCCGCGACCGTCGTCGGGGGAGCCCGCCACGCCGGGTGACCCGTTCGGCACCCGTGTCCTGGCGATTGCTCGTAGCCTTCCGCTCAGGTCGCGGCGGACGGCGTCGACCGACGCCGTCGCCGTCGCGAGGACGGCAGGTGGGCGGTGACATCGGTGGCGTGCGCGTCATGCGGTGCCGCCAACGAGGCCGGCCGCAAGTTCTGCGGGGAGTGCGGCGCCCGTTTGGTGCCGGTCGAGGCGTGCGCCGCGTGCGGCACCGCGTATGTCGGCGGGGAGAAGTTCTGCGGGGAGTGCGGGTCCCGACGCACCGGCGGCGAGACGGGCACGATGCCCGAGCCACGCGCCGATGCGTCTCGAGTCACCGGACCCGCGGAGCTGCGGCAGGTGTCCGTCCTCTTCATCGACCTCGTCGGCTACACGGCGCTTTCGGAGTCGAGGGACGCGGAGGACGTCAGGTCCCTCCTGTCGGAGTACTTCGAGACCGCCCGGCTGATCGTCGCGCGGTACGGCGGGAGCGTCGAGAAGTTCATCGGTGACGCCGTGATGGCCGTCTGGGGGCTCACCGGTCGCCCGCGAGGACGACGCGGAGCGAGCCGTGCGGGCTGCGCTCGACGTCGTCGCCGCGATACCCGGGCTCGGCGAACGGCTCGGTGTGCCCGGCCTCGCCGCCCGCGCGGGGGTCGTCACCGGGCAGGCGGCGTCGATCGTGAACCCGGAGGAGGGCCTCGTCGTCGGCGACCGGGTGAACACCGCGTCGCGGGTCCAGTCGGCGGCAGAGCCCGGCACCGTGCTGGTGGACGAGGTCACCCGGGGAGCGACGCACGCGTCGATCGCGTATGCCGACGCCGGCGAGTTCACGGTCAAGGGGAAGGCGGAACCACTCCGGCTCTGGCAGGCGACCCGGGTGGTTGCAGGCGTCAGAGGCGCGGCGCGGGTCGACGGGCTCGAGGCCGGGTTCGTCGGGCATGAGACCGAGCTCGCGCTGGTGAAGGCGATGCTGCACGACACGGCGGACCGGGGCACCGCACGGCTGGTCACCGTCAGCGGGCAGGCCGGTGTCGGCAAGTCGCGTCTCGCCTGGGAGTTCGACAAGTACACGGACGGCATCGCGGACCTCCTGTTGTGGCACGTCGGGCACTGCCTGTCCTACGGCGACGGCGTCGCCTACTGGGCCCTGGCCGAGATGGTCCGGCAGCGCTTCGGAATCGCCGAGGAGGACCCGTCCGACGTAGTGCGCCACAAGGTCGAGGACGGGCTTGCGCGCTACGTCGACGACCCCGCGGAGCGGGACTTCCTGATCCCTCGGGTCGGTCGCCTGGTCGGGCTCGACGACGGGGAGGGACTCACCCGTGAGGAGCTGTTCTCCGGCTGGCGCCTCCTGATCGAGCGTCTCAGCCGGACCAGCCCGGTCGTCCTCGTGGTCGAGGACGGCCAGTGGGCCGACTCCGGCCTCCTCGACTTCATCGAGCACCTGCTCGACTGGTCCGGCCGAGTTCCCCGTCTTCGTGCTCCTCATCACCCGGCCGGACCTGATGGACCGCCGCCCGGGCTGGGGATCGGGGCGACGCAATGCCACCACCATCTACCTGGACCCGCTGCCGGCCGCTGCCGTTGCGGCCATGCTCGAGGACTTGGTGCCCGGACTGCCTGCGCCGGTGAAGGACCGCATCGTCGCCCAGGCGGAAGGCATCCCCCTGTACGCGATCGAGACGATCCGGGCGCTGATCGACCGCGACCACATCGTCCCTCGCGAGGGGGTCTACACGCTGGTGGCGGATCTCGCCGAGCTTGCCTCGCTGACGGTCCCCGCCACGCTGACGTCCCTCATCGCTGCCCGGCTGGACTCCCTTCCGCTCGAGTCCCGTTCGCTCGTCCGCTCGTTGTCGGTGTTCCGCGGCACCTTCCCGCGCAGCGCCGCCGGAGCCGTCTCCGGCCTGTCCGACGACGACCTCGATGCGCTGCTGGCGGACCTCGTGCACCGTGACGTGTTCAGCGTCCGGGCCGATCCTCGCTACCGCAGCGAGGGCAGTACGGCTTCGCCCAGGCCATGCTCCGGGCCGTCGCCTACGAGACGCTCACCAAGGTCGAGCGCAAGGCCCTGCACCTCGCCGCGGCCGCACACCTCCGGTCCGCGTTCCCCGACGACGGCGACGAGATCATCGACGTCATCGCCGCGCACTACACCGAAGCCCTGGGCACGTCCGTCGGTGACCCCGACGCGGTAGAGGTGCGTGCCCTCGCGTACGAGGCCAACGTCCGAGCCGGCGAACGAGCCGAGCGGCTAGGTGCCCCCGAGGCCGCTCTGCTCGCCTTTCAGGCAGCCGCCGGTCTCTGCGTCGACCCGCGGGACGCCGCAGGCCTGCTGGAACGGGCCGGCCAGATGGCGCGGTCCACCCTGAGGGACGACGACATGAGGAGGCTGTTCCTCGCCTCCGCCGAGGCGTACCAGGCCGACGGCCAGGTCCGTCAGGCCGCGCGGCTGCGCGGCTTGAGTGCCATCCAGTCCACTCCGTCCGAGGCCCTCGGCGTGCTCCGCGAGGCGTACGAGACCCTCTCGGAGGGGGAGCCGGACGCGGCCTACGCCGAGATCGCGCTGCGCCTGGGCCGGCTCAGCTGGATGCAGGGCCTTGGGGACGCCGACACGGTCGCGCTGCTCGACCGTGCCCTCACCGTCGGCGAGGCCCTCGCGCTGCCCAGCCTCGTGGCGAACGGCCTGGTCACCAAGGGCGGCTTCCTCCAGTCCGTCGGCCGGGAGATCGAAGCCGCCGCCCTTTACACCTTCGCCCTGCAGCTGGCGCTGGACCATGGCGACTCCCCTGCGGCGCTCGACGCCTACGGCAACCTGACCGACTCGATGCTCAGCACGGACCGGCCTGGGCTGGACGAGATCGCGACCGCAGGGCTCGCCTTGGCCCGACGCCTCGGTGACCGGGGCACCGAACAGGTCCTCCTGGCCAACCTATGGCTCGACCAGCTGTTCCGCGGTGACTGGCAACTGGTCGAGGACGCGGCTCGGGCCCGCCTGGCGTCGGGAGAGGGCTTCGGTGACGTCCACGCGCGCCTCGCCGTGCTCCATGCCTGGCGGGGGGAGCCGGACCGTGCGGCTCCCCATGTGGCCGCCTTGTCGGGAGTGGGTGGAGGGCGACAACCTCCAGGACCGCCAGATCGCGAGGGCGGCGAGCGCCACGGTCTTCCTCGCCGGTGGCCGACTGGCCGAGGCCGTGGACATGGCATGGGAGTCGTTGCACACGCAGGCCCTAGGCCTGAGCCGGGAGACCTTCCGGGTGGCCTGGCCGACCGCGGTCGAGGCGTGCCTCGCCCTGGGGCAGATAGACGAGGCCGACCGGCTGCTGGACATGGTCGGCAGCAGCCCGCCGGGTCACGTCCCGCCGTACCTGCGGGCGCAGCTCGCGAGGTTCCGCGCCTTGAGGTCGGCAGGAACGGGCGCCGAGGCCGTCGAGGCGGACTTCCGGTCGGCCGTGGCGGGGATGACGAGCCTGCGCTACCCCTACTGGCTGGCCCGGTCCCAGCTCGACCTCGCGACCTGGCTCACCGACCAGGCTCGCGACGAGGAGGCGGACCAGCTGTCCACGACGGCGCGAGCTGTGCTCGCGGGGCTCAACGTCCGGCAGCCCGGTGACCCGAGCCCGGCGCTCGGGGGAACGACGACCACCGCCGGCGGCCGCCCGGTGCTGTCCTGACGCGAAGAATCCGGCCGGCGGATGCACGTCCCGGCCGGTGTGCGGGCGTTCACGCTGGCGTCCCTCGAGCGTCCCGGCGGCGGCCCCGAGCCGACGTTTCGTCTCCCTCGGCGGTGTCTAGGAGGCGAGCAGCGCTTCGATCGCGCCGTCGACGTCGAGGTGTTCGCGCTCCTGGCCCTGGGGGCACAGCGCGTAGGTGCGACCGAGGAAGTCGACCAGGTCACGGGTGGGTGCCTGCAGGAGTGCTTCGCCGTCCGGGGAGGTCAGGCCGATGAAGACGACCTCGGCGCCGGCGCTCCAGGACGGCCAGACCCGGACATCCCCGTCGCCGGACGGGCGGTGCACGCCGAGGGTGAGCAGCTCGCGGGCGAAGACCCACGACACGCCCTCACCCTGGCCGGTGCGGAAGGTGGCGTGCACGGCGTAGGGATCCGCCACGTCGTAGTGCAGGACCACGGGGAGGGAGACGCTGCCGTCACCGGGGGCCACGAGCTGGACGGTCAGCTCGCGCGTGACCGTTGTCGGCACCCAACTGTTCATGGCCTGCTCCTCGCACTTCGGCGTACCCGTGAGCCCGTGGGTTGCCCGAAGGCTCCCCGGACGGAGGCCCGGGAAAACCTAGGGGACCGGTCCGGCTGTCGGCAAAACGGTCTTCCGCGCTGACAACGACCAAGTCCGTAGAGTGTGATGGGTCGAAGGGGGTGTCGTGCACGACCAGCAGCCCATCAGCGACCAGACCGGGACAGACCCGGGCGTCGTGGGTCACCAGGATCAGGACGAGGCACCGCTCCGGCACCCGTTCCGGAACTTCTTCGCGCGCCACCGCACCCTCGACGTCGTCTATCGGACCGTGATCGGCATCCTCGGCGCGGCGATCGTGCTCGGCGGCATCGCCCTGATCCCGCTGCCCGGCCCGGGGTGGCTGATCGTCTTCGCCGGGCTGGCCCTGCTCGCCACCGAGTTCGCCTGGGCCGGGCGGCTGCTGGACTACGCCCGCGGCAAGGTGCGCGGCTGGACCTCCTGGGTCGGACGGCAGTCCGTCGCGGTCCGGGCGATGATCGGGCTGGTCGGCCTGCTCTTCGTCGCGGGCGCCCTGTGGGCCTACGCGGCGCTCCAAGGGGTGCCGGGCTGGGTGCCCGTCCTCTGAACCGGATCGGGTAGGGTTTCGCCTCGTTCCAGGGGCGGGTGTTGTCGATTTTCGCGGGCCCGCCCGCGGGCGATTAGCTCAGTTGGTTAGAGCGCACGCTTCACACGCGTGAGGTCACTGGTTCGAGTCCAGTATCGCCCACCGACCCGGCCCTCAGATGATCCCCAGCTGGGTGGCGGTCAGAGCGAACGCCACGGCGGCGAAGACGACAAGGATCAGCAGCAAGCTGCTGCCGGAGAGGGTGTTCGTCGGGCCGCCGAGACCGCACCGGGGGCAGAACCGAGCGCCTTTCCGGACCTCGGCCTTGCATCCGCCGCAGGTAGGCATCCTCTGCACCTCCGACGCCTCGGGGGCTGGGAGGCGTCAACGCCACCATCACCCCATGCGCGGCCGGCGTCTACCCCTCAATGCCGCAATGCCCCAGGCCTCCAGCTGCTGCAAGCACCCTGAGTGACTGAACGCCGTGATTTCACCGAACCTGGGGGACGTCCGCATCGCTCATGCCTAGCCTCACGCAGAGGCCGCCCCTCCGGCGGCCAACGCAATGGGAGGGGAACCAGCATGCGCGGTCGTCGTCTGTTGATCGTTCCGGTCGTGTCGCTCGGAGTCCTGCTCACTCCGGGCGTGGCCTCAGCGCATCCGGTGGGCACGCCCGGGACACCGAGTTGCTTCGGTGAGCGGATCAGCCACGGATCCAGCGACCACAAGCTGACCCCCGGCGACCGGGCCGCCGGACTACAGGCATTCGTGGATGAAGGGGACCCGCTGGCCCTCGAGCTCTTCGGTGACACGGTGTCCATCGGCGAGTTCGCCTGGTTCGTGCGCGTCAACTGCTCGGACGATCCGATCCTGCTGCCCTTCCAGTAGTCGGGTACGGGTCAGGAGAATCCTGGGGGCGCCGGGACGCACTCCTGCAGCGTCCTGGCGCGCATGGCGCTCACCTGGATGCTGTAGGCGGGGTCGGCTGCCTTGTTGCGCGTCTCGTACGGGTCGTTCCGGTAGTCGTAGAGCTCCTCGAAGCCGTCGGCGTAGTGCACGAAGAGATACCTCGCGGAGCGCAGCCCGCAGAAGGCTGGGTGCGGCACCGAACCGTCCAGGCGCTTCCACTTGCGACCCTCGAGCAGCAGGTCCGACCGACCGGGCTCGTCGAGCAGGCTCAGGCCGTCGGTGGTCATGTCCGCGCCCGCCGCCTCGGCGATGGTGGCGGTGACGTCGATGGTCGCCGCCAGTCGCCGGTCCACCCGACCCGCGTCGATCCGGCCGTCCCACCTGATCACCAGGGGCACGTCGGTCGCGAAGCGGTACGGCAGGTCCTTCCCGATCATGTGGTGGTCGCCGATCATCAGTCCGTTGTCGGACATGTAGACCAGCAGCGTGTTGTGCAGTCGACCCGACTCCCTCAGGGCGCGCACGATCCCGGCTACCGCGTCGTCTACGGACGAGAGCTGCTCCTGCTGGCGCGCTCTGACGAAGTCGATGGTTCCCTGCTTGACGCGCGGGCGGTCGCTGAGGAAGGGCGGCTTGTCCGCCACGTTCTCCGTCACGGACCGCGGCCGGTAGGACGGCAGATCGGCGTAGTCGTGGAGGTGTCGACGGGCGGGTCGGTACGGCTTGTGCGGACCGAACGGGGTGAACATGACGAACAGGGGCTGCTGGGTCGCAGTGCTCCGGATGAACCGGGCGGCCCGCGCACCGAGGACGTCGGTCGAGTAGTCCTCCGCGTCGCTCCCGAAGCGGCTGCCGTCGGTGAGGGTGTAGTCGTGGTAGCCGCCCGTCCTGTTCTTGAACGTGAGGAACGTGTTCCAACCGGGAGGCCGGTGACCTGCTGAGGCACCGAGCTCGTTCTGCGCGAAGCCGTTGAAGTACTTGCCGAACAGACCGGTGCGGTAGCCGCGTGCCTGAAGGGCTGTCGCGAGAGTCCGGTCCTCCAGGCCGTTGTCGAAGAACGTGCGCCAGCCACCGTGGGGAGGCGTGTTGCCGTACACCCCGGTCCGGCGCGCGGTGAGCCCGGTCAGGATGGAGGCCCGCGACGGGCAGCAGGTCGGCGTCGGTGCCAACGTCCGGCTGAAGCGGGTTCCCTTGTCGCGAAGGTGCTCGCGCACGGCGCGCATGTGGGTGAGCGTGTCGCGCCGCTGGTCGTCGGTCAGGATCAGAACGACGTCGGGGGGAACGGTGCGGACGTCGGCCGCCTGCACCGCGCGGGCCGCCGCCGACCGCTCGCGCCTGGTGTCGTCGACGGCGAGCACGCCCAGGACGAGAGCGGGCGCGAGCACGAGAGCCGCGATGCGACGCATGAGGTCCCCCTGGCAACCTGGCGATGTCACAGTCGCCCGGGTGATCCCGTCGACGATCCGTTTCGCCCTTGTGCAGGACCGAGGACGCGGTTCCGGTACCGCAGGTTCATCGAGATGCCGGCGCCGCGTCGTAGCCTGACCCCATGCGGACCACCCGACTCCGTGTCTCGCTGGGAGCGCTCACCGCACTCCTGGTGGTGGCGCCGCTGGTGACGCTGCCCGCCGGACCTGCTCAGGCGGCGATCGGCATCGACTGGGTGCGCAGGTCGGGCGGCTTAGCTGCCCCGACGCACGTCACCTCGGCGCGCGACGGCACCGGTCGACTCTTCGTCAGCGAGAAGCAGGGCACCGTCCGCATCTTCCGCGACGGCCGGCTGCTCGACCGGCCGTTCCTCGACATCCGCGACCGGGTCCGCGACGAGGGCGAGGGCGGGCTGCTGAGCATCGCGTTCCATCCCGACTACCGCGGCCATCCCCGGCTCTGGGCGGCCTTCACCACCAATGGCAACGACCTTCGCGTCGTGCGCTTCGCGGCCCGCTCGTCGACGGCGAACCGGGTGTCCGCGGCCAGCGGCCGCCGGGTGATCACGGTGAAGCACCCGGACCAGTACTCCAACCACTTCGGCGGGCAGCTCGCCTTCGACCGCTCCCGGATGCTGCTGCTCTCGACCGGCGACGGTGGCGGCGGCGGTGACCCGTTCGACCATTCGCAGGATCTCGACACCCTCCAGGGCAAGCTGCTGCGCCTGAAGGTCCTCGGCGCCGGCGCGGCGTGCGGCCGTGCCTATTGCGTCCCGAGCGACAACCCGTACGCCGGCTCGCGGCCCGGCAAGGGGCCGATCTGGGCGAGCGGCCTGCGCAACGCCTGGCGGTTCTCGGTCGACCCGTCCACGGGTGACGTGTGGGTCGCCGACGTCGGGCAGGGCGCCTTCGAGGAGGTCAACCGGATCCCGGCGGGACAGGGCGGCCGGAACCTGGGGTGGTCCTGCAAGGAGGGCTTTGCGACGTTCGACGCGTCCCGCTGCCGTGCGGGAGCCGACTATCATGACCCGGTGGCGGCCTACGGCCGGGACTACGGCACCTCGATCACCGGCGGGTTCGTCTACCGCGGCTCCCGCTACGCCGACCTGCTGCGCGGACGCTACGTCGGCGGAGACTTCGGGTCGGGCCGGATCTTCTACCTCGACCAGACCGGGATCGTCAGCGCGGGCCGGTTGGCAGGCGTCACCAGCTTCGCTGAGGACGCGGGAAGGGAGCTGTGGGCTGTGACCCTCTCTGGCGGGCTCTATCGGATGCGTGCGTCATGACCACCCTGGCGCGCGTCGCGCAGCTCTGGGTGTTCCCCGTCAAGTCGATGGCGGGCGCGGCCGTCGACGCGGCGGACGTCGGGCCCGCCGGGCTCGCGGGCGACCGGTCATGGGCTGTCGTGGACCCGACGGGCGAGCCGGTCACCGCCGCTGCGGAGCCGCGGCTGCGCGAGGTCGTGCCGAGGATCGAGCATCGCGACCTCCGCCTCGACGTCCCCGGAGCGCCACCAGGGCTCGAGGTGGAGTCGGCGGCAGAGGCGCTGTCCGACTGGTTGGGCCGGCCGCTGCACCTGGCCTTCAGGGACGACGGGGGCTTCGTCGACGTCGCCCCCCTGCACATGGTGTCGACGGCATCGACGGCCGACGCGCAGCACGCCGAGGAGTGCGACACCTGTGACGTCGCGGCGCCACGGGCCAACCTGGTCCTGGACCTCGAGCTCGGGACAGGGTCGGAGCGGGAGTGGGTCGGTCGGTCGCTGCGGTGCGGGGACGGCCACCTTGTCCGTCGTACGTCTGCCGAAGCACTGTCTCGGCGTCTACGCCGAGGTGACCGTGCCGGGCTCCCTACGGGTCGGAGACGTCGTCTCCGCCGACTGATCCGGCGGGCCGCTGGCGCGAAAACGTGGGCGAGCGGGCAGCCGGCTGGTCGATAGCATCGCTCGCGTCCGCTCCACCCTCTCCCGAAAGGCCTCACCGTGTCCGACCTGCGCATCACCGTCGACGGCAGCGAGCGTCAGGTCGCCGCCGGCACGACGGCCGCGGAGGTGCTGGGCGAGGACCGTTCGGTGGTCGCGGCCCGCGTCGGGGGCGTGCTCAGGGACCTGGCGTACGCCGTGCAGGACGGTGACCAGGTCGAGCCGGTGGCGATCGACAGCCCGGACGGCCGGGCGATCCTGCGCCACTCGACAGCCCACGTGATGGCCCAGGCGGTCCAGGAGCTCTATCCCGGGGCGAAGCTCGGCATCGGCCCGCCGATCGAGAACGGCTTCTACTACGACTTCGACGTGGAGACGCCGTTCACCCCTGACGACCTGTCGCGCATCGACAAGCGGATGCAGCAGATCGTCAAGGAGGCCCAGACCTTCACGCCGACGTGTCGTCGGTGACGACGAGGCGCGGGCGGAGCTGGCCGACGAGCCGTACAAGCTCGAGCTGATCGGTCTCAAGGGCGGGGCCGCCGCCGAGGCCGCCGAAGGAGCCGACGCAGAGGTCGGTGGCGGTGAGCTGACGATCTACGACAACCACCGCGACGGACGGCTCGCTGGCGTGGAAGGACCTGTGCCGCGGGCCGCACGTGCCCACCACCCGGCACATCCCGGCCTTCAAGCTGACCCGGTCCGCCGCGGCCTACTGGCGGGGGAGCGAGAAGAACCCGCAGCTGCAGCGGATCTACGGCACCGCGTGGGAGTCGCGCGACGCGCTCAAGGCCTACCTCGCGCGGCTGGCCGAGGCGGAGAAGCGCGACCACCGCAAGCTCGGCGCCGAGCTCGACCTCTACTCGTTCCCGGACGAGATCGGCTCCGGCATGGCGGTCTTCCACCCCAAGGGTGGCGTGATCCGCCGGGTCATGGAGGACTACGTGCGGCAGCGGCACGAGGAGGAGGGCTTCCTGTTCGTCGGCCACCCCGCACATCAGCAAGGAGGGTCTGTTCCACACCTCCGGGCACCTGCCGTACTACGCCGACGGGCATGTTCCCGCCCATGGACGTGGACGGCAGCGCCTACTACCTCAAGGCCATGAACTGCCCGATGCACAACCTGATCTACCGGTCGCGCGGGCGGTCCTACCGCGAGCTGCCGCTGCGGCTCTTCGAGCTCGGTGCGGTCTACCGGCACGAGAAGTCCGGGGTCGTGCACGGCCTCACCCGGGTGCGCGGCTTGACCATGGACGACTCGCACTCCTACGTCACCCCGGAGCAGGCGCCGGCCGAGATCAAGCACCTGCTCGACTTCTGCCTCAGCCTGTTCCGCGACTTCGGGCTCGACGACTTCTACCTCGAGCTGTCCACCCGCGACGACGACTCGTCGAAGTTCGTCGGGACCGACGAGCAGTGGGCCGTCGCCACGGACGTGCTGGAGGAGGTCGCGACCGAGTCCGGGCTCGAGCTCGTCCCCGACCCGGGCGGCGCGGCGTACTACGGCCCGAAGATCTCGGTGCAGGCCGGGACGCGATCGGCCGCACCTGGCAGATGTCGACGATCCAGTACGACTTCAACCAGCCGGCGCGGGTTCGAGCTGGAGTACCAGGCCGCCGACGGCACCCGACAGCAGCCTGTGATGATCCACTCGGCGAAGTTCGGCTCGATCGAGCGCTTCATCGGCGTGCTGGTCGAGCACTACGCCGGCGCGTTCCCGCCCTGGCTGGCGCCGGTGCAGGTGGTGGCGATCCCGATCACCGACGAGCACGTCCCCTACCTGCAGGACGTCGCGGCGAAGCTCGCGGAGCGCGGCATCCGGGTCGAGGTCGACACGTCCGACGACCGGATGCAGAAGAAGATCCGCACCGCGCAGAAGCAGAAGGTGCCGTACATGCTGCTGGCCGGTGACGAGGACGTGGCCAAGGGCGCGGTCTCGTTCCGCTACCGCAGCGGCGAGCAGAAGAACGGCGTGCCGGTCGCGGACGCGGTCGAGGAGATCGTCCGGGCGGTCGCCGACCGGGTCCAGGTGTGAGCACCCGCGATGAGCGACCGCTTCCGAGCGGGCCTGAGATCGTTCCGCAGGAAGGCGTCGGCACGCCCGACCGCCTGCAGCGGCTCTGGGCGCCGCACCGGCTGGCCTACGTCAAGGGCGAGGACGGCACCGGGAGCGTCGACGGCGGCTGCCCGTTCTGCCGGATCCCGACGCTCGACGACCGGACCGGGCTGGTCCTTGCACGGGGCGAGACGGTGTATGCCGTCCTCAACCTGCACCCGTACAACCCGGGGCACCTGATGGTCGTCCCCTACCGCCACGTCGCCGAGCTCGGGCGACCTGACCGCGCAGGAGGCCGTCGAGCTGGCGGACTTCACCCGACGCGCGGTCGACGCCGTCCGGGCGGCGTCGTCACCCCACGGCTTCAACATCGGGCTCAACCTGGGTCACGTCGCGGGCGGCTCGCTGGCCGACCACCTGCACCAGCACGTCGTCCCGCGGTGGGGCGGGGACGCGAACTTCATCACCGTCCTGGCCGGGACGAAGGTGATCCCGGCGCTGCTCGCCGAGACCCGGGACCTGCTGGCCGACGCCTGGGGCGACGGGGAGCCGTCGTGACGCCGAGCCGCCCCACCATGCTCTACGACGGCGCCTGCGGCTTCTGCACCCGCTCCGTCGAGGTCGCGCTCGAGCGGCTTGCCCGACCGCGTCACCTGGGTGCCGTACCAGTCGGTCGACCTGGCGGCGTACGGCGTGAGCGAGGCCGAGGCCGCCCGGTCGCTGCACCTGGTGGACCCCTCCGGCCGGGTCGAGCACGGTGCGGCAGCCGTCGCCCGCCTGCTCGTCGTGTCCGGCGGTGCCTGGGCGCTGCTCGGGGCGGTACTGCTCGCCCCGCCGCTGTCCTGGCTGGCCGAGGTGGGCTACCGGCTGGTCGCGCTGGCCCGCAGGCGGCTGCCCGGCAGCACGCCGGCGCTGGCCCGCCTGCCCGAGGACCGGCCCGGCGCCCGCCGAGCCTGACCTGCCTGCGCGGCGATCAGGCCGTCGGCGTTCTCGGCCTGGATCTTGGCGGCGAGATGCGAGGGCATCGGCTCGTGGCGCAGGTAGGTCCGCGAGAAGGTGCCGGTGCCGTGCGAGAGCGAGCGCAGGTCGACGGCGTACCGGGTGATCTCGACCTGCGGCACGTCGGCGCGGACCATCGACCGGCCGCTGCCGACCGACTCGGTCCCGGTCACCCGGCCGCGGCGGGTGGACAGGTCGCTCATCACCGCCCCGACGTACTCGTCGGACACCAGGACCTGCATCTCGTCCACCGGCTCGAGCATGTGCACGGTCGCGGCCTTCGCCGCTTCCTTGAGCGCCAGCGCCCCGGCGGTCTGGAAGGCCATGTCGGAGGAGTCGACCGAGTGCGCCTTGCCGTCGAGCAGGGTCACCTTGATGTCGACGACCGGGTAGCCGGCGGCGACACCGCGCTCCATCTGGGTGCGCACGCCCTTCTCGACCGACGGGATGAACTGGCGCGGCACCGCGCCGCCGACGACCTTGTCGACGAACTCGAACCCCGCACCGGACTCCAGCGGCTCGACCTCGATGTCGCACACGGCGTACTGCCCGTGTCCGCCGGACTGCTTGACGTGGCGGCCCTTCCCGGCGGACTTCCCGGCGAAGGTCTCGCGCAGCTGCACGCGCAGCGGCACGGTCTCGACCTCGACGCCGTAGCGGTTCTTGAGGCGGTCGAGCAGTACGTCGAGATGGGCCTCGCCCATGCACCACAGGACGAGCTGGTGGGTCTCGGAGTTGTTCTCGAGGCGCAGCGTCGGGTCCTCCGCGACGAGGCGGCCGAGGCCCTGGGACAGCTTGTCCTCGTCGGCCTTGGACTTGGCGACGACGGCGACCGGCAGCAGCGGGTCGGGCATCAGCCACGGCTCCATGAGCATCGGGTCGTCCTTGGCCGAGAGGGTGTCCCCGGTCTCGGCCCGCGTCAGCTTGGCGACCGCGCAGATGTCGCCGGCGATGGCCTGCGACAGGGTGCGCTGGGTCTTGCCGAGCGGCGAGGTGATGGCGCCGACCTTCTCGTCGACGTCGTGGTCCTCGTGTCCGCGGTCGGCACCAGGATAGTGGCCGGAGACGTGCACCGGTGGTGTCAGGGCGCAGCGAGCCGGAGAAGACGCGGACCAGCGAGATGCGCCCGACGTAGGGGTCGGTCGTCGTCTTCACGACCTCGGCGACCAGCGGGCCGGCGGGGTCGCAGGTGAGCGGGCCGCGCGGGGCGCCGTTCGGCGTGGTCACCGGAGGCACCTCGTGCTCGAGCGGGGACGGGAACGCCTGGGTGACGACCTCGAGCACCTCCGCCGCGCCGAGTCCCGTCGGGGAGGCTGTCGCCAGCACCGGGTAGAACGAGCCCCTCGCGACCGCGGTCTCGAGGTCGTCGATGAGCACCTTGAGGTCGATGTCCTCGCCGCCGAGGTAGCGGTCCATCAGCGTCTCGTCCTCGGACTCCGCGATGATCCCCTCGATCAAGGCGTTGCGGGCGGTGTCGATGAGCGGCAGGTGCTCCGCGTCGGGCTCGCGCTCCACCCGGCTGCCGCCCGAGTAGTCGGAGACCGTCCGCGACAGGAGGCCGATCAGCCCCGCGGGCGAGCCGTCGTCGGCGGCCATCGGCAGGTAGAGGGGCAGCACGCCCTCGCCGAAGACGCGCTGGCAGATCGCGACCGCCTCGTCGAAGTCCGCGCGGTCCTTGTCGAGCTTGGTGACGACGACGGCGCGGGGCATCCCCACGGCGGCGCACTCCTCCCAGAGCATCTGGGTGGCGCCGTCGACACCGTCGACGGCGGACACCACGAAGAGCGCGGCGTCGGCGGCCCGCAGCCCGGCCCGCAGGTCACCGACGAAGTCGGCGTAGCCGGGGGTGTCCAGCAGGTTGACCTTCACCCCGCCGTGGGTCAGCGGTGCCAACGACAGCGAGACCGAGCGCTGCTGTCGGTGCTCGGCCTCGTCGAAGTCGCTGACGGTCGTCCCGTCCTCCACCCGTCCGGCCCGGGTGATGGTCCCGGTGGCGGCCAGGAGCGCCTCCACGAGGGTGGTCTTCCCGGCCCCTGAGTGGCCGACCAGCACGACGTTTCGCACGGATCCCGGCTGGTCGGCCGCCGGTGCACCTCCGGCGGCTCCGGCACCACTGCTCGTCTGCACCATCTCGACCGCCTCCACTCACTGCCGTCCGCGGACCTCGTCGGGGTGCCCTGCAGCCTTCACCCGGGACCGGTCCGCGCACAAGGGGCAGGGAGCACTCGGCCCCGCTGCACGGCTGACCGGAGCGGCGACGACCGGGCTCGATAGCATCCTGCGCACCATGCTGAACCGCTTCGCGCGTGCACTGTTCACCCGCATCTTCACGCCTATCGCAGCATTCCTGGTGCGGCGGGGAGTGAGCCCCGACGCGGTCACCTTCTTCGGGACCCTCGGCGTCGTCGCCGGGGCGCTCGGCTTCTTCCCACGCGGCGAGTTCTTCTGGGGCACCGTCGTCATCACCTGCTTCGTGTTCTCCGACCTGGTCGACGGGACGATGGCGCGGATGAGCGAGCGGTCCAGCCGCTGGGGCGCGTGGCTCGACTCGACCCTCGACCGGGTGGGGGACGCTGCGGTGTTCGGCGGCATCGCCCTGTGGTTCGCGGCCGACGGCGACGACCTGCTGATGTGCGCGCTCGCGCTCTACTGCCTGTCCATCGGGCGCCGTCGTGTCGTACGCGCGCGCCCGCGCCGAGGGGCTCGGGATGACAGCGGACGTGGGGATCACCGAGCGGGCCGACCGGCTGGTCATCGTCCTGGTGGCTACCGGGCTGGACGGTCTCGGCGTGCCCTACCTGCAGGCGCTCGCGCTCTGGTACGTCGCGGTCGGCAGCACCGTGACGATCGTGCAGCGCGCGCTGGTGGTCCGCCGGCAGGCACTCGCCGAGTCCCCCTGACGTGCGGGCCGCGCTGACCTACCGGCTCTACGCCGCCGCCTGGGCGCTGGTCCGCTGGCTGCCGGAGCGGGCGGCGTACCGGTTGTTCTCGCTGGTCGCCGAGGCGATGTGGCGCCGGCAGGGTGCGGCGGTGCGGCGGCTGGAGGCGAACCTGCGACGGGCCCGGCCGGACGCCGGCCGGGAGGAGCTGCGGTCGCTGACCAGGGCGGGGCTGCACTCCTACCTCCGCTACTGGTGCGACGCCTTCCGGCTGCCGGACTGGGACCGCGACCGGGTCGTGACGACGGTGCGGGTCGAGGGCGAGCACCACCTGCGGGACAGCACCGGCGACGGTCGCCGGGGGGTGGTCGCCGCGCTGATGCACATGGGCAACTGGGACCACGCCGGCGCGTGGGCGTCCCTGACCGGCGCCCCGGTCGTCACCGTGGCGGAGCGGCTGCGCCCCGAGCGGCTGTACGAGCGCTTCCTCGCGTACCGCCAGGGCCTGGGCATGGAGATCCTGCCGCTGACCGGCGGCGCCGGTGACCTGCTCGACACCCTCGCCTCCCGGCTGCGGGCCGGCCGGCTGGTGCCGCTGCTGGCCGACCGCGACCTGCGCTCGTCGGGGATCCCGGTCGACCTGCTCGGGTGACGCGACGCGGATGCCGCCGGGGCCGGCGATGCTCGCGCTGCGGACCGGTGCGGCGCTGCACCCGGTGAGCATCTGGCACGAGGACTCCGGTGGCAGCGTCCCGCGGCTGGTGATCAGGTTCCACGACGAGGTCGAGCCGCCGCCGGCCGGGCCTACCCGTGAGAGGGTCACGGCCATGACCCAGCAGGTCGCCGACGTGTTCGGCGAGGCGATCCGCGCCCACCCGCAGGACTGGCACATGCTGCAGCCGCTGTGGCTGGACGACCTGCCGACCGCCGTCGGCAGGTGATGGAGACGCCGTGAGAGTCGGCATCGTCTGCCCGTACTCCTGGGACGTCCCGGGCGGCGTGCAGTACCACGTTCGGGACCTGAGCGAGGTGCTCCGGTCGCGCGGTCACGAGGTGTCGGTGCTGGCCCCGGCGGACGACGACACCCCGCTTCCGCCGTACGTCGTGCCGGCCGGCCGGGCCGTCCCCGTGCCCTACAACGGGTCGGTCGCCCGGGTGAACTTCGGCCCGCTGTCCGCCACCCGGGTGCGGCGCTGGCTGCGCGAGGGCCACTTCGACGTGCTGCACATCCACGAGCCGGCGACGCCCTCTCTGTCGCTGCTGGCCTGCTGGGCGGCGACCGGCCCGATCGTGGCGACCTTCCACACGTCGAACCTCCGGTCGCGCGCGATGATCGCCGCGTCCCCGTTCCTCGAGCCGGCGCTGGAGAAGATCGGCGCCCGGGTGGCCGTGTCGGAGGACGCGCGGCGCACCGTGGTCGAGCACGTCGGGGGTGACGCCGTGCTGATCCCGAACGGCGTCTTCGTGGACCGGTTCGCCGCGGCCGAGCCCAACCCTGCCTGGCGGGGCGACGGACGGCACGGTCGGCTTCATCGGCCGGCTGGACGAGGCCCGCAAGGGCCTGCCGACACTGCTGGCAGCGATGGAGCAGGTCGTGGCCGAGCGGCCCGGGGTCCGCCTGCTGGTGGCCGGTCGGGGCGACGCCGAGGAGGCCGTGGAGGACCTGCCGGACGGAGGTGCGGGCTCGCGTCACGTTCCTGGGGACGGTCAGCGAGGCCGACAAGGCGCGGCTGCTGCGCACCGTCGACGTCTACGTGGCGCCGAACCTGGGCGGCGAGAGCTTCGGGGTCATCCTCGTCGAGGCCATGTCCGCGGGGGCGCCGGTGCTCGCCTCGGACCTCGACGCGTTCGGCCGGGTGCTCGACGACGGCCGGGTGGGCGTCCTGTTCCCCGCGGGTGACGTCGCCGCGCTGTCCCGGTCGCTGCTGCGGCTGCTCGGCGACGACGAGCTGCGGGCCGGCCTGCGCGCCGGTGCCGAGGCGTGGGTGCGGCGCTTCGACTGGGCAACCGTCGCCGACGAGCTGCTCGCGGTGTACGAGACGGTGGCCGCCGGCAACGACGCGGTCGGCGAGGCCGACGTCCGTCCCTGGCGCGACCGCCTCCGCCGCTGACCCACGAGCCAACCGCCGGAAATGATCACGGGGACGTGATCATGCCCCGGACAGTCGTGAATTCAGCGCGGTCGGGGCAATGATCACGGGGACGTGATCATTTCGTCGAGAGGTCGTGGGGGTGGACGTACGCTGCGGAGGTGTACAGCCCGAGCCTGTCGGTCGTCCTCGCCGTGGCGGCCGTGTTGCTCGCGGGGTGGTACCTCACGTTCAGCGCCACCCGGCTGGACCGGCTGCACGCCCGGCTCGAAGGCGCCCGCAGCGCTCTCGACGCCCAGCTGGTCCGGCGGGCCTCGGTGGCGCTGCAGCTGGCAGCCTCCGGCCGGCTCGACCCGGCGACGGCGCTCCTGCTCGCCGACGCGGCGCACGAGGCCCGGGAGGCCGACGGCGCGGGGGACCGGGACGTCGAGCAGACGGCCCGCGAGGCAGCCGAGAGCAACCTGACCCGCGCGTTGCGGGCCGCGTTCGCCGAGCGCGAGGTGGTCGAGGAGCTGGAGGCGGACCCGGTCGGCCGCGAGCTGGTGCATGAGCTCGCCGCGGCCGGGTCTGCGCGTGCAGCTCGCCCGCCGGTTCCTCAACGACGTGGTCCGCGCCGCGCGGGTGGTCCGGCGCAAGCTGGTGATCCGGTTCCTCCGGCTGGCCGGGCACGCACCGTGGCCGCAGACGTTCGAGATGAGCGACACGCCACCGGAGACCCTGGCGAGCCGGCGTAACGGACGTCCCGTACCGTCGTGTCACGTGAGATCGCGTCCCCGCCACCCCTTTGCCCTGACGGCGGCCACGGCCGTCGCCGTCGCCGCCCTTGTCCTGTCGGCCTGCTCGTCGGACCCTGAACCGCGCAAGTCCACCGCCCGCGACACCGCCTCGCCGTCGCCGAGCGCGTCGACCACCCCGCCGCCCCCGCCCGAGCCGTCCGTGCTGTCCGGCCGGATGGGTCGCCCGAACGGCCCGGTGTACGCGGTCAAGATCGACAACACCGCGAAGTCGCACCCGCAGCAGGGTCTGTCCAAGGCGGATGTCGTCTACGTGGAGCAGGTCGAGGGCGGAGTCACCCGGCTGGCGGCGATCTACTCCAGCACCTACCCGACGTACGTCGGACCGGTGCGCAGCGCGCGCATCACCGACATCGAGCTGTTCAAGCAGTTCGGCAAGGTCGGGCTCATCTACTCCGGCTCGCAGACCCGGCTGTTCGACAACCTGCGCGCTGCCCCGCTGGGGCTGGTGTCTTTCGACCAGGACCGCACCGGCTACCGCCGGGCCCCCGACCGGCCGCAGCCCTACGACGTCATCGGCGACTTCGCCCAGCTGCGAAAGCGGGCTGGGAAGGTCGACCCGCCAGCGACACCGGGCTACACGTTCGGGGAGGCGCCGGCCGGAGGGAAGAAGGCGAAGGCGTTCACGGCTCGCTACCCGGGCGCCCGGGTGAGCGGCACGTGGGCCCCCAAGGCGGGACGCTGGCAACTGTCCATGGACGGTGTGCCCGCCCGCGCCGCGGAAGGCGGTCGGCTCGGGCCGACGACGTTCATCGTGCAGTTCGCCACGGTCCGGGCCTCGGTGTACCACGACGTCAACGGGGCAAACACGCCCATCACGGACACCGTCGGGCGCGGCAAGGCACTTATCTTCCGGGACGGTCAGGTGTTCGAGGGAGCCTGGGAACGGAAATTCGCCGGCCGGCCGACGTCGTACACGATCGGCGGCGAGCCGGCCGTCCTCGCGCCGGGGCAGGTCTGGGTGGCGCTGCTGGGCCGGGACCGCCCCGTGGACGTGACCTGACCTGACGGCTGACCGAAGGCGGTGGGTTCGCGGCGGGCGCCGGGCGCGCAGGCGAGCGCTCGGGCCTACGATGGACAGCGTATCCGCCGACTCTCCCGTGAGGTCCACCGTGTCCAGCCCCGCCGACATGCCCGGCACCGACAGCACTTCCGCTGCACCGTCCACCGGCACCGCCCGCGTCAAGCGGGGGATGGCCGAGATGCTCAAGGGCGGGGTGATCATGGACGTGGTCACCCCCGACCAGGCCAAGATCGCCGAGGACGCCGGCGCCGTCGCCGTGATGGCGCTCGAGCGGGTGCCGGCCGACATCAGGGCGCAGGGCGGCGTCTCCCGGATGAGCGACCCCGACATGATCGACGGCATCATCGCGGCGGTCTCGATCCCCGTCATGGCCAAGGCCCGGATCGGGCACTTCGTCGAGGCCCAGGTGCTGCAGGCGCTCGGGGTCGACTACGTCGACGAGTCGGAGGTCCTGACCCCGGCCGACTACGCCAACCACATCGACAAGTGGCAGTTCACCGTGCCCGTTCGTCTGCGGGGCCACCAGCCTGGGGGAGGCGTTGCGGCGCATCACCGAGGGCGCGGCGATGATCCGGTCCAAGGGCGAGGCCGGCACCGGTGACGTCTCGAACGCCACGACCCACATGCGCACGATCCGCGCGGAGATCCGCCGGCTCACCTCGATGAGCGAGGACGAGCTCTACGTCGCGGCGAAGGACCTCCAGGCGCCGTACGAGCTGGTCAAGGAGATCGCCGCGGCCGGCAAGCTGCCGGTCGTGCTGTTCACCGCCGGCGGCATCGCCACCCCCGCGGATGCGGCGATGATGATGCAGCTCGGCGCCGAGGGTGTGTTCGTCGGGTCGGGCATCTTCAAGTCCGGGCAACCCGGCGCAGCGGGCCGAGGCGATCGTGAAGGCGACGACGTTCTTCGACGACCCGGACATGCTCGCGAAGGTGTCGCGTGGCCTCGGCGAGGCCATGGTCGGCCTCAACGTCGACGAGATCCGCGCAGCACCGCCTCGCCGAGCGCGGCTGGACGCCACAGATCCTGCGTTGCACACCGGCCCGTCGGCGTGTCTGGTGCAGTGCCCATCGGGACGCTGTCGACGTGACGAGCATCGGCGACCCGACGATCGGGGTGCTCGCCCTGCAGGGCGACGTCCGCGAGCATCTCGTGGCGCTGGCCGGCGTCGGGGCGTCCGGTCGCCCGGTACGCCGGGCAGAGGAGCTCGACGGGCTCGACGGGATCGTGCTGCCCGGCGGCGAGTCGACCACGATGGACAAGCTGGCTCGCGCGTTCGGCGTGCGGGACCCCCTCCGGTCGGCCTTGCGGGCCGGCCTGCCCGCGTACGGCTCGTGCGCCGGCATGATCCTGCTCGCCGACCGGGTCCTCGACGGGCCGGCCGACCAGGAGACGCTGGGCGGCATCGACATGACGGTGCGGCGCAACGCCTTCGGCCGCCAGGTGGCCTCCTTCGAGGGTGACGTGCACCTGCAGGGCGTGGACGGGGGACCGGTGCACGGGGTGTTCATCCGGGCGCCCTGGGTCGAGGAGCTGGGGGAGTCCGTGCAGGTGCTCGCCCGCGTAGAGGGCGGTCCGGCCGACGGTAGGATCGTTGCCGTACGCCAGGGCTCGCTGCTGGCCACGTCCTTCCATCCGGAGATGACGGGTGACGGGCGTGTCCACGAGCTGTTCGTGAGGATCGTGAGGGACCAGCGATGAGCGGCCACTCCAAGTGGGCCACCACCAAGCACAAGAAGGCGGTCGTCGACGCCCGCCGCGGCAAGGCCTTCGCCAAGCTGATCAAGAACATCGAGGTCGCCGCGCGCACCGGCGGCGGCGACGTCAACGGCAACCCGACGCTCTACGACGCCATCCAGAAGGCGAAGAAGACCTCGGTGCCCAACGACAACATCGAGCGCGCGGTCAAGCGCGGGTCCGGCGTCGAGGCCGGCGGCGCCGACTACCAGACGATCATGTACGAGGGCTACGGCCCGAACGGCGTGGCGGTGCTCATCGAGTGCCTGACCGACAACCGCAACCGGGCCGCCTCCGAGGTGCGCATCGCGCTCACCCGCAACGGCGGCACCATGGCCGACCCGGGCTCGGTGTCCTACCTGTTCAACCGCAAGGGCGTCGTCATCGTGCCGAAGTCCGACGGGCTCACCGAGGACGACGTGCTGGCTGCGGTGCTCGACGCCGGCGCCGAGGAGGTCAACGACCTCGACGAGGCATTCGAGGTGGTGTGCGAGGCCACCGACCTGGTGGCGGTGCGCACCGCGCTGTCAGGACGCGGGCATCGACTACGACTCGGCCGACGCGTCCTTCCTGCCGTCGGTCAGCGTCCCGCTGGACGAGGACGGAGCGAAGAAGGTGTTCCGGCTCATCGAGGCGCTCGAGGACTCCGACGACGTGCAGAACGTGTGGGCGAACTTCGACGTCAGCGACGAGGTCATGGAGGCCGTCGGCTGAGCCGGTCTAGGCGGCGCCGGGCCAGGTCGAGCACGGCCCGGCGTACGTCGTCCGGGCGGACGCCGAGCCGGCTGACGCACCCGGGCGGCGAGGCCGTCGGTCGCGCATGAGCCCGAGCACCAGGTGCGGCGATCCGGATCTCCCGGGTACTCTGCTGCGAGCGCCTCGCGCAGCGCCAGCTCCAGCGACTTCTTCGCGCGCGGCGTGAACGGGATGTGCCACCGCGGCAGCCGGTCACGGCGCTGCGCCGCCCGACGGCCGTGCCGCCACCGGAGCAGCCCGCCGTCGCGGGCGGGGCGGGCCGGTCCAGCGCCCCCGGCCCGAACCGCTGCTCGACCCGCGGCCCGTACGGCGTCCAGGTCGATGCCGAGGTCGCGCAGGGCAGTGTCGTCGTCGGCAGGTCGGCCGGGTCGGCCTGGTCGAGGCTCCCGAGCTCTGCTGCACCCGGCGCGCACTGACTCGGCGGTGAGGCCGAGCGGCGCCAGGGCCTGCGCTACGGGAGACCCGTCGTCCGCTAGGGCGGCGAGCAGCAGGTGCTCGGTCCCGATCCAGCCGTGGCCGAGCGGCCGGGCCTCCTGCTGGGCGCCACGACGATGGCACGGGCCTCGTCGGTGAAGCGTTCGAACACGGTCATCCCTCCCGACGCCGGCTGGCGTGCTTCTTGTGGACGGCCTGCTTGCTGACGCCGAGCAGGGCGCCGATGGCGTCCCAGGACCAGCCCTGGTCGCGGGCGCTGCGCACCTGCAGCGCCTCGAGCTGGTCGGCGAGCCGGCGCAGGGCGGCGACCGCGCGCAGGCCGACGGCGGGGTCCTGGCTGGTCGCCTGCTCGGCGACGTCGGGCTCGGTGGTCATGCGGTCAACCTACGTTGACGTGCCCTGATCTGTCAACCCAGTTGACGGCTCCGCTACGCGACGTCCTGCTTCGCCACGTGCCTGCGCGTGGTGAGGCGGGCGTTGACCACGTATACGTGGTCAACGCCGACGTGGCGCGCGGGGTAGGTGGGTTCGCCGGTGCCCGGGCGCGTCGGTCCGGGGTTGTGGCCGGGGGCGCCGGTAGTTTCGTCCGAACAGGTGTTCGGACGGCGCGGACACGATGACCAGCACGAGACCAGCGCGAGACCAATAGGAGGTACGACGGTGCGGGTGCTCGGCGTCGACCCGGGGCTGACCCGGTGCGGGCTCGGCGTGGTCGAGGGCTCGGTCGGCCGGCCGCTGGCGCTGGTGGCCGTGGGCGTGGTGCGCACGCCGCCGGGCGACGACATCGGCGCCCGGCTGCTGGCCGTCGAGCGCGGCATCGAGGAGTGGCTCGCCGAGCACCAGCCCGACGCGGTCGCCGTCGAGCGCGTCTTCAGCCAGCACAACGTCCGGACCGTGATGGGCACCGCCCAGGCCAGCGCGGTGGCGATCACGGCGGCGGCGCAGGGCGGGCATCCCGGTGGCCCTGCACACGCCCAGCGAGATGAAGGCGGCCGTCACCGGCAACGGGCGCGCCGACAAGGCCCAGGTGGGAGCCATGGTGACGAGGATCCTGCGGCTGACTGCCGCCCCGCGACCGGCGGATGCGGCGGACGCGCTCGGGCTGGCGATCTGCCACCTCTGGCGTGGCGGCGCCCAGGCCCGCATCGCCGCCGCTCTGGCCGGCGCGGCGGCGGGGCGGCCGGCGTGATCGCCTTCGTCTCCGGCCGGGTCGCTGCCCTGGCGCCGGACGGGGCGGTCGTCGAGGTGGGCGGCGTCGGCCTGACCGTGCAGT
The DNA here is from genome assembly GCA_963829565.1 of uncultured Actinomycetota bacterium. GTDB lineage: Bacteria > Actinomycetota > Actinomycetes > JACCUZ01 > JACCUZ01 > CAWHJC01. The sequence continues at coordinate 53,532 of CAWHJC010000014.1, forward strand.
GCAGCCCGGCCACGCTCGCCGCGCTCCGGGTCGGCGAGCACGCGCACCTGCCGACGTCCATGGTGGTGCGGGAGGAGTCGCTGACCCTCTACGGCTTCGCCGACGAGGACGAGCGCGTCGTGTTCGAGCTGCTGCAGACGGCGAGCGGCGTCGGCCCCCGGCTGGCCCAGGCCATGCTCGCGGTGCACAGCCCGGACGCGCTGCGCCAGGCGGTCGCCACCGAGGACCTGGCGACCCTCACGCAGGTCCCCGGAATCGGCCGCAAGGGAGCCCAGCGCATCGTGCTCGAGCTCAAGGACCGTCTCGGTGCCGTCCGCGGCGCGACCGGCGCGCGGCTCACGGTGGTGCCCGGCGGCTGGCGGGACCAGCTGCACGGCGCGCTGGTCGGCCTCGGCTGGTCGGCCCGCGAGGCCGACGAGGGCGTGGCCTCCGCCGCGCCGCACGCCGAGGAGGCCGCAGCCGGCGGCGCGGCGCCGGACGTCGCCGTCCTGCTCAAGGTGGCCCTCCGGTCGCTGAGCCGGGCATGACCGGCTCGACGCGCGGCGTGGACCAGCCGGTCGAGCTCGCCGACCGGCTGGTGGACCCCGCGGTCGGCGTCGACGGTGTCGAGGACGAGCGGCAGGTCGACGCGGCGCTGCGGCCGCGCAGCCTCGACGAGTTCATCGGGCAGCACCGGGTGCGCGAGCAGCTGGGACTGGTGCTGGACGCCGCCAAGGGCCGCGGCCGGGTGCCCGACCACGTCCTCCTGAGCGGCTCGCCCGGCCTCGGGAAGACGACGCTGGCGATGATCGTGGCGGGCGAGCTCGAGGCGCCGATGCGCATCACCAGCGGCCCGGCGATCCAGCACGCCGGCGACCTCGCGGCGATCCTGTCCAGCCTCACCGAGGGCGAGGTGCTGTTCCTCGACGAGATCCACCGGATGTCGAGGCCGGCGGAGGAGATGCTCTACCTCGCGATGGAGGACTTCCGGGTCGACGTCATCGTCGGCAAGGGCCCGGGCGCCACCGCGATCGCCCTGGAGGTCCCGCCGTTCACCCTGGTCGCTGCCACGACCCGCGCGGGGCTGCTGCCGGGGCCGCTGCGCGACCGGTTCGGGTTCACGGCCCACATGGACTTCTACGAGCCCGGCGACCTCGAGCAGGTGCTCACCCGGTCCGCGCGACTGCTCGGCGTCCGGCTGCACCCCGACGGGGGGACCGAGGTCGCCGGACGCTCGCGCGGCACGCCGCGGATCGCGAACCGGCTGCTGCGCCGGGTCCGCGACTTCGCCCAGGTGCGGGCCGACGGCGTCGTGACCCGGGAGGTGGCGCGTGCCGCGCTGGTCGTCTACGAGGTGGACGAGCGCGGCCTGGACCGGCTCGACCGCGCGGTTCTGCAGGCGCTGGTCGGCCACTTCGGCGGGCGGACCGGTGGGGCTGTCGACCCTGGCCGTGGCGGTGGGGGAGGAGCGGGAGACCGTCGAGGAGGTCGCCGAGCCGTTCCTGGTGCGGGCCGGGCTGCTCGCCCGCACCCCGCGGGGGCGGGTGGCGACCCCCGCCGCCTGGGAGCACCTCGGGATGGCCCCGCCGCGGCCCCGGACCGTCGGCCCCGCCTCGGAGCCGGACCTGTTCGGCGGCCGACCCGGGCGAGTGCCCGACCCGGCCGGCGCCGCGGCGGAGGGCTGACCGCCCCGGGAAGGTAGACTCCCGGCCGGTCTCGCCGGGCTCTCCGGCACCGCACTCGCACCGCACCCCGCACCCCATCCGGAAGGACGTCTCGCACTCGTGGACGCCGCAAGCCTGATCTTCCCTGTCCTCCTCCTGGTGGCGTTCTACTTCCTGATCATCCGCCCGGCGCGGACCCGGCAGCGGGCGGTGCTCCAGCTCCAGGAGCGCCTGGCACCGGGAGTCGATGTCATGACCACGTCCGGCATCTTCGCGACGGTGCGGGCGGTCGAGGACTCCGCCGTGACGCTCGAGGTGGCACCCGGCGTCACCATGCGCTTCGCGAAGGCGGCGGTGGGCCAGATCCTGCACGACGCCGACGCGACGACGACAGGGACGACTGCGACCGATGTCGACATCCGACGACGACATCGACGAGGGCAGCCGCCGAGACCAGCCATCCGGGGGACGAGAGCCCCCGGACGACCGCCCCACCCGCTAAGCGCAGGCACCCGGCGCCCCGCGCCGGCCGATCGGAGAAGAGCTCCTCGTGGCACCACCCGTCCCGTCGCGCCCTGGCCGCACGCTCGCGGCCCTTGCGGTGCTCACGGCACTCGTCTACGGCCTGATCTGGGTCGCGGCGCCGGACAGCGTCGGGGAGGACGAGCTGTCCGCCGCCGACAAGTACCGCCCCCGCCTCGGGCTCGACCTCGAGGGCGGGACGAGCGTGATCCTCACGCCGCGGCGGGCGAGCGGCGAGGGCTCGGTGCCGCAGGACTCGCTGAACCAGGCCGTGTCGATCATCCGCAACCGCGTCGACAGCTTCGGCGTCGCCGAGTCGGAGACCACCACGGCCGGCGACAACATCGTCATCTCGATCCCCGGCAAGCAGGACAAGTCGATCCTCGACACCGTCCAGCAGACGGCGGAGCTGCGGTTCCGCCAGGTGCTGCTCAGCGGGGCGGGCGTCACGGCACCGGCTCCGTCCGCCAGCCCGTCGCCGACGGCCTCCGGCTCGGCCACGGCCACGCCGTCGGGGAGCCCGTCCGCCACCCCCTCGCCGAGCACGACGACCGACGGCAGGGCGGTGCCCGGCGCGCTCCGGGCCAACTCGTCGCCCAGCCCCAGCGCATCCCCTTCCGGCCGCCACGCCGTCCCCGACCGCGTCCGCGACGCCGCCCCCGGTCGCCGCCCGGCACCACTGGCGCAGGTGCGCTCACCCCCGAGCTGCAGCAGCAGTTCGTGGCACTGGACTGCAGCGACCCGGAGGCGGTGCGCCAGACGCTGCGGGCTCCGGGCGCGGACCGACCGAAGCGGCCGCTCGTCACCTGTGACGAGGACGGCGCCGAGAAGTTCGTCCTCGGGCCGGCCGAGGTCCTGGGCACCGACGTGTCCTCGGCCAGCGCCGGCCTCGAGTCCAACTCCCAGGGCATCCCGACCGGAGGCTGGGAGGTGCAGCTGGACTTCACCGGTGACGGCAAGCGGAAGTTCGCCGACATCACCCGCCGGCTGGCCGCCGAGACGGGCGACCTCAACCGGTTCGGCATCGTCCTGGACGGCCTGGTCGTCTCCGCCCCGACCACCAACGAGCCGATCACCGGCGGCAAGGCGCGGATCACCGGCAACTTCAGCCAGGACGAGGCGGAGAGCCTGGCCAACGTCCTGAAGTACGGCGCCCTGCCGCTGACCTTCGACGCCGGCGAGGTGCAGGAGGTCTCGGCCACCCTGGGCGGTGACCAGCTGCGGGCCGGGCTGGCCGCAGGCGCCATCGGGCTCTTCCTCGTCGTGCTCTACTCGCTGCTCTACTACCGCGCCCTCGGCCTGGTCACCGTCGCCAGCCTCGCCGTCGCGGGCATCGTCACGTACGGCATGGTGGTGCTCCTCGGGTGGCAGCTGGGCTTCCGCCTCAGCCTGGCCGGCATCGCCGGCCTGATCGTCGCGATCGGCATCACCGCGGACTCCTTCGTCGTCTACTTCGAGCGGATCCGCGACGAGGTCCGCGACGGGCGGCACGCTGCGGGTCGCCGTCGAGTCGGGGTGGGCGCGCGCCCGGCGCACGATCCTGGCCGCCGACTTCGTGTCGTTCCTCGCCGCCGTGGTGCTGTACCTGCTCTCGGTCGGCGGGGTCCGCGGATTCGCGTTCACGCTCGGCCTGACCACGCTCATCGACATCGCGGTGGTGTTCCTCTTCACCAAGCCGCTCGTGTCGTTGCTGGCCCGCACCAAGTTCTACGGCGGCGGTCACCGTCTGTCGGGCCTGGCGCCCGACCGGCTCGGCACCACCCGCAGCACCCTGGCCACCCGGCCGTCGCGTCGTCGTGGCGCACCGACCCCCAAGGAGGCGTGATGAGCCGCCTCGGAACCGCTCGGCGCCCGGCTCTACCGCGGCGAGGTCTCCTACGACTTCATCGGCCATCGCAAGATCTGGTACGGCGTGTCGGCCGTCCTGCTCGTCGTGTCCATCCTGTCGCTGCTCGTGCTGCGGCTGACGCTGGGCATCGAGTTCCGCGGCGGTGCGGAGTTCCGCGTCAAGTCGCCGACGGTGAGCGACGAGGCCGTCCGCGAGACCGTGGGGCAACGTCGTCGGCGGCGAGATCGTCGTGCAGCGGGTCGGCACCGACACCGTGCGGGCTCAGACCGAGACGTTGACCAGCGCGGAGCTCGAGGAGGTCCAGACCGCGCTGGCCAAGGAGTTCGACGTCGCGCGTGAGGACGTGAGCACGCAGTTCATCGGACCGAGCTGGGGAAAGGACATCTCCAGCAAGGCCCTGCGGGCACTGGTGTTCTTCCTCCTGGGCGTCGTCATCTTCCTGTCGCTGTACTTCGAGTGGAAGATGGCGCTCGCGGCGATGATCGCGCTCCTCCACGACCTGGTCATCACGGCGGGCCTGTACTCACTGATCGGTTTCGAGGTCACGCCGGCCACGGTCATCGGGTTCCTGACCATCCTCGGCTACTCGCTCTACGACACGGTCGTCGTCTTCGACAAGGTCCGCGAGAACACCCATGGCCTGGCCGGCGGGAGCCGGATGACCTACAGCGGCGCCGTCAACCTCGCGGTCAACCAGACCCTGGTCCGGTCCATCAACACCTCGGTCATCGCCCTGCTGCCGATCGGGGCGATCCTGTTCGCCGGCGTCGTGCTGCTCGGCGCCGGCCCGCTGAAGGACCTGTCGCTCGCCCTGTTCATCGGTGTGGCCGTCGGCGCCTACTCCTCGGTGTTCATCGCGCCGGCGCTGCTCGCCGGCTTCAAGGAGCGCGAGCCGGCGATGCAGGCACTGGCCAAGCGGGTCGCCAACCGCAAGCACGGGCTCGACCACGGCGCCCGCCAGGCGCCAGACCAGCCCGTCCGAGGAGGCGCCGGCCACCGAGACCGGCAGCCCGGTCGCTGCGGGTGCCGTGCCGACCGGTGCCGTCGCGCGGCGACCGCGGCCGGCCGACCGCAAGCCGAGCTCGCGCAGCCAGCCGCGCAAGGGCGGCGGCCGCAACAGGTCGGGGAAGAAGCGACGGTGAGCAGGCACGGCCGCGGCGCGGGGGACGACGGCGCGCAGCGGCGCCGCCCGCCTGCTCGAGCGGATCCGCGACGTGCCCGACTTCCCCCAGCCGGGCGTCGTGTTCAAGGACATCACGCCGCTGCTGGCCGACCACGACGCGTTCGCCTCGGCGGTCGAGGGGCTGGTCGCGCCCTTCCGGGGAAGCGCCGTGGCGCTGGTCGCCGGCATCGAGGCCCGCGGGTTCGTGCTCGGCGGGCCGGCGGCCCTGTCCCTGGGCGCCGGCTTCATCCCCGTACGCAAGAAGGGCAAGCTGCCCGGGTCCACCGTCGAGGCGTCCTACGACCTCGAGTACGGCTCGGCCACGATCGAGGTCACCTCGGACGCCTTCACCGCCGGCGCGCGCGTCCTCGTGGTCGACGACGTGCTGGCGACCGGCGGGACGGCTGCCGCCACGGTCGACCTGGTCCGCCGCTGCGGTGCCGAGGTGGTCGGCGTCGCGGTGCTGATGGAGCTCGGCTTCCTGCCCGGGCGACAGGTGCTCGCCGACATCGGGATCACCGACCCGCACGTGCTGCTCACGGTCTGAGCCCCTGCGCCGGCCCATGCGAGGGCTACTAGACTCGGGGGCAGGACCCCTCTGACAGCAGGAGCGGCTAGTGGCAGACGCCCCCACGCCGAGTCCGGTGGACCTCGACGGAGGCACCCCGGACCCCGCTGGAGCGCCTGCGCCCGGCCTGACCGCCACGACTCCGCCCTCGCGGCGCGTCCGGGCCCGGCTGGCCCGGCTCGGGGCCCAGCGCCCGAGCGGGAACCCGGTCCTCGAGCCGCTGTTCCGCGTCGTCCGGCAGACGCACCCCAAGGCCGACCTGCGGATGATCGAGCGCGCCTACGACGTGGCCGAGGAGCACCATCACGGCCAGCTGCGCAAGAGCGGTGACCCGTTCATCACCCACCCGCTGGCCGTCACGACGATCCTCGCCGACCTCGGCATGACGCCACCCACGCTCTGCGCGGCGCTGCTGCACGACACGGTCGAGGACACGGCGTACACGCTGGACGCCCTGCGGGCGGACTTCGGCGACGAGATCGCCGACCTCGTCGACGGCGTGACCAAGCTCGACCGGGTCAAGTACGGCGAGTCAGCGCAGGCCGAGACCGTGCGCAAGATGGTCGTGGCGATGGCCCGCGACATCCGCGTCCTCGTCATCAAGCTCGCCGACCGGCTGCACAACATGCGCACCATCCGCTACCTGCGCCAGGAGAAGCAGGAGCAGAAGGCCCGCGAGTGCCTGGAGATCTTCGCCCCGCTGGCTCACCGGCTGGGCATGAACACGATCAAGTGGGAGCTCGAGGACCTGTCGTTCGCGACGCTCTACCCCAAGGTCTACGACGAGATCGTCCGACTGGTGACCGACCGCGCCCCGAGCCGTGTCGACTACCTGACCGGCGTGATCGACCACGTCACCGACGACCTCAAGTCCACCAAGATCCGGGCGTCAGGTCACCGGCCGGCCCAAGCACTACTACTCGATCTACCAGAAGATGATCGTGCGCGGCCGCGACTTCGCCGACATCTACGACCTGGTCGGAATCCGCGTGCTGGTCGACTCGGTGCGCGACTGCTATGCCGCCCTCGGCACCATCCATGCGCGGTGGAACCCGGTCCCCGGCCGGTTCAAGGACTACATCGCGATGCCCAAGTTCAACATGTACCAGTCGTTGCACACGACGGTCATCGGGCCCGAGGGAAAGCCGGTCGAGCTGCAGATCCGCACGTTCGCCATGCACCGCCGCGCGGAGTACGGCGTCGCGGCCCACTGGAAGTACAAGGAGGACCCGTCGGAGTCGGACGCCGACGGTGGTCGCGGGGCGCGCGCCTCCGACGCGGCCGAGGGCGGCCTCAACGACATGGCGTGGCTGCGTCAGCTCCTCGACTGGCAGAAGGAGACGGAGGACCCGGGGGAGTTCCTGGAGAGCCTGCGCTTCGACCTCAAGTCGGCCGAGGTCTTCGTGTTCACACCGAAGGGTGACGTGATCGCTCTGCCCGCGGGCGCGACGCCGGTCGACTTCGCCTACGCCGTCCACACGGAGGTCGGCCACCGGTGCATCGGGGCACGGGTGAACGGCCGGCTGGTGCCGCTGGAGAGCACCCTCGACAACGGCGACCTGGTCGAGGTGTTCACCTCCAAGGCGCAGGGTGCGGGTCCCAGCCGCGACTGGCTGACCTTCGTCAAGAGCCCGCGGGCGCGCAACAAGATCCGGTCCTGGTTCTCGAAGGAGCGCCGCGAAGAGGCGATCGAGCACGGCCGCGACGCCATCGCCAAGGCGATGCGCAAGCAGAACCTGCCCGGTGCAGCGGCTGCTGTCGACCGAGACGTTGACGACCCTGGCCCACGACCTCCGCTACCCGGACATCTCGGGCCTCTACGCGGCCATCGGCGACAACCACGTCTCCGCCCAGTCGGTCGTGAGCAAGCTGGTCGAGTCGCTCGGTGGGGAGGACGGAGCGACTGAGGACCTCGCAGAGGTCACCACGCCCGGCATCACGGCCCGTCGCCCGCGTACGTCCAAGGACCCCGGGGTCGTCGTCAAGGGCGCGTCGGACATCTGGGTCAAGCTGGCTCGGTGCTGCACGCCGGTGCCCGGCGACACGATCGTCGGCTTCGTCACCCGCGGCAGCGGCGTCTCGGTGCACCGCAAGGACTGCGTCAACGCGCAGGCGCTGGCCGGTCAGGTGGACCGGATGGTCGAGGTCGAGTGGGCGCCGTCAGCCTCGTCGGTGTTCCTCGTGGCGATCCAGGTCGAGGCTCTCGACCGGTCCCGACTGCTGTCGGACGTCACCCGGGTGCTCTCCGACCAGCACGTGAACATCCTGTCGGCCTCGGTCACCACCACCCGGGACCGGGTGGCCATCTCGCGGTTCACCTTCGAGATGGGCGACCCCAAGCACCTCGGCCACGTGCTGAAGGCCGTGCGCGGCGTCGACGGGGTGTTCGACGTCTACCGGGTGACGAGCGGCCGGTCCTGATCGTCAGTAGGCTGCTGCGGAATCCCGCGCCATTAGGCCCGGAAGCCGACGAGGAGCACCGTCATGCGCAAGATCGAGCACTGGATCGGTGGCAGCGCGACGTCGGGGGCGTCGACCCGCACGGCGCCCGTGTGGAACCCGGCGACCGGGGAGCAGCAGGCCGAGGTCGTGCTGGCGGAGCCCGCCGATGTCGACGCGGCGGTCGCCGCGGCCGGGAAGGCGTTCGACGAGTGGCGCGATGTCTCGGTCGTGAAGCGGGCCCGGGTCATGTTCGCCTTCCGCGACCTGGTCGAGCGGCACTCCCAGGAGCTGGCCCGGCTGGTGGCCTTCGAGCACGGCAAGGTCGTGGCCGACGCGTTGGGTGAGGTCACGCGAGGGCTCGAGGTCGTCGAGTTCGCCTGCGGCATCCCGCACCTGCTCAAGGGAGAGTTCTCCGAGCAGGTGTCGACCGACGTGGACTCCTGGTCGTTCCGCCAGCCGCTCGGCGTTGTCGCCGGCATCACGCCGTTCAACTTCCCGGTGATGGTGCCGATGTGGATGCACCCCATCGCGATCGCGACGGGCAACGCGTTCGTGCTCAAGCCGAGCGAGCGCGACCCGTCGGCAGCCAACTTCGTCGGCCAGCTCTATGCGGACGCCGGGCTCCCGGACGGGGTCTACAACGTCGTGCACGGCGACAAGGTGGCTGTCGACGCGATCCTCGACCACCCGGAGGTGGCGGCGGTCTCGTTCGTCGGGTCGACGCCCATCGCGAAGTACATCTACGGCCGAGGCACCGCCTCGGGCAAGCGGGTGCAGGCCCTGGGCGGCGCGAAGAACCACGCGGTCGTGCTCCCGGACGCCGACCTCGACTTCGCCGCGGAGCACCTGGTGGCGGCGGGCTATGGGTCCGCCGGGCAACGCTGCATGGCGATCTCGGCGGTGGTCGCTGTGGGGGACGCGGGTGACCGGCTGGTCGAGAAGATCAAGGCGCTGACGGAGCAGCTCAGGGTCGGACCGGGCCAGGACGAGAGCTCGGAGATGGGACCGGTCGTCACCCGGGAGGCGCAGGCCCGGGTCCGGGACGCCATCGGCCGCGGGGTCGACGCCGGCGCGACGCTGGTCGTGGACGGTCGTGACGTCGCCGTTCCTGGGCACGAGAACGGCTTCTACGTCGGACCCAGCCTGCTCGACCACGTGAGCGCCGGACATGGACGTCTACACCGAGGAGATCTTCGGCCCGGTCCTCGAGGTGCTGCGGGCCGACACCTTCGACGAGGCGGTGCGGCTCGTCAACGCGAACCCGTACGGAAACGGGACGGCGATCTTCACCTCGAACGGCGAGGCGGCTCGCACGTTCCAGCGCCGCGTCACGGTCGGCATGATCGGGGTGAACGTGCCGATCCCGGTGCCGATGGCGTTCCACTCGTTCGGTGGCTGGAAGGACTCGCTGTTCGGCGACCGCCACGTTCACGGCACCGAGGGAGTCAGCTTCTACACCCAGGCGAAGGTCGTGACGAGCAGGTGGCCGCACGTCACGGACGCGACCGGCGCGGCGCTGGCCTTCCCGACGTCACAGTAGGGCGCTAGGAGAACTCGGCCAGCGTCTTCTCGGCCTCGACCAGCCAGCTCCGGCGGGCCTCCGCCGCGGCCTCGGCGTCGTCGGCCTTCTTGGCGTTGCCGGCGGCGCGCGCGGCCTCGGCTTCCTTCTCCAGGCCGGCGATGCTCGTGCGCAGCTGGGCCACGGTGGCCTCGGCCCGGGCCCGCGCCTCCGGGTTGGAGCGCGCCCACTCGGCCTCCTCGGCGCCGCGCACGGCCTCGTCGACCTTCCGCAGCCGGTTCTCGATCTCGTCGCGAGAGGCCCGGGGGACGTGGCCGGCTGCTTCCCAGCGCTCGTGCACGGACCGCAGCGTGGTCCGGGCCGCACGGTGGTCGGTGAGCGGGAGCAGCGCCTCGGCCTCCGCGAGCAGTGCGCGCTTCTTCTCGAGGTTGGTCGTCAGATCGGCGTCGCGGGCCGCGAAGACCTCGCTGCGCGCGGAGAAGAAGGTGTCCTGGGCAGCCCGGAACCTGGTCCACAGCTCGTCCTCGACGTCGCGACGCGCGCGACCGGCCGCCTTCCACTGGTCCATCAGGTCGCGGTAGCGCTTGGCGGTCTCGCCCCACTCCCTCGAGGTCGAGAGCGACTCGGCCTCCTTGATGAGCTTCTCCTTGCGCACCGCCGATTCCGCGCGGTGCTCGTCGAGCTCGGCGAAGTGGGCGCGGCGACGCTTGTCGAAGCCGGTGCGTGCATGGCTGAACCGCTTCCAGAGCGCATCGTCCACTTTGCGGTCCAGCCGCGGCGCGGCCTTCCACTCGTCCAGGAGGGTCCGCAGCCTGTCCCCGGTCTTCTTCCAGTCGCTCGACGTGGACAGCGACTCGGCCTCGGTGACGATCCGCTCCTTGGTGGCAGCAGCGCGCTCGCGCGCCTTCGCTCGTTCGGCGTCGCGACGAGCCTTGCGTGCGGCGATCGCCTCCGTCAGCGTGTCGAGCCGGGCAAGCAGGCCGGCCAGGTCACCGACGGCGCTGGCATCGGTCACGCCCTCACGCAGGTGGTCCACGGAGGTCTTGGCGTCCGCCAGGCTGACGCCCCCCGCGGCGACGCGCTGCTCGAGCAGCACGATCTGCCCGGCCAGCTCGTCGAACTTGCGGCCGAAGTACGCGAGCGCCTCCGGAGCCTCTGCGCCGGGATACGAGCCGACCGGGCGCTCGCCCTCGGCCGTCCGCACCCACACCGTCCCCTCCTCGTCCACCCGTCCCCACTGGTCGGGTCGGACGCGGGTGGCGCCGGTCGGAGGGCGAGCCGGCAGGCGCCGGCGCGGCAGGTGCCGGCGCGGCAGGTGCCGGCGCGGGTGCGGCAGGCGTGGCCGCTGCGGCGACCGCGGCCGGCGTGACCGGTGAGGCCGGCGGCTCGGTGATCGACGGATCGGCGCTCGGCTGCGTCGGCTGCGCGGGCTGCGTCGGCTGCACGGGCTGGGCCGGTGCGGCGTCGGGAGCAGGGCTGGCGTGCGGCGGCTCGGACTCGACAGCAGGCACCGCCGCGTCGGGCGCTGCCGCCGGTGGGGTCGGCGGGGTCGGCGGCGGGGTCGGCGTGACCGGCGGCGGAGTCGGCACGGCAGGGGCCGCCGGCTCGGCGCGGACCGGCTGCCCGGGCTCGACGGGCGGGACGTCGGGGGTCGGGCCGGGTGCCGGTTGCTCGGGTGGGGCCGGTAGCTCGGGTGCGCCCGGCTTCTCGGGCTGGGCCGGTGCCGGCGCGGGCGCGGCGGGTGCGGCCGCCGCAGCGACCGCGGCCGGCGTGACCGGTGACGTCGCCACATCGGGGATCGACGGCTCGGCGCTCGGCTGCCCCGTCTGCACCGGCTGCTCGGCCTGGGCTGGTGCGACGTCGGGGGTCGGGCTGGGTGCCGGTTGCTCGGATGGGGCCGGTGGCTCTGGTGGGGCCGGTGGCTCGACCTGGGCCGGTGCGACGTCGGGAGTAGGGCTTGCCAGCGGCTGCGCGGCATCGACCTGAGGGACGTCGGGGGTCGGGCCGGGGACCGGCTGCTCTGGCTGGGCTGGCGGCGTGACCGGCGGGGTCGGCACGGCGGGGGTCGCTGGCTCGGCGAGCGCCGGCTGCTCCGGCCGGGTCGGCGTCGGCGGGGTCGGCGGCGGGGTCGGCGGGGTCGGCACGGCAGGGGTCGCTGGCTCAGCCGAGGTCGACAGATCGGGTTGGCCCGGCGGGACGTCGGGTTTCGGGGCGGGGACAGGCAGCTCGGACTCGACCGGTGGGACGTCGGGGGTCGGGCCGGGCGCCGGCTGCTCGGGCTCGACCGGCGGCACGTCAGGGGTCGGCGCGGGCGCCGGGGGCTCGGGCACTGGCGGGACGTCGGGGGTCGGTGCTGGGACCGGGGGCTCGGGCTCGGCGGGCGGGACGACGGGTTGGTCCGGTGGCTGCTCCTCGACCGGCCGCTCGGGGTGTTCGGTCACGTCAGCCCTTCCCGATCCGGACGCGCTCGATGGTCACCGGCTGTGCCGGCTTGCCGTCCTCGCCGCCACCCTCGACACCGGCCTCGGCGACCGCCGACACCACATCGAGCCCCTTCGTGATCGTCCCGAACACCGTGTAGCTCGGCGGCAGGGTCGTGTCCTCGTACACCAGGAAGAACTGGCTGCCGTTGGTGCCCGCGCCCGCGTTCGCCATCGCGACTGTCCCGGCCGGGTAGTTGGCCTCCCCGTCGACCGGCAGGTTCTCCTCGCCGAACTGGTAGCCCGGCCCACCGCTGCCGGTGCCGGTCGGGTCACCGCACTGGAGCACGAAGATCCCGCTGGTGGTGAGCCGGTGGCAGGAGGTCCCGTCGAAGTAGCCCTCGGTTGCGAGATGCCGGAAGCTGTTGGTGGTGCACGGCGCCTCGGCCGTGGCCATCTCGATGGTCACCGGCCCCTGGTCGGTGCGCAGGGTGGCCGTGAACGGCTTGCGGTAGCTCGCTGCCTTGTCCACGTCGTACGTCGGCAGGCCCACGTCCTTCGACGCCGGCTCGGGCGTCTTGCTGTACGTGCAGCCAGCCCCCTCGGTCGTGCTGGGCGACGGAGTCGCGGACGGCGAGGCACTGGCCGACGCGGTGTCCTTGTCCTTGCTCTTGGTGGCGACCGTCGAGTCGTCGCCTCCGTCCTGGGTGATCGCCAGCGCGACGACGCCGGCCGCTACGAGCAGGACGGCGACGAGCACAGCCGCGCCTTGCTGCAGCTTGCGGCGGCGCGCCTGGGCGGCCTGCCGCCGGGCCTGCTGCCGCTCGTAGTGCTCCCGCGCAAGCTGCTTCTCCCGCCTCGCGCTGCCGGCCACGCCATGCCTCCCGTCATCGATCGTCCTCGCTCGGTCGCACAGTGTAGGTGGGCGGCGGGGACGAGGACGGGTCTGGGCGTGCGCGCGTTCGCCGGGCCGCTCCGGCCGCCGGTAGGCTCGCACGGTCCAGATCCACCGCACCCACGAAGGGCGCCTGTGCTCATCACCGGCTTCCCCGCCGCCGCCTTCGGCACCAACTGCTACGTCGTGGCCCCCGGCCCGGGCGAGCACGCGGTCGTCGTGGACCCGGGCATCGAGGTGGTCGACGAGCTGGACGACCTGCTGCGCGAGCACCGGCTGCAGCCCGTGGCGGTCCTGCTCACCCACGGACATCTCGACCACACCTTCTCGGTGACCCCGGTGTGCGGGGCTCGCGGCATCCCGGCGTACATCCATCCCGGCGACGAGCACCTGCTGGCCGACCCGATGGCCGGCGTCTCCCGGGAGACGGCCGCGCTGTTCGGCGGGCGCCTGGAGTGGACCGAGCCGGACGACGTCAAGATGCTCGCCGACGGCGAGGCGCTGTCCATCGCCGGTCTCGAGGTCACGGTGGACCACGCCCCGGGTCACACCCCGGGGTCGGTGGCCTTCCGGCTGCCCGCCGACGAGGGGCCGAGCGGCCGCCGGTGATGCTGTCCGGCGACCTGCTCTTCGCCGGCTCCATCGGCCGCACCGACCTGCCCGGCGGGGACACCGCCCAGATGATGGAGAGCCTGGCTCGTACCGTCCTGACCCTCGAGGACGATGTCGTGGTGCTGCCCGGCCACGGCCCGCAGACGACGATCGGCCGGGAGCGGGCCACCAACCCGTTCCTGCGCGACCTCGTGGCCGCCCCGGCGCGGGGTCTCTAGGACCATGGCGCGCATCGCACCACTGTCCGGCTTCCCGGAGTGGCTCCCCACCCAGCGGGTGGTCGAGCAGCACGTCCTGGACACACTGCGCGAGGTCTTCGAGCTGCACGGGTTCGCCTCGATCGAGACCCGCGCGGTCGAGCCGCTCGACCAGCTCCTGCGCAAGGGGGAGACCGACAAGGAGGTCTACGTCCTGCGCCGGCTGCAGGGGGAGGACGCCGGCCCCGAGGCAGTGACCGGGTCGACGCTGGGGCTGCACTTCGACCTCACGGTGCCGCTGGCCCGCTACGTCCTGGAGAACGCCGGCCACCTCGAGTTCCCGTTCCGCCGCTACCAGATCCAGAAGGCATGGCGCGGTGAGCGGCCGCAGGAGGGTCGTTACCGCGAGTTCACCCAGGCCGACATCGACGTCATCGGTCGCGACACGCTGTCGTTCCACCACGAGGTGGAGGTGGCGCAGGTCATGGCCGAGGTCTTCGCCCGGCTGCCGCTGCCCCCGGTGCGGCTGCAGGTCAACAGTCGCAAGCTGATCGAGGGCTACTACCGCGGTGTCGGCGTGGACACCGGGAGCATCGCGGACGTCATGCGCATCGTCGACAAGCTCGACAAGGTCGGCCCTGACGGCGTCGTCACCCTCCTGGTCGCCGAGGCCGGGCTGTCCGAGCAGCAGGCCCGGTCGTGCGTCGCGCTGACCGAGGTGACGGCCGACGGCGACGACCTCGAGGGCAAGGTCAAGGCTCTCGGCGTCGACCACCCGATGCTCGACGAGGGCGTCGGCGAGCTGTCGCGGGTCCTGCGCGGCACGGCGTCGTTGCGGTCCGACAAGTTCTCCGTGGTGGCCGACCTCCGCATCGCCCGAGGTCTCGACTACTACACCGGCACCGTCTACGAGACGCGGATGGCCGGCTTCGAGCACCTGGGGTCGATCTGTTCCGGAGGTCGCTACGACGCGCTGGCGAGCGACGGCCGCACGACCTATCCGGGCGTCGGCATCTCGCTCGGCGTGACCCGGGCCATCGGGCCGCTGCTCTCGCGCGGGCTGCTCACCGCGTCCCGGTCGACGCCGACCTGCGTCCTGGTGGCGCTGCCCGACGAGGAGTCCCGGGCGGACGTCGAGGGGCTCGCCACCCGGCTGCGGTCGCGGGGCGTGGCGACCGAGGTCTCACCGACGGCGGCGAAGTACGGCAAGCAGATCCGCTACGCCGAGCGGCGCGGCATCCCGTTCGTCTGGTTCCCCCAGGACGACGGCAGCCACCAGGTACGCGACATCCGCACGGGCGAGCAGGTCGACGCTGATGCCGCGGCGTGGGTCCCGCCACCGGAGGACCTGCGCCCGACCGTCTCCGGCGCCCCGTACCTGACACGCCGGCCACCCGGTCGACGACCGGACCGGCCCCTCTCCCACGTACGAAGGGCTTTCCCGTGATCCGCACCCACACCGCCGGCGCGCTGCGCTCCTCGCACGCCGGCCAGACCGTCACGCTGGCCGGCTGGGTCGCGCGCCGCCGCGACCACGGCGGGGTCGCGTTCATCGACCTGCGGGACGCCAGTGGCTACGTGCAGGTCGTCGTGCGCGACGAGGACGTCGCCGCCGGGCTGCGCAACGAGTTCGTCCTGCGCATCGAGGGCGAGGTCAGCCTTCGGCCCGGAGGGGAACGCGAACCCCAACCTGCCCACGGGCGACATCGAGGTCGTGGCCAAGGACGTCGAGATCCTCAGTGAGTCGGCGCCGCTGCCGTTCCAGATCGACGAGCACGTCGAGGTCGGTGAGGAGGTGCGGCTCAAGCACCGCTACCTCGACCTGCGTCGACCGGGGCCGGCCGCGGCGATGAGGCTGCGCAGCGAGGTCAACCGGGTCGCGCGCGAGGTGCTGCACGACCGCGACTTCGTCGAGATCGAGACGCCCACGCTCACCCGGTCGACGCCCGAAGGCGCCCGTGACTTCCTGGTGCCCGCGCGGCTGCAGCCCGGCAGCTGGTACGCCCTGCCGCAGTCCCCGCAGCTGTTCAAGCAGCTGCTGATGGTGGCCGGCATGGAGCGTTACTTCCAGATCGCCCGCTGCTACCGCGACGAGGACTTCCGCGCGGACCGGCAGCCGGAGTTCACCCAGCTGGACATCGAGATGAGCTTCGTCGACCAGGACGACGTCCTCGAGCTCGGCGAGGCGGTGATGAGTGCGTTGTGGCGGCTGATCGGCCACGAGATCCCGCTGCCCATCCCGCGGATGACGTACGCGGAGGCGATGACCCGGTTCGGCAGCGACAAGCCGGACCTGCGGTTCGGCCAGGAGCTCGTCGACTCCACCGCCTACTTCTCCGACACGCCGTTCCGCGTGTTCCAGGCGCCCTACGTCGGAGCCGTCGTGATGCCGGGCGGCGCGTCGCAGTCGCGCAAGGAGCTCGACGGCTGGCAGGACTGGGCGAAGGCCCGGGGCGCGCGCGGTCTCGCGTACGTCCTGATCGGCGAGGACGGCGAGCTGGGCGGGCCGGCGGCGAAGAACATCTCGGACGGACGAGCGGGCGGGGCTCGCCGCGCACGCGGGCGCGTCTCCCGGCGACGCGGTCTTCTTCGGTGCCGGCGAGCCGGCGGCCACGAGATCGCTGCTCGGCGCCGCCCGGCTGGAGATCGGGCGCAGGTGCGGGCTGATCGACGAGTCGGCGTGGTCCTTCCTCTGGGTGGTCGACGCCCCGCTGTTCGAGCCCAGCTCGGCCGCTCGGGCCAGCGGTGACGTGGCCGTCGGAGCCGGCGCGTGGACGGCAGTGCACCACGCCTTCACCTCGCCGCGACCCGAGTGGATGGACACGTTCCAGGACGACCCCGAGCACGCGCTGGCCTACGCCTACGACCTCGTCTGCAACGGGAACGAGATCGGCGGCGGCTCGATCCGAATCCACCGCCGCGACGTGCAGCAGCGCGTGTTCGAGGTCATGGGTCTCTCGGCGGAGGAGGCGCAGGAGAAGTTCGGGTTCCTGCTCGACGCTTTCAGCTACGGCGCCCCGCCGCACGGCGGCATCGCCTTCGGCTGGGACCGGATCAGCGCGCTGCTCGCCGGCACCGAGTCGATCAGGGACGTCATTGCGTTCCCGAAGAGCGGTGGCGGCTACGACCCGCTCACCGCCGCGCCGGCACCGATCACCCCGGAGCAGCGCAAGGAGGCCGGGGTCGACGCGGTGCCTCAGACGGCCAAGCCGGGAGAGCCGCCCAACCCGGTCCGCTCCTGACGGCTACCGCCGCTCGACGAGCCGCCCGCTGGTGAGCTCGTGCGCGCAGGCGAAGCCGAGCCGGCGGTAGACCCGGCGGGCGCCGTCGTTGTCGCTGTACATCCCGAGCGTCACGACACCGCTGCCCGCGTCGAGCAGCCGCCGGGTCAGCCAGGCGGTGACCGCGGCGCCCAGTCCGCTGCCCCGGTGGTCGCCGTGGGTGACGATCGACGCGAGGTGCGGGCACCCCGGGGCGGCGCTCGGTGTGCGCAGCGGCCGCAACGAGGGAGCCGGCGGGGTCCCGGACTCCGCACCAGCCCATGACGCCGGCGTCGCCGGGTGCCACGTCGGCGCGCGGGCTCCATCCGGCGAGCAGCGCGGTGACCTCGCCGAGGTCGCTGTCCGCGAGCGGCCGGACGTCCGCCTCGCGCTGCTGCACGGGGGGCGGGCGCGTGGTGGAGAGCCACTCCCAGTCGTTGCGCGGATCCAGCGCGTACGGAGGGGGAAGCAGCCGGTCCGCGTCCCGAGGCAGGCTGACCGACCCGATGTCGGCCGCCCCGTCCTCCAGGGCCGCCACGAGCAGGTCGACCGCCGCCTGGTGCGACCCGAGCGCGACCAGGTGGCCCCGGCCCGGCCACCCGGCGCGACGGCAGCACCCAGCCGACGGCGCCGTCCTCCGCCGCGAACGTCGCGGTCACCCGTTCCGGATCGGCCTCGGCTGCGACGTACGGGTCGTCGCCCGTCAGGGTCAGCAGCTCCGGGACACCCGACAGCCGGCGCACCGTCACGGCTGGACCGGTGCGGCGGCCGGGTCCTCGGCCGGCCGGGGGTGCGGCAGCGGGGGTGGCTCGACGTGCTCGCGCAGTCCGATCCGGTCGTGCACGCGGCGCAGCCAGTCGGGAGCCCACCAGTTCCGGTCACCCAGCAGAGTCATCGTCGCGGGCACCAGCAGGCAGCGCACGATCGTCGCGTCGACCGCCACCGCTGTGGCCAGCGCGACGCCCATCTGCTTGATGCCGAGCAGCTTCCCGGCGGCGAAGCCGAGGAACACGATGAAGATGAGCAGGGCGGCCGAGGTGATGATGCGGCCGCTGCGCTGCAGCCCGATCTCGACCGCCTTGTCGTTCGACATCCCGGAGTCGTAGAGCTCTTTGATCCGCGAGAGCAGGAACACCTCGTAGTCCATCGACAGGCCGAACGCGAAGGCGAAGACGATGACGGGGACCCAGGTCTCCAGCCCGCCGGACGGGGTGAAGCCGAGCAGGTCGGAGCCGTACCCCTCCTGGAAGACCAGGACGAGGACGCCGAAGGTCGCACCGAGCGACAGCGTGTTCATCACGAGCGCCTTCACCGGGACCAGCACCGACCCGGTCATCAGGAACAGCAGCACGAAGGTGCCGAGGCCGAGCACCAGGGCTGCACCGGGCAGGCCGTCCTTGACGATGTCCTGGAAGTCCAGGAGCACGGCCGCGTCACCGGTGACCCAGGTGCGGAAGTCGGGCCGCTCGTCGCGCAGCGCCCGGACCAGGTCCTTGGCCTGCTGTCCCTGGCTCTCGCCGTGCGGTGTCAGCTCCATGCTCGACCAGCCGTTGCGACGCGGCGTCACCTCGCCGACCCGCTCCACCTGGGGCAGGTCGGCGACCGTGCCGGCGTACGACTGGAGCCGCTCGGCGGGCACGCGCGCCAGGACGATCACCGGCTCGGTGGCCTCGGTGGCCGGGAAGAGCTCGGCGGTGCGGTCGGCGAACTGCCGGCTCTCGAAGCTCTCTGGCAGCAGGTCCGCGCCGCCGTTGCGGAAGCTCGCGTGCAGGAAGGGCGCCCCGGCGGCGAGCAAGAGGGCCGACAGCAGGACCGTCACGAGCAGTGCGCGACGCTGGGTGGCGCGGGCCAGCCGGGCGAAGAAGCCGTCGTCACTGACCCTGTTCGTCGGGACAGTGACCCGGCGCTGGAACAGGGACAGCAGGGCCGGCGTCAGGGTCAGCCCCGCGGCGAGCGCGACGATCACGACACTGACACCGGCCGCGCCCAGCGCGCGGAAGATCGGGTCGTCGAAGACGAAGAGGCCGCAGAGCGAGGTGGCAACCGTGAGCGCGGAGAACGAGATGGTCCGTCCGGCCGTCGACATCGCGACGGCGACCGCGTCGTCCGGCCCGCGGCCGAGGCCACGCTCCTCGCGGTAGCGCGCGACGATCAGCAATGCGTAGTCGATCGAGAGGCCGAGGCCCATCACGGTCGTCACGGACGGCACCGACGGGTCGAGGTCGAGCTGGAAGGACAGCGCGTACAGCGTGGCCAGTCCGCCCGCGATCGACGCGAGGGCGCCGATGAACGGGATGCCGGCCGCGACCAGGCCGCCGAACAGGAACACCATCACCACCAGCGTGATGGGGAGTGCCACGAACTCGCCGAGCTCGGTGTCCCGCTGGGACTGCTCGGCCAGCTCGTCCTCGAGCAGCAGGTCGCCGCCGACCAGCACGTCGAGCCCGCCGCCGGCCATCGCCCGGAGGTGTTCGGTGCTCGTGTCGACGGCGTGGTCCCACCGCGCTCCGTCGAGGTGCTTCTCGATGTCGACGACGAGCAGGGCCGCCCGACGGTCGGCCGTGACGAGACCGAGCTGGGTGGCGCCGAGCGGGTCGACGACCCGGCCGACACCGTCGACGTTGCCGATCTCCGTCGCTGCCTGGCTGACCCGGCGCGCCTGCGCGGTGCCGCTCGCGAGCGGCCGGTCGGACTCGACGAGCGCGAGGATCCGCGGTCCGAACTCGGCCGACTCGGAGAGCCGGTCGTAGCCGGCGAAGCTCTCGACCGTGGTGCCGCTGTAGTCCGTCCCGAGCCGCCCGAAGACCTGGACGCCGAGCACGATCCCGCCGACGAACGCCGCGAGCCAGGCCAGCGCGACCACGCGCCGGTGCCGCACGCAGAAGCGACCGAGAGCTGACAGCACCGGCCCATTGTTACGGTCGGGCGGTGGACCTGTTCGAGGACGCCGCGGAGTCGCGCGGGGACGCCGGCAAGCCGCTGGCCGTCCGGATGCGCCCCCGCACGCTCGACGAGGTGGTCGGCCAGGACCACCTGCTCGTCCCCGGCTCGCCGCTGCGGCGGCTGGTGGCCGGTGAGGGCGGCGTCGCCGGACCGGCGTCGCTGATCCTCTGGGGTCCGCCCGGGACCGGGAAGACGACGCTGGCCTACCTCGTCTCGTCGGCGACCGGCCGGACGTTCACCGAGCTGTCGGCGGTCAACGCGGGCGTGAAGGAGGTGCGGGCGGTCATCGAGACCGCTCGGCGGGAGGTCGGGATGACCGGCCGCGAGACGGTGCTGTTCATCGACGAGGTCCACCGGTTCTCCAAGACCCAGCAGGACGCGCTGCTGCCGGCGGTCGAGAACCGGTGGGTGACCCTGGTCGCAGCGACGACGGAGAACCCGCACTTCTCGGTGGTGTCGCCGCTGCTGTCGCGGTCGCTGCTGCTGACCCTCGCGCCGCTCGACGAGGCGGGCGTGGAGGAGGTCGTACGTCGTGCCGTGACCGAAGACCGCGGGCTGGGGGGCGCGGTCGAGGTGTCGGACGAGGCGATGGCCCACCTGCTGCGGGTGGCCGGCGGCGACGCCCGCCGGGCTCTCACCGCTCTCGAGGCGGGTGCCGGGGCGGTGCTGGGGACGGGCTCCTCGGTGCTGGACGTCTCGACGCTGGAGGCGGCCGTCGACCGCGCCGCACTGCGCTACGACCGGGACGGCGACCAGCACTACGACGTCATCTCGGCGTTCATCAAGTCGATCCGCGGGTCGGACGTGGACGCCTCGCTGCACTACCTGGCCCGGATGGTCGAGGCGGGGGAGGACCCGCGGTTCATCGCCCGGCGGCTGGTGATCCTCGCCTCGGAGGACATCGGGCTGGCCGACCCGACAGCGCTGCTCGCGGCCGTCGCGGCGGCCGACGCAGTGGCGCTGATCGGGATGCCCGAGGCGCGCATCAACCTGGCCCAGGTGGTGATCCACCTGGCGCTGGCCCCGAAGAGCAACGCCGTGGTGGTCGCCATGGACAGCGCCCTCGGCGACGTACGGGCCGGGCTGGCCGGGGCGGTGCCGGCGCACCTGCGCGACGCGCACTACCGCGGCGCGTCCACGATCGGGTCGGGGGAGGGCTACGTCTACCCGCACGACGAGCCGGGCGGTGTGGCCGCGCAGCAGTACCCGCCGGACGCGGTGCTGCCCCGGACCTACTACCGGCCGACCCGGCACGGCGCCGAGTCCCGGCTGGCCGACCTCTGGGACAAGCTGCGACCCTCGTCCGCGGCACCTGACCCTCCCCTCAAGATCCTTGTTGCGCCGACACACCGGGTCACCGGCGTGTCTGGTGCGCCGGCGCAACAACGAGACCAGCCGGGCTGATCAAGGCGAGCGGTCACCAGTGCGGGACCGGGGGCGGCAACGGCCCGGGCTCCCACGTCCAGCCGCCGCGCGGGGTGCGCTGTGCGCGGCGCCAGCCCGACAGCAGTCGCTGGCGGGTCCGCGTCCGGAACCGGCCGAGGTCGACGATTCGTCGCCCGGACGACCGTCAGGCCGCACGTCCTCGAGCCCCTCCTCGCGGGCGTTGTCGAGGGCATGCCGCAGCTCCTCGCGGTGGACAGCCCCGTCGTACTCGCCGAGCAGTCCCGTCGACGGGTCGAGGAGGTCGCCCATGCCGAGGACGCTCCCCGACGCGTCGCGGATGGTCGCGTTGACCTGAGGATCAGGGAGCCCGCAGTCGAGCATCCAGAAGAGGCGGAAGGCCGTCTCGCGCGGTGACCGGGCCCGAGGGCTGGCTAGGGCGAGCGCACGTCGAGCCTGCGGGACACCGCGCCAGCCAGGTCGCTCGGCGAGGTAGCCGCCGACGGACTCGAGGAACTCCGGTCGGCCGCGCCCAAGGACGTCGAGTGCGGTGACCGCCTGCAGCAGGGTCCCGTGCCGAGCCAGGTCGAATGCTGTCCGCACCGGCACCGTGAGGCGCACGCCACCGATCTCGGTGACGTCGTCGGTATGGAGCTCCGCGCGCCAACAGACCACACCCGGCCGGCGTCGGCTCCGGCCGGGCGGCAGGCACAACGGCACTGGTAGCCGTCCGCCGTCCGAGAACCCGTCGAGCTCCTCGACGCCACCGACCCGGGCGGCGGCCCAACCGCCGAGCGAGCCGTCGTCCGGCAGCAAGCCGGCTGCGTCCAGGGCCCGTTGCAGCGGGACCCTCTCGTCGGTGGCGCTCCACACGTGCACCCCTCGGAACGGACTACGCCACAGTGGTCCGGCCACCTCGCGCCAACCGATGCCGAGCAGGCTGAGCTCACCGCGGGTCAGCGGGTGGTCCAGGTCCTCCGGGTAGGTCGCCATCGGGCTGACCATGCGGCCGACCTTCCCGCCGTACGCCGGGAACGCCGACCGGCTGTGGACGACCCCGGCCGACGGGCAAGGCTGTGGGAAACGGCGGTCGTCGGCACGGTGCGTCGCCCACCAAGGTTGCCCGTTGCGCTGACACACCGGACACGCCGGTGGACTGGTGTGTCGGCGCAACAAGGATCTTGGGAGGACGGGAGAGGCGGGCTGGGAGCGCGCGATAGGGTCGTCGGCATGTCGCTCGGAGACGTCGCGGGACTCATCGCGGCCATCGCGTTCGTGCTGCTGGTGGGGGCTCTCGCGGTCCCGCTGGTCAAGCTCGGCGGCGTCTTCGACGAGACCCGACGGATGATCCGCGGCGTGTCCGACGAGACGGTCCCGCTGCTCAGCGAGGTCACCACCACGGTGACCACGACCAACGCCCAGCTGGTCCGGGTGGACGCCATCACGTCCAACGTGCAGGCAGCCACGACGAACGTCTCGGCCCTCACCGCGCTGCTCGCGGCCACGCTCGGCGGTCCCGTCGTGAAGGTCGCCGCCTTCACCTACGGCGTACGCAGCGCGCTGGCCGACCGGCCGGCCTCTCGCACCCGCCGGAAGGTGGCCGACCAGACCCGCGCCAACAAGGCCGCCGCACGCGCGGCGAAGCGGCGGCGGGCCGACTGATGCGTCGGCTGTTCTGGGTCGCCGTCGGCGCGACCGCCGGGGTCTACGCCGTCCGCAAGGTGCAGAAGACGCTGCACGCCTACAGCCCGTCCGGCATGGCGGAGCGGGCCGGCGGCGTGGGGGAGTCGGTGCGCGCCTTCGCCGACCAGGTCCGGATCGGCATGGCCGACCGCGAGGCGGAGCTGCGTGAGGCGCTCGGCATCGAGCCGGCCGACGAGCCGCCGCTCACGCCGGCGGAGGCCGCCGACCTGATCGACCACCCGGCGAGCCGGCGGCATCAACCAGCCGGCCGTCACCAGCCCAGGAGTGCCCGCTGATGGAGACCGCCGAGATCAAGCGTCGGTGGCTCCGGTTCTTCGGCGAGCGCGGGCACACCGTCGTCCCGAGCGCCTCGTTGCTGCTCGACGACCCCAACCTGCTCTTCGTCAACGCCGGCATGGTGCCGTTCAAGCCGTACCTGCTCGGGCAGGAGTCGCCGCCCTACAAGCGGGCCACCAGCGTGCAGAAGTGCGTGCGGACCCTCGACATCGAGGAGGTCGGCAAGACCACCCGGCACGGCACCTTCTTCCAGATGAACGGCAACTTCTCGTTCGGCGACTACTTCAAGGAAGGCGCCATCGAGCTGGCCTGGGAGCTGGTGACGGGGGCGCAGTCCGACGGCTTCTACGGGTTCGACCCGGACACGGTCTGGGTCACGGTGCTGGAGTCCGACGACGAGGCCTTCGAGCTCTGGCGGAAGGTCGCGGGCCTGCCTGAGCACCGCATCCAGCGCCGTGGGCTGGCCGACAACTACTGGCACATGGGCGTCCCCGGTCCGGGCGGGCCGGCCAGCGAGATCTACATCGACCGCGGGCCGGAGCACGGCCCGGAGGGCGGGCCGATCGTGGACGAGGACCGGTTCCTGGAGATCTGGAACCTGGTCTTCATGCAGGAAGAGCTCAGCGCGGTGCGCTCGAAGGTCGACTTCGACGTCCGGGCTCCCCTGCCGACGCCGAACATCGACACCGGCATGGGCCTGGAGCGGGTGGCCTACCTGCTGCAGGGCGTCGACAACCTCTACGAGATCGACGAGGTCTTCCCGGTCCTGGACCGCGCGGCGGCGCTGGCCGGCAAGCAGTACGGCCGCAGCGGCAGCGTCCATGACCCCGATGATGTTCGCCTGCGGGTCGTGGCCGACCACGTCCGCAGCGCGCTGATGCTGATCAACGACGGTGTGACCCCGGGCAACGAGGCCCGCGGCTACGTCCTGCGGCGGCTGCTCCGGCGGGTCGTGCGCTCGATGCGGCTGCTCGGCTACGAGGACCCGGTGCTGCCCGAGCTGCTCCCGATCAGCCGGGACGCGATGGCGCCGTCCTACCCGGAGCTGGCCACCGGCTTCGGCCGGATCTCCTCCCTCGCCTATGCCGAGGAGGAGACCTTCCGCCAGACGCTGCGCGCCGGCACCACGATCCTGGACACGGCGGTCAGGGAGACGAAGGCGCAGGGCGGCGGCACGCTGTACGCCGAGCGCGCCTTCGCGCTGCACGACACCTACGGCTTCCCGATCGACCTCACTCTCGAGATGGCGGCCGAGCAGGGACTGTCCGTCGACGAGGACGGCTTCCGTCGCCTCATGAAGGAGCAGCGGGAGCGCGCGCAGGCGGACTCCAAGGCCAAGCGGTCCGGGCACGCCGACCTGTCGGCGTACCGCGGGATCGTCGACGCGGGCGGCGCGTCGACCTTCACCGGGTACGACGAGGTCGTCACCGAGGGCCGCGTCCTCGGGCTGCTGGTCGGCGGGGCGAGCGCCCCGGCGGCCCACGAGGGCGACGACGTCGAGCTGGTTCTCGACCGCACGCCCTTCTACGCCGAGGGCGGCGGCCAGCTCGCCGACCAGGGCCGGCTGCGGCTGGGCAACGGCGCCGAGGTCGAGGTGCACGACGTCCAGACCCCGCTGCCGGGCGTCATCGTCCACCGCGGCACCGTGGCGCGCGGCGAGGTGACCGTGGACGACACCGTTGTCGGCGAGGTCGACGTGGAGCGACGGCGCGCGATCAGCCGTGCCCACACCGCGACCCACCTGGTGCACAAGGCGTTCCGCGAGACGCTGGGGGAGACCGCGACCCAGGCCGGCTCGGAGAACGCTCCCGGTCGGTTCCGCTTCGACTTCTCGGCCACCGGCGCGGTGCCGCCGACCGTGCTGCGCGACGTCGAGCAGGAGGTCAACGAGGTGCTCGCGGCGGACCTCGACGTGCGGGCCGAGCTGATGACCCAGGAGCAGGCCCGGTCGGCCGGGGCGATGGCGCTCTTCGGCGAGAAGTACGGCGACCAGGTCCGGGTCGTCTCGGTCGGCGACTGGGCCCGCGAGCTCTGCGGCGGCACCCACGCGCTGCGCTCCGGACAGCTCGGCGTGGTGAAGATCCTCGGCGAGTCCTCGATCGGCGCGGGCGTCCGGCGGGTCGAGGCGCTGGTCGGCGTCGACGCCTTCCAGTTCCTGGCCCGCGAGCACACCCTGGTCGCCCAGCTCACGGAGGCGCTGAAGGTGCGGCCGGAGGAGCTCCCGGACCGGGTCGAGGCGATCACCGCGCGGCTGCGCGAGGCGGAGAAGGAGCTGGTGGCGCTGCGCTCCGGGCAGGTCCTGGCGGCGGCGGGCGAGCTCGCGGCCGCACCCAAGGACGTCTTCGGCGTCGGGGTGGTCGCCCACCGGGCCCCGGACGGGACGAGCGCCGACGACCTGCGGCGGCTGGTGCTCGAGGTGCGCGGACGGATCCCGGCCGACCGCCCGGCGGCGGTGGCCGGCGTCGCGGTCGCGAACGGGCGGCCCGGTGGTGGTGGTCGCCGTCAACGAGAAGGGCCGCGAGTGGGGCATCAAGGCCGGTGAGCTCGTGCGGGTCGCCGCGACGACCCTCGGCGGCGGGGGCGGCGGCAAGGACGACGTGGCCCAGGGCGGCGGCAGCGACCCCGGCAAGGTCGACGAGGCGCTGGCCCAGGTGGAGCACACGGTGGGCCAGCGGGTCACGGGCAGCTCCTGACCGGCACCGGCGGCGTGAGGGCGGCGACATGAGGGCGGGGGTGCGGGTCGGCGTCGACGTCGGGTCGGTCCGGGTCGGGGTGGCGACCTGCGACCCGGCGGGGCTGATCGCGACGCCGGTGGAGACGCTGCGGCGGGGCCGTGGCGACCTCGACGCCCTGTCACGGCTGGTGACCGAGCGTGAGGCGATCGAGGTCGTGGTGGGATTGCCCACCACGCTGGCCGGCCGGCACGGGGCAGCGGCCGAGGCCGCGCAGGCCTACGCGGAGGCGGTCGCCGGCGCGGTGGCCGTCCCGGTTCGACTTGTCGACGAGCGGTTGTCTACCGTGGGTGCGCAGCGTGATCTCCGCGCCAGCGGGGTAGACACGCGCAGGGGCCGCAGCGTGATCGACCAGGCTGCGGCTGTCATCATTCTGCAGGCAGCCCTGGACGCCGAGCGGCGCTCCGGGACCGCGCCGGGACGGCTCGTCGGTCGCACGCCAGCCACCGACTGACCGCCCTCGCGACGACCGTCGAGGGGCGGACACGCGGAGAGGCGAACGGAGAGAGCGAAACCATGACGAACCTGTCGGTGTGGTCCGACGAGGAGGTGCAGCCCCCTCGTCGGCGACGCCGGAAGAAGAAGGAGCGCAAGGGGGGCCTGGCGGTCGCCATCGCCCTGCTCCTCGTGGTCGCCGTCCTGGGCGGCGGCGCAGCCCTGGTGTTCGGGGTCGGCGCCAAGATCAAGGACGCGCTCTCGACCAGCTCGGCCCCGGACTACCCCGGCCCCGGTCAGGGCGAGGTGCTCATCGAGGTCGAGCCCGGCCAGACGGTCTCCCAGGTCGGCGAGACGCTCAAGCGCGAGGACGTCATCAAGAGCACCCAGGCCTTCTTCGAGGTGGCCAACGCCAACCCGGAGTCGTCCACCTTGCAGCCCGGCTTCTACTCGCTGCAGCACAAGATGCCCGCCGCCGACGCCTGGACACCCTGCTCGACCCCTCGGCCAGGGTGCAGGCCAAGGTCACGCTGCCCGAAGGCCTGCGGCTGGACGAGACCCTGGAGAAGCTGGCGACCGGCACCGAGCTCCCGCTGAAGGACTACCGCCGGCGCTCAAGAACGCCGAGGACCTGGGCCTGCCCGACTACGCGCAGGGCAACCCGGAGGGCTTCCTGTACCCGGCCACCTACGAGGTGCCGCCGGACGCCGACGCCGCGTCGGTGCTCGAGCAGCTCTTCACGGCGTACGCCGGGGCAGCCGAGGAGGCCGGCATCGAGCGGACGCCGCGCGACCCGGAGGAGCTCGTCATCATCGCCAGCCTGGTCGAGGCCGAGGCCCGCCACGACGAGGACTTCGGCAAGGTGGCCCGCGTGGTCTACAACCGGCTCGAGGCCGGGATGCCGCTGCAGTTCGACTCGACGGTCAACTACGCGCTCAAGGCCGACAAGGAGATCGTCACCTACGAGGACCTCGGCGAGGACTCGCCGTACAACACCTACCAGAACACCGGCCTGCCGCCGGCCCCGATCAACTCGCCGGGGCTGAAGGCGATGACCGCGGCCGTCAACCCCCCGGACGGCGACTGGCTGTACTTCGTGACGACCGACCCCGAGGCCGGGACCACCAAGTTCACCGGCGACTACCAGGAGTTCCTCCGGTTCAAGGACGAGCTCAAGTCCAACCAGTGAGCCCGCGACAGTGATGCAGGCGGCCACCCGGCGGGCCGGTGTGCTCGGCTCGCCGATCGGGCACTCGCTGTCGCCGACCCTGCACACGGCCGCCTACGAGGCGCTCGGG
The DNA here is from genome assembly GCA_963829565.1 of uncultured Actinomycetota bacterium. GTDB lineage: Bacteria > Actinomycetota > Actinomycetes > JACCUZ01 > JACCUZ01 > CAWHJC01. Next base: position 81,392 of record CAWHJC010000014.1, read on the forward strand.
CTGACCGGGTGGACCTACCAGGCGTACGACGTGACGGAGCCCGACCTGGCCGACTTCCTGGCCGGTATGGACGACTCCTGGGCCGGCCTGTCGCTCACGATGCCGCTGAAGGCCGCGGTGCTTCCCCTGCTGGACGGCTCGTCGCCGATGGTGGAGGCCGTCGCCGCGGCCAACACGGTGGTGCTCACCGACGGTCGCCGTACTGGGCGAGAACACCGACGTACCCGGGATGGTGGCCTCGCTCGCCGCTCACGACGTGCGGGCGGTTCCGCACGCGACCGTGCTGGGCGGCGGGGCGACCGCGCGCTCGGCGCTGGCCGCGCTGGCCGGGGTCACCGGGTCGGCGACGGCGTACGTCCGGTCGAGCAGCCGGACGCCCGCGCTCACCGCGACGGCCGAGGCGGTCGGGCTGAGCCTGCAGGTGCGGCCGTGGTCGGCCGCGGCGGAGGCCCTGGGCGCCCCTCTCGTGGTCAACACCACGCCGGCGGGCGCCGCCGACCCGCTGGTCGTGCACGTCCCCCGGACGGTGGGCACCCTGCTCGAGGTGCTCTACGACCCGTGGCCGACACCGCTGGCCGCCGCGTGGGGGGCGCGCGGCGGGCAGGTCGTCGACGGGCTGGACCTGCTGGTGCACCAGGCGGTGCTGCAGGTGGGCCTGATGACCGGCGCCGAGGTGGACGTCCCGGGACTCGTCGGCCTGCTGCGGGCGGCGGGGGAGCGGGCGCTGCGCTCGCGGTGATCCCCGGCTCAAGGGCTCACCCCGTCGCGCCGATGGCCTCCTAGAGACGGCGGGCCCTCGGGTCCCGTCGAAGGCGACACCTGAGGTGGGACGATGAGCGAAGCGTACGGAGACACCAGCACCAGCCGGTCCGCCCGGCTGGACCGCATCCTGACCGAGCTGGTCGGGCAGGTGCCCGAGATCGAGGCCGCGTCAGTGGTGTCCTTCGACGGGCTCGCGATGGCGTCCGCGCTACCCGCCGCCATGGACGAGGACCGGGTGGCCGCGATGAGCGCCGCCCTGCTCTCGCTCGGCGAGCGGGCCGCCGAAGGCCTCGGTCGCGGAATGCTGTCCCAGGTCTACGTCGAGGGCGAGAACGGCACCGTCTTCCTCATCTCGGCCGACGACGAGGCCGTCCTGGTCGCGGTCGCGGCCAAGGGCGCCAAGGTGGGCCTGATGCTCTTCGAGGTACGTCGGGCAGCTGCCGCCGTCGCCGAGGCCCTGCGGGTCGAGCTCGACTACGGTCAGCGGCCGACGAGCTGCCCGCTCCCGCACCGCTGCAGGTCGTGAGCCCGGCTCCGGCCGCATCGTCGGACCGGTCGCCCTACGACCCGCCGTTCGAGTCGTCGCACTCCGCGTCCGGGGCGCACGCCGCGCCGGCCGACTCTCCGTCCTGGAGCTGACCGATGAAGCTCGAAGGCTCGCTCGACGCGTTCAGCCTGCCGGACATCTTCCAGCTGCTGAGCTTCACCAAGAAGACCGGCGGCCTGCACCTGGCCAGCGACGGTGCCGACGGCGTCGTGTTCTTCGCCGCCGGCCAGGTCACCGGCGCGTCCGCCGACAGCTCCCGGCAACCGCTGGCCCGCCGCATCGTCGGCAGCGGCGCCGTGACGGACGAGGCCCTGGTCGCTGCCGTGGACGCGGTTGCCCGCGGTGAGGGCGTAGGGGTCGTCAAGGCCCTGCTGGACTCCGACGCGGTCGACGCCGACCTGCTGCGGCAGGCAGCCCACGACCAGGCCACCGACGCGATCTTCGACCTGCTGCGCTGGCGGGTCGGCGACTTCGCCTTCGTGATGGACGAGGCCAACCCCGACGACGTCGGAGTGGCCGTCGCCATCGAGGAGGTGCTCGCCGACGCCGAGGCACGCAAGACCACCTGGGAGACCGTGTCGCAGGTGGTGCCCTCCTCCAAGTCGGTGCTCGCCATGCCGGTCGTCCTGGCCGGCGAGCCGTCGGTCAGCCGTGAGGAGTGGTCGCTGCTGGCGCTGGTCGACGGCCGGCGCAGCGTCTCCGAGCTGGTGGACCTGACCGGTAGCGGTCAGTACGCCGTGGTGTCGAACGCTGGCGGCCCTGGTGCAGCGCGGCCTCCTCGAGGTCCGCAGCGAGGGTGGCGACGGTGACGAGCTCGACCACGTCGCCGTGGTCGTCCGTCGCCAGTCGCTGCTGGCGCCGCTCGAGCAGTTCACCCCGGTGGTCGCCCCGGCGCAGTCGGTGCCCGACGTACCCGCCGCTGCGGCGCCTGCGGCCACCCCCGTCTCGGCCCCCGCGGACAACGGATGCGGGAAAGTGACCGGCGTCAGGTGGCCCAGGACGCATCCGATGTCGCGGAGAGCGGCGACGAGGGCAGCGACAGTGCCGGCGCGGACCCCGAGCTGGTGACGGCCTCGGCCGCGCCCGACCAGCCGTCCATGCTGGGTGGCGCCCACGTGCCGCAGGACGTCGTTCCTCCCCGGCCGGAGCCGTTCCTGCCGAAGCGGCAGGCCGACTTCGACGAGTCCTCCACTGTCGTGGCATCGCCGCGCCGTGGAGCTCGCCGGCCATGCGACCGGTCAGCGTCGGCGGCAACAGCGGAGGCGGGGGAGGTGGTGGTCTCGGCGACGTCGTCGGTGCGACCGCCACGGCGCCCGACCCGGATGCCGCGTCGGTGATCGAGCGGGACCCGAACGTCAACCGCAGCCTGATGCTGCGGCTCATCGCCGGTGTGAGGGGACTCTAGATGGCCACGCCGCGCACGCGCCGCCGAGGAGGGCAGGCGGTCAAGGTCGTCGTGACCGGGCCGTTCTCCGCCGGCAAGACGACGCTCATCCGGACCATCAGCGAGATCACCGTGCTCTCCACCGAGCGCGGGATCACCGACTCGACCCGCAAGCGCAAGGCCGAGACCACGGTGGCGATGGACTTCGGTCGCATCACCATCGACCGCGACCTGGTGCTCTACCTGTTCGGCACCCCGGGGCAGGACCGCTTCGACTTCATGTGGGAGATCCTCGGCGAGGGGATGATCGGCTACCTGCTGCTCGTCGACGTCTCGCGCGAGGAGTCCGTGCAGGAGGCGGCGAGCATCCTCGAGGCGTTCCGGCGGATGGCGCGGGTCCCCTTCGTGGTGGGCCTCAACCGTGCCTCGGCCGACGACAACCTGCTCGTCGAGAGCGTCCGCGCCCGGCTCGACATCCCCTCGGACGTCGCGATCCTGCCGTGCGACGCCACGGACAAGGAATCGGTCAAGAACGTCCTGCTGGCGCTGCTCTACGCGGTCCTCGACGAGGTCGAGACCGAGGCCGTCCGGGCCTGAGATGGCCACGGCCGGTCGAAGCCTGTACGCGCTCGCCGGACGGGTGGGTCGGCGCCGCCGCCCCGACCCGCCGGTCGTCGTGACGGTGGTGCTCGACTCGGGGGAGCAGGTCACCGTCCCGCCGCGACTCACCGCTGGCCCGGGCCATGGGACAGGTCGCCGGCTTGCTGGCGCACTGGTGAGCCCGCAGCGGCCGCTGGTGACTACAGGAACGGGACCCGCCGCCCGATGGTCACTGAGGACATCGGCTCAGGGAGAGGACGTGGCGTGAAGCAGCTGGGCGACATCCTGCTGGAAGGCGGGCTGGTCAACCCGACCCAGCTCGAGCTCGCCTACGCCGAGCAGGAGCGGGTCGGACGAGCCCTCGGTCGGGTCCTGATCGAGCAGGGCGTCCTGACCGAGTCCCAGCTGGTCTCGGCGCTGGCGACCCAGATCGGCCTGCGCTTCGTCGACCTCTCGGACTTCCCGGTGGACGGCTCCGCCATCGGCCGGATCCCGGGTCCCGTGTGCCGCCGGCACGCGGCGATGCCGATCGGCTTCGAGGACGGCAAGCTGCTGGTCGCCATGGCCGACCCGGCCAACGTGTTCGCGATCGACGACATCCGCTCGCTGACCGGCATGGACGTCAAGCCGGTGGTCGCCACCCGCGGCGACGTCGCCGCTGCCATCGACCGCTACTACCGCGCCGACTCCGACCTCGACGACATCTCCGCCGTCCTGGACGCCCAGGAGGAGGAGGACGAGCTCTCCAAGGTCAAGGAGATCGTCGAGGACGCGCCGATCGTCAAGTACGTCAACCTGCTCATCACGCAGGCGATCCAGGACCGCGCGTCGGACATCCACCTCGAGCCGACGGAGACCGACCTACGGGTCCGCTTCCGCATCGACGGCGTCCTGCACGAGGTGATGCGCTCGCCCAAGGCGATCCAGTCGGGCGTCATCAGCCGGCTGAAGATCATGGCGGACATCAACATCGCCGAGCGCCGGATCCCCCAGGACGGTCGCCTCTCCGTCAACGCCCACGGCCGCAAGATCGACCTCCGGGTCGCCACGCTGCCGACGGTGTGGGGCGAGAAGGTCGTCATGCGAATCCTGGACAACTCCACGGCGCGCCTCGACCTGACCGACCTCGGCTTCTCCGAGGACAACTACGAGCGCTACTCGCGCAGCTTCACCAAGCCCTACGGGATGATCCTGGTCACCGGGCCGACCGGCTCCGGCAAGTCCACGACCCTCTACGCCACGCTGAACATCGTCAGCCGGCCAGAGGTGAACGTGATCACCGTCGAGGACCCGGTGGAGTACCGGCTGCCCGGCATCAACCAGGTGCAGACCAACAACAAGGCCGGCCTGACCTTCGCCTCGGCGCTGCGCTCGATCCTGCGCTCGGACCCGGACATCGTGCTCATCGGTGAGATCCGGGACCACGAGACCGGACAGATCGCCGTCGAGGCAGCCCTCACCGGTCACCTCGTGCTGTCGACCCTGCACACCAACGACGCCCCCTCGGCGGTCACCCGGCTGACCGAGATGGGCATCGAACCGTTCCTGGTGGGGTCGGCGCTGGACGCCGTTCTCGCCCAGCGCCTCGCCCGCCGGCTGTGCGTCAAGTGCAAGGAGGCGTACACGCCGACCCGGGAGTCCCTGGTGGCGTCGCGGTTCCCGTGGTCGGACGACAAGCCGCTGCCGGAGCTGTTCCGGCCGATCGGCTGCTCGGCGTGCGCCAAGACCGGCTACAAGGGCCGCCTGGCCCTGCACGAGGTGATGATCGTCAGCGAGGAGGTCGAGCGGCTCGCGGTCGAGCGCGCCTCGGCCACGGTCATCTCGCAGGTCGCGCGGGAACGAGGGCATGCGGACGCTGCGGGACGACGGGCTGGACAAGGTCCTCGCGGGCGTCACATCGATGGACGAGATCCTCCGGGTCGTCGTCTAAAGGCTTGGCAAGGTCGCCCTCCCGGCTCAAGCCAGGGGCCGACCCGGCCGATCCTTCGCGAGAACAGGTGCGCCCGCCGTCCGCGGGCCACCGGAGCTGAGAGGGGTCAGCACGTGGAGACGTCCGGATACCAGCCGGTCCCGAGTGAGCCGGGGGGCTTCACCTCGATGCCCGTCCCCGTGCCCGAGGAAGAGGCACCGGCCGGCGAGGGGTGGACCTACTCCTCCTCGGCCGACGCGCGCGCCCGAGGCCGAGGCGCCGCTGGACGGCACCGTCTCCTTCGCCGAGCCGCCCGCTGCTTTCGCCGAGCCCGTCCCTTCGCCGAGCCGGTCTCCTTCGCCGAGCCGGTTGCGTACGCCGAGGCCGCTGCGTTCGCCGAGCCGGTTCCGCCGGCCGAGCCGGCGGCCGACCCGCTCGGGCGCCGGGTACGCCCTGGAGCAGTCGAACGTCCCGGTGCAGGCACCCCCGCCCTACGCGCTGCCCGAGCAGGCCGCCCCGGCGGCGAGCTCGCATCGCCCCTCGTCGCGGCCTTCGCGGGCGAGGTCGTGACCCTTCGAGGCGGGCGAGTCCTCCGTGCTGATCGCCGAGTCGGAGGCCGAGGAGTCGGCCTACCAGCGCGGCTCCACCGAGGCGGAGGGTGACGAGAACGACATCACCCTCAACGACCTGCTGATGCACGTGCTCGACACCGGCGCCTCCGACCTGCACCTCACGTCGGGCGCCCGGCCCGCGATCCGCCTGAACGGCGAGCTGAAGCAGCTCGAGGACCAGCCGATCCTCACCCCGCCCGTGATCCAGCGGGTGATGTACGCGGCCCTGACCCAGAAGCAGCGGGAGAAGTTCGAGGAGAACCTCGAGCTCGACTTCGCCTACAGCGTGCCCGGCCGAGCCCGGTTCCGCGTCAACATCTACCGCCAGCGCGACGCGCTCGGTGCGGCCTTCCGCATCATCCCGTTCGAGATCCGCAAGCTCGAGGACCTGGGCGTCCCGCCGTCGGTGGCGAACTTCGCCTCGCTCCCGCGCGGCTTCGTCCTCGTCACCGGCCCGACCGGCTCGGGCAAGTCCACGACGCTGGCCTCGCTGATCGACCTCGCGAACCGGACCCGCAGCGAGCACATCATGACCGTCGAGGACCCGATCGAGTTCCTCCACCGGCACCAGAAGTGCATCGTGAACCAGCGCGAGGTGGGGGAGGACACCTGGTCCTTCCAGAACGCGCTCAAGCACGTGCTCCGCCAGGACCCCGACATCATCCTGGTCGGCGAGATGCGCGACCTCGAGACGATCTCGGTCGCCCTGACCGCCGCCGAGACCGGTCACCTCGTCTTCGCCACCCTGCACACCCAGGACGCGGCCCAGACGATCGACCGCATCATCGACGTCTTCCCGACCAACCAGCAGCAGCAGGTCCGCGTCCAGCTGGCCGGCTCGCTGCAGGGTGTGGTCTGCCAGACCCTGGCCAAGACCCGCGACGGGCGCGGCCGAGCGGTGGCCACCGAGGTGCTGGTCGCCACGCCGGCGATCCGCAACCTGATCCGCGAGGGCAAGACGCACCAGATCTACTCGGCGATGCAGGCCGGGGCCAAGCACGGCATGCACACGATGGACCAGCACCTCGCGGACCTGGTCATGAAGGGCAAGATCACCTACGAGGTCGGCCTCGAGAAGTGCCACCACGTCGAGGACTTCAACCGGCTCTCCGGCCGAGGCTGAGAGGCATTCCGATGGCAGCGACGCTGACTTTCCAGTACTCGGTGCGCGACCGCACCGGCAAGATCGTCTCCGGGACGCTCGAGGCGGAGTCCCAGACCGCCGTGGCCTCCAAGCTGAAGCAGATGGGCTACGCGCCCGTCAGCATCACCAAGTCCAAGGCCGGGATGAAGACGGACATCAACATCCCGGGCTTCGGCAAGAAGAAGGTGAAGCTCAAGGACCTGGCGGTCATGTCGCGACAGTTCGCGACGATGATCAACTCCGGCCTGTCGATGCTTCGCTCGCTGACCATCCTGGCGGAGCAGACCGACAACAAGGAGCTCGCCCGGGTCCTTGGGCGAGGTGGGCAAGGACGTGGAGACCGGCGGCGCGCTGTCGGCGTCGCTGGCCAAGCACCCGAACGTCTTCCCGCCGTTGTTCGTCAACATGTGCCGGGCCGGCGAGGTCGGGGGCTTCCTGGACTCCGTGCTCCTCCAGATCGCGGCGAACTACGAGGCCGAGGTCAAGCTGCGCGGCAAGGTCAAGTCCGCGATGACCTACCCGGTCGTCGTGCTCGTGATGGCCATCCTCGCCGTGATCGGCATGCTGCTGTTCATCGTCCCGACGTTCGCCGCGATGTTCGACACCCTCGGCGGTGAGCTGCCGGCTCCCACCAAGATCCTCGTGTGCGATGTCCAACCTGCTCAAGGTGGGCGCGCCGTTCCTGCTCGTCGGTGCTGATCGCCGCGTTCGTCACGTGGGGCAAGGTGAAGCACAAGCCGCAGGTCCGCAACGTCGTCGACCCGCTCAAGCTCAAGATCCCGGTCTTCGGCAAGCTGTTCCAGAAGATCGCCCTGAGCCGGTTCGCCCGCAACCTCGGCACCATGATGCACTCCGGCGTGCCGATCCTGCAGAGCCTCGAGATCGTCGTCGGACACCACCGGCAACGTCGTCCTGGCACGGGCGATCCGCGACGTCCAGGACAGCGTCCGGAGCGGTGAGTCGTTGGCCGCCCCGCTGGCCAACCACCCGGTCTTCCCGCCCGATGGTGGTGCAGATGATGTCCGTCGGTGAGGACACCGGCGCGCTGGACACCATGCTGCACAAGATCTCCGAGTTCTACGACCAGGAGGTCGAGGCGACGACCGAGTCGCTGACCGCGCTGATCGAGCCGCTGATGATCGCCTTCCTCGGCGGCATCGTCGGGTCCATGATCATCGCGCTCTACATGCCGATCTTCAAGATCTTCGACCTGATCGAGTAGCCGACCCCAGCTCGCCGGAGGGCCGGACCCTGACAGGGTCCGGCCCTCCGGCTGTTCGACCTAGCCCCTTCGGGTGGCCGGCAGAAATTTCCCGGTCAGCCGCTCAAGGCGGAGCGTCGCTCCGCACCGAAAACCACCTTGTCAACGAGCCACACCGGCCAGAAACGGCACACCCGTCGAAAGACGGGGTCGCAAAGCCAGGGAACCGCGTGACAGAGATCGCGGTCAGCCCAGCTGCCTCGGCCGGCACCCCGTCAGGGTGCCGCGAGGGACCGGCGGCGTGGCTCACGGGAACGGTCCTGAAAGGACGGAGCATCACATGCTCGCTCGCATCCGCAAGTCGGCGGAGGAGAAGGACCAGGGCTTCACCCTGATCGAGCTCCTCGTCGTCATCATCATCATCGGCATCCTCGCCGCCATCGCCATCCCGGTCTTCCTGAACCAGCGGCAGAAGGGCTACAAGGCCGACATGAAGTCGGCGCCTGAAGAACATGCGCCACGGCCGTGGAGTCCTGCGCCACCGAGATCAACGGCGACTACACCGGCACTGCACGCTGGCGGACCTGGAGGCCGACGAGGGCTTCAACTACTCGCCCGACCTCAGCCCGGTCGTCGTCCGTCGAGGCGACCGGACCGGCTACTGCCTCGAGCACCACGGACGACCCGCCTCGCCGGCAGCGACGTTCTACTACTCAGCGACCGACGGCGTTCCGTCGGAGAACCGCCTGCGTCTGATCCACCGTCTCACCGGAGGGGCGGTCCCTGCTAACGGGCCGCCCCTTCGGCGTATCAATTCACGGTCGCTTTACCCTGGCATGACGTTCAAGGCGAAAGCGAAAGGGGGTGAGCACATGCGAAGGAACGAACACGAACAGGCCGGCTTCACCCTGATCGAGCTGCTCGTCGTCATCATCATCATCGGCATCCTGGCGGCAATCGCGATCCCGGTGTTCCTCAACCAGCGGGAGAAGGGCTGGCGGTGCCCAAGCCGTAGCGACATGCGGAACGCCGCTACCGCAGTGGAGTCCTACGCAGCCGACAGCGCCGGCTCCTACGCCGGCGTGAACGGCGCCAATCAGAGCTCGCCGGAGCTGCTCACCGAGGGCTTCCGTCCCGGCTCGCTGGTGTCGGTGGAGGTCGTCAGCACGTCCTCGGATTACTGCGTCCGAGGGTTCCACGACCAGCTCGACGACGAGTTCGTGTTCCGGAGCACCGACGGGGTCGTGAAGAGCGGCAACCCGGGCTTTATCCCTTGTTGACCATCGGCGTCGCGCGGAGGCTCAACCGGCCTCCGCGCGATGCCGATAGTCGAACCCGCGGCCAACCCAAGGAGGAGCACGTGAGGCGTCCACGACGCGGCGACGACAGCGGCTTCACGCTGCTCGAGGCGATCAGCGTGTGCCTCCTGCTCGGCATCCTCGTCGGCATGGCAGTCGGGCCGTGGCAGTCCTACCGGCATGCCCGGGCCCATCGCGAGGCGCGCGACGAGGTCGTCGCCACGCTGCGTAACGCGCAGATCGCCTCCGTGGCCGAGAACATCACGTACCGGGTGGACATCTCGGGCACGACCGCAATCAGCTACCGGGTGCCCGTCGCCGGCACCGCGGTCGTGAAGCGCCGCTACGTCATCGAAGACCCGAAGATCGCCTTCGATCGGTCCCCAGTTCACGACTCCATCGGGTGGCACGTCGGCCTCCGTCTACTTCTACCCGCGAGGCTCGGCCGGAAAGGGCGACGTCGACGTCGTCCGCGACGGCGACACCAAGATCTACACCGTCTCAGTGGAAGGACTGACAGCTCGTGTCGCTTTCACGGACTGGTCGCCTCATGGCGGCGCTGCGCGGACCGTCCGCAGACCGCGGCTTCAGCATGATCGAGATCCTCGTCGCAATCTCTTTGCTGGGCCTGCTCAGCGCGGCCATCGTGCCGTTGCTGATCACCGGGCTGCGCGCCTCGGTCGTCGCCAAGCTGGACACCGGCGCCAAGAACCTGTCGCAGCAGCGCTTCGAGCTGATGCGCAACCTGCCGTTCCGCATCGCGTACGACCCGGCCGTCACCACGGGTGTCGACATGCTGGACACGTACTTCCCGAACGTGGCGGCCCCGAGCGGCGGCGTGAACACCTCGGGGTACGTCACCACGCAGGCGCGGCGCACCGGCGAGCCGTCAGCGGGCCGTTCTACCGCAGGGTGTTCACGCAGAGCCTGGGCTCGACGGACTACACGCAGTACGTCGCGACGCAGTTCCTCACCCCCGACGTGACACCCAAGCAGGCAGTGACCCCTCCCGACGGGCTACAGCACGACGACGACAGGAGCTGACCGGGCACCGTCCACGCTGGTCGGCGTCACGGTGATCACGGAGTGGGTCTACGGGACGCAGTCGAAGCGAATGACTGTGTACAGCGAGATCAGCGATGTCGCCCCCGGTGCACCACTCGTGACGCTGCAGGCACGTTCCTCGGCGCTGCGCGTGACAAGCACGGTCGGCGTCGATGTCGACCAGACCGACCTGCTGGTCGAGTCCGGCTCGATCAGCATCGACGGTGGGCTCTCCAGCGGCGCTCAGGCGGCATCGTCCGCCGCCGGCACTTTCGCATCGTCGACGCCCGGCACGCGGGTCGACGGCGCCACGCGCACGGCCGCCGCCCCACCGGACGTGGCCGCGCTCTCGCAGACCGACAACAGTCCTCACCAGCTCTACTGGAACGGGGACCTCGTGGCGGAGCTCCCGAGGTCGCTGGTGGACGGTGTCATGGTCAAGACCTCCTACGGCGACCCCAACGCCGGGACGAGCACCACGCCGGTGCGGGCCCAGAGCTACGGCGTCACCGACATGAAGTTCACCAACAGGCCCAACCTTCACGTGGCGGACCCGGCCCTCGGCCTGGGCTCGGCTACGTGGTGCGGCAGCCGGCGGACGGCTCGACCCTGCAGTCGAGGGCGCGGGCCTACGCCGCCTCCGTCGGCGGAACGGCTCATTCATCGTCGGTGTGGTCGGACGCCTACGTCTCGGACGTCCAAGTGCTGCAGACCGACTTCGCCCGACGAGGGCTCATGCAGATGCGGCTCAACTCTGCGGCGATGACCTGCGCGTCGAACGGGACGGCGGCGAGCAGCGCCCCCGCATACAGCGCGCAGATCCGGTTCCTGACGTACTCCTACACCTGCTGCGACGCCGAGCCTGGGAACGTACTCGTGGTCGGCCTGGACGACCATGAACGAGGCGCAGACCTCGGACCCGCTCGCGACTGTCAACCTCACGCCCGGGCCTGGCGGCGTCGCGGTCGGCTACAACGGCGGCCGGGTCGTCTACCTGGGGGAGTACGTCCAGGGGCTGGCCAGCCAGACCGCGGCGACCCTGTCGGCCAACACGGGTCATGGTCCATCGACGCGAACCGGGTTGAGGCCAGGTCGACCTCGATGGTCAGCGTCAGCACCGTCCCGTTGCGCGACGGCGAGCCGCTGTCCGCGGTCAACGTCTCGCTCGGCAACCTCTCCTGCATCGCCGAGGACAACCGATGACCGGCCGCTGGCGCCAGATCCGCCGGGACGACCGCGGGCTGACGCTCGGTCGAGCTGCTCGTGTCGGTCGATCCTCGTCAGGATCATCGGCAGCGTGGTCTTCGCCAGCGGTCCTCGTCCACGCAGCGGGCGACCGAGACCAGCCGGCTGGTGAACGACCTCAATGGCGAGGCGCGGCTGGTGCTCAACCGGATGTCCCGGGAGCTGCGCGAGGCACAGCGGATCACCGCGGTGATCAACCCGGCGGGTCCCGGATACAGCGCGACTGCCGACTCGAGCATCACCTTCGAGGTGGACTTCAACGGCAACGGGACGATCGAGCCGAACGCCGCGGACCCGGAGGAGCTGACGTACTTCTACGACGTCAGCGCGCGGCAGCTGCAGCTGCAGGCGGCCGGCTCGGCGCTGCCCGTCCTCGCGGCGAACGTCGCCGGCTTCAAGATGAACTTCACGTCTCGGCGGTACGTCTACGACGGCACCACCACCGCCTCCGGCGGGGTGTGCGGAACGGTGACCGGGACGAAGGACGGTGTACGTCGACTGGCAAGAGGTCGACGGTCACTCATGGATGCTCTACGGCAACTGCAACGCGACCCTGGACGTCGAGCTGAACGTCATCGACTCGGTCTCCATCGACCTCAAGGTGCTCTTCGGCCCAGGCAGCAGCAGTACCAGACCCAGGTCGACCTTCGGAACGCGAAGCCATGAGCAGGGAGCTGCTAGCGATGACGTTCATGAGCGTCTCCGCGGCATTCGCGACGGGGACCGGGTGCCGCCATGATGACGGTGCCTGATGGCCGGGGCCGTCCTGACCGCCTCGGCTCTGGTCGATGGTCAACCTGTCCCTCACGAACCTGCGCAACGCCGGGCGCGACCGGGTGGCTGGTGGAGCCATGGGCGCGGCCGAGGCCGGGCTGTCCGAAGGCCGTCAACTACCTGCAGACGCACTCTGCCGGGGCCCTCAACTGCTCACCCTCCTGTTGATCGAACCCATGGGGCAACAGCTCCAGCGCCGATCCAGCTGACCTACCCCGACGGCGGGACCGCGCCGGTGTGGATCCAGGTGGTGCAGGCCTTCAACCCACCCGCGAACAAGGTGGCGACGTACAAGATCCACGCGGTCGGGCGCACTGGCAACGGGCCGGGGCAGCGCGTGCTCGAGCAGACGGTGACCGGGCAGCCGCTTGAGCATCCCGATCGGCGTCTACGCGACGAACATCACGATGAACGGCACGCCGCAGACCTTCAAGGAGTGGGTGTTCAGCAAGAACTGCATCGGCGGTCGCGAGAAGATGGACTTCGGCACCGAGCCGGACGCCTACTTCGGCATCACGCCGGCCGCGCACTCGACGCAGTGGATCTACGAGAACAACGGGTCGTGCTCGTCGACGAACACCAGGAACATCCACAAGACCGTGGCGTGCAACACGCGCCTACCCGAACGACCAGGACGCCCAGGGTGGCGCCGTGTCGTCGCCCTGCTGGCCGGCGAACGGGACGTCAAGCTTCACGCAGGCCGACCTCGACACGCTACGGCAGCGGCCTGAACGACGACGAGCTGGCGTACCTCCGGTCGCAGGCGCAGGCGCAGGGGCAACTACTGGACGAGCGGTGCCGCCTGGACGCCGCCGAACGCCGCGGTCCAGCCGCACGCCGTGATCTTCTTCGACCTGCCGGCGAGCGGCCCCGGCGCCACGGTGACCATCCAGAACGAGCTGGACAGCTACACCTGGAACGGTGAGTGCACCAGCACGCCCAAGACCGTCATCATCGTGATCAACAACGCGACCACGGGCAACGGCGGGGTGACGCTGAACAGCGGCAACGACCTGTCCGGTGCGCTCTTCGTCCAGAAGGGGACGCTGAAGTTCAACGGCACGGCGCACCTGGACCGGCACCATCTGGGCGGACACGATCGAGCAGTGGAACGGCAGCGCCACGTCGCAGCTCACCTCGTGCTTCCTGCAGAACCTGCCCGGCGGACTTCATGTCGGTCAAGTCGACACGCTTCCGCGAGGTCGACCGCTAGGAGTCTCTGGCTCGCCTAGGGTCGACCGGTGATCCTCCTGGCGCTTCGCCTGCGCTCTGCTCGGCCTGCTCGTCGGGTCGTTCCTCAACGTCGTCATCTGGCGGGTGCCCGCGAGGCGAGTCGGTGGTCAGCCCGCCGTCGCACTGCCCAGGCTGCGACGCGGCCGGTGCGGCCGCGGGACAACGTCCCGGTCGTCAGCTGGCTGCTGCTGCGGGGCCGGTGCCGCGACTGCGGCGAGCCCATCAGCGCCCGGTACCCGCTCGGTCGAGCTCGGCGACGGCGGTGGTCTTCGCGGCCCTCGCCGTGCGGCTCGGCGTTCGACGCGGCGCTGCCCGCATTCCTCTACCTGGGCGCCATCGGGGTTGCTCTGGCGCTCATCGACATCGACACCAAGCGGCTGCCCGACGTCGATCGTCCTCCCGTCGTACGTCGTGGCTGCCGTCCTCCTCGGCCTCGCTGCGGTCGTCGCCGGTGACGACGAGGACGCTGCTACGGGCCGTGATGGGCATGGCGGGCCTCTACGCCTTCTACTTCGCCCTCGCCTTCGTCTACCCAGCCGGCATGGGCTTCGGTGACGTCAAGCTGGCCGGCGTGCTCGGCCTCTATCTGGGCTGGCTGGGCTGGGCCGAGGTCGTCGCAGGAGGGTTCCTCGGGTTCCTCTTCGGCGGTGTCGTGGGCGGCGTGCTGATGGCGGTCCGCCGGGCAGGGCGCAAGTCGAAGATCCCCTTCGGGCCGTTCATGCTCGCCGGCGCTTTCGTCGCGATCCTCTGGGGCGGTGCTTTGGCAGACCTTTACCTCGATCACGTCCTCGACCTGATCCGAACGCTCAAGCCGACCGGCCCAGATCGGCCGATCCCCCTTCTTGACATGGCCCCCATCGGGGCCACCACGCGGCTCCGGCCGCACGTGGGAGGGGAAGCGTCGTGGCAGGTCGATCCGCCATCGGTCTCGACATCGGGACCTCGGGCGTACGCGCCGCCGAGCTGTCGTTCGGCAAGGGTCAGGTCACCTTGGAGAAGTTCGGCCAGGTGGCCTTCCCGAGGGTGCCGTGCGGGACGGGGAGGTCGTCGACCCCGACGCCGTCGCCGCCGCCATCAAGCAGCTCTGGGCACACACGAAGTTCAGCAGCAAGAAGGTCGTCATCGGCGTCGCGAACCAGAAGGTCATCGTGCGCCAGGTCGACCTGCCCTGGATGGCGGCTGACGAGCTGAAGAAGTCGCTGGCCTTCCAGGTCCAGGACTTCGTGCCGATGCCGGTCGAGCAGGCAGTGCTCGACTTCCACCCGCTCGAGGAGCTGACCGCCGACGGCGGCAACCGCATCCTGCGCGGCCTGCTCGTCGCCGCCTCCCGCGAGATGGTGCACGCGAGCCTCGACGCGGTGCAGAAGGCCGGCCTCTCCGCCGGCGATGGTCGACCTCACCTCGTTCGCCGTGATCCGTTCGCTCGCCGACGCCGACCACCTCGGCATCGGGCGCGCAGGTCGAGGCGCTCGTCGACGTCGGCGCCCGGGTCACCAACATCGTCGTCCACCAGGGCGGCGTGCCGCGCTTCGTGCGCATCCTGCTGATGGGCGGCCAGGACGTCACCGATGCCGTCGCCGAGCGGATGGGCGTCCCGCAGGAGCAGGCCGAAGCGATCAAGCAGCAGCTCGGGCTCGGCGCTCGCGGGCGACGGCATGGACATCCAGGCCGCCAGCCGAGTCGTCGAGGCCGTCGGCGCCGCCTTCGTCGACGAGGTCCGCGGCTCGCTCGACTACTACCTCGCGTCCAGCGGGTCGGCCCCGATCAGCCGGCTCGTCCTCACCGGCGGCGGAGCACGGCTCGGCGGCCTCGCGCAGCGGCTGCAGGTCACCACCCGCGTCCCGGTCGAGGTCGGCACCCCCATGCACAGCCTGCAGGTCGGACGCACCGGCCTCTCCCCGGAGCAGATCGCATTCGTCGAGCCGCTGGCCGCCGTGCCGGTCGGCCTGGCCCTCGGAGCGGCATCATGAGCACCCTGACCGCCACCCGCGTCGCGACGCTGCCGCGGGTCAACCTGCTGCCGCCGGAGATCGAGGAGCAGCGCCGGTTCCGGAAGGTGCAGGTCGGCCTCGGCGCCGGCGTCGTCGCTGCGCTGGGCGCCGTCGGGGCGCTGACCCTGCTGGCCATCGGCCAGGTCGGGGACGCGCAGGACGAGCTCGACGCGAGCAAGGCCCAGAAGACAGTGCTGCAGGCGAAGGCGAACGAGTACGCCGAGGTGCCTCACGTGCTACGCGCAGGTCGAGGCCGCCCAGGCCCAGCTGTCGCAGGCCATGGGCCAGGAGGTCCGCTGGTCGTACTTCCTGAACGACCTGAGCCTCAAGACCCCGAGCAAGGTGTGGCTCACCAAGATGACGGTGACCCAGAACGTCGATGCCGCTTCTGGCGTGATCACCGCCCGGCGCCGGCGCCCGGACGAGCCAGTGGGCCGAGCCGGGCATGGGTCGGTCGATGTTCGAGGGCAAGGCGATCGCCCACAACGACGTGGCCGCGTGGCTCGACGCGCTCGCCAAGCAGAAGGGCCTGACCCAGCCGTACTTCACCAAGTCCGAGGCCGAGCTCATCGGCAGCGAGACGGCCGTGTCGTTCGACGAGCCAGGCGACGATCACCGAGGACGCTCTCTCGGGTCGATACACGCAGAAGGCGGGCAGCTGACATGACGGTTACACGGAAGTGGTCGCTGCTCGCGGCGGTTCTCGTCGTAGCGATCTTCGCCGGAGGCTGGTTCCTCCTCATCGCGCCCAAGCGCGCCGAGGCGACCAAGCTCGAAGGCAAGACGGTGGGCCAGGAGGAAGACAACGCCCGCGCTGCGGCAGCAGATCCAGGTGCTGCAGGCCCAGCAGGAGGACCTCCCCGAGCAGCGTGCAGTGCTTGCCGGCATCAAGAAGCAGCTCCCTGACAACCCGGCGCTGCCCACGCTGATCCGCAACCTGACCGCGGCCGGTCGGGACGTCGGTGCAAGCGTCGACGCCATGACGCCGGCGCTTCCGGAGGCCGTCGTCCAGGCGCTCGCCCCGGTCGTCGTCGCGACGCCGGCACCGAGGCGGGGTCGGACACGGAAGGACGACCGGATCGGGTACGGCCGACACGACGTCGACCGGCACCACGACCACCGCCGCAGCCGCGGCACCGCCGGCCGATGTCCTCTACCAGGTCCCGTTGACGGTCAAGGTCACCGGCAGCTACTTCGAGCTCGAGCAGTTCGTCTCGAAGCTCGAGGGCCTTCGTCGCTCGTTCCTCGTGACGGGCTTCACCGTCGGTGAGCGCCACCGACAGCGTCGTCGCCGAGGGTGACCTCGAGATCGCGCTGACGGGCCGGGTCTTCCTGACCCGGCCGGGAACCGCAACCACCACCACGCCTGTGCCGGTCGCTTCAACGCCGGCCGCCGAGTAGAGACCCGGAGACGGACATGACTGAGTCGAGCTTCCCGTTCGAGGGGTCGGTCGCGCTGGCACCGGAGCAGGGCGCTTCGGCGCCCGCGGACGGCGGCGACCGGACCAAGCTGCTGGCACTGGGCGGCCTCGCGGTCGTCCTTGTGCTGGCGGTCCTGGCCTACTTCCTCCTCTTCGCCGGCGGCGGTGACAGCGGCGACGACGCCGTCGTGCCGCCGAGGCAGTCCACTGGAGCTGAGGTGCCGGCGGCCGAGCCGCCCGCCGCAGCTGCACCGAAGGTCAAGAAGGAGCGTCTCTCGGCCAAGTCGTTCGGTCGGGACCCCTTCAAGGCCCTCATCGTCGAGGAGCGAGGCCGCCGTTGCGTCGACGGTGGACTCGACCGTGACGGCCGCTTCCACGGAAACGACCGTCGCGCCCGTTTCGGCGACGAGCGGCGGGACCACCGGAAGCACCACCCCGGTCGCCCCGGAGACCAGCGTGCCGCGCGAGTCGACCTCGCACACCTTCAAGGTCGTCGCGGTGGCGCCGGACAGCAGCACCATCACGGTGCGGGTCGACGGCAAGATCTACCGGAACCTCAAGGCCGGAGATGTGTTCGCGAAGTTCTTCAAGGTCCGCCTGATCAGCGGGCAGGTGAACTCCTTCCAGTTCGGCGAGGAGAAGTTCAACGTCATCGGATTCAAGAGGCTCACGATCGCCTGACCCCCACACCGCACCACCACAGGCGCGCTGCCCGCACTGCGGGCAGCGCGCCTGTCTGCGTGAGCGAGTCTGCGAGGATCACCGCATGCTGCGCTGGCTGACCGCGGGGGAGTCGCACGGGCCTGCCCTGCTCGCGACGCTGGAGGGCCTTCCCGCCGGCGTGCACGTGACGACCGAGGGACTCGCCGACGCCCTCGCCCGGCGCCGTCTCGGGCACGGCCGCGGCGCCCGGATGTCCTTCGAGCGCGACGAGGTCGAGCTGCTCGGCGGTGTCCGGCACGGGGTGACCCAGGGCGGTCCGGTCGCGGTCCGCATCGGCAACACCGAGTGGCCGAAGTGGGACCGCGTCATGAGCGCCGACCCGGTCGACGCCGACGAGCTGGCCGGGCTCGCGCGCAACGCGCCGCTCTCCCGGCCACGGCCGGGGCACGCCGACCTCGCCGGCATGCAGAAGTACGGCTTCGACGACGCGCGGCCGGTGCTCGAGCGGGCCAGCGCGCGGGAGACCGCCGCCCGGGTCGCTCTCGGCGCGGTCGCCCAGGCCTTCCTGGCCCAGGCGCTGGACGTCCGCCTGGTGTCCCACGTCGTCGCGATCGGGCTGGCGGAGGCGCCCGACGGCGTCTGGCCACGAGCCCGACGACGTCGAGCGCCTCGACGGCGACCCGGTCCGCTGCCTCGACCCGGACGCGAGCGCCGCGATGGTCGCCGAGATCGACGCTGCGCATCGCGACGGTGACACGCTCGGCGGCGTGGTCGAGGTGCTCGCGTACGGCCTCCCGCCCGGCCTCGGCAGCCACGTGCACTGGGACCGCCGGCTCGACTCCCGGCTCGCCGGCGCCCTGATGGGCATCCAGGCGATCAAGGGGGTCGCGGTCGGCGACGGATTCGAGTCGGCCCGGCGCCGCGGGTCCCAGGCGCACGACGAGATCGAGCGTGCGCCGGACGGAACCCTGCACCGGCGGACCGCCCGCGCCGGAGGCATCGAGGGCGGGATGTCGACCGGCGAGCCGCTGCGGGTGCGCGCCGCGATGAAGCCGATCTCGACCGTCCCGCGGGCGCTGGACACGGTCGACGTCTCGACCGGCGAGCCCGCGCAGGCGATCAGCCAGCGCAGCGACGTGTGCGCGGTCCCCGCGGCCGGCGTGGTCGCCGAGGCGATGGTCGCCCTGACCCTGGCCGACCTCGCGCTGGAGAAGTTCGGCGGCGACTCGGTCACCGAGACGGCGCGCAACGCCTCGGCCTACCTCGAGAGCCTCACGGTCCGGTGATGCCACCTCGTCTGGTGCTCGTCGGACCGCCCGGGTCGGGCAAGTCGACCGTCGCGCGGCTGGTGGCCGAGCGACTCGGCAGCACGGCACGCGACACCGACGACGACGTGGAGCGCACGGCCGGCGCGACGGTCGGCGACATCTTCGTGGAGCACGGCGAGGACGAGTTCCGGCGACTGGAGGCGCGCCGCGGTCGAGGTGGCGCTGGCCGAGCACGACGGGGTCCTCGCCCTCGGTGGTGGAGCGGTCCTCGACGAACGTACGCGGGAACGGTTGCTCGGCCAGACCGTCGTGTTCCTCGACGTCACCATCAAGGACGCCGCGTCACGCATCGGGCTGAACCGCGACCGGCCGCTGCTGCTCGGCAACCCGCGGGCCCAGTGGATCCGTCTGATGGCGGCGCGCCGCCCGGTCTACGAGCAGGTCGCCCAGGCCCGGGTCGACACGGACGGCAAGGACGCGGAGCAGGTCGCCGACGAGGTCGTCGCCGCGCTGATCAGTTGATGACCTCAATGCTCGCCTGGTGGCCGGCAGACCTGGCGAGTCGCCCGTCTGTCGTGAGCAGTGGAGCGTCGATCGCCTCGGCGAGGGCTATGTAGACGCCGTCGTAGGCAGCGATGTTCGATCGAAGCTCCCAGGCGCGTTGCAGGAAAGGTTCGTGGCGCCAGCGCCGGATCAACAGGGCTTCGAGGTCGACGAGGCAGGCGCGCGCCACGTTCTCCGCGACATCGCCCATCGAGACGAGCCGACGCAGGGCCTGAGTCACTTCGACGGACATCAGGTGGGGGGCGTTGAGCCGATACGACTGGACCCGCCGACGCACTGCGTCACCTGCGGGGGTTCCCAGGAGCATCTCCACGGTCGCGGACGCGTCGAGGACGATCACCTGCTGTCGCGCTCGGCCCGGATGATGTCGGCAGCCGACACGGGCAGCGGAGGTCGCCGGCGTTCGGCGAGGCGGGCGAACACCTCATCCTGAGTGGGCTGCTCCGCTAGGCGCCGGAGCTCGTCAAGCGCGTAGTCCGACAGGGACATGCCGGCAAGGGCAGCCCGGGACTTGAGCGTGCGGTGCACCTCATCCGGCACGCGCCGGATCTGGATGGTTTTCATGCACACAGCCTACTTGCGTGCGATCTGCATGCAAGCATTCCGATCCCGTTATGCTCCACCGAGTGACGACGCCGCCGACCCGCATCCCGGTCGGGGGCGACCAGCCCTACGACGTAGTCGTCGGCCACGCCCTGGCCGGCGAGCTCGTCGCGCTGGTCGGCCCGGCAACCCGGCAGGTGCTGGTCGTGCACCCGCGGGCGGTGGCCGACCAGGCGACCCGCGTCGAGCGTGAGCTGGCCTCGGCCGGGCTGGACGTGGTGCTCGCTGTGGTCCCTGACGGTGAGGCGGCCAAGACCCACGACGTCGCGGCGGCGCTGTGGTCGCTGCTCGGGCCGGCGCGGCTTCACCCGCAGCGACAGCCGTCGTCGCGGTCGGCGGGGGAGCCACCACCGACCTCGCGGGCTTCGTGGCCGCGACGTGGCTGCGCGGGGTCCGGGTGGTCCACGTCCCGACGACGCTGCTCGGCATGGTGGACGCCGCCGTCGGTGGCAAGACCGCGATCGACACCGCCGAGGGCAAGAACCTGGTCGGCGCCTTCCACCCGCCAGTGGGCGTGCTGTGCGACCTGGCCACGCTGCGCACGCTCCCGCCCGAGGAGCTGGCGAGCGGCATGGCCGAGGTCGTGAAGACCGGCCTGGTAGCGGACGAAAGGATCCTGGACCTCGTCGAGGCCGACCCGGCGGCCGCGACGGACGCGGACGGCGACGTGCTGCGCGAGCTGGTCGAGCGGTCGGTGCGCTTCAAGGCCGGTGTTGTCGCCGCCGACCTGCGGGAGACCGGCGGCCGCGAGGTGCTCAACTACGGCCACACGCTGGGGCACGCGATCGAGAAGGTCGAGCAGTTCCGCTGGCGGCACGGCGCGGCCGTCGGCGTCGGCCTCGTCTACGCCGCCGAGCTGGCGGCGGCTGTCGGCCGGCTGGACGCCGAGGACGTGGCCCGGCACCGCTCGCTGGTGTCCGTCGGTCGGGCTCCCGACGACGTACGACCGGAGCCGCTGGCCGGCCGTGCTGGACGCGATGCGCCTGGACAAGAAGGCCCGCGGGGCGGTGCTGCGCTTCGTGGTGCTCGACGGGATCGGCCGCCCGGGCCTGCTCGAGGGGCCGGACGACGCACTGCTCGCGGCGACGTACGAGAAGGTAGCCACATGACGCGCGTGCTGGTCCTCAACGGGCCGAACCTCGGCCGCCTCGGCGTCGCGGGAGCCGGAGGTGTACGGCACGGCGACCCACGACGACGTGGTCGACGACCTGCGAGGCGGCGGCGCGCGAGCTCGGCCTCGAGGTCGAGGTGCGCCAGACGGACGACGAGACCGAGCTGGTCGGCTGGCTGCACGAGGCGGCGGACTCCGCCACGCCCGTCGTGCTCAACCCGGCGGCGTTCACGCACTACTCGTACGCGGTGCGCGACGCCTGCGCCCAGCTCCGCGCGCCCCTGGTCGAGGTCCACCTCTCCAACCCGGCCGCGCGGGAGGCGTTCCGGCACACCTCGGTCGTCGCCGGGGTGGCGACCGGCACCGTCGCGGGCTTCGGGCTCGACTCCTACCGGCTGGCCCTGCACGCGGTCGTCGCGACCCTGTGACGACCGTCCGTCCGGGAACCGAGGCCGACTTCGAGGTGGCAGTCGCCGTCTGGCGGGAGTCCGACACCGCTCGGCGCGGCCGCCCCGCGGCGCCTGAGGTCGAGGAGACCGTGCGGTCCCGGCTCGGCCTGCCCGGGACCTGGCTGACCGTCGCAGAGCGGGACGGCCAGGTGGTCGGAGTCACCTTCGCCCAGCCGGCGCGGGCCGACGACGGCGCGAGGGAGGAGGAGATCCCGGGCCTCTGCCACCTGTCGATGGTCTTCGTGCTGCCGGAGCACTGGGGGCACGGCGTCGGCGGGGCCCTGCTCGACGACACGGTGGCCGAGGCCGCTCGCCGTGGGTACCGCAGGATCCAGCTGTGGACCCACGAGGACAACGAGCGCTCGCAGCGGCTCTACACGCGGCGCGGCTTCGCCCGGGAGGGCCGGACGAAGATCGCCGACGCCGACGGCGGCCTGATCGGGATCTGGTCCCGGGCGCTCTAGGGTTGCCGCCGTGCCGCACACCCATGACGTACGCCGGGCGCGACTGCGCGAGCTGACCGCGGAGGCCGGCGCCGAGGCGGCGCTGGTCACCCGCCTGGTCAACGTGCGCTACCTGACCGGGTTCACCGGGTCCAACGCGGCGCTGCTGGTCACCGGACGACGGCGCCCTGCTGGCCACCGACGGGCGCTACACCACCCAGGCGGGGCACGAGTCGCCCGATCTCGAGCTGGTCGTCGACCGGGCCTGCGCCGCCGCCCTGGTGGCCCGCGCTGGCCGCGACGGCTGGCTTCGGCTCGCGTTCGAGGCCCACGACGTCACGGTGGAGTCCCACGGTGAGCTGGCGGCGATCGACGGCTCGCCCGAGCTCGTCCCCCTCGGCCACGCGGTCGAGGCCCTGCGTACGGTCAAGGACGACGAGGAGATCGCGCTGCTCCGGGAGGCCTGCGCGATCGGCGACCGCGCCCTGTCCGAGACCCTCGGCGGCGTCGCGCCGGGGCAGACCGAGCGGGAGGTCGCCCGCCGCCTGGAGACCGCGCATGGTCGAGCTGGGGGCCGAGGGGATCGCGTTCGACACGATCGTGGCGAGCGGGCCGAACAGCGCGATCCCGCACCACCGGCCCACCGACCGCGAGATCGCGCGCGGCGACCTGCTCAAGATCGACTTCGGTGCGCGCTACCTGGGCTACCACGCGGACTGCACCCGGACCGTCGTCGTCGGGCGCGAGCCGGAGGACTGGCAGCGCGAGATCTACGACGTCGTCGCGCTCGGCACAGCGGGCCGGCCGGCACGCGCTGCGCGTCGGGGCCGACGTCCGGGACGTCGACGCGGCCGCCCGCTCGGTCGTGACCGACGCCGGGTACGGCGAGCAGTTCCCGCACGGGCTCGGCCACGGCGTGGGCCTGGAGATCCACGAGGCTCCGCTGATGGGCTACCGCGCGACGGGTAGACTCGCCGCCCGCACGCCGGTCACCGTCGAGCCTGGGGTCTACCTGCCGGGCCGCGGAGGGGTCCGGATCGAGGACACCCTGGTCGTGGGTGACGGCGTGCCCGAGCTGCTGACGACGACTCCCAAGGACCTGCTGGTCCTCTAGACCCGTGCGATGACGATTACCAGATAGGACCTACCCGTGGCGACCACGAACGACCTGAAGAACGGCTTGGTGCTCAACATCGACGGCCAGCTCTGGTCGGTCGTGGAGTTCCAGCACGTCAAGCCGGGCAAGGGCGGCGCGTTCGTGCGGACCAAGCTCAAGAACGTGCATGTCCGGCAAGGTCGTCGACAAGACCTTCAACGCCGGCGACCAAGGTCGAGACGGCCACGGTGGACAAGCGGGACATGCAGTACCTCTACAAGGAGGGCCCGGACTTCGTCTTCATGGACACCCAGTCCTACGACCAGCTGCACGTCCCCGCGGCCACGGTCGGTGACGGCGCGAAGTACATGCTGGAGAACCAGGACACCGTCGTCGCCATCCACGAGGGCACCCCGCTCTACGTCGAGCTGCCGGCCTCCGTCGAGCTGACGATCTCCTACACCGAGCCGGGCATGCAGGGGGACCGGTCGACCGGGGGCACCAAGCCGGCCACCCTGGAGACCGGCGCGGAGATCGCGGTGCCGCTGTTCATCGTCACCGGCGAGAAGGTCAAGGTGGACACCCGGGACGGCTCCTACCTGGGGCGCGTGACGGGTTCCTGATGTCCGCCCGCAGCAAGGCGCGCAAGCGGGCACTGGACGTGCTGTTCGAGGCCGAGCAGCGGTCGGTGCCGGTGCTCGACACGCTGGCCGGCCGGGTCGCGGCCGCCGAGCCGCCGGTGTCGGAGTACGCCGTCGAGCTCGTCGAGGGCGTGGTCGCCGCACCTTCCGCGCATCGACGAGCTCCTCACGACGTACGCCCGGGACTGGCCGCTGGACCGGATGCCCGCGGTCGACCGGGCCATCCTGCGGCTGGCGACCTTCGAGCTGCTGTGGCGCGACGACGTGCCCGACGCGGTCGTGATCGACGAGGCCGTCACGCCTCGCGCAGGTCCTGTCGACCGACGAGTCGCCCGGCTTCGTCAACGGCCTGCTGGCCCGGCTGCTCGAGCTCAAGCCCTCGCTCGTCCCGCCCCCGACGCCGGAGCCCGACCCCGCTAGACGTGGTCAGTGATCGCTGGACACGTGCGTCGAGCGCCTCTGTGAAGCGTGGCGCTGACGACGTACACGTGGTCAAGCATCGGCGCCGACCACGGATGAGCGTGGGCGACGCGGACGTCGGGCGTGCCGTCAGTCGAGGGCGCGGCGGGCCTCGGGGTTGAGCACGCCCCAGGCGATGAGCTGCTCGGTGAGCTGGCTGGGGGTGTCGTCGTAGATGACGGCCAGGGTGCGCAGGTCCTCCTGGCGGATCGACAGCACCCGGCCGTTGTAGTCGCCGCGCTGGGCCTGGATGGTCGCCGCGTAGCGCGCCAGCGGCCCGGCGCGCTCTGCCGGCACCACCTGGAGCTTCTCCAGGTCGATGATCAGCCGCGGCGGCGGCTCGGCGGCCCCCAGGGGCGTGTTGTCGGGCAGCAGCTCCGACACCGGCACCGCGTAGAAGTCGGCCAGCTCGGCCAGCCGCTGCACCGTCACGGCGCGGTCGCCGCGCTCGTAGGAGCCCACGACGACCGCCTTCCAGCGGCCGTCCGACTTCTCCTCGACCCCGTGCAGGGACAGTCCCTGCTGGGTACGGATCGCGCGCAGGCGGCCCCCCAGAGCTCGTGCGTACTCCGTCGGCACTGGTGCTGCCCCCCTGCCTGGTCACGGGTGGTGACCCTCGACCTCACGTTCCCCCAGGACTTGGGGTTCACGGGGTTATCGTCGTGACTCTGCGTGACGTTACGCAGAGTCACCAGAATCTTTTCCGACGCCCTGACCACGGCCGCCGCGGCGGGTCACCGGTGCCACGGGTCGGCCACTGCTACGCGTGACCGCCGAGCGAGCCCATCCTTTAACGACCCGTCCTGTGAGGCGGGGAAGGAGGTCGGTCGGCGGATGACGCCCACCCCCAGCAGCCCCGGCACCGTCAGTGCCGCGGGCGCTGCCCCCGCCCGGCGGACCGTCCTCGAGGCGGCCGACATCTCCCGGGCCCTGACCCGCATCGCCCACGAGGTCCTCGAACGCAACAAGGGCGCCGCCGGGCTCGTCCTGCTCGGCATCCCGACCCGCGGCGTCGCCGCTGGCCCACCGGCTGGCCGCCCGCGATCGCCGCCGTCGAGGGCTCCGCGGTCCCGGTCGGGGCCCTGGACGTCACGATGTACCGCGACGACCTGCGCCTGCACCCGGCCCGCGCCCTGGAGCACACCGACCTGCCCGCCGAGGGCATCGAGGGCCGCACGGTGGTGCTCGTGGACGACGTCCTGTTCTCCGGCCGCACCATCCGGGCCGCCCTCGACGCGCTCAACGACCTCGGGCGGCCCGAGCCGGGTGCAGCTCGCCGTCCTCGTCGACCGGGGGCACCGCGAGCTGCCGATCCGGGCCGACTACGTCGGCAAGAACCTGCCCACCGCCACCGGCGAGCGGGTCCGGGTGCTCCTCGAGGAGCGCGACGGCGCCGACGCGGTCTGCATCGAGTCGGCCGCAGCCCCCGAGCGACGTACGCCGGGAGGTGGCCCGGTGAGGACCCACCTGCTCTCGGCCGGGGACCTGACCCGCGACGACGCCCTCCTCGTGCTCGACACCGCCGAGGAGCTCGCCCGGCTGGCCGACCGGCCGATCAAGAAGCTGCCCACCCTGCGCGGCCGCACCGTCGTCAACCTGTTCTTCGAGGACTCGACGCGGACCCGGATCTCGTTCGAGGCCGCGGCGAAGCGGCTCTCCGCCGACGTCATCAACTTCTGCGCCAAGGGCTCCAGCGTGTCCAAGGGCGAGAGCCTCAAGGACACCGCGCTCACCCTGGAGGCGATGGGCGCCGACGCGGTCGTCGTCCGCCACCACGCCTCGGGCGCCCCGCACCGGCTCGCCCACTCCGGCTGGATCCGCGGGTCGGTGGTCAACGCCGGCGACGGCACCCACGAGCACCCGACCCAGGCGCTGCTGGACGCGTTCACGATGCGGAGGCGGCTCAACGGCTTCGAGACCGCCACCGGCACGGATCTGGCGGGCCGCCGGGTCACGATCGTCGGCGACGTCCTGCACAGCCGGGTCGCCCGGTCCAACGTCCTGCTGCTCGCGACCCTCGGGGCCGAGGTGACGCTGGTCGCGCCGCCGACCCTGCTGCCGGTCGGCATCGACGCGTGGCCGTGCTCGACCTCCTACGACCTGGACGGGGAGCTGGCCAAGAGCGACGTCGTGATGATGCTGCGGGTGCAGCGCGAGCGGATGGGCGCCGCCTTCTTCCCCAGCGCCCGGGAGTACTCCCGCCGCTACGGCCTGGACGGCGCGCGGATGGCGCCAGCTGCCCGACCACGCGATCGTCATGCACCCCGGGCCGATGAACCGCGGGATGGAGATCGCCGCCGAGGTCGCCGACTCGGCCCGCTCGACGATCGTCGAGCAGGTCACCAACGGGGTCAGCGTCCGGATGGCTGTGCTCTACCTGCTGCTGCTCCGGGTCCGCCCACGAGGGAGGAGGTCAGCATGAGCGGCGTGACGTGCGTCATCAAGGGCGCCCGGCTGCTCGGCGGAGACCCGGCCGACCTGCTGGTCGAGGACGGCGTCATCGCCCAGATCGGCAGCGGTCTGACCCACAAGGGCGCCGAGGTCGTCGACGCCGACGGGCTGGTCGCCCTGCCCGGCCTGGTCGACCTGCACACCCACCTGCGCGAGCCCGGTCGCGAGGACGCCGAGACGGTCGAGACCGGCACGGCGGCGGCCGCGCTGGGCGGCTTCACCGCGGTGCATGCGATGGCCAACACCGACCCGGTCGCCGACACCGCCGGCGTCGTCGAGCAGGTCTGGCGGCTCGGCCGCGAGGCCGGGCACTGCGACGTCCGCCCGGTCGGCGCGGTGACCGTGGGCCTGGCGGGGGAGCGGCTGGCCGAGCTCGGCGCGATGGCCGACAGCGCGGCCCGGGTCCGGGTGTTCTCCGACGACGGGAACTGCGTGTCCGACGCGGTGCTGATGCGCCGGGCACTGGAGTACGTCAAGGCCTTCGGCGGCGTGGTCGCCCAGCACGCGCAGGAGCCCCGGCTCACCGAGGACGCCCAGATGAACGAGGGCGAGCTCTCCGGCGTGCTCGGCCTCACCGGGTGGCCGGCTGTCGCCGAGGAGGCGGTCATCGCCCGCGACGTGCTGCTGACCGCACATGTCGGGTCCCGGCTGCACGTCTGCCACGTGTCGACCGCCGGGTCGGTCGAGATCCTCCGGTGGGCCAAGTGCGAAGGGCTGGAACGTCACCGCCGAGGTGACGCCGCACCACCTGCTGCTGACGGACGAGCTCGCGACGACGTACGACCCGCTGTTCAAGGTCAACCCGCCGCTGCGCACGGCCGACGACGTGGCCGCGCTGCGCGAGGCGCTCGCCGACGGCACCATCGACGCGGTCGCGACCGACCACGCGCCGCACTCCCACGAGGACAAGGACTGCGAGTGGTCCGCGGCCGCCATGGGGATGCTCGGGCTCGAGACCGCGCTCTCCGTCGTGCAGGAGGCGATGGTCGAGACCGGCCTGCTCGACTGGGCCGGCGTCGCCGACCGGATGTCGACCCGCCCGGCCCGGATCGGCCTGCTCGACGACCACGGCACCCCCCTGGAGGAGGGCGCGCCCGCCAACCTCGTGCTCGTCGACCCCGCCGCCCGCCGCGAGATCGACCCGTTCGCGCTGGCGTCCCGCAGCCGCAACACGCCCTACGCCGGGCGGACCCTGCCCGGCGCGGTGGTCGCCACCTTCCTGCGCGGCGTCCCGACCGTCCTCGACGGGAAGCATCGCCCTGATGCCGACCACGACCCGCGCTGCTGGTCCTCGAGGACGGGCGGGCGTTCCGCGGGGAGGCGTTCGGAGCCGCCGGCGAGACGTTCGGGGAGGCGGTCTTCTCGACCGGGATGACCGGCTACCAGGAGACGCTGACCGACCCGTCCTACCACCGCCAGGTCGTCGTCATGACCGCGCCGCACGTCGGCAACACCGGCGTCAACGACGAGGACGCCGAGTCGTCGCGGATCTGGGTGAGCGGGTACGTCGTGCGCGACCCGGCCCGGCGGCCGTCGTCCTGGCGGTCGCAGCGGTCGCTGGACGAGGAGCTCGAGACCCAGGGCGTGGTCGGGATCAGCGCGGTGGACACCCGGGCCCTGACCCGGCACCTGCGCGAGCGGGGGGCGATGCGCGGTAGGCATCAGCACCGAGGACACCGACGAGGCGTCGCTGCTGGGCCGGGTGCAGGCCACCGCGCCGATGGCCGGCGCCGACCTCACCGGCGAGGTGACGACCACCGAGCCGTACGTCGTGCCCGCGACCGGGCAGCACCGGTTCACGGTGGCCGCCGTCGACCTGGGCATCAAGCGGATGACGCCCCTGCGGATGGCGGAGCGGGGCATCGAGACCCACGTGCTGCCCGCGACCTCGAGCGTCGAGGAGGTCCTCGCGACCGGCGCCGACGGGGTGTTCCTGTCCAACGGCCCCGGCGACCCCGCCACCGCCGACCGAGCGGTCGCGCTGACCGCCGACCTGCTCGAGCCGCGGGGTGCCGGTCTTCGGGATCTGCTTCGGCAACCAGGTGCTCGGCCGGGCGCTCGGGCTGGGCACCTACAAGCTGCGCTACGGGCACCGCGGCATCAACCAGCCGGTGCAGGACCGCGCCACCGGGCGGGTCGAGGTCGACGGCCCACAACCACGGCTTCGCGGTCGACGCCCCCCGTCGACGGCACCTTCGACACGCCGTTCGGCCTGGCCGAGGTCAGCCACGTCTGCCTCAACGACGACGTCGTCGAGGGTCTGCGCTGCCGGGACGTCCCGGCCTTCTCGGTGCAGTACCACCCGGAGGCGGCAGCCGGCCCGCACGACGCTTCGTACCTGTTCGACCGGTTCACCGAGCTGCTGGGGAAGGTCGCCTGATGCCGCGCCGCGACGACATCCGCAGCGTGCTGGTCATCGGCTCCGGGCCGATCGTCATCGGGCAGGCCTGCGAGTTCGACTACTCGGGCACCCAGGCCTGCCGGGTGCTGCGCGAGGAGGGCATCCGGGTCGTCCTGGTCAACTCGAACCCGGCGACGATCATGACCGACCCCGAGTTCGCCGACGCCACCTACATCGAGCCGATCACGCCCGAGATCGTCGCGAAGGTCATCGAGAAGGAGCGGCCGGACGCCCTGCTCGCCACGCTCGGGGGCCAGACCGCGCTGAACACGGCGATGGCGCTGCACGCGGCGGGAGTCCTCGAGGAGTACGGCGTCGAGCTGATCGGCGCCAACGTCGCCGCGATCGAGGCGGGGGAGGACCGGCAGCGCTTCAAGGCGGTGGTCGAGCGGATCGGCGCCGAGTCGGCCCGCAGCGTGATCGCCCGCACCGTGGACGAGTGCCTGGCCGCCGCGGCGGACCTCGGCTACCCGATGGTCCTGCGGCCGTCCTTCACGATGGGCGGCGCGGGTTCCGGACTGGCCCGCGACGAGGAGCAGCTGCGCCGGATGGCCACCGCCGGCCTGCAGGCCAGCCCGACCAGCGAGGTCCTCCTGGAGGAGTCGATCCTCGGCTGGAAGGAGTACGAGCTCGAGCTGATGCGGGACACCGCCGACAACGTGGTCGTCGTCTGCTCGATCGAGAACCTCGACCCGATGGGCGTGCACACCGGCGACAGCATCACCGTCGCGCCGGCCATGACGCTGACCGACCGTGAGTACCAGCGGCTCCGCGACATCTCGATCGACGTGATCCGCGCGGTCGGCGTGGACACCGGCGGCTGCAACATCCAGTTCGCGGTCAACCCGGACGACGGCCGGGTGATCGTGATCGAGATGAACCCACGGGTCAGCCGGTCCAGCGCACTGGCGTCGAAGGCGACCGGCTTCCCGATCGCCAAGATCGCGGCGAAGCTCGCGATCGGCTACACGCTGGACGAGATCCCCAACGACATCACCCGCGAGACGCCGGCCTCCTTCGAGCCGAGCCTGGACTACGTCGTCGTCAAGGTCCCGCGGTTCGCCTTCGAGAAGTTCCCCGGCGCCGACCCGACGCTGACCACCCACATGAAGAGCGTCGGCGAGGCGATGGCCATCGGGCGCAGCTTCACCGAGGCGCTGCAGAAGGCGCTGCGGTCGCTGGAGAAGAAGGACGCGGGCTTCGACTGGCCGCCGGTCGACGACCACAGCTGCATGATCAACGGGGAAAAGGTGGGGCGGGGGGAGCTGGTCGAGCGGGCCGCCGTGCCGCACGACGGGCGGCTGAGCGACGTCCAGCACGCCCTGTGGGCCGGCGCGAGCGTCGAGGAGCTCTACGACGCCACCGGCATCGACCCCTGGTTCCTCGACCAGGTCCAGCTGATCAACGAGGTCGCGGCCGAGGTCGCGGAGGCGCCCGAGCTCGACCGCGACCTGCTCGCGCGGGCCAAGCGGCACGGCTTCTCCGACGCCCAGCTCGGCCGGCTGCGCGGCATGCCCGAGGCCGTGGTCCGCGGGGTCCGCCACGCGCTCGGGATCCGGCCGGTCTTCAAGACGGTCGACACCTGCGCGGCGGAGTTCGCCGCACTGACGCCCTACCACTACTCCTCCTACGACGAGGAGACCGAGGTCGCCCCGCGCGAGGAGCCGGCGGTCCTGATCCTCGGCAGCGGGCCGAACCGGATCGGGCAGGGGATCGAGTTCGACTACTCCTGCGTGCACGCGTCCTTCGCCCTGCGCGGGCAGGGCCTGCGGACCGTCATGGTCAACTGCAACCCGGAGACGGTCTCTACCGACTACGACACCTCCGACCGGCTCTACTTCGAGCCGCTCACCCTCGAGGACGTCCTCGAGGTGGTGCACGCCGAGCAGCAGGCCGGGCCGGTCGTCGGGGTCGTCGTCCAGCTCGGCGGTCAGACCCCGCTCGGCCTGGCCCAGGGGCTCAAGGACGCCGGTGTCCCGATCGTCGGGACCAGCCCGGAGGCCATCCACCGGGCCGAGGACCGCGGCTCCTTCTCCGAGGTGCTCGCGGACGCCGGCCTGCTGGCGCCCAAGCACGGCACCGCCACCTCGTACGACGGTGCCCGACGGGTCGCCGCCGGCATCGGCTACCCGGTGCTGGTGCGGCCCTCCTACGTCCTCGGCGGGCGCGGCATGGAGATCGTCTACGACGAGGAGCAGCTGGCGACCTACATGGCCGAGGCGACCGAGGTCTCCGCGGACCGTCCCGTGCTCGTCGACCGGTTCCTCGACGACGCGATCGAGATCGACGTGGACGCGCTCTTCGACGGGAAGGAGCTCTACGTCGGGGGCGTGATGGAGCACATCGAGGAGGCCGGCATCCACTCCGGCGACTCCGCGTGCGTGCTGCCGCCCGTGACCCTGGGCCGTGAGGAGGTCGAGCGGGTCCGCGACCAGACCCGGGCGCTGGCGCAGGGCATCGGGGTGCGGGGGCTGCTCAACGTGCAGTTCGCGCTGGCGGCGGGCGTCCTCTACGTCCTGGAGGCCAACCCGCGCGCCTCCCGGACGGCTCCGTTCGTGTCCAAGGCCACCGGCGTCCCGCTGGCCAAGGCCGCCGCCCGGGTCATGCTCGGGGCGACCGTCGCCGAGCTGCGCGCCGAGGGGCTGCTGCCGGCCACCGGCGACGGGGCCGACCTGCCCGGGCCGGCTGCCGGTGGGTCAGGCCCGCTGCCGGTGGCCGTGAAGGAGGCGGTGCTGCCGTTCAAGCGGTTCCGCACCGTCGAGGGGAGGGGCGTCGACCACATCCTCGGCCCGGAGATGCGCTCGACCGGTGAGGTGATGGGCATCGACGCGACGTTCGGCACCGCGTTCGCGAAGTCGCAGCTCGCTGCCTACGGCGGCCTTCCCGCCAAGGGCGCGGTATTCGTGTCGATGGCCAACCGCGACAAGCGCGCGATGATCTTCCCGATGAAGCGGCTGGCCGACCTCGGCTTCTCGATCCTGGCGACCGAGGGCACCGCCGACGTGCTCCGCCGCAACGGGGTCGAGGCGACGGTGGTGCGCAAGCACAGCGCCGGGCGCGGCCCGGACGGCGAGCCGACTGTCGTCGAGCGCATCCTGGACGGCGAGGTCGACATGGTCGTCAACACGCCCTCCGGCCGGCACGCCCGCGCCGACGGCTACGAGATCCGGGCCGCCGCCATCGCGATGGACCGGCCGATCATCACGACCGTCCAGGAGCTTGCCGCGGCCGTCCAGGGCATCGAGGCGCTCGGCCGAGGCGCGCTGGACGTCCGGTCGATCCAGGACTGGACCGCCGCCCTCCGCGGCACTCAGGACGGCTCCCCATGATCCTTGTTGCGCCGACACACCACTTCCTCGGCGTGTCCGGTGTCGCGGACGCACGAGGATGGTGGTGGGTGCGAGGGAGGTCGGGTACGTGAGCGAGGGACCGCTGCAGGTACGCGGGGAGGTGCTGTCCCTGCGCCGGGTCGGCGCCTACCACCACCTGACGCTGGTGGCGCCGGGCATCGCCGAGCGCACCCGGCCGGGTCACTTCGTGGCCCTCGCCGTCGGGGGTGACCGCACCGGCATGGTGCTGCGCCGGGCCTTCTCGATCTACCAGACCCGCGCGACCGGGGTCTACGGCGGCACCGTCGAGATCGTGTTCGCCGTGCACGGCGCCGGCACGGCGTGGCTGGCCGCGCAGCACCCGCACACCCCGGTCGACGTCGTCGGACCGCTGGGCCGCCCGTTCTCGCTGCCGCGGGACGCGCACCGCAGCGTGGTCGCGACCCTCGTCGGCGGCGGCTACGGCAGCGCGCCGCTGTTCGGGCTCGCCGAGGCGCTGCGGACCCGCGGTGCCCGGGTCGACTTCGTGCTCGGTGCCGCCAGCTCGGACCGGCTCTTCGGGGCCCTGGACGCCAAGCGCATCTCGGCCACCGTGGCCGTGACGACCGTGGACGGCTCGGCCGGCACCCAGGGCGTCGTGACCGACGTGCTGCCCGAGCTGATGGCCCGGCACCGGCACCGAGGTCATCTATGCCTGCGGCCCGATGGGCATGCTCCGGGCGGTCAGCGCCGTCGCCGGCCGGCTCGGGATCCCCACCCAGTGCGCCGTCGAGGAGTCGATGGCCTGCGGCATCGGCGTATGCATGACCTGCGTGCTGCCGGTCGTCGGCGATGACGGCAGCACCCGGCTGGTCCGCTCGTGCGTCGAGGGCCCGGTGTTCGCGGGCGACCGGGTCCGCTGGGACGAGGTCGGGACGGTGCCCGCCGACGCCGTGGGCGCGCCCGCCGGGACAGGAGGGCACTCGATGAGCTTCACGGTCCGCACCGTCGACGCACCTCGGGTGACCGAGCCGACCTGCGAGCTCACGACCGAGCTCGCCGGCCTCACCCTGCCCAACCCGGTGCTCACCGCGTCCGGCTGCGCCGCTGCCGGCCGCGAGCTCGGCCAGTTCTTCGACGTCGCGGCCCTCGGGGCCGTCGTCACCAAGTCGATCATGCTGGCGCCGAGGTCCGGCCGGGCCACGCCACGGATGGCCGAGACGCCCAGCGGGATGCTCAACTCGATCGGCCTGCAGGGCCCCGGCATCGATGCGTTCCTCGAGCAGGACCTGCCGTGGCTGCACGAGCAGGGCGCCCGGGCGGTGGTCTCGATCGCGGGCAGCAGCGTCGAGGAGTTCGCCGAGCTGGCCCGCCGGCTGCGCGGCGCACCCGGACTGGCGGCCGTCGAGGTCAACATCTCCTGCCCCAACGTGGCCGACCGCGGGCTGGTCTTCGCCTGCGACCCGGTGGCGTCCGCCGAGGTCGTGGGTGCCGTGCGGCGGCACACCGCCCCGTCGGTGCCGGTCTTCGCCAAGCTGTCGCCGGACGTGACCGACATCGTCGAGATCGCCCGCGCCTGCGTCGGGGCAGGTGCGGACGGACTGTCGCTGATCAACACGCTGCTCGGCATGGCTCTCGACCTCGACACGATGCGCCCGGTGCTGGCCGGGGTCACCGGCGGCCTGTCCGGTCCTGCCGTCAAGCCGATCGCGGTGCGCTGCATCTGGCAGGTCCACACGGCCCTGCCCGACGTACCCCTGATCGGGATGGGCGGCGTCCGCTCCGGCCTGGACGCCCTGGAGCTGGTCCTGGCGGGAGCCTCCGCCGTCTCGGTCGGGACCGCCGTCTTCGGCGACCCGGGCGCACCGGTCCGGGTCCTGCGCGAGCTCACCCGGGCCCTCACCGACCGCGGCTTCGGCAGCGTCGCCGAGGCGGTCGGGCACGCCCACCGTCCGCGAGGAGGACCGGTCGTGAGCCCGGCTCCGGTCGCCGTCGCGCTGGACGCCTCCGACCTGGAGACCGCCGTGGGCTGGGCCGCCGCCGCCGGCCCGCACGTGAGCACCGTGAAGGTCGGGCTCGAGCTCTTCCTGCGCCACGGCCGGACGCCGTCGTGAAGTGCCGGGAGGCCAGCGGCGGCCGCGACGTGTTCCTCGACCTCAAGCTGCACGACATCCCGAACACCGTCGCCGGCGCGGCCCGCGCGGTGGCCGAGCTCGCCCCGACCTACCTCACCGTGCACGCCAGCGGCGGTCGGGACATGGTGCGCGCCGCGGTCGACGCCCTGCCCGCGACTGCGGTCGCCGGGGTCACCGTCCTCACCTCGCTGAGCGCCGAGCAGCTGTCGGCGGTCGGCTTCGCGGGCTCACCGCGTGACACCGTCCTGCGGCTCGCAGTGGTCGCGGTCGACGGTGGCGCCCGCGCCCTGGTGTGCTCGCCGCTCGAGGTCGCGGACGTACGTCGGGAGGTCGGCCCCGACGTGCGCCTCATCACTCCCGGGGTGCGCCCGGCCCGGCCGGCTGACGGCAATGACGGCAATGACGGCAACGATGGCGACGGCGTCGACGACCAGCAACGGATCGCCACACCGGAGCAGGCGCTTGCGGAGGGCGCCGACCTGCTCGTCATCGGACGACCGATCACCGGTGCCGCCGACGTGGCGCGCGCCGCGCGCGACATCGCCCGCGCACTGTCCTGACCGCACGCCGTCCGTTCCGCGCGCCGTCCGGACGGCGGGACGTGCATGGGTCGAACGGTCGAAGATTTGCAAGAACTCGGTCGGTGGCCGTCACCCGCATTGCCCCGCAACAGTTGATGTCGCTAGGTTCCTGCTTGACCCCGCACCGACCCCGACTCGCCCACCGTTCTACGCCCGAGGTGACTGCACGTGGCACTGCCCCCGCTGACCCCTGAGCAGAGGACAGCAGCTCTCGAGAAGGCTGCTGTCGCACGGCGGGAGAGGGCCGCGGTCAAGAACCGCCTGAAGCACTCGGGCGCCTCCCTCATCGAGGTGCTCAAGGAGGGCAGCCGGGAGGGCGGCAACGACATCGTCGGGAAGATGAAGGTGCACTCGGTCCTCGAGTCCCTCCCCGGTGTCGGCAAGGTGCGGGCGCGCAAGATCATGGAGGAGATCGGGATCTCCGAGAGCCGTCGAGTCCGCGGCCTGGGCGCGCAGCAGATGGCCGCTCTCGAGCGGGAGTTCGGCGGCACCGCCTGACCGGCGACGGGGCGCGGCTGCTGGTCCTGTCCGGACCCTCCGGTGTCGGCAAGAGCACCGTCGTGCGGGTGCTGCGTGACCACCACCCCGAGCTGTGGGTGTCGGTGTCGGCGACGACACGGTTTCCCCGTCCGGGGGAGATCGACGGGGTGCACTACCACTTCGTCAGCCGCGAGCGTTCCAGGAGCTTGTGGCCGAGGACGGCTTCCTCGAGTGGGCCGAGTTCGCCGGCAACCTCTACGGCACGCCTCGGCAGCCGGTGCTCGACCACCTCGCCGCCGGCCGGCCGGTCCTGCTCGAGATCGACCTGCAGGGCGCGCGGCAGGTCCGCGCGGCGATGCCCGAGGCGCAGCTGGTCTTCCTGACCCCACCCAGCTGGGACGAGCTGGTCCGCCGCCTCACCCATCGCGGGACCGAGCCGCCGGAGGTGGTCGAGCGCCGGCTCGCGGTGGCCCGCGAGGAGCTGGCGGCCGAGAAGGAGTTCGACGTGACGCTGGTGAACACGAGCGTCCAGGATGTGGTCGACAGCCTGCTAGCCTTGACCCGCACGACCGTGATCGAGCCTGCCGCCAGTTCTCAACCGGAAGGCCACCCGTGTCCGGCACAGTCGCCGCGCCTGAGGGCATCACCAACCCCCCGATCGACGAGCTGCTCGCAGCCACCGACTCGAAGTACAGCCTGGTCATCTACGCCGCGAAGCGGGCCCGGCAGATCAACGCCTACTACTCCCAGCTCGGCGAGGGCCTGCTGGAGTACGTCGGGCCGCTGGTCGAGACCCACGTCCACGAGAAGCCGCTGTCCATCGCGATGCGTGAGATCAACGCCGGCATGCTCACCGTGGAGAAGGTCGACACCGACACGGTCGTCTGACCGGAATAGTCACCATGTCTGCCGTCCGGCGCCCGCGTCGTGCTCGGCGTCGGCGGCGGCATCGCCGCCTACAAGGTGGCCTCCGTCCTGCGCCTGCTCACCGAGGCCGGCCATGACGTCCGCGTGGTCCCGACCCGGTCGGCGCTGGGGTTCGTCGGTGCCGCCACCTGGGCCGCCCTGTCCGGCCACCCGGTGACGTCGGAGGTCTGGGACGACGTCGCCGAGGTGCCCCACGTGCGGATCGGGCAGGACGCCGACCTGGTCGTCGTCGCACCGGCCACCGCCGACCTGCTCGCCCGGGCCGCCCACGGCCTGGCCGACGACCTGCTGACCAACACCCTGCTCACCGCCCGCTGCCCGGTCCTGATGGCACCGGCGATGCACACCGAGATGTGGCTGCACCCGGCGACCCAGGCCAACGTCGCGACCCTGCGCGGGCGCGGCGTCGTCGTCCTGGACCCGGCGTCGGGCCGCCTCACCGGGACCGACACCGGCCCCGGGCGGCTGCCGGAGCCGGACGAGATCGTCGCCGCCGCGCTGCGCGTGCTGGCCGGCGCCGCACGCCCGGGACCTCGCCGGCCGCAAGGTGGTCGTCAGCGCCGGCGGCACCCGCGAGCACCTCGACCCGGTGCGTTTCCTGGGCAACCGATCCTCCGGCCGGCAGGGCTACGCGCTGGCCGCCACGGCCCGGGCCCGCGGCGCGGAGGTGACGCTGGTGGCGGCCAACTCCGCGCTGCCGGACCCGGCCGGCGTCAAGGTCGTCCCGGTCGTGTCGGCCGACGAGCTGCGCGAGCGCCGTCTCGAGGCCGCCGCCGACGCGGACGCGGTCGTGATGGCCGCGGCCGTCGCCGACTTCCGGCCGGCGAGACCTTCGAGCACGAAGATCAAGAAGGGAGCGGGGGAGCCGACCGGGCATCGCGCTGGTGCGCAACCGCGACATGCTCGCCGAGCTGGCGGCCGGACACCGGCCCCGGGACGGCCAGGTGGTGGTCGGCTTCGCCGCCGAGACCGGCGACGCCGACGGGCGACGTGCTGGCGCACGGCCGGGCCAAGCTGGCCCGCAAGGGGTGCGACCTGCTGGTGGTGAACGAGGTCGGCTCGGGCGGGCACCCGACCGGCTTCGAGGGCGCCCACAACGCCGCGGTGGTCCTCGGCGCCGACGGCAGCGAGACCCCGGTGCCCTTCGGCACCAAGGAGGCACTCGCGGACGTCGTGTGGGACCTCGTGGCCGAGCGCCTCCCCGGCGTACGCCGGCACGGCGCGAGACTCCGGCTAGACTCGTGCGGCCCCCCGGGTTCCGCACCCGTCCGCGTCCGCCTGCTGTCGCACCTCGTAGGAGCACCGTGTCCCGCCGCTTGTTCACCTCCGAGTCCGTCACCGAGGGTCACCCCGACAAGATCGCCGACCAGATCAGCGACTCGATCCTCGACGCCCTGCTCGCCGAGGACCCGCGCAGCCGGGTGGCCGTCGAGACGCTGATCACGACCGGCCAGGTGCACGTCGCCGGTGAGGTGACCACCAGGGCTACGCCGACATCGCCAGATCGTGCGCGACCGGGTCCTCGACATCGGCTACGACTCCTCGGCCAAGGGCTTCGACGGCCACTCGTGCGGCGTCTCGGTCTCGATCGGGCGCAGTCCCAGGACATCGCCCAGGGCGTCGACGACGCCTACGAGGAGCGCGCACGGTCACAGTACGGACCCGCTGGACCGCCAGGGCGCCGGCGACCAGGGCCTGATGTTCGGCTACGCCTGCGACGACACCCCCGAGCTGATGCCGCTGCCGATCTGGCTGGCGCACCGGCTGGCCCAGCAGCTCACCGAGGTCCGCAAGGACGGAGCATGCCATACCTGCGCCCCGACGGCAAGACGCAGGTCACCATCGAGTACGACGGCGACCGGGCCGTCCGGCTCGACACGGTGGTCGTCTCCAGCCAGCACGCGGCGACATCGACCTGGAGTCGATGCTCCAGCCGGACATCGCCGAGCAGGTCGTCAAGCCGGTCCTGGACGGCCTGGAGATCGACACCGAGGGCTTCCGGCTGCTGGTCAACCCGACCGGCCGCTTCGAGATCGGCGGCCCGATGGGCGACGCCGGCCTGACCGGCCGCAAGATCATCGTCGACACCTACGGCGGCATGGCCCGCCACGGCGGCGGCGCCTTCTCCGGCAAGGACCCGTCCAAGGTCGACCGCTCGGCGGCGTACGCGATGCGCTGGGTCGCCAAGAACGTCGTGGCCGCCGGGCTGGCCCGCCGCTGCGAGGTGCAGGTCGCCTACGCGATCGGCAAGGCGCACCCGGTCGGCCTGTTCGTCGAGACGTTCGGCACCGAGATCGTGCCGACCGAGCGCATCCAGAACGCGGTCACCGAGGTGTTCGACCTCCGCCCGGCCGCGATCATCCGCGACCTCGACCTGCTGCGCCCGATCTACGCCCAGACGGCGGCCTACGGCCACTTCGGCCGCGAGCTGCCCGACTTCACCTGGGAGCGCACCGACCGGGTCGACGCGCTGCGCACCGCCGCCGGCGCCGGCGCCTGACCCTGCTCTGCCGGCTGGCCTGGCGGCAATCGATCACGTTCCCGTGAACGTTGCCCCCCAACAGTGCTGAATTCGCGACGCCCTTGTCGCAGTGGCCGTTGTCGTGCCCGGCTAAACCCGGGGTGACCGGGTTGCTGCTGAGATGGGGACATGACCGGGACAGCACGCGGCGGGGCGCCGACCAGCGGCGAGCCCGAGCAGCTCGCCCTGTTGCGTTCGACCGAGCGCGCGCGCGGGCGCCGTCGGCGCCAGCCGCCCCGGAAGCCGGCCGCCGACCGTCCGGTCGCCCGCGTCGTCGTCGACGTCGGCCTGGCCCACCTCGACCGGCCGTACGACTACGCCGTCCCGGCCGAGGATGGCCGAGGCCGCCAGCCAGGGGCCCGGGTCCGGGTCCGGTTCGCGGGCAGGCCTCACGGCTACGTCGTCGAGCGCGTGCCAGCCAGCGACCACGGGGGCCGCCTCGCCCCCCTGACCGGAGTGGTCTCGCCCGAGCCGGTGCTCTCGCCGGAGGTCGCCGGGCTGGCCCGGGACGTGGCCGACCACTACGCCGGCACCCTCGCCGACGTACTGCGCCTCGGGTCCCCCCCGCCACGCCAGGACCGAGGCGCGAGAGGCCGTGCCCGCCCCGGAGCCGCCTGCCAGGCCGCCGGCTGGCACTTGGGACCGCTACCCCCGTGGCGGTGCCCTGCTCGACGCCGTCCACGACGGCGCGGCCCCGCGCGCTGTCTGGACCGCGCTGCCCGGTCCCACCTGGCCGGACGAGGTGGCCGTCCTGCGTGCTGACGGCGCTCGCGGCGGGGCGCGGTGCGCTCGTCGTGCTGCCGGACCACCGCGACGTCGACCGGGTCGTCGCCGCCGGCGACGGCACGCGTGGGCGACGCGCACCACGTGGTGCTCAGCGCCGAGTCCGGCCCCGGCGCAAGCGCTACGGCCGCTGGC
>CAWHJC010000015.1:0-36060 GCA_963829565.1 uncultured Actinomycetota bacterium
CTGGGTGCGCCCGGCGGAGCTCACAAGACAGGGGCGATCGGAGTCGACACCCCCCTGGTCAAGGACCGCTGAGCGATGCTGGACGATCACCTCCTGGTCGACGCCCACGTGCACGTCCCCGTCCTCGGCACCCTCGCCCCGGCGTGGCTGCAGTGGGCGCGGGACTTCGGGCCCGAGGGCATCCTCGAGGACGTGTGGGACACCGAGGGCCGGCCGCGGCCCGAACGCCTCGACGCGCTGTTCGCGGAGCAGGGCGTCGACGCCGCACTGCTGTTCTGCGAGTACAGCCCCAAGGCCACCGGCTGCAGCCCTTCGACGACCTGCTGCCGATCGTCGAGCACAACCCGGACCGGTTCCGCCCGGTCGCCAACGTCAACCCGCACCTGCACTTCCCGATCGCCGACGAGGTCACTCGACAGCTCGACCTCGGCGCCGCCGCTCTCAAGCTGCACCCGGTGCACGGCGGGTTCCGATGCGACGACCGCGCGCTCTACCCGGCGTACCAGGTGCTCGCCGAGCGCGGCGTGCCCGCTCGTCGTGCACTGCGGCACCAGCAGCTTCCCGGGCTCGATGAACGAGCTCGCCGACCCGGAGTTCCTGCTGCCGGTGGTGCGCGACTTCCCGGACGTCGACGTCGTGCTCGCCCACGGCGGTCGCGGCTGGTGGTACGACGCCGCCGCGTTCATGGCGCTGAGCCAACCCGCACGTGTGGATCGAGCTGTCCGGGCTGCCGCCGAAGCGGCTGCCGGAGTACTACGCCGCGCTACGACCTCGCCCGGCTGGCCCGCCGCTGGATCTTCGGCACCGACTGGCCCGGCGTGCCGGGCGCCGCGCGAACGCCCGCGCCGTCGCCGGCCTGGGCCTCGCCGACGACGTCGCCCAGGCGTGCTGGGCGGCAACGCCCTCCGGGTGTACGCCGGACTCGGACACCTGGACGCAGGCAGACGGACCCGATCGACGACCCCGACGCGACGGAGGGACCAACCGCGATGACCAGTCCGATGGACATACCCCAGCCGGGCCGACCGCGCGCGAGCTCAGCGACGAGGAGCTCGAGCAGCAGGGCAAGGACGCCCACGACACCCGCAACTGGGTGTTCCTCAACGGCACCGCCGAGCAGTTCGCCACGCACACCGCGCGGATGCTGGAGCTCGAGCAGGAGTACCTGCGTCGGCACCCCAAGCGCACCTGGCAGGGGAGCGGCGGTGCTGCCGACCGAGGAGACCGACATCGATGTCCTCCTGCAGGCCCTGCGCAGCATCGGCAGCCAGATCCAGGCCGTTCTCGAGCAGCATGCGACGCGGACGGCCTCGGTGTCCGAGCAGGTCGCGCCCGCAGATCCGGCCGTGGCCGTGCTCGCCCGGGTCGAGGCGGCCGGTGGACGGCTGCACAAGCTGGAGGTGCACCAGGCCGCCCGCGAGGTGGGCCTGGAGCCCGCAGCCCTCGCCCGGCTCTACACCGCCTCGCCTCCCCTCCTGGTCACCGAGCACCAGGACAGGGTCCTCACCGACGCCGGACGCGAGCACCTCGCCAGTGTGGGCTGAGGCACAGGCCCTGCCGCTGAGCGGTGGGGTGGTCGGCGGCGGCCGGATGGGTGCGGGCATCGCGCACGCCCTGCTCCTGGCCGGGTGCGAGGTTGCCCTGGTCGAGCGCGACGACGAGTCGGCGGCCGCGGCACGGAAACGGGTCGAGCGGGCCGTGCATGCGAGTGTCAGGCGTGGCCAGGTCGAGCACGCCGATCGCGCGCTGGCGCACATCAGCTACCACGTCGGCTACCCGGCACTCGCGGGCGCCGGGCTGGTGGTCGAGGCGGTCCCGGAGGACCTCGACCTGAAGACCGCCACCCTGCAGGCGATCGAGGACGTTGTCGCCGACGAGACCGTGATCGCCACCAACACCAGCAGCCTCTCGCTGGACGCGCTGGGTGAGGCGCTGCGCCTCCCGGAGCGACTCCTCGGGCTCCACTTCTTCAATCCGGTGCCGGCGAGCAAGCTGGTCGAGGTGGTCATCGCCGACCGGACGGCAACGTCGCTGGCGGACTCTGCGGTGGGGTGGGTGCGAGCGATCGGCAAGACGCCGGTCGTCGTACGCAACGCTCCCGGGTTCGCGAGCAGCCGGCTCGGCGTGGCCATGGGCCTCGAGGCGATCCGGATGCTCGAGGAGGGCGTCGCCTCTGCCGAGGACATCGACGCAGCGATGACCCTCGGCTACGGCCACCCGGTCGGGCCGCTGCGGCTGACCGACCTCGTCGGAATCGACGTACGCCTCGGCATCGCGCGCTACCTCGCCGAGGAGCTCGGCCCGCGCTTCGAGCCGCCGTCACTGATGGTCGAGATGGTCGACCGCGGCGACTTGGGCCGCAAGAGCGGCCGGGGCTTCTACGACTGGTCCGAGGAGGACTGAGTGCCCACCAACACGATCGAGCTCGAGGGCGTCACACTCGAGATGGCCAAGGACCGCGCGTTGGTGACCCTGAACCGACCCGAGGCCCGAAACGCGATCGACGCCGCGATGGTGGTCAGCCTGCACCAGGTGTGCGAGCTGCTCGAGCGTGCACCGAAACCACTCGTGGTCACCGGCGGGGCGGACGTGTTCGCCGCCGGCGCCGACATCGGAGAGCTCCGCGAACGGCGTAACACCGACGCCCTGGCCGGCATCAACTCCGGCATCTTTGACCGGCTGGCGCGGCTCCCACTGCCCACCGTCGCGGCGATCTCCGGTCCCGCACTGGGCGGCGGCGCCGAGCTCGCCTACGCGTGCGACTTCCGGGTCGGTACGCCGAGCGTGCGACTTGGCAACCCCGAGGGGAAGCTGGGCATCCTGGCCGCGGCCGGCGGCTGCTGGCGGCTGGCCGAGCTCGTCGGCGAGGTGGTGGCCAAGGAGGTACTGCTCGCCGGCCGCCTGCTCGACGCCGAGGAGGCGC
The DNA here is from genome assembly GCA_963829565.1 of uncultured Actinomycetota bacterium. Classification (GTDB taxonomy): domain Bacteria; phylum Actinomycetota; class Actinomycetes; order JACCUZ01; family JACCUZ01; genus CAWHJC01. Next base: position 2,924 of record CAWHJC010000015.1, read on the forward strand.
GCGACCTGCGCCTGCTCAACGAGGTGGTCGAGCCCGGCGACCTGCTCCCGGCAGCGCATCGGTGGGTCGACCGGATCCTGGGATCGGCACCCCTCGCCCTGCGCCTGACGAAGCTGGCACTGCGCGTCCCGCGCGAGGCGCACCCCGTCTTCGACAACGTCGCCCAGGCGGTGCTCTTCGAGACCGGGGAGAAGCAGGAGCGGATGACGGAGTTCCTGGAGAAGCGCTCGTCCCGGTCACCCTGACCCGTCGGGGCTCCCGGGCGCCGACAGCGTCTCCAGCCGCTCACGCCAGGCGACCGGCCAGGGCTGCGAGGACCGGACGGCCAGGGAGGGCACGTGCACGACCACGAGCCTGCCCCGCGCCACCACCACCGTCTGACCGTCCCGGAGGATGGTCTGCGTGAAGCGGTAGGTCAGTGAGGTCCGACCGAGGGCGTCGACCTCGAGGCCCGTGGTGAGCGTCTCGCCGAACACCACGCGCTCGAGGAAGTCGACCTCGAAGCGCACCCTCGGGGTCTGGCCGAAGTAGCCGTCGAGGCCCAGCTCGCGCACCAACTCCGCCTCGGCGGCCTCCACGTGCCGGGCGACCACCGAGTGGTGGTGATGTCCCGAGGCATCGGTGTCGACCCATTCGATCCGTCGGGTCACCGTGATCGGAGGTCGTGGGGACCTCACGCCGTCACCGCGACCCTCGCCGGGAGCCAACGGGTCGGGGCCACTTCCTCCTGGGGTCGAAGCAGGGCGAGCCTGGGGCGCACGGCGTCGGTGCGACTGCTCGGCGGCCGGCGGCTGCCGGCGCGGAACTGCAGCGGCCAGGCGACCGCGGGCCCGCTGTAGTCCTGTTCGGCAGCCGCGTGCAGGGTCCAGTGCGGGTCGTAGAGATGGGCGCGACCCAGGGCGCACAGGTCGGCCCGACCGGCCAGCAGGATGGAGTTCACGTCGTCGTACGAAGAGATCGCGCCCACCGCGATCACCTTGGCGTCGCTGGTCGCGGGCGACCTCGTTGCGGATCCGGTCGGCGAACGGGGTCTGGTAGCTGCGCCCGTACGCCGGCTCCTCCTCCTTCGCCACCTGTCCCGAGGAGACGTCGATGGCGTCGGCGCCATGCGCGACGAAGCTCGCGCGATCTCGACCGCCTCCTCGACGTCGACCCCACCGGGCACCCAGTCCGTGGCGGAGATGCGCGCCATCATCGGGCGATCGGCGGGCCACACCTCCCGGACCGCGTCGAAGACCTCGAGCGGGTAGCGCAGCCGCTGCTCGACGCTGCCGCCGTACTCGTCCGTGCGCTGGTTGGACACCGGCGAGAGGAAGGAGGAGAGCAGGTAGCCGTGCGCGCAGTGCAGCTCCAGCAGGTCGAAGCCGGCCTGGGCGCCCCGGCGGGCGGCGGCCACGAACTCCTCGCGCACCTGTCCATGTCGGCGCGCGTCATCTCCCGCGGCACCGGCGGTCCGGGGCCGTAGGGCACCGCCGAGGGGGCCATCACCGGCCAGTCGCCCTCGGGGAGCGGCTCGTCGATGCCCTCCCACATCAGCTTGGTCGAGCCCTTGCGGCCCGAGTGGCCGAGCTGCAGCCCGACCGTGACTGCGTGTGGTCGTGGACGTAGTCGGCGATCCGCCGCCACGCGGCGCCCTGCTCGTCGGTCCACAGGCCGCCACACCCGAGCGTGATCCGGCCCTCGGGGGAGACGCAGACCATCTCGGTCATCACCAGCCCGGCTCCGCCCATGGCCTTGGAGCCGAGGTGGACCAGGTGGAAGTCGCCGGGCACGCCGTCGCGTGCTGCAGTACATGTCCATCGCCGAGACCACGACCCGGTTCGGCAGGGTCAGCTGCCCCAGCCGCACGGGCTGGAACATCGCCGGTGTCTCCTGAGCGTCCGCCGCAGTCGCCGAACCGGTCCTGTGCACCTCCTGATCGGCGAACTCGCGCACCACCTGCGAGGCGAATCCCGGGTCGCGGTCGCGGAGGTTCTCGAAGGTGATCCGGCGCGACGCGGGTCAGGAGGTTGAAGCAGAACTGGGTCGGCTCCTGCCCGTCGTACAGCCCGATGTTCTCGAACCACTCCAGCGACGCCTGGGCCGCGCGCTGGGTGGACTCCACAACCGGCCGGCGCTCCTCCTCGTACGCCGCCAGCGCACTCGGCACGTCGGGCTGCTCGTGCAGGCGACGCCGCGAGGGCGAGGGCGTCCTCCATCGCCAGCTTGGTGCCCGAGCCGATCGAGAAGTGCGCGGTATGCGCCGCGTCGCCGACCAGCACCACGTTGTCGACCGACCAGCGGGCGTTGCGGACCGTGGTGAAGCTGAGCCACCTGGAGTTGTTGGTGAGCAGCCGGTGTTCGCCCAGCTCCTCGGCGAAGATCTCGGCGATCCGGGCAACGGCCTGCTCGTCGCTCTCGCCCGGCGCGAAGACGAGCTCCTCGGTGGCGTCGAATCCGGCCCGGCGCCAGACGTCCTCGTGCATCTCGACGATGAAGGTGGAGCGGGAGTCGGAGTAGGGGTAGGCGTGGATCTGCATCACCCCCCACGGCGTCGACTTCACGAAGAACTGGAAGGCCTCGAAGACGAGGTCGGTGCCCAGCCACATGTACTTGTTGGCGCGGGCGTCGAGGTCGGGCTCGACGCTGTCGGCCAGCCGGGCGCGGATCTGGGAGTTGACCCCGTCCGCCGCCACCACGAGGTCATGCCGGGCGCGCAGCTCGTCGAGGTCGGGAGCGGTCGTGCGAGAAGCGCACGTCCACCCCGAGGTCCCGGCAGCGTCGCTGCAGCAGCTCGAGCAGCTCGCGGCGGCCCATCGCGGCGAAGCCCTGCCCGCCGATCGAGTGGCTCTGGCCGCCGTAGTGGATGTCGATCTCGGACCAGCGTGCGAACTGCTCGCTCATCTCGGCGGCGACGACCGTGTCGGCGTTCTCGATCCCACCGAGGGTCTCGTCGGAGAACACCACGCCGAAGCCGAAGGTGTCACCGGCCGCGTTGCGCTCCCACACGGTGACCTCGTGGCCGGGATCGAGCTGCTTCATCAGGGCCGCGAGGTAGAGGCCCGCGGGGCCACCCCCGACGATCGCGAGGTCCATCGGTCCGCCTCTCAGGGCCGTGTCGGTGCCCGTCGGCCGGGGCCGGCGGCGGCAGGTCCTTGCGCAGCCGGAAGTGCTGCACCTTGCCGCTCGCGTTGCGCGGGAGTCCGCTCAGGAAGCGGACGTCACGCGGGTACTTGTACGGCGCGATGGTGTGCTTGACGAAGTCCTGGATGTCCGCGGCCAGACGCGTCGTCCGCCTTGACCCCCTCGACGGGTACGACGAACGCGCAGACCACCGCTCCGCGGGTCGCATCGGGCCGGCCGACCACGGCGCACTCTGCGACCGACTCGTGCTGCATCAGGGCTTCCTCGACCTCGGGGCCGGCGATGTTGTAGCCCGAGGAGACGATCATCGCGTCGTTGCGGCCGACGAAGTGGAACTGCCCCTCCTCGTCGCGGAGGAAGGTGTCGCCGGTGAGGTTCCAGCCGTCGGCGACGTAGTCGCGCTGGCGCGGGTCGTCGAGGTAGCGGCAGCCGGTCGGGTCCGATCACGGCGAGGCGTCCCGGCTCGCCGGGCGGCTGCTCGTTGCCGTCCTCGTCGATGATCTTCGCGCGGTAGCCGGGTACAGGCGTCCCGGTGGAGCCTGGCGCGGACCGCGCCCACCCTGGTGGAGATGAAGATGTGCAGCATCTCGGTGGCGCCGATGCCGTCGAGCACCTCAGGCCGATGCCGTCGCGCAGCGCCTCCCAGGTGGCGCGCGGCATGTGTTCGCCCGCGCTGACCGCGCGGCGGAGGCCGCGCAGCATCTCGATCCTGCCGGACTGCACGATCGCGCGGTAGGCGGTGGGTGCGGTGAACAGCACCGTGACGCCGTGCTCTGCACCAGCTCGGCCAGGACCGGCGGGGTGGCGCCCTCCATCAGCAGCACCGACGCCCCGGCGGCGAGCGTGAACACGACCGAAGCGCCGAGCCCGAAGGTGAAGGCCAGCGGCGCGGTGCACGCGACGACGTCGTCGGGCTCGAGGCGGAGCACCTGGCTCGCCGTAGGTGCGGTCGATCGCCAGGATGTCGCGGTGGAAGTGCATGGTCACCTTCGGGACGCCCGTGGTGCCGGAGGTCGGGCAGAGCAGCGCGACGTCGTCGCTGGAGAGCAGGACGGCCTCGAACTCCTCGGGCTCACCGGCGCACTGCACGAAGACGTCGTCGGGTGACCCTCCGCCCATCAACAGTCGTACGACGTTCTGGTCGGTCCGCGCCAGGGCCGCGTCGAGGTCCTCGACGAAGCGGTGGTCGACCAGGGCGACCGAGGGGCGGGTGCGCTCGACCAGCGTGGCCACCTCGCCCGCGCGCAGCACCGGCATGGTGGTGACCACGACGCCGCCGACCTTGAGCACGGCCAGCCACGCGGTCACCAGCCGCGGGTTGTTCGGCGAGCGCAGCAGCACCCGCTGGCCGGGCCGGACACCGCAACGGTCCCGCAGGTGGTGGGCCAGCTGCGCCACCCGGGACTGCAGCTCGCCGTAGGTCCAGACCTCACCCTCCGGCGTGCGCAGCGCCGGGCGGTCGGGGCCGTGGCGCTCGATGGCACCGTCGAGAAGGTCGTGCGCCGCGTTCATCCGGTCGGGGAAGTCGAGCCCGGGCAGCTCGAACTCCATCGTCGGCCAAAGATCCTCGGACGGCAGCCGATCGCGGGCGAAGGTGTCCTCGTGCTGTGACGGAAGCAGCATCGTCGTCTCCCTCAGCGAATTTCTGGGGGCTTCTCCGGGGCCACCCGGATGACCCCCTCCTGGAGTGCGGTGGCGACCAGGCGCTGCTGGCGGTCGTAGAACCTGCCCGTGCACAGCGCCCGACCGTCCTGCACCGAGGTGACCTCGACGACGTACAGCAGCCAGTCGCTCCAGTCGACGTCGCGGTGGATCCACATCGCGTGGTCGAGGCTCGCGGTGCTCAGTCCGGTGCTCGTCCAGGACAGGCCCTGGGCGCGGAGGGCGGGCTCGAGCATCACGTAGTCGCACGCGTAGACCAGCGCCGCCCTCGCGGTGGCCTGGGCGTCGAGGCCGGGGGCGGTCGCGATGTCGCCGAAGGGCCGCATCCAGACGCCCTGTGCCGACTCCTGGCTTCGACCCCTCGACGTAGAGCGGGTCGGGGACGTGGCGCAGGTCGAAGCTGCGCCCGGTGCGCCAGTACTCGGTGAAGTCCTCCGGGACGCGCTCGCCGTCCGGGTCGGCCTCGTCGAGGTGCTCGGCGGTGCTCGGGACGCTCTCCGGGGCCGGGGACGTCGCGGGTGCCAGGCCCCGCGGCGGCTTCGGCGGCCAGCTCGAAGCCGCCCTCGCCGTCGTGGAAGGAGAACGACGCCACGACGGCGAGGCGGTCACCGGAGGTCCCACGGACGAGCCGGGTGGAGTAGCTGCGGCCGTCGCGGATCGTCTCCACGTCGTAGCGGACGGTCGCGCCGATGTCGACGGGCCGCACGAAGTACGCGTGCAGGGAGTGCATCGGCCGGCCGTCCGCAACCGTGCGCATCGCGGCCACCGCTGCCTGCGCGATCAGGTCGCCGCCGTACGCCTTGGGCCAGGGGCAGTCCTGGGCGTGTGCCTCGAAGGCCCGCAATCGGAGGGGTCGGCGCCCTCGACCTCGTCGAGGGTGAGTGCGGCGTCCAGGGTGCGGGAGTCGGCGTTCATCTGCGGCGGTAGCCGGTCAGCGAGTCGTCGGTCACGTCGGGCAGGTTCACCACGAGGTTCTCGGGGGTGCGGGTGGTCAGCCAGACCAGCTCCTCGGTGGTGGACATGTTGCACTCCACGTGGGGCAGGAACGGGCGGCACGAAGACGAAGTCGCCCTGCTCCATGTCGACGTACTCCTCGTAGTCGGCGCCGTAGTAGATGCGGGCCCGGCCGAGGAGCACGTAGCCGCCCGTCTCGGCCTCGCCGTGGTGGTGGGCCACCGAGCGGAAGCCCGGGAGGTTCTTCACCTTGCCGTACCAGAGTCGCTGCGCCGGGGTGTGCTGGATGCTGACGCCGGAGATCCGCAGCGCGTCGCCCGAGTCGGCGGTGTGCAGGTTCTCCTCGCCGGCGCGGGTGACCACGGGCATCAGCCGACCGTCGGGCAGGGACCAGGGCGTGGGGTCGCCGTCCAGCTGGTATCCGTCGAAGTTCACCGCTGCCTCCTCGCGGCACCACCTATGTAGTGACATTTTCACGATCGTCAAATAGTGTCAATGACATGTCTTCGGCGTCGCCGGTTGCCGTCAACCCACCCGATCTTGCTCCGCCGAGCGGCTACTCGCACGGCACTCTCGTGGGCAACACCCTTCACCTGGGTGGCCAGACCGCCCTGGACCGGGAGATGCGCATCGTGCCGGGCGGGATCGTCGAGCAGTTCCGGCAGGCGTTCGGCAACGTGCTGACCACGCTGCGCCACGTGGGCGGGGAGCCCGGCGACCTGGTCAGCGTGACGATCTACCTGACCGACGTGCCCGAGTACCAGGCGCAAGGGTCGCGAGATCGGCAGGGTGTGGCGCGAGCTGGCGGGGACCAGCCTATCCCGCGATGGCGGGCATCGGGTGCACCGCGCTGTGGCAGCCCGAGGCGCTGATCGAGATCCTGGGCGTCGCCGTCATCCCCGACGACCGCCTGGCGCCACCCCGAGCCTGAGGCGCGCCGCCTGCGAGGTCTGCTCGCGCACGAACTCCTCGGCGCGACCGGCCAGCGGGTCGTGGTCGGCGAGGAACTCCTCCGCCGCGCCGCGTCCGGGCCAGTCCGGCGGCATCAGCTCGAGCGGCAGCCCGGGGTCGCAGGAACGGCAGCCGCCGCCAGGCGGTCACCAGCCGCACGTGGGTCGGCGAAGGCCTGCAGCGGTGACTTCAGCGAGCCCGGGTCGCTCGGCACGATCGTCGCGTGCTGCCGGCGGTAGTCGACGTACGCCGCCTCCAGCGCGGCCAGGTCCCACCAGCGCGCCACCCGCTCGGACAGGTTCGCGGGGTCGGGGAGGACGGTGAAGTAGTCGACGAACCTCGTCGAGGTCCTCCCGGTCGAGCTCGCGACGTACCCAGTGCACCTGCTGGTCCGGAGTGACCCACAGCCCGGAACCGGCCGCCCCGAACCCCCGGCGGGTCAGCACCCGCTTGAGCCGGTGGCGGCTGGGCCGCTCGGCCTCGGGAACGGAGGCGGCGATCATCAGCCAGGGATCACCGGGCTCGGCCCGTTGCGGCCGGAAGATCCGCTCGTCGCCCTCGGCGAAGACCTCGGCCAGGGCCGGGTTCAGCGCGTACGACGCCGACTGTCGCGTCCCGGTGGCGACCATGACGCCGCGCCGCTTGAGCCGCCAGACCGCGGACCTCAGCGCCGGCTGGTCGATGCCCAGCGCCTCGCCCAGCGCGATGCAGGTGGCTCATCGACCAGCCCAGCGGGCCGTCGACCTCGTAGAGCGCCATCAGCGTCAGCACCAGCGGCTGCGGCGTGAACTGCGGCGCGGAGGGAGACATCGGCGGCTGCTGCCACGGCTGCCTACCTCCCTGCTCCTGCCGATTGCGCATGCTAGCCGTCCCGGGCTTTGTTGGAACGTTTGATCAAACAGTCTTTGATCACACGTTCCAACAAGCCTCATCGGGGTTCGCGACAGCGTCGTTTCGGGCGACGTGGCGAACGGGCACCGACGTGGCATGACGAAAGTTGACCGAGCCGTGGTCATCCTCGACATCGATGGAACGCTGATCGACTCGACGTACCACCACGCCCTCGCCTGGCAGCGCGCGTTCGACCGGAGCGACCTCGCGCTGCCGCTGTGGCGGATCCACCGCGCGATCGGGATGGGAGGCGACAAGCTGGTCGCGCACGTGGCGGGTGAGCAGGTCGAGGATCGTCTCGGGGACACGGTCCGGGATGCCTGGCGCGAGGAGTACGTCGGGATCAAGGACGAGGTCCGTCCCTTGCCGGGGGCGACTGACCTCGTCCGGACGCTCGACGAGGCCGGGCTGGTGGTCGCGCTCGCCTCCTCGGGCGATCCCGAGTTCGCGCGCGAGGCGGTCGCGAGCCTCGGCATCCAGGAGCATGTGACCGTGCTCAAGACCTCCGAGGACGTCGACGGCTCCAAGCCGGAGCCCGACCTGGTGCAGGTCACGCTGGAGGCGGCCGGGGCCGGGCGTGCGGTCCTGGTCGGGGACACGCCGTACGACGTCGAGTCGGCGACCCGGGCCGGGCTGCGCTGTGTGGCCCTGCGCTCGGGCGGGTACGCCGAGGCAGAGCTCGTCGAGGTGGGTGCCGCCCTCGTCGTGGACGGTCCGCAGGACCTGATCGACCTCGACTGGGACGAGTACCTGTCCGCGCCGGGTGAGTGAGCGTCGGCCCGGACACCGTGAGGCGCGCTGGAGCGGTGACCCTAGGATGCTGAGGGTTCCTCGACCAGGAAGCGAGCCGCGTACGTGATCGCAGGCAGGTACTCCCAGGACCGAGAGATCGGGCGCGGGGGGATGGGGGCGGTCTACCTCGGCCGCGACGAGGTCCTCGGCCGCACGCGTCGCGCTCAAGCGGATCGGGATGATGCCCGGCGTGGGCACCCCCGATCTCGAGCGCGCCGCCCGCGAGGCCAAGCTCGCCGCCCGGCTCAACCACCCCCACGTGGTGGCGGTCTTCGACCTCGTCGCCGACGGCCACGAGCACTGGCTGGTGATGGAGTACGTCGAGGGCCAGACCCTCGCCGAGCTGGTGCGCGACGAGGGCGCCCTGACACCCGACCTCGCGGCGCCGCTGATCCGGCAGGCCGCCGAGGCGCTGGCCGCCGCGCACGAGGCCGGGATCGTGCACCGTGACGTGAAGCCGTCGAACATCCTGGTCACCCCGATGGGCCAGGTGAAGCTGACCGACTTCGGCATCGCCCGTGCCGAGGCGGACGCCACCCTGACACAGACCGGGATGATGACCGGCTCGCCGGCGTACCTCGCCCCGGAGATCGCCACCGGTGCCACCGCCTCGGCCGCCTCCGACGTCTGGTCGCTCGGGGCCACGCTGTTCCACGCGCTGGCCGGCCGTCCGCCGTACGACGTCGGCGACAACGTGATGGGCACCCTCTACAGGATCGCCCACGAGGACCCGCCGCGGCTGACGGAGGCCGGTTGGCTCGCGCCCCTGCTCGAGGCGACGATGGTCGGTCGACCCCGCGTCGCGGTGGACCATGCGAGCAGGTCGGCGAGTTCCTGGACCGGGGGCCGGGCGCGGCCGAGGCTCGCCGCTCCGGCGGCCGCAGCAGCCGCTGCCGACCCCGAGCCCACCTCCGTGATGACACCGGTCGAGCCCGAGCCAGTCGCACCGGCACCCCGGCACCCGCACCGGCACCCGCACCCGCGCCCGCTCGCAGAAGCGCGGGCTCGCCGGCATCCCGCTGCCGCTGCTGGCCGCCGGTGCGGTCCTCCTCGCCGTACTCGCCGCACTGCTGGTGTGGGGTCTCACCAAGGATGACGGCGGCAGCAACCAGGGCCCGGCGCATCGCCGTCAGCCGTCGGAGTCGCAGAACGGGAACGGCCAGGGCTCCGAGGAGCGCGCCGCCGCGATGACCACGTTCGTGGAGGAGTACCTCGACACCGTCACCGAGGACCCCGAGACCACCTGGGAGATGCTGACCCCGGAGTTCCAGGAGGAGAGCGGCGGCTTCGAGTCCTACGAGGGGTTCTGGAGCGACCAGGAGATCGTCGACGTCAGCAGCGCTGAAGGCGGACCCGGACGCGCTCACGGTCAGCTACCGGATCACCTACGCGAGCCAGCCCGACTCGCCCGAGGACGTGCAGCTCCAGCTGCAGGAGGACGGGGACTAGTTCCTGATCGCCGGGGAGTCCTGATACCGGGAGGGGTTCGGGGAGCCCGGCGGCGGCTCAGTGGCGGTCGAACCCGAAAGGCGCGAGCACGCCGGGGCGGTTGCCGGAGTCGATGAAGTCGAGCAGTGCGGAGGCGGTGCTCGGAGCCAGGGTCACCCCCAGCATGCCGTGCGCGGTGGCGACGTAGCCGTTCTCGAGGCCGGGCACCCTGTCGATGAGAGGCAGCCCATCGGGCAACAGCGGGCGCCCGCCGACCCAGGGGTTGGCGATGAGCCCCATCAGGTCGTCCGTGCTCTCGAACCAGGGGCCGAGATACTCGCGACCCGCCCTGGCGATGGCCTCGATACGGCGCCAGTCGAGCCTGCGGTTGTTGCCGGAGAACTCCATCGTGCCGGCGATGTGGGTGGTGCCGCCGATCGGCGAGACAGCGACGTGCTTGTCGCCGAGGTAGATGGGACGAGTCGGGGGTACGGCGAGGTCGACCGCGAAGCTGTAGCCCTTGCCTGCCTGCAGTCGGAGAGGTACGCCGAGGCCGGCGAGCACCTCGCCGGACCAGGCACCACCCGCGACCACGACCTCGCGCACACTCGATCGAGCTCGCCGTTCACCACGACCGCGCGGACCCGCCCCTGGCTCGACGACGAACCCCGATGCACCGCCCGCTCGAAGATCCGTGACTCCGAGGGAGACCAGACGCGCCGCGAGCGAGGCCATCAGTCGGGACGGGTCCACCAGCCCCTCGTGCTCGACGACGTACGCCGCGCTGACCTGGTCGCTCAGGGCCGGTTCGAGCTGCTGGATCTCGGATCCCGAGAGGGCGGTCGTCCGGGATCTTGCAGTGACCGTTCGACACGGAACGCTGCAGAGCGAGCGTGCGCTCGGCCTCACGCTGGTCGAGGAACGCGTGCACGAGACCGGGGCGGGTGAGCGTGGTGTCGATGCCGTCACCGCGCCAGGCCTCGAAGAGCGACTCGGTCGGCTCCGCCAGGGCCGGACAGGGCTGCGGCTCCACGGGCGAACGCGGCCGGCCGACAGTACTTCTGGAACTCGTAGAGCCAGCGCACGAACGGCGGCGAGAGGGACGGGCGGACGTAGAGCGGGGCGTCCGACTGCCCGGCCGCAGCGGAGCGCCGCCCTCACCGAGCCCGGCGAAGGCACCGGGTAGCAGTGGCTCAACGTGACCCAGCCGGCGTTCCCGCGCGATGCGACCCGGCGCCGATGCTCGCGCGATCGACGACCAGGTGCACGTCCCTGCCGGCGCGGGCGAGCTCGTAGGCGGAGGCGAGGCCGATGACGCCGCCACCGATGACGACTGTGGGAGAGGTGGCCACGACCGACATTTTGACGCAGTCGTGCGAGGTGCTCTACGGCTCGACCATCGACCGTCGTACTTGTCATTGCCCGAGCCAGCCGTCAGGGTGCTGGAGATGACGAACCAGGGCAGCGATCGCGACCGCGACGAGGAAGGGCGCGCCAGACAGGCCCGTCCCAGGGACGCGCTCGGCCGGCCGCTGCCGTACGGCGAGGTCGGCGTCGAGCCCGTGTCGGAGGATCCGCTGCCGCCGGAGGAGACCGTCAGGACCGCCCTCGGCCTGCTGAGCGAGGGCCGCCCGTTCTCGGCCCACGAGGTCTTCGAGGCACGCTGGAAGGCGGGGCCCGACGACGAGCGGGACCTCTGGCAGGGGCTCGCCCAGATCTGCGTCGGCCTGACCCATGTCGAGCGCGGGAACCAGGTCGGCGCGAGCCGGCTGGTCGAGCGGGGTGTCGGCCGGCTCGACGAGTATGCCGCGACCGGCGGCCCGACGTACGGGCTGGACCTGGAGGACTTCGTCCGCGAGGCCCGGGACCGGGTGGGCTCCGCGTCCTGAGGGCCGCCCGGTCAAAACCGCCATTCACCGACCGCTCGCTCGAACTTCCCATACGCCTGACAAACGGACCCACATCCGGGCCCGGAGTATCAATATCCGGGGAAAGTCTGTGTGGGGATGGCACCTGGAGCGGGCCGCGACGAGAGCGGTCGGGTATCGCGGGTGTATCTGCTCGCGGGCGGCATCGTCCTCGCCTGCTATCTCGTGGTGCCGCCCTTCGCCGGCAGCACGTGGCTGTTCGAGCTGGTGGGACTTTCGAGCGCGGTCGCGATCGCGGTCGGAGTCGCCCGGTACCGGCCCCGGCCCATGTTGCCGTGGGTGCTGTTCATCGTCGCCCAGATGCTGTTCATCGCCGGGGACTTCTTCTACTACTCCTACGACCTTTCGTTTCCCTCTTTCGCCGACGGGTTCTACATCGGCTATTACCCGTTACAGGCCGCCGGTCTCGTCCTGCTGATCCGGAGCCGAACCCCGGGCAAGGACTCGGCCAGCCTGCTCGACGCCCTGATCATCACGGTCGGCTTCGGCCTGCTCTCCTGGGTCTACCTGATCGAGCCGTACACCCAGTACACGGACGAGGGCCGGCTGTCGCGCTTCGTTTCGATGGTCTACCCCGCCATGGACGTGCTGCTCCTGGCGGTGGCCGCCCGGCTGTTCATCGGGAGCGGCGCCCGCCCGCTGGCTTATTATCTCCTGGCGGCGAGCATTCTCTGCCTCATCGTCACCGATGTCACCTACGGCGCCATCGAGCTGGACGGCAGCTACAGCGTGGGGAGCTGGCTCGACGTCGGCTGGATGGCCACCTACCTGCTGTGGGGTGCCGCGGCGCTCCATCCGTCGATGCGCGAGCTGTCGGCGCGGACGCCCGTCACGGCCGCCTCGCTGAGCGGGAAGCGGCTCCTGCTGCCGGCGGCTGCGACCCTGATCGCGCCCGCCACCCTCATCGCCAACAGCCGGTGGCCGATAGACGGGTTCGACGTCCCTGTGGCGGCGTCGGCGTCGGCGGTGCTGTTCGTCCTGGTGCTCGTCCGCATGCTGGGGCTGGTGTCCAGCCTGCGGGATGCGGTCGGGCGGCACGAACGGGCGGAACGACGTCAGACCATCCTGCGCCACGCCGTCACGGCGCTGACTGCGGCGCCCGACCGTGGGCACATCCGGCGGGCCGCGATCGACGGGGCAGGCGACCTGGTGCAGGGACTGGGGGAGGTCGACATCGCGGTGGAGATCTGTGACGGCGAGGCAGCCGACGCAGGCCGTCACCGGTGCACCTTTCGATTCCGTGGTCGTCGCGCTTTCCACGCAGGCCTCTGTCTACGGGCGGCATGGTCGTGACCAGCACCGCGCCCGTTCCGACGGACGTGGCAGACGGGCTGCACACCCTCGGGGCGCAGGTCGCCCTGGCCCTGGAGAGCGCCGCGCTCACCGAAGGCCTCAGCCGACAGCGCAGCGAGGCACGGGTCGGTGCACTCGTACAGAACTCCTCCGACGTGATCATGGTGCTCGACGCCGGGTTGGTGATCCGCTACGTGACACCGTCGGTGGCGCACGAGCTCGGCCATCGCCCGGAGGACCTCGTGGGCACGCCGCTACCGTCGCTGTTGGACCCCTCAGAGCAGGCCGCGGTGACGGACTTCTACACCCGCCTGGCGGACCGTTCCCAAGACAGCGCCCGTGCCGAGTGGCGGATACGCCGCGGCGACGGGCAGTTCACCGAAGTCGAGACCATCAGCACCGACCTGCTCGAGAACCCGAGCGTCCAAGGCATCGTCGTGACCGCCCGCGACATCACCGAACGCAAGGCGCTCGAGGTCGCGCTCCAGCACCATGTCCAGGAGCTGGAGGAGCTCGACCGCATCAGGAGCGAGTTCGTGACCACGGTCTCCCACGAGTTGCGAACGCCACTGACAAGCATCATCGGAAACGTCGAGATGCTGGCCGATGGCGACCACGGCGACCTTTCCACCGGCCAGACGCAGGGCTTGGAGGTTATCGGCCGCAACAGCGAGCGGCTGCTCAAACTTGATCGAGGATCTCCTGACACTGAGTCACATCGAGACCAGCACCCTGGACCTGCATCGCGAACCGACACCTCGTCGCGCATCTCGTTGACGACATGCGAAGCCAGGTCGGGGCAATCGCTGTGGCGAAGAGCGTCGAGCTGGTGCTCACCTGCTGCCCGGGCACCGACACCATCGTGGTGGACCGTGTGCAACTCGACCGTGCCCTGCTCAACCTGCTCACCAACGCCGTCAAGTTCACCCCGGCGGGCGGGACGGTGACCCTTCAAGCGCGGCGTGAGGGCGCGGACCTGGTCTTCACGATCGCCGACACGGGTGTGGGTATCCCCGAGGACGAGCAGGACCGGCTGTTCACTCGGTTCTTCCGGTCCTCGGTCGCGACCCGGATGGCGATCCAGGGGACCGGGCTCGGTCTGGTGATCGTCAAGCGGATCGTCGAAGAGCACGGCGGCACGATCTCGATCGTCTCCATCCTGGACGTGGGCACCACCGTCACGGTCAGGATCCCGGCCGGCGACACTCCCGAGCTCGGGGCTGACGCCGCCTGACTCCAGCTCAGCCAGCCCGGTCTGCCCGGCCCCCGCGTGGGCCTGCAGGCGCTCCAGCGCGTCGTCCAGCTCCGGGGATCCGGGGTAGCCGGGTGGGATTCGGGAGGGGTTCAGGGCGACCCCGTCGGACCACGCCTTGATGTCGGGCTCGGCGCCGAACGACGTCGGAGTTGCGCATGCCCTGGACGTTCATGCTCGCCCACTCGGCCAGGGTGTTGGCGTACGACGACGGCTGGCAGATCCGGTTCTTCTCGGCGTCGTCGTCGCGGGTCGCCTCGACGTAGCCGGCGAGCGCGGCGCCGAAGCACGGGAACCCGGCCCTGACCGGTTGCAGGGTGATCGCCTCCGGCCCCCAGATCGGCAGCCGCGGCGGCATCTTCAGGCCGTCCGCCGCGCAGTTCACCACGACGGCGTCGTCCGCGACCGCGACCGACCCGTCCTCCATGTCGAGCCTGCCGCGACGCACCGTGTCGATGTGGCCCCGGCGTACGACGTCTTCGATGGTGCGCAGCTGCTCGAGCTCCCACATGGCGAGGGTGGGTGCCTTGGCCATCGTCGGCGTGACCGAGCGGTCGATGCGCAGCATGATGCCGGCGTCCTCGAGTCGCAGGAACAGGTCCTCCAGCGATGCCGCCGTCCCCGCCGCCTGCATCAGGTCGGCGACCATGCCGAGGTAGATGACCGGGTCGGGCTGGATCAGCGCCCGGTTCAGCATCCAGGGTCACGCGGCCGCACCCAGCAGATCGCGTCGGGGTCCACCCCACGCGCCAGCAGCCAGATGCAGCGTCGGTCGCGGTCTTGCCCGAGCCCACGACCACGTACTGGCTCGGCGCCTCCTCCGATCGCACGAGGTCGTTGACCGGGATCACCCGCGCTCCGTCGGCGACCCCGAATTGCGGCGGCGTCTCCGCCGGGATGTCCGGGGCGAGGTAGCGCGCGTCGACGATCCGGCACCGCTCCGGCACCTCGAACCGCTCACCCGAGGCCTGCGAGACGAAGGTGCGATCCCCGACGTACTCGCAGCCTGCGAAGAACTCGACCCGGCCCGACCCCACCATCCGGTCGGCCAGCAGGTCGTCGTAGTAGGCGCAGATCGTCGGCTGGTCGGCCCGCTCCTGCAGTCCCGCCTCGGGCCCCTCCTGCTGGATCGGCCGCCGCCGAGCAGCGTCGAGGCGACCCCGTAGAAGGCGGACGCCTGGTGCAGGCGCACGAATGGATAGGCCGCGAGCCAGTGGCCGCCGACCCCGTGGCGGCGGTCGACCATGGCGACGCGCACGTCGGCGTGGTCGATCAGCGCATCGGTGAACGCCATCCCCATGGCCCCGGCCCCGACCACCAGGTAGTCGGCCTCGACACCGCGCGTCATTGGGCAACCAAAGCATGACCTCGGTTCCGCGTCCACGATCCCGTACGACGGATCCGGCGCTGGCAAGATGTGCTCCATGAGCGTTGTCATGGTCACGGGGGCATCAGGGTTCCTCGGCATCCACATCCTGCAGCGCCTCCTGGACGAGGGCCATCGGGTCCGCGCGTTCGTGCGGACGCCCGCGAAGCTGCGCGAGAACCTCGCGCTGCTCGGTGTGGACTCCGACGACGCGCGCATCGAAGTCGTCGCCGGCGACATGACCGACGGGGTCGCGGTCCGGGAGGCGGCGAGCGGCGCGGACCACGCCATCCATGCCGCCGCCACGTTCTCCTATCGGCGTCGCGACGCGGAGCGGATGCTCCGGGAGAACAAGGCCGGCACGACCACCGTCCTGGACGCGGCGATCGAGGCGGGCTGCACCGGCATCGTCCACGTGTCCTCGATCGCCGCACTGCTGCGCCCCGGAGCGACCCTGAACCACCAGAGCCCGCTCGGCGAAGCGCTCGGCCCGTACACCCAGAGCAAGATGGAGTCCGAGCGCGTCGCGCGGGACCGGCAGGAGGCGGGTGCCCCGGTCGCCATCGTCAACCCGGGCGGCATCCTCGGCCCGCACGACCCCTACGTCGGCGAGAGCGACGAGGTGGTCCGTGACATCCTGCGCGGCCGCCTTCCCACCTGGCCGCGCGGAGGAATGCAGTGGGTGGACGTACGGGACACCGCCGACGTGGTGGTCGCTGCCCTCGGCCGACCCGGTGGGCGTTACCTCGTCCCGGGCGAGAACGTCGCCGTCCCGCACGAGACGCTCCGTGCCCTGACCGGACGCCGGCTCCCCGCGGTGCGGATGCCGCTCAAGGCCGCGCTTCCCGTGCTGAAGCTCGGCTACAACACCGGCTGGTCGTTCCTCCCGCACGCGGTGGAGGGCGCCCGGCTGGTCGCGACCGACACCCGTGTCGACTACTCGGCGACGGTCGAGGACCTCGGGATCCATGGACGGTCCCTGGCAGAGTCCATGCGGGACACCGTGCGCTGGCTCGTCGAGGCCGGTCACATCCCTGCCCGCGCCGCGGGGCGCTGCCGGGAGGATTAGTCGAGGCGGGACCTACTCGCGTCCGACGTTCAAGCCGACAGCAACCATCTGGTCGAGCTCGATGCCGGCCGACTTGCGCACCACGTCCTTCACCGGGATCAGGTACAGGCCATCCTTGGGAAACAGAGCCGTCCGGAACTCGATGTCGTTGATGCGCACCAGCACCGGCACCTGACCCCAGTACTCCACTCCCTTGGCAGCGAACTTGATGTCCGCGCTCTCCTCCTCGGGGATGCGCACGAAGTAGAACGGCGCAGGTCCCCGCCACTCGATCACCGGGCCATCGAACTCGAAGTCCATGGATTCCATGCAGGGAGTATGGCGTCGCTGCGGGCCATCGGTTGTTTGGAAACACCGCTGCACGCGGCGGCCGCAGATTCGATAATCCGGGGCATGGCGGACTCGGACGTGGCAGTGGAGCGGTGGCGGCGTTACGGCAAGGACAGGCTCTACGTCAGCCGCGGCAATGAGGTGAAGGTCGGCTGGTGGGATCTCAGTACTGATCTGGGCCACCCGGCGACGCCAGAGGATGCAGCGGTCCTCAGCGAAGCCGTGTCGGGCTGGAAAGCCGACCAGGCGGCAGACGGTGTCTCGCCCGTGTCGGCCGTTGCAGCCCCGCCTGTCGCAGTGGCACCCGTCGACGATGCCCCGACTGTGCGTCCCTGGCTCGACCTGTCCACGAATGCCCCGGGCGCGGAGGCCCGCGAACAGGCACTGTCAGCGCGCGAGGCCGCTCCCGTGAAGTCGTTCCTTGCCCGAGCGCTCGGCGTGCACACCGACGAGAGGGCCTGGCGGATCGGCGCAGACGGCGAGGAGAAGGTCGCCGCACGACTCGCCAGGCTGGCGAAGAAGGACCCGCGCTGGCGGTTCATCCACGCTATCCCGGTCGGCGGTCGCGGCTCTGACATCGATCACCTGGCCATCGGACCAGGCGGACTGTTCACGCTGAACACCAAACACCACCCGGGGGCCAAGGTCTGGGTCGGCGGTGACACGACTTTTCTCTGGTCGATGGCCACAAGCAGCCCTACATCCGCAACAGCCGCCATGAGGGCTGAGCGCGCCGCGAAGACTCCTGACCGCCGCGTGCGGCTTCCCGGTCCACGTCGAGGGCGTCATCGTGACCGTGAACGCCGACGACATCAACGTGAAGAAGCCACCCGCCGGAGTGCACGTCGTACCGCGCATGCAGATCGCTCGTTGGCTGGCTCGTCACGGCGACATCCACACGGACTCAATGCTCGAGTCGATCCATGACGCTGCTCGCCGGTCCACCACCTGGCGCCCGTGACTCCGGGCCTCAGTCGCAGTAGTCGCATACCCCGGACGCCGGCACCTGGGTGAAGCAGCGCGGGCACAGCGGGACCGGCTTGGGCGGAGGCGCGTCGCGGCGGGTCGGCTTGCGAGAGGGCGTCTTGCGAGGAGTCGCCGCGCGCGGCGCGGGCTTGCTCGAGGACGGTCTTGCGCACCGGCTTGAAGTGGGCGGTGCGCAGCGGCGTACCGCCGTCGCGGGGCAGGCCGGTGGCCTCCCAGTGGCGGTAGCAGCTGAGTCGCTCGTTGGCCGCGTGGTCGTCGGGGTCGGCCGGGCGGGTGCCGCGGGCGCGCTCGACGGCGTCGGCGTACCCCTCGCCCACGCTGCCCTGGACGCTCACGCAGAGCGCGGAGAGCAGGGGTTCGCCGCGGGACTGGCACTCGTCGGTGACGCGGCCGAGCACGTCGCCGATCCACTGGTGCATCAGCTGGGTGGTCGTGATGCCGGTGGACTGCTGTACGGCGCGGCGAGCTGCTTGTAGGTCACCGTCGCGCGGTAGCGACCTGCGGCCTCCAGCAGCACGGGACGCGCTGCTTCGGCCCAGGCTGCGCGGGCGGCCGAAGAGCCGACCTCCGAGGCGTCGCGAGGTTCCGGGGTGGGATCGGCAGTCACGGTCCCATGTCTACTCGACGGCCTAGGTGACGTCACGCCCGCCCCCGTGCAGGGCTTGGTGGTCTGCGCGCCCGGAGAGATTCGAACTCCCAACCTTCTGATCCGTAGTCAGATGCTCTATCCGTTGAGCTACAGGCGCCTGTCCCTGAGGACTGCGCAATGCTAGCGGACATGTCGGGCGCGGTTGAAATCGGTCATCGACCCGCGTTCCGCGACATGCGAATCGCGATGGGACCGCAGCGCGCACCTCGTTAACTCCCGCGACATTGGCTCCGGCACGCATGTCACTCCTACGAGACGCGCTGGATCGATCCAATAGGCGCGAACGCATCCGCGGCCCGTAGATTCGCCCCAACCTCGGTTACTCCGGCATGCGCGTCTGGGCGTAACTTGAGGGCCACCACCGGGTGATGCAACGGCGCGGCATCCGGGCACGAGAACTCAAGGACACACACCGCCGATGCTTTCGGCGGCCGGTCAGGCCCTCCGAGGCCTGGCCGCGAAATGCTCGAGAGGGAACAGGCATGACCGCCGAGACGTCGAACCAGACCACCGCCACCGAGGACGCGCCCGACCACGCACGAGGGCATCCTGGCCTTCGTCAACGAGGTCGCCGAGCTGACCACCCCGGACCGCATCCACTGGTGCACCGGGCTCCGACGAGGAGTGGGTCGAGCTGACCGACGCGCTCGTCTCCACCGGCACCTTCACTCGCCTCGACCCGGCGAAGAAGCCGAACTCCTTCCACGCGGCCTCCGACCCCACCGACGTGGCGCGCGTCGAGGACCGCACCTACATCTGCTCGGTCGACGAGAAGGACTGCGGGCCCACCAACAACTGGATGGACCCGAGCGAGATGAAGGCCATCATGCGCAAGCTCTACGCGGGCTGCATGAAGGGCCGGACGATGTACGTCATCCCGTTCGTGATGGGCCACCTCGAGGCCGAGCACCCGATGTTCGGCGTGGAGATCACCGACTCGGCGTACGTCACCGCCTCGATGCGCGTGATGGCCCGCATGGGCACCAACGTGCTGCGCAAGATGGAGGAGCTCGACGACGCCGAGGAGATTCGTGGGTCCCGGCGCTGCACTCCGTCGGCATGCCGCTCGAGGAGGGCCAGGAGGACGTCGTCCTGGCCGTGCAACGACACCAAGTACATCGTGCAGTTCCCCGAGGAGCGCACGATCTGGTCCTTCGGCTCCGGGTACGGCGGCAACGCGCTGCTCGGCAAGAAGTGCTACGCGCTGCGCATCGCCAGCGCGATGGCGCGCGACGAGGGCTGGATGGCCGAGCACATGCTGATCCTCAAGCTGACCAACCCGCAGGGCGTCACCAAGTACATCGCCGCCGCGTTCCCCAGCGCCTGCGGCAAGACCAACCTCGCCATGCTCGAGCCGACCATCCCGGGCTGGAAGGTCGAGTCCATCGGCGACGACATCGCCTGGATGCGGATCGGCGAGGACGGCCGGCTGTGGGCGGTCAACCCGGAGTACGGCTTCTTCGGCGTCGCCCCCGGCACCAACGAGCACACCAACCCGCAACGCGATGGAGACCATCAACATCGGCAACTCGGTGTTCACCAACGTCGCGCTGACCGACGACGGCGACGTCTGGTGGGAGGGCCTGGAGAACCCGCCGGCCCACGCCACCTCCTGGAAGGGCGAGCCGTGGACGCCCGGACTCCGAGGAGCTCTCCAGCCACCCGAACAGCCGCTACTGCACCCCGATCAAGCAGTGCCCGATCCTCGCCCCGGAGTACGACGACCCGCGCGGCGTCCCGATCGACGCGATCCTCTTCGGCGGTCGCCGCAAGACCACGATCCCGCTGGTGACCGAGGCCCGCGACTGGGTCCACGGCACCTTCATGGGCGCGACCCTGTCCAGCGAGACCACCGCGGCCGCCACCGGCGAGGTCGGCGTGGTGCGCCGCGACCCGATGGCGATGCTGCCGTTCATCGGCTACAACGCCGGTGACTACTTCAGCCACTGGATCAACATGGGCAAGGAGAACGACGCCGCGAAGATGCCGCGCATCTTCTACGTCAACTGGTTCCGCCGCAACGACGACGGCGGCTTCCTGTGGCCCGGGTTCGGCGAGAACAGCCGCGTGCTGAAGTGGGTCATCGAGCGCATGGAGGGCCAGGCCGCCGCGGTCGAGACCCCGATCGGCCACGTCCCCGCGCCGGGCTCGCTCGACATCGACGGCCTCGACGTGACCGAGGAGGACCTGCGGAAGGCCCTCGAGGTCGACGTCGAGGAGTGGAAGGCCGAGATCCCGCAGATCACCGAGTGGTTCGAGAAGTTCGGCGACCAGCCTCCCGGCCGTGCTCTGGACCGAGCTCGACGGCCTCAAGGCCCGTCTCGGCGCCTGAGGCCGCGACCGTCTCCCAGACGCACCGACCTGACGCGCAGGACCCGCACCCCAGCGGTGCGGGTCCGGCGCGTCGTCGCATGATGCGCGCATGAGCATCGAGCAGGGGCCCGAGCGCCGCGCGCTGCTGGAGGGCGCGGCGGGGGAGCTCTTCCGCGAGGTCGTCGGCCGCCGGCGTGCTGCCCGCCGACGACCCGCGGCTGGCGACGGCCACCCGGACCACGCGGCGCTCGACCTGCTGATCGACCTCGGGCCTGCTGCGCGAGGACGCGCGATCGGCGGCTGGGTGGCGGTCGACCCGGCGGCGGTGCAGTCGGCGTGGTGGCGCCGATGGGCCGTCAGGTGGTCGAGCTGCTCGACGAGTCCGCGGCGTGGGCCGACACCTTCGGCTCGCTGGCCCAGTCCTTCCGGCGTACGCCGGCCGGCGGCAGCGCGCTCGACCGAGATCCGGGGGCTGCCCAGCATCAACCGGTTCCTCGAGGCGGCCGTCGACGACGCCGAGTCCGAGCTGCTCACCGCCCAGCCGGCCGGGCCGCGCCGGGCCGTCGTGCTGGAGCAGGCCGTCGACCGCGACATGCGCGCGCTGGAGCGGGGCGTGCACGATGCGCACGCTCTACCAGCACACGGCGCGGCGCAGCAGGGCCACGCGTGACTACGTCGAGCGGATCCTGCGAGCACGGCGCGCAGGTGCGCACGCTCGACGAGTTCTTCAACCGGCTGATCGTGATCGACCGGCGGCTGGCGGTGATCCCGGGCGAGGCCACCGACGTGGCGGTGGCGATCCACGACCCGAACCTGGTCTCCTACCTCGCCGACATCTTCGACCGGTCCTGGGAGCGCGGCCGCGGAGTACGACGAGCGCGGGCCGCCTCGGAGAGCGACATCGCCGCGGAGGTGCGCCAGCTGACGGTGCGCATGCTGACCGAGGGGCACAGCGACCCGGCCAGCGCCAAGCGGGTGGGGGTCAGCACCCGCACCTACGCGTCCTACGTCGCCGCGCTCAAGGACGAGTACGGCGTGGAGACCGCTTCCAGCTGGGCTTCGCGATGGGGAGCCGGGACCCGGAGTCAGCCCCCGAGAGCTGATCCTGACTCGGCGTCGTACGTCGGGGCCCGAGAGCCCGACTTGAAGCCCCAGCCGGTGTCGGTTGGTGGCTGTAGACGGGGCTGCCGTCAGCGGCCTCAGCGGTGGCGGCGACACCGACGGTGACGACGCCGACCGCGAGCAGCGCGGCGGCGATGGGCTTGGCAAATGCGGCGGAGATTCATGGAGCAAGTCCTTCTCAACTCGGGGCAAAGACATCGTGCCCGCGCCGGTGTCGGCCGGAAACAGATCCGCCGCTCTCATGACCTGTGCATTGCACGTTCATGCAGGTTTTCGGGCAGCGAGTACGACCGCCCCGGACCCCAGGTCGGGTCCGGGGCGGTCAGCCGTGCGGAGGTGGCGGGATTTGAACCCGCGAGAGGGCGTAACCCTCAACCCGCTTAGCAGGCGGGCGCCATAGACCGGACTAGGCGACACCTCCCGAACAAGCAGGGCACAGGTTACCCATACCCGGCGCAGGCCGGAAAATCGGGCCACCGACTTGGCTGGCGGTCAGCGCAGCCGGCGGTAGCCGTGGCCCCGGTCGAGGTGGGCAGCCAGGGTCCTCGGCGAACGCGTCCGGGTCGCCCTCGATCGACGTCGACGGGGATGGTCGTCGTCCGCCCGTCGCGCAGGCGCAGCACCACGCAGCGGTTGCCCGTCGAGGGTGGCCGGCCTGCAGGTCGAGTACGTCGATCCAGCGGGCCGACCGCGCCTTCGGCCGTCCGCATCGCCCGCACCCGGTAGCCGTGCTCGTCGAGCCGCACCACCCAGCGGCGTACGCCCAGCGAGCAGGCCCGAGGACGATCACGCCGACGGCAGCGAGGACGACCAGTCCGGACACGACGGCGCCCGGGACAGGCCGGCGAGCCAGGCGACCAGCGCCCCGAGCGCGACCGTGACCCCGATCGCGACCAGGCCGGTGCCGAGCAGGCGGGCCCGCAGCGCCGGCGCGAGCGCGAAGTCCACCGGGCCGGTGGTGGGCGGGGTGGACGGGGGGACGGGGTGCTCACGGCTGAATTACACCGGTCGGAGGGGCAGGTTCACAAATCCGGCACTTGTCGATCAGTGGTGACCTGAGTCACACTCGATGTCCCCCTCTGTGCGCGACAGACATTTCGTGAAGGGTGGTTCGAGATGGCTCCTCTCGAAACCGCGATCAAGGAACTACGTCAGGTCCTCGGGGCCGACGCCACGTCCCCGGAATGGCGCTGGCTGGTGCGTCATCGGCTCTCCGACATCAAGGAAGCCCTCTCCGACCAGCAGGCACGCCAGTGGGACGGGTGGCTCACCGCCCGCGCCCGCACCTCCAACCGCGACCGACATGCCAGCTGCAGGCACGCGTCGCCGCCCTGGCCGCGATCGTCCTCGACAAGCTGGACGCGGATGCCATCAGCCCGCGAGCTCAACCGGCTGGTCGGCGACCTCGAGCACTACGTGCAACGCGTGCACGACCTCGTCTACGACTCGGTGTCGCTCGAGCTCGGCGGGTCCGAGTAGGCGCCACCTCAGCTGTGCTGGGCGTCGATGACCCGGCTCGGGTGCCGTTGGCGCGTCCGGGGACGCCTATGATCCGCCCATGATTGGTGAGGGAGACGCCCGGGCCGCGGGCATGGTGCTGGCGGCTGCGGAGGCGGCCTCGCCGGTCGAGGCAGTCGAGGCGGTCACGCGTGAGCTGGGCGCGGCGCTCGGCGCGGCGAGGATCTCCTTCCTCATTGCCGACCTGTCCGGGCGTGCCCTGGTCCGTCTCGCGCACGTCAGCCTGGGCACCGGCGAAGGGGCCGAGGCTCCGCTCGCGCCCGACGAGCGGCGGGCGGTCGAGGAGTCCGCGACGGTCCTGCCGTTCGACGGCGGCCCCAGAGAGAGGGCACTCCGCACCCAGGAGGTGCAGGTCCTGGAACCGGCGTCGGGTGACTCAGGAGCCGAGGAGTCGGGGCTCTGGCTGGTGCTGGCCCCGGTCACCGAGCGCGGCGAGGCGATCGGGCTGCTGGAGCTGACCCTCCCGGAACGACCGGCCGCCGAGTCTCTGGCTGAGATCGCACGGCTGGCGCACCTGCTGGCGTTCGTGGTCATCGCGAACCGGCGGCACACCGACCTCTACGAGTGGGGTCAGCGCACCCGCCCGTTGAGCTTGTCCGCCGAGATCCAGCATCAGCTCCTGCCCGGTCCCCAGACGTGTGAGGCCGGGGCGTTCACCCTGGCCGGGTGGCTCGAGCCAGCTGCCGACATCGCCGGCGACACCTTCGACTTCAGTCTGGACCGCGACGTCCTGCACGTCTCCCTGACCGACGCGATGGGTCACGGGGTGGCAGCTGCCCTGACGGCGACGTTGTGTGTCGCTGGCCTACGCAGCGCCCGCCACGAGGGTGCTTCGCTGGTGGAGCAGGTCGCCGCGACCAACAGTCGCTGGTCGATCACGCAGTCAAGGCCTCGCTCGAGGACTTCGTCACCGGCGTCATCGGTCGGGTCGACCTGCGCACCGGGTCGATGGAACTGGTGAACGCCGGGCACGTCTCGCCGTACCTCGCTCGCGGCGACCAGCCCAAGGCCCTCAACCTCCCGGTCGATCTTCCCCTCGGGCTGTTCCGCGACGCCACGCATCGCACCTACCGGCTGGACCTGGAGCCGGGGGATCGGATCGTCTTCGTCACCGACGGAATGCTCGAGCGCAACGCCGTCGAGGTGGACCTTCCGGCTGCCATCGCCGCGACCAGGTCGCTGCACCCGCGGGAGGCGGTCCGCGCCCTTGCCGACAGCGTCCTCGCAGCGACCGGCAACACGCTCAGCGACGATGCGACCGTGTTGTGCCTGGACTGGCACGGCGGGCACGGCCGGGACCGCGCCAGCCACTACGGCGCGGAACAGGGACGCGCCAGCGCCCCGAGCGCCTGAACGGCCGGTGAGCCTCGCACCTGCCGAGGGCTCAGCGCGGCCCGGCGGGCTGGAACAGCTCGATCACGTTGCCCGACGGGTCCTCCAGCAGGATCTGCTGGCCGCCCGGCCCGGTGACGATGTCGTTGCGGAACGTGAGGCCCGCGCCGCGCAACCGCTCGACCTCGGCAGCGATGTCGCCCACGATGAGGTGGATGCGGTTCCATCCGCCCGGTGACGGCACCGCCCCGTCCGGCATCGGGCGGCCCGCCGAGCTGGTCGGCCCGCTCAGCAGCAGTCGCAACTGGCCGCGCACGACGTCTGCGAACGCAGGCGCCGCGCTCATCCTCAGGGTGAACCCGAGGTGCCGGGTGTAGAAGTCGACGGACGCGTCGACGTCGCCCACCATGTATCGCACGCTCACCAGGTCCGCCAGGTCGTCGGACATCTCCAGGCCTCCTCCGAAATCGGTGGATCGCGGTGACCCACTGTGCGTCGTGTCAGTCACGCAGCAGAGGGGGCGGGATTCGAACCCGCGGCTGACATCTCTGCCAGCGACCGCTTTCAAGGCGGTTCCGATCGGCCACTCCGGCACCCCTCCTCGGCCCCGGAGCAACGCCCGGGAACCGGCCCCGAGTCTAGGTGCTCACTGCAGGGGTCGCAGGCGCGGCGGCTCGGGCCGGTGTGCCGCGGCCTCTTCGCCGCGCCGGGCCCGGCGGCCGTGGGTGCCCTGGAACCACTGCTCGAGACGGATCAGCAGGTAGCCGAGGAACAGGCCCAGCACGAGGCTGTAGACCGCCGCGAGGGTGGTGTTGAGGGGCGTCGTACCCGCGTCGATGAAGCGGCTGGTGGCCGGCGCCGTGGCGGCGGCACCGAACGCGCAGACCCACCAGCCCTGCCGGCGACGGGCCCGCATGAAGACTCCCCAGGCCAGGGCCGGGATGCCGAGCAGCACCTCGATCGGGTGCGGTACGGCGCCGAGGTGGTCGCGCATCCAGAAGCGGGCGGTGTCGACCTGCTCGGTCATGCCCGGCGAACCCCACCGGGTGAGCGCCTCGCTGTAGGCGAGGGCGACGGCCAGCATCACGATGGCGGCCACACCGACGATGACCCCGCGTCGGCCGAGGCCGTGCAGGCCGGCACCCAGCCTGTAGACGAGCGCGATCATCGCGGTCATGCTCAGCGCGAGCACGGTGTAGGCGAACTTGCGGGGATCGATCCCGACCATGAACCCGGCCACCCCGAGGGCCCCGGCGGTGGCCACCGCCCTGGGCGATCACCACCTCCCGGATGACGACGCCGAAGCTCGCTGCAGGCGTCGTGCCGAGGACGGCCAGGCAGGCGGCCAGCACGCCGGTCGCGACGGCGGCACCGGCGAGGGCGGGTGCCCACTGCGTGCCGACGGCCACGCCGCCGACGGCAGCGGCCAGCACGCCCGCCGGGAGGGGGCGTCCGCCGCTGCGTCCGGCGAGACCCATGGCGAGCAGTACGCCCAGCCCCGCGGCGGCACCCTGGCGATAGAGCCTCTCGGAGTCCAGCACCTGCAGGGCGATCAGGCCACCGACCGCGGTGAGGAAGGCGAGTGCCCACAGGGAGCCCCAGAAGCTGAACCTGCGCGGGGGTCGAGCCGCGGCCGGCCTGGCCGGCCTGGGCAGTGGCGCCACCTGTTGCGGCCGCGGCTCCTCCAGCACCGTGCTGGAGGGCGTAGGGGCACCCCGGTCCCTGGCCTGCGCCGGCTGCTCACGAACCTCGCGACCTTCTGGGCCGGGCCTTCTCGCGGGGCTTCTCGGTCCTGGCCGTCTTGGGGGGTCTGGAGGCTGGCTCCGCCTTGCGACGGCCCGGCACCCTCTCGACCCTAGGCATCACCGGAGAATATCAACGCCCTCGGCGGCGGCACTCACAGCCGACGGTTGGCCAGCGAGGGGTTGGTGCGCCGCACCTGCGCAACCGCGTCCCGGTCGACGACGGCCTCGAGCAGGTCGGCCCCCTCGGCCGCTTCAGTGACCACGTCGCCGTCAGGGGAGACCACCATCGAGTGACCCGTGTAACGGGGGCCGGGCTGGCCGACCCCGACGACCCACACCGTGTTCTCGATCGCGCGAGCCCGCAGCAGGGTGCGCCAGTGCTCGACCTTGCGCTCGCCGGCGACCCAGGCTGCGGGGACGACGAGGACTTCGGCGCCGCGCTCGGCCAGGGCCCGCGGCCAGCTCCGGGAAGCGCAGGTCGTAGCAGGTCATCAGCCCGACCGGGAAGCCGCGGAGCTCCACCACGGCCGGCTCGAGGGGGCCGGCGCTGACGATGGCGGACTCGTGGAAGCCGAAGGAGTCGTAGAGGTGGATCTTGCGGTACGGCGTGACCGTGCCGCCGTCCGCCAGCAGGAGCGTGTTCAGGGGTCGCTCGGGATCCTCCGAGGACTCGAACATTCCGGCCAGCCAAGCCGCTCCGGTCCGCCCGGCGACCTCGACGCAGCGTGTGGGCGAAGGGGCCGTCGACCGGTTCGGCGTACGGCGAGAGGTCCGAGCCGGGCTCTCCGAAGTCCCGGGCGAACGCCTCCGGGAGCACCACCAGGTCGGCGTCCTGGACCCCGGAGGCGACCTCCTCGAGGGCAGCCCGGTTCTCGGCGGGGTCGAGCCCGGAGGCCCGCTGGACCAGCCGGATGCGGAGCTGTGCGGCCATTCCGCCAGCCTGCCAGACCGGCCTGCCAAACTGTGGGGATGCCGGGCTCCGAGACTCAGGTGATGGGCGGCATCATCCTGACCGGGGGGCGCGCCGCCCGCCTCCAGGGCGCCGACAAGGCCTCCATCGAGGTCGGGGGCGCCACCCTGCTCGAGCATGCGCTCGCAGCCATGGGCGAGGTGCCGGACGTGGTCGTCGTCGGCGACGAGGTGCGCACCAGCAGGCCGGTCACCTGGCTGCGGGAGGACCCGCCGGACGGTGGTCCCGCGGCCGGGATGCTGGCCGGCCTGGGTGGTTTCCCTCGGGCGCCGGGCACTGGTCGCCGTGCTCGCTGTCGACATGCCGCTCGTCACCAGGGCGACGCTGCGGCGACTGGGCTCGGCGGTCTCGGCGGACGGCGCGCTCCTCGTCGACGCGGCAGGGAGGCGGCAATACCTCTGCGCGGTCTACCGGACCGGCTCGCTGCTGGGCGCCGCCCCGTCGTACGAGCAGCGGCACGGCCTGTCGATGCACCGGCTGGTCGCGGGGCTCGACCTCGCGGAGGTTCCGGCGCTGCCCGGCGAGGCCCGCGACGTGGACGGCTGGGACGACCTGACCGAGCTGCGCGAGCAGATGGACGAAGGACGTTTCGAGAAGTGAGTCGGCCCTTGCGTGAGGACGCCCTCCGGGCCAAGACTGGGGCTCGTGAACCTGCACGACTGGATCGATGAGCTGTGCGACGAGCTCGACGTCGAGGTCGAGGTCGACGAGGCACTGATCCTGGACCTGGCCCGCGACGCTGCCCACATGGTGGAGCGCAAGGCGGCCCCGATCACCACGTTCCTGCTCGGGTACGCCGCCGCACAGGCGGACGGAAAGCCCGTGGAGATCGAGCGGCTCGCGGGCCTGGCCGCGGGACTGGCGCAGCGTTGGGACAAGTCGCCGGAGGAGCTCGAGCACGAGCTCGACGACGAGGAGATCGAAGCCGTCATCGAGGCGTGAACCGCCCAGGAGCCGCGCCCGACCAGGCCCTAGGGTGGCGCTCATGCGAGCCGTGATCGCACCCGAGCCGGGTGGCCCCGAGGCCCTGATCGTGACCGACCTGCCCGACCCCTCGCCCGGTCCCGGCGAGGTCGTCATCGAGGTCGTCGCCAGCGCCGTCAACCGCGCCGACACCCTGCAGCGGATGGGGTTCTACCCGCCTCCGAAGGGCGCCTCGGACGTGCTCGGCCTCGAGTGCTCCGGACGGATCGGCGCCGTGGGCGAGGGCGTCGAGGCGTTCTCCGTGGGCGACGAGGTCTGCGCACTGCTGGCCGCGGGCGGGTACGCCGAGAAGGTGGCCGTGCCCGCCGGGCAGGTGATGCCGCTGCCCCCGGGGATCGACGTGACGGCGGCCGCTGCGTTCCCCGAGGTGGCCTGCACGGTCTGGTCGAACGTGTTCATGGTCGCGGGGCTGCAGCCGGACGAGCTCATCCTGGTCCACGGAGGAGCAGGCGGGATCGGCAGCTTCGCGATCCAGCTGACCAAGGCGCTCGGCGCTCGGGTGTTCGCCACCGCGGGCTCCCCGGAGAAGCTCGAGCTCTGCAAGTCGCTGGGCGCCGACCGGGCGATCAGCTATCGGGACGAGGACTTCGTGGAGGTGCTCAGGGAGGCCGGTGGCGCCGACGTCATCCTGGACAACATGGGTGCCTCCTACCTCGGCCGCAACGTCTCCGCGCTCGCCGAAGAGGGACGGCTGGTGATCATCGGCATGCAGGGCGGGACCAAGGGCGAGCTCGACATCTCGGCCCTGCTCCGCAAGCGGGGTGCGGTCATCGCCACCTCGCTGCGGGCCCGTCCCGCCGCCGAGAAGGCTGCCGTGTGCGCCTCGGTGGTCGAGCACGTCTGGCCGCTGATCGGCGAGGGCAGGGTGCGCAGCGTCGTACACGAGGAGGTGCCGCTGGAGGAGGTGGCCCGGGCCCACGAGCTGATGGAGTCCGGAGCGCACAGCGGCAAGATCCTGCTCACCGTGAACGCATGACGGGGCCGCTGGGTAGGGTCGAGGACATGTCGAACCCCGCGAGCGAGCAGCCGTCCCGGGACCACGTGATGGTGATCGGTCCGGACGGCAACCCGGTGGCCATGCCCGCGCCCGGTGGCCCGGACCAGGAGGTCGAGGAGCCGGGGGAGCGCAACCTGACAGACCTCGTCGAACAGCCCGCCAAGGTGATGCGCATCGGCCGGATGGTGCAGCAGCTGCTCGAGGAGGTGAAGGCGGCCCCACTCGACGAGCCCGGCCGCAAGCGTCTCGCGACCGTGCTGCACACCTCGATCCGCGAGCTCAAGGACGGCCTCGCCCCCGAGCTCGACGAGGAGCTGGACCGGCTGATCGGGCCGTTCGACGAGGACACCCCCACCGAGTCCGAGCTGCGGATCGCGCAGGCCCAGCTGGTCGGCTGGCTGGAGGGTCTGTTCCACGGCATCCAGACCGCGATCTACGCCCAACAGATGGCCGCCCGGTCCCAGCTGGAGCAGATGCGTCGCGCGCTGCCACCCGGTTCGATGCCGGGGCATCCGCACGACGAGGACGACGACCCCGGCCGCCCCGGCCAGGGAGGCATGTACCTGTAGGTCGCGGCCCGACGTCGGTTTCGATCGACAGGGAGAGAGGAACCGATGACCACGACCGACCTTCCGTACGCCACCGTCAACCGTTAGCGGGGAGACCGTGGAGGAGTTCGACTTCCTCCCGGCGACAGGTGGAGGACGTGTCGGACGCGCCGACGCGGCCTTCCGCGAGTGGCGCACCAGGACGCCGGCCGACCGCGCCGCCGTCGTGGCAGGGCGGCCAGGCTGAGCTCGAGCGACGACGAGCTGGCCGCGGTCGTGTCCCTCGCGCTGGGCAAGCGGATCGTCGAGTTGCAAGGTTGCGAGGTCGCAAGCTCGCCGCGAGCGTGCTGGCCTACTACGCGGAGAAGGGCCCGGGCTTCCTGGAGCCGCGCCGCTCGACGTCGCAAGGGCGAGGCGGTGGTCGTGAGCGAGCCGGTCGGCGTCGTGCTCGGCATCGAGCCGTGGGAACTTCCCGCTCTACAGGTCGCCGCGTGCGGCAGTCCTGCCGAGGGTGCCGCTCAGGATGCCCAAGGTGCAGGATTGAAGCTGACAGGAGGCAGTTCGAGGTGACGCTCCCCCCGCCCGCGGAGCGGGGGCGGGCCAATCGGTGAACTGCCTACCCTCGGTGCATCGGCGACGAAAAAGACCCACGTCGCCCGCGGAGCGGGCGGGCCAAGCGGGTGAACTGCATACCCTCGGTGCACGGGCGACGTGGTCACGATCGTGCGACGCGACCAGGGTCAGAGCGGTCGGACCATCACCAGTCGCCGTCCTCGGGGGTGGAGCCACGCAACTGGGTGAACCCGCAGGTGGCCAGCACCCGGAGGCTGGCCCGGTTCTCGGGCAGCACGCTCGCCCGGACCCGTACGCCGGCCCGGTCGGTCTCCGCGAGCAGCGCGGTCAACGCCTCGGTGACCGCACCGTGGCCGCGGGCGTCCGGGACCAGGCCGAAGCCCACCTCCGCCTCGGGGACCTCGTCTCGGCGGCAGCCGGCGAGCCGAAGAAGCCGATCGAGCCGAGCACGATGCCGTCGAAGGTGCGCACGATGTGGCGCGGGCCCCAGCTCGGGTGCGGGTCGTCGGCGCGCACCATCGTCGCCGCATCCTGGTCGTCCTTGCGCGGGTAGTCCGGGTGCCACGAGACCCGGCGCCTACCGGCGAGCATCCCCGCCGCATCCTCAGGCGTGACCAGCCGGGGTCGCAGGCGCTGCGGAGGTCACGACCTTGCCGGGAGGTCACTCTCGAGAGCCCTTGGGTTGAGGAGGGCCCCCGTCTGGAAACCATCGCCGCAGCTCGACGGCCGCCCCGTCCTCGTAGACCGTGTCGGTCGTGGCGTCGGCGGCCTCGTGGACCTCGTGCACGGCCTGGCCCATGGCCACTCCACGGCCGGCCCAGCGCAGCATCTCCAGGTCGTTGCGGCCGTCACCGATGGCGAGCGTGTCGTCCCCGCACGCCGAGCTCCCGGGCGACCTGATCGAGGCCGGAGGCCTTGGAGACCCCGACCGGCGCGAGGTCCAGCCAGGCGGTCCAGCCGACGACGTAGTCGGTGCCGTGCAGTCCGAGCCGCGCCGCCATGTGACGAAGTCGTCCGCGGACGCCGTGGGGTCACGGATGATCACGCGGCTCACCGGGCCGCCGACGATGTCGTCGAGCTCGGTCTCGATCATCTCGCCGGACAGCTCGCCCTCGGGGAAGGGACGGTTGACGCGGTAGCCGATGCCCCGTTCCTCGACCGCGACCAAGGCCTCGGGGTGCTGCTCGAGGACCTGCCGGACCGCCTCACGAGCGTCGAACGTCTCCTCGTGCACGACCTCGAGCGGCGGGTAGCGGAAAATCACGGCTCCGTTGGAGGCGACCACCCACAATCGGTCGTCGCCCTCCCGGGGCAGGTCGAGCAGGTCTGCGATCTTGGCCATGCCGTGCGGTGACCGGCCGCTCGCGAGCACGATGTGGGCGCCGGCGTCGACTGCGCGTGACGGCGTCGTACACCGCGGGCGCGATCTGTTCGTAGGTCTGGCCCTCGCCCTCGACCCACTTCAGCAGCGTGCCGTCGATGTCGAGCGCGACCAGCCGCGGCTGCCACTCGCTGTCGCTGGTTGAGAGAGCTGAGCATCAGCGAGGCGGCTCGATCTCAACCACCGGTGACTTCCAGGACCTCGCGACCCTGAAGGTAGGGCTGGAGGGCCTTCGGCACCCGGACGGAGCCGTCGGCCTGCTGGTGGGTCTCCAGCAGCGCCACGATCGTGCGCGGGATCGCGACCAGGGTGCCGTTGAGGGTGGCGATCGGCTTGACGTCACCCGTCTGCCCTGAGCCGGTCGACGCGAAGCGTCCGCGGATGTCGAGGCGCCGGGTCTGGAAGTCCGTGCAGTTCGAGGTCGAGGTCAGCTCGCGGTACCGGCCCTGGGTCGGCACCCATGCCTCGCAGTCGAACTTGCGCTGCGCCGAGAGGCCGAGGTCCCCGGCGGCGACGTCGATGACGCGGTAGGCCAGCTCCAGCTCGTCCAGCCACTCCCGCTCCCAGCCGAGCAGGCGCTGGTGCTCGGCGGCCGCCTCTTCGAGGGTCGTGTAGGAGAACATCTCCACCTTGTCGAACCAGTGAACGCGGATGATCCCGCGGGTGTCCTTGCCGTGCGAGCCTGCCTCCTTGCGGAAGCAGGGGCTGAACGCCACGTAACGAAGGGGCAACGAGTCGCCGTCCAGGATCTCGTCGGAGTGGTACGCCGCCAGCGGCACCTCCGAGGTGCCGACGAGATAGGTGTCCTGCCCCTCGATCCGGTAGACGTCGTCGGCTGCCTGTCCGAGGAACCCGGTGCCCTCCATCGCGCGCGCCTTGACCAGGGCCGGCGGATCATCGTGGTGAAGCCCGCCGAACGGGCCTGCTCCATCGCCATGTTGACCAGCGCGAGCTCGAGGTCGGCGCCGGGTCCGGTCAT
>CAWHJC010000016.1:0-24000 GCA_963829565.1 uncultured Actinomycetota bacterium
GAGGCGGTGTGGGAGATCGCCGAGCACGGGTGGGTGTTCATCGAAGCTGCGACCTGAGCATGCGGGCCATGCAATGCACACCATCTTCGTCGATGACCTCGATGCTGTGGTCGGCAAGATCGCCGACCGAGGGATTGAGCCCTCCGAGCGGGAGACCTACTCGAACGGGGTGCGGAAGGCGACCTTTCGAGACCCTGATGGCAACGAGATCAGTTTCGGTGGTGCCCCGGCTGAGTCTCACGGCGCGGAGTGAGGGAGCCAGCCCCTTTGTGCCGTTGACAAGGTCACGGGGACGGATTAGCGTGCAAGCGCAGTGTCCTCGACCGGAAGGTGGCTTCCATGCCCAAGTACATGATCAGCGCCAACTACACGGCCCAGGGAATGGAAGGGGTCCGCGCCGCCGGCGCGAAGTCCCGGATCGACGCCGTGTCGACCATGCTGGAGGCGATGGGCGGCAAGCTCGAGTCGTTCCACTTCGCGTTCGGCGACACCGATGTGTTCGCGATCGCCGAGGCGCCCGACGACGAGGCCGCGGCGGCGGTGGCCATCGCGATCAACAGCAGCGGCGCGGTGAACATCCGCACCACCAAGCTGCTCACGGTGGAGCAGGTCGACGAGGCGCTCAGGCGCACGGTGAACTACCAGCCACCCGGCTCCTGACGTCGTCCGCCAGTCGCCGCGAGCGGCCCGTCGAAGACGACACGCTGGACGCCGGCTCGAGCGGACACGGATCCGGCGGCTGTCGGACCCCCGGCATAGGCAGGCCGCATGCGATGGCGTGACCTGCAGGACCAACAGCGCCGGCTGGGCGGGATCGCGCAGGACCGGCTCATCGGTCCAGGCGTCCTGCTCGTCGTCACGATCCGCAAGGACGGGACACCGAGGCTGAGCCCGGTCGAGCCGTTCGTCCTCGACGGCGACCTCTGGCTGTCGATGATGCTCGGCTCGCGCAAGGCAGCTGACCTCGGCCGCGACCCGCGACTGCTCGTCCACAGCATCGTCACGGGTCCCGACGGCGCGGAGGGTGAGGTCAAGCTGCGCGGCACCGCCCGAGTCCAAGGACGACGACGCCACGCACCGCCGCTATGCCGAGGCGGTGTCGGCAGTGCTGCCGTGGTCACCGGAGGTCGGCCGGTTCCACCTCTTCACGATGGACATCGAGCAGGTGACGTACGTCCGCTACGACAACGCCACGGGCGACCAGCACCTCGCGATCTGGCCGCCCGCCAAGGAGTTCGTGCGACGTGGCACGTCGGCGACGACGGTGGGCGAGGCCGAGGCGGTGCGCGAGATCCTCCAATGACCGAGGTCCTCCGATGACACCGTGGCTCAGTCGCCCGTCGTCCCGTCGAGCATCTCGCGGATGATGTCCAGGTGGCCGTTGTGCCGTGCGTTCTCCTCGATCAGGTGGTGGACGATCCAGCGGAACGTGATCTCCTGGCCGCCTCGCGTCCGCTGCGCAGCGACCTGGTCCAGCTCGAGCGAGGCGAACAGCTCGTCGTGCGAGCGCGCCAGATCCTGGTAGTCGGCTGATCACGTCGGCCAGCGGCCAGTCGAGGCGGAAGTGCATCTCCCGGTCCGGGTCGTTCTCGTCGTCGGTCCAGGGACCGGGGTCGTCCTCCCCCAGCAGCCGGACGTGGATCCACGACCACTCGACCCAGCGCAGGTGGCTGATGATCCCCGACACCGTCATCAGCGGCGATCCGGGCAGCAGCGACCGGCGACCGTCCTCGTCGGAGAGCCCTTCGCACTTCATCACGGCGGTCTTGCGCGTGTAGTCGAGCATCGTCAGCAGGAGGCTGCGCTCGGAGAGGTCCTCGGGCAGGTCGGTACGCGTCGGGTCGGGCATGCCGCGATCCTTGCCACCCGTACCGACAGTGTCGAACCCTTTCCGCCTCGGTGCGGCCGGTAGCGTTCGCTCCGTGCTGACCGTCCTGCCCGAGGTGGCCGACGCCCTCGCCGCCGGCCAGCCGGTGGTGGCCCTCGAGTCGACCATCGTGAGCCACGGCCTGCCGCGACCGGACAACCTGCGCATCGCCCGAGAGATCGAGCAGACCGTACGCTCGGCAGGAGCCGTCCCCGCCACCATCGCCGTCGTCGACGGCCGTCCCCGCATCGGGCTCGACGACGACGCCCTCACCACCATCGCGACCAGTGACGACGTCGTGAAGGTCAGCACGCGAGACCTGGCGACGCTCGTGGCCCGGAAGGGCACCGGCGCCACCACCGTCGCAGCGACCTCGCACCTCGCCGCGCGGGCAGGCATCACGGTCTTCGCCACCGGCGGGCTGGGCGGCGTCCACCGGGAGGCCCGGCGCACCTGGGACGAGTCCGCCGACATGCAGTCGCTCGCCACCACACCGGTGACCGTCGTCTGCGCCGGGGTCAAGTCGATCCTCGACGTCGCCGCGACGTTGGAGCGGCTCGAGACCCTCGGCGTTCCCGTCCTCGGCTTCGGCACCAACGCGTTCCCCGGCTTCTACCTCACCGACTCCGGCCACAGCGTTGACTGGCGGGTGGACACTCCCGAGGAGGTCGCCGCCGTGCTCAGGGCTCGCCGCGACCTCGGCACCGACGACCGCGGCCTGGTCGTCGCCAATCCCCTCCCTCCCGACCTGCAGGTCGACCCCGACCTGCACGACCGGCTGCTCCGCGACGGGCTGCGGGCCGCCGACGCAGCCAGGATCCGCGGCAAGGACGTCACACCGTTCCTGCTCGAGTACTTCCACCGCGAGAGCCGCGGCGTGACGTCTGGAGGCCAACATCCGCATCGTGCTGCGCAACGCCGACCTCGCCGCCCGCATCGCAGCCGCCGCCGCATGACGGTCCCCCGAGGCACCGAGACGCTCGACGTCGTCGTGGTCGGCGACCTGATGGTCGACGTCCTGGCCGCGATGAGCGGCCCGCTGGCCCGCGGTAGCGACACCCGCTCGAGCATCACCACGTCCGGAGGCGGGTCGGCAGCGAACGTCGCGTCCTGGCTCGCCGCCCAGGAGGTGCGCACGTCGTACGTCGGCAAGGTCGGCGACGACGCCCTCGGCCGCGAGTCCGCCACCGCCCTGGCCGACCGGGGAGTCACGGCGTGGGTGAGCAAGGACCCGGAGCGCACGACCGGCACCTGCGTCGTCCTGATCGAGCCCGGCGGCGAGCGCTCGATGCTCCCCGACGCCGGAGCCAACTCCGGCCTCTCCCCCGACGACCTGCCGCACCGGGTGTTCCGACCGGGTGCTCACCTGCACCTCTCGGGCTACACGCTGCTCAACGACGGATCGCGCGAGGCCGGGCTCGCCTCGCTGTCCCTCGCGGCCGCGGCGGACATGACGGTCTCGGTCGACCCGTCGTCAGCGGCTCTCATCGAGCAGGCCGGCGTCGCCGAGTTCCTCGGCTGGACGCGCGGCATCGACCTGCTGCTGGCCAACCGCGACGAGGCCGCGCTGCTGGCCGGCACGCCCGACCCGCACTCGGCGGCCGAGAAACTCGGTGACACCTACCGCGAGGTCGTCGTGAAGCTCGGCCGCGACGGCGCGCTGTGGCAGCAGGGCTTCATCGGCGCACGCGCCCCGGCCGAACGGGTCGACGTGGTCGACACGACCGGTGCCGGTGACGCCTTCGCCGCCGGCTTCCTGGCGTCGTGGCTGCTCCACCCGGAGCCCGAGACCGCGCTGGCGGCCGGCAACCGGCTGGCAGCCCGCGCGGTGGCCAAGGTCGGAGCCCGGCCGTGACCGGCGAGCAGCGCGCCCTCGCGGCGCTCGACGGCACCGGTCTCGCGTACCGCCTGATCCGCCACGGGCCGGTGCGCAGCCTCGCGGAGGCCGCGGCCGCCCGGGGCGTCGAGCCGGCGGCTGTCGTGAAGACTCTCGTGGTGCGTCGGGGCGAGGGCGACTTCCTGTTCGTCCTGGTGCCCGGAGACCGGACGATCTCCTGGCCCAAGCTGCGCGACCTGCTCGGCGTCAGCCGGATGTCGATGCCGGACGCCGCGGCGGCCCTGGAGGCCACCGGCTACGAGCGCGGGACGATCACTCCCTTCGGCTCGACCACCGCCTGGCCGGTGGTGGCCGACGAGCGGTTGCGCGGCGGCGAGATCACCCTCGGCGCGGGCGCCCACGGCGTCGCAGTCGCCGTCGACGCCGACGCGGCGCTGGTTGCCCTCGATGCGACGGTGGCCGACGTCACCGACCTCGAAGAGGCTTCCGCCTCGTGACCTGACTGCTCGGTGGCCCCCGAACAGGCTCGTGGCAGGGTGACCGGCATGTACCTGGCACTGCAGTACGACCTCGTCGACGACTACCTCGATCGCCGCGGCGAGTACCGCGACGAGCACCTCGCCCTGGCCCGCGCGGCGCGGGAACGCGGCGAGCTGGCGCTCGCCGGCGCGTTCACCGATCCGGCCGACCGGGCGCTGCTGGTCTGGTCCACCGACGACCGGACGGTGGTCGAGGCGCTTCGCCGAGGCCGACCCGTACGTCCGCAACGGCCTGGTCACCCGCTGGACCGTCCGGGAGTGGAACGTCGTCATCGGCGGGTGATCCAGGTGGCGATGAGGCCCCTCCAGGGGCCGTGACGTCACCTGGATCACCGGGGGTTGATGGGTGGGTGCGTGGTCGGCGGCGGCTGGCCCGCGGGTCGGTCCCGGGCCGGGTCGGGGGCGGGAGGCAGGATGGGACGGCACCATCCCGCCGTACGCTCGACGACTGCCCTCAGGAGCACCACCCGTGGCACGCAGATCCCGGACCTCTCCGCGCAACGAATCGCCCGACGGTGACTTCACCGAGAACATCACCGACATCGACGTCTCGGACGAGATGCAGGGCTCCTTCCTGGAGTACGCCTACTCGGTCATCTACTCCCGCGCCCTCCCCGACGCCCGTGACGGGCTCAAGCCGGTGCACCGGCGGATCCTGTACCGGATGGCCGAGATGGGGCTGCGGCCGGACCGCGGGCACGTGAAGTGCGCCCGCGTCGTCGGCGACGTGATGGCGTCGCTGCACCCGCACGGCGACACGGCGATCTACGACACGCTGGTCCGGATGGCGCAGCCATGGTCCCTGCGGCTGCCGCTCGTCGACGGACACGGGAACTTCGGCACGCTGGGCAACGACGACCCGCCCGCGGCCTACCGCTACACCGAGTGCCGGCTGACCCCGGCCGCGATGACCCTGACGGCGGGCATCGATGAGGGCGTCGTCGACCTGCGCCCCAACTACGACGACCGCGAGCTCGAGCCCGAGGTGCTGCCGGCAGCCTTCCCCAACCTGCTGGTCAACGGTGCGGCCGGCATCGCCGTCGGCATGGCGACCAACATGCCGCCGCACAACCTGGTCGAGGTCGTGTCCGCTGCCCGGCACCTGCTCAAGCACCCGGACGCCGGCCTCGACGACCTGATGCGGTTCATTCCCGGTCCTGACCTCCCGACCGGCGGCAAGATCGTCGGGCTGGACGGCGTCCGGGAGGCCTACGAGTCCGGCCGCGGCACCTTCCGCACGCGGGCAGCGGCCCGGGTGGAGAACGTCACGCCGCGCCGCAAGGGCATCGTCGTCACCGAGCTGCCGTGGGGTGTCGGGCCCGAACGGGTGAAGGAGAAGATCGCCGAGCTGGTCCGCGGCAAGAAGCTGCAGGGCATCACGGCCGTCGACGACTACACCGACCGCACCCAGGGCCTGCGCCTGGTGATCGAGGTCAAGAACGGCTTCAACCCCGAGGCGATCCTGGAGCAGCTCTACCGGCTCACACCGCTCGAGGAGACGTTCGGCATCAACAACGTCGCTCTCGTCGACGGCCAGCCGCGCACGTTGGGTCTCAAGGAGCTGCTCGAGGTCTACGTGGCGCACCGGCTCGACGTGGTGCGGCGACGCAGCGTGCACCGCCGGACCAAGGCCCAGGAGCGCCTGCACCTGGTCGACGGCCTGCTCGTCGCCATCCTCGACATCGACGAGGTGATCCAGGTCATCCGCACCAGCGACGACGCAGCCGCGGCACGCGAGCGGCTGATGTCCATCTTCGAGCTGACGGAGATCCAGACCAACTACATCCTCGACATGCCGCTGCGCCGCCTCACCAAGTTCTCCCGCCTCGAGCTCGAGGCGGAGCAGGAGACGCTGCGAAATACCATCGCCGAGCTGACCGAGATCATCGAGTCCGACAGGCTGCTGCGGGACACGGTGTCCGGCGAGCTCGCCGACGTGGCGAAGCGGTTCGGCACCCCCCGGCGGACCGTCCTGCTCGAGTCGGCGGGCGTTCCCGCGACGTCCGCGGTGCCGCTCGAGGTGACCGACGACCCGTGCTGGGTGCTGCTGTCCTCCACCGGCCTGCTGGCCCGCACCCTGACGGACGACCCGTTGCCGACGGAGGGCGCGCGGGCCAAGCACGACGTCGTCGTGTCGGTGGTCCGGTCGACGGCGCGCGGCGACATCGCGGCTGTGACGACGGCCGGGCGGATGGTCCGGCTCGGGGTCCTCGACGTCCCGGCGGTCCCGGCCACGGCGAGCGCGCCACACCTGTCCGGCGGTGCCCCGGTGTCGGAGTTCCTGTCGCTGGACAAGGACGAGCGGGTGCTGGCGCTGTGCAGCCTCGCCACCGACGGGCCGGTCGCCGGCAGCCTGGCCCTGGGGACCGAGCTGGGAGTCGTCAAGCGCGTCGTCGCCGACTACCCGCAGAACAAGGACACCTGGGACGTCGTCGGGCTCAAGGACGGCGACCGGGTCGTCGGCGCGGTCGAGCTGGCGTCGGAGGACGACGAGCTGGTGTTCGTCACGAGTGACGCCCAGCTGCTGCACTTCGCCGCGTCGGCCGTGCGCCCCCAGGGCCGGTCGGCCGGCGGGATGGCCGGCGTCCGGCTGGCCGGGGACGCCCGGGTGGTGTTCTTCGGCGTGGTCCCCGCCGGCGAGGAGGCCGCGGTGGTGACGGTGTCCGGGTCGTCGGCCGCCCTGCCCGGCACCGACGCCGGCTCGGTCAAGGTGACGCCGTTCGCCGAGTACCCCGCCAAGGGCCGTGGCACCGGAGGGGTCCGCTGCCACCGGTTCCTCCGCGGCGAGGACGTGCTGACGGTGGCCTGGGCCGGCGCGGCGCCTCCTCGGGCGGCAGCCGCCACCGGGGTCGCGGTGGACCTGCCGGACGCGACCGGCAGGCGCGACGGCTCGGGCTTGGCGGCCAGCCAGCCGTTGGCGGCCGTGAGCGGGCCGGCCGTCGGGCGCTGACCACCGCGCGGGTCGCTGAGGCGTCGCACTTCGCCGCGGCCCGACCGCGCTGGATGCCCCCCGACCGCCCGAATTCAGCGCGGTCCGAGGGCAATGATCACGGGAACGTGATCATCGCCGGCGAGTGCGGGCCGGAGCGACGATCGGCTCAGGCGGCGCCTTCGGAGAGGTAGGCGTCCAGTGCCTCGAAGCCGTCGTCGACGTACGTCGTGAAGCCGGTGCCGCTGGGCGGCCAGCCCACTGCTGTCACGGGCGGCTGGTCGTCCTCCGGCAGGGCGGCCACCGCCGCCAGGCCGGTGACGGCCGCCGGACCGGACCGCCTCGTCCGCCGCACCCACAGCACCACGGCGAAGTACGCCACCGTCAGGAGTGAGAGGAGGAGCAACATGCTTCTGTCATCGGCCGGACGCGCCTGGACCTTCAGCCCTCGGTCCGGATAGCGGACGGCTCAGCCTGATGCGACCGTCCACGGGGCGTCCGGCAGGCGCTCGTCCAGCCGCCCGCCGGGGACGCAGTCGGGCGTCCGGTATTCATCGGGCATCCGGGGGTAGACCTCCCGCCAGTAGGCCTCGGCCAGCGCCCGCGCCTGGGCCGGGTCGGCGCCCAGCAGCCGCGCCGCCAGGGCGTCGCGCTGCACCGCGCCGCACTCCGCCTCGGCCTCCACCGTGAGCCCGGCCATGTGCCGCGCCTCGTGGCTGAGCACGTGCACCGCGACCACCTGGTCAGGGCTCGGCGAGGAGCGGTCCGACCGCAGGTAGCCGGCCAGGGCGGCGCAGGGTGCCCGCTTGATGAGGGTCCTGGGCTCGGGCACGCCGGCCCGGTCGTAGCGCACCCAGCCCAGCTCGGCGCCGACGTCGAGGAACTCCTGGCCGCGGCTCTGGCAGTCCACGGTGACCTCGGCACCGACCAGAACGCTCGCCGCTTCGCTCAGGGTGCTCTCGAGGCGGTGCGCCCGGACCACCGGGACGGCGGCCCCGACGGCGACGGAGGTGAGGAGCAGGACCGAGACCAGCGGGAAGGCGCGCACCCGACCGAGGCCGTCCACCCGCCCGGTCGCCCAGCGGCCAGCCACCACGCAGCGCGCCCAGCGCGGCAGCGAGGGAGACCCAGGTCAGCACCATCTGGTCATCGGCGCGTCCCGCGCCCGGCCTGACCCCCTGGTGTCAGGCGACGTAACCGGCGACGTCAGGCGTCGATGCTGTCCCGGTCGACGCGGGAGGCGCCGGCCACGATGAAGTCGCGCCGGGGTGCGACCTCGTTGCCCATCAGCAGGTCGAAGACCTGCTCGGCCGCCTCGACGTCTCCGATCGTGACCCGGCGCAGCATCCGGTGGCGGGGCTCCATCGTGGTCTCCGCCAGCTGGTCGGCATCCATCTCGCCGAGGCCCTTGTAGCGCTGGATGGGCTCCTTGTACCGCTTCCCCTTGCGCTGGAGGTCGGCGAGCGTCTTGCGCATCTGCGCCTCGGAGTAGGTGTAGATCGACCTCGTTGCTTCTTGCTGCCGGCGTTGACGACCTCGATCCGGTGCAGCGGGGGTACGGCGGCGAAGACCCGCCCCTGCTCCACCATCGGGCGCATGTAGCGGTAGAAGAGCGTGAGCAGCAGGCAGCGGATGTGGGCACCGTCGACGTCGGCGTCCGCCATCAGCACCACCCGGCCGTAGCGGGCGGCCGAGATGTCGAACGTACGCCCCGAGCCGGCGCCGATCACCTGGATGATCGCCGCGCACTCGGCGTTGCGGAGCATGTCCGAGGCCGAGGCCTTCTGGACGTTGAGGATCTTCCCGCGGATGGGCAGCAGGGCCTGGTGCTCGGAGTTGCGGGCGAGCTTGGCGGTGCCGAGCGCGGAGTCCCCCTCGACGATGAACAGCTCGCTGCGCTCCACGTCGTCGCTGCGGCAGTCGGCGAGCTTGGCCGGCAGCGACGAGGTCTCCAGGGCGTTCTTCCGCCGCTGCAGCTCCTTGTGCTGCCGCGCCGCCACCCGGGTCCGGGCCGCCGCCGCGACCTTGTCGAGGATGGCCTTGGCCTGCGCCTTGCCGGCCCGCTTCGGGTTGGTGAGGGCGGCCTTGAGCTCCTTGCCGACGACGGACGCGACGATGCTCGACGCGGCGGCGGTGCCGAGCACCTCCTTGGTCTGGCCCTCGAACTGCGGCTCGGCCAGCCGCACCGTCACCACGGCGGTCATCCCCTCGAGCACGTCGTCCTTGACGACGTCGTCCTCCGCGGCGCGCAGGACCCGCTGCGAGCGGAGCGTCTCGTTGAGCGTCTTGGTCAAGGCCCGCTCGAAGCCCTGCAGGTGGGTGCCGCCCTTCGGCGTGGCGATGATGTTGACGAAGGACTGCACGACGGTGTCGTAGCCGGTGCCCCACCGCAGCGCGACGTCGACCGTGAGCTCGCGCTCGAGCTCCTGGGACGTCATGTGGCCCTTGTCGTCGAGGACCGGGACGGTCTCCTTGAAGTGGCCGACACCCTGCAGCCGCAGGACGTCGCTGACGCTCTGGTCGGGCGCGAGGAACTCGCAGAACTGGCTGATCCCGCCGTCGAAGCGGAACGACTGCTCGATCGTCTCGTCGCCGCGGGCGTCGCGCACGAGCGAGGGTCAGCCCCGGCACCAGGAACGCGGTCTGCCGGGCCCGGTTGTGCAGCTCGTCGAGCGAGACACCGGCGTCCTTGAGGAAGATCTGCCGGTCCGCCCAGTAGCGGACGCGGGTGCCGGTGCGCTTCTTCGGCGCCTTGCCGGTCACGCGCAACCCGGACCCCTCCACGAACGGCGAGTCGGGGTCGCCGTTGCCGAACCGCCCCGGGACGCCCCGGCGGAAGCTCATCGCGTGGGTCTTGCCACCTCGGTCGACCTCGACGTCGAGCCGGGCGGCGAGCGCGTTGACCACGGACGCGCCGACACCGTGCAACCCGCCGGTCGCGGCATAGGAGCCGCCGCCGAACTTGCCGCCGGCGTGCAGCCGGGTCATCACCACCTCGACCCCGGCCAGACCCGTGCGCGGCTCCACGTCGACCGGGATGCCGCGCCCGTCGTCCCGGACCTCGACCGAGCCGTCGGCGTGCAGCTCCACCTCGATGCGGGTGCAGTGCCCTCCCAGGGCCTCGTCGACCGCGTTGTCGATGATCTCCCAGACGCAGTGCATGAGCACCGCGGGAGTCGGTGGACCCGATGTACATCCCGGGGCGCTTCCGGACCGCCTCGAGACCCTCCAGCACGAGCAGGTTGCGGGCGGAGTAGGCGTCGGGCTCGAACTCGCCGTCGCTGCGGGCATGGAGCGTCTGGGTCACGTGGACAGAGGCTACCGGCGGGGCGGGACACCGCCCTGCGCACCGCGCCGGGAGGGTCCGGGCCTGTGGACGATCACCCGAACGGGTGGTCCGACACGCCGTGACCGGGTTGTGACCCCCGCGGGGTTGGTCCGTGCTGTGAGATGGGCAACAGCAACATACAATGGGTACGCGCAGAGCGGAACCAGGCCGGGTCGTCGGTGGGAACGAAAGACGGATGGTTGACTGTTGACACCGGTACGACCACTCGACCGAGAGCCCACACACACAGAGAGGGTGTCGTGACCTCAGCACTAGCCTCGCACCCAGCCCTGACGGCCGAAGACCGCTGTGACCGTTGCGGGGCCCAGGCCTACATCCGCGTGACGTTGGCCTCCGGCGGCGAGCTCCTCTTCTGCGCACACCACGGGCGCGCCCACGAGGGCAAGCTGCGCGAGATGTCCGTGTCCTTCCAGGACGACAGCGAGCGGCTCGCCGAGACCCCTGCCACCGCTTCCGACCGGGAGCGCTGAGCACAGCCCCGACCAGCGTCCCGAGGACCCCGAGCCCACCGGCACGGGGTCCTCGGTGTTCGAGTTGCTTGACGT
This sequence comes from uncultured Actinomycetota bacterium, assembly GCA_963829565.1. Classification (GTDB taxonomy): domain Bacteria; phylum Actinomycetota; class Actinomycetes; order JACCUZ01; family JACCUZ01; genus CAWHJC01. Next base: position 11,067 of record CAWHJC010000016.1, read on the forward strand.
TGCTTGACGTGCGAGCACCACCGGTCTAGAGCGGAGCCATGAAGCACCTGCCTGAACGACACCAGTCGATCGTGCCGCCGCCGTCAGTCCTGCTGGCCTTTGCCGCGGTGTTCGTGCTGATGGCGGTGATCTGGGTGGTCGTCGCGGCGGCCGACTAGCCGATCGGCTCAGCCCCTGACGATCTCCTGGAGGCTGGCGCGCACCTCGGCGTCGTCGTCGAAGGTCCCGTGGTCGCGCGCCGTGCTGCGGAAGCCGGCCGGCTCACCGTCGTCGGTGGGTGACCAGACGACGCGTCGGTGCGGCGCAGTCGGGTCGGCGAAGGCCCCCACCGCGGCGATGTCGTCGTCGATGTCGAACCAGGTCTTCTCGTAGTAGCGGCGCTGACCCACGATCGGCGCCCAACCGGACCGGCCGGACGGGCCGCGTTCCACGACGCCGGAGACGAAGTAGAGCAGCGAGCGCGGGTAGACGCGGGGCACGAGATGGTTGGCGATCTCGGCCTCGTCGGACATCGTGAACATCCGGAAGCCGTCTGCGACGTCGTCCCATCGCTGCACCGCCTTGGCGACGTGGGCGAACGTCGCAGCCGGGGCGAGGAAGACGACGTTCTTGATGCGGAACTCGGCGGGCATCGTGCCAGCCGCCTTCCGCTCGGCGAGGTCGACGAGCAGGTTGTCGATGAAGACTGCGCCAGTGCTGTGGCCGACCAGGGTCACCTCGACCTCCGGCCGGGCCGCCGCGAGCTCGGCCAGGCCGTCCATGAACAGCCGGCCGCCACGGGGCTCGGCCGAGGCGGCGAACGTGTCCTCGGTCTCCCGCTTCATGGCGTGCCAGACCGTGCCTCCGGCGTTGGCCAGGTAGAAGGCCCGGAGCAGCTCCTCGACGACCGTGCAGTAGAGCCCGTGGTCGGTGTCGGCCCTGAACCGCCGTACGACTGCCGCCAGCGCCTGCACCGCCTTCTTCCCCAGCGTCGCCGTGGAGACGAGGCCCTCCTGCGTCGACGATGCACCGGCGTCGAGCTCGGCGAGGACCTCGGGGGACATCAGGGACTGGGCCGACGCGCGGGTGCGCACGACGGCCCCGCCCTCGACGGACTCCGTCGTCTGCGGCAGCCGCGCCTCGAGGACGGTCTGCAGCTGGCGGCTGAGCTCGCCGTCCTGGTCCAGCTCGGCCTCGAACCGTCGACGTTCCTCGTCGGTCAGCTCCCCGACACCGGGATCTGCGCGGAAGTCCGCGAACGGCTCGTCCTTGCTGTCCCGCCTCGCCAGCTCCGCCTCGACGGTGCGCAGGTCGTCGCCACCGACCGTCTCGCGGGTGTCGTCGCCGAGCTTGCGCATCGCGATCGAGGTCACCCGGCTCAGCAACCGCTGGAAGATGTCCTCGCCGAAGATCTCGGACAGGTTGCCCCCGACGACCTCGTGGATGCCGCTGCTCCAGACGAAGAACACCGGCGTCGCGCCGGCCGCTTCGTACGTGGGGGTGAGCCGCTCGGCCACCGCGAACCCGGTGCGCGTGCTCACCAGCCCGCCATGGAAGTGCACGACGACCCGCGACGCGTCCCGGAGCCGCGCGAACAGCGCGTCGATATCCGCGGTAGTGGTTGTCAGGAGACGGCCGTCCGCCCCGGTGTGGATGCAGTAGCGCGTCCGGTCGAATGTCATCGCGTGGCCTCCCCCTCGCGCTCGGTGACCCCGAGAGTTGCACCGCGGACCACAGCCGTCCAGGGGTCGCGGCGCAGAAATATCACACCCTGTTCAGGTCACGCGACCGGGAGTAGCGTCCGGCACCAGGGGCGGTGCCGGTCGGCGGCACGCGGGGAGGAACGAGCTGTCATGGACAGAACCGAGCTGGTCAGGGAGATCTTGCAGCGCTCCGGCGACGACCTGGGGGCCATCGCGAAGGAGCTGGAGGACGACGCTCCGACGGTCGTCCGCAAGGTGGCGCCGGGTCGCGCGGAGTACCGGACGCGCGCCATCGTGGGCGCCCCGCCGGAGGAGCTGCCCGCCATCGAGGCGGCCAGCCGTGCTCGGCTCGAGGAGTTCGTGGAGCCGAGCCGGACCGCCGTCGACAAGCTGATCCGCCACGGAGAGGAGGCCAACCTCGGCACGACCGAGGTCGAGGCTGCCGAGGCCATCGTCCTGCTGATGGCACGTCCCGCGATCCTGGTGCAGGACGGGTCGTTCTTCCCCGCCCCGGAGCCGTGGTCCGGCGCCCTGGAGAGCAGCCGCCAGGAGATCGAGACCGTCCTGGGCAGCGTCGGACGGATCGAGCTGACCGGGCATCCCGAGCTGGACTGGGTCGGCACCGGATGGCTGGCCTCGCCGCGGGTCGTCCTGACCAACCGCCACGTCGCGGAGACGTTCGCCCGCGCCGGGTCCACGTCATGGACGTTCACCCCGCGCATCCGCTCGCGGATCGACTTCGCCGAAGAGATCAACAGCGCCGCACCGAGAGAGTTCGACGTCACCGGGATCGTCGGGGTGCACGACCGCCACGACCTGGCGGCCCTGCGGGTGACCCAGCGGTCGGGGACGACGCTTCCGCCGACCCTCGCCTTGGCGGCCGAGCCGAAGCTGCGCAAGGGGAGCAAGGTCTACGCGGTCGGCTACCCGGCCGCGGACTCCCGGCGCAACGACCCCGCGGAGATGGCGCGGATCTTCGGCGGCATCTACAACGTCAAGAGGCTCCAGCCCGGTGCGCTCCGCTCCGTGTCGCGCTGCGCCTCGCGGGTCGTGCACGACTGCTCCACGCTGGGCGGCAACTCGGGCTCGTGCCTGGTCGACCTGACCACACACCTCGTCGTCGGCCTGCACTTCGGCGGCCGCTACCTGCAGGGCAACGAGGCGGTCGCCCTGTGGACGCTGCGCAGCGACCCCCTGATCAAGGAGGCGAAGATCGAGTTCGTCTGAAAGTCCGCCGGGCGGCGGGATCCCCGATGGCAAAGAGATTGCCGGGTCCCTTGTCAGGCAGTTGATCCGGGAGCACGGTGAGTGACGGGGGTATGGCTGCGCGGGCCCCGGTCGAGCGGGCCCGGCAGAGCGCTGAGGGGGCGACATGGACCTGACACCTGGCGTCGTCGACGACACGCTCGCCGAAGAGGCGAAGGCAGAGATCGACGACCTCAACCTGGACGCCGCGGAGAACGAGGCGGTGCCGGCCGAGGCCCAGATCAGCGAGGAGGAGGCCTGCGGCCCCGTCTCGGCGGACGACATCACAGAGGGGCCGGTCGTCACCGAGGCGGCCAACATCGTGCAGGTGGGGACCCTGGCCGGGGCCGACCTCATCTTTGCCCGCGGCGGCGAGACCGAGCCCCGGACGTTCCCGGTGGACATGGGCTTCAAGGACGTGCTCGAGCGGACCGTCCGCCTCGTGGCCGCCCGGGCACCGGAGGAGTTCGGTCAGATCAAGCGGCTCGCGACCGCCGGGATGATGGTCAGCAAGCCCGGGATGCATGGCATGGGCCGGGCGTGCGACTGGGACATCTGGATGTTCTCGGACGTCAAGATCTCCCCACTCAAGCCGTGACCACGAGGACCCGTCCCCGGCAGGTGCGCCAGCGCTACTGGGCACTGGCCGCCCTGTGCAGGAGCGTGTCGAGCTTCGTCCTGCACGCCGAGTTCAACGCCGACCACGAGGACCACATCCACCAGGACAACGGAGGAGGGTCGGTCCGGTTCAACGCGGGAAGCCAGTCGACGGTGAAGCTGGTCCAGTCGCTCTGCAACGAGATCTACGACACGGTCACCACGGCTGGTCGTGGACGGAAGCCTTGGCAGCAACACGCAGGCGGCGATCGACGAGGCGCTGGACATGGTGCACCTCGGCGGCGGCAGCCTCACCGACACCGGCACCTGGCGACAGTTCCTGCGCCGCACCGGACGACTCGGGTTCCGGCTGTCGGTCTGAGCCTCGGACAGGGGGTCGAGCATGAGCGAGCTCTACAACGACGTACGCGATGCCCACGAACGACAGGTGGCGCTGGCCACCGAGCGGTTCGCCGACTCGGAGACCGCCCGGACCAAGAACCAGCGCGCGCGGGAGAAGAACGGCACCGGGGTCCACGACAGCCTGGAACGGCTGGAGGCGCGGGCCGGCCGGCTGCTGGCACGCAACGAGACGCCCGCCGACGCCATCGTCAAGGTCGCCGTCTCCCCCACCACCAACAAGCGGCTCGCCCTCGAGCGCATCATCGATGCCAGCAACGAGCTGCAGTCGTGGACGTTCCTGCCGCGCGGCGCGCGGGCAGCCAGGACCGTCGCCAGGATCTCGACGCGCGACAACGGCCGCGAGCTGCCCCTCGGCACCGGGTTCCTCGTCTCGCCGCGGCTGCTGATGACGAACAACCATGTCCTGCCGTCGGTGGAGGCGGCGGAGAGCGTCGTGGTCGAGTTCTCCGCCGAGCTCGACATCGACAACCAGCCGCAGATCTCATCGCGCTTCGAGCTCGACCCGACGGGCTTGTTCATCACCGACGACCACCTCGACATGACTCTGGTGCTGCTGCGCCCGGCGGCCGACGGCAAGCCGGCGGGCGAGCACTTCGGCTGGAACGAGATGATCCGGCAGCAGGGGAAGATCGTCGTGGGCGAGTCGGTGAACGTCATCGGTCACCCCAACGGCCGGCTCAAGGAGATCGCGATCCGCAGCAACCGGCTCCTTCTGCTGCTCCCGGACTTCCTGCACTACTCGACCGACACCGAGCCGGGAAACTCCGGGTCGCCGGTCTACAACGACCAGTGGGAAGTCGTCGGGCTGCACCACGCAGGGCGTGCCCAAGAAGGACGAGCAGGGGCGCCTGCTCCGCACCGACGGTCAGCTCTGGCAGGAGGGCGACGGCGACGACGCCGTCGCCTGGGTCGCGAACGAGGGCGCCCGGACCAGCAAGATCTTGGCGTTCCTCGCGGCGCAGGAGCTCGACACGGAGCGTGCGGCGCTGCTCGCCGAGCTCGGTCCGGCGACTGCTACGTCGCGTGGTGCCGGCCCAGCCGACCGGTCCCCCGGCCCTCATCGACCTCGGTGACGGCAACCGGGCGGCGGCCGAGCGCGGCAGGCCGGAGGCAGTGGCTCGGCCCGTCCCGGGACTGCGGGGCCAGGCAGGCGCGGACGTCGCCCTCGTCTTCCTGCACGGCCGCAGCCAGCAGGGCAAGGACCCGCGTCGGCTCCGCGTCGCGTGGATGGCGGGGCTCAATGCCGGCATGACCCGGGCCGAGCTGCCGCCGCTGGACCCAGGGACGGCATGGTTCCCGTTCTACGGGGACCGGCTGGCCGAGGTGCTCCAGCCCCGCGAGGCGGCCGCCCGGGTCGTCGGCGACGGCCTGATCGATCCGGCCGAGTCGCTCGCGCCGCCGCCGGGCGACCCCGCGCGTCCCGTCTACGAGCAGCTCATCGCGCAGGCGGCGTCGCGGGCAGGGATGCCCGCGGACCTCTCGGCGACAGAGAGCGTGGCGACCGAGGAGGGCATCGGCAGCATCGGCAGCACGGTCGTCGGGAGGCTGCAGCGCCAGCTGAGCTGGCTGTCCCGGCGTACCGGACTGGACGACACCGTCATCGCTCTGGTCTTCGCCGACGTGGCGGCCTACCTCGGGCGCCCGCGCATCCGGGACGCGGTGCTCGAGACGATCGCCGCCGGCTGGCCGCCGGGCCGACGGGTCGTGCTCGTCAGCCACAGCCTCGGCACGGTGGTCGCGATGGACGTGCTCGAGCGGCTGGGCGCCGACGTCGAGCGTGCCGCTCCTGGTGACCGCGGGCAGCCCGTTGGGGATGGACGCCGTGCACGGCCGGCTCCTCGCCGGCGGGGTGCACCACCCTGAGCAGGTCGGGAGCTGGCTGAACGCCTGGTGCGCCCCCGACGCGGTCGCCATCGGGTGCCCGCTGCGACCGACCTGGGGCGCTCAGGTCACCGACATCGTCACCGAGAACCCGCCGGAGCGCGCACACAGCATCACGGAGTACCTCGGCGACGTACGGATCGCGGCGACTATCGGAAGGTCCCTGGCCGGCAAGACCGACCCCGCGCCGTCACTGACCGGTTGACGTCACCGTGACGACCTGGTGGCCCGCACTGGCCGGCACGACCGCGGTCCTCCTCGGGGCGCTCCTGCCCGTCGCGTGGCTGTTCGGGAGGACGGCGCTGCGGGCCTGCGCACTCGGGTCCCTCTCCCTGGTCGTGCTCACGGTCGCGACCTACCGCGAGGACCCCGGGGCGTGCGCGCGGGACTGCTCGACCGACCAGCTCTTCGTGGACCGCCTGGACGCGATCGTCGCGAGGACGGTGGGCCCGGTGCTCGGCGTCGAGAACCCGTTCGTCGGGGTGGTCACGCTCGTGGCGTTGGCCTTCCTGTGCCTGTGGGCGTACCGCGGCCTGGACCGGCTCAGCACTCGCAAGGACCCGATCACGGTCGAGGTCGGCACGTTCCGCGACGCCGCGCCGAGGCCGTCGGCGACCAGGTCCGCCCCGACCGGCAGCCAGGCCGGGACGCTGCTCCGTGCCGCGCTGTCGCAGCAGCTGCTCACGCAGGGCGCAGGTTCCCGGCCCTCGCGGCCCGAGGGACCTGCCCTGGACTGTTGGAGACCCTCAACCCCAAGGACGCCAGCTGGGTCGGGAAGGTCGCGGCCTACCTCGCCGGCCTGGCGAACCCGGTCAACGGCTGGACGATCGAGGGGGCGGTCGTCGTCGGGAGACGGCCGCGCCGGACCTGCGGCGTCGTCGTCGAGGCGTCGTCGCGACGCAACGGCGGCTCCGTCTTCGTCGACGACCTACTGGGCGGCCAGCTGGGACGAGGTGCTGGACGAGGCCGCCCACGACATCATCGCCCGGGCGCTGGCCGCCTGCGACACGATCCCGTCCTGGCTGCGGTGGCGCAGCCAGGGCGCGGCCGGGCTGCGCGCCTATCACGAGGGGATCGCCATCAAGGCGTCCGGCGCGGGTGGCGACCAGCTGGAGCGGCAGGCCTGGGCGTTCGGCAGGGCGCAGTTCGCCGACCCCGGGAACGGCCTGGCGGCCCTCGAGCTGGCGTACACGCTGGAGGCGCGCGCCCGCGAGCTGGACGCGGCGGCGAGCCACGACGCCGACGACCTCCGCCGCGAGTCGGCCGACTGCCGGCTCCGCGCGCTGCGGATCTACGCGACCTTCTCCCGGCGGCACCGGCAGTTCATCCAGGCCCGCTACCGGTTGGCGATCGCGCTCCAGCACCCGGACCGCTTCCAGGCCGCCTCGACCGAGGCGACAGCGCAGGACCAACGAGGCGTGCGAGCGTACGTCGACGAGTGGGCGGGACGCCGGTTCACGCACCGTCCACCCGCCTGGCCGGACGCCCCCGACGCCCACTACCTCGTCGAGCTGGCCTTGGCCGAGTTCCGCTCCATCCAGCGGGACCTGAACCGGCTGACGCTGGCCTGGTGGTGCATCCGCCGGGAGCACCGCTCGCTGTTCCTGCGCTGGCTCCTGCTCTCCCGCGAACGGCAGCGGGCAAAGGCCAGCGTCAAGACCGCTGTGATCGCGGCCGAGCTGTCCCAGCTGATGGACGACGAACCGGACGCCCCGATGCGCGAGGACGACCGGGTGACCGCCCTCGAGCGGAGGATGCGCCGTGTCCTGAGGCGAGGCAATCGCGCGAGCGGGCTGCCGGCCTACAACGCGGCCTGCTTCTACGCGCTGATGATCGCGCCCCGGCCGACGGGTCAGGACGGCCGACTGGGAACGGACCTACGAGCGTGTCGCGACGAGGTCCGTCGAGCTGCTGTCGAAGGCGGTCAGGAACCGTCGCGAGGCCTACCCGTCGATGAGCTACATCCGTGACGACGCCGATCTCGACGCGTTGCGCCGGCACCCCCGGTTCGTCGACTGGTGGGAGTCGCTGGGCGGGACGTTGGGCAGCAGGCCGCCAAAGATGGCAAGCCCGGGGACCCGGTCCGGGCCACGGCGCGGCCACGGACCTCCTCGGCCCCGGGCCCGCCCGGACCCGGAGCGGGTGCCCATTCCGAACGGGGAGAAGAACGGCACAGTGGACCTGAGATCGGGGCATCGCCAGCCCAGGTGACTGTTCCTCACGACCGCGCTGGGAGCACGCAGAACTCGTTGCCGGAGGGGTCGGTGTAGGAACGCCACGGCAGCTCGCCCCACTCCGGGTGGTGGAGCTTGCCGCCGCCGCGCTCGGCGATGCCTGCCGCAACCCCGTCGGGATCGTCTCCAGTCTCGAGCCGGATGTCGAGGTGCAGCCGGTTCTTGGTCGTCCCCTTGGGGGCTGGCTCATGGCACAGCTCCAGGAGGGGACCACGCAGCGACGGGTGGCGCAGGGACCGGGGTGCGACGCCGACCGCGTCGGTCCAGCCGCTCAGCCAGGACCAGAACTCCGCATCCCTGTCCGGATTGGCAGAGTCGAGCGGCAGCGCCGCGAGGGGTCCGGTGTCGGCGTACGCCGCTCGATCCTCCATGACGCAGAAGGGATTGCCCTCCGGGTCGGCGAGCACCACCCAGGGGACATCGCGCTGACCGATGTCGAGGTGTCGTGCGCCCAGCCCGAGCAGCCGCTCGACCTCCTGAGTCTGGCGGGCCCCGCCCAAGAGGTCCAGATGGAGTCTGCGGCGGCCCGGCTGGCGGCTCGGGGACGCGCTGGAAGCCCAGGTCGAGCACCGGTCCGTCCTCGATGGTGAGCCGCGTCTCGAAGCCGGCAGGCTCGTCGGTCAGCCGCTCACCGCCGAGCACCGCCTCCCAGAACCGGCCCAGCCGCTGCGGCTCGACGGCGTCGGTGACGAGGTTCTCCAGATACATGCACCCACCGTAGGGACACACCCAGTTAGTCGAACGGACCGGCCCATGGTGTCGCGGCGGCGCCTTGGAACTGGGCGAGGATCTCGGATGTCGACCACTCCTGCAAAGCGATGACGTCCGAGGGAGTCGCCAGCGTCAGCAGGTCTCCGTCCCGGCAGTAGTCGTCGACCTCGCGCATCATCGCGACCGCCCGAGGGACGATGTCGAGGGTCTCCGCGGGCAGCGGCACGACGGAGTCGAACTTCTCCAGCCCCGCCTCGTAGGCGGCCATCCGCTGCGCGGTCAGGTGGTCCATCGTCTGGCCGTACCGGGCGATGAACAGCCCCGCCATCTCGAGCAGCCGGGCCGGCACGTCGTCCACGGCGTCGCTCGGCCGTGCCGATGCCATCAGCTGGAACTCGCGCAGAAGTGCCTGGTTGTGCTCCAGCTGCCGGTGCCAGATCCGAAGGGGGAAGTCACGAAGCGTCGCCTCTGCGACGAAGACGGGGTGCTCGTTCACAGCAGCCGCTCAGCCCAGACCCTTGACGATCATGAGCGGCAGCGTAGCGAAGTCGCTCCGCGCGGCCCTGGGCTCCGGAACACAACGGGCCGATGTGGGCGCACACTGGGAGGGCCGGCGCCGCCATCCCCCGAGGGCGGCGTCGGCCCGCGGGGTCAGCCCTCACCAGCGAAGCTGAGCAGCGCCTGGCGGTCGTGCGCGGCCTGCGTCAGAACCGGGAGCGGCAGGCCGACAGGTCTGGTTTGACCTGCTGCCCGCGGTCGACGATCACCGGCACCGTCTGGAGGACGGTCCCGTCCGGCCGCTCGCAGGTGAGTGTCCAGTTCTCGACCAGGCCGTCACCGACGATGGTGTCCTGTGTGTCGTAGAGACCGGCGGTCATGGTCAGGTCGGGCTCACCGACGCGAAGTTGATCACGCGCAGGACGTAGGTCCCGGCCTTCGGGGTGTCGACCGTTGCGAGCTCCTTCTCACCGACGAAGTTGCCGGAGCTCGCGACCTCAGTGAGTGAGCCGTCGGCCTCCCGGTAGTAGACCTCGAGGTCGTAGTCGTCGGGGGTGCGCCAGTCGAGCTCCACCTGCAGCAGGTCCTGGTCGGTCTCGGTGACCACGAACTCCTTGTCCTCGTGCTGGTTCGGCAGTAGTGCCGTGCCCGCGGTGAACGTCTCCTCGCGCGTGGGCTCCTCGGCGAGCACCTGCAGCCGGTGCTTCATGACGAGCGGACGGGTGCTCGGGTTGACATGCCAGGAGAAGCTGCCGCCCGCCGGGACGGTCATCGTGGTGTCGAGCCGGTCGGTGAACGACGAGCCGTCGAAGGTCGGCGTGGCGAACTGCTTGCGCAGTCGCAGCGTGGCCCCTGCCGGAGCCTTGCCCGACACCAGGGAGTGCTTGGTGGTGTCAGCAGTGTTGGCCAGCGCGAGGAGGTAGGCCTCGCGGTTGCCCTTGCCGGCGTACTCGCCGGTGCCGAAGTACTGGTCGATGACGGTCGGGAACGGCGGGTGGAACTCTTCACCGATCTCGAAGGTGTAGCCGAGCCACCGGTCGCGTAGTAGGACCAGTCCTCCGTCGTGCCGGTGGTGTCGTAGAGCTCGGTAGGAGTGCTGGTTGGTGTAGCCGTTCTGCGCCGCCATCCGGGCGCCGAGGTCGGCGTAGTCGACTCGTCGGCGGTGTCGCCCTGCGCGCGCAGGCCCGGCGGGCGCAGCAGAGGTCGCTGAAGGTGTGGTTGGTGACCAAGGTCGTGACGTGCTCGGCTGAGACCAGCTCGCGGATGTTCTGCTCTCCGGCTCCGAGAACGGGTCGGCGCCGCGGTAGGTCGGGTCGGCCACCAGGACGCTCGCCCGGGCCCGCCCCAGGAGCCGCCGTAGTTGCGGTTGGGGTCGACGCCGATGCCGTGGCCGCAGGGCTCGCGGACCGCGTCGCGGCCACCTGGGAGTCGCCTCGACGCCGTCGCCGATCCGGCAGTTCTTGCGCTTGTAGGCGTTGCCGGAGCCGCCGAGCACGCGCCACGGGGCCGCCCTCGCCGACCTCGCGCAGATCCGAGGAGCATGCCCGGGGTGACCGACTAGTTGTAGCCGTCCACGTTGACGACGGGCACGACGATGACGCGCGACCTTGTCCAACATGTCGTTGATCCGGGCGTCGTGGCCGTAGTTCTCACCAGGTCGTAGGCGAACACCATCGCGATCTCGCCGGCCGGCCATTCGCGGGCGTGGTGCAGGCCCATCCTCAGGAAGACCGGCTCCGCGTCGGTGGCCGCCCTGTTGACGTCGTCGGAGACCTCGACGCCGTAGACGGTGCGGCCCTCGAGGGTGTTGTGGGCAGCGCGAAGCGCTCGCCGACGTCGGACTTGCTTGCGGCCAGCATCCGCATGTCGGCCTCGTAGTCGGCCAGGGTGCGGTAGCTGTCGCGGCCGCTGGGCAGCGGGCGATGTGGTGACGCTCGGCGGCGTACGCCTTGCTGACCTTGTTGTTCTGCGCCGTCCGCAAAGCCAGGTCCGGGATCTCAACGTCGTACGTGAGGCCGGCGCCCTCTCAGGGCCGTCCGCATCCGCGGCGCGATGCAGCTACGACCTCGACGAAGCCGGGACCGGCGTGCTCGGTCAGGTCCAGGCCGAGGTCGCCCAGCCGGTCCTTGTCGGCTCCGGTCGGGGTGTCCACGCGCACCAGCTGGACGGGGAACGCGGTCGAGCCCTCGGCCGCTGTCGGCACCGCCGAGAGAGCCCCGAGGGCCAGGGCGGCGGCTGCCAGGGGCGGCGCCGGCTGCACGGGGAGTCGCTGCGGGATGTCAGGGATGGCACGAGGGTCCTCCGGGTGTGGGCGGCGGCACACGGATCAACGGCGCGACGACGGATCGGTCACGGCAGGTCCCCATCGCGGCTGCCCACGAATGTGACACAAAACACCCGAATCCCCAAAATATGTGACATTCAGTTCGCGGCGAGGTGCGGAGCGTGACGAGATACCCCCGCGTGCTCCCGTGACTGTTTTGGCGCCCGGTTCGTTGTGAAATACATCACTTCGATCTGATTCACGTACCTGGAGGCGGACGGGCATGCGCAGACTGACCTTCCTCGCGGTGGCGGCGGTTGTCGCTGCCGGACTCGCCGCACCGACCGCGGCCCGGTCGGCGACGCCCACATCGGGCGCGGTGGGGGGCACGTCGAAGTCCACGACCTGGACCGGCACGGCGACCGCCTCGAACCCGGTGGCCTGCGTAGGTGCCGGTGACCCAACCTGTGACCACTTCCTCCTCGACGTGACGACGAAGCGGACCCAGGACGTGTCCATCGCCATCACCGGTGCGACCGGCGACGACTGGGACCTGTTCGTCTACGGACCGGACGGCTCGCAGGTGGCCGCATCGGCCACGTCGAGCAGCAACGAGTCCGTGGTCATCGACGGGGAGCCGGCCGGTACCTACGAGGTGCGGGTCCAGCCGTTCACCGTGAGCCCAGGCGCCACGTACGACGGGCGGGCCGCGCTGGTGCGGGCCGACGGCTCGGCGCCGATCGACGAGGAACAGGACTGCCTCGAGGCGGTACCGACCGGCCGCGGCCTCGCCGTCATACCTGTTCGGTGGAGCACAACTCGACCTCGCGGTGCGTGTCCTGGTGGACGGCCCGACTGTCTCCCGCGCAACCGAGATCTTCAACACCGCCACTGCCCTCCTATGCGCCACTGGGCGTCACGCTGCGCGCGGTGTCCTACGAGACGGTGAACTTCACCGGCGACGACGCCCAGGGCCTGATCGACCAAGCCAAGGCCCGCTTCGGCGGGATCCGCCCGGCCGACGCCGACCTGGTGTACGTGTTCACCAACAAGAAAGCATCCAGGTGGGTGGCAACACTGCGGTCGCCGGACTGGCCGACTGCATCGGCGGAGTGCGCTTCGACAACCACGCCTTCGCCGTCGGCGAGGACTTCGGCCCGGCCGAAACACGACGACCCCCTGCAGCGCAACGGCACCGCGAAGGTGCTCGCCCACCAGCTCGGCCACCTCATGGGCGCCCACCACCACTACGCCAACTGCGTCGAGGAAGACCTGAGCGAGGTCGGCGAGCCCGAGGTCTCGCCCTGCACGCTGATGTTCAACGTGGTCAACCTGGCCTCGCTGAACTTCGCACAGGTCAACAGCGCAGTGGTCCGCGGGCACGCCGAGGAGTACGCCGC